>NZ_JBVIPU010000004.1:0-555854 GCF_055577645.1 Streptomyces sp. NPDC033180 | reverse complement strand
ACTTTTGGCACGCTGTTGAGTTCTCAAGGAACGGACGCTTCCTTTGTACTCACCCTCTCGGGCTTTCCTCCGGGCGCTTCCCTTCGGTGTTTCTTTTTGTTCTTCGTTCTCGCGTTTCCGACTCTATCAGACTCTTTCGTGTCCGATTCCCTCGGCGCCTTTCCGGTTCCCGCTCCGGCCTTTCGGCTTTCGCGTTTCCCTTTCCGGCGGTTCCAAACTCTATCAGGACTTTCTCGGCTCCCTGACCACTCGTCTGCGAGCACGCAGAACCGGACCCAGGGATTAGGATCTGACTTGATAGATGCCGCCGAGTCCGGACGCTTGACCGCGTCGCTCGCCTCAGGCAGGACTACGACTGTACATCGGCCGTTGGGGCGGGCGCAAATCGTTTGTGCAGTGCCCCTACTCAGTCATCCGGGACCTCTCGCGCGGAACCGGGACTTTTTATGACTTACGCTTCTGAACAGTGCGTCGTCCAGGACAGGTAGTGACGGCGGCTACGTATCTCCACCCCCTGGGAGGCTTGCCATGACCAGCGTGACGTCCCCGCTTGCCGGACGCGCCATTGGGCTCTCTGCTGTACCGGACCCCGTGTTCTCCGGCGCGATGGTCGGGCCCGGCACGGCCATCGACCCCGCGCGCGAGCCCTCCGAGGCTGTCGCCCCCGTCGACGGCATCGTCGTCTCGCTTCATCCTCATGCCTTCGTCGTCGTGGACGACCAGGGTCACGGCGTCCTTACACACTTGGGTATCGACACCGTCCAGCTCAACGGCGAGGGCTTCGAGCTGCTCGTGAACAAGGGTGACACCGTGCAGCGCGGTCAGTCCATCGTGCGCTGGGACCCCGCGGGCGTCGAGGCGGCGGGCAAGTCTCCGATCTGCCCGATCGTGGCACTCGAGGCCACTGCCGAGTCCCTCTCCGGCCTCGTGGAGGATGGCGACGTTAAGGCTGGGGACGCTCTCTTCAGCTGGAAGTGACGTCATCGCCGTCCCTGACGGCAGGTAGGACATCCACCGCGGCGGCTGGGCCCGTCGCTCTATTGGAGACGGGTGAAATGGAGACAACGCTGCGAGGCGTCGGCGTGAGCCACGGAGTGGCGATCGGCGAGGTTCGGCACATGGGGACGGCGGTGCTGGAACCGCCTGCCAAGCAGATTCCCGCGGAGGAAGCCGAGCGCGAACAGGGGCGCGCTCGACAGGCTGTGGAAGCTGTCGCCGCCGACCTGAATGCGCGTGGCCATCTGGCGGGTGGCGAGGCACAGCACGTGCTCGAGGCGCAGGCCATGATCGCCCAGGACCCCGAGCTCATGGCTGACGTCGACCGACGCGTCACTGTCGGCAGCTCGGCGGAGCGCGCCATCTACGACGCGTTCTCCCACTACCGCGAGCTGCTCGCGGGCGCCGGCGAGTACATGGCCGGTCGCGTCGCCGACCTCGATGACGTGCGGAATCGTATCGTCGCCCGTCTGCTGGGCGTTCCGATGCCGGGTGTGCCGGACAGTGACGAGCCCTATGTCCTGATCGCGCGTGACCTCGCGCCGGCGGACACGGCGCTGCTCGACCCCGCGCTGGTGCTCGGCTTCGTCACCGAGGAGGGCGGGCCGACCAGCCACAGCGCGATTCTCGCCCGGGCGCTCGGTGTGCCCGCGATCGTCGCTCTGCCGGGTGCGGGTGAGCTGGCCGAGGGCACGGTTGTCGCCGTGGACGGCAGCACCGGTGAGATCTTCGTCGAGCCGAGTGCGGAGAAGAGGAGTCAGCTGGAGGCCTCGGCCGCCGAGCGCAGGGCCGCGCTCGCCGCGTCGACCGGTCCCGGTGCGACGTCCGACGGGCACAAGGTGCCGTTGCTGGCCAACGTCGGCGGTCCGGCCGATGTACCGGCTGCCGTTGAGGCGGGGGCCGAGGGTGTCGGTCTCTTCCGGACCGAGTTCCTCTTCCTCGACGACAGCACCAAGGCGCCGTCGGAGGAGAAGCAGGTCGAGGCGTACCGCAAGGTGCTCGAGGCCTTTCCCGAGGGCCGTGTCGTCGTGCGTGTGCTCGACGCCGGTGCGGACAAGCCGCTCGACTTCCTGACGCCCGGCGATGAGCCGAACCCGGCGCTGGGTGTGCGCGGGCTGCGGTCGCTGCTCGAGCACCCGGATGTGCTGCGTACGCAGCTGACGGCGCTGGCCAAGGCTGTTGAGGGGCTGCCGGTCTACCTCGAGGTCATGGCGCCGATGGTCGCCGACCGTATCGACGCCAAGGCGTTCGCCGACGCGTGCCGCGAGGCGGGGCTGCAGGCCAAGTTCGGGGCCATGGTGGAGATTCCGTCGGCCGCTCTGCGGGCGCGTTCGATCCTCCAGGAGGTCGAGTTCCTGTCGCTCGGCACCAACGACCTCGCGCAGTACGCCTTCGCGGCCGACCGTCAGGTGGGCGCTGTCTCTCGGCTCCAGGACCCGTGGCAGCCCGCGCTGCTCGACCTGGTCGCGCTGTCCGCCGAGGCGGCAAGCGCCGAGGGCAAGAGCTGTGGTGTGTGTGGCGAGGCGGCATCCGACCCGCTGCTCGCGTGTGTGCTGACCGGTCTCGGCGTCACGTCGCTTTCGATGGGTGCGGCGTCCATTCCTTACGTGCGGGCGACGCTGGGCAAGTACACGCTTGCTCAGTGCGAGCGTGCTGCGTCTGCCGCGCGGGCCGCGGACAGCGCTGAGGAAGCCCGGAAGGCCGCGCAGGCGGTTCTGTCCGGCGAGTAGCCGGAACCAGGTGTGTGAGGGGCGCTCCATCCGACATGGGTGGGGCGCCCCTCGGCGTTCAGTGGCGGTGTCCCCCTCCGGGATTGTCCTCTCCGATGGTCGGTGCGGCGCAGTAGTCGACGCCTGATTCCGGGGCGACGAGGTCACCTGACACCGCGTCGGTGCAGTAGGCGTCGAAGACCTCGGCGGCGGTGAGGGGCAGCAGTCGCTCGCCGTGCAGGCGCCAGCCCTGGACGCGGTCGCGTTTCCCGTCCGCGGTGGTGCGCATCACCACGCCCGCGGCGCTGTGCGTGGCGATCCCGACCGCGAGGACCGTGGTGAACTCCAGGGCTTCGGTCTCGTCGAGTTCCGCGTTGCCCTCGGTGTCCTGTGCCGCGTGCAGTGCGGCGAGGAGTGTCTCCTGGGCGGCGGGCACGCTGCAGACGAGGTGCCGGGTGCCGGGACTTGAGGTGTCGAGCAGCTGGACGAGCAGGTCCGATGCGCGGTTGAAGGCGGCTCGGCCGATGTCCTCGCCGCAGACGGCGCAGGCGCCGAGGCGGGCCAGGAGCATCGTCGCGTACTCCCAGGTGGCCCGGCGGACCGCTTCGTCGACGAGGTCGGGGAGCAGCTCGGCCAGGGGTTGGCCGTCATACGGCACGGTGGGCCCGGTGGCGGCGAGTTCGGCGGTGAAGCGGGTGCGGCTGGCCGGGGCGTCGGGGTCCAGGCCGGCCTCGGCGCAGTACTCCGCGTACTCCTCGGGGTCGAAGAGGGCGATGGCGGTGTGGCCGCCGTCGGATGCGAGTGACCTGAGGAGGCCTTCGGCTTGCCGGAGGTAGGTCGTGTGGTCGTCGAAGGTGAAGGTTCGGTAGCGGCGCATGGCCGCGAAGTCGTCCTCGTCGGCCAGCAGGCCGATGGTGCCGGCGACTTCGCGGCGTAGTGCGCGTCGCATGGTGGTGTGCTGAGTGCGAGCCATGATTCCCCCTGCGGTACGTCGGTCAATGCTCACTCAGAGTAATTGCGAGCACTGACAACGGCCGCTGGGCCGGAGGTCAGGAGCGTTTGCGGGCCAGTTCCTCGTAGAAGCGGAGGAGGTCGAGGTTGTCCACCGAGCCGGGGTTGACCGCCTTGTCCAGGGCGGTGCCTTGGAGCAGGCGCTTGACCGGGACCTCGATGCGCTTGCCGGTGAGGGTGTGCGGGATGCCGGGGACCTCGATGACCTCGTCGGGGACGTGGCGCGGGGAGAGCTGGGCGCGGATCGTCTGCTTGATGCGGTCTCGCAGGCCGTCGTCGAGGGTGGCGCCGGGGGCGAGGTGGATGAAGAGGGGCATCCAGTAGCCGCCGTCGGGCTGTTCGACTCCGATGACGAGGGATTCGCGGATCTCCGGGAGGCGTTCGACGGCTTCGTAGATGTCGGCCGAACCCATGCGTACGCCTTGGCGGTTGAGCGTGGAGTCCGAGCGGCCGTGGATGACGACCGATCCGTGCGAGGTCACGGTGATCCAGTCGCCGTGGCGCCAGACGCCGGGATAGGTGTCGAAGTAGCTGTCGTGGTAGCGGCTGCCGTCCGGGTCGTTCCAGAAGTGGATCGGCATGGAGGGCATCGGGTTGGTGACCACGAGTTCGCCGACCTCGTCGATGACGGGCTTGCCCTGGGGGTCCCAGGCCTGCAGGTCGGTGCCGAGGCCGGGGGCCTGGAGCTCGCCGATGTGGACGGGCAGGGTCGGTACGGCTCCGGCGAAGCAGGAACAGACGTCCGTCCCGCCGCTGACCGAGGCCATCCACAGGCCGCCGGGGGTGTCCTCGAACTCGTCGTGCAGCCAGCGGAATCCGTCGGGCGGGAGCGGGGAGCCGGTGGTGGCGACGCACTGGACGGTGGAGAGGTCGAAGTCGCGGGCGGGGTGCACGCCCGCCTTGCGGCAGGCCATGACGTACGCCGCCGACGTGCCGAAGAGGGTGGCCTTGGTGCGTTCGGCGATGCGCCACTGGGCGCCGGTGTCGGGATAGCCGGGGCTGCCGTCGTACAGGACGATCGTGGTGCCGGTGAGCAGGCCGGAGACGAGGAAGTTCCACATCATCCAGCCGGTGGACGTGTACCAGAAGAAGCGGTCGTCGGGGCCCAGGTCGCAGTGCAGGCCGAGCTGCTTGAGGTGTTCGACGAGGATGCCGCCCTGGGACTGGACGATGGCCTTGGGCAGGCCGGTCGTGCCCGACGAGTAGAGCACCCACAGGGGGTGGTCGAACGGGACCGGCTCGAAGACGGGGGCCGTGTCCGAGGCAGTGAGGGCGGCCCATTCCAGGGCGCCTTCGGGGGCCTCGGTGCCGAGCAGCGGGATGTGGACGACGGCGCGCAGGGTGGGCAGTTCGCGGCGCAGCTCGGCGACGGCGTCGCGGCGGTCGTGCTCCTTGCCGCCGTATCGGTAGCCGTCGACGGTGAACAGGACGACCGGTTCGACCTGCTGGAAGCGGTCGAGGACGCTGCGTGCGCCGAAGTCCGGGGCGCAGGAGGTCCAGACGGCGCCGACCGCCGCGGTGGCCAGGAGAGCGACGACGGCCTGCGGGATGTTCGGGACGTAGCCGCTGACGCGGTCTCCGGGGCGCACGCCCAGGGTGCGCAGCTCCGCCGCCAGGGAACCGACCTGGCGGCGCAGCTCGCCCCAGGTCACGGCGGCGGGCTCATGGGTCTCGTCAACGTGGAGGAGAGCCGGGTCGCTCGTGCGCGCGGGGTCCTCGGCGGCACGCAGGGCGTGCTCGGCGTAGTTGAGCGTGGCCCCGGGAAACCATTCGGCGCCCGGCATCGAGCGGTCGCCGAGCACGCGCGCGTAGGGCGTCGAGAACCGCACGTCGAACCAGTCGGTCACCGCTTTCCAGAACGTGTCCAGTTCGTCCACGGACCAGCGGTGCAGCGCCGCGTAGCCGCCGTCGGCGGGCGCTCCGTGGCGTTCGGCGGCCCATGCCTGGAACCGGGTGATCTGCGCGGCGGCGATCCGTTCCTGGTCGGGCTGCCAGAGCGGTGAGGGGTTCGCTGAGGACATGGATCGGCTCCCGGGCTCTACGCGTCGTATGCGTGTGTGGTGCGCGCGTGCTGGTTGTGCGCGCGACACGGCTGACAGGGACGATGCCACGTGATCGATTTCGACACCAGGGTGTGCCTCACACAGTCGGCGCGGCGGCTATGTGCCGTCACCCCAGGTGAACGGCAGTTGAACGATGCACACGCGCGGCGTCTTCGGTGGCAGGGTGAGCAGCATGAACGGTCGTGACCTGGTGCGTTCGATGAAGGCGGTCAGCTTGATCGGTACGGCGCAGGGGTTGCGTGCGGTGCGGTCCTCTTGGCGTAGGCGGCGGGTGGACGCGGCCGGGCTCGCTCCCCGGGGTGTCGAGCGGGCGCGGGTGCCCGGTCCGGTGACGGGGGTGGAGCCGGGGCCCGGAGGCGGGGTGGTGCGGTTCGCCCGTTCCGAGCTGCGGGTGCGGGTGACGACGGGCGGGGCGATCTTCTGGGGCTGGGACGGTGCGGAGCCCGATCCTTCGTACGCGCTCGTCAGCGGGAGCCCCGAGGCTGACCCCCGGGCGGTCCTGGAGCCGGACAAGGAGGGCGGCTGGCGGGTGGTGTCGGAGCGGGCGACGGTGATCGTCTCGCGGCTCGGCGCCGTGGAACTGCGGACGCCCGGCGGTCTGATGCTGCGCCGTGATCTGCCGCCTCGCTGGTGGGAGTCGGGCGGTGGTGCCGTGCGCTGGCTGCAGCGCTCGCAAGTGGCGGCGGACGCGCGGTTCTTCGGCCTTGGCGGTCGCGCGCGGGGGCCCCGGCTGCGGAACGGCAGGTACCGGCTGTGGAACACCGATCCAGGGGGTTCGTTCGGACCTGGTGACGGCCCCTTGTACATCACCATGCCCGTGCAGCTCGTCGTGGCCGATGTCGGCTGTCATCTGGTGTTCCACGACAACACGTGGGACGGCACCGTGGATGTGCGCGAGGGCGAGGAGGGCGCGGGGTCGGGGCACGACAGGGCGGGTTCGTGCGAGGTCCGCATGGCCGGCGGGCCGCTGCGGTGCTGGGTGATGGTGGGCACCCCCGCGCGCGTGCTGCACACCTGGGCCTCGCTCACCGGGCAGCCCGCGCTGCCTCCCGCGTGGGCGCTCGGGCATCACCACGCGCGGTGGGGATTCGGCAGTGAGCGCGAGGTGCGGCGGATCGTCGCCGGTTACCAGGAGCGGGGGCTGCCGCTGGACGCCGTTCATCTGGACATCGATCACTACGAAGCGCATCAGGTGTTCACCGTCGACAAGGAGGCCTACCCTCACTTGCCGCAGCTGGCCGACGACCTGCTCAAGGACGGCGTGCGTCTGGTGTCGATCGTGGATCCGGCGGTGAAGGCCGAGCCGGGCAACGAGGTCTACGACAGCGGCAGGGCGGCGGACGTCTTCGTGCGGGATGCCGCGGGGCGGACGGTGCACGGGGTCGTCTGGCCGGGGCAGGCGGTGTACCCGGACTTCACGGACGAGCGGGTGCGGGCGTGGTGGGGCGGTCTCTACAAGGAGCGGCTCGCCCAGGGGTTCGCGGGTTTCTGGCACGACATGAACGAGCCGGTGTCCTTCGCCGCTTTCGGGGAGCCGACGCTGCCCCGCTCGGCACGGCACGCTCTGGAGGGCCGCGGCGGCGACCATCGCGAGGCGCACAACGTGTACGGCCTCGGTATGACGCGCGCCGGGTACGAGGGTCTTGCAGAACTGCACCCCGAGGAGCGGCCGTTCCTTTTCTCGCGCTCCGGGTGGGCGGGAATGCAGCGCTATGGAGGCACGTGGTCCGGGGATGTGGCCACGGGGTGGCCTGGTCTGCGGGCGTCGCTGTCGCTGGTCCTCGGTCTGGGACTGTGCGGTGTGCCGTACTCGGGGCCTGATGTAGGCGGGTTCGACGGCAGTCCCTCGCCCGAGCTGTATCTGCGGTGGTTCCAGCTCGGGTCGTATCTGCCGCTGTTCCGTACGCATGCCGCGCTGCGGGCCGGGCGCAGGGAGCCCTGGGAGTTCGGCCCCGAAGTCCTGGAGCACGCGCGCGTGGCGCTCGTCGAACGCCGGCGGCTGCTTCCCTACTTCGTGACGCTCGCGCATCTGGCACGGCGTACGGGCACGCCGTATGTGCGGCCCCTGTGGTGGGGCAGTCCGGAGGATCGGGCGCTGCGTGACTGCGAGGACGCTTTTCTGCTCGGGGACTGCCTGTTGGTGGCGCCGGTGTTCGAGCCGGGGGCCGTTCGACGCACGGTTCGGCTGCCTGCGGGCCGTTGGTACGACACGGCGACCGGCCAGGCGTACGAGGGGCCTGCCCGAGTGCTCCTGGAAGCTCCGTTGTCCCGGATACCGGTGCTCGCGCGAGCCGGCGCTGTGCTACCGGTGCGGGGCGCCGACGGTGCGCTCGAACTGGAGGTGTGGGCGCCGGCGCCGGGGCGTACGGGAGGCGGCCTGGTGGTCAGGGACGCGGGGGACGGCTGGGAGCAGCCGGAGATCGAGCGGTTCGCCGCGCGGTGGGTCGGAGGCCGTGTGGTGGTCGAGCGGGACGGCCGGGCCGCCGAGGGTGCCGAGGAAGCGGCGGGCGATGTCGGGCTGCGGGTGACGGTGCGGGGAAGCGAGCAGCCTCAGATGTAGCGCCCTTCGAACCAGGCGCGCACCGCCAATGTGTGCAGGGGGAAGGCGAGTTCAGCCGGGCGGTGCAGCAGGTGCCATCCTTCGGTCTCGCCCGTGGCGGCGGGGTCCGGCAGCTCGGCCGCCGGGCGCTCGGGCAGGAGGCCGAAGAGCAGTAGGTAGCCGTCGGGTGCGCTGAGCGCCTGCGCGAGGCGGACGTCACGGCTCGCCGCACGGACACCGGTCTCCTCCTCCAGCTCGCGGACCACGGCGTCCCGCCAGTCCTCCCGGTCGTCGATGAATCCTCCGGGCAGGGCCACTCCCCCGCGCGCGGGGGCGATGGTGCGGGTCACGACGACAAGGGCGGTGCCCTTGGTGTCGTACACGGGTTGCAGTGCCACCGCCACGGGCAGCGGATTGCGGTAGGCCGCCGTGCCGCAGGCGGCGCAGGTGCGGGGCCAGGCGGATTGATGGCCCCCGTACGGTGCCCCGCAGCTCGAACAGTGGGAGCCCGGGACGGGTTCGGCGCGGTGCTGGGAGGCGGACACGCCGCGGACTGTATCTCTGTCGGATACTCCGGTGACGGTCTTTCCCCGCGGGGCCGGATCCTGATAGATGCAGGGTTCATGACAGGACTCGCCCCCGCGCTGCGGAATCTCGCCGTCACCGCCACCGCTCTCGCCGCCGTGGCCGCCGCTCCCCCGACCGCCCACGCCAAGCCCGAACCCAAGGCTCCAGATGAGTTCGTGGCGTTGCGCGACGTCGACTCGACGATCATCCAGGAGATGCGCTACCGCACGCCGCACAACTTCGTGGGTGAGCCCATCGACGGCTACAAGAAGCCGATGTGCATCCTCACGGAGCCCGCGGCGAAGGCCCTGCACAAGGCCCAGCGCACGCTGCTGCGCAAGGGCTACTCCCTGAAGGTGTACGACTGCTACCGGCCGCAGCGGGCGGTCGACCAGTTCGTGCGCTGGGCCGAGGACCTCGGCGACGTACGCATGAAGGCGGAGTTCTATCCCCATGTCGACAAGTCGCGGTTGTTCGAGGACGGTTACATCGCGGCGAAGTCCGGGCACAGCCGTGGCTCGACGCTCGACCTGACGGTCGTGAAGCTGCCCGCCCTGCCGACGCGTCCGTACCTCCCCGGAGAGCCCCTCACGCCCTGCTTCGGCCCCAAGGGCGAGCGTTTTCCCGACAATTCAGTGGACATGGGGACGGGGTTCGACTGCTTCGACACTCTCTCTCACACGGACGATCCCCGGATCACGGGAAAGCAGCGCGCCAACCGCGATCTGCTGCGCGGCGCACTGGCCAAGGTCGGTTTCGCCAACCTCCCCGAGGAGTGGTGGCACTTCACGTACAAGCCCGAGCTCTTCCCCGACACCTACTTCGACTTCCCCGTGGCACGCCGTTCGCTGCAGGGGAAGTAGCGAGTGCCGCGCTACTGACGGGATCCGGTTGCCCGTGGCACACTTCTGACGTCCCGTCAGATCCAGTGTCGTGGAGGAGCCTTGTCGCGTACGCGTACTCCCGTGGTCACCGGCTGGTTCGCCGGGGAGGGAGACAACTTCCGCCTTCTGGGCACGCGCTGCTCGGCCTGCGCCTGTGTCTTCTTCCCCCGCGAGGACGGCTTCTGCCGCAATCCCGGCTGCGCGGGCGGTGACCTCGACGAAGTGCCGCTCTCCCCGCGCGGGCGCGTCTGGTCGTACACGGACAGCCGCTACCGCCCGCCCGCGCCCTATGTGTCCGATCCGGAACTTCCTTGGCAGCCCTACACGTTGATCGCTGTGGAGCTGGCGGCGGAGCGAATGGTGGTGCTCGGCCAGTCGGTTCCGGGGGTCACCATCGCCGACCTGGAGGTCGGCATGGAGGTGGAGGTCGTCCCCGGCGTGCTCGACGAGGACGGCGGTGACGGCGAGGGCGGCGGGCACGAGGAAGAAGCAGCGACGACGTGGTACTGGCGGCCGGTGGGGGTGAGCGCATGACCAGCGAGGTGGCGGTGCTCGGCGCGGGCATGCATCCCTGGGGCAAATGGGGCCACAGCTTCATCGAGTACGGCACGGCGGCGGCCCGCGCGGCGCTCGCCGACGCCGGGGTGGACTGGCGCGACGTGAGTTCGATCGTCGGCGCCGACACGGTGCGCGGCGGCTACCCCGGGTATGTGGCCGGGGCGACGTTCGCGAAGGCGCTGGGCTGGCAGGGTGCGCGAGTGGCGAGCGTGTACGCCGCGTGCGCGTCCGGGGCGCAGGCCATCAACACGGCGCGTACGCAGATCCTCGCGGGCCTCGCCGATGTCGTCCTCGTGGTCGGGGCGGACGCGGCGCCCAAGGGATTCTTCCGGCCCGCCGGAGGGGAGCGGACCGACGACCCGGACTGGCTGCGGTTCCGCCTCCTCGGTGCCACCAACCCCACGTACTTCGGCCTGTACGCGCGCCGCAGGATGGCGGTGCACGGCGACACACTGGAGGACTTCGCCCAGGTGAAGGTGAAGAACGCGGCAGCGGGGGCACTCAATCCGAACGCGCGCTACCGCAAGCCCGTCACCGTCGACGAGGTGGCCGCGTCGGCCGTGGTCGCCGATCCCCTGCGGCTGCTCGACATCTGCGCGACCTCGGACGGAGCGGCCGCGCTCGTGCTCTCCAGCATGGAGTTCGCGCGGCGGCACGGCGCGACCAACCCAGTGCGCGTACGGGCCGTGTCGACGGTGACGCCGACGTACCCGACCACCGTCCTGGACCTGCCGGACATCGCGACGGACTCCGCCGCCGCCGTGGCGCCGGCCGACGGGACCTTCCGCGCCTCCATCGCGCACGCCGCGTACGAAGAAGCGGGCATCGGACCCGACGAGCTCTCCCTTGCGGAGGTCTACGACCTCTCCACCGCGCTCGAACTGCAGTGGTACGAGGATCTGGGGCTCTGCGGCGAGGGAGAGGGGGCCAAGCTGCTGCGGGAGGGGGCGACCTCTCCGGGAGGGCGCATACCGGTCAACCCCAGTGGTGGACTCGCCTCCTTCGGAGAGGCCGTCCCGGCACAGGCCATCGCCCAAGTGTGCGAGCTGACCTGGCAGTTGAGGGGCACGGCGGGGGCGCGACAGGTCATGGGGGCGCGTGCGGGGATCACCGCGAACCAAGGGCTGTTCGGGCACGGCTCTGCGGTCGTCGCGGTGCGCTGAGCGCTGTCACCGGCTCTCCTGCGCACCGGGCGGGGGAAGACCACGGGTGCCTGACGGGGGAAGGGCGCACGCCGGTCAACCGTTGCCGTCCGCGACCTTGACGCTCCATCACCACCGGTGAACACTTCCGGTGTCAGTCGGCATCGCCGCACTTCGGCTCCGCGCCACTCAGGGCCCCTGTACGCGCGAAGGTCTGCACGAACGGCCTGTTCAGCGGGTCATCCCCCTCTGGGCGATTCGACTGCGACGGCACGCTCGCCATGGAAGCCGAGCGGGGCGCGGGACACCCCTGCCTTCGGCTGAAGTCACCGGGCACGGCCAGGCAGTAGTCATGGGAACGCACCCTGCACGGGGTACCGGGGCCACCGCCCCGGGCGAGGGCCTAGGAGCCGCCATGTACTCGAACGGGGACATCTTCGTCGGTGAGATCATCGGCACCGCGATCCTGATTCTCTTCGGCGCCGGCGTGTGCGCCGCCGTCACCCTGAACCACTCGAAGGCGAAAGCCTCCGGATGGGTCGTCATCGCCTTCGGATGGGGCTTCGGCGTGCTCGCCGGCGCGTACACCGCGGGGCCTCTCTCCGGTGGTCATCTCAACCCCGCGGTCACGCTGGGCATCGCGATCGACACCGAAGAGTGGGGCAAGGTCTGGATCTATCTGCTCGGGCAGATGGTCGGCGCGATGCTCGGCGCCGTCCTCGCGTACCTCGTGTACTACGCGCAGTTCAACGCCAACGTCTCCCGGAACGTGAAGGACAAGCTGACGAGCGCGCACGAGCCGACGCCGACGCTCGGCATCTTCTCGACCATCCCGGAGATCCGTAACACGGCCGCCAACCTCGTGACGGAGATCATCGCGACCATCGCCCTGGTGCTGCCCATCCTCGCCTTCGGGCTCACCGAGGGGCTCGGCGAGTCCGGCACGCAGACGTTGATCGTGGCGTTCCTGGTGGTCGGCATCGGCCTCTCGCTCGGCGGGCCCACCGGCTACGCCATCAACCCGGCCCGCGACCTGGGCCCTCGCATCGTGCACACGTTCCTGCCGATCCCGAACAAGGGCACGTCCGACTGGAGTTACGCCTGGATCCCGGTGGCCGGGCCGCTGATCGGCGGAGCGCTCGCAGGTCTCATCTACAACGTAGCCTTCTGACGCTAGGGGTAGCCATGCCGGACAACTCCGAGAAATTCGTCGCCGCCATCGACCAGGGCACCACCTCCAGCCGCTGCATCATCTTCAACCACGCGGGCGAGATCGTCGCCGTCGACCAGCGCGAACACCGCCAGATCTTTCCGAAGCCGGGGTGGGTCGAGCACGACGCCACCGAGATCTGGTCCAAGGTGCAGGCCGTGGTCGCGGGGGCGATCGCCAAGGCCGGGCTCCGTGCCGACCAGCTCAGCGCACTCGGCATCACCAACCAGCGCGAGACGACGGTCCTTTGGGACCGCGCCACGGGCAAGCCCGTGCACAACGCGATCGTCTGGCAGGACACCCGGACGTCGGCTCTCTGCAACGAGCTGGGCGGCACGGACGGCCAGGACAGGTTCCGGGAGCAGACCGGACTGCCCCTGGCGAGCTACTTCTCCGGGCCCAAGGCCGCCTGGCTGCTCGACAACGTGCCGGGGCTCCGGGCCCGCGCCGAGCGCGGCGAGATAGCGTTCGGCACCATCGATTCCTGGCTGATCTGGAACCTCACGGGCGGCACGGACGGCGGCGTGCACGTCACGGACGTCACCAACGCCGGGCGCACCATGCTGATGAATCTGGCCACCCTCCAGTGGGATCAGTCGATCCTGGCCGCGATGAACGTTCCGGAGGCGGTCCTGCCGGAGATCAGGTCGTCGGCCGAGGTCTACGGCACCGCCGTCGGGCAGCTGGCCGGTGTGCCGGTCGCCTCCGCGCTCGGCGACCAGCAGGCGGCCATCTTCGGGCAGGCCTGCTATGACACGGGGACGGCCAAGAACACGTACGGGACCGGCAGTTTCCTGTTGCTCAACACCGGTAACCGGCCCGTCCCCTCCAAGAACGGGCTGCTCACCACCATGGGGTACAAGATCGGCTCCGAGGCGCCCGTCTACTGCCTCGAAGGGGCCATCGCGATCACCGGCGCCCTTGTGCAGTGGTTCCGCGACCAGCTCGGCATCATCCGCAGCGCCGACGAGATCGAGCCGCTGGCCGCGAGCGTGGAGGACAACGGCGGCGCGTACATCGTCCCCGCGTTCTCCGGTCTCTTCGCGCCCTACTGGCGATCCGACGCGCGCGGCGTCGTCACCGGCCTCACCCGGTACGTGACCAAGGCGCATCTGGCACGCGCCGTCCTGGAGGCGACCAGCTGGCAGACCCGGGAGGTCGTCGACGCCATGTACCAGGACTCCGGGGTGCAGCTGCGGACCCTGAAGGTGGACGGCGGCATGACCAAGAACAATCTGCTGATGCAGCACCAGGCGGACATTCTCGGGGTGCCGGTGATCCGGCCGAAGGTCTCCGAGACGACGTGCCTGGGCGCCGCGTACGCCGCGGGTCTCGCGACCGGCGTGTGGAACGACCTCGACGAGCTGAAGTCGCACTGGCAGCAGGACGTGGAGTGGACGCCGGTGATGGACGCGGAGGCCCGTGAGCGCGAGTACCACAACTGGCACAAGGCGGTGGAGCGGAGCTTCGGCTGGCACGAGGAGGGCGCGGGCTGAGCCCGGCGCCGAGCCGAGGAGGACCGCGGCCCGTACCCCGGTCGGCGGGGGTACGGGCCGTGGCTGTTTCGCGCGTTCACTCGCTCACGTGGTGGCGGGTTCCCTGGCCGCTGCGGCGGCCTCCATCGCGTGCTGGACGACTCCGATGAGTACTTCCTTGACGGACTGCCGCTCGCGCGCGTCGCACATCAGCACGGGAACGTCAGGATCGAGGTCGAGTGCCTGGCGCACGGCCTCGGCGGGGTAACGCGACGCGCCCTCGAAGCAGTTGACGCCGACGACGAAGGGTATGGAGCGGCGCTCGAAGTAGTCGACGGCCGCGAAACAGTCCTCCAGGCGGCGCGTGTCGGCGAGGACCACCGCGCCGAGCGCCCCGGTGGCCAGCTCGTCCCAGAGGAACCAGAAGCGGTCCTGGCCCGGGGTGCCGAAGACGTACAGGACGAGGTCCTCGCGGAGCGTGATGCGCCCGAAGTCCATGGCGACGGTGGTGGTGTGCTTGCCCGAGACGCCGCTGGTGTCGTCGACCGGGCGGCCCGCCTCGCTGAGCAGTTCCTCGGTGCGCAGCGGCTTGATCTCGCTGACGGCGCCGACGAGGGTCGTCTTTCCCACGCCGAAGCCGCCGGCCACCAGGATCTTCAGCGTCACCGGCTCGACGGGGGCCTTGCCGCGCTCAGAACGCTTGAAGATCATCGCTCGCTTCTCCTGGGTCGGTCGGGTCAGTGCTGTCGCTGGTTGCGGAGGTGTCGCGCGGGACGGGGCCGTATCCGCCGCCGCCTGGGGTTTCGATCACGAGTACGTCGCCGGGGCCCGCTTCCGCGAAGTCGCTGCCGTCCAGCGTCTGGACACCGCCGTCGGCGCGCTCCACGCGGCCTGTGCCGAGCGCTCCGGGGCTGCCGCCCGCCATGCCGTAGGGCGCCACCCTGCGGTGCTGCGAGAGCGTGGAGACCGTCATCGGCTCGCGGAAGCGGATGCGGCGCACGGCGCCGTCCCCGCCGCGCCACGCCCCGGTGCCGCCGCTGCCCCCGCGCACCGCGAACTCCTCGAGCAGCACGGGCAGACGCCACTCGAGCACTTCGGGGTCGGTGAGCCGGGAGTTGGTCATGTGGGTCTGGACAACGGACGCTCCGTGGAAGCCGTCGCCCGCCCCGGAGCCCGAGGCCACCGTCTCGTAGTACTGGTGGCGGTCGTTTCCGAAGGTGACGTTGTTCATCGTCCCGGAGCCCTCGGCCTGCACGCCCAGGGCTCCGTAGAGGGCGCCGGTGATCGCCTGTGAGGTCTCGACGTTCCCGGCGACGACGGCCGCCGGCGGCTCGGGGGCGAGCAGGGAGCCCGGCGGCACGATGATGCGCAGGGGCCGCAGACAGCCGTCGTTGAGCGGGATGTCCTCGGCGACCAAGGTGCGGAAGACGTACAGGACGGCGGCGTTGACCACCGCGAAGGGTGCGTTGAAGTTGGTGGGGAGCTGGGGGGACGTGCCGGTGAAGTCGATGGTCGCCGAGCGGGCTTCGCGGTCGACCGAGACGCGGACCCGGATGACGGCCCCCGAGTCGGTTGGATATGCGAACTCGCCCTCTTCCAGGGCGTCAATAACACGGCGTACCGCTTCTTCCGCGTTGTCCTGTACGTGCCTCATGTACGCCTGGACGACATCGAGCCCGAAGTTCTCGGTCATGCGGGCGACTTCGTCGACGCCCTTCTGGTTGGCGGCGATCTGGGCGCGCAGGTCGGCGAGGTTGGTGGCCGGATTGCGGGAGGGGTAGGGGGCGTCGGTGAGCAGGCTCAGGGTCTCGTCCTCGCGGAACCGACCACCCTCCACCAGGAGCCAGTTGTCGAAGAGGATGCCCTCCTCCTCGATCGTGCGGCTGTTCGCCGGCATGGAGCCGGGGGCGATACCGCCGATCTCCGCGTGGTGCCCGCGGGAGGCCACGTGGAACAGGACCCGCTCCCCCGGGGTGTCGAAGACCGGCGTGATGACGGTGACGTCCGGGAGGTGGGTTCCGCCGTGGTACGGGTCGTTGACCGCGTAGGTGTCCCCGGGGCGCATGCCGCTGCCGCGACGCTGGATCACCTCCTTCACGCTGGTGCCCATCGAGCCCAGGTGCACCGGGATGTGCGGGGCGTTGGCGACGAGATTGCCGTCCGGGTCGAAGAGGGCGCAGGAGAAGTCGAGCCGCTCCTTGATGTTGACCGACTGGGCCGTGGACTCCAGGCGTGCGCCCATCTGTTCGGCGATCGACATGAAGAGGTTGTTGAAGACCTCCAGGAGGACGGGGTCGGCCTCGGTGCTCGCTGCGGAACCCTCGGGCACCGCCACGCGTTCCATGACCAGGTGTCCCTCGCGTGTCATGGCCGCCTGCCAGCCGTCGTCCACGACCGTCGTGGAGCTGGCCTCGGTGATGATCGCGGGTCCGTCGACCCTCTCGCCGGGCGGCAGTTCCTCGCGGCGGTGCAGGGGCACGTCGCGCCAGGCGCCGCCGGTGTGCAGGCTGACGGTCTCCGGAGTGCCTTGGTGCGTGTCACCGGCGAGCACGGAGAGGTCGGGCTGCTCGGTCAGGCCGGTGGCCTCCACGGAGAGTGCCTCGACGACGACGGGGCGGTCCAGGGCGAAGGAGTAGGTGGTGCGGTGGCGTTCCTCGAAGACGCGGATCATGCTGTCCGGCTCCGCGAGCTCCACGGTGAGCGTGGTGTCGGTGCCGTCGTAGCGCAGTTGGGCGCGGCGTGTGACGCGGATGCGGTCCTCGGGCACGTCCTCGGCGAGGAGTTCGGCGCGAGCCGCTTCCTCCAGGTCGTCGGCGGTCTTCAGGACACGGGGCATCGCGGACGGTTCGAGGCGGGCCTCCACGGACTGCTCGCGCATCGCGGTGGTGTCGGCGAGGCCGATGCCGAGCGCGGAGAGCACTCCCGCCATGGGCGGTACGAGGACGGTGCGGATGCCGAGCGAGTCGGCGACCATGCAGGCGTGCTGGCCGCCCGCGCCGCCGAACGTGGTGAGGGCGTAGCGGGTGACGTCGTGGCCCTTCTGGACCGAGATGCGCTTGACGGCGGCCGCGATGTTGGCGACCGCGATCTGCAGATAGCCCTCGGCGACCTGCTCCGGAGTGCGGTCGTCCCCGGTGTGTTCCCTGATGTCGTGGGCCAGCTCGGTGAAGCGGTCGCGCACGAGCGTCTCGTCGAGCGGCTGGTCGCCGTCGGGGCCGAACACCCGTGGGAAGTGGGTGGGTTGGATGCGTCCGAGGACGACGTTGGCGTCGGTGACCGTGAGCGGGCCACCGCCCCGGTAGCTCGCGGGGCCCGGAGCGGCGCCCGCCGAGTCGGGGCCCACGCGGTAGCGGCTGCCGTCGAAGTGCAGCACGGACCCCCCGCCCGCCGCCACGGTGTGGATGTCCAGCATCGGGGCGCGCAGCCGTACGCCCGCGATCCGCGTGGTGAAGACCCGTTCGTACTCGCCCGCGTAGTGCGACACGTCCGTGGACGTGCCGCCCATGTCGAAGCCGATGACGCGGTCGAAGCCGGCGCGCTGCGACATGCGGGCCATGCCGACGATGCCTCCGGCGGGCCCGGACAGGATCGCGTCCTTGCCGCGGAACTGGCCCGCTTCGGTGAGACCGCCGTTCGACTGCATGAACATCAGCCGTACGCCGTTGAGCTCATCGGCGACATGCTGGACGTAGCGGTGCAGGACGGGCGACAGATACGCGTCGACGACCGCCGTGTCGCCGCGCGGGACCAGCTTCATCAGCGGGCTGACCTCACTGGAGAGTGAGACCTGCGGAAAGCCCGTGCGGAGGGCCAGTTCGGCGATGGCCTGCTCGTGGGCGGGGTGCAGATGGCTGTGCATGCAGACCACCGCGACAGCCCGGATGCCGTCTTCGTAGGCCTCGCGCAGCGGCCCGGCGAGCCGCTCCAGGTCGGGCGCCCGCAGGATCTCGCCCTCGGCGGTGACCCGCTCGTCGGCCTCGATGACCCGGTCGTACAGCAGCTCGGGCAGGACGATCTCTCGGGCGAAGATGTGGGGGCGGTTCTGGTAGGCGATGCGCAGGGCGTCGCCGAAGCCGCGGGTGATCACCAGGGCGGTCGGCTCGCCCTTGCGCTCCAGGAGGGCGTTGGTGGCGACGGTGGTGCCCATGCGGACGACGTCGATGGGTACGTCCGCCATGTCGCCGGTGGCGCCGGGGGCGGCGCCAAGGAGCTCACGGATGCCCGCGACGGCCGCGTCGGCATAGCGGGAGGGGTTGTCCGACAGGAGTTTGTGCGTGAGCAGACTCCCGTCGGGACGCCGGGCGACGATGTCCGTGAAGGTGCCGCCCCTGTCGACCCAGAACTGCCAGCCAGTCACGTCTCACTCCCGCTTCCGCGCTGTTCAGAGCGCCCGGAGGCCGTTGATCACGTCGCGCAGAATACTCTCGTCCGGCAGTTCCGCAGGAGGTACGGGACGTGTCACGTGCACCAGTTCGTCGTCGACGAGATCGCCGATGAGGACACGGATCACGCCGATGGGAAGGTCCAGTTCGGCCGCCAGTTCGGCGACCGACTGAGGGCTGTCACGGCAGAGCCCGACGATGTCCACGTGCTCCGGAGACAGCGTCCTGTCCGCCTCCGGGTCACCGGCACGGGCCTCGGCGATGACGACCGCGATCAGATCGAGGCGGTGCTGGGCCGGACTGGTGGTGCGGCCGCGCGTCATGGCGTACGGCCGCACCACAGGCCCGGCGTCGTCGTCGAACCAGCGATGCGTCCCCTGTGTCCCTTGACCGTCTTCGCTCATACCCTCCCGCTACCCTCCCGTGGGCAGGTCGGTGCGCGGCGCCGTACCCAGATGCACACCCACCCTCTTGACCAGCAGCGTCATCTCGTACGCCACCAGTCCTACGTCGGAGTCCGCGTCCGCAAGGACGGCGAGGCAGCTGCCGTCGCCCGCGGCCGTGACGAACAGGAACGCGTCGTCGAGCTCGACCACCGTCTGGCGGACCCGGCCCGCCTCGAAGTGGCGTCCGACGCCCTTGGCGAGGCTGTGGAAGCCGGAGGCGACAGCGGCGAGGTGCTCGCTGTCCTCCCTGGTCAGGTCCTGCGATACGCCGGTGGGCAGGCCGTCGCCGGAGAGCACGAGCGCCTTGCGGATGCTGGCGACCCGCTGCACCAGGTCGTCGAGGAGCCAGTTCAGCTCCCTCGCCGCCCCGGGATTGGCGATGCGTGCGTCGGCCTTCGGTGCGGTCATCGACCGTCCCCCTCAGATGTCGTTCCTGGTGCTGTGCCGTCATGGGCGTCTTCGCCCGCGGCGTTCTCTTCACGGCCACGCTGCCAGCCACGCTGGAGCGAAGCCATCCGGCTGCGTACCTCGTCGGCGTCGCGCTCCTCGGGCCTGGTCGCGGCCGGGGCCGAGTCGCGCTCCGTGCGCTGCTCCGGCCCGTCCTTCAACTGTGGGGCGAGATTGGCCTGGCGGACCCGCCGGGGCAGTCCGCCGGGTGCGGTGGTGGGCGCGGGCGCCTGGGACTCCGTACGCGAGGACTCCGTACGCGCGCTCTCCGTACGCGAGGACTCCGTGCGACGGCTGCGTCGCGGGAGGTCCGGCGGGGCGTCGGCCGCGGTGACGTCGCGGTGCGGCGGGGAGAGGTCGGGCCACGCGGACTGCGGCTCCGGGCGGCGCGGCAGGTCGATGGGCTCGGCCGCGGGACGGCCACTGCCGCGGTCGCGGTCCACGGCGCCACCCTGGGGGCGCCCCAGGGGGGCCTCACGGCGCTCGGGGCGCTCCGGTGCCGCTTCGTCGTCCTCCGCCGCGCCACGGGGCCTGTTGTGCGTCACGGGGCGACCGTGGGAGGAGACCAGCTTCGGGGTCCTGCGGCGGGGCAGCCGTACGGGGTCTTCGGGGGCCGTGTCGTCCTCGGGGGTGGCGAGGCCGCTGCCACGGCCGATACCGCCGCCGTTACCGCTGCCGCGCGAGGGCAGGTCGTCGGGGTGAGTGGGCTCGCGCTCGCCCGTCTCCCGCTCCTCGCGGGCCTGTTGGTGCTGCTCGTCCCCCTGGACCCCGGCCGTGCGGCGGCGCGGGCGGAAGAGTCCGCCGCGCTCGCTGTCGGCGTCGTCGAGGTCGCCGAGCGCGCCGGGGAAGGGGTCGAGGCCCGCCATGCCGACCGGCGCCTCCAGCTCGACGGGACCGTCGAGGAGGGACGCGGGAAGGCCGGGCAGTTGCACCGGCACCTGGCCGAGCGCCGCCTGCTTGTCGCCCGCGGCGTCGCGGCCCAGGGCCTCCTTGGGCCGCGGCCTGTCGAGACGGAACCCGATGCCGTTCGTGTCCGGTACGTCGTCCGTCAGGAGCGTCTCCGGGATGAACACGACGGCTGTGGTCCCGCCGTACGGAGAGGGCTGCAAGGAGACGCGTACGCGCTGGCGCTGGGCGAGGCGGCTCACTACGAAGAGGCCGAGGCGGTCGGTGTCGGAGAGCTCGAACTCCGGTGTCTCCGCGAGGCGGAGGTTGGCGTCCAGGAGCGCGTCGGCCGCCATGCCGAGCCCCCGGTCGTGGATCTCCAGGGTGAAGCCGTTGGCGACGTGCTCTCCGAGGACCTGCACCGCGGTGTGCGGGGGCGAGAACACCGTGGCGTTCTCCAGGAGTTCGGCCATCAGGTGGGTGAGGTCGGCGACCGCGGGCCCGGTGACGGCGATGCGCGGCAGACGGCGCACCTCGATGCGTTCGTAGTCCTCGACCTCGGCGACGGCCGCGCGCACGACGTCCATGAGCTGGACGGGCTTGCGCCACTGCCGGGACGGGGCGGCGCCGGAGAGGATCACGAGACCCTCGGCGTGCCGCCGCATGCGCGTGGTGAGGTGGTCCAGGCGGAAGAGGTCGGCGAGTTCGTCCGTGTCCTCGGTCCTGCGTTCCATCGTGTCGAGCAGGGTGAGCTGCTTGTGCAGGAGCACCTGGCTGCGCCGGGCGAGATTGACGAAGACCTCGGAAACGCCGCGGCGCAGGTCGGCCTGTTTGACGGTGGCCTCGACCGCGGCGCGCTGCAGGGTGTTGAGGGCCTGGCCGACCTGCCCGACCTCGTCCTTCTCGTACGTCAGGCGCGGTGCCTCGGTCTCCACGTCGACCTGTTCGCCCGCTGCCAGGCGACGCAGCACGCCGGGCAGCCGGACGCCGGACGCCTCGTGGGCCTCCAGGCGCAGCCGGCGCAGGTCGCGGATGAGGCTGCTGCCGATGCGTACGGACATGAAGACCGAGAACAGGAGCGCGAGCAGACCGAACACACCCGCCACGACGACCCGCACGATCACGCCGACCGCCACCGGCTCGACGCGGTCCTGGAAGCGGTCGCCCGCCGCCTGGTCGCGCTCGGCGAGGTCCTTGAGCGCCTTGCCCGAAGCGGCGTCCCAGCGCGCCGAGGTGACGGCGCGCGGGGTACCGGGCGAGGACTCGACGACGGCCTTCTCGGCGGACCTCAGCTGGGTCGTCTCCGCGCCGTTCCAGTAGCGCTCGTAGCCGGCGCGCTCGTCCTCCGGCAGCTGCGCGAGGTTGACCTCGTACAGCAGCGTGCGCTGGGCCCTGAGATCGGAGACCTCCCGGATCTCGGCCTTGGTGAGCCGGCGGGCAACCAGTGCGGAACCGAGCAACGCGTCTTCGCGGGAAAGCAGCTCACGCGCCCGTGTGACGCCGACGAGTGCCCGGCCCTGCCGGTCCATCTTCACGTCGTCGAGGCCGTGCAGGGTCATCAGGAAGCCGTAGCAGGGGTCGATCAGCTTCGTGTACATCTTCAGCGCGCCCGCGCGGGTGATCGTGCCTTCCTCGACCGTGCGGCGCAGCGACTCGATGCCCTCGAAGGAGTCGAGGAGCGACGCGAGCCGGTCCGCCGACTGTCCGGTGACCTCGTCCCGCACGTCCGGGTGCTCCGCGTTGTGCACCGCCTCGGCGATCATCTCGTCGGTGGCCCTCTGGCTGCGGCGCAGCGCGGCGAGCGCGTCGGAGGCGCGGGGGTCGGCGAGATAGACGAGGGTCTGGCGGCGTTCCTGCTGGACGACCCTGGCGGTGCCCTCGATCGGGTAGCCGATCTTGTCGACGGCGTTGGAGACGTCGATGAGGTCCTTCGCCGACTGGCCGGTGAGGTAGGTGGCGAAACCCCATATCGCGGTCAGGGAAATGAGCGGCACCAGCAGCAATGCCACGATCTTCCGGCGGATGGACTTCCCGCGAAAGCGCATGGCCTCCCCCAGATCGGCCCCCTGTGGCCGCGCAATGGCCAGGGGCACACATGTGCGTCAACAAACGGCGTGAGCCTACTACTGACGCAGGAGCAACTCGAAGGCACGTCCGGACGGATTTCAGCCGTGACGCAAAAGGGACGTCATCAGTTGTCCCTCCAATTCGGGAGATTGCATCCCGCGTGTGGCACATGCCACTCGGCACAGTCCGCCTTGCCCCTGGACCCAGTTGGCCGGATCTCTTCGCTTTTCCGAACCCCCGCGGGAATCTTCCCGGCCTCTCATTCGTCTTTCAGTACGGGAGTTGGGGACAGCGGGCGCCAGAAGACCGCATGCCGTCATCAGGTGGCGTAAAGCTGCGTATACCGGGCAGCCACTGGAGAGTCGGGTTCGCCGGCATCTCATCGAACGGCCCGCGGGGGCATCGGGGGAGGGACGCGTTGATGGGCACGGCAGAGCGCCAGAGGACGACCGAGGATGAACGCGAGGCATCCAGACGTCAGTCCGGCGAGGACCGCAGGGAGTTGTGGATCGAGGAGCCGGCGCGCAGACGGCGCCTGCCCGATCCGGTGCGCACGGCCGCGGTGCGAGCCGTGATCATCGTGGCGCTGACCCTGATACAGGCGATGACGGCGTTCCTGTGCGCGCTGGCCGGATCCTGGCTGTCCTTCCCGATGGTGCTCAGCAGCGTGGCCAGCACTGTCGTCGCCACCTGGGGCGTCCTGGACGTCTGGGTCACCCGCCAGGTGTGGAACCAGCGGCACGGGGTGGTGTCGGTGCCGAGCAGCACCGCGCGTCAGCTGCGGCGCGAGCGGCGCCGAGCCCGTCGGCAGGCCCGCGCGGCGGGGCGCAGCGACGAACGGATACGGCGGCGTGGCACGGCAGGGCAGCTGTCGCACCCCTAGGTGCGCTTACGGCAGGTGCGCTCCGGTCGGGGGCGCTCCCGGGCTGTCAGGCCGCGACCGGCACCTCCGTCAGCAGTCCGCGCCGCATTCGCATGAACGGACGCGGCCGGTCCACCGCGAGGACGGCAGTGGTGCGCCCCTCCCGCTCGTACGCGACCAGGAAGCTGCCCTCCTCCGGAGAGCCTTCGAGGAGACGCACGGTGTCCTCGGCGTGCCGCCGTCCGGCGAACTGGATGCGGGAGCCGTACTGATCGGACCAGAAGTACGGCAGCGGGCGCACGGCCTCGGCGGTGTGACCCGCCAGCAAGTTGCGTACGGCGACGCGGGGTTGCTCCGTGGCGCTCGTCCAGTGCTCGGCCCGCGCGCCGCCCACGCGGGCGACATCGCCCACCGCGACGACGTGCGGCAGCCCGGTGACGCAGCCGTCGTCGCAGAGCACTCCGTCCCCCAGGGCGAGCGTCGAACCGGCGAGCCAACCGGTGTTGGGGGTGGCCCCGATGCCGACGACGACCACATCGGCGGGGAGCAGACGGCCGTCGGCCAGCTCGACCGCGCGTACGGCCCTCTCGCCGTGCAGCGCGGCGACGCCCGTGCCCGTCACGAGCTCCGCTCCCCCGCACGCGTGCAGGCCGGCGCAGAACGCCGCCATGTCCGCGCCCAGTTGCGGGAGAAGCGGCAGCGGGGCGGCCTCGACGACCGTCACCTCGTGTCCGAGCGCCACACACGAGGACGCGGTCTCGGCGCCGATGAATCCCCCGCCGATCACGACGACCCGCTGCCGCCCCGCGGTCAGCCGTGTGCGCAGGGCGCGGGCGTCGTCCAGGGTGCGCAGGGTGTGCACTCCCTCCAGGAGGGGCCCCGGCAGCCGCCGCGCGGACGCCCCGGTCGCGATGACGACGCCGTCACTCGCGACGGTCCTGCCGTCCTCCAGGACGACGGTGCGGCCACGCGGGTCGAGGCCCCTGGCGCGCACCCCGAGCAGCCACTCGGCGGCGAGTTCGTCGATCTCCTCATCGTCGGACAGGGCGAGTTGGGCCTCGTCGGCCTTGCCGATGAGGAAGTCTTTGGAGAGCGGCGGCCTGTCGTACGGTTGATGCGGCTCGTCTCCGATGATCACGAGCCGTCCGTCATATCCCTGGGCGCGCAGCTCGCGGGCCGCGTAGAGCCCGGCGAGCGAGGCGCCCACCACGGTGATGGTCCTCATGCGGCGGAACCTTCCTCGGCCACGAGGTGGACGTGGATCGTGCCGTCGTCGACGCTCACCCGGTGGGTGCGCACGGCGCGGCGGGCGGGCAGACAGGTCGGCCGCCCGGTACGGAGATCGAATGAGGCGGCATGGAGCGGGCATTCGACCAGGCAGCCCTCGAGCCAGCCCTCGGAGAGAGAGGCGTCCTGGTGGCTGCAGGTGTCGTCGATGGCGTAGATCTCGCCATCGGCGTTGAACACCGCGATGGGAGGTGTGGTGTCGACACGGACGGATTCGCCCGCGGGGAGGTCTTCAAGGCGGCAGACGGGAATCATGGGCCCCCCTCTTGATCTCTCTCGGCCCGGTCCTGACACCTACTCGGCCCAGGACCCTTCGGTAACATGATGTTTCGCATGGCGCACGAGGGAGCGCTATGCGCAACAGAATCCGGTCGGGATGCCCACCGCGTCAAGGGCTTCCCGAAGATGCGGCTTCAACGGGCCGCGAGGTGGTGAGAGTTGAGATATGGCCGGCACGCGGAAACAGCCTGATCAGAACGAGGAGCCGCGCGAGAATCCCCCCGAGAAGCGAACCGGGACCCGCGAAAGGCAGCCGAAAGCGGCACCGGGATCCGTCCAGTCCGTGGACCGCGCGGTCAGCGTCCTGGAGATACTCGCCCGGCTCGGCGAAGCCGGGGTCACCGAGATCGCCGATGAGTTGGGGGTGCACAAGTCGACGGCCTTCCGGCTGCTCGGCGTCCTGGAGAACCGGGGCCTCGTGGGTCAGGCCAAGGACCGCGGGAAGTACTTCCTGGGGGCCGGCGTACTGCGCCTCGCGGGGGCGGCGGCAGTGCGTCTGGACATCTCGCAGGAGGGCGGCCCGGTCTGCCGCGACCTCGCCGACGAGCTGGGCGAGACGGTCAACATCGCGATCCTGGACGACGACGCCGCGGTCAACATCATGCAGGCGCGCGGCCCCGCGTCCGTGACCGCGCAGAACTGGCTGGGCAGGCGCACCCCGCTGCACGCCACCTCCAGCGGCAAGATCCTCCTCGCCCATCTGCCGACGACCCTGCGCGAGGGCCTGGTAGCGCGGACGCTGCCACGCCTGACCGAGCACACGGTGACCGGGACGGTGGCGCTGCGCGGCGAACTCGAGGCCGTCGTCGACCAGGGGTTCGCCATCGCCGTGGAGGAACTCGAGGTGGGCCTGGCCGCCGTGGCGGCACCGGTGCGCGCGCACGACGGCAAGGTGATCGGGGCGCTGAGCGCGTCCGGGCCCGTGTACCGCCTGACGGAGGACCGTCTCACCGAGCTCGCCAAGCGCACGGTCGCAGCGGCGGTGGAGCTGTCGCGGCGGATGGGCTACGGCTTCTGACGGATCACAGCTGGACGCGCGGGACGAGGGCGGAACCGGGAATTCCTGGTGCCGCCCTCTTCGCGTCTCCGCACCCGACCCGGTCGCGTGTCGCTCGTGTTTCGCCGTGCCCAGGTGATTTGCCAAGGGTTAACTCCCACCCCTTGACGGCCTCTTGATGGCGTTCCCACTATGTCTCTCATAGCGCAACCCGTCGTGCAGTGCGCAACAGCAGAGGAGTCTGGCCGTGCCACACGAGGTCCGTGCCGTCGTCGCCGTGAAGAAGGGCGCACCCGTCGAGGTGCAGACGATCGTCGTGCCAGATCCCGGACCGGGAGAGGTACTCGTCTCCGTGCAGGCCTGCGGGGTCTGCCACACGGATCTGCACTACCGGGAAGGCGCGATCAACGACGACTTCCCGTTCCTGCTCGGCCATGAGGCCGCCGGCACCATCGAGGCGGTCGGCTCCGACGTCGCCGATCTCGCCCCCGGTGACTACGTCGTGCTCGCCTGGCGCGCGCCCTGCGGAGCCTGCCGCTCCTGTCTGCGGGGCCGCCCCTGGTACTGCTTCGACTCACGCAACGCCGCCCGGCCCATGACCCTCCTGGACGGAACCCCCCTGAGCCCCGCCCTCGGCATCGGCGCCTTCGCCGAGAAGACCCTGGTCGCCGCCGGGCAGGCGGTGAAGGTGGACCCGGCGGCCCGCCCCGAGGCCGCCGGGCTCGTCGGCTGCGGAGTGATGGCCGGCTACGGGGCAGCCGTGAACACCGGCGGAGTGGGCCGCGGCGACACCGTGGCCGTCATCGGCTGCGGCGGCGTCGGCAACGCCGCGATCGCCGGTGCCTCGCTGGCGGGCGCGCGGCGCGTCATCGCCGTCGACATCGACGAGGCCAAGCTCGACGGGGCGACCCGCTTCGGCGCCACGCACACCGTCAACTCCCGCGGCACGGACCCGGTCGAGGCCGTCCGCGAGCTCACCGGCGGTTTCGGGGTCGACGTCGCGATCGACGCGGTCGGCACCCCCTCGACGTACAAACAGGCCTTCTACATGCGCGATCACGCGGGTGTGCTCGTGCAGGTCGGTGTACCCGATCCGGAGATGCGCATCGATCTGCCGCTGATCGACCTCTTCTCGCGCGGCGGCGCCCTCAAGTCCTCCTGGTACGGCGACTGCCTGCCGACCCGGGACTTCCCGATCCTCGTCGACCAGTACCTCAGCCGTCGGCTCGACCTCGGCGGCTTCGTCTCGGAGACCATCACGCTCGACCGGGTCGAGGAGGCGTTCGGCAGGATGCACCGCGGTGAGGTCCTGCGTTCGGTGGTGGTCCTGTGAACGCCACCTCCGCGCCCGCCGACCGGGCCGCCCGCCCGCCCCGCGTCGTCGTCATCGGCGCAGGCATCGTCGGCTGCTCGCTCGCCGACGAGCTGACCGCACGCGGCTGGACCGACGTCACGGTCCTCGAACAGGGCCCGCTCCCCGCCCCCGGCGGCTCGACGTCGCACGCCCCCGGCCTGGTCTTCCAGACCGGCCCGTCCAGGACCCTGACCGCTTTCGCGACGTACACCGTCGAGAAGTTCGGGGCCCTGGAAGTCGACGGCCTGTCCTGCTTCAACCCGGTCGGGGGCCTCGAACTCGCCACCACGCCCGAGCGCTGGGCCGACCTGCACCGCAAGGCCGGGTACGCCGCCTCCTGGGGCATCCGCGCGGAACTGGTCGGCCCTGGCCGGTGCAAGGAGATGTGGCCGCTCATCGACGAGAGCAAGGTGCTCGGCGGCCTGCACACCCCCGACGACGGCCTCGCTCGCGCCGTACTCGCCTGCCGCGCGCAGATCGAGCGGGCACGCGCGCGTGGCGCCCGTTTCCTCGACCGGCACACCGTGACCGGCGTGGAGCAGGAGGAAGGACGCGTCACCGCCGTCGTGACCGACCGGGGCGCGTTCCCGGCCGACCACGTCGTGTCGGCGGCGGGCTTCTGGGGGCCGGTGATCGGGCGCATGGCCGGCGTCGACATACCCCTCCTGCCGCTCGCCCATCAGTACGCCAGGACCGAGCCGCTCCCCGAGGTCGCGGGCGTCAACGACCCGCGCACGGAAGCCTCGAAGCCGATCCTCCGCTTCCAGGACCGTGATCTGTACTTCCGTGAGCACACCGACCGCATCGGCATCGGCTCGTACGCCCACCGCCCGCTGCCCGTCGACGCGTTCACCGTCCCGACGTTCGACGACGCACCGGAGATGCCGTCCTCGTACCCCTTCACCGAGGAGGACTTCGCGCCGAGCTGGGAGGACTGCGGCTGGCTGCTGCCTTCGCTGCGCGACACCGACGTCGCTGAAGGCTTCAACGGCGTCTTCTCCTTCACGCCGGACGGGATGCCGGTCCTCGGCGAGTCCCGCGCGCTGCGCGGCTTCTGGCTGGCCGAGGCGGTGTGGGTCACGCACTCCGCGGGCGTGGCCAAGGCCGTCGCCGAGTGGATGGTCGACGGGCGGCCCTCCATCGACGTACACGACTGCGACCTCACGCGCTTCGAGGACGCCCAGCGCTCCCCCGCCTACGTGGCCGACCGCGCCGCCCAGCAGTTCGTCGAGGTCTACGACGTCCTCCACCCGCTGCAGCCCATGGAGCACCCCAGGCCGCTGCGGGTCAGCCCCTTCTACGCCCGGCAGCAGGAGTTGGGCGCCGTCTTCCTGGAGGGCGGCGGCTGGGAGCGTCCGCACTGGTACGAGGCGAACGCCCCGCTCCTCGCGGACATCGAGGTCCCCGAGCGCGACGCCTGGTCGGCCCGTCACTGGTCGCCGATCGCGGCCGCGGAGGCGAAGGCGACCCGCGAGAAGGTCGCCCTCTACGACATGACGCCGCTGCGCCGCCTTGAGGTTTCGGGCCCCGGCGCGCTCACCTTCCTGCAGCGCATGACCTCCAACAACCTGGCCAAGAAGCCCGGCGCGGTGACGTACACCCTCCTCCTGGACGAGGCGGGCGGCATCCGCTCCGATCTCACGGTGGCCCGGCTCGCCCCGGACCGTTTCCAGGTCGGCGCCAACAGCCCGGCCGACCTCGACTGGCTCCTGCGCCACGCCCCCGACGACGTGCACCTGCGGGACATCACATCGGGCACGTGCTGCATCGGCGTCTGGGGCCCGCTCGCCCGCGACCTCGTGCAGCCGCTCACCCGCGACGACTTCTCGCACGAGGGGTTCGGCTACTTCAGGGCCAAGGAGACCTACATCGGGCATGTCCCGGTGACGGCGATGCGTCTTTCGTACGTCGGTGAGCTGGGCTGGGAGCTGTACGCGAGCGCCGACACCGGGCTGCGGCTCTGGGACACGCTCTGGGAGGCGGGACAGGAGCACGGCGTGATCGCGGCCGGGCGGTCGGCCTTCAACAGCCTGCGGCTGGAGAAGGGGTATCGCGCCTGGGGTCATGACATGACGACCGAACACAACCCCTACGAGGCGGGTGTCGGCTTCGCGGTCCGCATGGACCGTGGCGACTTCGTGGGGCGTGCCGCACTCGAACAGCTCGGCTCCCCCGCGACCCCCTCGCGGAAGCTCACCGCTCTTCTGCTCGACGATCCGGCCGCCGTGGTCCTGGGCAAGGAGCCCGTGCATGTCGATGGGGTCCCCGCCGGGTACGTCACCAGCGCCTCGTACGGCTACACGCTGGGCCGGTGTGTCGCGTACGCGTGGCTGCCGCCGCTGGAGGCGGGCGCGGGTGTGCACGTCGAGTACTTCGGCGAGAAGGTGCCCGCGACGGTCACCGAAGAGCCCTTGTTCGACCCCAAGATGACCCGCATCCGCCGGTAGCCGGTCCAAGCCCCAACAGCGCTCTGGAGGAAGCTCCGTGTCCCCCACCTATGACGTGATCGTGATCGGCCTCGGCGGCATGGGCAGCGCCGCCGCCCACCACCTTTCCGCGCGCGGCGCCCGTGTCCTCGGCCTGGAGAGGTTCGGGCCCGTCCACAACCGCGGCTCCAGCCACGGCGGTTCACGCATCACCCGGCAGTCCTACTTCGAGGACCCCGCCTACGTCCCCCTGCTCCTGCGCTCGTACGAGCTGTACGCACGCCTGGAGCGCGACACCGGCCGCGAGATAGCCACCCTGTGCGGCGGTGTGATGCTCGGCCGCCCCGAGAGCCGCACCGTCTCCGGTTCGCTGCTCTCCGCACGGCAGTGGGACCTCCCGCACGACATGCTCGACGCCCCCGAGATACGCCGCAGGTTCCCCACCCTCAGCCCGCGCGACGACGAGGTGGCGCTGTACGAGGCGCGGGCCGGGCTCGTCCGCCCCGAGAACACCGTCGCCGCGCATCTGCAGCTGGCCACGCAGCAGGGCGCCGACCTGCATTTCGAGGAACCGATGACGCGTTGGGAGCCGTACCGGGACGGCGTCCGCGTGCACACCCCCGAAGACACCTACACCGCAGGCCAGTTGGTCGTCTGCCCGGGCGCCTGGGCGCCACAGCTCCTGACCGACATCGGAGTGCCGTTCACCATCGAGCGGCAGGTCATGTACTGGTTCCAGCCGACCGGCGGCGTGCGGCCCTTCCTGCCGCAGAACCACCCCATCTACATCTGGGAGGACACGGACGACACGCAGGTCTACGGCTTCCCGGCCATCGACGGCCCCGACCTCGGTGCCAAGGTCGCCTTCTTCCGCAAGGGCACGCCCTGCACGCCCGACACCATCGAACGCACGGTCCACGAGCACGAGGTCGGCGCGATGACGGAGCACATGAGCGGCCATATCCCGTCCCTGCCCGGCCAGTTCCTCAAGGCCGCGACCTGCATGTACTCCAACACACCGGACGAACACTTCGTCATCACCCGCCACCCGGCCCACCCGGAATCGGTCACCGTCGCGGCCGGGTTCTCCGGGCACGGCTTCAAGTTCGTGCCGGTCGTCGGCGAGATCGTCGCCGATCTGGCGCTGCGGGGCACCACCGACCACCCCATCGAGCTCTTCGACCCCAGCCGCCTTGCCGCCGCGCCCGCTTGAGGAGTACGCCACCGTGACGACGACCCCTGAGGCCCCGTCCGCCGCCAGCCTGATGACGACGCTGCCGGGCCACTTCTACACCGACTCCGAGATCTTCCGGCAGGAACAGGAACGCGTCTTCGAATCGCTCTGGTTCTGCGCGGTGCGCGCCGCCGACCTCGACAAACCCGGTGCCTTCCGCACGGTCCAGGTCGGCCGAGAGAGCGTACTGGTCACCCGCTCCCGCTCCGGCGAGCTGCGTGCCTTCCTCAACATCTGCCGGCACCGCGGCGCCCGGCTGTGCACACAGGAGTCCGGTGAGGTGCGCCGGGCGCTCCAATGCCCGTACCACGCATGGACGTACGACCTCGACGGCAGGCTGATCGCCGCGCCGAACCTGGTGAAGATGCCCGACGTCGATCGCACCGAGTACGGCCTGGTCAAGGTCGCACTGCGGGAGTGGCTCGGCTATGTGTGGGTGTGCCTGGCCGACGAACCGCCCTCTTTCGAGGAGACCGTCATCGGCGCCGCGGTGGAGCGCCTGGGCGACACCGCGTCCATCGAGCACTACGGAACCGAAAGGCTCGCCCTCGGCAAACGCGTCACGTACGACGTGCGCGCCAACTGGAAGCTGATCGTCGAGAACTTCATGGAGTGCTATCACTGCGCGACCATCCACCCCGAACTGACCGACGTACTGCCGGAGTTCGCGGACGGGTTCGCCGCCCAGTACTACGTCGGGCACGGCGCCTCGTTCGGTGAGGAGGTCAGCGGATTCACCGTCGACGGCAGCGCGGGCTTCGAGCGTCTCCCCGAGGTCGCCGATGACCAGGACCGCCGCTACTACGCGATCACGATCAAGCCGACCGTCTTCATCAACCTCGTCCCCGACCATGTGATCCTGCACCGGATGTTCCCGCTGGCGGAGGATCGCACGGTCGTCGAGTGCGACTGGCTGTACGCACCCGAGGTCGTCGCGTCCGGCGTCGACCTCGCCAAGTCGGTGGAACTGTTCCACCGGGTCAACGAACAGGACTTCGAGGCCTGCGAGCGCACCCAGCCCGCGATGGCGTCACGCGCCTATCGCGGGGGCGGGGTGCTCGTGCCGACCGAGCACCACATCGGTCTCTTCCATGAGTGGCTGGCCGGTCGCCTGGCCTAAGGGGTGGGCGCGGGGCGCTTGTACATGCGCGTCGCCGTGATCTCCCCGTGCACGGTCTCCTCGGCCGGGTCCTGCTGCGGCAGACCCGGCCGCAGGTGCTCCTCGACGCTGATGTACTTCAGGCCCGCACGCAGGTCAGCGTCGTTGCGCAACCGGATGACCAGCGGGAACTCCGCGAGCGCGGTCGTGTCGAACAGGCCCGTGGTGTAGAGCAGTTGCACGCCGAGCGCGTCCGACACGGCCCGCTGGAGCTCCAGGAGATACGTGGCGTTGGCGCGGCCGATGGGATTGTCGAGGAAGAGCGTGCCGGCGTGCCGGTGCTTGTCGCGGCCCCGGTCATTGCTGCGGAGGGCGGCCATCGTGCAGTACAGGGCGATGGCCGCGGTGAGCAGCTGGCCGCCGGAGAAGACGTCGCCCATCTGGCCGACCGGCACCCGCTCGGCGCGCAGCACGGCGTCCGGCTTGAGGATCTCGACGGCGATGCCGCGCGGCTCGAGGGCGGCCTGAACTCCGCGCAGCAGCAGGGACATTCCGTCCCGCCGCATGTCGGAGTTCTTCTTGACCGCGGCCCGCGTGGCCTCGTCGATGACCTCGCCGAGGCGCTCGGTCAGCGTCGCCTGGTCGGGCTCGTCGAAGCGGACGCGCAAGAATTCCTGGCCCGACCACTCCCCGAGACCCTCGGGCAGCTGCGAAAGGCGCTGAGCCGACCGCAGGGTGGCCAGCGAGGACTCCACGAGCCCGCGCAGCCGGTCCACGATGCTGTCGCGGTTGCGCTCCAGCTGCTCCAGCTCGTCGGTGAGCACGCGCAGGCGGGGCGCGAAGGCGTCCGCCCACTTCTTGGCGTGCTCCGGCAGCGCGGACGCGGGCAGTTCGCGGATCTGCTGGCGGGCCGGGGTGCGCACCTGCTCGTAACGCGTGGAGTTCGCGTGCCGTACGAGGATGTCGCCGGCCTCGCGGACCGCGGTCTCGGCGGCGGAGAGGTCGGCGGCGCAGCCGCGCAGTGAGCGCCGGGCCTCGGATGCAGACTGGCGAGCCTCTTCGAGCGTGCCGGGGTAGGGCTCCGGCTCCTCGGCGGCTTCCTCATCTTGGTGCTGCTCACGCATCAGGTCGCGCAGGAGAGCCGCTGTCTCGTCGAAGCCGCCGGCCGCGTCCTCCGTGGCGCGGTGGGCGTGCAGGAGGGTCGCGTGGGCGTCCTTGGCCTGGCTCAACGCTTCGGTGTGGGCGGCAAGTTCGGTGGTGGCGGTGCGCAGGAGTGCCTGCGCGTGCTCGGCGTCGGCGGGGACGAGGTCTTCGGGGAGCTCGGTGTGGGCATCGGCGTCGTCCTGCGGGGCGAGCCGCTCGGCCTCGCCCCGGAGCCTGCCGAGCTGCTCGCTCGCGGCGGACGCGCGGGTCTCGATGAGCTGGACCTGGGCCTCGGCGCGGGCGGACGCGGCCTGCCGGGAGGGGCCGTCGGAGCCGTCCGTGCCCTCCAGGAGCAGGGCGGCGCGGGTGCGGACCTTGTTGCTGAGGCGGTCGAGCTCGGCGAGGGCGCTGCTCTCGTCGCTCTCGGCGCGGGCCTGTTCGGCGCGCAGGTCGGCGCCGACGCCGACCTTCTCGTAGAGCTGGGACGCGGCGCGGTAGGCCTCGCGGAGGGCGGGCAGCGACGACTTGGGGGCGCTGGTGTCCTCGGGTACGTCCTCGGGGGCGCCCGCGATTTCGGCGCGTTCGGCACGCAGGGCGCGCGCGGTGCGGCGGGCGTCGTCGGCGGCGCGCTGGGCGGAACGGCGATCCTCGTCGGCGGCGCGGGCGCGGTCCAGGCAGGTCTGGGCGCGGGCCTCCGACTCGACGGCGTCATCGGCGAGTTCGCGCAGCTTGGTCTGCCAGCCCGCGCGCTCGCGCAGGCGGAAGGCGAGCCCCGCGAGTGCGTCGGCGACGCGCCGCGCGCGCTGGGCGGCCTCCTGCCGCTCGTCACGCGTGCGTGCCGCTTCGGACGCCGCCTCGTCGGCCTCGGCCCGGATTGTGCGGGCCTCGGTGAGTTCGGCCTCGGCCTCTTCGGCGAAGGCGCGGGCGCTGCGTGCGGCGGCGGCGAGCTCTTCGATGCGTCCGGCCGGGCAGCCGCCGCGCCAGGAGGCGAGCCGCGCGGCGAGCTCGCGGTCCTTGGCGAGGCGCACGGCGAGCGCCCGGATCTCCTCGTCGCGCTGCGCCGCCCGCGCGCGCAGGGCCGTGCGCTCTTCGTCGGCGGCGTGTTCGTCGTGCATGGCGGGGTTCGGCGGGACGAGGAAGACGTCCCCGCCTTGTGACGCGCCGCCTTGTGCGTCCGCACCGGGGGTCGGCGCGAGGAGGGCGGCCGCGGTGCCGACGGCGACGGCGGAGCGGGGCAGCAGGGCGGCGCCCGCGAGGGCTTCGCGGGCCCGTGCGTGGGTGGCGGGGTCGGTGATGACGACGCCGTCGACCAGCTCGGGCCTCGCGGCGAGCACGCGCGCGTGGTCGGTGGGGTCGACGGCCTGCGCGAGGTAGCGCCAGCCGGGCAGGGCGGGGATGCCGTGCTCACCGAGGAACTCGACGGTGGCCAGGACGTCGGGTCCCGGCGGAAGGAGCCCGCCGTCACCGAGGGCGCCCAGGATCCGGGAGTCGTCGGCGGCGGCGGTGCGCAGTTCGAAGAGCTGCCGCTCGGCGGACGCCACCCCGTCGTCGAGGAGGGTGCGCAGGTCGTCGGCGTTGCGGTCCAACTCCGTGAGGGAGAGGGGGCCTTCGCTCAGGGGGCTGGTGCCGGTGGCGGTGCGAGGGCCTGCTCCAAGGGCCGATCCGGCGCGAGCGCCGGAGGGCGCGGCGGAGCCGGAGGTCTCCGTGACGGTGCGGCCTGCTCCGTCTCCGGAACCGGCACGCGCGCCATCACCGGCAGCGCTGCCGCTCGCTGCCGCGGCGGCCGACGATCCTCCCCCCGATGCCTCACCCGGACCAGCAGCCCCGTCGGCCTCCTCACCCGCCCCCCGGCGCGGCTGCGGCACCCCACCCGGGGAGACGGCCCCCGGAAGACCGAGCAGCTCGGCCAGGCGCTCGTCCTCGGCGATCGACTCCGCGGCGCGGCGTTCCGCGTCGTACGCGTGCTCGGCCGTGTCCGCGGCGTCCGACGCGCGCGCCGCGGTGAGTTCGGCGCGGGCCTCGGCTGCGGCTGCCTCCTTGGCGTGCTCGGTGGCGCGCAGGGAGGTCTCGCGTGCGGTGTCCCAGGCGGCCGCCGCGGTCTTCTCGGCGTCGCTCGCGGCCAGCGCGGCACGTGCCGGGTCGGCGTCCGGTGCGGTGTCGTCCAGCCATCCGGCGCGGACCGCCTCCGCGGTCTCCTGCTCGACTTCGGTGAGGCGCTGGCGCAGGTGTCCGGCCTCGCTGCGGGCGCGCTGCGCCTCGGTCGCGGCGACGGTGGCGTCGCGGTGGGCGGCCTCGCCCGTCTCCTGGAGCGCGGCCGAGCGCTCCTCCTCCTCGTTGGCCAGCGACTCGGCGCCCTCGGCCGCGGTGTGCAGGACACGGACGAGGTCGGCCGCCGCCTTGGAGCGGGCGGCGAGCGCGGGCGCCGCGTCCCGCTCGGCCTCCAGGATCGCGGAGGCCACGCGCGCGGAGCGGTCGGCGGCGGCGCGGTGGCGCAGGACCGCTTCGGCGGCCTGCCAGGCGGAGTGCAGCTGACGCGCGTCGGCCAGCTCGCGGCGCTGCGCCGCGGCGGCCTTCTCCGCGACCGTGAGCGCCAAGGAGGCGTGCCGGAAGGCGAGTTCGGCGGAGACCAGCGCGGACCTGCCGCGCGCTTCCTCCGCGGTGGTGACGGTGTGCGCGGCGGCGGTGACCCGCTCGGCGAGATCCCCCGCGCGGCTCCGCTCATCGACGCCTCGCGCCGAGAGGCGGCGGGCGAGCGTGCGGGTGCGCCGCTCGGCACCCGCGTGCACGTCACGCGCGCGTGAGCGCGTGTCGGCGGCGTCGACGATCCGTCCGAGGAGGTCGACGGAGCCAGCGGTGAACTCCCGCTCGGCGATGAGTTCGGAGCGGCGGCCCAGCTTGTTGCCGAAGCCGTGCACGAGGTCGGCGAGGCCGTCCGTGTCGCGCGTGTCCGTGACGGCGCGCAGCAGCAGGTCGGTGAAGTCGGAGTCCTTCTTGACCGCGAAGAGGCCCGCGGCCTCGCCCTCGTCGGCGTTCATCTCGCGCTGGTAGCGGAAGAGTTCGGGGTCGAGGCCCAGGTCGCCGAGGTGTTCGTTCCAGCGGTCGTGGATCTCCTCCCAGTGCACTTCGAGGTGGGGGTACGCCTTGCCCGCCTCGGTCAGCGCGTCCCGGAAGCCCTTCATGGTGCGCCGCCGCCCCTGGGCACCCGACGCGCCTTCCGCGGAAGGCCGTACGGCGGTGGACTCGGCGACGGGCAGCGAGTCCAGGCTCATGCCGGGTCCGGGCCGGAAGGAGTACCACGCCTCGGCGAACTTCCGCGGGTCGTTGGAGACCTGCCGCCCGCGCCACTCGCTGACCTTGCCGACGACGACGCACTCGCCGGTCAGCGTGTGCTGCCATTCCAGGGCTACATGGCCGCAGTCGTCGGCGAGCAGGAACTTGCGCAGCACTCCGGAGCTGGCGCCGCCCAGCGTGTTCCGGTGGCCCGGCAGCATCACCGAGAAGATCAGCTTGAGGAGGACGGACTTGCCGCCGCCGTTCTCCAGGAAGAGCACGCCCGCGGGCGCAGGGCGGCGCGGAGGGCCGACCGGCTCGTCCTCGAAGAACTGCGCCTGGGCGGGCGCGGGGGCGGGCACTTCCGCGCCGACGCCGCGCAGGTCAAGCACGGTGTCGGCGTAGCGCGCACCGGCGGGGCCGATGGAGTAGAGGCGGACCCGGGACAGCTCGTACATGGCGGCGGACTCTCGTCGTAAGTCGTGCGGAACAGCAGGAAGTTGCGGGGTGACGTCGGAACGTCGGCGCGTTCAGGAGTGGAAGGGCAGGCCCGCGTCGGCGGCCAGCTCCAGATCGTCCGTCTCTTCGGGGGGCAACAGGGTCGCGGACCCATCCGTGACGGGCACGATGCCGAGCTCCAGAAGCTCGGCCATGGCAGCGCCGCCCGCCATGTCGCGCACCTGCAGCTGATAGCGGGCGGTGGTGCGGTACGTGCCCCCGGAGTCGTCGCCCGTGCGCTGCAGGAACCCGGAGTCGGTGAGGAACGCGACGGCCTTGCCGATGATCCCGGTGGTCGACCCGGCGAGGCGGCGGGCGTCCTTGGTGGCACCCGTCGAGCTGCGCCGGGCCCAGATCCGCCAGGCGGCCTCCAGACCGGGGGCGTCGGTCTGCGGGTCGGAGTTCTCGCCCTGCTCCTCGGCTCGCTCCTCCAGGCGGTGGCAGGCCTGCCGTACGAAGGCGTCGACTCCGTTGACCGTGACCCGGCCGATGTATCCGTCGTCGGCGAGGTCCTCGGGGCGCGGGAACGCGAGGGCGGCGACGGCGAGATGGGCCAGGCCGTGCAGGAAGCGGTCGGTGGAGTCGGCGGCCGTACGGCGTGCGTAGTCGCCCATGCGGACGGCGAACACGGAGTCCTCGGCGGCCGTCACGGCCATCCCCGCGCGCGGGGACACCTCCAGGACGACGAGCCCGAGCCCGGCGGCGACGGCGTCGGCGAGCCGCGCGAACGGCGGGTCCTCGCGGTACCTGCGCAGCAGCTCGGCGTACTCCTGGTCGCGGGCGGGCTGGAGCTTGGGCTGGAGTCCGAAGGCGACGAGGCGCGCGGCGTCGGCGGCGTCGGCCGGGGTGATGGCGGCGGTCGCGGCGGGCGGCGCCGATGTCTCCGGTTCGCCCCACGCGGTGTGCTCTGCGGGGTGCTCGGTCACGGCTTGTGCTCCTTGCGGCGGTCGTACGTGCGAGTCGTGCGGGTGTCGGGAGTGCTCACGCCGTCTCCGTCCGGCCGGCCGCCATGCCGGCGGCGTCGAGCAGCGCCGTGCCCACGATGAGGTCGGCGCCGCCGAATTCCGGGTCGTCGAGTTCGGTGCCGTCGTCCACCGCGAACAGGAGCTTCTCCTCGCCCTGGCGGTAGGCGGTGCCGACCGGCGGGCTTGCCGCGTGCACGGCGAGCAGGGCGACCAGATACGGCAGTTCGGTGTCGCGTTGGCGGGCGTCGGCGAGCAGTCCGGACAGGCGCCGGGGCGCGTCGGCGGGCAGGTCGAGCAGCTCCATGGCGTCGGCGAGCTGCTTTTCGCTGAACCGGCTGTCGTCGGGCGTGGCGATGAGATCGGGCTCGGGCATCTCCATGCCCAGGTGCTCCCGCTCCTGCGGCGGCGTGAGCAGTACGTCGACCAGATCCCCGACGCGGACGGACACGGGGGTGCGCAGCCCCGTCCCGCGCGCGAAGAACGCGCCGGTCACGCGGCTCGCCTGCTCGACCGGGAGCGGCAGGACAGGAGCGACGAGCTGCCCGTACAGATCGAGGCCGGTGCGTGCGGTGGGGGCCGCGAAGGCCTGGCGGTCCTGTTCGGCGCGGAACAGCGGGCCCGCTTCGAGGAGGCGGGACTGGAGCTGTGTGTGGCGGCGGATGCAGTCCTTGACGATGTCGACGAGCTCGGCGGCGCGGCGCTTGTGCTCGGGGTCCTCGGACTCGTCGCGTGCCTTGCGGATGTTCGTCAGGATGGCGTTCTCGTGGCGATAGCGGTCGGCCACGTGGTCGAGCGCCTCCGCGATCATGTCGGGGACCGCCTGGAGCCAGTCGACCGCGCGGACGTTGCGCCGGGTGGCGTCCAGGGCCCTGCGGAGCGTCTCCGAATACTGCACCGTCCGATACCGCGCCTGCTCGGCGGCGAGCTGGGCGTCGGCGAGGCGGCCACGGCTGATGAGCACCTCGAGCTTCACCTCGGCGGCGATCTGGGCGCTCGTGACGTCGGTGTCGAGGGCGCCCACGAGAACGTTGACCGCTTCGTCCGTCGTACGGAGATAGACACTCCCCCCGTACCCGGGCACTTCCTCGATCAGCTTGAAGTCGTAGTCCCTGCGCACATAGGTGCCATCAGGCGCGAAAGTGCCGTACACGGCGCGGAAGCCGCGGTCGACGCTGCCGACGTTGATCAGGTTCTCCAGGACCCAGCGGGCCACGCGCTCGTGCTCGGCGACGGGTCGGCGGGGGGCCTGGGCGCCGACGCGCGGGAGCAGCCTGGCCACTATCTGCTCGTGGTCGGCGCCCGTGTCGAAGTCCATGTTCAGTGTGACGAGGTCGATGGCGGAGAGGGCCACTTCCGCCATCGCGTACACCGAGTACTCGCCCGCGAGGTTGGCCTTGCGCACGTCCAGGTCGTGCAGCGGCGCCGTGCAGGCGAGCGCGCGGAGCCGCCGCGCCAGGCCCTCGTCGGCGGCCGGGCCCAGAGCGGGCCTCGGCCCCGCGCTGAGCTGGGGCGGAGCGGTGTCCGTAACGGCAGGCGAAATCACGCTGCACAGACTAGATCCTCGGTCTGACAACGGTCGAAACGGCGCAGATCTGACAGCGCCCTTCCGGTGTCCGCCTGCGGTCAGGCGCCTGCCCGCCCGCCCTCCGCCACGCGTCGGCCGTAGACCTCGACGAGGCCGCGGCGCGAGTCGTCCAGGTAGACGGCGAGCAGCCGTTCGGCCTCCGCGGCGTCCCCCTCCTGGAGGGTCTGCAGTATCTGTCGATTGCGTACGAGGTACGGCTCGTGCAGTCGGCGCGGATCGTCCACCACGTGGAAGGCCAGGCGCAGTTCGGCGAAGACGCTGCGCATCACCTCGTCGGTGCGGGCGCTCCCGGCGAGCGCGACCAGCTCCCGGTGGAAGTGGATGTTCGCGGTGGAGACGCCCTTCCACTTGCGCTCGCGGGCCGCCTTCGTGCCGTCCGCGACAGCACTGGCGAGTCCGTCGACGGCGAAGGGCGGGTCGCCGAGGCCGCGGACGACCGCACACTCCACGAGGCGCCGGGTGCGGTAGATGTCCTCGACATCCTCAATCGTGAGAACTCGGACAAATACCCCGCGATTGAGCTGATGGACCAGCAGTCGTTCGTGCGTGAGAAGACGGAAGGCCTCGCGCAGCGTGTTGCGCGAGACGCCGAGCGCGCCACCGATGCTGTCCTCCGACAGGCGCGCTCCCGGCGGGAAGTAGCCCTCGGCGATGCGGCTCCGAAGGATGTCCGAGACCCGCTCCGCGGTGCTGGTGCGCCCCAGAAGCGCGCGGTCGTCGGCCAGTCCGCTCCCGTCAGCCATTCCCTCAGCCATGCCCGGATTCAATCGCAGATACAAGAACGAGACAACATGGGTATTGAGGGATCGTTCAACGATCCTCTACCTTGTCGAGCACGGCCCGGTCCCCGCCCGTGCCGCACGCCCTGCCCGAGCCCCACCCCTTGCCCGCTCCGCACCCTCCGTCCCCCTCCTGCGAGGTGCCCATGAGCACACCCCCTCCGTCCCAGGCCGTGTCGACCGACACCCCTCCCGTGGACAGCGAAACCCCCGACGACGACGGCGCGTTCGGCTGGCTGCGCGCTCTGGGCCCGCGCGGCCGCCGCGCCTTCGCGGGCGCCTTCGGCGGCTACGCCCTCGACTCCTACGACTACTTCACGCTGCCGCTGACCATGGTCGCGCTGGCCGCGTACTTCAATCTGGACAGCGGCCAGACCGGCTTGCTCACCACGGTCACGCTGGTCGTCTCCGCGATAGGCGGCGCGGTCGCCGGGGTCGTCGCCGACCGGATCGGCCGCGTCAAGGCACTGATGATCACGGTCATCACGTACGCCGTCTTCACCGTCGCCTGCGGCTTCGCGCCCAACTACGAGACCCTGCTGGTCTTCCGCGCCCTCCAGGGCCTCGGATTCGGCGGCGAGTGGGCGGTCGGCGCGATCCTGGTCGCCGAGTACGCCACCGCCAAGAACCGCGGCCGTACGCTCGGCGCGATCCAGAGCTCCTGGGCGGTCGGCTGGGCGCTCGCAGTGATCGTCTACACCCTGGTGTTCCAGTTCCTCGACGAGGACATCGCCTGGCGTGTGATGTTCTGGACCGGCGCGCTGCCCGCCCTGCTCGTCGTCTACGTGCGACGCAACGTGCAAGACGCCCCCGAGGCGGCAGAGGAACGCAAGAAGAGCGCGGACAAGGGGTCGTTCACCGCGATCTTCAAACCCGGCCTCCTGCGCATCACGCTCTTCGCGGTGCTGCTGTCCACCGGCGTACAGGGCGGCTACTACACGCTCGCCACCTGGGTGCCCACATACCTGAAGACCGAGCGCGGACTCACGGTGGTCGGCACGGGCGGGTATCTCACGTTCCTGATCTCCGGGGCCTTCATCGGCTACCTGGCCGGCGGCTATCTCACCGACATACTCGGCCGCAAACGGAACATCACGCTCTTCGCCTTCCTCTCCGCGGCCAGCATCCTCGCCTACACGAACATCCCGGACGGGGCCAACGGCCTTCTCCTTGTGCTCGGTTTCCCGCTCGGCTTCTGTATGTCGGCCATTTTCAGCGGCTTCGGTTCGTTCCTCAGCGAGCTCTACCCGGCCGCCGTACGTGGCACGGGGCAGGGCTTCACGTACAACACCGGTCGCGCCGTGGGCGCCGTCTTCCCCACCATGGTCGGCTTCCTGGCCGACAGCTGGGGCGTGGGCGGCGCGCTGGTCTTCGGTGCGATCGGCTACGCCATCGCCGTGCTCGCGCTGTTCGGGCTGCCCGAGACACGTGGGAAGGAGCTGGTGTGAGCCTGTCGACCACGGCGGCGCAGAGCCCCGAGGAAGCCCGCGCGCTCTTCCGTTCGGGCACGAGCGGACCGACCGCGGGCTGGGCCGCCGGCCACACCCAGGCCAATCTGATCGCCGTGCCCGCCGACTGGGCGTACGACATGCTCCTGTTCTGCCAGCGCAACCCGAAGCCCTGCCCGGTACTCGATGTCACGGACGCGGGCTCCTGGACCACTCCCCTGGCGCCCGCCGCCGATCTGCGGACGGATCTGCCGCGCTACCGGGTGTGGGAGGACGGTGAGTTGGCCGACGAGCCCACGGACGTGGTCGACCGGTGGCGGGACGACCTGGTGTCGTTCCTCATCGGCTGCAGCTTCACCTTCGAGTGGGCGCTGACGGAGTCCGGCGTTCCGATGCGCCATGTCGAGCAGGGCCGCAACGTCTCCATGTACGTGACCGCCCGCCCCTGCCGTGCGGCGGGCCGGCTGCACGGTCCCATGGTCGTGTCGATGCGCCACGTGCCGCCCGCGCACCTCTCGGCGGCGATCAGGGAGACCTCCCTGCTGCCCGCCGTACACGGCAGCCCGGTGCACTGCGGCGACCCCGCGGGGCTCGGCATCGACGACCTGACCCGGCCCGACTTCGGCGATCCGGTGACCGCCGAACCCGGTGACATCCCGGTGTTCTGGGCATGCGGAGTGACACCGCAGGCGGCGGTGATGGCTTCGCGGCCGCCGTTCGCGATCACGCACGCGCCGGGCCAGATGTTCATCACCGACGCCCGTGACGAGCAGTACCGGGTGGCCTGAGCGGGCCACCGAGCAGAAACAGGAGATCTACGCAGATGACGGAAGCCTCGGCCGACGCCGTGATCGATCTGAACGCCGACCTCGGTGAGGGCTTCGGCCGCTGGCGCCTGACCGACGACGAGGAGCTGCTCTCCGTCGTCACCAGCGCCAATGTGGCCTGCGGCTTCCACGCGGGGGACGCGGTCACCATGCGCCGCGTGTGCGAGCGGGCCGCCGAACGCGGGGTGCGGATCGGGGCCCAGGTCTCCTACCGCGACCTGGCGGGCTTCGGACGCCGCTCCATGGACGTCCCGGCCGACGAGCTCGCGGCCGAAGTGGCGTACCAGATCGGCGCACTGGAGGTCTTCGCGCGGGCGGCCGGCGCGCGCGTGTCGTATGTGAAGCCGCATGGTGCGCTCTACAACCGCGTCGTCCACGACGAGGAGCAGGCGCGCGCCGTCGTCGAGGGGGTCCTCCTGGCGGATGACGAGCTGCCCGTACTCGGGCTGCCCGGATCGCGCTTCCTGGAGGTGGCGGGCAAGGCCGGACTGCCCGTCGTCACCGAGGCGTTCGCGGACCGGGCGTACACCCCGGAAGGAACACTCGTGCCGCGCGGCAGCGACGGCGCCGTCATCACGGAGGCGCAGGCCGTCGTCGAACGCTCCGTGGGGATGGCCCGGTTCGGCGCTGTCACCGCCCGGGACGGCCTGCGGATCGACGTCCGCGCGCGCTCGCTGTGCCTGCACGGCGACACTCCGGGTGCGGTGGCCCTCGCCCGGCAGGTCCGGGCACGCCTCGAAGCGTCGGGTGTCCGCGTGGAGGCCTTCGCGTGAGGGTGCTTCCGGTCGGCGACCTGGCACTGCTCGTGGAACTCGCCGACGGCGACGAGGCGCAGGCGCTCCACGCCGAGCTGCTGCGCCGCAGGGCCGCGGGCCTGATCCGCGTACGGGAGATCGTGCCCGCCGCGCGCACGGTGCTCCTGGACGGCCTTGACGACCCCGCCCGCGTCGGCGCGGAGCTGGCCGCCCTGGAGATTCCGCCGCTGTCGTCGCGCGCGGAGGACGTACGGGAGATCCCCGTCCGCTACGACGGGGCCGATCTGGCGGATGTGGCAGCGCACTGGGGCGTGCCGGTGACGGAGGTGGCGCGGATCCACTCGGCGGCCGAATACCGGGTCGCCTTCTGCGGGTTCGCTCCCGGCTTCGGCTATCTCACCGGGCTGCCGGAGCGCTACGACGTGCCTCGGCGGGCCACACCTCGTACGAGCGTCCCGGCCGGCAGCGTCGCCCTGGCGGGGCCGTACACCGGGACGTATCCGCGCTCCTCGCCCGGCGGCTGGCAGCTGATCGGCACGACCGATGCCGTGCTGTGGGACCACGCGCGCGTGCCTGCCGCACTGCTCACCCCCGGGGTACGGGTGCGCTTCGTGCCCCTGCCCGGAGCACAAGAGCCGGAGGAACGATGACGGACCGTGCCTTCGCCGTCGTACGGGCCGGGGCGCTGACCACCGTTCAGGACCAGGGCCGTCCCGGACACGCCCATCTCGGGGTGCCGCGCTCCGGGGCCCTGGATCCGGCCGCGGCCCGCCTCGCCAACCGCCTCGTCGGCAATCCACCCGACGCGGCCGTCCTGGAGACCACGCTCAACGGCTGCTCCGTGCGGCCGCGTTGCGCGGTGACGGTGGCGGTCGTGGGAGCGCCCTGCCCGGTGACGCTCGACGGCCGCCCGGCGGCGTGGGGCACGCCCGTGCGGGTCCCGGCGGGCGCGCTGCTCGACGTCGGAGCGGCCCTCTCCGGAGTACGCGGCTATGTCGCGTTCAGCGGCGGAGTGACCGTCGACCCGGTGCTCGCGAGCCGCTCCACGGACCTGCTCTCCGGGCTCGGCCCGCCGCCGCTCGCGGACGGCACCGTCATCCCTCTGGGGAAGGCCGCCACCCCCCACGCGCGCGTGGACACCGTCCCGCACCCCGCACCACCCCGTGAGTTGGTCCTGAGGGTGACGCCCGGTCCGCGCGCCGACTGGTTCACTCCCTCGGCCGTGCGCACACTGACCACGCGCGCGTACCGGGTGTCGTCGGCGAGCAACCGTATCGGCCTGCGCACCGAAGGGCCCTCCCTGGAGCGCGCGTTCACCGAGGAGCTGCCCAGTGAGGGCATGGTGCTCGGCGCCGTCCAGGTGCCGCCGGACGGCAGGCCCGTGGTGTTCCTCGCCGACCACCCGACGACCGGCGGCTACCCGGTGATCGCGGTGGTCAGGGAGGCGGATCTGGCCGGGGCGGCCCAGGCGGTGCCGGGGACGCCGGTGCGCTTCGTCCCGGCGGCACGGCGCTGATGTTCCCTGGGGTCTCCTCTGCTACGCGGCCTCCGGCTGCTCGACCGCGGTGAGTGCGGCGAGGGCCGCCGTCACCGCGTGGGTGGCGCTCAGGTCGAGCCGGGCGCTGCTGCCCCGCACCTGATGGCGTACCTCGTCGGCCGCGAGGGTGAGCAGCTGGGGCAGCAGATCCGTGCACCGCCGTGCCACCCAGCCGGTCCCGGCGGTGGCCAGCCACAGCAGGCTCGCCGACCGGGTGGGTGAGGGCAGTTGGGGCGCGCACGTGGGCGGGTGACCCGTCGCGAGGCCCCGGGCCGCGAGCAGCGCGTGGAAGCGCGCGGCGACGAGGCGGTGGCCCCCCTCCCCGGGGTGCAGCCGGTCCGCGCTCCACAGGGTGCGGTCGGCCACCCACTCGTCATCGGCGAGGTGCAGGTGGGCGGCGCCGTACCGCTCGGACAGCGCGTGTACGACGGCGTTGACCGCGCGTTGCCGCCGGGCCAGCGGGCGGGCCAGCGCGCCCGGGAGGCCGAGCATGGCCCCCGGGTCGGGTAGACAGGCGGTGAGCAGCTGGGCTCCTTGCTGTGCGCAGGCACCGTAGATCCCGTCCAGCCGCGCGGCGACGGCACGGATGTCGAACGTGCAGCGAAGGGTGTCGTTGACGCCGACGATCACGGACGCCAGGTCGGGGCGCAGCTCCAGCGCCGCGGGGAGCTGACACTGGAGCACGTCCGAGGTCTGGGCTCCGCTGACGGCGACGTTGTGGAACGCGACGTCGCCGCAGGACGCGGCCAGCAGCGCCGCCCAGCCTCGCCACCCCTCCTCCACGGGGTCCCCGACGCCTGCGGTGAGCGAGTCCCCCATGGCCACGAAGCGCAGCGGCTTCACGAGGCACGCCCCTCATGGGAAGCAGGCCCGCTAACGGCGGCCCCGGCCCCGAGCCCCGCCTCGTGCGCCCCCAGGAACGCCGCAACCGCCCCCCTCCCACCCGAAGCACTCCGCACGCGCGCGTGCCGTCTCCCTGCGGATGTGCTCCGGGCGAGCCAGGAGCGCCCGCACGGCGCTCGCGAACGCCTCGCCGCTGTCCGTCGCCACCGCACCCGCACCGCCCACGATCTCCGGGAGCGCCGACGAGGCGCTGGCCACCACCGGCGTACCGCACGCCAGCGCCTCCAGGGCCGCGAGGCCGAACGTCTCGCAGGGGCCGGGGGCGAGGCAGATGTCAGCGGTGGCCTGCAGCGCCCCCAAGGCCGCGCGATCCGCGAGGTGCCCAAGGAACGTCACCGGCAACCGCCGCTCGCGCGCCCGCAGTTCGAGACGCGCACGCAGCGGCCCGTCCCCCGCCACCACGAGGACCGCCGGAACACCCCGGCCACGCAGCACCTCCAGGGCGTCCAGCGCCACGCCCGGCCGTTTCTCCACCGACAGCCGGGAGCAGAGCACAAGGAGCACCTCGCCCCCGGGTGCGTAACGGGCACGCACGCGTGCATCACGCAGCCCCGGACGGCAGCCCGCGAGGTCCACTCCCAGTGGCGCGCGCACGACATTGCGCGCCCCGATGCGGACGAACTCGCGCTCGGCCCACTCCGTGGTGCACACGACCCGCGCGTAGGCGTGCGCGGTACGGGAGTTGAGGGCGTCGGCGGCACGCAGGGCGGCCTGCCGCGGCAGGCCCCAGGAGCCGAGGACACCGTGCGCCGTCTCGTGGGAGACCATCACGGACGGGATCCTGCGATGCCGGGCCCACGCCCCGGTCCAGCGCAGTGTCGTGCGGTCGGACACCTCGATGCGGTCGGGGGCGAGTCGTTCGAGGGCCCGGGCCGCCCTGCGGCGGTCCGTGAGGACGCGGTAGCCGCCGGTGCCGGGCAGCAGGGTGCCCGGCAGGGTCACGACGCGGCCCTGGTCGGTGTCGCGGACGCCGGACCGCTCGCCGGGCACGATCAGCACGGGATCGTGCCCGGCCGCGCGGTAGCCGCGCCCCAACTCCCGCAGCGCGGTGCGCAGTCCGCCCGACGAGGGCGCGACGAAGTTGGCGAGGCGCACGATGCGCAAGGCATCGGAGCGCGGCCCGCCGGGCCGTACCGTGGCCTCCCTGTACAGGGCCGCCCTCATGCCGCCACCGCCGTCCGCGCCGCGAGCACCTCGGTGTAGTGGTCGACGAGCTGCTCGCCCACCGCGCCCCAGGTCCGCCCCTCGACGGCCGCGCGCCCGGCCCTGCCGTACGCGACACGCAGCCCCGGGTCGGCGGCGAGAGCCCAGACCGCGTCGCGCACCGCGAGGGCGTCCCGGGGCGGCACCAGGACTCCGGTGCGGCCGGGTACGACGAGGTCGAGCGGTCCGCCGGCGGCGGGCGCGACCACCGGCACGCCGCTGGCCATGGCCTCCTGCACGGTCTGGCAGAACGTCTCGTGGGGCCCGGTGTGCACGAAGAGGTCCAACGAGGCGAAGATCCGGGCGAGTTCGCTCCCGGTGCGGCGCCCCAGCATGACGGCGCCCGGCAGCGCCGCCCGGACAGAACCCTCGCTGGGGCCGTCGCCGACGACGACCAGCCGCACGCCTTCCAGGGCGCACACCCCGGCGAGGAGTTCGACCTGCTTCTCGGGAGCGAGCCGCCCTACGTAGCCGACGATCAGCTCACCGTTCGGCGCGAGTTCACGGCGTACGGCCTCGTCGCGAAGGGCGGGCCCGAACCGGGCGGTGTCCACACCGCGCGGCCACAGCCGCACCCGCGGCACTCCGTGCGTGACGAGATCGCGCAGGGCGGCGGACGACGGCGCGAGCGTGCGGTCGGCCGCGGCGTGGACGGCGCGGATACGGCGCCAGGCGGTTGCCTCCCCCATCCCCATGTACGTACGGGCGTAGCCGCCCAGATCCGTCTGGTAGACGGCGACGGCGGGTACGCCCAGGCGCGCGGCGGCCGCCATGCCCCGCGCACCGAGAACGAACGGGCTGGCCAGATGGACGAGTTCGGCCCGGTGCGCGCTCAGCGCGGCAGACAGACGGCGGCTGGGCAGCGCCACCCTGACCTGCGGGTATCCGGGGAGAGGCAAGGAGGGGACGCGGATGACGGGGCAGGGCGCACCGGCATCGGCCGGGGCGTTCGCCCCGGCCGCGGGGGCCGGGGCGATGACGAGGGGGTCGTGACCGCGGGCGACGAGCTGCCGGGCGGTCTGCAGGGCGCAGTGCGCCACGCCGTTGACGTCGGGAGGGAAGGATTCGGTGACGATGACGACACGCATACCCGTGTTGTCGTCGTGCGGGGCGTGGTCACGTCAACGTGGATCTTTCCTGGCGAGGAACGTCCCATGAGCGTTCCCCCCCCCGCATGCCCCGCCCCGGGGACGCGTTCGGCTACACCTCGGCCGCGTCGGGGCCGATTCTGCTGCGTACCGCGGTCTGCACGTCGTCCTCCTCGGCGGGGTCCGCGGCGAGCCTTCTGAGCTGGGTGACCACGCGGGCGTCGCCGGTCTCGGCGTGCCGTGCGGCGACCTCGCGGGTGGACTCCTCGCAGTCCCACAGGCATTCGACGGCGAATCCGGCCGCGAAGGAGGGATCGGTGGCGGCGAGCGCGCGGGCCGCGCGGCCACGGAGGTGGGAGGAGGCGGTCTCGCGGTACACGTGGCGAAGGACGGGGGCCGCGCAGGCGATGCCGAGCCGTCCGGCACCGTCGACGAGTGTCCAGAGGGTCGGCGCGTCCGGGCCTTCGCCTCGGACGGCTTCCCGGAGTGCGGCCAGTACGAGCCTGCTGTCCTGGGCGCCGCCTCTGCAAGCGAGCACCCGTCCCGCGGCGGCGCCGAGCTCGTCGGGCCGCTGGGCCCAGCGGCGGGCCCGTTCCACGGCGGCGACGCCGCGCATCCGTTCGAAGGCCTCGGCCGCGGCGTCCACGACGGTCCGCGACGGGCTCTGCACCGCGAACTCGATCAGGTCGAACACATCGGGATCATGGGAGTCCGCGAGGTAGCGCAGGGCCGTCCCGCGCGCCCCGTCGGAGCCGTTGCGGGCGGCTTCGAGGATCTCGGCCCGGTCATCGGGCCCGGCGACGGCGCTCAGGCAGCGGGCGGCCGGCACGTGCAGGACGGCGCCGCGCTCGAGCCCTTCCTGTGCCCAGTCGAAGACGGCCTGCACGCTCCAGCCGGGGCGTGGCCCCGACGGTCGCATCTGTTGCTGCCAGCGGTCGAAGGAGCCCTGATCCCGTGCGGCTCGCACGCGGGCGCCGACGCCCTCCCTCGGGTCCTGCTCCCACAGCCGCCAGGGCCGGGGTTCGTAGGCGTCGCGCACGGCGGCGGCCAGTTCGGCCTCGCCCTGGGCGTCCGAGGGGAATCGGGCGAGCACGGGCACGGCGAGGGCGCGCAGGCCCGCGTCGTCGTCCCGCAGCGCCAGCTCGTCCAAGGCCCAGGCCCAGTTGGCGCCGAAGGCCGCGTACCGGCGCAGCAGTTCGAGGGCGTCGTGCCTGCCGTACGAGGCGAGGTGTCCAAGGACGGCGAGCGCTAGGCCGGTGCGTGAGTCGTCCGGGTTCAGGACGTCCTCGGCGTCGAAGAGGTGCCGCTCGATCTCCTCGATCCCGCCGCGGAGATCGAGGTAGAGCCTGGCGTAGTACAGGGAGCGGTTCTCCACCTGCCAGTCGTGGCGTGGATCGTGGAGCACGCAGGTCTCGAGGGCGGCGAGCGCCTCGGAGCGGGGTGCGGTGAGCGCGTGCAGCGTGCCGTCGCCGCGGCCCCGCTGCAGCAGGCCGAGCAGCGTACCGCTGGGCGCTATGACCGGATCGAACATGGGAAACAGCCTCACATCAAGCGTCGACGCAACCGGGAATCGTGAATTACCTGGCCGTGTGCCAACACGTCGGGCCGCCCGCCGTCTCTTGCTTGCTGTAGACCATCTTCCTCTGCCTCTCGTCGGTGGCCCGTGGGGATCCCGGACGGGAGGTCCGGGGGCGGGCCGCTCACGGTCCGCGCGGTGCGGCAACTCCTGCCCCGCCGTCGCGTCCGTGAATCACGTCGTCATGATGACCCAGCGGTTCAGCCCGCCGCGACCACATTTCCAGCGCCCCCGTTGTTGCTGGTCAGGTACCCCGCTCAGGCGGCCCCGAACAGCTCGAGCAGCTCCGTCTTGGCAAACATCCGCGCGGTGTCCACCGCCGACGGTGTGCCCGCGGCCGGATCCGCTCCTCCGTCGAGCAGCGCCCTGATCACGGCGTCCTCGCCCTTGAAGACGGCGCCGGCGAGCGGCGTCTGTCCCCGGTCGTTGGCACGGTTGGCGTCACCGCCCCGCTCCAGAAGGGCTCTGACCGCGTCCGCGTGACCGTGGTAGGCCGCGAGCATCACGAGCGAGTCGCCGCTGTCGTTGGTGAGGTTCGCCGGAACGCCTGCGTCCACGTATGCGGCCAGGGCCGCGGTGTCGCCCTGACGAGCCAGATCGAAGATCTTGGTCGCCAGCTCCACGACTTCCGGGTCGGGGGCTTCGCTCATGGACCAGACCGCCTTTCGACTGCGGGGTGACTCGGGGGTCGTACGGCGCCGAGTGCAGCCGTACGAGTGAATCGACAGGGTACTGCCCGTCCGGGTACATGACGGGGGGCGCCCGCGGCAAAGATCACGGAGGCACCCGGACGCCCTCCCAACCCGCGCTCGGGCGGCTCAGCAGCCTCCGCCATTCGAGGGAAATTCAGGAAAATTCCCCCATTTGCACCTTTTATCGTATGGATACATGCTGTGAACCTGGAACAACTCATGGTGACTGTCCCCACCAACCAGGAGAACCGTCATGATCCTTTCCATCTCGGGCGTCGTGCTGCTCGGCATCATCGTCTTCCTGTTCTTCCGCAAGGACGGCCTCAAGGCGTCTCACGCGGTGGTCTGCGCGCTCTTCGGCTTCTTCATGGCGGGCACCGCCATCGCCCCGAGCATCAAGGCCGGCAGCGCGAGCCTGGCGAGCCTCCTCGGCGGGATCAAGTTCTGACGCCTCTCCCTCCCTGTCGTACGTTCGCACCATCTGGAGACTGACGTGGCCCGGCGCCCCCTCCCCCGCATCCTGAGCAACGGCACCGCCTCGATCGCCCGGAGCCGGGAGTTCGCACGGTCGGCCGCCGACAGCGCCACCGACGTCCTCCACCCGCTGATCACGATCACTCGTGGACTGCGCCGGCTGGCAGCCGCCGGGCGGCGCAAGTGGGCCGACACCCCCAAGGACAAGCGCGGACCGCTGCTGTTCCTCGCGGCCTCCGTCGTCCTGGTCATGGTCCTCATGCCGTACGGTCCGCTGCTCGCCGCCATCTGCCTGATGGGGGCCGCCGCGTGGACCGGCAGGGAACGCACGGCGCCCGCCCCCACCGGCCCCGACGAGGCGCAGACCCAGCGGCTGCAGTCCCTCTACGAAGCGCTCGTGCCGTACTTCTCCGTCCCCGAGGATCCAGCTCCGCTCTTCGCGCACGGCGGCGAATGGGACAAGGCCCTCACGTCGTACGAGTTCGACGACGACGGACGTGTCTCCCATCTGGTGGTGCGCTACCCCGCGTACTTCACGGACGGCGAGGCCGAATCCCGCACACGGATCGAGCAGCTGCTGCACGCCAAGTCGGGCCGCGGGCGCGAGTACCACTTCGAGTGGGACGAGGAGGGCAACCAGCTCACGGTCAACGTGCTGCCCCCGCTGCCCACCGACATCGCCGCCCAGCGGTTCGTCACGGCCCCCGGCGAGACCGTGCTCGGCTTCACCGATCCCACCGGTGTCCAGCGCACCCTCCCCGTGACGGACGGCGACGAGCAGCGCGACGTGCCCCCCGTCGTCTGGCGCACCGGCCCCCGCTCCACCGAGCCGCACCTCCTGGTGGTCGGCGAACCCGGCAGCGGCACCACCACCCTGCTGCGCTCGGTCGCCCTGCAGGCCCTGCAGCACGGCGACGTCCTGATCATCGAGGGCAGCGGCATCGGCGACTACGCCTGCCTGAACGGACGTGACGGAGTCCTGGCCATCGAGTGCGGACTCGCCGGAGCCCTGGCGAGCCTGGAGTGGGCCGCACACGAGACGGAGCGGCGCCTCATCTCCGCCAACCGAGCCCGGCAGGCGGGCCACCCCGCCCCGGAGGACACCAAGCGTCCCCTGTGGATTCTCATGGACCGCCCCAGCGTGCTCGGTCACCTCGCGGCGGCGGACGGCCGCAAGGACCCGCAGTCGCTGCTCCAGGTGCCGCTGCGGCACGGCAGAGCGGCCAACGTCACGGTCGTCGTGGCCGACCAGTTCGACAGCCTGGACACCCTGAGCGACCCCGTGCGTCAGCACACACGCGCGCGCGTGGTCCTCGGCCCCACGACGCTCGACCAGGTCGAGGGCATCCTCGGGGTGCCGCCGCGCACGACGCCCACGTCCGACATCCCGCCCGGCCGCGGGTACGCCCGGCTCGGCACGGGTCCGGTGCACCGGCTCCAGGTCCCCGCGACGCCCGATCCGTACGACGACGCGACGAGCGAGGCGCACCGGCGGGCGGTGACGGAGCTGCTGCCCGCGCGGAGCACCCCCGCCGACGCCGAAACGAGCACCGCCACCGAGGCCGACGCCGACATCGTGGCGCCCGCGCCCGGCACGGCGCCGGAGCCCGTCCCCGCCGAGGGCTGACGCCCAGGGGTCAGGACCCTCAGAACCTCGGGACCCTCAGGCCACGAAGGCCCGCGGCGTCTCCACCCCCGTGCCCGCCCCTGTCTCCACCAGACGCGCGGCCGCGGCCAGCCGCACCGCGGCCTCCTCCGCCACCGCGCCCCCCACGGTGAACGGCAGCCGCACATACCCCTCGAAGGCTCCGTCCACGCCGAAGCGCGGCCCTGAGGGGACCCTGACCCCCACCCGCTCGCCCACTTCGGCGATGCGGGAGCCGGAGAGGCCGCCCGCACGCGCCCACAGGGTGAGTCCGCCCGCCGGTACCGCGAACTCCCAGCCGGGCAGTTCGCGGCGGACGGCGGCGACCAACGCGTCGCGGTTCTCGCGGGCCTGGGCCCTGCGCACCTGCACGGCCGACTCCCAGCCGCCGGTGCTCAAAAGCCAGTTCACTGCCAGCTGCTCCAGGACGGGGGTGCCCATGTCGGCGTACGCACGTGCCGAGACGAGGCTGCGGATCACGTCGGGCGCCGCCCGCACCCAGCCGATGCGCATGCCCGCCCAGAAGGCTTTGCTGGCCGAGCCGACGGTGATGACGGTCGAGCCCGCCGGGTCGAAGCCGCAGACGGGGCGCGGCATCGTCAGGTCGTCGTCGAGCTGCAGCTCGATCATGGTCTCGTCCACGACGAGGACCGTTCCCGCGGAGCGCGCGGCGTCGACGAGCCCCCGCCGCTGGTCCTCGTCGGCGAGCGCGCCCGTGGGGTTGTGGAAGTCCGCGACCACGTAGGCAAGGCGGGGCGCGGCGTCCCGCAGCACCTGCCGCCAGCGGTCCAGGTCCCAGCCATCGAGCCCCTCGGACATCGCGACGGGGACCAGGCGGGCACCCGTCTCGCGCATGAGCTGGAGGATGTTGGCGTACGACGGGGACTCGACGGCGATGCGTTCGCCGCGCGGTGCGAACAGGTGGCAGATCGCGTCGATGGCGCCCATCGCGCCGGTCGTGACCATGATCTGTTCGGGCATCGTCGGGATGCCGCGCGCGGTGTAGCGCTCGGCGAGCATCTGGCGCAGTGCGGGCAGCCCGGCGGGGAAGTCGCCATGCGTGTGCGCGTACGGAGGGAGTTCCTCCAGGGCGCCCTGCACGGCACGGGTGAGCCAGGGCTCGGGCGCGGGCAGTGCCGCGCAGCCCAGGTCGATCATGGAGCCGAGCGCCTCGGGCGGGAGGGGTTCGAGCCCGCGCGCGGGCAGGGGGTTGCCCGCGGGGACAGCGGTCCAACTGCCCGCTCCCCTGCGGGACTCCAGGAAACCTTCAGTGCGCAGCGCCTCGTACGCGGCCGCTACCGTGGTCCGGCTGACGGCGAGTGACACGGCCAGCTCGCGCTCGGCGGGCAGCCGGGCGGCGACCGGGACGCGCCCTTCGAGGACGAGCATGCGGATGCCGTCGGCAAGGGCCCGGTAGGCGGGCGGGCGGCGCGTGCCGGGGCCCGCGGGGCGCGTCTGCTGGGAGGTGAGCAGCCGGGCGAGCTGCGTGGCACCCACCGCCGAAGTCCACTGAGCCATGATTCCCAGTCCACCTTCCTGGAATTGGCCATGGTTGGCATCCCTTTACGAGCCACAGAGTGTCATGCGTCAGGCCACATCACCAGCAGGGGGGCACACCTTGTCCATACCGAAGCCACCGAAGCCGTCCAAGCCGCACCTCACCCGCAGGCTGATCCAGCTGTACGTCGGTCTGGCGCTGTACGGCGCGAGCTCCGGGCTCCTGGTGGTGGCCGGGCTCGGACTCGAACCGTGGAACGTGCTGCACCAGGGCCTCGCCGAGCTGACGGGGATGTCCATCGGCGTCGTCTCGATCTTCATCGGCGCCGCGGTCCTTCTGCTGTGGATCCCGCTGCGGCAGCGCCCCGGCCTGGGCACGGTCTCCAATGTCTTCGTCGTCGGCCTGGCGATGGACGGCACCCTCGCGCTGATGCCGGAGGCGCATGAGCTGGGCGTCCGGATCCCGCTGCTCGTGGCGGGGATCGTCCTGAACGGTGTGGCGACCGGGCTCTACATCGCGGCGAAGTTCGGGCCGGGACCCCGGGACGGCCTGATGACAGGCCTGCATCAGCGCACCGGCCGCTCGATCCGGATGATGCGGACGCTGGTCGAGGTCGCTGTGGTCGCCACCGGGTTCGCGTTCGGCGGCACGGTGGGCATCGGAACGGTCCTGTACGCGCTGGCGATCGGCCCGCTGGCCCAGTTCTTCCTGCGCTTCTTCGCCGTCCCCGCTCCATCCGCGGGAGGCGTCGTGGCTGCCGGCGGCCAACCGGAGCAGGCGATACTGCAGCGGTGACCACGCACGTACGCCATCCCTATCTCGACCACGCGGGCCCGCTCGCCTTCGCCCATCGCGGCGGGGCCGCGGACGGCCTGGAGAACACCGCCGCCGCGTTCCGGCGCGCGGTCGCCCTGGGGTACCGCTACATCGAGACGGATGTGCACGCCACGTCGGACGGCCGCCTCGTGGCCTTCCACGACGCGACGCTCGACCGGGTGACGGACGCGGCCGGACGGATCGCCGACCTCCCGTGGAGCGACGTGCGCCACGCGCGCGTGGCGGGCAGTGAGCCGGTGCCCCTCTTCGAAGAGCTCCTGGAGACCTTTCCCGACGTCCGCTGGAACGTGGACGTCAAGGCCGAGCCCGCCCTGCTCCCGCTCATGGACCTGCTGCGCCGCATCGGCGCCTGGGACCGCGTGTGCGTCGGCTCGTTCTCCGAGGCGCGCGTGGCCCGCGCCCAGCGGCTCGCGGGCCCACGCCTCGCCACCTCGTTCGGTACGCGCGGCGTGGCGGCCCTGCGGCTGAACTCGTACGGCGTCCCCGCCGTCGTACGCCGCTCCGCGGTGTGCGCGCAGGTGCCCGAGACGCACGGCGGGATCAGAGTGGTGGACCATCGCTTCGTCCGGGCGGCCCACGCGCGCGGGCTCCAGGTGCACGTGTGGACGGTCAACGACGCCGAGCGCATGGCCGCTCTTCTCGACCTCGGTGTAGATGGCATCATCTCTGATCACATCGAGACGCTGCGCGAAGTGCTGAAGGACCGGGGAGCCTGGGCCTGACCGCCTCCGGGGCGGCAGCGGACCACGGGGAACCAGCGAGGGGGCACGGGTGGGGACCGACACCGTGCGGGCAGCGCCACCGGCCGACGAGAGCACCGCCGGGCGACGGCGGGAGCAACGCGGCTGGTACTTCTACGACTGGGCGTGCTCGGTCTACTCGACGAGCGTCCTGACGGTGTTCCTCGGGCCGTATCTGACGGAGATCGCCAGGTCGGCCGCTGACGGCGACGGATACGTCCGCCCGCTGGGCATCCCGATCAGCGCCGGGTCCTTCTTCGCGTACGCGGTGTCGGCCTCGGTGATCGTGTCGGTCTTCGTCATGCCGCTCGCGGCAGCGGCCGCCGACCGCACGGGCCGCAAGAAGCCGCTGCTCGCGGTGGCCGCCTATCTGGGGGCCGCTGCGACGGCGGGCATGTTCTTCCTGGACGGCGACCGCTACCTCCTCGGCGGCTTCCTGCTGATCGTCGCCAACGCCTCGCTGGCCGTCTCGATGGTGCTCTACAACGCCTATCTGCCGCAGATCGCCCCTCCCCAGGAGCGTGACGCGGTCTCCTCGCGCGGCTGGGCGTTCGGTTACGCGGCGGGGGCGCTCGTCCTGGTGGCGAATCTGATCCTGTTCCTGGCCCATGACACCTTCGGTGTCTCCGAGTCGACCGCCGTGCGCATCTGTCTGGCGTCGGCGGGCGTGTGGTGGGGCGCCTTCACACTCGTACCGCTGCGGCGGCTCCGTGACCGCAAGGCGCCGCCCTCCGAGGCGTCGGCACGCGGCTGGCGGCAGCTGGCGTCGACCGTGCGCGACATGCGCCGCCATCCGCACACCCTGTCCTTCCTGCTGGCCTATCTGGTCTACAACGACGGCGTGCAGACGGTGATCTCCCAGGCGTCCGTCTACGGCGCCGAAGAGCTCGGCCTCGAACAGTCCACGCTGATCGTCGCGGTCCTCCTCGTGCAGGTGCTCGCGGTGGTGGGGGCGCTGGCCATGGGCCGCCTCGCGCGGACGTACGGCGCCAAGCGCACCATCCTCGGCTCGCTCGTCGCGTGGACGGTGACGATCGGGGCCGGGTTCTTCCTGCCCGCCGGCGCTCCGGTGTGGTTCTTCGTGCTCGCCGCGGGGATCGGTCTGGTGCTCGGCGGATCGCAGGCGCTCTCGCGGTCCCTGTTCTCGCATCTGGTGCCCGCGGGCAAGGAGGCCGAGTACTTCTCGGCGTACGAGATCAGCGATCGCGGCATGGCCTGGCTCGGGCCACTGATCTTCGGCCTCACCTACCAGCTCACGGGGAGCTACCGGGACGCGATCGTCTCGCTCGTGGCCTTCTTCGTGATCGGTTTCGTGCTGCTCGCGCGGGTACCCGTACGGCGTGCGATCCGCGACGCGGGAAATCCCGTACCCGACAGGATTTAGCAACTGAAGCCAAAGGGCGGTAGTGTACGCGTTTGGCTTACCAGGCGGACCGTTACTGCGCGCTGAAGATTCAGAAACGCAGGGTGACATCCTCTGCCAGATGTGACATACCGGGCGCTGGTGGGTACAACAAGGGGCGGCATACGACGGCGACGCATGACCCTTAACGGGAATCTTTACCGCCGACCGGACGTTGACCGGATGACGACGACAGCGACACCTGTCCTGTGGGCGACAAGCCCGGGAGGCACGATTCATGAGTGAGCGAGCTCTTCGCGGCACGCGCCTCGTGGTGACCAGCTACGAGACCGACCGCGGCATCGACTTGGCTCCGCGCCAGGCCGTGGAGTACGCATGCCAGAACGGACATCGATTTGAGATGCCGTTCTCGGTAGAGGCAGAAATCCCGCCGGAGTGGGAGTGCAAGGTCTGCGGGGTCCAGGCACTCCTCGTAGACGGCGACGGACCTGAGGAGAAGAAGGGGAAGCCCGCGCGTACGCACTGGGACATGCTCATGGAGCGCCGCACTCGAGAAGAACTCGAGGAGGTCCTGGAGGAGCGCCTTGCGGTTCTCCGCTCAGGAGCCATGAACATCGCGGTGCATCCGCGGGACAGCCGCAAGTCCGCCTGACGGCGGACTGAAGAACACCGCACGACACACGAAGGCCGGGGCCACTGCCGAGCAGTGGCCCCGGCCTTCGTGCTGCGTCAGGGGCTTGCGTGCCGCATCAGGCTCGCGGCTCAGCGCGGCGGCAGCTGCGGGTCGTCCGGGTGCGCGCCGCGGGGCCGCTCGTCGTCCCTGATGACCTCGCCCTGGACGACCTTGCCGTCAGGGCGGCGCATGCGCGCCTGCTGGAAGGCGTCGCCGAGGCCGCCCTGCGTGGCCTCGCGGACCTTGCGCTCGAAAGTCTTCTCCGCCGTACGGCTGACGGCCTTCTGGACGGGCGGCACCAGCAGGAGCAGTCCGAGCGCGTCGGAGATCAGCCCCGGCAGGATGATCAGCAGGCCGCCCAGCATCGTCAGGGCATTGCCGCCGCCCCGCTCGGAGGGGTGCGGCGCCAGACCGCCCTGCTGCTGTTGCACCGCCTCGCTCAGCTCGCGGAAGGCGCGGCGCCCGGCGTGCTTGATGACCATGCCGCCGAGCACGACACCGGCCACGAGCAGCAGAAACACCGTCAGCCCGCCGGCGGCGCCCGCCACGACGGTGAGCAGCCAGATCTCCAGGACCAGCCATGCGGCCAGGCCGAGCGGCAGGAACCTCAGGACGCGGGAGCGCCGGGGCCGGGCGGGTCGGGTGGGCGGTACGCCAGTCGTCATGGCTCCAGTGTGCCTGGGCACGGCTCAGACCGGCATAAGGGAGTGATCAACAAACGGCTGCCGGAGCGACGATCAGCGGCAGCGACGATCAAGGGGCCTCGCGGTCCTTCTCAGAGCTTCTTGCGGTCCTGCGGGGGCTCCTGCGCCCCTTCCGTGTCCTTGCGGCCCAGAGCACGGCCCACGCGTCCCACGCGCTCCCCCACGCCCCACGCCGTGACGCGCCACAGCGCCTCGGCGACGATGTCCTGGCTCATCTTGCTGTCACCGTGCTCACGCTCGACGAAGGTGATCGGCACCTCGACGACGTGATAGCCCGTCTTGATCGCCCGGCGTGCCAGGTCGACCTGGAAGCAGTAGCCCTGCGAGGCGACCTCGCCGAGGCCGATGCCTTCGAGGGTCTCGCGGCGGAAGGCGCGGTAGCCGCCGGTGACGTCACGGATCGGCACGTCGAGCATCAGCCGGGAGTACGTACTGCCGCCGCGCGAGATGATCTCGCGGTACTTGGGCCAGTTGACGATGCGCCCACCCGGCACCCAGCGCGAGCCGAGGACGAGGTCGGCGCCCTTGAGCGCGGTGAGCAGCCGGGGCAGCTCCTCGGGCTGGTGGGAGCCGTCGGCGTCCATCTCGACGAGCACTCCGTAGCCGTTGTCCAGGCCCCACTGGAAGCCCGCGAGGTAGGCCGCGCCGAGGCCTTCCTTGCCCTTGCGGTGCAGTACGTGGACGTGTTCGTCGTCGGCCACGAGCTCATCGGCGATCTTGCCGGTGCCGTCGGGGCTGTTGTCGTCGGCGACGAGGATGTGCGCCTCGGGCACGGCGAGCCGGACACGGCCGACGATGGACTGGATGTTCTCCGCCTCGTTGTAGGTCGGAACGATCACCAAGGCCAGGCCGAGCGGACCGAACTGCCTCCCCTGGTCACCGGTTTCGGAGACCCCACCGCCGTCGTTCACTACTGCCCCTTCGTTCGTACGCAGAGGACCACCATAATGGCCGCTTCCCGCACGGCCACGGCGGCACGGGCAGTTGAGGGGAGTACTGCGGATCGGGGCCCGGCACCCTTCGGGCCGACCTGGGGCCCGCTGGCTGCGGGTCGACCGAGAGCCGTTGTCTACTGAGCGTCCGGGCCCCACCCGGGTCACACCTGCCGGCCCGGTGGAACGTTCCCTCGCGTCCGCGGCGCGGGCGCTGGACCTGGCTCCCAGTGGTGGTGCGCCGGTGCGGCACACCGCCCATGGCCCAGCGGCGTTCGACGGCTGCGTGGAATTTCTCCGGTCGGACGTCCTGTGGTGGACCCGGCCGAACCTACCGGCCGACGGCAGCGTTCTGTCAATAGCCGTTTGACCTGGGGCGATTCCAAATACGGCCAGGTCAGTGCCGAGGATACGCAGGTCGTGCGACGCGACAACGGGCCGCGATCGGCGGTACGCACCGCCGGGACATCACTCGTCCGGCCGTACGAAGACCGGCTGTCCGAAGACCACCGTGCGCAGACAGACGGGGAGTTCGGCGCCCGGGGTCAGGTCGGGCAGCCCCGGCGTGCCCGAGCGCGGATCGGTGGACCAGCGGGCGACCCGGTCGTCCGGGGCCTGGACCACGAGATCCGCGGTCCGCCAGACGGCGTAGTCGGCGGGCGCCCCCGGCACCAGAACACCCGCGTCGTCCCGGCCGATGGCCCGCCAGCCACCCCGGGTGTGGGCGGTGAACGCGGCGCGCACCGACACCCGGTGCTCGGGGGTCTGATGGAACGCGGCGGCGCGGACGGTGCCCCAGGGGTCGAGCGGGGTGACGGGGCTGTCGGAGCCGAAGGCGAGGGGTACTCCGGTGCGCAGGAGGGCCGCGTACGGGTTGAGGGTGCGGGCCCGTTCGGCGCCCAGGCGCTGGACGTACATGCCCTCCTCGCCGCCCCACAGGGCGTCGAAAGCGGGCTGCACGGAGGCGGTGAGGCCGAGCTCCGCGAAAGCGGCGATCGTCTCCGGGGTGAGCATCTCGGCGTGCTCCACGCGGTGCCTGGCGGCACGGACGCGGGCGAGACCGACCTTCTCGGATGCGGCGCGGATGCCCTCGACGACGGCGGTCACCGCGGCGTCGCCGATGGCGTGGAAGCCCGCTTGGATCCCTGCCTCGGTGCAGGCGATGACGTGCGCGGCGACGGCGGCGGCGTCCAGATAGGCGGTGCCGGTGTGGCCGGAGTCGGCGTACGGCTCGTGCAGACAGGCGGTGTGCGAGCCGAGGGCGCCGTCGACGAAGAGGTCACCCGCGGCGCCGGCCGCACCCAGTTCCTTTGCACGGGCGATGCCTTCCCCGCCCTGCTGCGCCCAGTAGCCGACCACGCGCGGCCCGGCCTCGTCGGCGGCGAGACGCAACAGCCCCGTCAGGTCGTCCTCGCCGGAGATCTCCGGGCCCGCGCACTCGTGCACGGAGCCGATGCCGAGGGACGCGGCACGCCGCAACGCCGCGCGCTGGGCCTCGGTGCGCTGTTGCGGGGTGACTGCTCCGAGCGCGGCGGCACGCACGGCGTGGTGGGCGTCGGCGGTCAGCGGCGCGTCCGGGCGGAAGCCGGTGCGCCCTGTGATGCCGGGGACGAGGTCGAGCAGCGCCGTGGTGACGACGGCCGAGTGGACGTCGATGCGGGAGAGGTAGAGGGGACGGCCGCCTGCCGCCTCGTCGAGTTCCGTGCGGCTGGGCGGACGGCCGACCGCCCAGCGGGCGGCGTCCCAGCCGTGCCCCAGGAGGACGCGGTCGTGCGGCCTGGCGGCGGCGTGTTCGCGTACGAGAGCCAGTGCGTCGCCGAGCGAGTGGGCACCCGTCAGGTCGAGTCCCGTCAGGGCGAGCCCCGTCGCCGTGGTGTGCACATGCGCATCGGTGAACGCGGGGGTGACGAGCGCTCCTTCGAGGTCGAGGACCTCGTCCACGCCGTCGGCGAACGCGTCGGCCGCGCCCTCGGATCCCACCCAGGCGACGTGCCCGCGTTCGACGACCATGGCCGTGGCGAACGGATCGGCGGGGCTGTGGACGTCGCCACCGCGCAGCAGCACGGTGCGGTGACCCTGAGGGCCGCTCTGGGGGGTGGTGCTCTCGCTCATGGGACCAGTATTGGCCCCTCCGGGCGGGCGGCCCGCGCAGGGGGTCTCCTGCGGGCCGCTCAGACCTGCGGGGGCCGGGCCTCGTACGGCGTGGAGAGCACGACCGTCGTCCGCGTGGAGACGCCGGCGAGCGCGCGCAGGCGGCTCAGCAGGTGTTCGAGTTCCAGGGGGGTCGCGACGCGCACCTTGAGGATGTAGTTCTCGTCGCCGGCCACGCTGTGGCACGCCTCGATCTCCGGGACGCCGGCGAGGCGTTCGGCGATGTCGTCGGGTGCGCTGGGGTCGAACGGCTTCACCGAGATGAACGCCGTGAGCGGCAGACCGACGGCCTCCGCGTCCACGACCGCGGCATAGCCGCGGATGACTCCTCGCTGCTCCAGGCGGCGCACCCGCTGGTGCACGGCCGATGTGGACAGGCCCGTGGCCTTGCCCAGGTCGGTGTAGCTCATCCGCCCGTCCTTGACGAGCAGCTGCACGATCTGTCGGTCCAGCTCCTCCATGCGCCGAACCTACAGGGCTCTTGATCCCTTCGGATACCGGTAGGCGCGACGGCGGCAACTTCGCCGGGCATGTGACGAACGCCACATACCTGTGACCGTGTCCAAAGGGATGCCACGATTACCTCTACGACGGGACGGGAAGTGCTTGCTGTGGTCGAGGCCGCAGCGCCTTCTCGGCCCACCCAAGGGGGAGAATCCCATGCAGAACTTGAAGCGCCCCGGTCGCTCTGCCCGCAGCAAGCAGCAGCGCTCCGATGAATCCGCGTCCGCACCCGTATCGGAGGGCGTCGAACCGGCCGAGACCGAGTTCGACGCCTACGACACCTTCGAGATGTACCGGGTGACGTGCCCCGACTGCGCGCAGCCGATCGCGCTCCTGGCCGACGAGGACGTCCTGCCCGAGCACGCGCTCTGCGCCCAGCCGTGGAACCCGTTCGGGCTCACGGTGTGTGCGGGTACGGGGCGTGCCGCGGTCGACGCCGATCCCGCCGACGAGTCGATGGAGGCTCAGGAGCAGGACACCGCACTGCTCCTGACGCTCCCTCAGGGGCTCGACTGGCGGACGCAGCCCTTCTCGCACGTCGGCGACCAGGGCTCGCGCCCGCGTCGCGTGCCCGAGCAGGACCGGCGCTCCGCGGCCTGACGGTTACCAGTAGCTGCCCTGCACCATGGCCGCCAGGCTGGCGTGGTGCAGGATCAGCGCGTCCGGGTCCTCGGGGACCGCGGCCTCACCGAAGTGCACTTGGCGGTAGGCGACGCGCAGCATGACGATGGCGTGCCGCAGCGCCGCGTACAGCGTGTGGAAGTCCATGGACCTCGGTGTGTGGCCGGTGAGCCCCGCGTAGCGCTCCTCGATGTGGTCGCGGCGCAGGAAGTCCGGCAGGCCGTCCTGCCCGAAGCTCACCGTCAGGTCCTGGAAGAAGCGGTGCAGATAGACCATCCAGCCGAGGTCGACCTCGCGGGGAGCGAGCGCCGCCATCTCCCAGTCCAGTACGGCCGCTGGGTCGAAGCCGTCGTAGATGACGTTCCCGATGCGTGCGTCGCCCCAGTTGAGGACGGGCTCGCCCTCGTCCTGCGGCCACCACTCGTCGAGCCGGTCGAAGGCGCTCTCGATGAGGGGCGATCGGGGCAGGCCGTCGACCACCCAGTCGTAGTAGGCGCGTTGGGCGGCCACGTGGCGGCGCAGCGGGCTGCCTTCGCCGGGCAGGGTGAGGAATCGCGCCTCACTGAGGGGCACTTGGTCATGGAGGTGGGCGATCAGACGGATCGATGCTTCCTCCAGGTGAGCGCGTTCGGCGTCGCTCGCGGCGTGCAGCCAGTTCCCCTCGTACGTATAGGGCATGACGTCCGGCGGCACGCGTCCCTCGACCCGCTCCATGATGAAGAAGGGGGCACCGAGCGGCCCCGGGTCCTCCTCCAGCCACAGCACGCGCGGCACGGGCAGGTCGGCGTGTTCGGCGACGAGCCGCATCGTGCGGTGCTGGCGAGGCAGGTCGTAGACCGGGAAGATCGTGTACGCCGCCGGGTCCGCCGCCACGCGCAACGCGCAGGCCCGCAGCGGTGGTTGAGGGTGCTCGATGTCGAAGAGCAGCGTCTCGCTCGACATGCCGTTGGACTCCGGGACCCGCACGCCGGTGGCCTTGGCGCCGGGCAGCCGCGCGGCGAGCCACGCCGTGAGCTTGCGGGTGAGTTCCTCGGGGTCGCGGGTGGTGGTGCGGAGGCGGGGCCTGCTGGGTTCTGTCGCCATCGCGTCATTCCTCTCAGGGCGCGACCGAGTCGAAGCCGGCGAAGCCGCTCGGGTCGTGGCGGCCGAAGCTGCCGTGCTCGAAAATGCCGTACCCCGTACGCCCGTTGAGGGTGAAGCGAGCGGCGTGGTCGATGACCCCGTACGCGGCCCGGGGGTGCGCCTTCGGGTCCGACAGGTCGTAGTCACGGCGGTCGGTCCAACCTCGCCCCTGCCACGTTCCGTGCTGCCAGCCGTCCGCGGGCGGATAGCCGGCGCCCACCGCGAGCGGCAGGGAGGCGAGGACCTCGACGCCGAGCTCCAGGGGCTTGCGGTCGTCGGGGTCGGTGAGGTGGATGACGGCGCGCTCGGGGTGCCGGGTGCCGCAGCGGTAGGTGATGTCGGCCTGGGGCCAGCCGAGTTGACGGTCGCGCTCCCCGGGGCGTACGAGCGTGGCGTCGTTGAGGGAACGGTAGCCGTCCGCGTCCTCCTGGGTGATGACCATCAGGAAACCGTCGTCGAAGCGCACCGGGCTCCAGATCCAGTGGAAGCCCTCCGTGCCGAACTCCTTCTCCAGGCGCCCGCGTTCCTCGCCGGGGATCGGGCGTACACCCCAGCTGCGGTCGCGGGTCGCCGTCCACTGCCCCGCCGTCACCGGGATGTCCTCGCCGCCGACACGGATCACCCCGGCGCACCCGCCCGCCTGGACGAAGCGACGCCCTTCGAGGGAGAGCCGGTTGCCGCGCCGCTGGATGTGGTGCGGCTCCCAGAGCGCGGGGAAGGAGGCGGTCCACGTGATGTCGTACGAGAGGGAGTCGGGGTCGTCGGGGTCGGCGGCGCACCTCAGACGCAGCTGCCGCAGCGGTTCCTCGACGGTGATGGTCAGGGGCCCGACGGAGAGGTTCATCCGATCGTCGCCGAGCGCGTCGGACGCGCGTACGGCATGGAGCGCATCCCCTCTGCGCAGGGTGGCGTACGCGTCGATGACACCGACGTTCGGATAGACGCCGAGCCCGAGGATGAGGAGCGAACGACCTTCGTGATCGAAGAGATGGAAGATGCAGCGGTCGTAGGCGTTGCGGTCGCCCGTCGCGACCTGCTTCATGGACAGCGGCACTTGATGGATCGGGTACTCGTCGAGCGGGACGGGACGGTCGTCTGCCACGGCAAACCTCCCTGGGCGCACGTCAGTTGGCAGGCGCGGGGCGGATACCGGGCCCCCGGCGCGGAGTTGACGGTACGTCAGAGCGCGTGACGGAGCCAGACACGTGTCAGCCCGTGTTCGGGGAGCCGGGGGCCGCCCGGATCACGGGGAGGCGGGGCAACGCGGGGACGCGGGGCCAAGCGGGGATGCGGGCATCACGGGACCCGCCCCCGGCCTCCGCGCGGGCTTGCCGCGAACTGACGCTCGAATCCGACGGGTGGTGACCTGTTCCCCACGCCGCGCGTTGGCCCTGTATGACCACCCCCACGCCGATGCCCATGGCGCACCCGCCGACCGGCCGCCGCAGGCGCACGCTGCTGGCGGCTCCCCAACCCCCCGCAGAATCGGTTCCCCAGCGTCCGCAACAGCCGCAGCCCCAGCGCCCGCAGCAGCCCCAGCAGTACCCCCAGCCGCCGCACCTGCAGGATCCGCCCATCTACCGCGCCCTCATCCGCAACTGGGCCGAGCGGGGCAAGACCCTGCCGGGGCACCATGACCCGGAGTGGGTGCGGCTCGCGGCGCCTCCGGTCAGGCTCGGACAGTTCAGCGCGAGTCGGGACCCGCGAGGTGACGGGCGATGACCATCCGCTGGATCTGATTGGTGCCCTCGACGATCTGCAGCACCTTCGCCTCGCGCATGAACCGCTCCACGGGGAAGTCCGCGGTGTAGCCATAGCCACCGAGGACCTGCACGGCGTCCGTCGTGACCTTCATCGCGGCGTCCGTGCACAGCAGCTTGGCCATGGCCGCCTGCTTGGAGAACGGCCTGCCGGCGTCGCGCAGCCGCGCCGCGGCCAGATAGAGCGCCCGGCCCGCCTCGATCTGCGTCGCCATGTCCGCGAGCATGAACCGAAGACCCTGGAAGTCCGCGATCGGACGCCCGAACTGCCGTCGCTCGATGGCATATTGAAGCGCCTCGTCGAGCGCCGCCTGCGCCACGCCGATCGCGCAGGCCGCGATGCCGAGCCGCCCCGAGTCGAGCGCGGAGAGCGCGATCGCGAAGCCCTGGCCCTCCTCACCGATGCGGCGGGCGTCACCGATCCGCACCCCGTCGAAGTTGATCTGGGCGGTGGGCGAGCCGTTCATGCCCATCTTCTTCTCGGGCAGCGCCGCGTTCAGGCCTTCGGCGTCGCCCGACACCAGGAAGGCGGAGATGCCGCGGGCGCCTTCGCCGCCGGTGCGGGCGAGGACCGTGTAGAAGTCGGCGACTCCGCCGTGCGTGATCCACGCCTTCGTACCGTTGATCACCCAATCGTCGCCATCCCGGACGGCCTTGGTCCGCAGGGACGCGGCGTCCGAGCCGGACGCCGGCTCGGAGAGGCAGTACGCCCCGAGCAGTCCGCCGCCGAGCATCGCGGGCAGGTGCTCGGCCTGCTGTTCCTTGGTCCCGTAGCCCGCGAGCGCGTGACAGGACAGGGAGTGCACGCTGACCCCGAGGCCGACGGTGAGCCGGGCCGCGGCGAGCTCTTCCAGGACCTGGAGATAGACCTCGTACGGCTGGTCGCCGCCGCCGAACTCGGAGGCGTACGGAAGCCCGAGCAGGCCGGACTCGGAGAGTAGGGCGAAGACCTCGCGCGGGAAGCGCCCCGCGTCCTCCTCGTCGGCCGCGCGGGGAGTGATCTCCCGCTGGACGAGTTCACGGACGAGCGAGAACAGATCCCGCGCCTCGTCGGTGGGCAGCTGACGGTCCACCGGCTGCTGCAAGGTTCGCTCAGGCATGGCGATCGCTCCTCCCTTTCGGCACTGCGGCGGACCCGCGGGGTGTGCGGCGCCACCGTGTCTCACGGCCCGGCCGATGGCGCGCTTCCGGGTCGCGGAAGGCACTGTGACCAGCGGCTGTGGCGCGTTGAGTATGCCCGATCGGCGGCGGCCCGTCACTAGTTAACGACCGCTTACTCAAAAGATAGCTGACGGCCGCAAGAGGGGGGTGGAATTGGTCCGAACCATTGACCCCACTGGTCTAGTCCTTCTAGAGTCCAGCCGAGCGCCTTATCGCGTTCATGCCAATTCAACGTTCATCGACGTCACGTTCCTCGTTCATCGACGTCACGTTCCTCGTTCATCGACGCCACGTCGGCATGCGCAGGTCACAGGTCAACAGGTCAACAGCTCCATGTCCCCCCATGCACCCTCTCCCCCCACGAGGAGAAACGATGCTCAGACCGCACCTCCCCCGCGCTCCTTTCCGGGCGCTCATAGCCACCGCGTGTTGTGCCGTGCTGGGCGGGGGCCTGCTCGCCGGCGCGGGCACCGCAGCGGCCGGTCCCGACACCGCCTCCGCCAGGGCCGCGAGCTCCGAGGCCGCGAGTTCCGAGGCCGCGGCCGGGTCCAAGGTCGTCGGGTACTTCACCGAGTGGGGTGTCTACGACCGGAACTACCACGTCAAGAACGTCGAGACGTCCGGCTCGGCCGACAGGCTCACGCACATCAACTACGCCTTCGGCAACGTCCAGGGCGGCAAGTGCACGATGGGCGACGCCTACGCGGCGACCGACAAGGCCTACACCGCGGACCAGTCGGTCGACGGCGTCGCCGACACCTGGGACCAGGATCTGCGCGGCAACTTCAACCAACTGCGCAAGCTCAAGAAGGCCCATCCGGACCTCAAGGTCCTGTGGTCCTTCGGCGGCTGGACCTGGTCCGGTGGCTTCACCGATGCCGCCAAGAACCCGGCCGCCTTCGCGCAGTCCTGCTACGACCTGGTCGAGAACTCCAAGTGGGCCGACGTCTTCGACGGCATCGACATCGACTGGGAGTACCCGGGCGCCTGCGGTCTGACCTGTGACACCAGCGGGCGCGCGGCGTACAAGGACCTGATGTCCGCGGTGCGTTCGAAGTTCGGCGGCGACAACCTCGTCACCGCGGCCATCCCGGCGGACGCCGAGGAGGGCGGCAAGATCGACGCCGCCGACTACGCGGGCGCCGCCCAGTACGTCGACTGGTACAACCCGATGACGTACGACTACTTCGGCGCCTGGGAGGCGAAGGGCCCGACCGCCCCGCACTCGCCGCTGAAGACGTACGAGGGCGCCCCCAAGGCGAACTGGAACACGGACGCCACGATCAAGAAGCTGCAGGGTCTCGGCATCCCGTCCGACAAGTTGCTGCTCGGCATCGGCTTCTACGGCCGTGGCTGGACGGGCGTCACGCAGAAGGAGCCCGGCGGCACCGCCACCGGGGCCGCCGCGGGCAAGTACGAGGCGGGCATCGACGACTACAAGGAACTCAAGACCAAGTGCCCGGCCAACGGCACGGTCGGCGGGACCGCGTACGCGCACTGCGGGACCAACTGGTGGAGCTATGACACCCCGGCGACCATCGCGGGGAAGATGGACTACAAGAACCAGGCAGGTCTGGGTGGCACCTTCTTCTGGGAGCTCAGCGGCGACACGGCGGACGGCGAGCTGATCAAGGCCATCAACTGACCGAGGCCATCAACTGATCGATCCGTGAACGGGCCTTCTGTACGCAGGGGTTGGGGCGGGTGCCGGACGGCTCCCGCCCCTTCCTCATGGCCCCGATGAGCCCTCATGGCCGCGGCGGGGCCGGGAAGGACGGCTCGAAGTCCTCGATGACGCGCAGCGTGTCGCCGAGCGTCCGCACGAGGAGGTCGCAGACCGTCTCGCGCGCCAGACCCCGCTGACCGATCCAGTCGAGCGTGACGCCTTCGACGCTGCACAGCCAGCCGAGCAGCGCCGTGCGCGCGAGCTCCGGAATGTCGCGGCGGCCGTACGCCCCGTCGGCGATCGCCCCGATCAGGGCCTCGCGCACACCGTCGCGTATGGCGTGCACCTCCGCGTCGAAGCCGACACCGCCGCTGATGATGGTGCGGTACGCCGCCTGATGGTGCTCGGCATAGCGCAGATAGCCGTCGATGGTGCTGTGCACCCGCTCGGCGGGCGGCAGGTCGTCGTGGCGCCCGGCGCGCTCGACCAGTTCCGCGACCGAGTCCTCGATGATCGCGAGGTAGTAGCCGCGCTTGGACTTGAAGTAGTAGTAGATCAACCCCTTGGCGACGCATGCCTGCTTGGCGATGTCGTCCATCGACAGGGCGTCGTACGACGTGTCGGCGAACAACTTCCGCCCGATGGTGATGAGTTCGGCGCGGCGTGCCACGGATCGGTCCGTGCCGCGCGCCTGCGGGCGCGCGTCCGCGGGACGGTCGGTGCCGCGCTGTTGACTATTATTCAATTTCGGCCCTAGTCTCCAACTGCCTCGGGTATGCGCAGTATGGCAGAAGCACGCCACCTGCCGGTTCTGCGCCCGAAGGCGCTCTCTCACGCACTCCCCCTACGCCCATGGACCGCCGTACGGGAGGAAGACTTATGAGCGCAGCGCGTACCCCTTCGCGCGAGGGCAGAACCTCCTGGAAGAAGACGGCCGTCGTGGCCCTGCCGGCCGTCCTGGCCGTCGGCGCGCTGGCCTCCGTGATGGCCGAGGGGGCGCTCGCCGCCTCCTTCGCCGTCTCCGGCACCAGCTTCCAGGTGTCATCCGGCAAGCTCACCAGCGAGGGCCTGTCCTCCTACGTACAGACCGACCGGGACATCGACGGCAAGGGGCACCCGGTGGCGCTCCTCGGGATCGGTGACGCGACCCTCTCCGACATCTGCCAGGCCGCGGAGGTCAAGACCCCGGTGGGCACCGTCGTGTTCAAGCTGACCGCGGGCGGCTCGGCGGGGAATGTCACCGCGAGCAATCTCATCATCGACGGCGAGGATCTGGAGGGCGACGCCCACTTCGGCACGGCGGAGATCGGCCGGGACGCGTCGACGCTCGACGAGGTGCCCGGAATCAAGGGCGAGAAAGGGAAGTTCGGGCTGCAGGCCGGGGACATCACCGTCTCCGGGGTGAAGTCCAACGCCTGGTCGGCGACCGGCGGGAACTTCCGGCTCAAGGGCATGAAGGTCGATGTCAGCATCGGCGGCAAGAAGTGCTTCTGACCGGCGGCCGAAGAGCCGGAGTCAGAGCGTGGGGCAGGGATGGCGGAGGCTGGCTGGACGAGCGTCTGCCGCTGCCTGAAGCGCGCCGGGTGCTGCGCAGATGGCGGCGCACGCGGCCCTTCTGGGGCGGCCTGCTCCTTGTCCTGGGCGGCGCAGAACTGCTCCTCGTGCCGCTGTCGCCGCTGACCGTCCTGGTCAGCCTGGGGCTCGGCGGACTCGCGGCGATCGGCATCGGGCTCGCCCTGATCGCGGCCGGGATCTTCCTGTGGCTACTGCCGCACGCCCATCACTATGTGAGTGTCAACGCCCTGATCCTGTCGGTGCTTTCGTTCGCGGCCACGAATCTCGGCGGGTTCCTGGTGGGGATGGCGCTCGGCATCGTCGGCAGCGCGATGGGCTTCGGCTGGACGCCGGTTCCTGAGGAGGGCGAGGAGTCTCCCGAGCCACCGAAGGTGCGGGACGGGCAGGGCACGCGGACACTCGGCGTGCTGCTACCGGTGATCATTGCCGGGGCGACGCTGTGGGGCGGAACCCCGGCGAAGGCGGCTCCCGACGACGCGATCATGGCGCCGACCGGCCAGGGAATCGTGGCGGCGCGGACTCCGCCGACGGTCACCACCACGCTCTTCTCGCCGCAGGGGTTCCTCCTGGCCGGCGTGCGCGAGATCCCCACGGCCGACGGGCCGTTGAAGGTCATGGTGCTGAAGATGAAGGCCGCCTCACTCACCGACTACCGCCTCACGACGCGCGACGGGAGCGAGGAACTCGCCCTGGGCGCCGACACCTTGGACCTCAGCGGCTCGGTCACGCTCTATCTGACCAAGTTCAAGGGCTGCCTTGAGGGGCTGCTCTGTCTGACCTTCACGCCCGACAAGCTGCCGGTGCCGCCCGTCGTGCCGCCGTTCGTCTTCATGACCGACGTACAGGCCGAACAGGCGCTGGTCACTTCGGACTTGATCGTCGCGGGCGGGCTCGCCCTGAAGGCTTCGGCATGATCCAGATTCAGGCCGCCCTCTTCTGGGCGTACGCGATCGGCGCGACGTTCGCGCTCTCGGCGGGCCGGCAGCTCCAGGTGTGGGAGCGGATCAACGCGGGCGAGGGGCCGCGCACGCGCAGCCGGGCGGCCAATCCGTACCTCGCGCTCACCGCGCTGTTCGCGGCGGTCCTGATGGTGCCGACGGGTCTTTTCCTGCTGTGGCAGAACCCCGCGTGGGCGACCATGCACGTCGCTGACGGGCACGAGGGCGTGTGGGCGGGGTTCGTGCTCTTCTACGCGGGCGGGATACCCGTCGCCGCGATCGTCGGTTTCCTGGTGGCGCAGGGGCTCGTCCTGGTGGGGGCGGGCTACTGGGCCTATCTCCAGTGCGTGGGCGGGTACTTCCTGCTCTTCGGGACGCTGGTCCACGGCTGGGACGGCAGGGGGTACGAGCGGTTCTTCTCGCCCGGCGCGGGGGACTTCGCCGACTGGCGGCAGGACAGCGTGGTCAACCACGTACTGGACTTCCTGACGTCCGGGACGTTCCTCGCGCTGCTGGTCTTCGGCGCGGCCGTGATCGGCACGATGCTGCTGACGGAGATCGGCTGGCTGATGGAGGGCTGGTCGCTGCCCGGCGCGGACGAGGACCGGAAAGTGCACCGGTTCCTGGCGATCGCCATCGCCGCGGCCGGGGTCTACGGCCTGCCGTTCGGCGGCGCGCTCGTCGCGAGCGTCCTCGTCCGCCTCCTGGGCGGGTGGCTCGGCCTGCCGCTGTTCGCGGTCGTCGCGGGGCTGACGCTGCTGTCGCGGCGCTCGCCCGTGCGGCTGCTCTACGGCCTGGTAGGGGTGCCGAACCGGCACTGGCGCGCGGATCTCGCCGGCCGGGGCGACCCGGATCGCGACGAGACCGGGGTCACATCAGACCGGTCTGCGTGACGAGCATCGCGAGGACGACGACGAGCGTCCAGCCGAGGACGTGCTCGAGCACCTTCGGGCCGTCTTCCTTGGGGCCACCGGTGCGTGTGGTGGCCCGGGGCTGTGCGGTGGCAGTGGCTGTGGCAGCGGTCATGGCATCACTCGATACGTATGCGTCGCGCCTCTCGACGCGACGTCCGGCAGCGGACTCCCCCCACTGACCCCACCACCTTGCCATCGGATTCCGCCGCCGCGGGCGAGAGCTTGGTCACTCGCCGCCCGGATCCCGTGCAACTCGGGCCGAGTGCCGTGCGTCTCACTACGAGTGGTGGGGCACACCCCCAGGCGCACCCCCGCCGACTCGTCCGCGCAACCTTCTGATCGAAAGGTTTCCGATGAGCACGCACCGGACGCACCGGACGCCCCGCCGCAGAGCGCGGCTCGCCCTCGCGGCCGCCGTCACCGTGACGGCGGCCCTCACGGGGACGGCGTCGCAGGCCGCTCCTTCCGCACCCGGGACACCCACGCCCGGGGCGCCCGGCCTGGGCGACCCGATGTTCCCGCTGGACGGGAACGGCGGATACCGCGTCGACCGCTACACCCTCGACTTCGACTGGCAGGCCCCGAAGACGCCGTTCGAGGCGACGGCGACGATCAGGGCCACCGCCACCCAGTCGCTCTCCCGCTTCAACCTGGACTTCGGGGGCAACACCCTGCACGGCGTGAAGGTCGACGGCTCGACCGCGCGCACGTCCCGCGCCGGGGACGAGCTGACGGTGACACCCAAGTCCCCCATCGCCAAGGGCCGTTCGTTCACCGCCAAGGTCACCTACACCGCCGACCCGACGCAGACGCGGCACCGCGACGACGCCATCGAGGACTACGGCTGGATCCCCACGGCCGACGGCACGGTGGTCTATCCGCAGCCGAACGGGGCCCGGTTGATCTTCCCGGCAAACGACCACCCGAGTCAGCGGGCGCCGATCACCTTCCGCATCACCACGCCGAAGGACCTGACGGCGGTCGCGAACGGCAGGCTGGTCGACCGCGCGGAGCGCCCCGGTGACCGGGTGCGCTGGACGTACGACTCCGAACAGCCGCTGTCCACGCAGCTGGTGCAGCTGGCGGTCGGCAGGTTCACGCTGGTCGACGGCGAGGGGCCGGGCGGCCTGCCGCTGCGGGACGTGGTCCCGGACGCGCTGGTCGAACCGACGGCCGAATACCGGGCGCTCACCCCCGACCACCTCACCTGGCTCCAGGAGAAGCTCGGCCCCTACCCCTTCAACCGCTACGGCCTGCTGGTCGGCGACACGGACCTGGCCGTCGCCCTGGAGACCCAGACGCTCTCGCTCATCCCGAAGGCCGACCTCCTCGGCACCAAGGTCGACGCCGAGCGGAACATGGTGCACGAGCTGACCCACCAGTGGTTCGGCGACAGCGTGGCCCTGCAGAGCTGGTCCGATCTCTGGGTGAGCGAGGGGCACGCCCGCTTCTACGAGCGGATGTACTCCGAGGAGCACGGCGGCGACAGCTTCGAGGCCGCCATGAAGACGGCGTACGCCGCGCACGACCAGTGGCGCCACGACTTCGGCGCCCCCGCGGAACCGACGGAGCCGAACCTCTTCAAGCGCATGCGGTACGACGGCTCGGCCCTGGTCCTGTACGCCCTGCGGGAGCAGGTCGGCAACGCGAAGTTCGAGAAGATCGAGCGCGCGTGGTTGAGCGAGTTCCGCGGAAAGACCGCGAGCACCCAGCAGTTCATCGACCTGGCATCGAAGGTCGCGGGCGAGAACCTGGACGGCTTCCTGCGTCCATGGCTGTACGGCGCGAAGACCCCGCCCATGCCGGGTCACCCGGACTGGGTCGTGGACCCGGTCCAGGGCTGAGGCCCGTGCGGGGTCCGTCGTCCGGCGGCCGTCTGGCGGCGGCGTTCGTGTGAAGTGGCCTGCCGGACGCCTGTGCGACGGGATCGGCGGGTGATCCGGGGGTACGTTGGGCCCCCGTCGAGCTGGGAGGTCTCATGTCGGACGACGCGGACAGCACACAGGAGCGGAAACGTCCGCCGCTGCTGGGCACGGAGATGCGGGAGGCGACGTTGCCGGATGGTACTCAGGCGGTGCTCGTCGTCCAGGCCGGCACGTCCCAGGGCGAGGTGGACGAGATGGCGGCCCGGATGCGACGGGGCACGCCGGAAACGAAGTAGCCCGGCAGCGAACCTATGGGCACGCCGACGGCCCCTTCCGCACGAGCGGAAGGGGCCGTCGCTGTGCTGTCAGCGGATCCCCCACGTCGGACAGGGCAGATGATCGGATCAGCCTTGTCGGTTACCATCCCGGAAGTCTCGCCGGCGGCTGGGACGGATGGGGCGGGTGGTTCGCCTTCGCCCCTCCGGCGACGGCGTGTCTCGTTGATTGCCCGAAATGCCCTGGATCCACCGCCCAGAAGTTCCAGGTCATGAACTGAACATGCTCTGCGGCCTGCCGCGTACAGCAGTCAGGCCACGGGAGGGAGAGCCGTGTCCGGTAGCAACCTCACGGTCGACTATGAGTTCTTGAGCGGTTGCGAACGCCAACTCGGCAATTTGCGCACAACGTTCAAGGACATCGAGAACCGTCGTGACGACATGGAAAAGCACTGGGGCGCCGGGAACATCGCGGACGCCATGGGCGATTTCGTCGACAACTGGGACGACTACCGCACCAGGCTCATCGAAGGCCTGGAATCGACGGGCAAGCTTGTCGCAGAGACCAAGAAGTCATTCGAGGCCCTGGACGAGGAGCTCGCCAAGCAGACCAAGGGCAAAGGCAAAGGCGAGGGGAAGGGCCAGTGACCACTGCGGCATCCAAGCGCCGCCCCGTCGACTGGGACCCGCTGTGCGAGACCGACCCCGTTCCCGGCGACCCGGAGGAGATCCGGGCGGAAGTCCGGCACATGGTCTCGGTCGCCGAGAAGCTGCGTACGCAGGCGAAGAATCTCAAGGCCATCTCGGACGAGGACAGGCTCAAGGGAAAGTACGTCCAACGCCTGCGCGAGGACTCCGGCACGCTGGAGAAGCACATGCGGGAGGTGGCCTCCCGCTACGAGCGGGTCCACGGACACCTCACCAAGTGGGCGAACAAACTGGAGGACCACCAGGACGACGCCGACCGGATTCTGCGCGAGGCCAAGGAGAAGCACGCGGAGGTCGAGCGGGAGAAGGCCAAGGACGCCGAGAAGACGGACGGGGACAAGAAGCCGAACCCGTCGGTGAGCGGAACTGATCACGACCCGCTGCAGACGTACCGAAGCCGCCTCGGCACCGTCACTGGGGACCGCGACAGCGACGCCGGCCACTACGCCGGCAAGATCAACGACGAGATCGACGACGTCATCGAGGACTCGTGGTGGGACAACGTCAAGGGCTGGGTCCATGACAACGCGGACCTGATCAAGGCTTTCATCGATGTTCTCGGTTGGATCGCGACGGCACTGGGCTTCTTGGCGCTGCTCATCCCCGGCCTGAATCTAGTCATCTTGGGCATCGCGGCGCTCACGATCGGACTCAGACTCCTCCTGGTGGCATCCGGCGACGCCACCTGGACCGATGTCATCTTCGACGTCGTGGGTGGGCTGCTCGTGGTGGGTGGCCTCGGGGCCGCCGCGAAGCTCGCCAGCGGAGCCAAGGCCACCGTGGGCGCTGCTCAGGCTGCCCGGACCGCAGGCCTGAGCAGAGGGCTCAGCGGCATGAAGAGCATCATGGACGACATGGGGCGGTTGATGACCAAAATGCCGGAAGGGGCAGGGCGCCAGGTAGTCGGTGCGGCCCGTAACGGCATTCGCAAGTCCATCTCCCAGAACGTCGGCCTGGTGGCCAAAGGGCCGCTGAGGGTCAGCCCGCTCTCGACGCTGCTGCACCTCGGCGACAAGGAGATGGCCGGCATGGCGAAGATGTTGCAGGCGAACAAGGCCACCTTCCCGGCCGCCGCGGGGGCGGCCGCGGACAAGGCGTACAAGTCCTACCAGGTGGGCCTTGGCCTTGCCTGGACCGGCATGGGAATGGACGTCGCGGACAAGGCACTGGGCAAGAGCGACCTGACAAGCGTGACGGACGAGAAGTTCGGAACCGGCGAGAAGCCTTACAACGCGGGTTACTCGGACTGGAAGGACAACACTCTGAAGCCCGCCCCCGACACCCACTGGTAGCGAGGAACGACCATGGACCTGCACTCGGCGCAACGCATTGCCGAGGCCGAAGCCGCCCGTACCGGACTCGGCACCGGCCCCAACCGGCGGCTCCGGCTGACCCTGATCATCGGAATGCCCCTGTTCCTGCCGGTCTTGGGGATCATGATCCTGGTGCCGAAGTCTTTGATGAACGCCGTTCTCTACATCTATGAGGCCGGAATCATCGGCTGCCTTCTGCACTACGTCTGGGTCTTCGTGAAGTACCCCCGCCACGCGGGCCGTCCGCCCTACCTGACCCGGGATCTCGCCATGGGCGGTGGCTTCTTCCTGCCCTCGATGTTCTTCGGTTTCTGGGCGGGCATGATCGCTGCCCCGGCATGGGCGCTCTTCGTCGGCGTCGCCTACGCCCTGGAAGGGAGGCGGGAGTCCCGTGGCCACCGCTGAGCACCGCCGAGCCCCGACCGGCTTCAACCTGGTGCCGCCGCCCGGCTGGGACGTGATTCCCCTGCACACGGGTACCGAGGAAGCGATGGACCGCATCGTCCGCAAGGCGATCTCGCAGCTGCCCGTCGGCTTCCCCAAGGACGACATCCCGAAGGCCCGGCTGAAGCTCACCCAGGAGATGAAGAAGGTCGTACGCAGGGCAAGCGCCAAGGGAGGCATGACTCTCTACCTCCCCACCGAACGGCTCCACGGTGTCGCGCTGCCCGTCTCGATCGTCGCCTCCGAACCAATCGAGATTCCGAGGGTCAGGCCCGACAGCGGCCCGGAAGCGGTCCTGCTGGCGCTCGCCTCCGAAACTCCCGGAGCCGAGCTGCGGGAGCTGGACGAGACCGCGGCGCTGCGCTCGGAGCGAGACGTCCCCGCCGATCCCGCCCAGGACATCGACGTCGCACACCGCCAGGTCGAGTACTTCGTGCCGGTCCCGGACAGTGCCCCCGACAAGTACCTCACGTTCTCCTTCAGCGCCCTGATCGCGCCCGACTCGGACCCTGCCTTCCACGACATCCTCGTGGAGCTGTTCGACGCCATCATGGGCACCTTCCGCTGGAGCCATGCCTGACGGCTGCCGCCCTGCCCGCGCCCCACGACGAAAGAGACTGCTCATGTCCGAAGGCACCTTGTGGAGCGCCGACCTCGGCGAGCTCCACATCGACACGGATGCCAACAAGGGGCTCTGGGGTTATCTCTGGCTCCAGATCGACAAGAAGACGTTCAAGGTCTGGCTGGATGAGTCGCTGACCGACCTGGCCTCCAAACACGGCATCGAACTGACCCGCAAACTCCGCCGCTTCCACAAGACCTTCTACGAGCAGACCGTGGTGACCCTCCGGGACAAGCTCCAAGCCGACGAGGCGTTCATCTACCACCCCGTGCCGCTGACTTCCATGCCGCTGGTGATGCACGCCACCCGCATCCACTGCGAAGCCCCCGACGCGGCATCCTGCGAAGGGCTCACCGCGCCCACCGTGCCGCATCCGGACATCCCCGAGTGGCAGCAGCGGTCCGGCAGCGTTGCCTTCGCCTCGCCGTATCTTGGCGAGGACGGGGTCCGGGCCACCCGGTCCTACCCCGCGGACAGCACCATCATGATGACCTCGGTGACGTACCACTGGCACACGCCGCCCGGCCTCCCCGACGTCTGTCTGCGCGGGCACCACGACGATCCGGAAGTGATCGCCGCGGTCATGGAGCCCCTGGACGACTTCGCGCGGACGCTGCGGCTCCCTGGAGTGGCTCAGTAACCGGCAACCAGTGCAGCGCAGTGCAGGCCCCCTCTCCGCCAGTGGAGAGGGGGCCTGCGTGCTGCCTCAGCCAATCCCCACCTCGGCCAGCGCCGCCTTCTGCTTCGCGGAGAGCTTCGCCGGGAAGTACAGGTAGCAGACTCCTCCCGTGCCGGAGACCACCTTGCCCGTGGAGTTGTAGCGCTTCGTGCGGAGCCAGATGTTCTCCCACTCGCGGCGCTTGTAGACCCGCCGCACCGCCGCGTTGCTCGGCGATGCCGGGTCGTTGGCGATCACGTCGCCCTTCGGCGTGAAGCCGATCACCGTCATGAGGTGGCCCGCCGTGCCGTAACCGGCGCCTGTCAGCTCCTCCTTGAGGAACGACTGGGACGTTATGACCGGGATACCCGCCGCGATCAGCGACTCCAGCTCGGTGAGTGAGGTGAGGCGGGTGACGACGCCCTGGAAGTCCTTGTACGTCGACGCGTACGCCGCGTTGAAGGGCCAGTTGCCGCAGCCCGCGTACTGGTAGTCGAAGGTGTGGCGAGCCGCGTGGCACACCTGGGGATCGGCGTAGGACGGGTCGACCCAGGCGAGGTCGTCGGCGGTGGGCTTGCGGCCCCAGAACTCGATGATCATCTGCGAGGAGGTGGGGCTGCACCAGGCCTCGCCGCCGTTGTCGTACTCCGGGTACTGGCCGACGTGGGTCTCCTGCGAGTAGCGCGGGACCGTCAGCTCCTTGCTGAGCCCCGGCTCGGACGCCGGGACGGTGAAGCGGTCCGGGACGGCGGACGCCATCGCGCCGAGCCGCCAGACGGTGGGGGTCTCGGTGGCGCCCGGCTTGCGGTACAGGGTCAGGCGCAGCCGGTACGAGGCGAGGCGGAGATCCGTCGTCGTGTCGTCGATGGAGAAGGTGTCCGTCCAGATGCTCGACTTGCCGTCGCTCTGGTCGTCGACCGACGTACGGCGGATGTCCTTCTCCTTGTCGTCGCCCGAGGTCCAGCGGCCAAGGACGTACCAAGGAGTCTTCTTCTTGTCCGAGTACGTGCCCTGCATCTCGACCTGGAGCCACGTCCCGGTGGGTGTGCGGGCGTTCCAGGAGGCGATGACCTCCGTCGCGGCGACGGCGGGCCGGTGCACGGGCGAGGTCCACCGGGCGTACTCCCAGGTGGCCGTCTTGCCGGTGTGCGGGTCGGCGTAGTCGGTGCGGCCCGCGGCCTCGGCGATCTCCACGGCGGGGCGGGCTCCGGAGAGCGCACGCGTGCCCTCTGCGGTGCCGGCGCTCCAGTCCGCGTACGAGGCCCAGAAGCGGTTGCTCACCGGTCGTTTCGCGCGCGGGGCACCGGTGAGGCCGCCCGACGCGAGGGCCGGGTGCGCGGTGGCGGCCAGTGCTGCCACGGCCGCGGCCGCGGTGAGGACGGTTCTGCGGGACATGTCATCAGCTCGGTCCATGGCGGGGACCCCCAGTCGACGTGGGCTCCGGACGGGTCCGGAAGGGGCAGGTCAGATGCACGGCGGTAGGCCAACTATGGCTGCTGTACGCCGACTTCTGCCAGCGCTTCGACCACCACCGTGTCCGTCAATATTGGCCTTGACCACTGACGTGAGCTGCGACGGCGCGCGGAGTGAGGGATTCCGCACCCGTACGCTTGCCAGTGATGACCGCACACGCCACTCCCACTCCCCTGTCCCGCGTCGCAGCGGAGCTGCTGCGCCTGCCGCCCTCCTGCGGCCCCGTCCGCCTCGTCGCCGTCGACGGGCACGCGGGCTCCGGCAAGTCGACCTTCGCCGACCGCCTCGCCGACGCGCTGGGCGGCGCCCCCGTCCTGCGCCTCGACGACATCGCGAGCCACGATGCCCTGTTCGGCTGGACGGAACGGCTGCGGCGGCAGGTCGTGCTGCCGCTCTCACGCGGCGAGAGCGCGCACTACGAGACGTACGACTGGCACGCGCGCCGCTTCGGGCCCAAGACGCGCACTCTGCCGCCCGCGCCCGTGGTCCTCGTCGAAGGGGTCGGCGCCGGCCGCCGCGCGCTGCGGCCGTTCCTGGCGCGGTTGCTGTGGATGGAGCTGCCCCGTGATGAGGCCTGGGACAGGGGGCGCCGCAGGGACGGTGCGGTGCAGAGCGACTTCTGGGACGGGTGGGAGCCCGCGGAGCGCCGGCACTTCACGGAAGACCCTTCGCGCCCCTTCGCTCAGTCTTTGGTGCGACAGTGGCGCGAGGGATATGAGGTGCTGCGGGGGCCGAATGAGACGCATGCGCAGAGCCAATCCGTCACACAGAGTGAGGGACCAGAGGCAGTACGCTGAACCCGTGGAAAGCGACTTCCGGAAGTCGTCACGAGTTTCCATGAGTGCCTCAACTCGGCTTGACCGAGGGCCCTTACAGGACTTACGTTCTGAATGTGCGGCCCTTCGGGGTCGCCCGCAGACGCGAAGCCCCCGGTTGTTCCCCCGTGATCGGGGGCTTCGTTCTGCCCTCCGACCTCGCATTCCGGACGCTGCGAGCCGCCTTTCGCTCACCCTCGGTGACGAAGAGGTCCCCTTCGCCTGCCTGATCCCGCGCTGCGGCACCCTACGGCCGAGTGCTCCCCCGCAGGTACGATGCCTTTCGGTGCGACTTACGGACGGCTGCTCTGCGCGCCGGTTCAACGTCCGTCCGCAGCAAGGCGGTTCAGCGAAGTTGCCGACGGGCACCGGCCCGGCGGTACACAAACGGGGGCACGGTTTGTGGGGGACGTGATGGACTTCGACGCGGTGGGCTCACCCGCCCCGGCCGACCTCGCCTGGCTGAGGGGCGTCGACGCCTACACGATGGGCGCCTATCCGCAGGCGGAGGAGGAGTTCCGGGCCGCGGTGCGGATGGATCCGGGCATGGCCGACGGCTGGCTCGGACTGCACGCGCTGCGCATCGACACGACGACGGCACTGCTTCGGATGTTCCAGCACCGGGACCGGTTCGGGGAACAGCGCACCCGGCACGGGCGCACGCTCAACTCCTGGTACTGGCTGGGCTGGTGGGTGCAGCCCGTCCTGGAGAGTACGCGCGACCTGCTGCTCGCGCACGCGTCGCACTGGCTCGACGGGCGTCATGTCCCCGAGCTCGACCGGGCGTTGGCCGGTCTGCCACCGGTCGACGCGGACCCGCAGGTGCGGTTCCTGCACGCCTGCCGGTCCTATCTGGTCAAGGACTGGGAGCAGTTGGTCCGGCACACGGACTCGCTGATCGACGACGCGATGCTGGGCATCGAGGCCGGGCTCTTCGGAGGCATGGCGCGCGTACGCCTGGAGATGTACGGCCAGGCGGATCCACTGCTCTCCGCGGCCCTGATGCGGTGCCGCAGCGAGCAGCCGCAGCGCAAGGAGCTTCGCTACTGGCTGGCGCGCGCGCACGAGGGAACGGGCCGCTCGGCGGCGGCCCTGCCGCTCTACCGGGCGGTGCACCGGGTGGATCCCTCCTTCATGGACACCTCCGCGCGACTCGCGGCGATCTCCGAGGGCGACGGGTACGACGAGGTAACCGACCTGGCGTCGATCGCCCTGACCGGCTTCGGACAGGACGTGATGGACGGCCCCGACGGGATCGATCCGCTCTTCGGCACGGAAGGCCGCGACCTGAAGGTCACCGAGCCCGAACTGCCGCCCACCGGCGGCCCGTCCGAGACCGACTCGGTGCGCGAGAAGGCCGTGATCCCCATCCAGCCGGGGCTGCCCCAGCTACCGCCGGGACCCACCGACCCCGCCCTTCTGGAGGCCGCGCTCGCCGAACTGGAGGGGATGGTCGGCCTCGAACCGGTCAAACGGCAGGTCAAGGCGCTCTCGGCGCAGCTGAACATGGCCCGCCTGCGGACCGCGCAAGGACTGCCCGTGCAGCCGCCGAAACGACACTTCGTCTTCTCCGGCCCCTCGGGCACCGGCAAGACCACCGTGGCCCGCATTCTGGGGCGCGCGTTCTACGCGCTCGGCCTGCTCGGCGGCGACCATCTGGTGGAGGCGCAGCGCGCGGACCTGGTCGGCGAGTATCTGGGCCAGACCGCCGTGAAGGCCAACGAACTGATCGACTCGGCGATCGGCGGCGTCCTCTTCGTGGACGAGGCGTACTCCCTCTCCAACTCGGGCTACGGCAAGGGCGACGCGTACGGCGACGAGGCTCTCCAGGTGCTGCTCAAGCGCGCCGAGGACAACCGCGACCACCTGGTCGTGATCCTCGCGGGCTACCCCGAGGGCATGGACCGCCTCCTGGCCGCCAACCCCGGGCTCTCGTCCCGCTTCACGACCCGCGTCGACTTCCCCTCGTACCGCCCCCTGGAGCTCACCGCCATCGGCGAGGTCCTGGCCGCCGACAACGGCGACGTCTGGGACGAGGAGGCGCTCGACGAGCTGCGGTCCATCAGTGGGCACGTCGTCGACCAGGCGTGGATCGACGAACTGGGCAACGGCCGCTTCCTGCGCACGCTCTACGAGAAGAGCTGCGCCTACCGCGACCTGCGGCTGACCGGCTATCCCGGCGACCCGGGCCGTGACGACCTGTCGACGCTGCGGCTCCCGGACCTGATGCAGGCGTACGGCGAGGTGCTCTCGGGGCGGGGGCCGCAGAGCCCGCCGGGGATCTGACTCCCCGGGAGGTCTGCGACCCCCGCCCGGTCACACAAGGGCGCCGTCCCGGACCTCCTGGGGCTTGCGCGGCACCGCGACCCGGTGCGCAGGGTCGCGGACCTCGCCGACCAGGAGCTCGAGTACGTCCTCCAGGGCGACCAGACCGAGCACCTTGCCCGACGCGTCGGCGACCTGCGCCAGATGCGTCGCGGCGCGGCGCATCACCGTCAGGGCGTCGTCCAGGGGGAGTTCGGCGCGCAGCGTCGTCATCGGGCGCCAGACCTGCTGCGGCACCGCGCGGTCCGTCTCGGCGCCGTCGGTGAGGTCGAGTACGTCCTTGACGTGGAGGTAGCCCATGAAGGCGCCGTTCTCCGCGCAGACCGGGAAGCGGGAGTAACCGGTGCGCCCGGTGAGTTCGATGACCTGTGCCGGAGTGACCCCCGCGCCCACGGTCACCAGGGAGGCCCGGTCGAGCAGGACGTCCGTGACCGGGCGCGAGCCCAGCTCCAGGGCGTCCTCCAGGCGCTCCTGCTCCTCGGGGTCGAGCAGTCCCGCCTGGCCCGAGTCACCGACGAGCCGGTTGAGCTGTTCGCTGGTGAAGACGGCCTCGACCTCGTCCTTGGGCTCGACCCCGAAGAGCTTCAGGACGAGCCGCGCACACGCCCCGAGCGCCACCGTGACCGGACGACACAGACGGGCGAAGGCGACCAGGCCGGGGCTGAACCAGAGAGCGGTCTTCCCGGGCGCGGCCATCGCGAGGTTCTTCGGGACCATCTCGCCGACGACGAGGTGCAGGAAGACCACCACGGCGAGCGCGATGGCGTATCCGAGCGGATGGATGGCCCCTTCGGGGATGTGCGCCGCCTCGAAGACCGGCTCCAGGAGATGCGCGACGGTGGGCTCGGCGACCGCGCCGAGCGTCAACGAGCACACGGTGATGCCGAACTGGGCGGCGGCCATCATCTGCGGCAGGTGCTCGAGGCCGTAGAGGACCTGGCGGGCCCGCTTGCCGCCCAGCGGTTCGATCTGGCTGCGGCGCACGGAGACGAGCGCGAACTCGGCGCCGACGAAGAAGCCGTTCGCGAGGACGAGGAGCAGGGCGAACAGGAGTTGGAGCATGCTCATCGGGCGGCCTCCGCCACGCTCATGGCTTTCGCGGCCTCCGAGGCCTCCGGGGTCCGCACGAGCCGTACCCGCGCGGCGCGGTAGTGGTCCACCTGGCGCACCGCGAGCCGCCAGCCCGGGAGCTCGGCCCGGTCACCGGGGGCGGGGATACGGCCGAGCAGATCGGCGACGAGCCCCGCCACGGTCTCGTACGGCCCCTCGGGGACGTCGAGTCCTATGCGCCGGAGCGTGTCGACGCGGCAGCTGCCGTCGGCGTCCCACGCGGGGCGGCCGTCCTCGGCCGGTGCCGGGGCGATCTCGGGAAGGTCGAGCAGGTCGTGCTCGTCGCGGACCTCGCCGACGAGCTCCTCGACGATGTCCTCCAGGGTGACCACGCCGGCCGTGCCGCCGTATTCGTCGACGACGACGGCTATCGGCTGCTCGCTGCGCAACTGCTCGAGGAGCTGCCGCACGGGCAGCGTCTCCGGAACCAGGAGCGGCGCCTGCGCGATACGGGCGACGGGTGCCCGCAGGCGCTCGTGGGCGGGGACCGCGAGGGCGTCCTTGAGGTGCACCATGCCGACGATCTCGTCGATGCGCTCACGGTAGACGGGGAAGCGCGAGAGCCCGGTGGCGCGGGTCAGGTTCACCACGTCCTCGGCGGTGGCCGACGTCTGCAGCGCGCTGACCTTCACGCGCGGGGTCATGACGTGCTGCGCGGTCAGCTCGCCGAGGGAGAGCGTGCGCACGAACAGGTCCGCGGTGTCCTGTTCGAGGGTGCCGGCCTGCGCCGAGTGCCGGGCGAGGGAGACCAGTTCCCCGGGGGTGCGGGCCGAGGCGAGCTCCTCGGCGGGCTCGACGCCGAACAGCCGCACGAGCCGGTTGGCCGTGGCGTTCAGGAGGGAGATCACGGGCCTCAGGAGGCGCGAGAACACATGCTGGGGGCCCGCGACGAATCGTGCGACCTGAAGCGGCCTGGACACCGCCCAGTTCTTCGGGACCAGCTCGCCGATCACCATCTGCACGGCGGACGCCAGGAGCATGCCGACGACTACGGAGAGGCCCGGTACGGCGCCTTCCGGAAGACCGGTCGCCGTGAAGGGGCCCGCGAGCAGATGCGCGAGGGCCGGTTCGGCGAGCATGCCGACCACCAGTGAGGTGATGGTGATGCCGAGCTGGGTGCCGGAGAGCTGGAAGGACAGCTCCTTGAGAGCGTCGACGACCGTACGGGCCCGTCGGTCGCCTTCGGCCGCGGCCTTCTCCGCGTCCGGGCGCTCCACGGTGACGAGCCCGAACTCGGCGGCCACGAAGAAGCCGTTGGCGAGAATCAGCAGGAATGCCGCCCCGAGAAGCAGCAGGGAAGTCGTCATGCCGCCGCCTCCCTGGTCTGACCTGTCCCGGTGTGCCGGGAGGGGGCGGCGCATGTACTACAGGACGAACCGTCCATCGCCGGAGGGAGTCACTCCTCGGGTAGCAGGAGCCCCTGTGGACCGGGCGGGCCCGACAGGGGCGGGGCGGCACACCATGCGTGCCCCGCCCCCAGATTAATCAAGACCCGGCCGCAAACGTCAGCCCTGCGCGGTGCGGGCGTCGGCGAGGGCACGCAGCGCGCGTGCGTCGCTGATCGCCCGCTGCTTGGCGATGCCGGGCTGGATGCCCATCACGGGGAGGCTGGTGCCGTCGCTGAGGTCGAGGAACACCCACGGGTCGCCGGGGCGCAGGTTGACCTGGACGATCTCGGCCCAGGCCAGGCGCCTGCTGGTGGCGATGTTCACGACGGTCACGCCGGACTCGTCGGCGACGACCTTGGGCCTGCTCAGGAGCATGAGCACACCGAAGAGCAGCGCGCCGGTGAAGACGAAGCTGAGCCGCTCCCCCGAGCTGAGACCCGGGATGAGCAGGGCGATCACCGTGAGGACCACGAAGATCGCGGCGCCCGCGGTGAGCAGGACGGCCCGGGTCCGGCTGGGCCGGAAGGTGACGGGCAGCTCGGGGGTGTCGGTCTGGTCGGTCATGGCCGGGGTCTCCTGCCGGGTCATCAGAGGCGGCAGGCGTGAATGGCGGTGGTCAGGATGGCCCGCGCCCCGATGGCGTACAGGTCGTCCATGATCCGCTGGGCCTCCTTGGCCGGGACCATGGAGCGGACGGCGACCCAGCCCTCGTTGTGCAGGGGCGAGATCGTCGGCGACTCGAGGCCCGGGGTGAGGGCGACGGCCTGCTCCAGGTGCTCGGCCCGGCAGTCGTAGTCCATCATCACGTACGCGCGGGCGACCAGGACGCCCTGCAGGCGGCGCAGGAACTGCTGGACCTTGGGGTCGTCGGTGCCGGCGCCGGTGCGCCGGATGACGACCGCCTCGGACTTCATGATCGGCTCGCCGAACACCTCGAGGCCCGCGTTGCGCAGCGAGGTGCCGGTCTCCACGACGTCCGCGATGACCTGGGCGACGCCCAGTTCGATGGCCGTCTCGACGGCGCCGTCCAGGTGGACGACGGAGGCGTCGATGCCGCTGTCCGTGAGGTGCTTGGCGACGATGCCCTCGTACGAGGTCGCGACGGTCATGCCCGCGAGGTCCGCGATGGTGCTCGCCGTGCCCGGCTTCGCCGCGAAGCGGAAGGTGGATCGTGCGAAGCCGAGCGGCAGGATCGTCTCGGCGTTCGCGCCGGAGTCGATCAGGAGGTCCTGGCCGGTGATGCCGATGTCGAGCTTGCCGGCCGAGACATAGATCGCGATGTCCTTGGGGCGGAGGTAGAAGAACTCGACCTCGTTGTCCGGGTCGACGAGGACGAGCTCCTTCGACTCCTTGCGCTGCTGGTATCCGGCCTCATGGAGCATCGCCGACGCAGGTCCGGACAGTGAACCCTTGTTGGGGACGGCGATGCGCAGCATGAGGACGGATTCCTTTGCGTTGAGGGGAGTTGGAGACGGTGGGGCGTACGGCTCAGAGGTGGGCGTACACGTCGTCGAGGGTGATGCCGCGGGCGACCATCATCACCTGTACGTGGTACAGGAGCTGGGAGATCTCCTCGGCCGCGGCTTCCTTGCCCTCGTGCTCGGCCGCCATCCAGACTTCGGCGGCCTCCTCGACGACCTTCTTGCCGATGGCATGGACGCCCTTGTCCACCAGCTCGGCGGTGCGCGATGTGGCGGGATCGCCGTTGGCGGCCTTGTGCTGGAGCTCGGCGAAGAGCTCCTCGAAAGTCTTCTTGGACATGATGTCGCTTACTTTACGCGGCTCCCCGACCCCGCTCACCGCCAGGGTTCGGAGATCGTACGCAGCGTGGTCGCGGTGGCGACGGCCGCGGTGACCGCTTCGTGCCCCTTGTCCTCGCGGGAGCCCTCGATGCCCGCCCTGTCCAGGGCCTGCTCCTCGGTGTCGCAGGTGAGGACGCCGAAGCCGACGGGCACACCGGTGTCGATGCTGACCTGGGTCAGGCCCTGGGTGACGCCCTGGCACACGTACTCGAAGTGCGGGGTTCCGCCGCGGATGACGACGCCGAGGGCCACGATCGCGTCGTAGCCGCGTCCGGCGAGGACCTTGGCGACGACCGGCAGCTCGAAGCTGCCGGGCACGCGCAGGACGGTCGGCTCGCTGATGCCGAGCTCGTGCAGGGCGCGCAGCGCGCCGTCGACGAGGCCGTCCATGACCTTCTCGTGCCACTGGGCGGCGATCACCGCGACCCGCAGGTCTCCGCAGTTCTTCACACTCAGTTCGGGTGCACCCTTGCCGCTCACGCGCTTCTCCTGGTTGTCGTGTGCCGGTACTTCTCGTAGGCCGGTTCTGCTTACTGGTTGCCGCAGGCGGACACCTCGGGGGTGGTGTCGAGCCACGGCAGGTCGTGCCCCATCCGGTCCCGCTTGGTGCGCAGGTAGCGGAGGTTGTGCTCGCCCGCCTGGACCGCCATGGGCTCGCGTCCGGTGACCTTCAGGCCGTGCCGGATCACCGCGTCGGTCTTGTCGGGGTTGTTCGTCATCAGGCGCACGCTGCGGATGCCGAGGTCGTCCAGGATCCGCGCGCCCGCGCCGTAGTCCCTGGCGTCGGCGGGCAGGCCGAGTTCCAGGTTGGCGTCCAGGGTGTCGCTGCCGCGCTCCTGGAGTTCGTAGGCACGCAGCTTGGAGAGCAGGCCGATGCCCCGCCCCTCGTGGCCGCGGAGGTAGACCACGACGCCGCGCCCCTCGTCCGTGATGCGCCGCATGGATGCCTCCAGCTGGGGGCCGCAGTCGCAGCGAAGCGAGTGGAAGACGTCGCCGGTCAGGCACTCGGAGTGGATGCGGACGAGGACGTCGTCACCCTCGCCGACCTCGCCGTGGACCAGGGCGACGTGCTCGACGCCGTCGACCGTGGAGCGGTAGCCGTACGCTGTGAAGTCGCCGAAGGCGGTGGGCAGGCGGACCTCGGCCTCGCGGCGGACCGTCGGCTCGGAGCTGCCGCGGTAGGCGATCAGGTCCTCGATGGAGATGATCGTCAGGCCGTGCTTGCGGGCGAAGGGGATCAGCTCCGGCAGGCGGAGCATCGTGCCGTCCTCGCCCGCGATCTCGACGATCGCGCCGGCGGGGCGCAGGCCCGCGAGGCGCGCGAGGTCGACGGCGGCCTCGGTGTGGCCGTTGCGCGCAAGTACGCCGCCGGACTTGGCGCGCAGCGGGAAGATGTGTCCCGGCCGCACGAAGTCGGAGGGCTCGTACGTGCCCGCGGCGAGCATCTGGAGCGTGGTGGCGCGGTCGGCGGCCGAGATGCCGGTGGTGACGCCGTGCGCGCCGCTCGCGTCGACGGAGACGGTGAAGGCCGTCCGCATCGACTCGGTGTTGTTCTCGACCATCTGCGGGAGCTGGAGGCGGTCGAGCTCGTCGCCCTCCATGGGCGCGCAGATCAGGCCGCGGCACTCGCTCATCATGAAGGCGATGATCTCGGGCGTGGCCTTCTCGGCCGCGATGACGAGGTCGCCCTCGTTCTCGCGGTCCTCGTCGTCGACGACCACGACGGGCCGCCCGGCGGCGATGTCGCGGATGGCCGCCTCGACGGGGTCGAGGGCGAGGTCCGATGCGTCTTCTTCGTGACCCGTGCTGTACCAAACCGGTGCCGCGCTCATGCCGGGGCTCCTTCCATGTCGGGCTGCGAGGCCTGCGAGGACACAGTGCGCGACCGCAGCCACCAGTCGCGCATGCCCCACAGGACGAGCGCGAGGTAGATGACGTACACGAGGCCGGAGAAGGCCAGGCCACTGCTGAACGCGAGGGGTACGCCGACCACGTCGACGAGGAGCCAGGCGAACCAGAACTCGACCAGGCCGCGGGCCTGGGCGACCATCGCGGCGAGCGTGCCGACGAAGATGTAGGCGTCGGGCCAGGGGTTCCAGGACAGGTCGGGCACGGCGGAGAACAGGGCGCCGACCGCGAGGGTGCCGACGGCCGTGCCGCCGATGAGCACCCCGCGCTCCTTCCAGGTGGCGAACCGGACGGCGATGGAGCCGTCCTGCGCCTGCTGCCTGCCGTTGGTCCACAGCCGCCAGCCCCACAGAGCCACGGCGATGACGAGCAACTGCTTGCCGACACCGCCGGAGAGGTGGGCGGACGCGTAGGCGCCGACGAGGATGACGCCCGACAGGAACTGGGCGGGCCAGGTCCATATGGAGCGCCGCCAGCCGAGCGCGAGGGCGATCAGGCCGATGGTGTTGCCCACCATGTCGGACCAGATCACGTGCTGCCCGAAGGCCGTGAAGGCTTCGGCGTTGAGCCAGTTCACTTCGAGGCCTCCTGAGCGGGAGCAGCGGTCTGTGCGGCGGCGGTCGGTACGGCGGCGGTGACGCGGTCGCCGAGCATCCGCTCGACGTACTTCGCGATGACGTCGACCTCGAGGTTGACCGGGTCGCCGGGCTGCTTGATGCCGAGCGTGGTCAGGGCGAGGGTGGTGGGGATGAGGCTGATGGTGAAGTAGTCGGGCCCGGCGTCGACCACCGTCAGGCTGACGCCGTCGACGGTGATGGAGCCCTTCTCCACGACGTAGCGGGAGAGGTCCGCGGGGAGGGAGATCCTGACGATCTCCCAGTTCTCGGACGGCTTGCGGTCGACGATCTCGCCGGTCCCGTCCACGTGCCCCTGGACGATGTGGCCGCCGAGGCGGTCCCCGACCGCGGTGGGCCGTTCCAGGTTGACCCGCGATCCGGCCGCGAGTGCGCCGAGGCTCGAGCGGTTCAGGGTCTCGGCCATCACGTCGGCGGTGAACTCCTCACCCTCGTGCTCCACGACCGTCAGACAGACGCCGTTGACCGCGATGGAGTCACCGTGCTTCGCGCCGTCGGTGACGACGGGGCCACGGACGCGGAAGCGGGACGCGTCGTCCAGGTTCTCGACGGCGGTGATCTCGCCCAGCTCTTCGACGATTCCGGTGAACACTTCAGTGCTCCTTCGCTACGAGGGTCGCGGTGACGCGCAGATCGGGGCCGATGCGGACGGTCTCGCTCACGTCGAGCCGCAACGCTTCGGTGATGGTCGTGATTCCGCCGCCGGTGAGGGCTGCGGGTCCCGCGCCGAGCAGGACGGGGGCGAGGTAGGCGACGACGCGGTCGACGGCGCCCGCGGCGACGAAGGCTCCGGCGAGGGTCGGCCCGCCTTCGAGGAGGACGGAACGCACCCCGCGCGCGTGCAGTTCGTCGAGGAGGGCCGGGATGTCCAACCCGCCCTCCGCGCGCGGCAGTCGCACCGTTTCGGCTTCGCCGTCGGTGGTCACGCTCTCGGCGGTCACGTTGTCGGCGACGGCGATGAGAGTGGGGGCGGCGGCGTCCAGGACGCGGGCGCCGGGTGCCACCGCGGTGCCGTTCGTGTCGACGACGACGCGCAGCGGCTGGACGGCGCCTTCGATGCCCCGCACGGCGAGGTGCGGGTCGTCGGCGCGCTGGGTGCCGGAGCCGACGACCACCGCGTCGCACTCGGCGCGCAGCCGGTGGACGTCGGCACGGGCGTCGGCGGAGGTGATCCAGCGGCTGGTGCCGTCGGCGGCGGCGATACGGCCGTCGAGCGTCGCGGCGTACTTCCAGGTGACGTGGGGACGGCCGAGTCGTACGGAGGTCAGCCAGGCGGCGTTGCCCGCGGCTGCCTCGTCCTCCACCAGGCCCGCCCGCACGTCGACTCCGGCGGCGCGCAGTCGCTGCGCGCCCCCGGTCGCGGCGGGGTTCGGGTCGCCGACCGCGTAGACGACGCGGGCGATGCCGGCGTCGATGAGCGCCTGGGCGCAGGGGCCGGTGCGTCCGGTGTGGTTGCAGGGTTCGAGGGTGACCAGGGCGGTGGCGCCGCGGGCGTGTTCGCCGGCCGCGCGCAGGGCGTGGACCTCGGCGTGCGGGCCGCCTGCCCGCTGGTGGTAGCCCTCGCCGACGATCTCTCCGGAGGCGTTGACGATCACGCATCCGACAACCGGGTTGGGGCTGGTGGAGCCGAGCCCGAGGGCGGCGAGCGTGATGGCACGGCGCATGGCGGCGAGCTCGTGCTCGTTCGCTGCTGCCGCGGGTGCGGTGGCCACCGAGTCCTCCTGCCTCATGGGGCACGGACTCCGGGGCCTGTCGATGACGACAGAATGTACGGACTGCGGCATCGGGAGCGACGCCGGAAACGAGACCTCTCCCCGGGAAACCCGAAAAGACGGGTATCCCAAAAACAAGCCACTCGGCGACGTGCACGAATGCCCGCCCGCCGCGCACTGCCTCCCATCCGGACTTTCACCGTCGGTCCAGGAATTTCACCTGGTCAACCGGCCACTGGAGGTGGCCGGGTCGCGGACTGTAACCGCCGGTTCGGAATTACACCGACCCCGGAGTGCGCTGCTTTTGGTACGAGGCCAGTGTGCCACGCCTGATCGACGCCCATACGGGCGAACCCCTGTGGCCTGGCTCACAGCAGCCAGTGACGGACCTCTGACCGGCGGTGACAAGGCTCCTGCGGCGCTGTCCGGCAGGGGTGGCTCATCCCCCGGGACCGAACACCTCGTCCTGCGCCGCGTCCCTGGCGGCGAGGAGCGCGCCCCGCAGCACGGCCGCGCCGCCGAGCGTGCTCGCGCGCACCTCGGTGCGCAGCGGAGACATGGCGGCGAGGCGGGCCGCCACCCGGGCGGCGAGCGCCTCGCCGCCCGCGCGGCCGATCTCGCCACCGAGGACGACGCAGCCCGGGTCGAGGATCGCGGCCATGGCGGCGGCGCCGACGGCGATCCGGTCGGCGGCGGCGTCGAGGAAGGCGTCATGGCCGGCCCCGACGGCGTGCCGGACGAGATCCGCGGCCTCGCCCACGGCCGCGAGGCCGTGCTCCGCGCCGAGTTCGCGCAGCGCGGCGGCGCAGGCCAGCGAGTGGAAGCCACCCTCGCAGCCGGTGGCCGACGGCAGCATGTGCGTGCCGGGGACCGGTAGGAAGCCGATCTCCCCGGTGCCGCCTGACGCCCCGCGGCGCAGGCTTCCGTCGAGCACGACGGCGGCGCCGACGCCTTCGCCGAGCCACAGGAGGACGAAGGTGTCGCGGTCGTGGGCGGCGCCATCGCGCTGCTCGGCGCGGGCGGCGAGGTTGGTCTCGTTCTCCACGAGCACGCGGGCCGGGAGCCGCTCCTGGAGTGCTCCGGCGAGGCGGCGGTGCCATGCGGGGAGCGAGGTGGTGTCGCGCAGTTCGCCGGTGGCGGGGTCGATGAGGCCGGGGGCACCGATCGCCACGGTGTGCAGCCGCTGGACGCCGCCGTCCCGGGCGGTGCGCTCCACGAGGGAGACGGCCCGCTCGACGGCGGGCCCGGTGCCGGTGTCGCCGCCGATGGGCGCGGAGGCCTCGGCGAGCACGGCCCCGAGCAGATCCGTGACGACCACGGAGACGCCCCCGGTACGCACGTCGAGCGCGGCGAGATGCGCACGGTCGGCGACGATCCCGTACAGCCGGGCATTGGGTCCGCGGCGCTGGGCACCCGCCTCCCCCACGACGGCGATCAGGCCGGAGCCCTGGAGGCGCTCGACCAGGTCGGCCACCGAGGGCCGCGAGAGGCCGGTCAGCTGCTTCAACTGGTTGGCCGTCAGCGGTCCTTCGCGCTGCAGGAGCCCCAGAGCGAGCCGGTCGTTGATGGCCCGGGCGGTGCTCGGTGATGCGGGCATGCCGGGGATCCTTCCATAGAGCTGCTATTTATCAGGCAGGGTTCCTGATAGTTTACGTCGCCGTAGCGGGGCGGCACCTTGGGAGGGGCGGAGCATAGATGAGTGAAGTGACCCACGACGTACGTCAGTTGAAGCGGGCGCGGTACGCCGTGGCCGCTGTCTTCTGTGTGCACGGCGCCGTCACCGGCTCCTTCGCGACCCGCGTCCCCTGGATCCAGGAGCACACCGACCTCAGCGCGGGGCTCCTCGGCCTCGCCCTCGCCTTCCCCGCGATCGGCGCCTCCGTGGCCATGCCGCTCGCCGGCTGGGTCAGCCACCGCTTCGGCGCCCGGACGGCGCTGCGCGGCCTCCTCGCCCTGTGGACGATGTCCCTGGTCCTGCCCTCGCTCGCGCCGAACCTCCTGACGCTCTGCTTCGCCCTGTTCGTGTACGGCGCGACGGCGGGCATGTCGGACGTGGCGATGAACGCCCTCGGCGTCGAGATCGAGACCCGCATGAGGAAGTCGATCATGTCGGGCCTGCACGGCATGTGGAGCGTCGGCGCCCTGATCGGCTCCGCGGCGGGCACGGTCGCCGCGCACCTGGGCTCGGACGCCCGCCTGCACCACGCGCTCGCCGCCGTGGCCCTCACCGTGATCGGTCTCTTCGCCTGCCAGGGCGTGCTCGATCTCCAGGCGGAGCCCGAGGATGTGGCGCCGCCGCGCTTCTCGCTGCCGCCGAAGTCCGCGCTGTTGATCGGCGCGGTCGGCTTCTGCGCGGTCTTCGCGGAGGGCGCGAGCCTGGACTGGTCGGCGGTCTATCTGCGGGACGTACTGGACTCGTCGGCCGGTGTCGCCGCCGCGTCGACCACCGGCTTCACGCTCACCATGGCGATCGCGCGGCTCGCGGGCGACGCGGTGGTGGACCGCTTCGGAGCGGTCCGCACGGTGCGCGTGGGCGGCGTGGTCGCGGCGCTCGGTGGACTGCTGGTCGTGGTGGCGCCGCATCCGGCGATCGCCATGGGCGGGTTCGCGCTGCTCGGGCTCGGCATCGCGGTCGTGGTGCCGCTGGCGTTCGCCGCGGCCGGACGCAGCGGCCCGAACCCGAGCCAGGCCATCGCGGGCGTCGCCACCATCACCTACACATCGGGACTGATCGCACCGTCCGCGATCGGCACGCTCGCCGACGTGACGAGCCTGGTGGTCTCCTTCGGCCTGGTGACGGTGCTCGCCTGCGGGCTCGCGGTGTTCGCGGGGGTCCTGCGCACGGACAGCCGCGAGGCCACGCCGGTCGCTCCCGCGGATGCCGCGGCCCCGAAGACCTGAACCCGCCGGATTAACATTGCGCTGACTCATTCAGGTCTTGACAAAGTCGGGCGCACAGAAGGCGGAACAGAAACATGGATCTCGGCGTGCGCTGGAGACTGCACGGCGACGGGCGCACCCCCGCGCCCGGAGCGGTCGTCCGTCCCGACGAGCGGCTCTCGTGGCCGCGCACCTTCGGGCTCGGCGCCCAGCACGTGGTCGCCATGTTCGGCGCGTCCTTCGTGGCGCCCGTCCTGATGGGCCTCGACCCGAACCTCGCGATCATGATGTCGGGTGTCGCGACGGTCATCTTCCTGCTCGCGACACGCGGCCGGGTGCCCAGCTACCTGGGCTGTTCGCTCTCCTTCGTGGGCGTGGCCGCCGTCATCCGCGCGCAGGGCGGCTCGTCGGCGACCGTGACGGGCGCGGTCCTCGTGGTCGGCGCCGCGCTGTTCCTGGTGGGCCTCGCCGTCCAGAAGTTCGGGGCGCGGATCATCCACGCCGCGATGCCGCCGATCGTCACCGGCGCCGTCGTCATGCTGATCGGCTTCAATCTGGCGCCGGTCACCGCGTCCACGTACTGGCCGCAGGACCAGTGGACGGCGCTCCTGGTGATGCTGTTCACCGGTCTGGCCGTGGTGTGCCTGCGCGGTTTCTGGTCGCGCGTGGCGATCTTCCTGGGGCTGATTTTCGGATACGCCCTGTCCTGGGTCCTCGACCTGGCCTTCGGCAAGATCCACTCGGCGGACGGCTCGGGCAAGGTCGTCGACCACTGGCGCCTCGACCTCTCCGCGGTCGGCAACGCCGACTGGATCGGCCTGCCCTCGTTCCACGCGCCGAGCTTCGAGTGGTCGGCGATCCTCGTCGCGCTGCCCGTCGTCATCGCGCTGGTCGCCGAGAACGCCGGGCACGTCAAGGCGGTCGGCGAGATGACCGGCGACAACCTGGACGACAAGCTCGGCACGGCGATCTCCGCCGACGGCGCCGCGTCCATGCTCTCCACCGCGGTCGGCGGCCCGCCCAACACGACGTACTCAGAGAACATCGGCGTGATGGCCGCGACCCGCGTCTACTCCACGGCCGCGTACTGGGCCGCCGCGTGCTTCGCCCTGCTCTTCGGCCTCTGCCCGAAGTTCGGCGCGGTCGTCGCGGCCATCCCCGGCGGCGTCCTCGGCGGCATCACCGTCATCCTCTACGGCATGATCGGTCTGCTCGGCGCCCAGATCTGGATCAACGCCGGGGTGGATCTGCGCAATCCGCTGAATCTCGTCCCGGCCGCCGCGGGCATCATCATCGGCGTCGGCGGCGTCTCACTGAAGATCACCGACAACTTCGAGCTGAGCGGCATCGCGCTCGGCACGATCGTCGTCATCACCGGCTACCACGTCCTGCGCGCCTTCGCCCCGCCGCACCTCAAGACGCAGGAACCCCTGCTGGATTCGGGCACGTCCACATACGACGAGAGCGACGGGAGCGACAGGTCTCCCGAAACGGGCGCCGGCGGCTCTCAGCCGCGCGCCAAGTCGTAGGCGTAGCCGGGCGTGAACGTCCCCACGCCGCGGCGACCATGACCCCATGGCGGGCGGCACGCCTCCGCTCGGCCCCTCGTCCGGCACGTCGTTCGGCGCGATGTCGTGCGCGGTTGGCTGACACGGTGTGGTTCCTCCCCCTCCCCCGTGTCCCCCTGACACGGCGTACCTGCTCCCCTCCCCAGGGGCACACACGCTCGCCGTTCCCTCGTTCTGGGGAAGCGGCCGGTGCGGTGGCACTCGGGCCAGCCTAGGACTGGGACCCTGCCACCATGGCGCAGTTGGAGCGGTTGGCGGAGTTCACAGGCTCGGCACACGGGGTTGGCGGGGTGGCGGCGCGGATGCGCGCGCTGGGCGCCGGCTTCCCCTCGGGCGACGGGGTCGGGGTATTCAACCGGGTCTATCTCTCGGTCACCGAAGAGGTCGGGCGGCACCTCGACAGTGGCCGTTTCCCGGACACCGGGGCCGCGATCACGCTGGACGTCCTGTTCGCCGAGCGCTATCTCAGGGCGGTCGACGCGGTGACGGCCGACCGCAGGCCGCCCGCCTGCTGGCGCCCGCTGTTCCAGCTCCGTCGCCATCCCGGCGTACGACCTCTGCAGTTCGCGCTCGCGGGCATCAACGCGCACATCGGGCACGACCTTCCGCTGGCCGTCATGGACACGTGTCGTACGCTCGGCTGCGAACCGGCGGACCTGGAGGACGAGTTCGACCGCGTGGGCGACATCCTCGTCTCGCTGGAGGAGCGCATCCGCGAAGAGCTGATGCCGGGTCCCGACCTCTTCCAGATCGCCGACCCGCTCACCCACCTGCTGGGTTCCTGGAGCCTGGAGCGGGCCAGGGACAGCGCCTGGGCGACGGCCCTGACGATGCGGGCGCTGGACGAGCTGCCCGCCGTCGCCGATGAGTTCCGGGAGCGCCTGGACGGAGCGGTAGGCCTGGTGGGCCGGATGCTGCTCACGCCCCTGCCGGACTGATCCGGCCACTGTGCTCCCACCGCCGATGAACTCCCCGACGATCGTTGTACGTTGAAGGGAGTGACCCCGGATGCGAAGGAGCACCAGCATGGCCACACGACTCGGGCTCAGCCTCCCGCAGGGCCGGCAGTACAGCATCGGACGTGACGTCCCGGCTGTCGCGCGCGCGGCCGAGGAGATCGGTTACGAGAGCCTGTGGGTCTATGAACGCATCCTCTTCCCCGAGCCCGCGACCCAGGGTCTGTACGGCATCGAGGGCCTGCCCTGGCCTGACGCATACCGCTCGGTGGCCGACCCCCTGGTCACACTGACCCTGGCCGCGGCCGCCACGGAGCGGGCCCGCCTGGGCACCAGCGTCCTGGTCGCCCCGCTGCACGTGCCGTTCCAACTGGCGCGCACGCTGGCCACGTTGGACGCGGCGAGCGGCGGCCGCGTCGTCGCGGGCCTCGGCACGGGATGGTCCCACGACGAGTACGCGGCATCGGCGGTGGCCCCCTTCGAGCAGCGCGGCAAGGTCCTGGACGAGCTGATGGACGTCTGCCACGCGGTGTGGGGCCCGGACCCGGTGTCGTACGAAGGGGAGCTGACCACGATCGCGCCCTCGGTGGTCGGCCCCAAGCCCGCGCGCCCCATCCCGATCCTGCTGCCGGCGGGCAGCCCGCGCGCCCTGCGCAGGCTCGTCGACCGCGCCGACGGCTGGATGCCGGTGGGCATGGGCGCCGAGAAACTGGCCGAGCAGGCGCAGGCCCTGAAGGAGCTGGCCGCCGAGCGGGGGCGCACGCAGCCGGTCCAGAGCGTCCTGCGGGCCAACGCGCGGTACACGCCGACCGCGTACGAGGGCGAGAAGCGCGCCCCGTTCCAGGGCAACGTCGAGCAGATCGTCGAGGACCTGGAGGCGCACGCGTCGACGGGCGCGGTGGAGGAGATCCTCATCGAGCTGCAGGGGAGCACGCGGGACGCGGAGGAACTGAAGGATCTGGCGGCGGAGGTGCACGAGGCGGCGAGGGCGGCCGGGGTATAGGGGCAGGCGCCCCGAACGGGCGCGGGGAACTGCGCGACCAGCCACGAAGAACCGGCAGATTCCCCCGCGCCCCAGGCGAAACGGCGCTACCGATCAGTCCTCGGGCAACTCGACGGGAGCGATCTCGTCGTACACATCCCCGGGACCAGGGTTGGTCCCGTCCGTGGCCCCGCCAAGGTGATGCATGACGCCCCACACGGCGTTCAGGGCGGTCGTGACCGCGCCCTCGGCCCACCCCGCCGTCCAGGAGATGTCGTCACCGGCGAGGAAGATGCCCCGCTTGTCCTCGGGCAACGAGCCCTGCATGAAGTGCGTGAACAGGCGCCGCTGGTAGCGGTAGTGGCCCGGCAGGTTCGCCTTGAAGGCGCCCATGAAGTACGGCTCGTTCTCCCACGACACCGTCACCGGGTTGCCGATGATGTGCTTGCGGATGTCGACCTTGGGATAGATCTCGCCGAGCGACTTGAGCATGACCTCCATGCGCTCGTTCGCCGACAGCGGCAGCCACTTCAGGCTGTCGTCGCACCAGGTGTAGGAGAGGCAGATGGTGGCGGGCTTGTCCGGACCGTCGTCGAGCAGGTAAGTCCCGCGCGTCATACGGTCGGTGAGCGTCATCGACATGACGTCACGGCCCGTCTCCTCGTCCTTGTCCAGCCAGAACGGCCGGTCGACGGGCACGAAGAGCTTGGAGGACTCCATGTAGTGGGTCCGCTCCATCGCCGTCCAGTGGTCGATGGGGAAGAGCGTGTCGTCGCAGGCGATCTTGGAGAGCAGCATCCAGGACTGGGCGGTGAAGATCGCCGCCTGGTAGGTGCGGATGTCACCCGATGCGTCGGTGACGGTGACGCGGTTGCCCGCGGTGCGGTCGAGGCGGGTCACGGCGGGCTTCGGCAGACCGCCCTCGTGCAGCGAGCTCAGGGACGTGCCGAGGTCCCAGTGCACGATCTTCTGCGGCTCACGGTCCCACATCCGAAGCGGCAGCTGCTGGCTGCCGCCGACGATGCCGCGGTGGTGGTCGTCGGCCTCGGTGTAGACGACGCGCAGGATCTCCAGGATGGAGTTCGGGAAGTCGGTGTCCCAGCCGCCCGTGCCGAAGCCGACCTGGCCGAAGATCTCGCGGTGCCGGAAGGACTTGAACGCCTCGGACTCGCAGAGGAAACCGTAGAAGGTCTGGTTGTCGAGCTTCTCGACGAGCTTGGACCAGATCTCGCGGATCTTCGGCACATCGCGCTCGCGCAGGGCGCGGTTCATGTCGGAGAAGTCGGCGCCCTCCTCCAGGCAGGAGTTCCAGGCGTTCATCACGTCGCGGTAGACCTGGGGCAGGTCGTCGACGGACGTCGCGTAGTGGGACTCGCCCTTGAGGTCGACGACCGTCGAGGGGGTGGACTCCGCGAGCGGGTTGGGGAACGCCTGGGTCTTGAGGCCCACCAGGTCGATGTAGTGCTGGAGCGCCGTCGAGGACGGCGGGAAGCGCATCGCGCCCATCTCGGCGGTGAGCGAGGGGTCGCAGCCCTCGAAGCCGACGGTGCGCAGCCGGCCGCCGATCTGGTCGGCCTCGTAGACGACGGGCTTGAGGCCCATCTTCATCAGTTCGTACGCCGCGACGATGCCGGACAGGCCGCCGCCGATGACCGCGACCTCCGTGCCGTGCTCGGTCGCGGGTATCTGGCCGAGGCCCGCCGGGTGCGCGAGGAAATCGTCGTACGCGTAAGGGAAGTCCGGACCGAACATGGTGATCGGCGGCTGCGCGTCGGTGTGCTGGACGGCGGTGGGCACCGTGGACGTCATGGGGTACGGACTCCTTGCGGGAACGGCAGGACAGAGGAAGGGGAGGGTCGGATCCTCGGGCGGGTCAGGTCCTCGGGAGGTCAGATCAGGGACGCGTACAGACCCGGGCGGCGGTCGCGCAGATAGGGGTTTGCCTCGCGCGACGCGGCAAGGAAGGCCGGGTCCGCGTCGGCGAACACCAACTGCTCGTCCCGTCCGGCGCGGGTGCGCGCGACGCCGTCGGGTCCCGCCAGCGTGGAGAGCCCGACGAACTCGAACTCCCCTTCCTTGCCGACCCGGTTGACGTAGGCGACGTACATCTGGTTCTCGAAGGCGCGCACCGGCACGACCGACTCGGCGACGAACTGGAAGGGGTGCATCTGGGCCGTGGGCACGAGCAGCAGGTCGGTTCCCGCGAGGGCGTGCGCGCGGACGTTCTCCGGGAACTCCACGTCGTAGCAGATCATCAGGCCGATCCGCAGACCGCCCAACTCCGCCTGTACGACGGACTGTTCGCCGGGGGTGAAGTGGTCGCGCTCGAAGCAGCCGAAGAGATGGGTCTTGCGGTAGTTCGCCAGGCGGGCGCCGTCGGGGCCGATCAGCTGGACGGAGTTGAAGACCTTCTCGCCGTCCCGCTCGGGGTAGCCGTAGGCGATCGCGACGCCGTGGCGTACGGCGGTCTCGGCGATCGCGGCGGCCGACGCCCCGTCGGCGGTCTCGGCCAGGCGCGGCACGTCGTCGCCGATGGCGTACCCGGTGAGGTACAGCTCGGGCGCGACAAGCAGCCCGGACCCCGCTGCCGCGGCGCGGCCCGCGGCGGCGTCGAGCGCCTTGAGGTTCTCGGCGACGGAGCCGAGCTGCCCGGAACTCTGGAGCAGGGCGGTGCGCAGCGCAGGCATGGCGGATCCTCGAGGCGTACGAAGGGGCAGGTGGGGTCCGTTAGACGGTACGGTCGGCGGCCCTGCCCGGACAAGGCGCGAGCGTTGCGGGCCGCCGCTCGATCTGTTGCGCGTACGGGGCCGCGCGCGGTGATTCGTTGCGTGGCGGTGTGGGCCCGGGGTCGTAGCGGTGTCCGCCGCCGGGAGCAGGGAGTGCGGAGGTGTTCCCCGCCGCACGGCGGAGGTGTTCCCCGCCGCACGGCGGAGGCGGATTGCCGCCCGTGGCCGGACGTGCCGGTGCCCCCTGCCGCGAGACCGTGATCTCGCCCGGAAGGACCGGGTGAACGGCACGCTTCAGGAGGCTTCCCGTGAGCCGCAGCACAAGGACCCGGATCGCTGACAGCGGCCTGGCCGGCACCCGCCGCCGCGCGATCGCCATCGCCGCCGCCCTGCTGATCTGCGCCGGAGCCGCGGGAGCGGCCGTCGCGTCGGACGCGCCGGCCGACGGCGGATCGCGCAAGGACACAGCGCGGAGCAGGGGCACGACACCGAGCAGGGATACGGCCACGTCGCACACGCAGGCGCGCGAGGCCGCGGCCCTGACCGGCAGCGCGAAGCTGTACCGCAAGACCACCGAGGACGTGACGTTCACCTTCGACGCCCATCTGGCGCAGCGCCACAACATGCGCCCGGACAAGGCGACCGGCACCTTCCGCTTCGTCCACCTCGACAAGCCGGGTGGCAAGGGCGGCTGGGCGAAGGGCCGTATCGACTGCCTGATGACGGGCGGCAAGGTCGCCACGGCGACCGGCGTCATCACGGACACCAATCTCAAGGAGATCAAGGGCGGCCGCGTCGGCTTCACGGTCCACGACCAGGGCAGGCACGACCGGGTGGGCTACAGCTGGGCCTCGGTGGGCGGCCCCGACGGGAGCAAGAAGCTGCCCAGGTGCACGAGCGCGGCCCCCTTCGAGAAGGTCAAGAAGGGCACCGGCGACTTTCACGTAAAGCCCTGGCACCCGGCATACCCGACCGGCTGACCACGCAGGGGCCCACCCGTACGGGGGTCGGGCGGGCCCCTGCGCCTCCGCCTCACGGACCGGCCGCCCCCGCCGCACGGCGGAGGCGGTCACCCCCTCGCGCACGATGCGGCGGGCTCGGGGCCACGGGAATGTGGATCACGCCCGGAGGGACCGGGCGGACCACAGCCGGACGGGGACATCACATGAACCGCCGCTCCACCTTCATCCGAGCCGTCGCCGTGGGCGCCGCGCTCCTCGCACTCGCCGGAGCCACGGGCCCCGCGACCGCGTCGGACACCCCGCGCCCCGAGCGCGAGGCCGCCTCCCTGACCGGAACCGCCATGCTGGACCGCCGCCCCGGCGACGACGCCACGGTCACCTTCGACGCCCACCTGGACGCCAAGGGCCAGAACGACCCGGGGGCCGCGTACGGCACCATCAAGTTCAGCCACTACATGGAGAACCCCAAGTTCGGCGGCTCCGCCGAGGCGCGGGTGGACTGCCTGCTGACCGGCGGAAAGGTGGCCACGGTGTCGGCGGTCGTCACGAAGGCGGACGGCGGCTTGAAGGGGGCGATCGGCAAGCGCGTCGGGATGACGGTCCACGACCAGGGCAAGCAGGACCGCTTCGGCTACAGCTGGGCCATGGTCGGCATCCCGAACGACCTGCCGGACGACATGCCCAAGTGCGTGAGCGCGGCCCCGTTCGACAGGACAAGGCCGGGCAGCGGCGACCTGCACGTACGGCCGATGAACTAGGCAAGCGGAGCCAGGCAGGCGGAACCAGGCAGGCGGAGCTAGGCAGGCGCCCCGGAAGAGAACCGCCGCATCAAGGGCGAGAGGACAAGGACGGACTTCGTCCGCTCCACGAAGTGCTCGCCCGCGATCCGTTCGAGCACCCGCTCGAAGTGCCGCATGTCGGCGGCGAAGACCTGAACGACGGCGTCCGCCTCCCCGGTGACGGTGGAGGCGGACGCGATCTCCGGATACCGCTCGAGGCCACGGCGGATGGCCTCGGGCGAGGTGTTGCGACGGCAGTAGATCTCGATGAAACCCTCGGTCTCCCAGCCCAGCGCGGCCGGGTCGACCCGCACGGTGAATCCCGTGATGGCCCCGGTCTCCCGGAGCCGGTCCACACGCCGCTTCACGGCGGGCGCGGAGAGCCCGACCAGCTGGCCGATGTCGGCGTAGGAGCGGCGGGCGTCCTCGGCGAGGGCGTGCACGATGCGTTCGTCGAGATCGTTCAGTCGCACTGGGGGTGGATCACTTCTCTGCGGAGGCCAATCGGGAGCGGCTCATGCCGTACAGGAAGTAGAACACGAGGCCGACGGCCATCCAGACACCGAACACGACCCAGGTGATGGAGTCGAGGCTGAACATGTTGTAGGCGCAGAAGCCGAAGCCGAGCACCGGGAAGAGCCAGCCGAGCGGCACCCGGAAGGTGCGCGGCATGTCCGGGCGGGTCCTGCGCAGCACGATCACGGCGATGTTGACCAGGCCGAAGGCGAAGAGCGTACCGATGCTGGTGGCGTCGACGAGCTTGCCGAGCGGGATGACCGAGGCGAGCGCGGCACAGAACAGCGACACGATGACGGTGTTCACGCGGGGCGTGCCGGTCTTCTTGCTGACCTTGCCGAAGACCTTGGGGACCAGGCCGTCGCGGGACATGGCGAACAGGACGCGGGTCTGGCCGTAGAGGACGGTCAGGACGACGGACGCGATGGAGATGACGGCGCCGGCGGCGAGGATCGTGCCCCACATGCTCTGGCCGCTGACGTCGTTCATGATCGCGGCCAGCGCGGCCTCGGAGCCCTCGAAGTCCTTCCAGTTCCAGGCGCCGACGGCGACGGCCGCGACCAGGACGTAGAGGGACGTGACGATGATCAGCGAGAGCATGATCGCGCGGGGCAGGTCGCGCTGCGGGTTCTTCGCTTCCTCACCGGCGGTGGAGGCGGCGTCGAATCCGATGTACGAGAAGAAGAGGCTCGCGGCGGCCGCGCTGACGCCTGCGGTGCCGAGCGGCATGAAGTCGGAGTAGTTGCCGGACTTGAAACCCATGAAACCGATGGTGCAGAAGAGCACGAGCGCGGCGATCTTCACGATGACCATGATCGTGTTGGCCGTCGCCGACTCCTTGGCACCGCCGAGCAGGAAGACCATCGCGAGCAGCACGACGATCAGGCCGGGCAGGTTGATGATGGCGCCGTCGACCTCACCGGGGGCCGCCGAGAGGGCGTCCGGGATCGTGACGCCGATGGTCCCGTTGAGCAGTTCGTTGAGGTATTCGCCCCAGCCGACGGCCACGGCCGCGACCGAGACGCCGTACTCCAGGACCAGGCACCAGCCGCAGACCCAGGCGACGAGTTCGCCCATCGTTGCGTACGCGTACGAGTACGAGGAGCCCGCGACCGGTATGGAACCGGCGAGCTCGGCGTACGAGAGCGCGGAGAAGAGGGCGGTGAGACCCGCGATCACGAAGGAGATGGTGACGGCGGGCCCGGCCTTGGGGACGCTCTCGCCGAGGACGACGAAGATGCCGGTGCCGAGCGTGGCACCGATGCTGATCATGGTCAGCTGCCACATGCCGAGGGAGCGCCGCAGCGAGCCGCCCTCACCCTGGCCGCCCTCCGCGACCAGGAGTTCCACCGGCTTGCGCCGCATCAGGCGGCTGCCAAGTCCGGCGACCCCCGAAGGGCTTGGGCGGTTCTGCGGGGGTGCGCCTTGGTCGAGCACGCGTGGCTCCTTCATCGCTGCCGGTCAGGGCGGCGGGACCGGCGGCAGCTCCCACGCATGGATGGGGACCGCCGAGCAGGCGGTCCCCGCCACACCACGTACAGCGGATGACTCTATGAGGCGCGCTTCACGTACGTAATGCAGCAACCTTGCGCAGCCCCGCATGATCGTTGCGTACTTCCCTTTCCTGCGGGTCTTTGTTGCGCGGTCCGTTTCGTCCGTTGCGTGCGGGGGCGCCGGGGTAGTGATTGACACTTCGTCAGATCTGCCTCATCGTGCATCCCGGTCGAGCCGGTCGTGCCCGCCGGTCGAGAGATCGCGCACCCCGGCCGAGAGGGAGGCAGCAGGCCATGGACCTCGATGTGCTGTACGAGATCGACGTACCGAAGCCCTGGAACGGACCCCATCCGCACGGCCAGCGCACGGCCGAGCAGCGCGCCTACCGCGAGGCGGTGGAACAGATCCGGCTCGCGGACCGCGTCGGCTTCCGCACGGTGTGGGCGGTGGAGCACCACTTCCGCGAGGGCCGCTCGCACTGTCCGGCGCCGGAGGTGCTCCTCGGGCATCTCGCGGCGCTGACCGAGCGGATACGCCTCGGCTTCGGCGTCACCCTCACCCCCTTCGGCTTCACACCCCCGCAGCGGATCGCGGAGAAGGTGGCGGCGGTGGACGTGCTCTCGGACGGGCGCGTGGAGTGGGGCACGGGACGCTCGACTCCCATGGAACAGACGGCGTTCGGCGTCGATCGCGAGCAGTCGCGGTCCGACTGGCGCGAGGCGATAGAGATCGTGACGGGCATGTGGCGCGAGGAGTACTTCGCGTATGAGTCCGAGCGCTTCTCCTTCCCCCGGCGGATGGTCACGCCGAAGCCCGTACAGGACCCGCATCCCCCGTGCTGGATGGCGGCGACGTCCCCCGGTTCGGCGGAGGTCGCGGGCGCCGCGGGCCTCGGCCTGCTCTCCTTCTCGATCATGCAGCCGCTGGAGGCGATGGCCCGTCAGGTCGCCGCCTACCGCGCGGCCGCGCGCACGCCGTCCCCCATCACGGACGTCACCACGGACCGCGTCAGCGCGTACACGCTGGTGCACGTGGCGGACCGGCCTTCGCGGCGGGTCTGGGACTCGGTGGCCTGGTGGTACCGCAACCTGGCCCAGTTCACGCTCGACTGGGAACTGCCGCACCTGACCCCCGAGGAGCGCGAGCGGACGTTCCCCTTCCTCACCCCGATCATCGAAGGGAACGTCCCCGTCGAGGAGTTCAACGACGGCGACATGATCCTCATCGGTGACGCGGAGACCATCGTCCGCAAGGCCAAGCGCTACGCCGACCTCGGCATCGACCAGCTCATCTGCTACGTCCAGTGGGGCTGTCTGGAGCACCGGGAGATCCTGCGCACGATCGAGATCCTGGGCAAGGAAGTCATCCCGGAACTGGCGTCGTACCGGCCCCGGCGGTCGGCGCCATGAGCGAGGAGCCCCTCGACACATCCCCCGTCCCCGACTACGCCGCCCTCCACCGCCTGGACGACCGCGCCTTCGTCCTGCTCGGCGCGGGCAACGGCATCGGCCGCCAGAGCGCGCACGCGCTCACGGCCGCGGGCGCCCGGGTCCTGTGCGTGGATCACGACAAAGGTCGCGCCGACGCGGTCGCGGCCGAGACCGGCGGAATCGCGTACGTCGCGAACGTGACGCGCCGCGAAGAGATGCGGGAACTCTTCGCCTACGCACGCCGGGCGTTGGGCAAGGTGGACGGGGTCATCGACATCGTGGGCATGGCCCGCTACACCCCTCTGGGCGAGCTGGACGACGCAACCTGGGACTGGCACTTCTCCCTCGTCCTGCGGCACGCCTGGCTGGCGGTCCAGTACGGCGGCGAGGCGCTCGCCGAGACGGGCGGCGGTCCTCTCGTCTTCGTCGCGTCGGTGTCGGGCCTGACGGCGGCGCCCCTGCACGCGGCGTACGGCGCCGCGAAGGCGGGCCTGATCTCCCTGGTCCGCTCGGCGGCGGTGGAGTACGGCCCGCGCGGGGTGCGGGTGAACGCGGTGGCGCCGGGCGTCGTCTGGACGCCGCGGGTGGCGGCCCTGCTCGGCGAGGAGGGGCGCGAACGCAACGCGCGCAACGCCCCGCTCGACCGGGTGGCCGAGACCTCGGACATCGCATCGACCCTGCTCTTCTTCGCCTCACCGCTCTCCTCGTACGTCACCGGCCAGACGCTCGTCGTGGACGGCGGGGTCGGAGTGAAGTTCCCGTATCCGACCATCGGGGGTGCGCGGTGAGGGAGTTCGTGCGGGGTGCGGCGTGGTGGGCCGAGGGCGGCCGGGTGGTGCGGGCGGACCCTGCCGACCGGGAGCGGCTGCCCGGCGACACCTGGGAGCGGGCGGGCCTCCCGGCCGGGGTACGCCTTGAGTTCACCGCGCGAGGCGTGAGCGCGGTGGAGGTCGCGTACACCGCGTCGCCGCCCTCGCGGACGGACTCGTACCGTGACACGCCCGCGGTGTTCACGCTGCTGGCGGGCGAGGAGGTCATCGATGTACCCGCCTCCCCGGGCAAGCACCGAGCGCAGATCCAACTCCCCCACCTGGAGGGCGAGTTCACCCTCCACCTACCGGAGGCACTCCGCCCCGCCCTGCACGACCTACGCCCGCTGACCGGGACCCTCACGCCCGCCGCGCCCCGCCCACGCTGGCTCGTCTACGGCGACTCGATCGCGGAGGGCTGGTCGGTGTCACGTCCGCATCTGGCGTGGCCCGCGCGCGCGGGACGCGCACTCGGCGTGGAGACGGTGAACCTCGGCTACGCGGGCGCGGCACGTGGAGAGCTGGCGAGCGCCGAGCAACTCGCATCCCTGCGGACCGACTTGATCACCGTGGCCTTCGGCACGAACTGCTGGTCGCGTACGCCGCATGCGGCGGGGCTGCTGTACGAGACGACGCGGGCCTTCCTGGGCCTGGTGCGCCGGGGCCACCCGGACATCCCCCTCCTGGTGGTCTCCCCCGTGATCCGCCCGGACGCCGAGACGGTGCCGAATGCGCTGGGCGCCACGCTCAGAGACCTGCGAGCCGCCGTGGAACGGGCGGCCCTGGACGCGGGCGCCGACCTGCTGCCGGGCGGCGAACTGCTGGACGCCGGACACTTGGTGGACGGCGTACACCCGGGCGACGAGGGCCACGCGGTCCTCGCGGAGGCAGTGGCGGCAGCTCAGGCCCCGTAAGGGGCGCGGGGAACTGCGCGCCCGGCCACGGCGTACCCGCAGCCGACAAGCACAGCTCCCCGCAGGGCGACTAGCTCCAGCTGGCGTGCAGCGGCTTGCCCTCCGCGTAGCCCGCGGCGCTCTGCACACCCACGGTGGCCCGCTCGGCGAACTCCGCCAGCGAGCCCGCGCCGGCGTACGTGCAGGAGGAGCGGACGCCCGCGATGATCGAGTCGATCAGGTCCTCGACGCCGGGACGCTCCGGGTCCAGGAACATCCGCGAGGTCGAGATGCCCTCCTCGAACAGCGCCTTGCGGGCACGGTCGTACGCCGACTCCTCGCTGGTGCGGTTCTTGACCGCCCGCGCCGACGCCATGCCGAACGACTCCTTGTAGAGGCGGCCGTTGGCGTCCTGCTGCAGGTCGCCCGGGGACTCGTACGTCCCGGCGAACCACGAGCCGATCATGACGTTCGACGCACCGGCGGCCAGCGCCATGGCGACGTCGCGGGGGTGGCGGACACCGCCGTCGGCCCACACGTGCTTGCCGAACTTCGCGGCCTCGGCGGCGCATTCGAGCACCGCGGAGAACTGCGGGCGGCCGACGCCGGTCATCATGCGCGTGGTGCACATGGCGCCGGGGCCCACACCGACCTTGATGATGTCGGCACCGGCCTCGATCAGGTCACGTACGCCCTCGGCGGCGACGATGTTGCCCGCGACGATCGGCACCTGCGGGTCGAGCGCGCGCACAGCCCTGACCGCGGCGATCATCGACTCCTGGTGGCCGTGCGCGGTGTCCACGACGAGCGTGTCGGCGCCCGCGTCGAGCAGCTGCTTGGCCTTGGCCGCGACGTCGCCGTTGATGCCGACGGCGGCGGCGATGCGCAGCTTGCCGTTGGCGTCGAGGGCGGGCGAGTAGAGCGTCGCGCGCAGGGCGCCCGTGCGGGTCAGGATGCCGGCGAGGCGGCCGTCCCTGCCCACGGCGGGGGCGTAGCGGCGGTTGGCGTGGTCCAGCTTGTTGAACGCTTCGATCGGGTCGATGTCCGCGTCGAGGAGCACGAGGTCCTTGGACATGACCTCGGAGAGCTGGGTGAAGCGGTCGACGCCGTTCAGGTCCGTGTCGGTGACGACGCCGACCGGCTTCTGGTCGGCGTCCACGACGACGCCGGCGTTGTGAGCGCGCTTGGACAGCAGGGCCAGCGCGTCGGCGACGGTCTGCGTGGGGGCCAGGACGATCGGGGTGTCCAGGACGTGGTGGCGCGTCTTGACCCAGGAGATGACCTCGGTGACGACCTCGATCGGAATGTCCTGCGGGATCACGACGAGGCCACCGCGGCGGGCGACGGTCTCAGCCATGCGGCGTCCGGCGATCGCGGTCATGTTCGCGACGACCAGCGGGATCGTGGTGCCGGTGCCGTCCGGCGACGAGAGGTCCACGCCCTGACGCGATCCGACGGCGGAGCGCCTCGGCACCATGAAGACGTCGTCGTACGTCAGGTCGTACGCAGGCTGGTTGTCATTGAGGAAGCGCACGTGCTGCTCATCCCAGTCGTTCAGAGGTGGCCCCCGGACAGTTAGGCCGAGGGAAAAGCACGTACTTCAGTGTCCCATGCCCGGGGTGGTGCGCCGCCTGGGATGATCACCCAGCCGGGTCGCGGCACCCCTGGTCGGATCCTCCAAGCGCGGGCCCGGACGCTCACCCTCCGCTCAGGCGCGGGTGCCGAGCGCGAGAACGATCTCCAGGCCGGTCCCGCGCTCCCGGGCGTACTCCACGGCATCCGTGAACACCTCTTGGGCGACGATCCACTCCTGGGGGGCGGCCTCGGCGTACTCCTGCCAGCCGGTGACGACGAGGAGCCGTCCGGGTGCGGCGGACGCGGCTCCCAGGTCGGTGAGGCAGTCGGCGAGCGCGTCCCAGTTGCGCCCGAACCAGTCGGGCAGTTCGAGCGCACGGGCGCAGCGCTCCATGAAGGCGGCCTTGTCGCTGGCGCCGCTCAGGTCGAGCGAGACGGTGCGCAGTCCCGCGGCGCGCACGGCGTCCAGGACGGGCCCCAGGGGTCCTGGTGCCTGCGGGTCGGGCGTCATCTCAGTACCGCCTTGAAGGACGCGTAGTGGTCGTCCGTGTAGTAGGTCTCGCCGCCGCTTCCGGTGACGATCCGCCGCGCGCCCCGGTCGCGTTCGCCGGGGGTGGGGACGGTGTACTCGCGGTAGTGGCCGCGCCGCTGCCTCGGCAGCTCGCCCTCGAAGTTGCCGAAGACTGAGCCGTCCTTGGCGTACGGGAAGGGCCCGCCGTCATCGATGAGCCGCAACGTCCGCCGCGCCTCGGCGGGCAGCCGGTCGGCCTGGACGGCGGGCATGCCGCGGGCCCAGGCGGGACTGGAGGCGGAGGCCTCCCCCGCCCCGCCGCTGCCCGAGGAACACCCGGTGACGAGAGCAGCGAGGCAGACCAGCAACGCACCCAACACGCGAGGTACAAACCGGAGCACCATGGGCCAGATGCTCCCATGGCCATCCCCGAACTGCAGCGCCCCAAGGGGGCGCGGCGAACTGCGCGCTCAGCCCCCACGACCCGCAGAAGATCAGCTACCGTCCGGATCCGCCCGGTCCAACGCAGGATGCGGAGTGTGCCCCATGACCATCAGCTGATCGGCAGCAGCCGTGTCCGTGACCAAGCTGGTGACAAGCCCCGACCGCAGCACCGCGTCAATCGCGGCAGCCTTGCGCTGCCCGCCCGCGATGGCGACCACTTCAGGAATCCGTCGGAGCCGGTCGGCTTCGACCGTGATGCACCGCTCCCCCAGGTCACGCCCGACCCTGCGCCCTTCGGCATCGAAGAGGTGCGCGGACATCTCGGCGGCGACGCCCAGCGAGGCGTAGTGCGCTCGCTCCTCGTCGCTGAGCATGTCGTGGACGGTGGAGATACCGGGCTCCCAGGAGCCGATGGACACCGCGGCCACGGTCACCTTGTCGAAGTACTCGAAAGCCCGGGCGATGCCCGTCTGGTTGCGCAGCGCGGCAGCCGTGGCCGGATCCGGCAGGAGCATCGGCGCGTAGATGGGGTGGGCCTCGCCGCCGGAGACCTGCGCGGCACGCCGCACGGCCTCGACCGAACCGCGTTCGGCGGTCCCCGCGTCGTACACACCCGTCAGCTGCACCACCGTGCACGGCGGGAGCTGGTCGAGGGCGGCGGCCATGTGGATGGTCGAGCGCCCCCACGCGAGGCCGAGGACATCGCCCTCGGTGACCAGCTCGCCGAGCAGATCGGCCGCGACCTCGCCGAGGTTCTCGGGGTCGGGCGACTCGTCGATCTCGTCGGCCGATGCCGGCGACTCGACGACGACCGCGTGCCGCAGGCCGTAGCGGGCACGCAGCGCGTCCGAGCGCTCCGCGTCCAGCTCGGCGGGCACACGGATCTCGATCCGTACGAGATCACGCTCAAGAGCCGTCTCCAGGACCCTGGCCACCTTGAAGCGGCTCACGCCGAACTCCTCGGCGATCTGGATCTTGGACTTGCCCTCGAGATAGAAGCGGCGGGCCATGGCCGCCGCCTGCACCAGCTCCGCGGGTCCCATCCGCATGGCTGACCGGCCGCCCGTCGACACGACGATCTCCTCACTGTCATTTCACGACTGTCATTTCAAGCATCTGTCGTTCACGCGTTCACGCGTTCACACACATCGGTGTGGGCTTCGCGCGCATGGCCACGGCTTCTCGCGCATTGCCGCAGCGCAACCAGGGTTCGCCGTTCATCCTTGCAGATCTGACGTACTTGATCAGCCCCGAAGGACTGCGTTCACGTATCCGTGGCTCAGTGGCCGCATGCCCATGCCGCCGTGGACGTCGCCCCGGCCGCCTGGGTGCGCAGTGCACGTACCGCCGCCGCCGGGTCGTTCGCGCCGTACACCGCGGAGCCCGCCACGAAGACGTCGGCGCCGGCCTCGGCGCAGCGCTCGATGGTCGCGGCCGAGACCCCGCCGTCGACCTGGAGCCAGAGTTCGAGGCCGTGCTTGCTGATCAACTCGCGGGTCCGGCGGATCTTCGGGAGCATGATGTCGAGGAACGCCTGGCCGCCGAACCCCGGCTCGACGGTCATGATCAGCAACATGTCGAGCTCGGCGAGCAGATCCTCGTACGGCTCGATGGGCGTCGCGGGCTTCAGCGCCATGGAGGCGCGGGCGCCCTGGGCGCGGATCTCACGGGCCAGGCGGACGGGTGCGGCGGCCGCCTCCACGTGGAAGGTGACCGATCCGGCGCCCGCTTCGACGTACTGCGGAGCCCAGCGATCGACGTCCTCGATCATCAGATGGCAGTCCAGCGGCGTGTCCGTCGCTCGGGCGAGAGACTCTACGACCGGCACCCCGAGGGTGAGGTTGGGGACGAAGTGGTTGTCCATGACGTCTACATGGAGCCAGTCGGCACCTTCGACCGCCGTTGCCTCCTCGGCAAGACGGGCGAAATCCGCGGACAGGATGCTGGGGTTGATCTGCACGGCCATGCCCCAAGACTGCCATGCCCCGCGCTCGTTGCCCTCCACGGTCCGTAGCGTGAGCCGACCGGCTCCTTTGACCATGGACCGCGTGCCATGCTGGGCGGCCCACCGGGACGACCTGGGGCAGCGGGGGTAGCCATGCCGGACGAACGGTCGGACGTGCGGTCGGACGGTCAGCGCCGGACGGGCCGAGGCGTGGCCCGGCTGGTGTGCGGGCGGCGCACCAAGTGGCTCGTGGTGCTGTTCTGGCTTGTGGTGATCGTGGCCGCGGCCCCGCTCGCCCAGAAGCTCACGGACGCCCAGGACAACCAGGCGTCGTCCTGGCTGCCGGGCTCCGCGGAATCCACCCAAGTCCTGGACATCTCAGAGGAGTTCAGGCCCGAACAGATTCCAGCGATCATCGTGTACGCCCATGACGGCGGTCTGACCGGCCAGGACCGGGCGCGGATCACCGAGGACGTGGGTGATCTCAAGGAGCTGCGCGCCCACGGTGTCCGCGGCGAGGAGACCCGCGGCCCCGTCTTCGACTCGAAGGATCCGGGCTCGGCCAAGGCGGCGCAGGTCTTCGTGCCCATCGCGATGGACGAGAAGGGCTGGGAGCGGATCGGTCCTGCCGTCGACTCGATCCGCGAGCGGGCGGGCGACGGCACGGGCGGGCTCGCGGTGCACGTCACCGGGCCCGGCGGCACGTCGGCGGACTTCTCCGAGGCGTTCGAGGGCATCGACTCGACACTGCTCCTCGCCGCGGGCGGCGTGGTCATCGTGATCCTCCTGATCACCTACCGCAGCCCGGTCCTCCTGTTCGTCCCGCTGCTCGCGGCGGTCGTCTCCCTGTTCACCGCGCAGGCGCTGATCTATCTCCTGGCGGAGCACGCGGGCCTGACGGTCAACGGCCAGAGCGCGGGCATCCTGACGGTCCTCGTCTTCGGTGCGGGGACGGACTATGCCCTGCTCCTGGTCGCTCGCTACCGCGAGGAGCTGCGCCGCCACGAGGACCGGCACGAGGCGATGCAGCTCGCCCTGCACCGGGCGGGCCCCGCGGTCATCGCGTCCGGCGCCACGGTCGTGGTCAGCATGCTCGTGCTGCTCACCGCCGACATGAACTCCACGCGAGGCCTTGGCCCCGTGGCCGCCATCGGGGTCGCGGTCGCCCTGCTCGCGATGCTGTCGCTGTTCCCCGCGCTCCTGGTGGTCTGCGGCCGGTGGCTCTTCTGGCCGCTGATCCCGCACAACGGTTCACCGGAGCCCACCGAGCGCGGCGTCTGGGCCCGCATGGGCCGCCGCATCGCCCACCGACCGCGCCTGACCTGGGGCATCACTGCGGTGGCGCTCGCGGCCCTGGCGCTCGGCCTGACACAACTGCGTGCCGAGGGGCTCAGCAACGCCGACTCGTTCACGGACAAGCCGGACTCGATCGTGGGCCAGGAAGTGCAGGGGAAGTACTTCCCCGCGGGCAGCGGCGACCCGCTGGTGATCGTGGCGAACGCGGACCGCGGCGACGAGGTCCGCGGTGCGCTCGCGCGGACGCGGGGCGTGGACCCGGCGAGCGTCGGCGTACCGCCGGGGACGAAGGCGGAGTCCGGTGGCCGGGTCCTGTTCGAGGCGACACCGACCGACCCCTCCGACAGCGAGGCGGCCAAGCAGACCGTGGAGCGGGTGCGCGACGCGGTGCACGCCGTCCCCGACGCGGACGCGAAGGTGGGCGGCGGCACGGCGGCCCTCCTGGACATGGACCGCGCGACGGCCCACGACAACAAGCTGGTGATCCCGCTCGTCCTCGTGGTCGTCCTGCTGATCCTGGCCGTGCTGCTGCGCGCCCTCATCGCGCCGCTGCTCCTGATCGCGACGGTGGTGCTCTCCTTCTCCGCCGCGCTCGGCATCAGCGCGCTCGCCTTCCGCCACCTCTTCGACTACGCGGGCGAGTCCACGGACTTCCCGCTCTTCGTCTTCGTTTTCCTGGTGGCGCTCGGCATCGACTACAACATCTTCCTGTCGACCCGCATCCGTGAGGAGGCGGGCCGGCAGGGCACTCGTGCGGGCGTGGTGACGGGCCTCGCCGCGACCGGCGCGGTGATCACCTCGGCGGGCCTGGTCCTCGCGGGCACGTTCGCCGCGCTCGGCACGCTCCCGATGGTGGCGTTCGCCGAGATCGGCTTCGCGGTCGCACTCGGCGTCCTGCTGGACACCTTCGTCGTACGGTCCGTCCTGGTCACCGCGTTGTTCCTGGACGCGGGCCCGAAGGTGTGGTGGCCGCACACTCTGAGCAAGGACCCGGCGGCCCCTCGCACACCGGCTCCCGCGAAGGCTGCCTCAGGCGGTCCGCCGGATAAGCGCTAGGTACATCGCGTCCGTGCCGTGCAGATGCGGCCACAGCTGGACGTCCGGTCCGTCACCGAGCGCCGGAACGCCCTGCATCAGCGGTCGCGCGTCGATCAGTTCGGCGCCCTGGTGCTGCTTGAGCACGTCATCGACGACGGCACGCGTCTCCGCGAGGTGCGGTGAACAGGTGGCGTAACCGACGACGCCCCCGACGCGCACGGACTCCAACGCGGTACGCAGCAGCCCCCGTTGGAGCGGCGCGAAGCCGTCCAGGTCCTCCGGGCGGCGGCGCCAGCGGGCCTCGGGGCGGCGGCGCAGAGCGCCGAGTCCCGTGCAGGGCACGTCCATCAGGACGCGGTCGAAGGTGCCCGGCTGCCACGGCGGCCGGGTGCCGTCGGCTGCGATGACCTCGTACGGACCCGGGTTGCCCCGCAGCGCCTGCGCGACGAGGCGGGCCCGGTGCGGCTGCTTCTCGGCTGCCAGGAGGGCGGCGCCCCGCTGGGACGCGAGGCCCGCGAGCATGGCGGCCTTGCCGCCGGGGCCCGCGCAGCCGTCGAGCCACTTCTCGTCGCGCCCCTCGACCGGAGCGTTCGCGAGTGCGATCGCGACGAGCTGGCTGCCCTCGTCCTGGACCCCGGCACGGCCGTCGCGCACGGCCTCGATCGACCCGGGCTCGCCGCCTTCGCTGAGCCGCACGGCGTACGGCGACCAGCGCCCCGGCAGGGCGGACTCCTCACCCACGGTGTCGAGGAGTTCATCGGCGGTGGAGCGGCCGGGGCGGGCCACGAGGGTCACCTCGGGCCGCTCGTTGTCGGCTTCGAGAAGGTCCTCGATGCCCGCACGGCCGCCGCCGAGTGCGTCCCAGAGCGCGGAGACGACCCAGCGGGGATGCGAGTGGACGACGGCGAGATGGTCCTCGGCGTCCTCGTCATAAGGAGGCGCGACCTTCTCCACCCAGCCGTCGAGATCGTCGGCGGCGACCTTGCGCAGCACCGCGTTCACGAACTTGGCCCGCCCGTCACCGAGCACCACGCGCGCCAGCTCCACGGAGGCGGAGACGGCGGCGTGCGTCGGGATGCGCGTCCCGAGCAGCTGGTGCACACCCATGTTCAGCACATCGAGGACCGGCGGGTCGACCTCGCGCAGCGGCCGGTCGATGCAGGCGGCCACGATCGCGTCGTACGTTCCCTGCCTGCGCAGCGTCCCGTAGACGAGCTCGGTGGCGAGCGCGGCGTCACGCGCGTCGAAGTCGCCCTTGTCACGGGCCTTGCGCAGCAGCGGCGGCAGGACGAGGTTCGCGTAGGCGTCGCGCTCGTCCACGGCCCGCAACGCCTCGAAGGCGAGGAACCGGACGGGATCCTTCTTGGGACGGCGATGAGGCTTACCCGGCTTACCGGGCTTGACGGCGGGCTTACCGGAGTTGCCCTGCTTCTGGGGACGCCGGTTGGGCTGGTCGTTCAAAGGTGCTCCGCTAATGGGTGGGGGCCGAACCTGTTCAGCCTACGTCGGTCGCACCGAGCAGCTCACCCGGGGCGATCCGCACCCCGCGCGCCCAGTCGGCACCGCGCATCGGCTTCTTGCCCTGCGGCTGGACCCAGAGCAGCTCCACGGCGTGCGAGCCGGTGCCGACGTACACGTTGTTCTTGGCGGCGGCGAGCTCGCCGGGCGCGAGGTCCGTGCGGTCCGCGACGAGCGCGGCCTGGATGATCTTCAGCCGTTCCCCGCGGAACACGGACCAGGCACCGGGCGCCGGGGTGCAGCCACGCACGACGCGGTCCACGCGGAGGGCCGGGGTCGCCCAGTCCACCTGGGCGTCCTCGACGGTGATCTTCGGGGCGAGGGTGACACCGTCGGCGGGCTGCGGTACGGCCTTCAGGGAGCCGTCCTCGATGCCGTCCATGGTGGCGGCGAGCAGGCCTGAGCCCGCGAAGGCGAGGCGGGTGAGCAGGTCGCCGCTGGTGTCGGTGGCCCGGACGACCTCGGTGACGGTCCCGTACACCGGCCCGGAGTCGAGCCCCTGCTCGATCAGGAAGGTGGAGGCCCCGGTGATTTCATCGCCCGCCATCACGGCGTGCTGGACGGGCGCGGCTCCACGCCAGGCGGGCAGCAGCGAGAAGTGCAGATTGACCCAGCCGCGGGCCGGGACGTCCAGGGCGACCTTGGGCAGCAGAGCCCCATAGGCGACGACCGGGCAGCAGTCGGGCCCGATCTCGCGCAGCCGCGCCAGGAACTCCTCGTCACGCGGCTTCGCGGGCTTGAGCACCTCGATACCGGCCTCCTCCGCGCGCTGGGCGACGGGGCTCGCGACGAGTCTGCGGCCGCGGCCCGCGGGGGCGTCGGGCCGGGTGACGACGGCGGCCACCTCGTGCCGGTCGGAGGCGATCAGGGCGTCCAGGGCGGGGACGGCGACCTCGGGGGTGCCTGCGAAGACGAGCTTCATCGTTGCCTTTCGGCCTCTCGGGACGGGAACGTACGGGAAGCGCACCAGTCTATGAGCCACGCCACCACCCCGCCCCCCGCGGGGCCACCGGCCTCGCGGCTGCCGCCCTGCCCGCCCCGGCGGCCCCCGCACCTGGGGGCGTACGCGCGGCCGCGCGCCCTGTGCATATACACACACGCCCCCGCACCGTGACCCCACACGAACTAGCGCGTTGGTCAAGAAAGAGTTGACCACAACGGGCCGCGCATGCGGCCCGATCCTTTTCAACGCCGGTTCGAGAGGCTTGTTCATGGCCGACCACGCAACCCACGACGCCCAGGCACGGGCCAGCCTGCACCTCCTGGTGCGGGACATCGAGCGGGTCCGCCGGCAGGTGGACGCACTGCGTACGCTCACCGCCCAGCTCGGCAACGTCTACCGCCCGCGCCGCTCCAGCCCCTCAGCGGGCTTCGTCGTGTACGGGCGTGCCCCCGCCCCGACCGTCCGCCTCGCCCAGGAACTGCGCGACAGCGTCGAGACGCTGGTGACCGCCGCGGTGGACTTCGACCGCTCGCTGGGATTTTCGTGGGACGCGGTGGGTTCGGCCCTCGGGGTCACCAAGCAGGCGGTGCACCGCCGTTACGGAGCCCGCCGGGCCACGACCCAGGCGGCGGCGGAAGCCGAGCGCGCCACGGAGACGATCCCCGCCCCCACGGCCGCCCGGCCCCCGGTTCCGGTCGGCGCCCCGCTCCCCTCGGTGCCCGCGGCCCGCGCGATGCCGACCCAGCCCACGGCAGGCAGCCCCGTCCTCCGTGAGGACCCCCGCCCCAGCGCTTTCCCGGGCCCGCGCAACGGCTGACCACGACAACTCGGCGGCTGCCCTACCGGGTTCCCGGTGCGGGCAGCCGCCGTCGTGGTGAGCAGGGGCTCCGCACGACCGGCCGCCGGAGCCCCGGCAGCGGAGCACAGCACGCCACCTCCCTAGCCGATATCCAGCGGGTCCACCCGAATCCGCACGGGTTCCGCCGCCCCCCGGGCCATCCGCGCGGCCTGCGCCACCTTCAGCGAAGCGGCGAGCGCGGCGCCGCTGCCCGGCGGCACCCTGATCAGCACCCGCTCCCACCGCTCCCCGGCCGGCGGCGCCCCGGCCCGCCGGGCTGGTCCAGGAGCCGCGTCCGGCACGGGAACGGGGCCCAACACCGCCGCGTCCCCCGGAAGTTCGGCCGCGGCGAGAAATCCGGAAAGCGCCTCCGCTGTCCCCGCCACGGAGGCCATCCGCGAGACGGGCGGAAACCCCAACTCGGCCCGCTCGGAAAGCTCCCGCACCGCATGCCCCACGGGATCCCACCGCACCAGGGCCTGCACGGGCCGCAGGGTCGGCTCGGCGACGACCACCACGGTCCCGCCCGCCCCTTGGGGCCGCACCAGCGAAGACGCCCCGATCCACCGCCGCAACGCCTCCTCCCCGGCCCGCAGATCGGGACGCCCCAACATGGCCCACCCGTCGAGCAACAGGGCGGCGGCATAACCGCCCTCGGCGACAGGCTCCGCCCCCGGCGTGCTCACCACCAACGCGGGCGCCGCCGTCACGGTGTCGAGGACCTGCTCACGCCCCGACGTCCGCACCGGCACCGCGGGAAACGCCCGCCCCAACTCCTCGGCCGTACGCCGCGCTCCCACGATCTGCGCCCGCAGCCGGAACCCCCCGCACTCCCCGCAGTGCCAGGCACCTTCCTCCACCCCGCACCAGCAGCACCACAGCCCGCCGCCGTCCCGCGCCTCCAACGGTCCCGCACAGTGCCGGCACCGCGCGGGCTCCCTGCACCTCTCGCACGCGAGGCGGGGCACGTACCCCCGCCGAGGCACCTGCACCAGGACAGGACCGTGCTTCAGCCCCTCCCGCGCGACGTTCCAGGCCAGCGTCGGAAGCCGCGCGGCCCGAGCCGCCTCGTCCCGGGCAAGGTCGCCGTCCCCCACGGTCCGTACGAGCGGCGCGGCCCCCCGCACCTGCTCGCGATCGGCCACGAGCGGCGCCGCCCACCCGCTCTCCACCAGCTGCGCGGCCTCGACGGTGCAGCTCCAACTCCCCAGCAGGAAGCCGCACTTGTCCCGCGAGGCCCGCAGCTCGAGCACCTCACGCACATGCGGGAAGGGAGCGTTGTCGTCGCTGTGGCTGGCATCGCCGTCGTCCCAGATCACGACAAGACCGAGGTTCCGCACGGGGGCAAACATCGCGGCCCGGGTGCCCACCACGGCCCGCACGGCACCGCGCCGTACGGAGAGCCACTCCCGATACCGCTTCTCCTGCCCCACGTCAGCGGTGAGCAGAGCATGCTGCCCCGCCCCCATCAACTGGGTCAGCGCAGCGTCGACCCGCCCCGCAGGCCGCCCCGCAGGCACGACCACCAGGGCGCCCCGCCCCGAAGCAAGAGTCGCCTGCACAGCCCGGGCGATCTCCTCGGCCCACTCCGGCCCGGGAAGGGCGGTCCACACGGCCCGAGGCGCACCCCCGGAGGCCAGCGCCCCCAGGAACTCGGCCCCGTGCCCGTACCGCCGCCAGGACCCTGCCTCAGGCGCGACCGGCGGCACCGGAGCCTCCCCCGTCTTGCGCGCCTCGGCCCGCGCATGCCGCGGCGGAACGGCCAGCTGCAGCACATCGGCGAGGCTCCCCGCGTACCGATCGGCCACCGCGCGCGCCAGCCCGAGCAACTCACCGCCCAGCACAGGCTCGGGCGAAACGACCTGCGCCAGCGCGGCCAGCGGCCCGGAGTAGTCGGTCTCGGCAACCCGCTCGACGAGAAAGCCGTCGATCAAACCCCCGCCCTCACGCCGCCCACTGCGCACATTGCGCGCCCCGGCCCCGAACCGCACCCGCACCCGCACCCCGGGCTGAGCCTGCTCGTCAAGCTCCTCGGGCACCGCGTAGTCGAAGTACCGGTCAAGATGCAGCACACCTTTGTCGACGAGGACCCGAGCCACCGGCAGACTCTTCGCCAACGCCGCCCCCCGCCACGTCCGTGGCTTGGCCCGCGGCACCTCGGCCTTGCGCACGGCATCCCGGATGAGCGCAAGCTGCTCCGGAGGCTCGACCCCGCCGGCCCCCTCGGATTCCTGGTTCTCGCTGCTCACAGCAGCATTCCTACCAGACCCCACTGACACGCCCACCCGCCCGATATCCCCTGCGGCACGACGAAGCCCGGCGCCCCCACCAGGGGCACCGGGCTTCCTCAGAACTCGCTGAGCGAGGCGGTATTACAGCCCCGCAGCCTTCCGCAACGCCTCCACCCGGTCCGTCCGCTCCCACGTGAAGTCGGGGATCGCCCGGCCGAAGTGGCCGTACGCGGCGGTCTGGGCGTAGATCGGACGCAGCAGGTCCAGGTCGCGGATGATCGCGGCCGGGCGCAGGTCGAAGACCTCGGAGATGGCGGCCTCGATCTTGTCGGTGTCGACCGTGGCCGTGCCGAACGTCTCCACGAACAGGCCCACCGGCTCGGCCTTGCCGATCGCGTACGCGACCTGGACCTCGCAGCGGGCGGCGAGGCCCGCGGCGACGACGTTCTTGGCGACCCAGCGCATCGCGTAGGCGGCGCTGCGGTCGACCTTGGACGGGTCCTTGCCGGAGAAGGCACCGCCGCCGTGGCGGGCCATGCCGCCGTACGTGTCGATGATGATCTTGCGGCCGGTCAGGCCGGCGTCGCCCATCGGGCCGCCGATCTCGAAGCGCCCGGTCGGGTTCACCAGGAGGCGGTAGCCGTCGGTGTCCAGCTTGATGCCGTCGTCGAGGAGCGCCTTCAGCTCGGCCTCGACCACGAACTCCCGGATGTCGGGAGCCAGGAGCGAGTCCAGGTCGATGTCCGAGGCGTGCTGCGAGGAGACCACGACGGTGTCGAGGCGGACGGCCTTGTCGCCGTCGTACTCGATGGTGACCTGGGTCTTGCCGTCGGGGCGCAGGTACGGGATGGTCCCGTTCTTGCGGACCTCGGACAGGCGGCGCGAGAGACGGTGCGCGAGGTGGATCGGGAGCGGCATCAGCTCCGGCGTCTCGTCGCAGGCGTAGCCGAACATCAGGCCCTGGTCGCCGGCGCCCTGCTTGTCGAGCTCGTCCTCATCGCCCTCGACGCGCTTCTCGTACGCCGTGTCGACGCCCTGCGCGATGTCGGGGGACTGCGAGCCGATGGACACCGAGACGCCACAGGAGGCGCCGTCGAAGCCCTTCTTCGAGGAGTCGTAACCGATCTCGAGGATCTTGTCGCGCACCAGCTGCGCGATCGGCGCGTACGCCTTGGTCGTCACCTCACCGGCCACGTGCACCAGGCCAGTGGTGATCAACGTCTCCACGGCGACCCGGGATTTCGGGTCCTCCCGCAAAAGCGCGTCGAGAATGGTGTCGCTGATCTGGTCAGCGATCTTGTCGGGGTGACCCTCGGTCACAGACTCCGAGGTGAAGAGACGGCGGGACACATCGCTCCCTGTGGTTGCAGCGGCTGCTGGCTGATCATTGGTGGACGGCCGGGAGCTGCGCCCGGCGTCGTCCGAGACCAGTTTATCGGTCGCACTCGGCCGCCGGACCACGTGTCTCGCCACTTGGGAGCGCTGTGACCTGCGGCACTGCATTGTGCGGTACGACGATCGGTCTCCACCAGAGGGCCTCGCGCCCGAATTTCCCGGGTTTGAGGCGCCCAGTGGTGCGATTGTGACATCCGCGCCCCGGTTTTCGCCCCTGTTCCGGTGGGGTTTCGGCTGGGATTCGTCCGGGGAGCGCCGCAATTTTTTCAGGAATTCTTCGGCATGCGTTCAGCCACGAGATCCCAGACCGTGTCCGCGAGCGCTTCCTTGGGTCCGTACGGCACGGGGGTCACGCTGCCGTCGGCGCCGAGCACGACCGCCTCGTTCTCCTCGGAGCCGAACGTCTTGCGCTCGCCCACCTCGTTGACGACGAGCAGGTCGCAGCCCTTGCGCTCCAGCTTGGCGCGGCCGTTGTCGAGCACGTCGTCCGTCTCGGCGGCGAAACCGACGACGATCTGGCCGGGGCGCGGCCGGTCGGCAGCGATCTCGGCGAGGATGTCGGGGTTGCGGACGAGGGCGATCGGGGGCTGCTCCTGGCCGTCCCTCTTCTTGATCTTCCCGGTCGCGTACGTCTCGGGGCGGAAATCGGCCACCGCCGCGGCCATCACCACGGCGTCGGCGTCCGCCGAAGCCTTCAGGACCGCCTCGCGGAGCTGGACGGCCGTGCCGACGGGCACGACGTCGACGCCCGCGGGTTCCGGCAGCGCCGGGTTCGCCGACACGAGCGTCACGCGGGCCCCGCGCGCCGCCGCGCTGCGAGCCAGCGCGTACCCCTGCTTGCCGGAGGAACGGTTGCCGAGGAAGCGCACCGGGTCGAGCGGCTCGCGCGTCCCGCCCGCGCTGACGACCACGTGCCGCCCCGCGAGGTCGCGGGCCAGATCGCCGCGCGCCAGGACACGGCGTACGACCTCGAAGAGCTCCACCGGGTCGGGGAAGCGGCCCTTGCCCGTGTCCACGCCCGTGAGACGGCCCACGGCGGGCTCGATGACGAGCGCGCCGCGCCGGCGCAGCGTGGCGACGTTCTCCTGCGTGGCCGGGTGCTCCCACATCTCCGTGTGCATGGCGGGCGCGAAGATCACCGGGCAGCGGGCGGTGAGGAGCGTGTTCGTCAGGAGGTCGTCGGCGAGACCATGGGCCGCCTTGGCCATCATGTCGGCCGTCGCGGGGGCGACGATCACGACGTCGGCGGACTGGCCGATCCGTACGTGCGGCACCTCGTGGACGGAGTCCCACACCTCGGTCGAGACCGGGTTCCCGGACAGCGCCGACCAGGTCGCCTCGCCCACGAAGTGCAGCGCCGACGCGGTCGGTACGACGCGTACGTCATGGCCCGACTCGGTCAGCCGCCGCAGCAGCTCACAGGCCTTGTACGCGGCGATTCCGCCGCTGACCCCCAGAACGACCTTGGGCTTGCCCACCGTGCCTCCCCGCACTTGTGATCCCCGCACCGGGGAACGTACGACTCCATGACACACCACAGGCCCGGCAGTCGCGCTGCCGGGCCTGTGGTGAAGAACTGAGAACTACAAGAAAGAACTGCGGCTACTTACTGAGCCGGGCCCTCGATGGCCTCGGACGTCAGGAGACCCGCGTTGATCTCGCGGAGCGCGATCGAGAGCGGCTTCTCGTGGACGTGCGTGTCCACCAGCGGGCCGACGTACTCCAGCAGGCCCTCACCGAGCTGCGAGTAGTACGCGTTGATCTGGCGCGCGCGCTTGGCGGCGTAGATCACGAGGCTGTACTTCGAGTCGGTCGCTTCGAGGAGCTCATCAATCGGCGGGTTGATGATGCCCTCGGGCGCAGTGATGGAAGAGGACACTCTCTGCCTTCCGATGGGGTTCGACCTTCGAATGGAAATTGAAGATCAAGCCGGGTTACTGAGGATGAAGAAGATCAAACAACTTTCATCAAGGCTAGCAGCTCACGCGCTACATCCTCGACGGAGGTATTGACCAGGGTCGTATCGAACTCGGCCTCGGCGGCGAGTTCGATCTTCGCCGCACCGAGCCTGCGCTCGATCACCTCGGGCGCCTCGGTCCCCCGGCCGGTGAGCCGGCGGACCAGCTCCTCCCAGCTCGGCGGGGCGAGGAAGACCAGCTGCGCCTCGGACATCGAGTCGCGGACCAGGCGCGCACCCTGCAGGTCGATCTCCAGAAGGACGGGCTCGCCCGCCTCCAGGCGCTCGAGGACGGCGCCCCGCGGCGTGCCGTAGCGGTTGCCCGCGAACTCGGCCCACTCCAGGAGCTCGCCGTTGGCGATCAGCTTGTCCATCTCTTCGTCGGAGACGAAGAAGTAGTGGACTCCGTCCTTCTCGCCGGGGCGCGGCTTCCGGGTCGTGGCCGAGACCGAGAGCCAGACCTCGGGGTGTTCTTTGCGCATATGAGCGACGACCGTGCTCTTGCCGACCCCGGAGGGGCCGGAGAGCACGGTCAGCCGCGGACGTACGTCCGGGGGCACGGGGGTCGTCCCCCGGGATGTTGCAGCCATGCAGCGATTATCCAGGTTCTCAGGAGTGCCTGAGAACGTCAGGCAGCGCCACCGCCGAACTCACGCTCCAAGGAGGCGATCTGGTTGGAGCCGAGACCGCGCACACGGCGGCTCTCGGAGATGCCAAGACGCTCCATGATCTGCTTGGCGCGGACCTTGCCCACGCCCGGCAGGGACTCCAGGAGGGCGGAGACCTTCATCTTGCCGATGACATCGTTCTCCTGACCCTGCTTGATGACCTCATGAAGCGAGGCGCCGGAGTGCTTGAGTCGATTCTTGACCTCGGCCCGCTCCCGGCGAGCCGCGGCGGCCTTTTCGAGCGCGGCTGCGCGCTGTTCAGGGGTAAGGGGCGGAAGAGCCACGCCTACGTCACCTCGGATGTCGAACTGTCGGATACGGACCGGTGAGGAACCTAGTCGCCCCACACCTGGTGAGCAACGTGCAACGCACTTGCCCGTTCGCTCTCGTCGGAGACTAGCGGGCATGGCCGCCGGAGTCAGCGAGAACAGACGAAAAGTCCTGGTCAGCCTCTGCCGAGGTGTACATTCCGGGCATTTCACCCCGGATTTGGTCCGGTGAGCCATCAACGAAACGTAAGGATGTGGCCTGACACGTCGTTCGAAGACGGAAAAACACCCTCAGGGACCCTCAGGGACCCCTCACGCCGAGGCGACGGCCTCACGGATCTCGTCCGCGAAGCGGCTCGCCGCGACGCGAAGGCCCACCACGTCGGGACCGTGACGCAGGACACCCCGGCTCACGCTCGGCACGACATTGCGCACGGCGTCCCCGAAGACCCCCGGCAGATCCGCCGGAGTGGCGCCCTGCGCCCCGATGCCGGGAGCGAGCAGCGGACCGTTGACGGCGAGGTCGTACGAGGACAGGTCGCCCAGCGTGGCCCCGACGACGGCCCCGAAGGACCCCAGGGGCTCCGCGCCCGCGTTCTCGGCCGCCAGGTGCCCGAGCATCGTCGCGCCGATCGTGCGGCCGTCCTCGCGCACCGCGTGCTGCACCTCGGCGCCCTCGGGGTTCGAGGTGAGGGCGAGCACGAAGAGCCCGGTGCCGTTCTCGCGCGCGAGGTCGACGGCCGGCTTCAGCGAGCCGTAACCGAGGTAGGGCGAGACCGTGAGGGCGTCGGAGAACAGCGGTGAGTCCTTGTGCAGGAAGGACTCGGCGTACGCGGCCATGGTCGAGCCGATGTCGCCGCGCTTGGCGTCCATGACCACCAGAGCCCCGGCCGCGCGCAGCTCCTGGACCGCCTTCTCCAGTACGGCGATACCGCGCGAGCCGAAGCGCTCGAAGAACGCGCTCTGCGGCTTGAACACCGCGACGGTTCCGGCGAGCGCCTCGACGACGGTCCGGGTGAACCGCTCCAGGCCGGCGATGTCGTCGTTCAAGCCCCAGGCCGACAGCAGGGAGGCGTGCGGGTCGATGCCGACGCAGAGCGGCCCGCGCTCGTCCATGGCGTGACGCAGACGCGTACCGAAGGGTTCGAGAGCGCTCATGCGGACTTCCTAACGTCGGCGCCGACGGCCTCGGCGAGAGTGGCGTACGAGCTCGTCCGAAGCCGGGCGGCGAGCCCCTTGTGGATGGCGCGGCCCCAGAAGGGCCCTTCGTAGATGAACGCGCTGTAGCCCTGCACCAGGGTGGCGCCCGCGAGGATCCGCTGCCAGGCGTCCTCGGCGTTCTCGATGCCACCGACGCCCACGAGCGTGATGCGACCGCCCACGCGCGCGTAGAGGCGGCGCAGGACCTCCAGGGAGCGCTCCTTGAGCGGAGCCCCGGACAGACCGCCGGTCTCTCCGTAGAGCGAAGGTTCGGATTGCAAACCGAGTCCATCGCGCGCGATGGTCGTGTTCGTGGCGATGATGCCGTCCAGGCCGAGCTCGACGGCCAGGTCGGCGACCGCGTCGACGTCCTCGTCCGCCAGGTCGGGGGCGATCTTCACGAGGAGCGGCACGCGCCGCCCGGTGACGCTGCGGTCGGCCGCCTCGCGCACGGCGGTCAGGAGCGGCCGCAGGGACTCCGTGGCCTGGAGGTTGCGCAGGCCGGGGGTGTTCGGGGACGACACGTTCACCACGAGGTAGTCGGCGTGGGCGGCGAGCCGCTCGGTTGATTTCACGTAGTCGGCGGCGGCCTCCTCCTCGGGGACGACCTTGGTCTTGCCGATGTTCACGCCCACGACCGTCTTGAAGACAGCCTTGCGGGCACCCAGACGCTCGGCCACGGCCGCCGAGCCCTCGTTGTTGAAACCCATGCGGTTGATCAGCGCGCGGTCCTGCACGAGGCGGAACAGCCGCTTCTTGGGGTTGCCGGGCTGCGGCTCCCCCGTGACCGTGCCGATCTCGATGTGGTCGAAGCCCAGCATCGACATGCCGTCGATCGCGACGGCGTTCTTGTCGAAGCCCGCGGCGAGACCGAAGGGGCCGTGCATCCGCAGCCCGAAGGCCTCGGTGCGCAGCTCCTTGTGGCGCGGCGCGAGCACGGCCGCGACGAACGTGCGAAGGACGGGGATACGGGCCGCGAGCCGGATCCAGCGGAAGGCCATGTAGTGGGCCTGCTCCGGGTCCATGCGCTTGAAGACGAGGTTGAAGAAGAACTTGTACATGTGGGTGTCCTCAGAGGTCCTCAGGTGTTCTCTCACCAGAAGGGGGACACCGGATCGGTGTCCCCCTCATGGGCTGCTAGTCGCGGGCCGCGGTCAGATGCTCCGCGTGTTCCTGGAGTGAACGGACGCCCACGTCCCCGTGGTTGAGCGCGTCGATGCCCTGGACGGCGGCGGCGAGCGCCTGGACCGTCGTCAGGCACGGCACGGAGCGGGAGACCGCCGCCGTACGGATGTCGTAGCCGTCGAGGCGGCCACCGGTGCCGTACGGGGTGTTGACGATGAGGTCGACCGCGCCGTCGTGGATCAGCTGGACGATCGTCTTCTCGCCGTTCGGGCCCTCGCCCTCGCTCTGCTTGCGCACGATCGTGGCGTTGATGCCGTTGCGCTTGAGCACCTCGGCGGTGCCGGACGTGGCGAGCAACTCGAAGCCGTGCGCGACCAGTTCGCGGGCCGGGAAGATCATCGAGCGCTTGTCGCGGTTGGCCACCGAGATGAAGGCACGGCCCTTGGTCGGCAGCGGGCCGTAGGCACCCGCCTGCGACTTGGCGTACGCGGTGCCGAACACCGAGTCGATGCCCATGACTTCACCGGTGGAGCGCATCTCCGGGCCGAGGACGGTGTCGACGCCACGGCCGTGGATGTCGCGGAAGCGCGACCACGGCATGACGGCCTCCTTCACCGAGATCGGCGCGTCCATCGGCAGCGTGCCGCCGTCGCCCGTCGCCGGGAGCATGCCCTCGGCGCGCAGCTCGGCGACGGTCGCGCCGAGCGAGATGCGCGCGGCGGCCTTGGCCAGCGGCACCGCGGTCGCCTTCGAGGTGAAGGGGACGGTGCGCGAGGCACGCGGGTTGGCTTCGAGGACGTAGAGGATGTCCCCGGCCATCGCGAACTGGATGTTGATGAGCCCGCGGACGCCGACGCCCTTGGCGATGCCCTCCGTGGAGGCGCGAAGGCGCTTGATGTCGTAGCCGCCGAGGGTGATCGGGGGCAGCGCGCACGCGGAGTCGCCGGAGTGGATGCCGGCTTCCTCGATGTGCTCCATGACGCCGCCGAGGTAGAGCTCGTGGCCGTCGTAGAGCGCGTCCACGTCGATCTCGATCGCGTCGTCGAGGAAGCGGTCGACGAGGACAGGACGCGAGGGGCTGATCTCCGTCGACTCCTCGATGTACGCGGAGAGGCGGGTCTCGTCGTACACGATCTCCATGCCACGACCGCCGAGCACGTACGACGGGCGTACGAGGACGGGGTAGCCGATCTCGTCGGCGATGGCCTTGGCCTCTCCGAAGGTCGTCGCCGTGCCGTGCTTGGGCGCCGGGAGACCGGCCTCCGCGAGCACGCGGCCGAAGGCGCCGCGGTCCTCGGCGGCGTGGATGGCCTCGGGCGAGGTACCCACGACCGGCACGCCGTTGTCCTTGAGCGCCTGCGCGAGGCCCAGCGGGGTCTGGCCGCCGAGCTGGACGATGACGCCCGCGATCGGCCCTGCCTGCGCCTCGGCGTTGACGATCTCAAGCACGTCTTCGAGCGTGAGCGGCTCGAAGTAGAGGCGGTCGGAGGTGTCGTAGTCCGTCGAGACCGTCTCGGGGTTGCAGTTGACCATCACGGTCTCGTAGCCCGCGTCGCTCAGCGCGAAGGAGGCGTGGACGCAGGAGTAGTCGAACTCGATGCCCTGGCCGATGCGGTTGGGACCCGAGCCCAGGATGATCACCGCGGGCTTCTCGCGCGTGGCGACCTCGCTCTCCTCGTCGTACGAGGAGTAGAAGTACGGCGTCTTCGCTGCGAACTCGGCGGCGCAGGTGTCGACCGTCTTGTAGACCGGACGCACTCCGAGGGCGTGGCGCACCTCGCGGACGACGTCCTCGCGCAGGCCGCGGATCTCGGCGATCTGGGCGTCGGAGAAGCCGTGCCGCTTGGCCTCGGCGAGCAGGTCGGCGTCCAGTCGCTCGGCGGCTGCCAGCTCGTCCGCGATCTCCTTGATCAGGAAGAGCTGGTCGACGAACCACGGGTCGATCTTCGTGGACTCGAAGACCTCCTCCGCGGTGGCGCCCGCGCGGATGGCCTGCATGACGGTGTTGATGCGTCCGTCGGTCGGCCGGACCGCCTCCGCCAGGAGCTGCGCCTTGTCGCCGGGCTCGCCGACGAAGGTGAACTGCGAGCCCTTCTTCTCCAGGGACCGCAGCGCCTTCTGCAGCGCCTCGGTGAAGTTGCGGCCGATCGCCATGGCCTCGCCGACCGACTTCATGGTGGTCGTCAGGGTCGAGTCCGCCGAGGGGAACTTCTCGAAGGCGAAACGCGGGGCCTTGACCACTACGTAGTCGAGGGTCGGCTCGAAGGATGCCGGGGTCTTCTCGGTGATGTCGTTCGGGATCTCGTCCAGCGTGTAGCCGACGGCAAGCTTCGCGGCGATCTTCGCGATCGGGAATCCGGTGGCCTTCGACGCGAGCGCGGAGGACCGCGAGACACGCGGGTTCATCTCGATGACGATGACCCGGCCGTCCGTCGGGTCGATGGCGAACTGGATGTTGCAGCCGCCGGTGTCGACGCCGACCTCGCGGATGATCGCGATGCCGACGTCACGCAGGGTCTGGTACTCGCGGTCGGTCAGCGTCATCGCGGGCGCGACGGTGATCGAGTCGCCGGTGTGCACGCCCATCGGGTCGAAGTTCTCGATGGAGCAGACGACCACGACGTTGTCGTTCTTGTCGCGCATCAGCTCCAGCTCGTACTCCTTCCAGCCGAGGATGGACTCCTCCAGGAGCACCTCGGTGGTCGGCGAGAGCGTGAGGCCCTGTCCTGCGATGCGGCGCAGCTCCTCCTCGTCGTGGGCGAAGCCGGAACCGGCGCCGCCCATGGTGAAGGAGGGGCGGACGACCACGGGGTAGCCGCCGAGCTCGTCGACGCCCTTGAGGACGTCGTCCATGGAGTGGCAGATGTACGAGCGGGCGGACTCGCCGTGGCCGATCTTCTTGTTGACCTCTTCGACGACGCCCTTGAAGAGGTCGCGGTCCTCGCCCTTGTTGATCGCCTCGACGTTGGCGCCGATGAGCTCGACGCCGTACTTCTCGAGGACGCCCTGCTCGTGCATGGAGATCGCGGTGTTGAGCGCGGTCTGGCCACCGAGGGTGGGCAGGAGCGCGTCGGGGCGCTCCTTGGCGATGATCTTCTCGACGAACTCGGGGGTGATCGGCTCGACGTAGGTCGCGTCGGCGATCTCCGGGTCGGTCATGATCGTCGCCGGGTTCGAGTTCACCAGGATGACGCGCAGGCCCTCGGCCTTGAGGACGCGGCAGGCCTGGGTGCCCGAGTAGTCGAACTCCGCTGCCTGGCCGATGACGATCGGACCGGAGCCGATGACCAGGACGGACTGGATATCGGTGCGCTTAGGCACGCTGGCCCTCCATGAGCGAGACGAAGCGGTCGAACAGGTACGCGGCGTCGTGCGGACCCGCGGCTGCCTCGGGGTGGTACTGGACACTGAACGCGGGCTGGTCGAGGAGCTGGAGTCCCTCCACCACCTGGTCGTTCAGGCACACGTGGGAGACCTCCGCGCGCCCGTAGGGCGTGTCGGAGACCTTGTCGAGCGGCGCGTCGACGGCGAAGCCGTGGTTGTGCGCGGTGACCTCGACCTTGCCGGTGGTGCGATCCTGCACGGGCTGGTTGATGCCGCGGTGGCCGTACTTCAGCTTGAACGTGCCGAAGCCGAGTGCGCGGCCGAGGATCTGGTTGCCGAAGCAGATGCCGAAGAGCGGGGTACTGCGCTCCAGGACGGCTCGCATGAGGGCGACCGGGCCGTCAGCGGTCGCCGGGTCGCCGGGACCGTTGGAGAAGAACACGCCGTCGGGCTGGACCGCGTAGATGTCCTCGACGGTCGCGGTCGCGGGCAGGACGTGCACCTCGATTCCGCGCTCGGCCATGCGGCGCGGGGTCATGCCCTTGATGCCGAGGTCGACGGCGGCCACGGTGAAACGCTTCTCGCCGATCGCGGGGACGACGTACGTCTCCTTGGTGGCGACCTCCGCGGCGAGGTTCGAGCCCTTCATCTCGGGCTGCTGGCGGACCTCGGCGAGCATGACGCCCTCGTCGGGCAGCGCGTTGCCGGAGAAGATCCCGACCCGCATCGCGCCGCGCTCGCGCAGGTGGCGGGTGAGCGCCCGGGTGTCGATGCCGCTGATGCCCACCACGCCCTGGTTGACGAGTTCCTCGTCGAGCGTGCGCTGGGAGCGCCAGTTGGAGGGCACGCGCGCGGGGTCGCGCACGACGTAACCGGCGACCCAGATCCGCTGCGACTCGGGGTCCTCGTCGTTCACGCCCGTGTTGCCGACGTGCGGGGCCGTCATGACGACGACCTGGCGGTGGTACGAGGGGTCGGTGAGAGTCTCCTGGTAGCCGGACATGCCGGTGGAGAACACCGCTTCGCCGAAGGTCTCCCCCACGGCCCCGTAGGCGCGGCCGCGGAAGATGCGGCCGTCCTCCAGGACGAGAACGGCGGGAGACGCCTTCTGCCTAACGGCGGATCCCCTTGTGGAGGTCGTCATCGTGCGGTGCCTTCCGTAGTGCTGGTCTTGATCATGTTGTTGATGGCCTCGACCCACTCGGCCTGCTCGGCCGCGTGGTCCGAGCGGAAGCCGGAGTCGAGTCGCTTCTCGCCGTGCTCCCAGGTGACGATCAGCAGACCGCCCTCCGCGAGGACCTTGCCGGCGATGCCCTTGTCGAGGCGGGCCTCGCGCAGCGAGGCGGCCGGGATGAAGAAGTCGGCCGCCCCGGGGCGTACGACGTCCAGGCCCGCGTCCGTGAGCGTCAGCTCCACGCGGCTGCGGGTACCGAGGCCGTGCGCCACGATGCGGTCGAGCCACTGCCCTGCCGTGGTCGAGCCGTGGTAGCGGCCGCTGAGCTCAAGTCTCGCCGGGCCCGGCTCGGTCGGCGCGCTGGGCAGCTCGGGCAGGTCGCCCTGGAGCGTGCCGCGCCACTTCCAGCCCTCGCGCATCAGCCAGTAGACGAGCGCGATGAAGAGCAGCAGGCCGACGACCCAGCCCGCGCGGGCGGCCCAGTCCGTCACGTCGGCCGACTGCTTCTCGGCGGCGATGGTGGCTGCACTTCCTGCGGCGGAGATCAGAGATGTCACGCGAGCTTCCCGTCGACGAGCGTGGCGCGGCCCCTCAGCCACGTGTGCGTCACGCGACCGGGCAGCTCACGGCCCTCGTAGGGGGTGTTGCCGCTGCGGGAGGCGAAGCCCGCGGGGTCCACGACACCACGGTAAGCGGGATCGAGAAGCGTGAGGTTCGCGGGCTCACCTGGCGAGACGGGGCGCCCGTGGCCCTTGGCCTGCCCGATCTCGGCGGGCTTGACGGACATCCGGTCGGCGACCGCGGCCCAGGTGAGCAGGCCCGTCTCGACCATCGTCTGCTGGACGACGGAGAGCGCGGTCTCCAGGCCCACCATGCCCATGGCCGCCGCGGCCCACTCGCAGTCCTTGTCCTCGTGCGGGTGCGGGGCGTGGTCGGTGGCGACGATGTCGATCGTGCCGTCGGCCAGGGCCTCGCGCAGCGCCATGACGTCGCGCTCGGTGCGCAGCGGCGGGTTGACCTTGTAGACGGGGTTGTACGAGCGGACCATCTCGTCGGTCAGGAGCAGGTGGTGCGGGGTGACCTCGGCGGTCACGTCGATGCCGCGCGACTTCGCCCAGCGCACGATCTCGACCGAACCGGCGGTCGACAGGTGGCAGATGTGCACCCGCGAGCCCACGTGCTCGGCGAGGAGCACGTCACGCGCGATGATCGACTCCTCGGCGACGGCGGGCCAGCCGCCGAGGCCCAGCTCGGCGGAGACGATGCCCTCGTTCATCTGGGCGCCCTCGGTCAGGCGCGGCTCCTGCGCGTGCTGGGCGACGACACCGCCGAAGGCCTTCACGTACTCCAGGGCGCGGCGCATGATCACGGCGTCGTCGACGCACTTGCCGTCGTCGGAGAAGACCGTGACGCCTGCGGCGGACTCGTGCATGGCGCCGAGCTCGGCGAGCTTCTTGCCCTCCAGGCCGACGGTGACAGCGCCGATCGGCTGGACGTCCGCGTACCCGCCCTCCTGGCCGAGGCGGTAGACCTGCTCGACGACACCGGCGGTGTCGGCGACGGGGAAGGTGTTGGCCATGGCGAACACGGCGGTGTAGCCGCCGGAGGCGGCGGCCCGCGTACCGGTCAGGACGGTCTCGGAGTCCTCGCGGCCGGGCTCGCGCAGGTGGGTGTGCAGGTCTACGAGGCCGGGCAGCAGGATCTTGCCCTCGGCCTCGACGACGGTCGCGTCGCCCGCGTCGATGCCGGTCCCCACCTCGAGGATCGTCCCGCCGTCGATCAGTACGTCCTGCGGCTCGCCGCCGAGCACCTTCGCACCACGGATCAGGGTCTTGCTCATGTCTTACTTCTCCTCGGAACCGGTGGGGCGGGTGTGGGTGACGGCGGGTTCGTTGCCGCCCAGAAGCAGGTAGAGGACGGCCATCCGGGTGTGGACGCCGTTGGCGACCTGCTCGATGACCGTGCAGCGGTCGGAGTCGGCGACCTCCGCGGTGATCTCCATGCCGCGGACCATCGGCCCGGGGTGCATGACGATGGCGTGCTCGGGCATCTTCGCCATGCGCTCGCCGTCCAGGCCGTAGCGACGCGAGTACTCGCGCTCGGTCGGGAAGAACGCGGCGTTCATGCGCTCGCGCTGCACGCGCAGCATCATCACGGCGTCGGACTTCGGGAGCACCCGGTCCAGGTCGTAACTCACGTCGCAGGGCCAGCTGTCGACGCCGACCGGCACGAGCGTGGGCGGGGCGACCAGGGTGACCTCGGCGCCCAGGGTGTGCAGGAGGTCGACGTTAGAGCGCGCGACCCGGCTGTGCAGGACGTCGCCGACGAGCGTGATGCTCTTGCCGCTCAGGTCCTTGCCGAGGCCCGCGTCACGCCCGACGAGGCGGCGCCGCATGGTGAAGGCGTCGAGCAGTGCCTGGGTGGGGTGCTGGTGGGTGCCGTCGCCCGCGTTGATCACCGGGGCGTCGATCCAGCCGGACGTGGCGAGCCGGTAGGGGGCGCCGGACGCGCCGTGCCGGATGACGACGGCGTCGACGCCCATCGCCTCCAGGGTCTGGGCGGTGTCCTTGAGCGACTCGCCCTTGGAGACGCTGGAGCCCTTGGCGGCGAAGTTGATGACATCGGCGGAGAGGCGCTTCTCGGCGGCCTCGAAGGAGATCCGGGTCCGCGTGGAGTCCTCGAAGAACAGATTGCAGATCGTGCGGCCGCGCAGTGCGGGAAGCTTCTTGATCGGCCGGTCGGCGACCCGGGCCATCTCCTCGGCGGTGTCGAGGATGAGAACGGCGTCGTCGCGGGTGAGGTCGGCGGCCGAGATGAGGTGTCGCATCATCTGGGTTTACTCCGTGATGTGGAGGTGTGCGGGCATGCGGGCGCGCAGGGGTGTGCCCCCGGGTTCCGCAGGAGAGCCGGTCCTACGCGGAAGCGTGCTTGGCACCGAGCAGCACGGCGTCGCGGCCGTCCTCCTCGGCGAGCTGGACCTTGACCGTCTCCCGCAGCGACGTGGGGAGGTTCTTGCCGACGTAATCGGCGCGGATCGGGAGTTCGCGGTGGCCGCGGTCGACGAGGACGGCGAGCTGCACCGCGCGCGGGCGCCCGATGTCGTTCAGTCCGTCGAGGGCGGCGCGGATGGTGCGACCGGAGAAGAGCACGTCGTCGACGAGGACGACGAGGCGGCCGTCGATGCCGTCACCGGGGATCTCGGTGCGGGCCAGTGCGCGCGGCGGATGCATGCGCAGATCGTCGCGGTACATCGTGATGTCGAGTGAGCCAACCGGGATCGTGCGTCCGGTGATTTCTTCGAGCTTCTCGGCGAGGCGCCGGGCGAGGAAGACGCCGCGGGTGGGAATGCCGAGCAGCACCACGTCGTCGGCGCCTTTGGCGCGCTCGACGATCTCGTGCGCGATACGGGTCAACACCCGTGCGATGTCCGGGCCTTCGAGCACAGGCCGGGCGACATCGGATTCGTTCGTGTCGTTCGAGTCCATATGAAACGGACCTCCTTCTCCGCCTCACGGGACGGACCTTAAAGGACGTCGGAATTGCGCCATCCACGGTACCAGCACGGGCAACGCCGCCGGTCACGACCCCCCTGAGAAGTGCCGGTACGGACCATTCGGCTTGACGCATCCAAGTAACGCTGCGTAACCTCACAGTGAGTTACCGTTCTTCGTCCGGGGAGCTATATGTCCAGCGAATACGCCAAACAGCTCGGGGCCAAGCTCCGCGCCATCCGTACCCAGCAGGGCCTTTCCCTCCACGGTGTCGAGGAGAAGTCCCAGGGCCGCTGGAAGGCGGTCGTGGTCGGTTCGTACGAACGCGGCGACCGCGCCGTGACCGTACAGCGCCTTGCCGAGCTGGCGGACTTCTATGGCGTCCCGGTCCAGGAGCTGCTGCCCGGCACCGCTCCCGGCGGTGCGGCCGAGCCGCCGCCGAAGCTCGTGCTCGACCTTGAGCGCCTCGCGCACGTCCCGCAGGAGAAGGCAGGCCCGCTGCAGCGGTATGCCGCCACGATCCAGTCGCAGCGCGGTGACTACAACGGCAAGGTGCTCTCGATCCGCCAGGACGACCTGCGCACCCTCGCCGTGATCTATGACCAGTCGCCCTCGGTCCTCACCGAGCAGCTGATCAGCTGGGGCGTCCTGGACGCGGACGCGCGCCGCGCCGTCGCCCACGACGACGTCTGATCCCTCAAGGGGCACTTGAGCAGAAACGTAACGCCGGGGTGGCCGGAACCGTTCGGGTTCCGGCCACCCCGGCGTTTTACGTACGCACGTGAGCCCTCAGGAGGCCACAGAGGCCCCAGGAGCACCATGGACGCCAGAGGGCCCGCAGCGAGTGCTGCGGGCCCTCTGAGCGGCGTAGGAGGCTTACGCCTCGTCGCGGCGCAGACTCGGCTTCAGATCCTTGAAGCGACCGAGCAGGCCGTTCACGAAGGACGGCGAATCGTCCGTGGAGAACTCCTTGGCGAGCTGGACGGACTCGTCGATCACCACGGCGTCCGGAGTCGCGTCGACCCAGATCAGCTCGTGGGCACCGAGCCGCAGGATGTTGCGGTCCACGACCGGCATCCTGTCGAGGGTCCACCCGACGGCGTACTGGGAGATCAGCTCATCGATGTGGCGCGCGTGCTCCGCGTACCCCTCGACCAGCTCCATCGTGAACTCGCTCACCGGCGGCTGCCGGGTATCGGCCCGCGAGTGGCGCACCCAGTCCGCGAGGACCGTCACTACATCTGCGCCACGCTGGTCGGCCTCGAAGAGAATCTGGAAGGCGCGTTTGCGGGCCGTATTACGAGCAGCCACGGTTAGCTGTTCACCCGGCCGAGGTAGCCGCTGTCACGGGTGTCGACCTTGATCTTCTCGCCGGTGGTGATGAAGAGCGGCACCTGGATCTGGTGGCCGGTCTCCAGCGTCGCGGGCTTGGTGCCGCCGGTGGAGCGGTCTCCCTGGACGCCGGGCTCGGTCTCCTGGATGACCAGCTCGACGGCGGCCGGCAGCTCGACGAAGAGGACTTCGCCCTCGTGCTGCGCGACGGAGGCCGTGAAGCCCTCGATCAGGAAGTTGGCGGCGTCACCGACGGACTTGCGGTCGACGTGCAGCTGGTCGTACGTCTCCATGTCCATGAAGACGAAGTAGTCGCCGTCCATGTAGGAGAACTGCATGTCGCGCTTGTCGATCGTCGCCGTGTCGACCTTGACGCCGGCGTTGAACGTCTTGTCGACGACCTTGCCGGACATCACGTTCTTGAGCTTGGTGCGCACAAAGGCAGGGCCCTTGCCGGGCTTGACGTGCTGGAACTCGACGACGGACCAGAGCTGGCCCCCGTCGAGCTTGAGCACCAGGCCGTTCTTGAGGTCGTTCGTGGAAGCCACGGTTGCGGAATCTCCTGGACTGACGTGGACGACCCCGGCGCACGCGCACAGCTCGAAAAGCTAGAGCGCGAGCAGCTCCTTGGTCGTGATGGTGAGTAGCTCGGGTCCGCCGTCCGCCTCGGGGCGCACGACGAGCGTGTCATCGATCCGGACACCACCCCGGCCCGGGATGTGAACCCCCGGTTCGACGGTGACCGGCACGCAAGCGTCCAGTTTACCCATGGCCGCGGGCGCCAACTGCGGGTCCTCGTCGATTTCGAGCCCCAGCCCATGTCCCATCAGCGGAGCGAGGCCATCCGCATACCCCGCGGAATCCAGTACGAGGCGTGCCGCGCGGTCGATGTCGCGGTAGGCCGCGCCCGGCGCGAGAGCCTCCCTGCCCGCCCGCTGAGCGGCGAAGACGAGGTCGTACAGCTCGATCTGCCAGTCCGCGGGAGACGTACCGATGACGAACGTACGCCCGATCTCACAACGGTAACCGCGGTATTCGGCCCCCAGGCACACCGAGAGGAAATCCCCTTCCTCCACCCGCCGGTCCGACGGCCGGTGGCCACTGCGGCCGGAGTTCGGTCCGGTGGCGACAGAGGTCGGGAAGGCGGGGCCGTCCGCGCCGTGATCGACGAGGCGGCGCTCGAGCTCAAGGGCGAGGTGGCGTTCCGTACGCCCGACAAGGATGGATTCGAGTAGTTCGCCGAGCGCCTGGTCGGCGATCTCCGAGCCGATCCTCAGGCAGGAGATCTCCTCCTCGTCCTTGACGAGCCGCAGTTGCTCGACCGCTCCCCCGAGATCCGTGAGCCGCAGCCGCGGCGCGACCGATCCCAGCGCGCGATGCCGGGCGACCGTGAGGTCGTGCTCCTCCACGGCGAGCGAATCGATGCCCTGCGCGGCCGCGAGGTCGGCCCCGGCGACGGCGGGGTCCCCACCGGCCGCGTCGAGCAGCTGCACCCGCACCCCCTCGTCGGGCCGCCCCTCTCCCTGCTCGTCCCCGGGCGGCCTTGAGCACAGCAACAGATCCTCGCCGCCGCCCAGCAGGAGCACGGCACCCTGCGGCGCCGCCCCCGCCAGATACCGCACGTTGGCGGGACGGGACACCAACGCCGACGCGCTGCCGCCCGCGGCACAACGCTCCCTCAACCGCTCACGGCGGGCCGCGTACACCTCAGACATGGAACGAGCCTATGAGCGGCGGCGCGGGACGGCCCGTTCAGCGCACCCGACCGAGCGGGACCGCGGCGTGGCCGGGGCATCAGGCGGCGCGGCGCCCTACCACTGCGGCGGGCTCGCGATGGAGCGGGCGAGGACGTCGTCCAGGACCCTGGCCGTGGCGGGCACGTCCAGCTGGGAGTTGTCGATGATGGGCAGGCCCGAGCCGTACCACCCGGCCATGCGGCCGTGGATGCGGGCCACTTCCTCGTCCGTGAGGCGGCGGTTGCCGCTGCGCTCGGCGTTGCGCTCCAGGACGATCTCCAGGCCGGGCAGCAGGACCACCGGCAAAAGGCCGGGGCCCACGTGGCGCTTCCAGCCGCCGAGGCCGACGACCGGGCGGTCGGGGAACACCGCGTCGTCGAGGACGCAGGAGATGCCGTTGGCCAGGAAGTTCCGTGCGGCGAAACCGCAGGTGCGGCGGGCCAGGCGGTACTGCGCCTCCGAGTGGTCGTTCCAGCCGGACTGGGGGTCCGCGAAGCCCGAGCGCACCCATTCCCGTACGTCGTCGAGGCTGATGTGGGCGGTCGGCACCCTGCGGTGCTCCGCCCAGAACTTGGCGACGCTCGTCTTGCCCGCGCCCGCGGGACCGATCAACAGGACGGCCAGCGTGGTGGCGCCGGTGTCCGCCTGGGCCGTGCCGGGCGGAGGACTCGGCACGGCGACGGGGCCGCCGGGCGGGAGCTGGATGTGGCCCGTCGTGTCCCGGCTCGGGGGCACAGGGGCGCCCGGGGCGTGGTTGTGCTGGGGGGCTCCCGGCGCCACATGCTGGGGCGCCGGCGCGTGCGGGGCCGGGCCCTGCGGATGGGGGGCCGTGCCCGGGGGGTGCGGTGCGCCGGCGAAACCCGGCGCGGGAGGCGGTGGGCCGCCCGGCGCTGCACCCGGCGGCGGACCGCTCGGGTGATGTGCGGCCGGGGACCAGCCGGTGGCCGGTCCGTGCCCCGGCTGATGGGGCGGCGGCAGCGGAGACCCCACTGCGTGCTGCATCCGGTGCCACTCCGTCTCGTGCGACTGACGCTGGTCGGGCGGCGGCCGGGGCCACCCGTTACCGAACGGTACCGCCCCCGGCCGACGTTGTGTGAACGGCCGGGGAGGCCGCTGGGTGCCCGTGGCTTGTTCCGGCGGGCCGATTCAGCGCTTCTACAGCGCTAGTTCGCCACTTCGCCGTACGCGGCCAGGAGCACCGCGGGGTCGGGTCCCTCCAGGACGGCCGGCTTGCCGAGGCCGTCAAGGACGATGAAGCGCAGCAGGTCACCGCGGGACTTCTTGTCGACCTTCATGGTCTCCAGGAGCTTGGGCCACTGGTCGTAGCGGTAGCTCAGGGGAAGCCCGACCGACTCCAGAACGGCGCGGTGCCGGTCGGCGGTCGCGTCGTCCAAGCGTCCGGCGAGGCGGCCGAGTTCGGCCGCGAAGGCCATGCCCACGGAGACTGCGGCGCCGTGGCGCCACTTGTACCGCTCGTTCTTCTCGATGGCGTGCGCGAGGGTGTGGCCGTAGTTGAGGATCTCGCGCAGGCCCGACTCCTTGAGGTCGCCGGAGACGACCTCGGCCTTGACCTTGATGGAGCGCTCGATCAGCTCGGCGGTGTGCGGTCCCTGCGGGCTGCGGGCCGCCTCGGGGTCCTCCTCGATGAGTTCGAGGATCACCGGATCGGCGATGAAACCGGCCTTGATGATCTCCGCGAGGCCCGACACGAAGTCGTTGACCGGCAGCGAGTCCAGCGCGGCCAGGTCGCACAGCACGCCCGTGGGCGGGTGGAAGGAACCGACGAGGTTCTTGCCCTCGGCGGTGTTGATGCCGGTCTTGCCGCCGACCGCGGCGTCCACCATGCCGAGCACGGTGGTCGGCACGGCGATCCAGCGGACCCCGCGCAGCCAGGTCGCGGCCACGAACCCGGCCAGGTCCGTGGTGGCTCCGCCACCGACACCGATGATGATGTCGCTGCGGGTGAAGCCGGACTGGCCAAGGGCCTTCCAGCAGTACGCGGCGACCTCAGCGGTCTTGGCCTCCTCGGCGTTCGGCACCTGGATGGCGACGACCTCGAAGCCCTGGCCCGCCAGGTCATCGCGCAGCGCGTCGCCCGTCTCGGCGAGCGCCTCGGGGTGGATGATCGCGACACGCTTGGTGCGCTCGCCGATCAGGCCGGGCAGCTCTCCGAGGAGCTGCCGTCCGACGAGCACCTCGTACGGATCGGTGCCCGCGGTGCCACCGACCTGGATACGGGTGGGCGTCTGCCCCGACGTCTCGGCCATCTCCGTCATGCTTCCTTCAACTCCAGTGCGTCGAGGACCGCTTGGGCTACCTCTTCGGGGGTGCGGTCGTCGGTGGCGACGACGGCGCGGGCGACTTCGGCGTAGAACTGGCGGCGGGCGTCCATCAGTTCGCGCCACTGCTTGCGCGGATTGACCGCGAGCAGCGGGCGCGCGACGTTCAGGCCGGTGCGCTTGACCGCCTCCTCGACGTCCATCGAGAGATAGACGACGGGGTGCGGAGCCAGGAGCGCGCGGGTCGACTCGTCGAGGATCGCGCCCCCGCCGAGCGCGAGGATGCCCTCGTGCTCGGCGAGCGCCGCACGCACGGCCTGTCGCTCCAGGTCGCGGAAGTGCGGCTCGCCCTCGTCCACGAAGATCTCCGCGATCTCCCGGCCCTGTGCGGCCACGATGTCGGCGTCGGTGTCCCGGAAGACGGTGCCGAGGCGCTCGGCGAGCAGCGAGCCCACCGTCGACTTGCCCACGCCCATCGGTCCGACCAGGACGATCTGCGGGCCGGTCACCGGATCTGGAGGTTGTCGAGGTACGACGCCACGTTCCGCCGGGTCTCGGGCACGCTGTCGCCACCGAACTTCTCGGCGACGGCGTCGGCCAGGGTCAGCGCGACCATCGCCTCGGCGACGATGCCCGCGGCCGGAACCGCGCACACGTCGGAGCGCTGGTGGTGCGCCTTGGTGGCCTCGCCGGTGGCGACGTCGACGGTGGCGAGCGCGCGCGGCACGGTCGCGATGGGCTTCATCGCGGCACGCACGCGCAGCAGTTCACCGGTGGTCAGGCCGCCCTCGGTGCCGCCGGAGCGTCCTGAGGTGCGCTTGATGCCGTCGTCGGTGGAGACGATCTCGTCGTGCGCCTTGGAACCCGGCACCCGCGCGAGGTCGAAGCCGTCGCCGACCTCGACGCCCTTGATGGCCTGGATGCCCATGAGCGCGGCGGCCAGGCGTGCGTCGAGCCGCCGGTCCCAGTGCACGTGCGAGCCGAGGCCGACGGGCACGCCGTACGCGAGGACCTCGACGACGCCGCCCAGGGTGTCGCCGTCCTTGTGGGCCTGGTCGATCTCGGCGACCATCGCCTTGCTCGCGTCCGCGTCGAGGCAGCGCACCGGGTCGGCGTCGAGCTTCTCGACGTCGGCGGGGGTCGGGTAGACGCCGTAGGGCGCCTTGGCCGCCGCCAGCTCCGTGACGTGGCTGACGATCTCGATGCCGGCCGTCTCCTTCAGGTACGAGCGGGCGACCGCGCCGAGCGCGACGCGTGCCGCTGTCTCGCGGGCGGAGGCACGCTCCAGGATCGGGCGGGCCTCGTCGAAGCCGTACTTCTGCATGCCCGCGAGGTCGGCGTGGCCGGGCCTGGGCCGGGTCAGCGGGGCGTTGCGGGCCAGGTCGGCGAGGATCTCCGGGTCGACCGGGTCGGCCGCCATGACCTGCTCCCACTTGGGCCACTCGGTGTTGCCCACCATGATCGCGATCGGCGAGCCCATGGTCAGGCCGTGCCGGACGCCGCCCAGGAAGGTGACCTCGTCGCGCTCGAACTTCATGCGCGCACCGCGCCCATAGCCGAGACGCCGCCGGGCCAGGTGGTCCGCCACCATCTCCGTGGTGATCGGCACGCCGGCGGGAAGACCCTCCAGCGTCGCGACAAGTGCGGGTCCGTGGGACTCTCCCGCGGTCAGCCAACGCAACCTGCTCAACGGTGCTCCTCATGCTCGCGCCTGGAACTGCGTGGCGCGACCGGGTGCGCGGCCCTGGCCCGCCACCCCCGATCCTCCCACGTCGGCGGGCTGGACCTGGCCTCCGGTCCAGAAAGCGGACTCCTTCGGAGAGACGGCACCGGAAAGCGAACGTCCTAGCGCGCGGCCAGCGCGTGCTCCCCCGCCTTGCGCATCGCGGCCAGCGGCGCGGGCGTACGCCCGGTCATCTGCTCGACCTGCAGCACCGCCTGGTGCACGAGAAGGTCGAGCCCGCTGACCACGGCCCCGCCGTACATCGACCAGCGGGCCGCCAGAGCGGTGGGCCACGGGTCGTACAGGACGTCGAAGAGGGTCGCGGGCCGCTCCGGCACAGCGGCCGACAACACATCGGTGGCACCGGCCGGAGTCGTGGCGATCACCAGCGGGGCGCTCAGCGCCCGCTCGGCGTCCGCCCAGTCCTCCGTCCGCACCTCCACCCCGAGCCGCTCGCCCCACTCCCGCATCTCGGCGGCACGCGCCTGACTGCGTACGTACGCGACGACCTCGCCCGTGCAGATCCGCGCGAGCGCGGCGAGGGCGGACGAAGCGGTGGCGCCCGCGCCGAGGATCGCGGCCGACTCGACCTGCTCGATGCCGCGCTCCCGCAGGGCGGCGACCATGCCGGGGATGTCGGTGTTGTCGCCGATGCGGCGGCCGTCGTCCGTGAAGACCACGGTGTTGACCGCCTCGACGGAGGCGGCGGTCTCGCTGATCTCGTCGAGCAGCGGGATCACCGCGCGCTTGAGTGGCATCGTCAGCGAGAGCCCGGCCCACTCGGGGCCGAGGCCCTTCAGGAACCCGGGCAGAGCCGCCTCGTCGACATCGAACAGGTCATACGTCCAGTCGACAAGACCCAGCTCCCCGTATGCGGCGCGGTGCAGCACCGGGGAGAGGGAATGGGCGATCGGGGAACCGAGTACCGCAGCTCGGCGCTTCTGGGCGCTCATTGACCGTTCTGTTCCTTCAGGTTCTCTTCGTACTTCTCGCGGTTCCGGTTCTGTTCTTCGTTCGTCTTCGCGAAGAGCGTCTTGTCCTCGCTGACGGAGACGAAGTAGTACCAGTCGCCCTTGGCCGGACTCAGCGCGGACTTCAGTGCCACATCGCCCGGGTTGCCGATCGGGCCGGGAGGCAGGCCCTTGATCTTGTAGGTGTTGTACGGGTCGTTGATCTTGCGGAGTTCATCGACCGAACCTGTCGCCAACTCCGACTTGCCGCGCAGGTAGTTGACCGTCGAGTCGAAGTCCAGGAGGCCGTACGTCTCCGTGTTGCCCGGCTTGAGACGGTTGTAGACGACCGTCGCGACCTTCTCGAAGTCGTGCTTGTACTTGCCCTCGGCCTGGACGAGGCTCGCGACCGTCAGAACCTGGAGCGGGTCCTTCAGATTCAGCGCGGCGGCCTTCGACTTGAGGTCGATCGCCTCGTACCGCTCATTGGCGTGGGCGACCATCTTCTTGAGGACGTCCTCGGGCTTCTGGCCCTTGGCCACGGGATATGCGGAGGGATAGAGGAATCCTTCCAGCGGGTCCTTGATGTCCTTGTTCGTATTCGCCCAGGAAGGAAGTCCGAGATCCTTCCATTTCTTCTCGGCGACGTCCTCGGTGGTCCCCTTCTTGAGGTCAAGACGGGAATCGATCTGCGCATAGACCCACGCGTTCCGCCTGCCCTCGGGAATGATGAGGTTGTTGCGGCTCTTCGGGCTCAGCATGAGGTCGACGGCGCTCTTGGCGGACATTTCCTTTTTGAGGGTGTAAACACCCGCCTGGATCGTGTCGCCCTTGTCGTTCTGCGCCTGCGCCGAGACGAAGGCGTCGACGCTCTTGACGACCCCGGCCTCCTTCAGCTTCTGGCCGATCACATAGCCGCCGGATCCCTTGGGAATGTCGACGATCGTGACGCCCGAGCCCTCGCCCGCGTAGTCCGGCGACGTACCGAAGCGGTCCTGATAGAACTGATAGCCGAAATAGCCGATTCCGCCGAGCCCGCCGGCGAAGACCACCGTCACGACCAGGCAGGCGCAGCCACTGCGACGCTTCTTCGGCTTCTTGCCGCCGCGGCCGCCACGGCGGTCCCCGCGGCGCCCCGGCGGAGTGTCGTCGTCCTCGTCATCGTCGTCGGCGCCCGAGAAGAAGGCGTGCTCGCCCTGGTCCGGGCCCGGATCCCAGTCCTGCTGCGGCTCGGGTTCGGGGCGGCGGCGGGACGGCGGCTCCGGCGGTGGGTACGCGTCGGGAGTGCCGTAGTAGTCCGGGCTCTCCGCGCCGTAGCCGCCCGTCTGGTGGCCGTAGGGGTCCGACGGGTCGGCGGTGTACGGCACCTGGCCCTGCTGCCCGGTGTCCCAGCCACCGTTGTACTGCTGCTCGGGGCCGCCGTTGTACTGCTGCTCGGGGCCACCGTTGTACTGCTGCTGGCCGACGGGCCCGCCGTACTGCTGCTGGCCGTAGGCCTGCTGCTGACCCGTGCTCCAGTCGTCGTACTGCGACTGCTGCTGAGGGTGCTGCGGCTGCTGAGGGTTGTACTGCCCCTGGCCGCCGTAGGTGGACTGGCCGCCCGAAGGCTGCTGTCCTCCCCATCCGCCGTCCCCGTACAACGGGTCCTCGGGATGCCACGGTTCGGAGCCTGGACCCCGGCCATACTCAGTCATCGATCCCCTACAAGCCGCGAGGCGGGGCCGCCGTCTGAGTGGGAGGGCAACCGTTCCGCCTCTTGATGCTGTGCGGCAGCTGTTCGAACACCGCCGCATCGCGCGGAACGTTACCGTATCGCGATCAGATGACCACTTCGACGCCCTCGCCCGGAGCTTTACCTGACGCCCGTTCGGACTCCAGTGCCTGCTGAAGGATGATGACGGCCGCCGCCTGATCGATGACAGACCTGCCCTTTTTGGACTTCACGCCCGAGGCACGCAGCCCCTGACTGGCCGTCACTGTGGTCATCCTCTCGTCCACGAGCCTCACCGAAATGGGGGCGACCAAGCGGGCGAGGTCCTGGACGAACGCGCGGATCTTGGCGGCCGCCGGGCCCTCGCCCCCGTTGAGGGAGCGAGGGAGACCGACGACGATCTCGATCGGTTCGTACTCGTCGACGAGCTGCTTCAACCGGCGCTGTGCTGCCGGAACATCGCGTCCCGGCACCGTCTCCACCGGAGTGGCGAGGATCCCGTCGGGGTCGCACGACGCGACCCCGATCCGGGCGTCACCGACGTCGATGGCCAGACGCCGACCCCTGCGCATGCCCACTGCAGAGTCGTCCATCAGGCCGTCTCTGCCACGAGGCGCTCGACGGCGGCCATGGCGTCACCGATGGCCGCGGCGTTCTGGCCGCCGCCCTGGGCGACGTCCGGCTTGCCGCCGCCACCGCCACCGAGGGTCTTGGCGGCCGTACGGACGAGGTCGCCGGCCTTGAGGCCGCGCTCGCGGGCGGCTTCGTTCGTGGCGATGACCGTCAGCGGGCGGCCATTGGCCGTGGTGAACAGGGCCACGACGGCCGGGCGGTCGCCCGGGATGCGGTGGCGTACGTCGAGGACCAGCTTGCGCAGGTCGTCGGCGCCCGTGCCGTCCGGCACCTGGCCGGTGGCCAGCGCGACACCTCGTACGTCCTTGGCGGACTCGACGAGACCGGCGGCGGCCGCGAGGACCTTCTCCGCGCGGAACTTCTCGATCTCCTTCTCGGCGTCCTTCAGCTTGCCGAGCATGGCGGAGACCTTCTCGGGCAGCTCCTCGGAGCGGCCCTTGACCAGCTCCTGGAGCTGGGCGACGACCGTGTGCTCCTTGGCGAGGAAGTTGTACGCGTCGACGCCGACGAGGGCTTCGATGCGGCGCACGCCCGAACCGATGGACGACTCGCCGAGCAGCTTGACCAGGCCGAGCTGGGCGGTGTTGTGGACGTGCGTGCCGCCGCACAGCTCCTTGGAGAAGTCGCCGATGGTGACGACGCGGACCCGCTCGCCGTACTTCTCACCGAACTCGGCGATCGCGCCCTGCTTCTTGGCGTCGTCGATCGACATGACCTCGGCCTGGACGTCGAGTTCGTGCGCGAGGACTTCGTTGATCTTCTGCTCGACGTCCGTCATGACGGCCGTGGGCACGGCGGACGGGGAGCCGAAGTCGAAGCGGAAGCGACCGGGCTGGTTCTCGGAACCGGCCTGGGCAGCCGTCGGGCCGAGCGCGTCGCGCAGCGCCTGGTGCGTGAGGTGCGTGGCGGAGTGGGCGCGGGCGATGGCACGGCGGCGGTGCACGTCGATCGAGGCCCAGACCTGGTCGCCGACGGTGATCTCGCCGACCTGGACGACACCCTTGTGGACGTGCACGCCGGGGACCGGCTTCTGCACGTCACGGATCTCGACGACCGCCCCGTTGTCGAGGCGGATCCGGCCGGAGTCGGCGATCTGGCCGCCGCCCTCGGCGTAGAAGGGGGTGCGGTCGAGGACGACCTCGACCTCGTCGCCCTCGCGGGCGGCGGGGGACGAGGCGCCGTTGACCAGGAGGCCGACGATCACGGCCTCGTTCTCGGTGAGGGTGTAGCCGGTGAAGTCCGTGGCGCCGGAGTTGTCGGCGATCTCGCGGTAGGCGTGCAGATCGGCGTGACCGGTCTTCTTGGCCTGGGCATCGGCCTTGGCCCGCTCCCGCTGCTCCTTCATCAGGCGCCGGAAGCCGTCCTCGTCCACGGTCAGGCCCTGTTCGGCGGCCATCTCCAGGGTGAGGTCGATCGGGAAGCCCCACGTGTCGTGCAGCAGGAACGCCTTGTCGCCGGCCAGGACCTTGCCGCCGGCGGCCTTGGTCTCGGTGACGGCGGTGTCGAGGATGTTCGTGCCGCCCTTGAGGGCCTTGAGGAAGGCGGCCTCTTCGGCGAGGGCGACGGTCTCGATGCGCTTGCGGTCGGTCTCGAGCTCGGGGTACTGCTCACCCATCGACTTGATGACCGTGTCGACGAGTTCCAGGGCGACCGGGCCGGTGGCACCCATCAGACGCATGTTGCGGATGGCGCGGCGCATGATGCGGCGCAGCACATAGCCCCGGCCTTCGTTGCCGGGCGTGACGCCGTCGCCGATGAGCATCACGGACGTGCGCATGTGGTCGGCGACCACGCGCAGGGAGACGTCCGAACCCTGCTCGGCGCCGTAGCGGACGCCGGTGAGCTCGGTGGCCTTGTCCATGACGACGCGCAGGGTGTCGGTCTCGTACATGTTCTGTACGCCCTGCAGGATCATGGCGAGGCGCTCGAGACCGAGGCCGGTGTCGATGTTCTTGCTGGGCAGCTCGCCGAGGATCTCGAAGTCCTCCTTCGAGGTGCCCTCGCCGCGCTCGTACTGCATGAAGACCAGGTTCCAGATCTCCACGTACCGCTCGTCGTTGACGGCCGGGCCGCCCTCGACGCCGAACTCGGGGCCGCGGTCGTAGTTGATCTCGGAGCAGGGGCCGCAGGGTCCGGGGACGCCCATGGACCAGTAGTTGTCCTTCTTGCCCAGGCGCTGGATGCGCTCGGCGGGGACGCCCACCTTCTCGCGCCAGATGGTCTCGGCCTCGTCGTCGTCGAGGTAGACCGTCACCCACAGGCGCTCGGGGTCGAGGCCGTAGCCCCCGTCCGCCACGGAGCTGGTGAGCAGCTCCCAGGCGTACTTGATGGCGCCTTCCTTGAAGTAGTCACCGAAGGAGAAGTTGCCGCACATCTGGAAGAACGTGCCGTGCCGCGTGGTCTTGCCGACCTCTTCGATGTCCGGCGTACGCACGCACTTCTGCACGCTCGTGGCGCGCGAGAACTGCGGCTTGACCTCACCCAGGAAGTAGGGCTTGAAGGGCACCATGCCCGCGGGGACGAGGAGCAGAGTCGGGTCGTCCGCGATGAGCGACGCCGAAGGGACGACGGTGTGCCCGCGCTCCTCGAAGAAGCTCAGCCAGCGGCGGCGAATCTCGGCCGACTCCATCAGTGGTCCTCATTCCGGTTGTACGAGTACTTCGTGTTCGAGAGGTACTTGCCCTGCTTGTTCTTGTCGGTCCTGCTTGACTTGCTGGTCTTGCTGTCCTCGATGGCCACGACCACGCGGCGCTGTCCGGGCAGTTCCGGGTCGACCGGGGCCTCCAGGCCCAGGGCCTCACCCAGTTCGGCCTCGCGCTGTGCCATGCCGTCGCGGACGTCGAGAGCGAAGTCCTTGAGTTTGTGACCTGCCTCGACCGCCTTGTTCGCGGCCTGCGCCGCGAGGCTCTCGGGGGTCAGCTGCTTGATCTTGCGGTTGACTTTGGTGGTGGCCCACACACCGGCAGCGGCGCCCGCGGTGAACCAGAACGTACGGCGGAACATCGCTGCGTCAGTCCTTCTTCCGCTTGCCCCGCCGCCGCGCTGAGGGGACGGTGCGCCCCACGATCACGGTACGTCGGGCGGTCGCCGGGGGCACATTGGTTGATTCGGGTCCTGCCTTGCGGCCCAGGGCCCTGCGCACCCCGTAACCGAACGCCGCGACCTTGACGAGGGGCCCGCCGAAGGTGGAGGCCACCGTCGTGGAGAGCGCCGACGCGTTCGACGTGACTTCCTGGACGTCCGACGCGATGGCGTCGACCCGCTCGATCTGCGTCTGCGCGGAGCGCACCGCGGTGGAGGCGTCCGCGAGGAGCGGGACGGCCTGCTCGGTCACTTCCGCGACGAGCTTGGTGGTCGCCCTGAGCGTCTGCGCCAACCTCACCAGCACCACGGCCAGGAAGGAGACCAGGATCGCCCAGAAGACGGCCACCAGGATCCCGGCCACCTCTCCACCGGACACTGTGCACCGCTCCCTGATCATCGGTCCCGAACATCGAAAAGTCGTCCCCCGACCCTATCGCGCCGGGGCGAAGGCTCCGCACCGCATTACCGTGCAGGGGCAGGGGAGTTACCTGAAGTGATTGTACGGACTGCTTACGGATGGGTACGCTCCGTATCTCATGCGACGCGATCAGGGCACCGGTAACCGTCGGGACGGCTCCCCAGCCCGCCCGCCGAGACCCGGCAACCTCCCTCTGGAGCTCAACGCCTTCGTCGGACGCACCGGCGAACTCGCCTCGCTCACCGCCGCGTTGAAGGCCGCACGCCTGGTCACGGTGACCGGGGTCGGCGGTGTCGGGAAGTCGCGCCTCGCCGTCCGGGCCGCCTGCCGTGCCGCGCCGCGGGGCGGGGCCTGGCTGGCGGAGCTCGCCGCGGTCAGGGACCCGGATCTGGTGGAGCACGCGGTCGCCGACGCGCTGCGTCTTACGGATCACACCCACCGCACGCCGCGCGATGTGCTGCTCGACCATCTCGCGGAGCGGGAAGTCCTCCTCGTCGTCGACGGGTTCGAGCACCTGGTGGAGGCGTGCGCGTCGCTGGTGGGGGATCTGCTGCACCACTCCCCCGGGCTCCGCGTGCTCGCGGTGGGGCGCCGGCCCCTCGACACCGGGGGCGAGCGGATCTTCCCGCTCGCACCGCTGCCCACCCCGGACGCGGCCGTCCTCTTCGCCGACCGTGCGGCGGCGGGGCTCCCCGGGTTCGCCCTGGACGAGGAGAACGAAGCCGATGTGGCGGAGCTCTGCCGCCGCCTCGACGGGATCCCGCTGGCCGTCGAGCTGGCGGCGGGGCGGCTGCGGGCGCTCTCGCCCGCTCAGCTCCTCGCCCGGCTCGACAACCGCTTCGCGCTGCTCACCGGGACGCGGCGCGACGCGCCGCCACGGCATCAGACCCTGCGGACCGCCATCGGCTGGAGCCACGAGCTGTGCACGGCGGGCGAGCGCCTGCTGTGGTCGCGGCTCTCGGTGTTCTGCGGTCCTTTCGACCTGGAGGCGGCGGAGTACATCTGCAGCGGCGACGGCCTGCACGCCGACGACGTCCTGGACGTGCTCGGCGAGCTGCTCGCGCAGTCCGTCGTGACCCGCGAGGAAGGGCCGACCGGCGTCCGCTACCGCATGCTCGACACGGTCCGGGCGTACGGCGCCGACTGGCTGGAGGCATCCGGCGACGCCGCGCGGATGCGGCGCAGGCACCGGGACTGGTACATGGGGCTCGCCACCTGGTGCGAGCTGGACTGGTTCTCGCCGCGCCAGGCGCGGGTAGCCGAGCTCGTCGACTGCGAACTGCCCAATCTGCGGGGCGCGTTGGAGCACTGCCTGACCGAGCCGGACGAGACGCATCTGGGCCAGTATCTGGCGGGCAGCCTGTGGTTCTACTGGGTGGGCTGCGGGCGGCTCGCTGAGGGGCGGCACTGGTTGGACCGCGCCCTGGAGCTGGACGGCGGCCACGACGAATCGCGCCTCAAGGCGCTGTGGGTGCTCGGTTACGTCGCGGTCCTGCAGGGCGACACCGTCGCCGCGCTCGCGGCTCTGCAGGAGTGCAAGGACGAGGCGGAACGTACCGGCAGCGCCATCGCGGCCGCGTACGCGGTGCACCGCATCGGCTGCCTCGCGCTCCTCAACGACGACATGGAGCGCGCGGAAACCTTGCTGCGCTCGGCCCTCGAGCAGTACCGCGAGATCGGCGAGCTCAACAGCAACGTCCTGATGGGCCAGGTCGAGCTGGCGATGGCGCTCGCCTTCCGCGGGGAGCTGGCCGACGCGGTGGAGCTCTGCGAGGACGTACGCCAGGTCTGCGAGGACCACGGCGAGCGCTGGACTCTCGCGTACGCACTGTATGTACTCGGCTTCGCGGCCTGGACGCGCGGCGAGGCCGCGACCGCACGTGATCTGGTCATGCGGTGCCTGGCCCTCGACCACGCCTTCAACGACCTGCTCGGTACGGTGCTCGCGATCGAGCTGCTCGCGCTGTTCACCGTGGTGGAGGGCGATGCGGCCGAGGCGGCGGTGCTGCAGGGCGCCGCGTCCCGCATCTGGCCTTCGGTGGGCCTTCCGCTGTTCGGCTCCGGGAACTTCGGCGGGCCGCACGCGCTGTGCGAGTCGCAGGCCCGAGAGCAGCTGGGCGACGCCCGCTACGAGGAGTGCGTGGCCGTCGGGGCCCGTCTCGCCCCGGACGCGGCGGTGACCCGCGCTCTGCGCACGGGCCCCAGCGATAACGCGAAAACCCGCCGCCTGCCCCACCACGAAGGGAGGGCGGGCGACGGGCTGAAGCAGGGAGAGCTACGTCCGGGTCAGCGGGCGTAGTACTCGACGACGAGCTGCTCGTCGCAGATCACGGGGATCTCCTTGCGGTTCGGGTCACGGTCCAGACGGAAGGCCAGGGCCTTCAGGTTCACCTGGAGGTAACGCGGGATCTCGCCGTCGGGGGCGAAGCCGCCCTCGCGGGAGACCTGGAACAGCGGCTTCTCGCGGCTGCGCTCGCGGACCATCACGACGTCGTCGGGACGGACACGGAACGACGGCTTGTCGACCTTGCCGCCGTTGACCTCGATGTGGCCGTGGCTGACCATCTGACGGGCCTGGTAGATCGTGCGGGCGATGCCCGAACGCAGGATCAGGGCGTCGAGACGGCGCTCGAGCTCGATGACCAGGGCCTCGCCGGTCTTGCCTTCGGCCTTCTTGGCGCGGTCGTAGGCACGGGCCATCTGCTTCTCGCTGATGTCGTACTGCGCGCGCAGACGCTGCTTCTCGAGCAGACGGACCTTGTAGTCCGAGTTCTGCTTGCGCCCACGGCCGTGCTCGCCCGGCGGGTAGGGGCGGGCCTCGAAGTACTTGACGGCCTTCGGGGTCAGCGCGATGCCGAGGGCACGCGACTTCTTGACCTTGGGGCGGGACTGGTTCGGCATGAACCAACCTCTCTGTTCATTGTGAAATCGGCTTCACCAGGGTTAGGGGAGGTCGCAATCCGCAGCCTGGGAAACCCATCGGATCCGGTGTTGCTGGATCCGGCGGGCAGCCGCTCCCTGGTCTGGGCACTATGTGCAGCACGCGAGTGGCCCACCGACCGCTTCCCGGAGTACGAGATGGTGGTGGGCTGCCCGCGACACCTTCGACGGTGCGCGACGCTCCTGGAGATCCCTGGACGGTGAGGTCCGGGGCTCCGGCTGGATGTCCCGTTCTGGTGGCGCCGGTACGAGACCGGACACGGGACGCAGCACTTCGGGCAAGTGTACCGGGTGGCGGGGGGTGCCTCAGCCGCAGGCCGCGATGGGCCGCGATGCGGTGCGCTACTCGCCCTTGAGGCGCTCCCGAACCCGCTCCACCACGTCGGCGTACCGCGCCTCGGCGCCGTAGCGCGTGGGTTGGTAGTAGCGCTTGGCTGCCACGGCGTCCGGTGCGTACTGCTGGGCCGCGATCGCGCCCGGCACGTCGTGCGGATACACATAGCCCTGGGCGTGGCCGAGCTTGGCCGCTCCCTTGTAGTGCCCGTCGCGCAGGTGGGGCGGGACGGGGCCCGCGAGGCCCGCGCGGACGTCCGCCTGGGCGGACTGGATGGCGATCGTCGCGGCGTTCGACTTCGGGGCAAGGGCGAGGGCGATCGTCGCGTGGCTGAGGGTGAGCGCTGCCTCCGGGAAGCCGATCATCGCGACGGCCTGGGCGGCGGCGACCGCGGTGGGCAGTGCCGTGGGGTCGGCGAGGCCGATGTCCTCGCTGGCGGAGATCATCAGGCGCCGTGCGATGAAGCGGGGGTCCTCGCCGGCCTCGATCATCCGGGCCAGATAGTGCAGGGCCGCGTCCACGTCCGATCCCCGGATGGACTTGATCAGGGCGCTCGCGACGTCGTAGTGCTGGTCGCCGTCACGGTCGTACTTCACGGCCGCGCGGTCGACCGACTCCTCCAGGGTCTGGAGGGTGATCTCCTTCTCCCCCTTGGCGAGGGCCGAGCCGGCGCCGGCCTCCAGGGCGGTGAGCGCGCGCCGGGCGTCGCCGCCGGAGATCCGCAGGAGATGCTCCTCGGTGTCCTGGGGCAGCTCCACCGCGCCGCCGAGGCCCCGCTCCTCGACGAGTGCCCGGCGCAGCAGACCGCGCAGGTCGTCGTCCGTGAGGGGTTCGAGCGTGAGGAGCAGGGAGCGGGACAGGAGCGGGGAGATGATCGAGAAGTACGGGTTCTCCGTCGTCGCCGCGATCAGCGTCACCCAGCGGTTCTCGACGGCGGGCAGCAGGGAGTCCTGCTGGGCCTTGCTGAAGCGATGGATCTCGTCCAGGAAGAGGACGGTCTCCTTGCCGTGGCCGCCCATCGCGCGCCGGGCGCCCTCGATGACCGCGCGGACTTCCTTCACACCGGCGGTGATCGCGGAGAGCTCCACGAAGCGCTTGTTCGTGGCCTTGGAGACCACGTAGGCGAGGGTCGTCTTGCCGATGCCCGGCGGCCCCCACAAGAACACCGACGACGGTCCCGCCGGTCCTCCGCCGCCCTCGCCGACCAGCCTCCGCAGGGGCGAGCCCTGCTTCAGCAGATGCTGCTGGCCGACGACTTCTTCCAGGGTGCGCGGGCGCATCCGGACGGCCAGGGGACTCGTCGAAGGGTCCTTCTCCTGGCGGTCCTCGGCGGCTGCGGTGAACAGGTCGGGCTCCACGGTTCGAACCCTACGTCAGCCCACTGACAATGCCCTCGGCGCTGTCAGCTGGTCCAGAAGTCCCACCAGCGCGTGAGGATCAGCATGCCGATGATGCCGACGTGCAGCACCGGAAGCACCCAGGTGAACTCGCCGAGGAACGTACGCAGCCAGGTGGGCGCGGGCAGGAAGCCGTTACGGACGTTGAACGAGGTCACGTACCAGAACATGGTGATCGTGGCGACCCAGGCCAGGCAGCACCACAGGCACAGCGAGTTGATCTCGTACAGCGACTGGTACTGCAGCCAGGTGCAGAAGCCGACCCCGAAGAGCGTGCCCGCGTTCAGCGTCAGCCAGTACCAGCGCGGGAAACGCGCACGGCCCAGCAGACTCATGCCGACACAGATCACGGCGGCGTACGCGGCAAGGCCCAGCATCGGGTTCGGGAAGCCGAACACCGACGCCTGCTCGCTCGTCATGATGTTGCCGCAGGAGACCACCGGATTGAGGCTGCAGCCCGGCGTGAAGTCCGGGTCCTCCAGGAGCTTGAACTTGTCCAGCGTGATGACCCACGCCGCGAGCAGCCCCGCCGCCCCCGTGATCACCAGAAGCAGCGCGAACGCACGACTCCCACCAGCACTGCGTGGCGCGTCCGCGTCCCTTCCCCCGTGATCGTGCTCGGAGGGGAGGCTGTCGCTTGCCGGGGTCGTCTTGCTCATCACGCCGTTCCGTCGCTAGGGGGCCTGGGGGCAGGGACATTGTGCCGCACGCACGCGGGCGTCCACCGTTCGATGAACATAAGGAGTTACGTGCGAAGGGCCCCGAGCGTTCGTTCGCCGGGACCCTCCGCCTGCGCGCGAGGCTAGGCCAGCTTCCCCTTGAGGACGGCCACGATGTCGTCCACCGCGACAGCACTCTGCTCGCCGGACTCCATGTCCTTCAGCTGTACGACGCCCTCGGCGAGATCCCGCTCGCCCGCGACGAGCGTGAAGCGCGCACCGCTGCGGTTGGCGTTCTTCATGGCTCCCTTGAGCCCCTTGCCGCCGTACGAGAAGTCCGCCGCGACGCCCGCCCTGCGCAGCTCCGTCACCTTGGAGAACAGGACCCGCCTGGCCTCCTCGCCGAGCGGTACGGCGAACACGCTGGTCGCCGAGGGCAGTTCGAGCTCCACGCCCTCCGCCTCCAGGGCCAGGACCGTGCGGTCCACGCCGAGTGCCCAGCCGACCGAGGGCAGCGAGGGGCCGCCGATCATCTCGGACAGGCCGTCGTAGCGACCGCCGCCGCCCACCGCGGACTGCGAGCCGAGGCCGTCGTGGACGAACTCGAAGGTGGTGCGGGTGTAGTAGTCAAGGCCGCGGACCAGCTTCGGGTCGTCCTCGTACGCGACGCCGTGCGAGGTCAGTAGCTCACGCACCTGCTCGTGGTACGTCTTGCACGCGTCGCACAGGTAGTCGCGCAGCATCGGGGCCCCGACCAGCTGCTTCTGGACGTCGTCGCGCTTGTCGTCGAGGACCCGCAGCGGGTTGATGTCGATACGTCGACGTGTCTCCTCGTCCAGGTCGAGCGCGCGCAGGAAGTCCTGCAGCGCGGCGCGGTAGACGGGGCGGCACTCCTTGTCGCCCAGCGAGTTCAGCAGGATGCGGAACTGCCGCAGACCGAGCGCGCGGTACGCCTGGTCCGCCAGGATGATCAACTCGGCGTCCAGGGCCGGGTCCTCCGCGCCGATCGCTTCCGCGCCGACCTGCGAGAAGTGGCGGTAGCGGCCCTTCTGCGGGCGCTCGTAGCGGTAGTACGAGCCGGAGTACCAGAGCTTGACCGGGAGGTTGCCCGCCTTGTGCAGGTTGGCCTCCAGGGCGGCGCGCAGCACGGATGCGGTGCCCTCGGGGCGCAGGGCGAGCTGGTCGCCGCCCTTGGTCTCGAAGGCGTACATCTCCTTGGAGACGATGTCGGTGGACTCGCCGACACCGCGCGAGAACAGCTCGACGTTCTCGAAGCCGGGCGTCTCCACGTATCCGTAACCGGAGTTCTTCAGCGGCGCGGAGATGGCCTCGCGCACCGCCAGGTACTTCGCCGAGTCCGGGGGCAGCAGGTCGTAAGTGCCCTTGGGGGCCTTGAAGGTGCTCACGGGTTTTCTCTCGTCACATTCCTCGTCGGGGAGCGTCGGCTCCCAGGCCGGCGGCCACCTGGCGCAGATACGGGTTGGTGGCGCGCTCACGGCCGATGGTCGTGTGCTCGTTGTGACCGGGCAGGACCACGGTCGAGTCGTCGAGCGGCAGGCACACCCGCGCCAGCGACTCGAACATGTCGCTCTGCGATCCGCCCGGCATGTCGGTGCGTCCGATGGAGCCGGCGAAGAGCAGGTCGCCCGAGAAGAACACCGAGGGGACCTCGGCGGACTCGGGGAGCTGGAACGTCACCGACCCCTTCGTATGCCCCGGCGCGTGCGCGACGGAGAAGTCGAGTCCCGCGAGCTTCAGCCGCGCTCCGTCGGCCAGCTCCTTGACGTCGGAGGGCTCCCCGACGGTCAGTTCGCCGAGCAGCTGCGCGCCGAGGGAACGGCCGATGGCCTTCTCCGGGTCGCTCATCATGTACCGGTCGTCGGGGTGGATCCACGCGGGCACGTCGTGCGCGCCGCAGACCGGGACGACCGAGGCGACATGGTCGATGTGGCCATGGGTGAGGACGACCGCGACGGGCTTGAGCCGATGCTTCTTGAGTGCTTCCTCGACTCCCTCGGCGGCCTGGTGGCCCGGGTCGATGATCACGCACTCCTCGCCTGCGGCGGGGGCGACCAAGTAGCAGTTGGTGCCCCAGGCCCCGGCGGGAAACCCGGCAATGAGCACGATCGTCCTTCGTTCGTCGTCCGGCGGAGGTGACCGCGCGGGATCGCGGCAGATCAGAGCCTACCGGCGCTCCCGATTCCACAGCTAACCCATATACGGTACGGGGCTAACAGAAGCGGTCATCCACGCAGAGGAGAGATCACCCGGTGGTCAGCAACGATCAGCGGCGGCGTCAGCTCGCCCGGGAGAAGTTCTTGCGGCAGCAGCAGCGCCGGGAGGCCGCGCGACGCAGGGCGCGGATGCGCAACGCGGTGATCGCCTCGGCGCTCGCGGTGGTGGTGGCCGGTGGCGCGGTGTCGTACGCGGCAGGCGCCTTCGACGACGACAGCAAGTCGGAGAACACGGCGAACGCGAACCCCACCACCAAGGCGGATCCCTGCGAGAAGCCCGCGGGCGGCAAGGTGAAGCCGCTCAGCTTCAAGAAGGAACCGAAGCTCACGATCGACAAGTCCGCCGACTACACGATGAAGCTCGCCACCACCTGCGGCGACATCGACCTGGACCTCTCGGCGGCCAAGGCTCCGCGCACGGTCAACTCCTTCAACTTCCTCCTGGACAAGGGCTATCTCGACCACACGAAGTGCCACCGGCTCGTCTCGGGCGGCATCTACGTCCTGCAGTGCGGCGACCCGAAGGGCACCGGCGAGGGCGGCCCCGGCTACTCGATCCCGGACGAGAACCTCAAGGACAAGAGCCTGAAGGGGAACGTGTATCCGGCGGGTACGGTCGCGATGGCCAACCAGTACAACGCCCAGGAGAAGAAGGGCCGTGACTCCGGTGGCAGTCAGTTCTTCCTGGTCTACCAGGACAGTCAGCTGCCGCCCGACTACACACCGTTCGGGACCATTTCCGATTCCGGGATGAAGGTGCTCAAGAAGATTGCCGACGCCGGTGAGAGCACCGGGCAGGGCGAGGGCGCCCCGAACGCGACGGTCGTCATCAACAAGGCGACCATGTCGAAATCCTGACCGCCCGCGGGCAAACTTCGGACGCGCGGGATGCGGACAGCCGCCCCGCCGGTCGCCTATCTTGGCGGTGACGAAACTGTGGACGATGCCGGGGGCCCGAGGCCCTGCGCAGGCATCATGTGGAGGAGGCGCTGTGAGCAGCGACCCGTGGGGCCGCGTCGACGAGACGGGGACCGTGTACGTGCGCAAGGCCGACGGCAGCGAGCGCGAGGTCGGTTCGTGGAAAGCGGGGTCTCCTGACGAGGCCCTCGCCTACTTCGAGCGCAAGTACGACGGTCTGGTCGTCGAGATCGGACTTCTCGAGCGCCGGGTGAAGACGACCGACCTGTCGGCCAAGGACGCCATGACCGCCATCGACCACCTGCGCCAGCAGGTGGACGAGGCACACGCGGTCGGCGATCTGGACGCCCTGAGCACGCGCCTGGACAAGCTCGTCGAGACCGTCGACGCACGCCGTGAAGAGCGCAAGGTCCAAAAGGCCAAGCAGTCGGACGAGGCGAGGCACGCCAAGGAGGCGCTGGTCGTCGAGGCCGAGGAGCTCGCCCAGAGCGAGCAGTGGCGGGCGGCCGGTGAGCGGCTTCGCGCCCTGGTGGACACCTGGAAGGGGCTGCCGCGCCTGGACCGCAAGTCGGACGACGAGCTGTGGCACCGCTTCTCGCACGCCCGCTCGGCCTTCTCCAAGCGGCGCAAGGCCCACTTCGCCTCGCTGGACGCCCAGCGCGAGGAGGCCCGCAAGACCAAGGAGAAGCTGGTCGGCGAGGCCGAGGCCCTCTCCGGGTCGACCGACTGGGGTCCGACGGCCGCGCGCTACCGCGACCTGATGACCGAGTGGAAGGCCGCGGGCCGCGCGCAGCGCGAGCACGAGGACGACCTGTGGAACCGCTTCCGCGGCGCACAGGACGTGTTCTTCGCGGCGCGCAGCTCGGTCTTCGCGGAGCGGGACGCCGAGCAGACGGAGAACCTGAAGCTGAAGGAGGAGCTGGCCGAGGAGGCCGAGAAGCTCGTCCCGGTGAAGGACCTCAAGTCGGCGCGCGCCGCCTTCCGTACGCTCAACGAGCGCTGGGAGGCCATCGGCCACGTCCCGCGTGACGCGCGGCCGAAGGTCGAGGGCCGGATGCACGCGGTGGAGCGTGCCCTGCAGGAGACCGAGGAGGCCGAGTGGCGCCGGACGAACCCTGAGGCGCGGGCTCGGGCCGCGGGCCTGACGGGGCAGCTGCAGGCGGCGGTCGACAAACTGGTCGACCAGATCGAGAAGGCGCGTGCGGCGGGCAACAACGCCAAGGCCGACAAGCTCCAGAGGGAGCTCGACGGTCGCCAGGCGCTGCTCGACCAGGCCCTCAAGGGTCTGCACGAGTTCGGCGGCTGAGTCGGCTGAGTTTTCGCTGACTACGTAGAGGGGCTCCCGTACGTGACGTACGGGAGCCCCTCTACGTAGTGGACCGGCTTACGGCCTGCGTGCCGACGTCACCCGGTACACGTCATAGACACCCTCGACTCCCCTGACCGCCTTGAGCACATGGCCCAGGTGCTTGGGGTCGCCCATCTCGAAGGTGAAGCGCGAGGTGGCGACCCGGTCGCGGGAGGTCTGGACGGCCGCGGACAGGATGTTCACGTGCTGGTCCGAGAGGATGCGCGTGACGTCCGAGAGCAGCCGCGACCGATCCAGCGCCTCGACCTGGATGGCGACCAGGAAGACCGAGGACTGGGTGGGCGCCCACTCGACCTCGAGGATGCGCTCGGGCTCGCGGGAGAGCGAGTCGACGTTCACGCAGTCGCTGCGGTGAACCGATACGCCGCTGCCGCGCGTGACGAAGCCGATGATCCCGTCGCCGGGAACCGGCGTACAGCAGCGGGCCAGCTTGACCCACACGTCCTCGACGCCCTTGACGACGACACCGGGGTCGGCGTTGGCCCGGCGCTTGCTGCGGCTGCGCGAGGGCGGCGTGCTCTCGGCGATGTCCTCGTTGGCTGCCTCCTCGCCGCCGAGCGCCTGGACGAGCTTCTGCACGACCGACTGCGCGGTGACATGGCCTTCGCCGATCGCCGCGTAGAGGGACGAGATGTCGGGGTAGCGCATCTCGTGCGCCAGCGTCACGAGCGAGTCGCCCGTCAGGATCCGCTGGATCGGCAGGTTCTGCTTGCGCATGGCGCGCGCGATGGCGTCCTTGCCCTGCTCGATGGCCTCGTCGCGGCGCTCCTTGGAGAACCAGCCGCGGATCTTGTTGCGCGCCCGCGGTGACTTGACGAAGCCGAGCCAGTCGCGGGACGGGCCCGCGCCGGCCGCCTTGGAGGTGAAGACCTCCACCAAGTCGCCGTTGTCCAGGGTCGATTCGAGCGGCACGAGCCGTCCGTTGACCCGGGCCCCTATGGTGCGGTGGCCGACCTCGGTGTGGACCGCGTACGAGAAGTCGACCGGGGTCGCGCCCGCCGGGAGCGCTATGACGTCGCCCTTCGGCGTGAAGACGAAGACTTCGTTGCGCGACAGGTCGAAGCGCAGCGACTCCAGGAACTCGCTCGGGTCCTCGGTCTCCTTCTGCCAGTCCAGGAGCTGGCGCAGCCACGCCATGTCGTTGAGGTGGTCGTCCTTGCCGCCGGCCTTCTTCGGCACGTCCGTGCGCACCTTGGAGGCGCCCGCGACGGCCTCCTGCTTGTACTTCCAGTGCGCGGCGATGCCGTACTCGGCGCGGCGGTGCATGTCGAACGTGCGGATCTGGAGCTCGACGGGCTTGCCGTTGGGGCCGATGACCGTCGTGTGCAGCGACTGGTACATGTTGAACTTCGGCATCGCGATGTAGTCCTTGAACCGGCCGGGGACCGGGTTCCATCGCGCGTGAACGGTGCCGAGTGCGGCGTAGCAGTCGCGGACCGTGTCGACGAGGACGCGGATGCCCACCAGGTCGTAGATCTCCGCGAAGTCACGGCCGCGGACGATCATCTTCTGGTAGACGCTGTAGTAGTGCTTCGGGCGCCCGGTGACCGTGGCCTTGATGCGGGCGGCGCGCAGGTCGGCCTGGACCTCGTCGGTCACTATGGCGAGGTACTCGTCGCGCTTGGGTGCGCGCTCGGCGACCAGGCGCACGATCTCGTCGTACATCTTGGGGTAGAGGATCGCGAAGGCGAGGTCCTCCAGCTCCCACTTGATGGTGTTCATGCCCAGGCGGTGGGCCAGGGGCGCGTAGATCTCCAGCGTCTCGCGGGCCTTCTTCTCCTGCTTCTCGCGCTTGAGATACCGCATCGTGCGCATGTTGTGCAGGCGGTCGGCGAGCTTGATGACCAGGACGCGGGGGTCCTTGGCCATGGCGACGACCATCTTGCGCACGGTCTCGGCCTGCGCCGCCTCGCCGAACTTGACCTTGTCGAGCTTGGTGACGCCGTCGACGAGGAGGGCGACCTGGTCGCCGAAGTCGCGCTTGAGGGTGTCGAGGCCGTACTCGGTGTCCTCGACCGTGTCGTGCAGGAGGCCCGCCATCAGGGTGGCCGGGTCCATGCCCAGCTCGGCAAGGATCGTCGTCACGGCGAGGGGGTGCGTGATGTACGGGTCGCCGCTCTTGCGCTTCTGGCCGCGGTGCCAGCGCTCGGCGACCTGGTACGCCTTCTCGATCTGCCGCAGCGTGGCCGTCTCGATCTTGGGGTCGTTGCTGCGCACTATCCGCAGCAGCGGCTCCAGGACCGGGTTGTACGGGTTGGAGCGCTGGACGCCGAGGCGGGCCAGACGGGCGCGTACGCGGTTGGAGGAGCCGGAGCGCTCGTTCCTGGCCGCGGTGGGGCGTGGCGTGGGCGTCGTGCTGCCTGCCCGGGCCTCGGTGGGGGGCTTGGGGCGGGCTTCGGCGGCCGGCTTGTCACGCTGGGCGCTGTCGCCAGGTGTACTCGGTGCGGACTTGCCGCCGGGGGCGCTGGGGGGCGTGCTCTCCTGCTGCCTCGCGGGTGTCGCGTTCTTCGCGGGCGTGGCAGCGTGCGCCGCCGCGCGCTTGGCCTCTTCGGCCTTGGCGGCGGTGGGTGCCTTGGAATCGTCTGGCAAGAGGCGCTCCCTGTGCGCGATCCGGGTCCCCCGGTCAGGCCCCGAAGAGCCCATGGTATCGATCCTCGACCTTTGGCTCTCCCTCAGCTCGTGAGACGCCCTTCTACGAGAGAAACGCCTGAGGCGGGCGCCGGATTCCTCCGGGCCCGCCTCAGGGCGTGCGTGGTGGCCGCTCAGCCGCCTCAGACGGTGAGGAGGGCCTCCAGCGGGGCGCCCTCCAAGGCCGTCTCCAGTTTGGCGCGGCCCCCGAGGAAACCGAGCTCCATCAGGACGGCCACACCGGCGACCTGAGCGCCCGCACGGCGGATGAGCCGCAGGGACGCCTCGGCGGTGCCGCCGGTCGCCAGGACGTCGTCGATGACCATGACGCGGTCGTCGGCGGCGAGGTCCTCGGCGTGCACCTCGATCTCGGCGCTGCCGTACTCCAGGTCGTAACGCTGGCTGAGCGTCGCTCCGGGGAGCTTGCCCGCCTTCCGTACGGGGATGAAGCCGAGCCCCGCGCGCAGGGCGACCGGGGCGCCCAGGATGAAGCCGCGGGCCTCCAGGCCGACGATCTTCGTGGCGCCGTGCCGCACCGCGAGGCCCGCGAGGGCCTCGGTCAGTGCGGCGAAGGCCTCCGGGTCCGCGAGAAGCGGCGTGATGTCCTTGAACATCACCCCGGGCTCGGGGTAATCGGGAACGTCCCGGATGCGGCTGAGCAGCAGCTCCGGCGTTCCGGCGAGCTCGGTCATCGGCGCTTCCCGGAGGGACGGCCGCGGCCTCGGCCACGCGAGGCAGGCTGCGTGCGCGGGCCGACGACGCCCGCGGGGGCGGCGTCCTCCGGCAGGTCGTCCTGCGGCTCGTCACCCTCGTCCCGAGCGGAGTTCTCCACCTCCACGGACTCGCCCTTGGCCGCCGCGGCGGCTCGCTTGGCGAGGATGCGCTTCTTGAGCGCCTTCATCTGCGGCTCGGTCTCCTTGAGATCGGCGACGAGCGGCGTGGCGATGAAGATCGAGGAGTACGCACCGGCCGCGAGGCCGACGAACAGCGACAGCGAGATGTCGTTCAGCATGCCCGCGCCGAGGAAGCCGCCGCCGATGAAGAGCAGTCCGGCGACCGGCAGGAGCGCGACGACCGTGGTGTTGATCGAGCGCACCAGGGTGCTGTTGATGCTGCGGTTGGCGACCTCGCTGTAGGTCCACCGGGTCTGCTTGGTGAGGTCCTTCGACTGCTCCTTCAAGCTGTCGAAGACCACCACCGTGTCGTACAGCGAATAGCCGAGGATCGTCAGCAGGCCGATGATCGTGCCCTGGGTGACCTCGAAGCCCACCAGGGCGTACACACCGACGGTGATCGTGATGTCGTGGATCAGGGCGATCAGCGCGGCGAGGGCCATGCGCCACTCGAAGGCGATCGCCAGGTAGATCACCACGAGGACCATGAAGATGATCAGGCCCGTCCAGGCCTTCTTGCTGATCTGCTCACCCCAACTGGGGCCCACGAGATCGGCGTTGATGGTGTCGGTCTTCAGGTCCATGTCCTTGGCCAGATCCGCCTTGATCTGGTCGGACTTGGCGGTGTCCACGCCGGCGACCTGGATGCGCAGACCGCCCGAGCCGAGCTCCTGGACGACGGCGTCGTGGCCGGAGGCCTCTTCCGCGTACCTTTCGGCCTGCGCGACCGAGACGCTGGTCTTCGGGGTGGTGAAGACGGCACCGCCCTCGAACTCGATGCCCATGTTCAGGCCGCGCACCGCGAGGCCGACGATGGCCGTGATGGTGATCAGGATCGAGAGGCCGTACCAGATCTTGCGCTTGCCGACGAAGTCGTAGCCGACCTCACCGCGGTAGAGCCTGGCGCCGAGATTGCCGAGCTTCGACATCTCACGCCTCCTTCGGGTCGACAGGGCCAGCGGAAGAACCAGTGGCGCGGCGGGTGCGGCGCAGCGGCGGCTTGGCGCCGAGGCGCTTCGGGTCGAGACCGGACCACTTGTGGCCGTTCGCGAAGAACGGCTTGCGCGCCATGAGGGTCATCAGCGGCTTGGTGAAGAAGAACACCACGACGACGTCGAGCAGCGTGGTCAGGCCGAGCGTGAACGCGAAGCCCTGGACCTTGCCGACCGTCACGATGAAGAGCACCGCGGCCGCGAGGAACGACACGAAGTCGGAGACCAGGATGGTGCGCCGGGCACGCGGCCAGGCACGCTCCACGGCGGGCCGCAGCGTGCGTCCCTCTCTGACCTCGTCCCTGACGCGTTCGAAGAACACGATGAACGAGTCCGCGGTGATACCGATCGCAACGATCGCACCACACACCGCGGGCAGGTTCAGGGTGAAGGAGATGGCCGGGCCGAGCAGCGTCATCAGGGTGTACGTCAGGGCTGCCGAGACCAGGAGGCTCGCGATGGCGATCAGCGAGAGGCCGCGGTAGTAGACCACCAGGTAGATGATGACGAGCGCGAGACCGATGGCGCCGGCGATCAGACCGGCGTGCAGCTGCTCGCCGCCGAGTGCCGGGCTCACCGTGGTGACGCTCTGCTCGTGGAAGGTCAGCGGCAGCGCGCCGTACGACAGGATGTTGGCGAGGTCCTGGGCCGACTCCTGGGTGAAGCTGCCGGAGATCTCCGCGTTCGAGTTCAGCGTCGTGTTGACGCTGGGGGCCGAGGCCACCTCGCCGTCGAGGACGATGGCGAACTGGTTCATCGGGGGCTGCTGCTGCGAGAGCTTGCTGGTGGTCTTGGAGAACTTCTTCGAGCCGCCGCCCGTGAACTCCATGTTGACGACCCAGGCGCCGCTCTGCTGGTTGATGGTGGCCTTGGCGTCGTCGACGTCCTTGCCGTTCAGCTCGGCCGGGCCGAGAACGTACTTCTCCCACTGCCCCGCGTTGTTCTTGCCACAGGCCACGGTCTGCTCGGACGCCTTGACGCCGTCGCCGACCTTGCCGCGCTGAGCCTTGTCCGTGCAGTCGAGCGCGGTGAACTTCTTCTGCAGCGCCGCGGTGGCCGGGTCGGCGGACGGGGTGGGGGTCGGCGCCCCCTTGTCCTTGCCGCTGCCCTTGTCCGAGTCCTTCGGGGTCGGCGTCGGGTCGGCCTTCAGGCCGTCGGTGACGGCGCGGCCCTGAGGGCTGGGCGAGCCGGTGGCGGTCGGCGTCGAGGACGCCTTGTCGTCGCCCTTGTCCGTCGCCTTGGGCGTGTCCTTGCCCTTGTCCTTGTCCTTGCCGGACGAGCTGGCGGACGGCTCGGGGGTGGGCTCACCGGCGGCCACCGTCAGGACGGGACGGAAGTAGAGCTGAGCGGTCGTACCGACCTGCTCGCGTGCCTGCTTCTCGTTCGTGCCCTTGGGGATGTTGACGATGATGTTGTCTTCGCCCTGGGTCTGCACCTCGGCCTCGGACACACCCAGACCATTGACGCGGTTGTTGATGATGCTGACCGCGGTGTTCATGTTGGTCGGGTTGATCGCGTTCTTCTGGCCGGGCTCGTTCTTCGCCTGGAGCGTGATGCTCGTACCGCCGGCGAGGTCGATGCCGAGGCGGGGCGTGGTGTTCCCGGAGAGGAACATTCCCCCGGTGAGCGCCACGAGGGCGATCAGGATGAAGACCAAAGAGCGTCCCGGCTTGCCCGGGGCGCTCTGCCTTCGGCCCTTCTTAGGTGCTGCCACCTTCTCGTTCTCCCTGTCCAACCGCCCCGGCGTCCGGTGATCTGCCCCGCACGGAGCGGGGAGTTCCCAGGTCGGGCGGCCATGAAATGGTGTCGAGACCCGTCACGAAACCCACGCACTGCGAGGGCCGTGGCAGCGCGAGCGGCGCGCTCCACGGGCCCCGGTGGTGGCTACTTCGCGTCGGACTCGCCGTCGGTCTTCTTCGGCTCGGCGTCGTCGGCCTTGGGGGCGCTGTCCGCGTCCTTCTTGCCGAGGTCGATGGGCGAGTCGTCGGAAGCGTCGGCGGCGGGCTCGTCGGTCTCGGTCAGGGAGGAGGCGTCGTCCGGAACGACGGGGTCGTCCGACTTCACGGCACTCGTGCCGTGGATGATGCGGTTGTACTCGTCATCCTCGAGGACGGCGCCCACGGAGTTCTTCGCGTAGAACGCGTGCACGCCAGGAGCCACCTCAAGGAGGACGGCGTCGTCGTGAACCTCCTTGACGGTGGCGTACATGCCGCCGATCGTGCGGATGCCGGTGCCGGGCTGCATCTCATTGCGCATCTGCGCGGCCGCCTGCTGCTTCTTCTTGGCGGAGCGCGTCATCAGGAACATGGCCCCGATGAGCACGATGAAGGGGAGGAGGGTCACGATATTCACGGGACGGAGTTTCCTTCGCATGACCGCGCAGGTAAGCGGCCTGATGGGCGGGGGTGGGCACGCCGCCCACAAGGGCGGCATCGGCGGAGTCTAAGCGAGTCCGCGCCTAACGAACAACGCTCAGCATGGCACCGCAGTTCCTGACCGTGCGAGTACGCGCGCCGTCACGCCCCGAACAGGTCCCCTTGTCCGATTCCGCCCGCCTGCCGCGGCGGAACAAGGCCGAGATGCGCCCATGCCGCGGGCGTCCCGACCCGGCCGCGAGGGGTGCGCGCGAGCAGTCCCTCCCGTACCAGGAAGGGCTCGGCGACCTCCTCGACCGTCTCGCGCTCCTCCCCCACGGCGACCGCGAGCGTCGACAGGCCGACGGGCCCGCCGCCGAAGAGCTTGAGCAGGGCCTCCAGGACGGCTCGGTCCAGGCGGTCGAGGCCCCGGTCGTCGACTTCATAGACCTTGAGGGCGGCGCCCGCGATGTCCCTGTTGATCACGCCGTCGGCCTTGACCTGCGCGTAGTCCCGCACGCGGCGCAGCAGACGGTTGGCGATACGGGGCGTGCCGCGCGAGCGTCCCGCGATCTCGGCGGCGCCCGCGGGGTCGATCTCCACGTCCAGGAGGTGCGCGGAGCGGTGGATCACGCGCTCCAGCTCGGACGGTTCGTAGAACTCCATGTGCGCGGTGAAGCCGAAGCGGTCGCGCAGCGGCGGCGGCAGCAGGCCCGCCCTGGTGGTGGCGCCGACCAGGGTGAACGGCGGCAGCTCCAGCGGGATGGCGGTGGCGCCGGGGCCCTTGCCGACGATGACGTCGACGCGGAAGTCCTCCATCGCCATGTAGAGCATTTCCTCGGCGGGCCGGGACATCCGGTGGATCTCGTCGAGGAAGAGCACCTCTCCCTCCTGGAGGGAGGAGAGGATCGCGGCCAGATCGCCCGCGTGCTGGATCGCGGGGCCGCTGGTGATGCGGATCGGGGCGCCCATCTCGGCCGCGATGATCATCGAGAGGGTGGTCTTGCCGAGGCCGGGGGCGCCGGAGAGCAGGACGTGGTCGGCGGTGGCGCCCCGCGCGCGGGCCGCGCGCAGGACGAGGTCGAGCTGCTCGCGGACCTTCTCCTGACCGATGAACTCACCCAGGTCCTTGGGGCGGAGGGCGGCCTCGACCGCCTGGTCCTCGCCGTCGGCGGACGCACCGACGAGCCGCTCGGCCGCGCCGGCGGGGGCGGTCGTGTCGTCGGTCGTCTCGTCCCAGTTCATGAGCTCGCCTCGCGATGTGGTTCTGGTGATCAGCGGTGTTTTCCGGTGGTCAGGAGCTAGCGGGTGCGCTTCGGCTAACGGGTGCGGTTCAGCGTCTGCAGCGCGGCCTTGAGGAGCTGGCCCACCTGCGGCTTCTCGGACGCCTCGGCCTGCGGGGTGACGGCGGCGACGGCTTCGTCGGCCTCCCGCGTCGCGTACCCGAGCCCGATGAGCGCCGCGTGCAGCTGATCGCTCCAGCCGGAGGTGACGGGGGTGCCGATCGCGGGGCCGCCCGTGCCGAGGGGCTCGCCGAGACGGTCCTTGTACTCCAGGAGCAACTTCTGGGCGCCCTTCTTGCCGATGCCAGGCACCGCGGTGAGCGCCTTCTCGTCGCCGGTGGCGACCGCGCGGCGCAGGGCGTCCGGGCTGTGCACGGCGAGCATGGCCTGCGCGAGGCGCGGTCCGACGCCGCTCGCGGTCTGCAGGAGCTCGAACGTCTGGCGCTCGTCGTCGTCCGCGAAGCCGTACAGGGTCAGGGAGTCCTCGCGGACGACAAGGGAGGTGGCGAGCTTGGTCTGCTGGCCGATCCGCAGGGTGGAGAGCGTGTTCGGCGTGCACTGGATGGCCATGCCGACACCGCCGACCTCGACCACCGCGGCATCGGGGGCGAGCGCGGCGACGGGGCCGCTGACGAAGGCGATCATGCGGTACGGCCTTTCTGTGCTGCCCGGGCTGTACGGGCTGTCGGGGTCTTGGATGCGTGCAGGGCGGCTGCCTGCTGGAGGCGGTTCTGGGCCACGGCCTGCTGGAGTCGGCTCTGGGCGGGGGCACGCCAGATGTGGCAGATGGCGAGGGCGAGAGCGTCCGCGGCGTCGGCGGGCTTGGGCGGTGCGTCGAGCCGCAGGAGCCGGGTGACCATCGTCCCGACCTGCGCCTTGTCCGCGCGGCCGTTGCCGGTGACGGCGGCCTTGACCTCGCTGGGCGTGTGCAGGGCGACGGGGATGCCGCGACGCGACGCGCAGAGCATGGCGACGGCGCTTGCCTGGGCGGTGCCCATCACCGTCCGTACGTTGTGCTGGCTGAACACCCGCTCCACGGCGAGGACTTCGGGGTCGTGTTCGTCGAGCCACTGCTCGATGCCCTGCTCGATGGCGACCAGGCGGTGGCCGAGCTCGGCGTCGGCGGGCGTGCGCACGACGCCGACTCCGCGCATGGTCAGCGGGCGTCCGGCCACTCCGTCGACGACCCCCACACCGCACCGGGTCAGGCCGGGGTCCACCCCCAGTACGCGCATGCGCGCCCCTCCCCTCGTCGCGGCGACGATCTTTGACTTCGAGCCAGGCTATCCGCTGCCACCGACAACAGCGGCGGGCCGGTGGACGTGTGTCCCATCCGGCCCGCCGAAACCGCTCAGCTCGCGGCAGCGCTACGCGTCGACCTTCTCCATGACCTCGTCGCTCACGTCGAAGTTGGCGAAGACGTTCTGGACGTCGTCGCTGTCCTCGAGCGCGTCGATCAGCTTGAAGATCTTCCGCGCGCCGTCCTCGTCCAGCTCGACCTGCATGGTCGGGACGAAGTTGGCGTCGGCCGAGTCGTACTCGATGCCGGCCTCCTGGAGCGCGCTGCGGACCGCAACCATGTCGGTGGCCTCGGAGAGGACCTCGAAGGACTCGCCCAGGTCGTTGACCTCTTCGGCGCCCGCGTCCAGGACGGCGCCCAGGACGTCGTCCTCGGCGAGCTCACCCTTGGGGACGATCACGACGCCCTTGCGGTTGAAGAGGTACGAGACGGAGCCCGGGTCGGCCATCGAGCCGCCGTTGCGGGTCATCGCGACGCGTACGTCCGATGCCGCGCGGTTGCGGTTGTCGGTGAGGCACTCGATGAGCACCGCGACGCCGTTCGGGCCGTAGCCCTCGTACATGATCGTCTCGTAGTCGGCGCCACCGGCTTCGAGACCGGCGCCGCGCTTGACCGCGGAGTCGATGTTCTTGTTCGGGACCGAGCTCTTCTTCGCCTTCTGGATGGCGTCGAAGAGGGTCGGGTTACCGGACACATCGGCGCCGCCCGTGCGGGCCGCGACCTCGATGTTCTTGATCATCTTCGCGAAGAGCTTGCCGCGCTTGGCGTCAATCACGGCCTTCTTGTGCTTCGTCGTAGCCCATTTAGAGTGGCCGGACATCTGCCTGTCTCCTTCGCGTTACCCAACTGTACGAACGCAGAGATCCTACTAGGATCCCGCCGCCGCGTGCCCCCGCACCATCCCGACGAACAGCTCGTGCACGCGATGGTCGCCCGTCAGCTCCGGATGGAACGACGTGGCGAGCGCGTTGCCCTGACGCACGGCGACGATGTGCCCCTCGTGCTCGGCGAGCACCTCGACGCGCGCGCCGACCGACTCGACCCAGGGGGCGCGGATGAAGACGCCCTCCACGGGGTCGCCGTCGATGCCGGCGATGTCGACGGCCGCCTCGAAGGACTCGTTCTGCCGACCGAAGGCGTTGCGGCGCACGATCATGTCGATGCCGCCGAAGGTCTCCTGCTCGGAGCGCGGATCGAGGATCTTGTCGGCGAGCATGATCATGCCCGCGCAGCTGCCGTAGACCGGCATGCCTTCACTCACGCGCGCGCGAAGGGGCTCCATCAGGCCGAAGAGGGCGGCCAGTTTGGAGATGGTGGTGGACTCACCGCCGGGGATGACCAGGCCGTCCACCTCGGCGAGCTCTTCGGGGCGCCTGACCGGCCTGGCCACGGCGTCCGCCGAGGCCAGGGCGATCAAGTGCTCCCGTACGTCGCCCTGGAGAGCCAGGACGCCGACTACAGGGGTGTCAGTCATCTACGTAGTGCCTTACCAGCCACGGTTCGCGTAGCGCTCGGCCTCGGGGAGGGTGTCGCAGTTGATGCCGACCATGGCCTCGCCGAGGTTGCGCGACGCGTCCGCGATGATCTTGGGGTCGTCGTAGAAGGTGGTGGCCTTCACGATGGCGGCGGCGCGCGCGGCCGGGTCGCCCGATTTGAAGATGCCGGAACCGACGAAGACGCCCTCGGCGCCGAGCTGACGCATCAGGGCGGCGTCGGCGGGGGTGGCGACGCCACCGGCCGAGAAGAGGACCACCGGCAGCTTGCCCAGCTCGGAGACCTCCTTGACCAGCTCGTACGGGGCGCGCAGGTCCTTGGCGGCGGCGTACAGCTCGTTGTTGTCGAAGCCGCGCAGCCTGGCGATCTCGTTCTTGATCTGGCGCAGGTGACGCACGGCCTCGACGACGTTGCCGGTGCCGGCCTCGCCCTTGGAGCGGATCATGGCCGCGCCCTCGGCGATGCGGCGCAGGGCCTCGCCCAGGTTGGTGGCGCCACAGACGAACGGGGTCGTGAAGGCGAACTTGTCGCTGTGGTTGACCTCGTCGGCCGGGGTCAGGACCTCGGACTCGTCGATGTAGTCGACGCCGAGGGACTGCAGGACCTGGGCCTCGACGAAGTGGCCGATGCGGGACTTGGCCATGACCGGGATGGAGACGGCCTCGATGATCTCTTCGATCATGTTCGGGTCGGACATCCGGGCGACGCCGCCGTCCTTGCGGATGTCGGCGGGGACCCGCTCCAGCGCCATGACGGCGACCGCGCCCGCGTCCTCGGCTATCTTCGCCTGCTCGGCGTTGACGACGTCCATGATGACGCCGCCCTTGAGCTGCTCGGCCATGCCGCGCTTGACGCGCGCGGTGCCGGTCTCGGGCGACTGGTTGCTGCTGGGGAGGGTGCTGGACACGGAGTTGACCTCGCTCGCTGAAGACGGGTTACTGCGTCTACGAGGAAACTCCCGGCCACCAGTCCACAGCAAGGGCCAATGGATGACCGGTGGCTCGTTTTTCCCGGACGCTCCTGGTCAGGGACGTGTCAGGGGTCTACGAAGTCGCGCGGTCGGCCAGCGCGACCGGCGGCTCGTCGTCCATCTCGAAGGCCATCGGGAACGGCGCGTACCCCGCGAGGCGGAACCAGCGGACCGTGCGGTGCCTGCGCAGGGCGCGAGCCGCGCGTACCGCGTCATTGTGGAAGCGCCGGGCCATCGGCACCCGGCGCACGGCCGCCGCGAGCTCGGTCGCCGCCTCGTCACCGCCGGGAGCCTCGCGCACCGCCTCCACCTGCTGTGCCTCGCCGAAGATCGCGCGCAGCGCCTGGCTGAGCTCGCTCTCGGCGACCTCCCGGTGCTCCTCCTCGGCCTGCCGGGCCGCGTGCGCCGCTTCGTAGAGCACGATGGAGGCCGCCGGGTCGAGCACCCCCGATGTGGCCAACTCCTGGGCGACCGAGGCGCGGCGGAGCAGCTGTGCGTCGAGGGCGGCGCGGGCCGCGTCGATGCGGGCGTGCAGCCGGTCGAGCCGGCCCGCGGTCCAGCTCAGGTAGAGGCCGATCGCGAGGAGGGCTACCGCGATCCAGATCAGTGTCGAGGTCACCGGTCCGAGGCTAGTCGAGCCGCCGCGCCCGCATGACCGCCGGGCTCCCGGGGCCTGCGGCGGTCAGTCCCTCAGCCCCGGTCAGTCCCGTGCGAGCCCGAACCGCGCCCGGAGACCTGAACGTTCATCGGCGGCCACGGCGGCCGCTCCGTCCGCCACCGTCTCGTACACCGAGAGGATGTCGGCGCCCACCGTCGACCAGTCGAAGCGGCGCACGTGCTTGCTGCCGCGCTCGCGCAGCTCGTCGCGGCGCTCGGGGTCGCCGAGGAGCCGCAGGGCGGCGGCGGCCAGCGAGTCCGCGTCCTCGTTGGTGAACAGGTCGCCCGCGGCGCCCTGGTCGAGGACCTGCGCGAAGGCGTCCAGATCGCTGGCGAGTACGGGTGCGCCCGCCGACAGCGCCTCGACGAGGATGATCCCGAAGCTCTCGCCCCCGGTGTTGGGAGCGACGTACACGTCGACGCTGGCCAGCAGCCGTGCCTTGTCCTCGTCGCTGACCATGCCGAGGAACTCCACGCGCTCGCGCATCTCGACGGGCAGCGAGGAGACGGCCTCGTGTTCGTCGCCGCGGCCCGCGACGAGCAGCCGGGTGTCGGGGCGCTCGGCGAGGATCTTCGGCAGCGCCTTCATCAGCACCGGAAGGCCCTTGCGCGGCTCGTCGATGCGGCCGATGAAACCGAGCGTCCCGCCCTGCCATTCCACCTTCGGCTCGACCTTGGCGAAGAAGTCGACGTCCACGCCGTTCGGGATGACGACCGCGTCGCCGCCCAGGTGCTCGACGAGCGTGCGGCGCGCGTACTCGCTCACCGCGATGCGCGCGCTGATCTTCTCCAGGGCGGGCTGCAGGATCGGATACGCCGCGATCATGGCCCGCGAGCGCGGGTTGGACGTGTGGAACGTCGCGACGATCGGGCCCTGTGCCGCCCAGCACGTGAGCAGTCCGAGTGAGGGCGATGTCGGCTCGTGGATGTGGATGACGTCGAACGTGCCGTCGTGCAGCCAGCGGCGCACCCGGGCGGCCGAGAGGAACCCGAAGTTGAGCCGGGCCACCGAGCCGTTGTACGGCACGGGAACGGCGCGGCCCGCCGACACGACGTACGGCGGAAGGGGGGTCTCGTCGTCCGCCGGGGCCAGGACGGACACCTCGTGCCCGAGGCGGATCAGGTGCTCCGCGAGGTCGCGGATGTGGAACTGGACGCCGCCCGGCACGTCCCACGAGTAGGGGCAGACGATGCCGATCCTCACGGGGCGGTCCCCTCGGCGAGGTGCCCGGAGCCGTCGGCGGGCCCCTTCGCGGGGTCGAGATCAGCGAGCCACAAGCGCTGCAGCATGTGCCAGTCCTCCGGATGGTCGGCGATACCCGTGGCGAAGGCGTCTGCCAGCGCCTGCGTCATGACAGACGTCTTCTCCGCGCGGGTACCTGTCTCGGGGACATCGACGGGGGCGTGAACACGCCCCTTCATGACGGGCGTCTCGTCAAACCAGAGGGTGACGGGCAGCAACAGCGCCCCCGTCTGCTGCGCGAGCATCGCGGGCCCCGCGGGCATCCGCGCGGTGTCCCCGAAGAACTTCACCTCGACGCCGGACGCGGAGAGGTCCCGGTCCGCGACGAGGCAGATCAGACCGCCCGCGCGCAGCCGCCGCGCCAGGGTGCCGAACGCGGAGCCGCCCTCGTGCGGCAGGACCTCCATGCCCAGGCCCTCGCGGTAGGCGACGAAACGGTCGTACAGCGTCTCGGGCTTGAGTCGCTCGGCGACCGTCGTGAACGGCGTGTCCAGCTTCGTGGTGACCCACGCGCCCGCCAGGTCCCAATTGCCCAGGTGGGGAAGGGCGATGATGACGCCCTTGCCGGAGGCGAGGCCGTCCGTCAGGTAGTGGAGGTCCTTGATCTCGACGCCTGCCTTGATGCGCTCCCGGCTCCACGACGGCAGCCGGAACGACTCCATCCAGTAACGCAGGTACGAGCGCATGCCCGCCTTGGACAGCTCGGCGAGGCGCTGCGGGCTCGCGTCGGGCACCACGCGCGCGTAGTTGGCCTCAAGACGCAGGACGCCCTTGCCGCGGCGCTTCCACACGGCGTCGGCGATGGTCCGGCCAAGGCGCACGGCCGCCGGCTCGGGGAGCTTCTTGACCGAGCTCCAGGCCGCTCCGTAGAGCGCGTCGGTCAGCCGGTCCTTCACGACGTGGCCTCACTGCCCTGCGCCGGAGCTGCCGGGGCCGCCGTGGCGGCGTCCGCCTCCGCGGACTCCCTGCGCACGGTCACGACGCGCTGCACGAGCGTGACGAGGCTGCCGACAGCGACGATCCACAGGGCGATGGGCAGCAGGATGTCGATGCCGGGCACCCCGAACTTGTGGAGTCCCGCGAGGCCCGCGGCGACCAGCGAGATCACCAGGCGCTCGGCGCGCTCCACCAGGCCGTTGACCGCGACGGGCAGGCCGATCGCCTCGCCGCGTGCCTTCGTGTACGAGACCACCTGGCCGCTGGCCAGGCAGAAGATGGAGACGGCGCACAGGACGTTGTTGTCGCCGGAGCCCGCGTACCAGAGCGCGAGGCCACCGAAGATCGCGCTGTCGGCGACCCGGTCGAGCGTGGAGTCCAGGAAGGCACCCCAGCGGCTGGAGCGTCCCAGCTGCCGCGCCATGTTCCCGTCGACGAGGTCGGAGAACACGAAGAGCGTGATGACGATCGTGCCCCAGAAGAACTCTCCGCGGGGGAAGAAGACCAGCGCGCCCGCCATCACACCGGCCGTGCCGATGAACGTGACCGCGTCGGGGCTCACGCCGCGACGGATGAGAAACGCGGCGAACGGTGTGAGAACACGCGTGAAGAATGCACGCGCGTACTTGTTCAGCATGGCCTTCCCGAGGGGTCGGTGAGCCGCGCGGCCCTGTTGGCCACCGGCTGGCCCATCGTAGTCACGCCCTTGACGGACCGGCTCGCCCCCTCACGATCGCGTACGACGTATGGACGCACAGTGACCCGAGTGGAAAGCTCGAAAGCACCGCGGGCGTCGCCGGACCGACCCGCACGCGGCCCCCGCGTGTCCGCGAGCAGCCAGCATCCCCGAGGGGGCTGTGCCTCCTCACCGTGCACGTGACCGGGAGGCCAAGGCATGGGCGACAAGGCGAACGCACACCCCGGAGCCGCCGGCAGGGCTACAGCGGCCGACCACCCCGCGTCCGTACGGAATGTGGTGCTGGTCGGCCACAGCGGATCGGGCAAGACGACTCTGGTGGAGGCCCTCGCGCTGACCGCGGGGGCTCTCAACCGGGCGGGCCGCGTGGAGGACGGCACCGCCGTCTCCGACTACGACGACATCGAACACCGGCAACAGCGCTCCGTACAGCTGTCCCTCGTCCCCGTCGAATGGGGCGGCTACAAGATCAATCTCCTGGACACCCCCGGGTACGCCGATTTCGTCGGGGAGCTGAGGGCCGGTCTGCGCGCGGCGGACGCGGCCCTTTTCGTCGTTTCGGCGGCCGAGGGCGTCGAAGGCATCACCGGTGCGACCCGGATGGTGTGGGAGGAGTGCGCGGCGGTCGGCATGCCGCGGGCCATCGTGGTCACGCACCTGGAGTCGGCCCGCGCGGACTTCGCCGCGATGACCCGCACCTGCGTCGAGGCGTTCGGCGCGGACGACCCCGACGCCGTACTGCCGCTGTATCTCCCGCTGCACGGCGCCGAGGGCCCGGACGGGCACGCACCGGTGACCGGCCTGATCGGGCTGCTCTCGCAGCGGATCTTCGACTACGCGTCCGGCGAACGGAAGGAGTCCGAACCGGGCGATGACCAGCTCCCGCTCATCGAGGACGCACGCGACAAACTGATCGAGGGGATCATCGCCGAGAGCGAGGACGAGTCCCTGATGGACCGCTATCTCAGCGGCGAGGAGCTCGACTTCAAGACCCTGGTGGAGGATCTGGAGCGGGCCGTGGCGCGCGGCATCTTCCACCCCGTGCTCGCTGCCGCCCCCGCGGCCGATGGCGCCCGCCAGGGCATCGGCACGGTGGAGCTCCTGGAGCTGATCACGGGCGGCTTCCCCACCCCCCTGGAGCACCCGGCGCCCGCCGTCACCACCCCCGGCGGCAAGGCGCGGCCGGCGCTCACCTGCGACCCGGCGGGACCGCTGGTAGCCGAGGTCGTGAAGACCGCGTCCGATCCCTACGTGGGTCGCGTCTCGCTCGTACGCGTCTTCTCCGGCACCCTGCGTCCCGACGAGACGGTGCATGTCTCGGGCCACGGCCTGGCCGACCGCGGCCACGAGGATCACGACGTCGACGAGCGTGTCGGCGCACTCTCCTCTCCCTTCGGCAAGCACCAGCGTCCGCTCAGCAGTTGCATCGCGGGCGATCTGGCCTGCGTCGCCAAGCTGAACCGCGCCGAGACGGGCGATACCCTCTCGGCCAAGGACGACCCGCTCCTGATGGAGCCCTGGGACATGCCCGACCCGCTCCTGCCGCTCGCCATCCAGGCGCACAGCAAGGCGGACGAGGACAAGCTCTCCCAGGGTCTTTCCCGTCTGGTCGCCGAGGACCCGACGATGCGCCTGGAACAGAACCAGGACACCCACCAGGTGGTGCTGTGGTGCCTGGGCGAGGCCCATGCCGGCGTCGCCCTGGAGCGGCTGCGCAGCCGCTACGGCGTCCAGGTCGACGTCGTGGCCCACAAGGTCTCCCTCCGGGAGACGTTCGCCGCCAAGGCGGCGGGCCGCGGCCGTCATGTGAAGCAGTCCGGCGGCCACGGCCAGTACGCGATCTGCGAGATCGAGGTCGAACCGCTGCCGGGAGGCAGCGGCATCGAGTTCGTCGACAAGGTCGTGGGCGGCGCCGTGCCCCGGCAGTTCATCCCGTCCGTCGAGAAGGGCGTGCGCGCGCAGGCTGCGAAGGGGGTGGCCGCCGGCTACCCCCTCATCGACATACGCATCACGCTGCTCGACGGCAAGGCGCACTCGGTGGACTCCTCGGACGCCGCGTTCCAGACGGCGGGCGCGCTCGCCCTGCGCGAGGCCGCGGCCGACGCCCGGATCCACCTCCTGGAGCCGGTGGCCGAGGTGCGGGTCCTGGTCGGCGACGACCATGTGGGCTCGGTGATGAGCGACTTCTCGGGGCGCCGCGGCCGGGTGGTCGGCACTGAGCAGGCGCCCGGCGGGCGCACGCTCGTGCGGGCCGAGGTGCCGGAGATCGAGATCGGGCGTTACGCCGTGGACCTGAGGTCCCTCTCGCAGGGCACCGCGCGCTTCAGCCGCAGCTACGCACGCCACGAACCCATGCCGCCCCAGCTCTCCGAGAGGATTCGTGAACAGGCCCAGGACGTCTCCTAGTTGAGGGTGTCCGGCAGGGCGCACGGATGCGCCCTGCCGGATGTCGGTGCGCACCGATACGCTGATGACCTGATCAACAGGTGTGCCAGGCACGGAAGTCGGGAAAAGCCGCAGCAGCGAAGATATTGCGGCGATGGGGGCGGCAGTGGCGGACGACGTATTCGACTTCAGGCCCGGGGCCCAGGTCCCGCTGTCCGGGGCCGCAGGACAGACGGCGGCGACGCACGCCCTCGCGTCGGCCGCGTACCGCGATGACAAGGCGACGAAGATCCTCGACGCCAACAACGAGTGGCACAAGTCCGAGGTGAAGGAAGGCCTGTTCTCGCTGTTCGCGCCGAATCTGGGCGAGGCGTTCGCGCGGGCCGTGCAGGTGCGGATGCTGGGCGGTGCCCGCAAGCCGCTCATCCAGTCCTTCGGCATGGAGCCGCAGTCGATCGTCGAGCACTGCCTCGCGGCGAACAACATCCGCAAGGACCGCGACCGCTGGCTCACCGTCGTGATGGTGCTGTGCGGGCTGCTTTTCCTGCCCGGACTGCTCGTCTGGCTGCTGCTGTTCTCGATCAAGCAGGCCGTCGTGAAGCGGGACAACAAGCGCGCGAGCGCGATCGCGACGGCCGTCCTGGTCGCCGTGGGTGTCCTCGCCGTGATCTTTCTCATCAAGCTGCCGATCGGCGGTCTCCTCGGCTGGTACATCCGCGCGGCGATCGTCGTCCCCGTGGCGGGCTGGTTCTGGGCCAAGCTGATCGCCGAGCGCACTGCCAGGGATCTGCGCGACCGCTGGGCGAGCCTGCTCGCCGGCGGCGGCATCGGCGCCAAGATCCCCGAGGCGGTGCCGGGCAGCCCGGGCGAGACGGCCGCCGAGCAGCTCCGACAGGGCCTTGCCCGCCTCTCGGCCGAGCAGCAGAGCAACTCGGTCTTCTACGCGGGGCCCAAGGGAATACTGGGCATGGGCACGCGCTGGGGCAGCTGGCAGCTCGCCGAGGAGCTGGTCTCCGCCAAGGAGGGCACGGAGATCCACCCGTTCCGCAGCTGGGACGTCATACGGTCCGTGCACGACCAGCTGCGCCTCCTCGAACGCGGCCCGCTGCACACCGGCGGCTTCCCCACCCCGTCGATAAAGCACTGGATCGTCTCCCCCATCGGAGAGAACGCGAAGGCGGTCTCCCGCCCCGGCGGCACAGAGGTCGAGGCCTTCCAGGTCCGGGGCCACGAGATACAGCGGATCTGCAACGAGCAGCAGTTCGGCGGCGGCGACCGGCACTACCTCGGATGCCAGTTCACGCTCTGGGACGGCCAGTTGGTCATCACGATGCTGATCACGGTGACCGTCCTGCACGAGACCCTGCGCATCGAGGTCACCGGCCACGCGCTCGGCCCGGTCCACTCGCTGTTCACCAGCAAGCCCGACCCCAAGGTCAAGAAGGTCGCCAAGCCGATCAAGTTCTGGGAGACCACGGAGCGCAAGCTGCCGCTGGTCGACGCCGACGAGGTCGTACGCCTCGCCCTGCGCGCCCCCTTCATCTGGTATCCGCCGATTTTGGACTACCTCGGCGGCAAGCTGGTCCTGCCCGAGCCCTTCGGCCTGCGGCACGCCTGGGCGGACAAGCCGTGGCGGCACCGCTTCATGGCCGACGACGCGCTGCGCGCGGCCACCCCGGTGCTCCGCGTGGTGCACTCGGCGGCCATCAAGGTCCTCCAGGAGAACGGCGTCGACACGGAGAAGTTCGGTACGCGCTCCGGCTTCCTCAGCGGCGCGGTCCAGGACCCGATGCCGAGGAAGGCGGACGTGTACGACGCGTGAGGCGCGTCAGAGGGCGGCGGGCCAGGCGTCGGCCAGCATCTCGCGGGTGTCCGCGAGCAGCTGGGGGAGGATCTTCGTGTGGCCGACGACCGGCATGAAGTTCGTGTCCCCGCCCCAGCGGGGCACGATGTGCTGGTGCAGATGCGCGGCGATGCCGGCGCCCGCGACCGTGCCCTGGTTCATGCCGATGTTGAAGCCGTGCGCGCCGGACGCGGTCCGCAGCGCCGTCATGGCCTGCTTGGTGAGCTCGCCGAGCTCGGCCGTCTCCGGGGCGGTCAGTTCCGTGTAGTCGGCGACGTGGCGGTAGGGCACGACCATCAAGTGCCCGCCGTTGTACGGGTAGAGGTTCAGCACCGCGTACACCTGCTCGCCGCGCGCGATGATCAGACCGTCCTCGTCGGATTTGGCCGGGATGGAGCAGAAGGGACAGCCGTCGTCGGCGCCCGGACCGCTCGGCTTGTTCTCGCCCTGGATGTACGCCATCCGGTGGGGCGTCCACAGGCGCTGGAACGCGTCCTGCGTCCCCACTCCGATCTGCTGCTCCGGCTCACTCGTCATGCAGTGCAGCATATGACTTGACCCCTTCGCGGCGTGTCGGCGGGGCGCCCGCCGACCGCGGCCCGGCGAAGCTTGGCCGATGACCGATGACAGCCGTCAGACACGCTGGGAGAACCGCACGGAGGCACCGCTCGCAGCGGCCTCACTGCTCTACCTGACCTCGTACGCGGTACTGGTCCTTGCCCCCGGGCCGCCGGGGGCATGGCGCGACGTCTGCCTGGCGCTCCTCTTCGCCGCCTGGGCCGCGTTCGCCGTGGACTACGCGGTGCGATGGCGGCTGAGCGGGCGGGGTTCGCGCTTCGTACGCACCCACTGGCTGGACACCCTCGTCCTCGTCCTGCCCCTGCTGCGGCCGCTGCGCGTCGTGCACGTCTACGAGGCCGTCCAGCGCAGGCACGGCCACCCGCGCCTGGCGCTGCACGCGCGCGTGGTCACGTACGCCGGCCTCTCGGCGCTGCTCATCGGCTTCACCGGGGCGCTGGCCGTCTACCAGCACGAGCACACGGCTCCGGGCGCGACGATCCGTACGTTCGGGGACGCGGTGTGGTGGACATCGGCCACGCTCGCGACGGTGGGCTACGGCGACGTGACGCCCGTGACGCCGCTGGGGCGCCTGATCGCGGTGGGCCTGATGCTCTGCGGTCTCGCGCTGCTCGGGGCAGTGACGGGGTCGTTCTCGTCGTGGCTGCTTCAGGTGTTCGCGCGGGAGGACGAGGAGAGGCCCCAGGGACGCTGAACGTCCCGGGGGCCTCCCACCACACGTCACACCTGTACGCGGCTCTCCACCACGTCGAGGAGCTTGGCGAGCGCCTGGTCGCGCGGAATGCCGTTCTCCTGCGAGCCGTCGCGGTAGCGGAAGGAGATCGTGCCCGCGTTCATGTCGTCGTCACCGACGATGATCATGAAGGGGACCTTCAGCTTCTGCTGCGTCCTGATCTTCTTCTGCATGCGGTCGGAGGAGGCGTCCACCTCGACCCGCAGGCCCTTCTTCTTGGCCTCGGCCGCGAACTCCTGGAGGTAGGGGATGTGCGCGTCCCCGACGGGGATGCCCACCGCCTGCACCGGGGCGAGCCACGGCGGCATCGCACCCGCGTAGTGCTCAAGGAGCACCGCGAAGAACCGCTCGATCGACCCGAAGAGCGCGCGGTGGATCATCACGGGACGCTGCTTGGAGCCGTCCGGCGAGGTGTACTCCAGGTTGAAGCGCTCCGGCAGGTTGAAGTCCAGCTGCACGGTCGACATCTGCCAGGTGCGGCCGATGGCGTCCTTGCACTGCACGGAGATCTTCGGGCCGTAGAAGGCGGCGCCGCCCGGGTCGGGGACCAGCGGGAGGCCCTGCTTCTCGGCGACCTGCTGCAGCGTCGCGGTGGCCTCTTCCCAGATCTCGTCCGAGCCGACGAACTTCTCCGGGTCCTTGGTGGACAGCTCCAGGTAGAAGTCGGTCAGGCCGTAGTCGCGCAGCAGGTTCAGGACGAAGGTGAGCGTCTTGTCGAGCTCGTCCGCCATCTGCTCCTTGGTGCAGTAGATGTGCGCGTCGTCCTGGGTGAAGCCGCGGGCACGGGTCAGACCGTGCACGACGCCGGACTTCTCGTACCGGTACACCGTGCCGAACTCGAAGAGACGCAGCGGCAGTTCACGGTAGGAACGCCCGCGCGCATCGAAGATCAGGTTGTGCATCGGGCAGTTCATGGGCTTGAGGTAGTAGTCCACGCCCTCGTCGAGCTGCATGGGCGGGTACATGCCGTCGGCGTACCAGTCCAGGTGGCCCGAGGTCTCGAAGAGCTTCCCCTTCGTGGCGTGCGGGGTGTATACGAACTCGTACCCCTCCTCCTCGTGCCTGCGGCGCGAGTAGTCCTCCATGACCCGGCGGATGATGCCGCCCTTGGGGTGGAAGACCGCGAGGCCCGAGCCGATCTGCTCCGGGATGGAGAAGAGGTCCAGCTCACTGCCGAGCTTGCGGTGGTCGCGCTTCTCGGCCTCGGCGAGGAACTCCAGGTGGGCCTTGAGCTCGTCCTTGGTGGGCCAGGCGGTGCCGTAGATGCGCTGGAGCATCGGGTTCTTCTCGCTGCCGCGCCAGTACGCAGCAGCGTTGCGCATCAGCTTGAACGCCGGGATGTTGCGGGTGGTGGGCAGGTGGGGACCGCGGCAGAGGTCCTTCCAGCACAGGTCGCCGGTCTTCGCGTCGATGTTGTCGTAGATGGTCAGCTCGCCGCCGCCCACCTCGACGTCCGCGCCGTCGTCGCTGGAGGCGGAACCCTTGATGCCGATGAGCTCCAGCTTGTACGGCTCGTCGGCGAGCTCCTCGCGGGCGGCCTCGTCGGTGACGACGCGGCGCGAGAAGCGCTGGCCGCGCTTCTGGATCTCCTGCATCTTCTTCTCGATGGCCTTGAGGTCCTCGGGTGTGAACGGCTTCTCGACGTCGAAGTCGTAGTAGAAGCCGTTCCGGACCGGCGGGCCGATGCCCAGCTTGGCCTCGGGGAAGAGCTCCTGCACGGCCTGCGCCATGACGTGCGCGGTGGAGTGGCGCAGGATGTTCAGGCCGTCCTCGGAGGAGATCTCGACCGGCTCGACCTCCTCGCCCTCCTGGACGGCGTACGCGAGGTCCTTCAGCTCGCCGGCCACGCGGGCGGCGACGATGGTGCGCTCCCCGGCGAAGAGTTCGGCGGCCGTAGTGCCCGTCGTCACCACGCGCTCTTCCCGCTCGGAATCGCGTTGGATGATCACACGGACGTCTGACACCGGTCTTCTCCTACCTGAAGGGGGTCGCGGCAGATCTGCTCCTGCGCGCGATACGAATCGTACCGAGCCCGGGGCGCCCATCGCGAAACGGTTATCCCCGAGGCCGCAGCCGCGCCCCGCCTCAGACACCCCTAGTCCCCGCTGCACGCCTCCTCGAAGAAGTCGAGATTCTCCTGCAACGACTTCATCAGGCGGTCCTTCTCCCCCTCGTCCACCTGCACCGGCGCCACCCCGGACGCCCCGGTGAGCCGCCGGAACCCGCCCCGGCTCTCCAGACGCCCGTGCACCCGGATCGGCAGCCCGACCAGGTGGGCATGGCCCGCGATGCGGTACGACTCCTCGTCGAGCGTCATGCGTACGTGGGGAACGTCCGCGCCCGCGAGCACCCGGACCCGCACCGTGCCCTCACCCCGCGGCCCCGACCGCCGCATCCGCACCACGGCCCCCGTGACCCGCACCGGCATCGCCGGCTCGTCCCGCAGATAGCGGGCACTCGCTTCCCTGAGCACCGTCAGATCACCGGGCGAGAACTCGACGGGCTCGGCGTCGACGGCGCACCCCTCGGGCACCCCGGCTGCCGGCGCCCACTCCACGGCGACCCGCGCCCCTTCCGTGCCCCGCACCAGGGCCACGACGGCCTCCGTCAGCTCATGGCTGACGCCCGCCTCGACGGCGCCGTCGAAGGCGTCCATGCCACCGGTGGCGCGCTGGTAGTCGACGGCCTCCCGGACCGCGTAGAGCGCCTGGTGCAACCGCACGGCGAGGACCCGCCCGGTCAGGACGGGCACGAACGCGGTGAGCTGCCGCCCGCCAGGAGCGGGCCCGACCAGGACGCTCTCCAGTGACGCGGCAGCGGGCCCACGGTGCCGCGCCCCGTAATACCCGGCACGGTCGCGCGCGGCCAGGGCGCCCGCGAGCAGCATCTGCCGTGCCGCCGCCCGCAGTTGTTCCTCCGCCGTCCAGGTCGCGGTGCCCGCGGGTCCTGGCGGGACATCGCGCCACCAGCGGATCTCGTCGCTGGGCACGGTGAGCCCGACGAGCACGTCGCGCGCGGACGGCGACGCGCTGCGCGACAGGGCGATGAGCGCCTCACCGAGCAGGTCCTCGCAGTCGGGGAAGGCCCTGTTCTCCGGGACGAGCAGACTCGTGCCGCCCCCGCCGGGCCCCGGCGGGGTCCAGCGTGCGTAGCGCCCCGCTGCTCCCCCGCGCCGGTGCCAGCCGTGCCGGTCGAGCAGCGCGCCGAGCACGGCGGGATCGACCTTCGAAGGCTCGGGGGCTCCCGGCGGGGCCAGCGAGTCGGCCCAACTGCCGGTGGATTCCACGGGGTGCGGACGAACGGGGCGTAGTGGCTCTTCGATCGGGCGGTGCATCAGGGTCTCCCTCCCGTCCCGACCCGCGTCATGATCTCGCAGAGGGCCCTGTCGTCGAAGATCCACGAGGTCGGGACGCGCACGGTGGTCCTGCGCCGGCCGGTCACCTGGTGTCCGGCGAGGTTGGTCCAGTAACAGCAGTGCCGCAGGTCGAGCCGGTCATGGCTCGCGCGCAGCCAGTCGTCCTGCGACCGGGGCACGAGCATCACGACCAGGATCTTGTGCACGGAGACCGGCGTGCGGGCGAGCTTCTCCAGGTGCGGGTTGTCGAGCGTGAAGGAGAAGGCGGGGCCCGGGGGGTTCGGCGGTATCTGGTACGTGCACTTGAGCTGCACCTTGATGGTGACCTCGTCGTCGACCGTGTGCCCGGGGGCGCTGTGGCTGACGTGCCAGTCGATGCCGTTGTCCGGAAAGGGCTGGGAGAGCGAGCACCCCGCCGCGGCGGCGACGGCGTGCAGATAGCCCACCTGAAGGGTCTCCATACAGGCGGTGGTGGCGAGTGTGCCGCGCGGCGGTGCGATCCGCTCGGGCAGCAGCCCACCCTGTTCGGGCTGCGCGAGCGCCATGTCCAACGTGCCTTCCGAACCAGTGAATCCCCGCTTCGGGCCGGTCAACTTCCAAGCCCTGTACCTCTGTTGTCTCCGGGCCGCGTACAGGGCAAACGGCCCGGGTATCACCGGTGTGGGCAGGGGAGGAAAGCCATCTGCCGGACATGATCGAGGAGTTGCGTCACTATGACGTGCTGGTACGAGGGGCCCTTGGCCGCATTCGACACGGAGACCACGGGCGTCGACGTCGAGACCGACCGCATTGTGTCGGCCGCCGTCGTCGTCCAGCAAGGTGCGGGCACCCGCCCGCGGATCACTCGCTGGCTGGTGAACCCGGGCGTTCCGGTGCCCGAGTCCGCCACCGCGGTGCACGGCCTGACGGAGGAACACCTGCAGCACAACGGTCGCTGGCCCGCGCCGGTGATGGAGGAGATAGCCAGGGAGCTGGCGGAACAGGGCGCGGCGGGCCGCCCCATCGTCGTCATGAACGCCCCCTTCGACCTGACCATCCTGGACCGGGAGTTGCGCAGGCACCGCGCCTCGTCGCTCGGCCGCTACATGGCGGGCTCGTCGCTGTGCGTCCTCGACCCGCGCGTCCTGGACAAGCAGCTCGACCGGTACCGCAAGGGACGCCGCACACTGACCGATCTGTGCGCGCACTACGCGGTGGAGCTCGACGAGGCGCACGACGCGGCGGCCGACGCGCAGGCCGCACTGGATGTCGTACGGGCCGTGGGGCAGCGTTTCGCCTCGCGGCTCGAACGGCTCTCGGCGGCCGAGCTGCACGCACTTCAGGCGGTGTGGCACGCGGCGCAGGCGCGCGGCCTGCAGGCCTGGTTCGCGCGCAGCGGTACGCCGGAAGCGGTGGATCCCGCGTGGCCGCTGCGTCCCGAACTGCCCGCGGCAGCCTGACATTCACGGGCCGGAACTGGCCCGAGGACATGAAGCTGTGTTGCATGAAAAAAGCCGGTCCGTCGATGACGGACCGGCATTCTCCGGGTGGGCGATACTGGGTTCGAACCAGTGACCTCTTCGGTGTGAACGAAGCGCTCTCCCACTGAGCTAATCGCCCGGGAACGGACTGAACAATACAGGTCTTCGCGGGTTTCCTTCAAACCGCTTCCGCGAAAGCCCTCACTCCCCTCCAAGGTGCGCCTTCAGGCCTCGCTCACCCGCGCGCATCATCAACGCGTGGTTGAGGAGGAAGACGGGTCTCCCGGGTACGGCGAGGCGTCGCATCAGCGGTTTGCGCACCACTACTTCCTGCTCGTAGAGCGCCCGCGTCCCGCCCGGCGCCGCCGTGACGGTCCAGCGCGCCCAGCCTTCCAGATCCCCGGTCATCGCGATCTCCAGGACCCCGGCCGCCGGGTCGTGGCACCGCTCCTCTCCGGTGATGAACAGGTCGTACGGCAGCAGGGAGCGGAAGCGCGCTGTGCCGCTGCGTTCGTCAAGGGGCGTCACCTCCCGCACCTGGGGCCACCACGCCGGATAGTCCTCGGCGCCCGCGAGGGCGGCGTACACGTCGGCGGGCGGCGCGGGCACGTTCCAGATACTGCGGAAACGGAAGTGGCTCCAGTCCATGGTCCGAGTCTGCCGGTAGGGAGGCGATCTGAGTACGCGCTGAGTACCCGCACCCATGCCCGCCGCTGTGTTCTGGACCACACTCCACGGACATGACGAACATTCCGCCTCCGGCCGAGGAGCTCCGCGTCCTCGACCTGGAGCTGCGCCGACTCGACGCGCGCAGGACGCAGTTGCTGCAACGCCGCGCCTGGCTTGTCGGTGTCCTTTGGGCGGCGGCCGCGCCGACGCCCACGCCTCCGCGGCCGGTCAGGGCCTCCGAGGCCACACCGCCGAACGTGCAGAACGCGCTGCTGACGCTCGGCGGCATCCTCCTGACCATCGCGGCGATCGCCTTCACGCTGGTGAGCTGGGGGCACCTGGGCATCGGCGGGCGCAGCACCGTCCTCGCGGCCGTGACGCTGGCGGCGCTCGCCCTGCCCGCCCTGCTGCTGCGCCGAAAGCTGCGTTCGACGGCGGAGACGGTGGCCGCGCTCGGCCTCGCCCTGACCGTCCTCGACGCGTACGCCCTCCATGCCGTCGCCCTGCCACACGCCGACGCCCTCGGCTACTCGGCGGCCGCGAGCGCCGTGCTCGCCGCGCTGTGGACGGCGTACGGTCTTTCGTTCCGCGAGCTGCGGCTGCCCTTGCCGCCGGCCGTCGCGATCGCTCAACTCCCCCTGTTCCTCTGGGCGCGCGCCGCGGACGCGGGCGACCAGGGGACGGCGGCTGCGCTCCTGGTGACGGCGGCGCTCGATGTCGCCGTCGCGCTGCGGGTGAGCGACCCGGGCGTCCGCGTCGTCGCGAGCGTCGGCGCCTGCGCCGCGGGCCTGTGGGGCGCGGTGGCCGCCGGCTACCTGTCCTGGTCGGCCACGGGTGTGCCGGACGCGGCACGGGCTGGGGGGCTGTTGATCCTTGCCGCGTCGATCGCGCTGGTGGCGGCGTGGCTGATCACGGAGCCCTCGCACGCGACGGGAGCGGCGTTCGCGGGCGGCCTGCTCGTGGCGGCCGCGGCCGGGGGCGTGCTGCGCGAGGCGCTGCCCTCCGCCTGGACGGTTCCCGGCTATCTGGCGTGTGCCGTCGCGCTGTTGGCGGTCGTGCGCACCGCGTTGCCTGGCCCGGTTCTGCGGGGGATCGCGGGCGCGGCACTCCTGGTGCACGCCCTGGCCGCGCTGTGGGCGGTGCCTGCCTTCGTCAGCGCCCTGCTGGGGCCGTCGAGCTGGGCCGGCAAGGCGTGGTCGGGTGCGCCGCAGCACATGGGGGACGCATACGCCGTGCCCGAACTGCCCGTGCAGCATCCCGTCATGGCCGCACTCGTACTCGCAGCCGTCGCCGGGGTCCTGTCCGCGGCATCCCGGCTTCAGCGCGCGGCCACCGAGCGACCGGAGACGCTGCCCCGCAGCCGGCCGACTACCGCCCCGTCCGCACCTCCTGCCTCGGCTCCGGGCGCGGCACCGCCGACGGCGACGGGACCGGAGCCGGACACGGACCCCACGGCAAGGGCCGCCGCAGGTCCCGCGGCGCATGCCGGCACGGGTCCTGCGGCGGAGCCCGGCACAGGTCCCGCCGCGGGCCCCGCACCGAAGCCCAGCACAGGCCCAGCGACTGAACACGGCTCGCGGCAGCGCGCCGAACCGCTCCTGTTCCCCGTCGCGGCGCCGTCCGGGGCACCTCACCTCGACGCCCCCGGCATCGCCCGTTCCGGCGCCCTCGCCCTCGCCTGGGCCGCCCTCGTCGTCCTGCCGTCGGCACTCCAACTCCCCTACGCAGCCGGGGTGTCAGCGCACATCGCCCTGACCGCCACCCTGCTCGCCGTCGCGTCTCGCGCCGGGTCGATGGCGATGGCCCTCACCTCGCTGTGCCTTGCGGTCGCCTCCTCGGTGGGCGTCGCGTTCGCGGCCCTTGCCGCCACCGAGGCGACACTCGGGACCCTCTGCGCGCTGACGGTGCTGTTCCTGGCGGCCACGGTGCTCGCCGCCCGGCACCGGGCGCCCGTCCCCGGGATCGCGTCCGCCGCCGTCTGCGCGGGCGTCACGTACGCCACCGCGCTCGCCTGCGCCTCTGGGGCCGCCGCGAACCTGCGCACGGACCACATCGGGCTGCTCGTGCTCGCCGTGCCGGCGTTCGGTGCCCTCGCCGCGGCCCGGCTCGGGCGCCACCCCCTGGCCCCGCCGGTAGAGATCGCCGGGGCGGTCGCCGGCGGGCTCGCGATCGTCCTCACCGCGGGGCACGCGGCGACCCTCGCCCTTTCCCTCGCGCTCGGCGGTGTCATCGCCGCGGGCACCGCGCTCCGCACGGACCGCCGCCCGGTCGGATACGCGGCCGGGGTGTTGCTCCTCCTGGCGAGCTGGGTACGTCTGGCCGCCTGGGACGTCGAGACCCCCGAGGCCTACACCCTGCCGGTCACCGTCCCGGCACTCCTGATCGGCGCCCTGCGGCGCCACCGCACCCCCGAGACGACCTCCTGGACGGCCTACGGCCCCGGCCTCGCGGCGACCCTCCTGCCCAGCCTCATCGCCGCCTGGGGCGACGCGAACTGGCAGCGCCCTCTGCTGCTCGGCATCGCCGCCCTGGTGATCACGCTGGCGGGCGCCCGGCACCGGCTGCAGGCACCTCTGGTACTCGGCGGCACGGTCCTCGCGCTGGACGCGCTGCACGAACTGGCGCCCTACATCGTCCAAGTGGCGGACGCCCTGCCGCGCTGGCTGCCGCCCGCGCTCGCCGGACTCCTGCTCCTCGCCATCGGCGCGACGTACGAACAGCGGCTGCGCGAGGCACGCCGGGTCCGTGACGTTCTCGGCAGAATGCACTGACTCCGCTTTTCCCCAAGGGCAGCCGACGGAGTATCAATTTCCTTGCACGGCACGGGAATTCGAGCGAATACGACTGCGGCCCGGAGGCTGAAAGCCTCCGGGCCGCAGTTCCGGGGTGGGCGATACTGGGTTCGAACCAGTGACCTCTTCGGTGTGAACGAAGCGCTCTCCCACTGAGCTAATCGCCCCGGGCGCACGGAGAACATTACCGCATGTCAGCGGGTGCCTCCGACCGCCGTCGAGTCACCCGGAGGTCACTCCTTGATCTTCCACGGCATCTCGAGGCCGAACTTCCAGACGTAGACCGCGACGAGCACGGCGATGATCACCAGGCCGACGGTCGTCAGGATGATGTTCCTGCGGCGCACCTTGGGGTCGAGCGCACGCTGCGCCGCCTCGGTGACCTTCCGCTTCGTCCAGCGAAGCACCAGCTGGGCCCAGACGAACTCGGTCGCCCAGATCGCCATTCCGCCGAAGATCACCAGCCAGCCCGGTCCGGGCAGCGGCAGCATGACGATGCCCGCGGCAACCACCGCGAGGCCGACGATGAACACGCCCACCTGCCAGCTGAGGTGCAGCGCCTTGCGGGCCTGGATGAAGTCCGGCGCGCGCGATCCGAGCGGCTGTTCGTCCTTCGTGCCGGTGATTGTTTCAGCAACCCCCGGCTCGTTACTCCCCGTATTCATACGGCCAAACCCTACCCGACGGAAACCCGTCACTGGAATGGCTGTACCCGTCGAACGAACAACCCGCCGTACGAGCTACCTAAAGACACCCAAAACCCTCAGAGGGGTTTACAACGGCACCGTAGGTGGCATGTCGATTTCGCCGACGTGCGAATCCCCGAGCGCACACTGAGCGAAAGGCCCTGGCGCTTATGAACACCACGGTCAGCTGCGAGCTGCACCTGCGCCTCGTTGTGTCGAGCGAGTCCTCACTGCCTGTACCCGCAGGACTGCGGTATGACACGGCCGATCCCTATGCCGTGCACGCCACCTTCCACACCGGAGCCGAGGAAACCGTCGAGTGGGTGTTCGCCCGCGACCTCCTCGCCGAGGGCCTGCACCGGCCCACCGGTACCGGCGACGTCCGAGTCTGGCCGTCCCGGAGCCACGGTCAGGGTGTTGTCTGCATCGCCCTGAGTTCCCCCGAGGGTGAGGCTCTGCTCGAGGCCCCGGCGCGGGCTCTGGAGTCGTTCCTGAAGCGAACCGACGCGGCCGTGCCGCCCGGCACGGAACACCGCCACTTCGATCTGGATACGGAGCTCTCGCACATCCTGGCCGAAAGTTAGCTTCAGGCTGCGCGAGAGCGCCCGGCGCCGTCCGACTCGGGGCGACGGCTCGGGCATGACAACCGCACAGAGCAGACACACCGGCGCCGTCGCCGCGGACTCCCGCGGGGACGGCGCCGGTGCGCCGTGTCGTGAAGCCGCTAGCATCGGCCAGCATCGGCGGGCACCTCTCCCCAAGCTCTCCATGAGCCGGGGGGACCCCACCACCCCCAGGCCAGGGAGCAAATCGTGCTGATCACCCACGACACCCGGTGCGCACTCGACGCCGTGGTCGATCTGGTGAACACCGCGCCGGACACCGAGAGCGCGGCGGGCACCGGGACGGAGGGGCTCCCGGACGTGGCAGCCCTGGGCGAGTTCGTACGAAGCCACGACATAAGTGACGTCGGAGTGCTCTCGGAGCGTGACCTGGCCGGCGTCCGGCACATCCGGGGCCGCTTCCAGGAAGTCTTCGCGGCGCCCGAACCGCAGGCCGCGGCGGCGGTGATCAACGAACTGATCGCGGCGGCGGGCACCACGCCCCGCCTCACCGACCACGACGGCTACGACTGGCACGTGCACTACTTCGCGCCCGGCGCCTCCATCGCCGACCACCTCGCGGCGGACTGCGGGATGGCGCTCGCGTTCTTCGTGGTCGCCGGTGAGCAGGAGCGGCTGCGGCGCTGCGAGGCCCCGGACTGCCGGCACGCCTTCGTCGATCTGTCCCGCAACCGATCGCGCCGCTACTGCGACAGCCGCACCTGCGGCAACCGGCTGCACGTCGCCGCCTACCGCGCCCGGCGCAAGGAAGCGGCGGGCTGAGCCCACGGCCGCGCTGGGCCCATGGCCGCGGCGCCCCTAGAGCCGCAGCAGATCGTGCAACGTCCCGATCAGGATCAGGACGCCGATCACCGCCAGGAAGATCATCAGGGGTGGCTGGGAGAGCGCGAACAGGCAGCCCTTGGGCTCTTCCGTCGCGGCTCGCTCATCGGTCGGCGGGGCGGCATCGCCCGGTGCGGTGTCCAGCATCTCGCGGCGATGATGACGCAGTCCCGGCGGTACCGATGACCAACACGCCCGGCAAGCGCGGGAGTTCGCCGCATTCCGTGACCTGCGAAAGTGCGGCGTCCGGCGTGCCCCGGCCACGGCTCACCAGCGACGCACCTCGTCGGACTCGACGGTAGCGCCGTCCACACGAACGAGGGATCCACTCATCCGGGTCGAGCGCAGACGGTTGTTGACGACCGGGCTCGGCAGGGGCCGGAAAGTCCTCAGATGCCGTGCTTCTTCAGGATGGCCTCGATGTCGCTGAAGTCCTCCTTGGGCGCGGCCGCCTTCGGCTGGGCCGTCGGCTGGGCGGCCGGGCGGGCGCTCTGCCCCAGGGAGGGGGCGGACGCGGCGGGAGCCACCGCCTCGCGCTGGGCCGCCTTCGCGGCCTTGCGTTCCTTGCGAGTGCCTCCGGAGCGGCGCTCCACGGCGCGAGTGATCATGAAAAGCAGCCAGGCGACTCCGAGGACCCCGAAGCCCGCCCACGCCTTCATGCTGAACGCGGTGTCCGCCAGCCATCCGACGACGCCGGTCATCACCAGGCCGACCGGGACCAGTGAATAGGCGGCGAGGCGCGTCGCCGCGAGGAAACGCTTGCGATAGGCCGTGATCGCGGCGATGCCGAGGCCGGCCGCGGATACGGCGGAACAGACGGTCTCGGCAATCATCCGGTCCTCCAGGCGTGCGGGCTAGACGGTGGCGGTGTCCGGCACTGTCCTCCCCTCCATCCTGCACCGAGTGGGCCCCCACAGGCCACGCCCCGAGCGGACTTCAGGGACATATCAGGGTCACGCCTCCTCCGCAGGTTCCGGTCGCCGCCCCGCCCCGGTGGGGAGGCGGACGCGGGGCTGGGAGACTGTGACCCATGAGCGACTCTGCCCCCGCGGCCCCCGCCGGCCCCCTCGTCATCGACATCTGGTGCGAGCTGCAGTGCCCGGACTGCCGGACCGCCCTCGACGACGTACGCGCGCTCCGCGCCCGTTACGGCGACCGCGTCGACCTGCGGCTGCGGCACTTCCCCCTCGAGAAGCACAAGCACGCCTTCGCCGCCGCCCAGGCCGCCGAGGAGGCCTTCGAGCAGGGGCGGGGCTGGCCGTACGTCGAGGCCGTGCTCGGCAAGGTCGAGGAGCTGGCCCGCGAGGGCGAACCCTTCCTGGTCGGGGCCGCGCGGGAACTGGGGCTCGACGCCGAGGAGTTCGACACCGCGCTCGTCGACGGCCGGCACATCCTGATCGTCGACGCCGACCAGGCCGAGGGCAAGGCGATCGGCGTCACCGGCACACCGACGTACGTCATCGGGGGCGAGCGCCTCGACGGCGGCAAGAGCCAGGAGGGGCTGCGCGAGCGCGTCGAGGAGATCACGGACCGCCTCCTCGCGCCCTGAGGGCAGGACGCCTAGAGCAGCTGCTTGTAGACGTAGTACATGACCGGTTCGTAGCCGAGCGACTCGTACAGGCGCAGGGCCGGGATGTTGCCCGCGAAGACGTTGAGGCCCAGGCGGCCGAGGCCCGCCTCGCGTGCCTGGGTCTCCGCAAGGAGCATCAGGGACCGGCCGTGGCCCCGGCCGCGGTGCTCCTCGTCGACCTCGACGTCGAAGACGAACGCGTCGCCGTCGCGCTGCGCCAGCCACAGAGTGCCGACCACCGTGCCCTCCTGCGTGAGCACGCTGAGACGGGTGCCGGGGGTCGCGACGCCCTGCGGCAGGTGGTCGGCGTGGTCGGCCTCGGACTTGGCACGCGCCTGCGCCTCGGGGACGCCACGCTCGATCCAGGTCTGCGCGTACTCCTCCTTCTCGCGGGCCAGCCAGACCTCGTACTCGTCCTCGGTCATCGGCCGCCCCTCGATGCCCGCCGGCAACGCGGGCGGCTCGGCGGTCAGGGGCTTGACCATGTGGCGGTTGCGCTCCACGTAGCCGAGGGAGACGGCTAGACGGTGGGCCGCCGCGGCCTCGGCGGGCACGGCCACCTCGATCCGCTCGCAGCCCCAGCCGCGCGCCACCTCCTCGGCGGCGAGCACGGCGACGGTGGCGCGGCCGCGCCTGCGGTCGGGCTCCTTGATGCTCAGATCCCGCATCTCGGCGACACCGGGCCCGAACACGGGGTGCGTGGCGAGTTCTATCCCGCCCACAGGACGGCTGTTCACACGCACTTCGTACATGCGTGACTTCGCGCCGTCAGCGCTCTGCTGAAGCGGCCCGGTCGGCCGCAGGGTCGTGGTCATCAGTGGTGTTCTACCCGCCCTGCGGCTCATGCGTCATCAGGATTGCGTGCACTTGGGGCGTCCTGCCCGACCGGTCACGGGTCGAGGTCGTCAGCCGCCCGCTCGTCGAAGATCCGCATCGCCTTGGCGGTCACCGCTCCCGGCGCCCCCGGCAGTTCGCGCCCGTCGATCCGGTGCACAACCTGGACGTCACGGAGCGTCGAGGTCAGGAACACCTCGTCGGCGCGGTCCAGGACATCGAGCGGCAGATCGGTCTCGCGCGCGCCCGTCCAGTCGACGGCCAACGCGCGCGTGATGCCCGCCAGGCACCCGGAGGCGACCGGCGGCGTGTGGATCTCGCCGTCGAGCACGACGAAGACGTTCGATCCCGTGCCTTCGCACAGCTGCCCCACCGTGTTGGCGAACAGCGCCTCCGAAGCGCCCTGTTCGTGGGCGCGCGCGAGGGCGACGACGTTCTCCGCGTACGAGGTGGTCTTCAGGCCGGTCAGGGCGCCACGTTCGTTGCGGGTCCACGGGACCGTGATCACGGCGGTCGTGTCGGGGCGCCTGGTCGCCTCCCCGAGGGCGACGACCAGCGTCTGCCCCTGGTCGCCACGGTCCGAGCCGAGCGGCGAGAGGCCCCCGGTGTACGTGATGCGCAGCCGCCCCAGCGGCATCGGGTTGGCGTCGATGACGGCGGCGCAGGCCGCGCGCACCTCGTCCAGGTCCGGCTCCGGCAGGCCGAGGCCGCGCGCCGAACGGGCGAGCCGGTCCAGGTGCCGGGTCAGCGCGAAGGGCCGCCCCTCGACCGTCTTCACCGTCTCGAAGATGCCGTCCCCCACCGTCAGTCCGTGGTCGAGCACGGAGACGCGGGCGGTATCGAGGTCCTGCAGGCCGCCATTGAGCCAGATCTTCACTGAGGGGTCCCTCCACTCACTTCGTACGCTCCTGACGCTACCGCCAGCAGCCGTTCCGCCTTCAGCTCGGTCTCCCGCCACTCCCCCTCGGGGTCCGAGCCCCAGGTGATCCCGGCGCCGGTGCCGAACCGCAGGGCGCCCTCCGCGCGGTCGATCCAGAAGGTGCGGATGCCGACGGCCAGTTCACCGGCGCCCCGGTCGGCGTCGACCCAGCCGATGCCGCCGCAGTACGGACCGCGGGGCGAGGTCTCCAGGGCGTCGATGATGCGCAGGGCGCTGGACTTGGGGGCGCCGGTGACGGAACCGGGCGGGAAAGCGGCGGCGAAGATCTCGGGCCAGCCTGCGTCGGGGCTCAGCTCGCCCCGGACGGTGGAGACGAGGTGGACGAGCCCCGGATGCTTCTCGACCACGCACAGGTCGGGGACGGTCACGGAGCCGGTCACGCATATCCGCCCGAGGTCGTTGCGGACGAGGTCCACGATCATGACGTTCTCGGCGTAGTCCTTCTCCAGGAGATCCGCCTCGGTCCGGCCCGTGCCCTTGATCGGCCCCGATTCGACGACGCGTCCATCGCGACGCAGGAACAGCTCGGGCGAGGCCGTCGCTATCTCGACGCCGTGTCCGGGCAGGCGGATCGTTCCGGCGTACGGAGCGGGGTTCCCGCGCGCGAGAAGCGCGGTCAGGGCGTCGATGTCTCCGCCGGCCCCACCGTCCCCGCCGTCCGCGAGCGGCGCGGACAGCACCCGGCAGAGGTTCGCCTGATAGACGTCCCCGGCCGCGATGTGTTCCCGCACGCGACGCACGCCGTCCACATACGCGGCGCGGTCGAGCGACGACGTCCAGTCACCGGCGGCGGGCCCCCGCCACGCCCCCGGCACCGGCGCGGGCACCGGCTTGGCGCGTACGTCGTCGAAGCGGGCACAGACCAGTTCGCCCTCGAAGTTCGCGCAGACCGCCCAGAAGCCGCGGGAGTCAAGGGCCGAGGGATCGCTGGTCACGTCCCTGAGACCGGTCGCGAGGAGGCCGCCGAAGCGCGCCATGGGCAGGGAAGCCCCGGAGGGCGGCCGGGAGGACATCTGAGGGGGGCTGTGCACGTCTGCGAGTCTATGACCGGCGTCCTGGTCGCGCCCGGGCCGGTGACAGCGCAGCACGCTGCGCAAACGCGTTTTTGTACTGGCCCAGGAATCCGCTAGAGTTCAACACGTCGCCGGGACGCGCAAGCGGACCGGGAAAGACAAGCGGACGTAGCTCAGTTGGTAGAGCGCAACCTTGCCAAGGTTGAGGTCGCCAGTTCGAACCTGGTCGTCCGCTCGCAGGAAACGGGGGATCTTCCCGACCCCCCGCACTCCTGGTGGAGTGGCCGAGAGGCGAGGCAACGGCCTGCAAAGCCGTCTACACGGGTTCAAATCCCGTCTCCACCTCCAAGCGCGATTAGCTCAGCGGGAGAGCGCTTCCCTGACACGGAAGAGGTCACTGGTTCAATCCCAGTATCGCGCACGCAGAACACACGCAGAACAACTGAAGGTCCGGTCCGCAAGGATCCCCGCGCGATTAGCTCAGCGGGAGAGCGCTTCCCTGACACGGAAGAGGTCACTGGTTCAATCCCAGTATCGCGCACGCAGTACGCAGCACACGCAGGTTGACCCGCGCGATTAGCTCAGCGGGAGAGCGCTTCCCTGACACGGAAGAGGTCACTGGTTCAATCCCAGTATCGCGCACGCAGTACGAAGCCCCCGGCCGTTCCCACGGCCGGGGGCTTCGTTGTTCCTCCGGTCAGGAGGAGAAGAGCATGTGCCCGAAGCTCTTGTGGCGCTTGTTGTGGCCGTAGTGCCCGCCGTGACCGCCGTGGTGGCCGCCGTGCTGGGGAGCGCCCCACTGCGGGGCGGGAGCGGCCGGGTACGCCTGGGGTGCGGGAGCCGCCGGGTACGCCTGCGGGGCGGGCGGCGGGGGCGGGGCCTGCTGACCGCCCCACTGGTTCTCGAGCCGGCTCAGGGATTCGAGCTCTCCATAGTCGAGGAATATCCCGCGGCAACCGCTGCACTGCTCGATCTGGACGCCATTGCGGTTGTACGTGTGCATCGGTGCATGGCACTTGGGACACTGCATGGTCGGCTCAACTCCTCGCCGGTCGTGACTGCTTCGCCGGATCTCTGCCCGGCTTCGGTGCGTTGCACCCTACTTCGTGGGGGTGGGAGCCAACTCCGGCGGGACGGCGGCCATTCGATCACAGGCGTCGACCACTGCCTGCTCGATCTCGTCCAGGGGTCGGTTCTCCTTGACGGACTTGGCCACGGCCAGGGCGCCGGTCTGCGCGGTGAGGGCGCGGGCCGCTACGTCGAGGGCGGGCCAGGGGTCCGCGCCCTCGGCCGGAACCGCCGGTCCGCGTGCCGCGCGGTAGGCCGTGAGGAAGCGGGTCCACTCGTCCGGGGCGAGGAGGCCGCACGCGTACCAGGCGGCGGGGCGGGCCAGGTCCCAGGCCGGGTCACCGAGGCCGAGGTCGTCGACGTCGATGAGCAGCCAGCGTCCTTCGGTCGTGCGGACCAGCTGGCCCAGGTGCAGGTCACCGTGGCACAGGAGCTTGGGGAGAGGCGCGGGAGCCTCGGCGCGGGCCCAGGCGGGGAGCGTGGCCCAGGCTCGCTCGACCGGGGCGGCGGCGGGGTGCGGTCCCGCGGCCCGCATCCGCGTCATCGCACGGGCGGCCTTCGTGGGGCCGCGCATGTCGGGGAGCGGGTGCGGGAGTTCGGCCGGGGGTGTGGCGTGCAGCCGGGCGAGGAGCGTGGCGGCGGCTTCCCAGGGGGCGGCGTCGGGGTCCTCGCGGTCCACCGGGGTGCCGGCCTCCCAGAAGGTGACGAGGCGGCCGTGGAGCGGGATCGCCGTCTCGCCGAGGGGAGGCAGGAGAGTGCCGCGGAGGGCGGCGGCGACCTTCAGGCGGGCCGTGAGCTCGCCGGGGTCCGTGCCGGGGGCGTGCGCCTTGGCGACGGTGTCCCCGTGCCGGACGACGGTGGCGTCGTCCCGCTCCGCGAGGACGGCTTCGGGGGCGCAGGCGCAGGTCCGCGGGGTGCGGTGGGCCGTGGCGCGGACCTTGGCGGTCAGCGCGGGCAGCAGGGCGGTCACGGGTCCCCCGGGGTGCGACGATCGGTGCTCCCCGTGAGCGTACGCGGGCTGGATATCGAGCCCGTCCGGCGTTTGAGGAAGAGCTCGGCGCAGCCGGTGATTGACGGCGCCCAGGAGATCCCCGCAGAGCCCCCCCCCCCCCGCGCAAAAGAAGTGCCCGCGCAGCTCCCCAGCTGCGCGGGCATTTCTCGTGCCGTCCGCCGCACCCCCGTCCCCACGGGGTTTCCTGGCCGGATGTCCCCGCCCGGACCGCTCATCCGGGCCTGGAACGCCGCTCAGCGCCCCAGCATCACGCCCACGGACGACGCCTGTGTGACCACTGCTTCCCAGCCGCCGAAGACGACCACCAGCAGGGCCGCCAGGGGGAGAACCATGGCCGTCGCCACCAGGGGGTGGCGCGTACCGGACGGGCGGACGCCGAACGTGGCGAAGGCCTTACGTCCCTGCGTGCGGATCATTGCCCGCGGTGCCGTGTCCGCCATGGTTCCTCTCCTGACCGAGTCTGTATGAACTTGAGAGCGGCGGGTGTCTGACCTCGGGGGACGAGTGCTGCACCCGCCGCTTGACCTCAAATCTAGGTGTGTCGGAGGCCTGGGTCGTCATGCCCTCGTACCGATTGCCGGGCCTCCCGGAGGATGACCGATCGTCGGTCATGTACTCCCATGGGTGGAGACGGGGTCCTAGGTCTCAGGGTCTTCCCGGAGGGGGCGGGCTGCCTGCTCCGATGTGTCCTCCCTGGGGGCGGGCCGCTCGACCAGAGCCAGGACGCGGGTCGCCTTGAACCGCCCGGTCCGCACGACGGACCCTCCCCCACTGCCTGAAGGGCGCGGAGGGGGCCCCAGGGTGACTTCGCTCACTTCGACCACCCCCCTGCGGACCGCTGTCTCCACCCGGCGGCCCGCCCGGCTCGCCACCACCTCGTACGTCCGTCTCGTGTCCCCGGCGTCCACGACCAGCTCCACGCGATCACCCTTCACGGGATCAATCCCCCTTCAGCGATGGATGGTTGGGGTCGAGCCCCCGCACAACGGCCGCCCGCCCCCGTACCCCTGACCACTCCTCAGGTTTCCCACCCGGCACTGACAATCGGTCGGGCCGCGAGGGCGCGGCCTCTGCACCTGCCCGGCCGCGGAAACGTAAGCTGTGGCACGACAACGGACCGGGCAGCGGGGATGGACATGGCGATGATGCGGCTCCGGCGCGAGGACCCGCGTGTCGTCGGCTCGTTCAGACTGCACAGGCGGCTGGGCGCCGGCGGCATGGGTGTCGTCTACCTGGGGTCGGACCGGCGGGGGCAGCGCGTAGCCCTGAAGGTGATCCGGCCCGATCTGGCGGAGGACGAGGAGTTCCGCTCGCGCTTCGCGCGCGAGGTCTCGGCGGCCCGGCGCATCCGCGGCGGCTGCACCGCGCGGCTCGTCGCGGCCGATCTGGACGCCGACCGGCCGTGGTTCGCCACGCAGTACGTTCCCGGGCCCTCCCTGCACGACAAGGTCGCCGCCGAGGGGCCGCTCTCCGCGGCCGATGTGGCGGTGGTCGGTTCGGCGCTCGCCGAAGGGCTCGTAGCCGTGCACGAAGCGGGTGTCGTGCACCGGGACCTGAAGCCGTCGAACATTCTGCTGTCCCCGAAGGGACCGCGGATCATCGACTTCGGTATCGCCTGGGCCACCGGCGCCTCGACACTGACCCACGTGGGCACCGCCGTCGGGTCACCCGGATTCCTCGCGCCCGAGCAGGTGCGCGGCGCCGCCGTCACACCCGCCACGGACGTGTTCGCCCTCGGCGCCACACTGGCGTACGCGGGGATGGCGGACTCGCCCTTCGGGCACGGCAGTTCAGAGGTCATGCTCTACCGCGTCGTCCACGAGGAGGCGCAGCTCGGCGGGGTCCCCGACGCGCTCGCCCCGCTCATCCGGGCCTGCCTCGCCAAGGACCCTGAGGAACGTCCCAGCACGCTCCAACTGTCGCTCAGGCTCAAGGAGATCGCGGCCCGTGAGGCACAGGGCCTGACCGAGCCGCGGCCGCCCGCGCCCCGGCAGGACCAGGACCGCCCGACGGGGCGGATGGCCGAGGAGTACGCGGATCAGCGCACCCAGCGGCGCCAGTCGCAGGGCACTCCCCCGCCGCGGACCGGATCGTCACGGCCGGGTTCCTCGCGGACCGGTTCCGCGCGCTCCGGGCCCTCACGCACGGGTTCCTCACGGCCTGATCCGTCGCGAGGCGGGTCCAGTTCCTCGCGGTCCGGCTCACGTCCCGCGCAGTCCCGGAACACGACGCGCTCCGGCGGCGCGCGGCGGCCCGCCAATCCACGGCTGCTGCGCCAGCGGCTGTTCGTGTTCGTGGTCGTGACGCTGCTCGTGGCTCTGGGGATCGCGGCGGCCCAGGGGTGCCAGGGGCCCGCACGCGGGCTCGGCGGCAGCGGCGTGCACGATGTGCGCGACGTACAGCAGAGCCAGCGGCAGGATCCGGGGCCGGGCTCTCAGAGCTGAGGGCGGCCCGTCGCCACGGCGTAGAACGCGACGGCGGCCGCCGCTCCCACGTTCAGGGAGTCGACGCCGTGGGCCATCGGGATGCGCACCCACTCGTCGGCTGCCATCAGCGCCTTCGTGGTGAGGCCCTCGCCCTCCGCCCCGAGCATCAGCGCTACCCGGTCCATACGGTGCGGGGCCGCCTCGTCCAGGGTCTTCGCCTTCTCGTCCGGGGTGAGCGCGAGGAGGTTGAAGCCCGCTTCCCGCACACCCTCAAGGCCCTTGGGCCAGGATTCGAGGCGGGCGTAGGGGACGGAGAAGACCGCGCCCATGGAGACCTTCACCGAGCGGCGGTAGAGCGGGTCGGCGCAGTCCGGTGAGAGCAGGACCGCGTCCATGCCGAGGGCCGCGGCGCTGCGGAAGATCGCCCCGATGTTGGTGTGGTCGTTCACCGACTCCATGACGACGACGCGGCGCGCCCTGGTCAGGAGTTCGTCCGACGTCGGCAGCGGCTTGCGCTGCATCGAGGCGAGGGCACCGCGGTGCACGTGGTAGCCGGTGACCTGCTCGGCCAGGTCGGGGTTGACCGCGTACACGGGGGCCGGGACCTCGTCGATGACGTCCCGCATGACGTCGACCCACTTGGCGGAGAGCAGCATCGACCGCATCTCGTAACCCGCCTGCTTGGCACGCCTGATCACCTTCTCGCCTTCGGCGATGAAGAGGCCCTCGGCGGGCTCGCGCTTGCGGCGCAGTTCGACGTCGGTCAGGCCCGTGTAGTCGCGCAGGCGCGGGTCGGCGGGGTCGTCAATGGAGATGAGATCAGCCACAGGGTGATACTGCCTTGTCCTGGGTGTGGTGCCAACGCCTCGGGGCGGGTTGGGTTACCGATGGTTACGCGGGGGTTCCGAGAGGTTACGCGGGGGTTCGAAGGGGTTACGCGTGGCGGTCGGGGCCCACGTTCACCACGTCGCCGATGACGATGACGGCCGGCGGCTTCACCTCGTGGGCGGCGACCTCGGCTGCGACGGTCGCCAGCGTGGCGTCCACGCGTCGCTGGGCCGCTGTGGTGCCCTCCTGGATCAGGGCGACGGGCGTCTCGGGCGACCGGCCGTGCGCGGTGAGCGTCTCGGCGATCCTGCCGATCTTGTCCACGCCCATCAGGACGACGAGCGTGCCGCGCAGCTTGGCCAGGGACGCCCAGTCGACCAGGGAGCGCTCGTCGTCCGGCGCCACGTGGCCGCTGACCACCGTGAACTCGTGGGCGACGCCGCGGTGCGTGACGGGGATGCCGGCGGCACCGGGCACCGAGATCGAGCTGGAGATGCCGGGCACCACGGTGCAGGAGATGCCCGCTTCGGCCAGCGCCTGGGCCTCTTCCATGCCGCGCCCGAAGACGAAGGGGTCACCGCCCTTGAGACGGACAACCGACTTGCCCTGCTTCGCGTGCTCGATGAGGGCGTTGTTGATGGCCTCCTGGGCCATGAAACGGCCGTACGGGATCTTCGCGGCGTCGATCACCTCGACGTGTGGCGGCAGTTCGTCGAGCAGGTCGCGGGGGCCGAGCCGGTCGGCGATGACCACGTCCGCCTCGGCGAGGAGGCGACGGCCGCGGACCGTGATGAGGTCCGGGTCGCCGGGGCCGCCGCCGACCAGGGCGACGCCGGGGGTGCGGGTGCGGTGGTGGGGCGCCACGAGCGTGCCGTCGCGCAGGCCTTCGACGACCGCGTCGCGGATGGCCGCGGTGCGGCGGGGATCGCGGCCGTGGATGTCGGTGGTGAGGACGGCGACCGTGACGCCTTCGGAGCGGCCGGTCGCGGGGGTCAGGGCGGTGGCCGCGTCGGCGTCGTCCGAGCGGACACACCAGACGCGGTGGGCCTCGGCTTCCGCGGAGGCCGCCGTGTTGGCCTCGGTGTCGCTGGTGGCGATGAGGGCGTACCAGGCGTCCTTGAGGTCGCCGGTCTCGTAGCGGCGGCGCTCCCAGGTGATCTCGCCCGCGTCCGCCATCGCCTCCACGGAGGGCGTCGCCGTCGGCGATACGAGGAGGATGTCGGCGCCCGCGGCGATCAGGGCGGGGAGGCGGCGCTGAGCCACCTGGCCGCCGCCGAGCACGACCGTGCGTCGGGCGGTGAGGCGGAGGCCTACGGGGTAGGCGGGGCTTTCTGCCATGGCGGGAGGCTCCTCGTGCGGGGCGCGGGGCTTTGCGGGTGCCGCTACGACGGTGGGGCGGCTGCGCTACTGCTTTGACGTGCGGGTTCAGTATGGCTGGGGCGGGGCGGGGTCTCTCCCCCAGCCCCGCCCCTTCCCTGCTGTATCAAGGTGCGGCTCCGCCTCGTGGGGGCTCGGCCCCCCGGAGCCTCGTCTGCGGCTACTTCTCCGTCACCCCGGCCGAGTCGAACGTGGCCACCTCGTGCATCGCGCGGGCCGCGCTCTGCACCACCGGGAGGGCGAGGAGGGCGCCTGTGCCCTCGCCGAGGCGCAGGTCGAGGTCGACCAACGGGCGCAGGCCCAGCTTGTTGAGCGCGGCCACGTGGCCCGGCTCCGCGCTGCGGTGGCCCGCGATGCAGGCCGCGAGGACCTCGGGGGCGATGGCGCGGGCGACCAGGGCCGCCGCACCGGCGCTCACTCCGTCCAGGATCACGGGCGTACGGAGAGAGGCGCCGCCGAGCAGCAGTCCCACCATCGCCGCGTGCTCCAGACCGCCGATCGCCGCGAGGACGCCGATCGGGTCGGCGGGGTCGGTCTTGTGCAGTTCGAGGGCGCGGCGCACGACATCGACCTTGCGGCTGTGCATCTCGTCGTTGATGCCGGTGCCACGGCCGGTCACCTCGCCCGGGTCCGTGTCCGTGTAGACGGAGATGAGGGCCGCGGACGCCGTGGTGTTCGCGATGCCCATCTCGCCGGTGAGCAGGGCCTTGTTGCCCGCCGCCACCAGGTCGCGGGCGGTCTCGATGCCCACCTCGACGGCCGCCTTGACCTCCTCGCGGCTCAGGGCAGGACCAGTCGTCATGTCGGCCGTGCCCGCGCGGATCTTGCGGGGCAACAGGCCGGGGGTGGCCGGGAGTTCACTCGCCACGCCCACGTCGATGACGCAGACCTCGGCGCCCACCTGGTTGGCGAAGGCGTTGCAGACCGCGCCGCCGCCGAGGAAGTTGGCGACCATCTGCGCGGTCACCTCCTGGGGCCAGGCGGTGACGCCCTGAGCGTGCACACCGTGGTCGCCCGCGAAGATCGCGACGGCCGCGGGCTCCGGGATCGGCGGCGGGCACTGCCGGGAAAGCCCGGACAGCTGCGCGGAGATGATCTCCAGCATGCCGAGCGCGCCCGGCGGCTTCGTCATGCGCTTCTGCCGCTCCCACGCCTCACCGAGCGCCTTCGCGTCCAGCGGGCGGATGTTGGAGACAGTCTCCGCGAGGAGGTCGCTCGGGTCCTCGCCGGGCAGGGCGCGGCGGCCGTACGTCTCCTCGTGGACCACCCAGGAGAGCGGGCGGCGCTTGGACCAGCCTGCCTGCATCAGCTCGGGCTCCTCAGGGAACTCGTCGACGTATCCGACACAGAGATAGGCCACCACTTCGAGGTGCTCGGGCAGGCCGAGGGTTCTGACCATCTCGCGTTCGTCGAAGAAGCTGACCCAGCCGACGCCGAGGCCCTCGGCGCGCGCCGCGAGCCAGAGGTTCTCGACGGCGAGGGCCGAGGAGTACGGAGCCATCTGCGGCTGTGTGTGACGGCCGAGGGTGTGGCGGCCGCCGCGGGTCGGGTCGGCGGTGACGACGATGTTCACCGGGGTGTCGAGGATCGCCTCGATCTTCAGTTCCTTGAACTGTTTCGCGCGGCCCTTGGGCAGCGACTTGGCGTACGCGTCCTTCTGGCGCATGGCCAGCTCGTGCATCGTGCGCCGGGTCTCCGCCGAGCGGATGACGACGAAGTCCCAGGGCTGGGAGTGGCCCACGGAAGGTGCCGTGTGGGCCGCTTCCAGGACGCGGAGCAGTACCTCGTGCGGGATGGCGTCGCTGCGGAAGCCGTTGCGGATGTCGCGGCGTTCGCGCATGACACGCAGCACGGCCTCGCGCTCGGCGTCGTCGTAGGCGGGGGCGGCGGGCGCCTCCGACTGCTGGGCCGGCTCCGGCTGCTTGACGGCCTCCGGCTGTTGGACCGGCTCAGAGGGCACGGCCTCGTCCGCTGCTCCCGCCGGGTCGGCGGCCTCGGCCACCCCGGTGGGCCCGGCTTCGACGACGGCCACGGGCTCGGGGGCCTCGGGCGCCGGCGCCGGCGCTGTCTCCGCTTCGGCGGGTGCGTCGGCCACTTCGAGAGGGGCGGCTTCGGCTGCCACCTCCGTCGGTTCCGGCGCCGCGGCCACGGGCTCCTCTGCCGTCCCCGGTGCCGTCCCCGGTGCTGTGTCCGGTGCCGGCTCCGGGACGGGAGTTGCCGCCGCGGGCTCTCCGCCGTCACGCGGCGCGGGCACGGTGACCGCGGGCTGCGGGGAAGCGGGCTCGGCGGCTTCGAGAAGGGTCGAGGGCTCCTGGGCCACCGGGGGCTCGGGGACCTCGGCGGCTTCCGGGGTGACCGGAGTCTGCGGGAGGTCGGCTGCCGGAGGGGCGGCCTCGGCCTCGGTGGGCTCCGGCTGCGCCTCGGGGGTCCCCGGCTGCGAGGCCTCGACGTACTCCGGAGGTACGGACATGACGTGCGGCGGCGTCGGTGCCAGGTGAGGCGTGGTCGGCACCGAGCCCTCCACCGGCACGAACTGGCCGAGGGGCGCGGGCGACTGGGGTGCCGCGAAGGGCTGGTGCGGGTCGCCCGGAGGCACCTCGCCCTGAGGCATCCGGGCCACGGGCGCCTCAACGTACTGCGGAGCCTGCGGGATGTGCGGGCCCTGGGCCGTGTGCCCCGTGCCCGCGAGCGGCGCGTCCGACCAGGGCTGCGCCCCGGCCATGGCGAACTGCGGCTGACCGGAGCTCTGCGCGGGCTCCTGGCTCGCTTCCGGTGCGGGCGCGGACGGGTCCACGGCAGACGGATCCACGGCAGACGGCTGCTCGGCGCCCTCGACGAACGCGGGCCGGCCTGCTTCGGCGACGGCGTGGGCGAACTGTTCGTCGGCCTCGGCGCCTTGCTCGATCGCGGCGTCGGCGGCATCCGCGGCCTGCGGGAAGGCGGCAGCGGGCGTCTCGGCGGCGGGCTGCGGAGCCTCGGGTACCACCGCGTGCTGCGAGTCGTGCGCCTCCTGCGCGTCGGATGCGCCCGACGTGTCCTCTGTGACAGAAGTGGCGGGAGCAACGGGAGTGTCGTCCGGGACGACCGTTTCTGCTGGTGCGGCGGACTGCGCGGACTGCGCGGTCTGCACGGCCTCCGCGGCATGCGGGGTCTGGGAGCTCTGCGACGGCTGGGAGTTCATCGACGGCTGCGACGGCTGGGAGTGCTGTGGCTGCGACGTCCACGGCGTCGCGCCCTGCGGCACGTTCTCACCGAGCTGCTGCCCCGGCAGCATCCCTTCCTCGTCACGCGGGATGTCGAGGTACTCGGGCCCCACCGTGGGCGGCCCCGCGTGTCGCGCGGGCGCGGCGTGCTGCGGCGCCCCGGCCGGGCCGCGGTCGGCGAGGGACCGTACGGGGCTCCCCGAGCCGTCGGGCACGGCGGGACCTGAAGGGCCCCGGTGGAGCGGGCGGCGTGCGGGGCCGGGGTGCGACGCGGGCGCCGGGGTGGACGCACCCGGCAGATGGACGCCGTTCAGGTCGACCGAGCCGCTGTCGCGGCCGCCCGTCTCGTGCGGGCCCGGCTGGTGCGTGGCCTGCGGCTGCCCGACCGACTGCGGGGCGACCGACTCCGGGGCGAACGACTGCGGGGCCGCGGCGTGCTGGCCGACCAGGGGCTGACCGCCCGCCTGACCGCCCACCGACTGATCATCCGGCGCCTGCCCTGCCGCGTGCTGACCGCCGACAGACTGGCCGGCGGACTGGCCACCGACGGGCTGATCGGCCAAGGGCTGGTCCACCACGGACTGTTCCGTCACGGACTGGTCCGCCATAGCGGGGGCGACCACAGGCTGACCGGCCACGGGCTGTCCGGCGGCGTACTGGATCGCCACAGACGGGTCCCCCACAGCCTGACCCAAGCCCTGCTGACCCAAGCCCTGCTGACCCAAGCCCTGCTGTCCGACACTCTGCTGACCGACACCCTGCGCCACACCCGCATGCTGAGCGGCCCCTGGCTGGACCCCCGGCTGCGGCTGGGCCGACTGCGGCTCGCTCCAGGCGCCCTGGGCACCCGGCATCAGCAACAGGTCGTCATCGTCTGCGGGGGCGACGCTCACGGCGGGATTCTCGGAGGGGTCGAGGTAGGTGTACGCACCCGGGGCGGGGACGCCCGGCTGCTCCACCATGCCTGCGTTCTCCGGCAGTCCCTCGCCCGGGACCTGGCCGGTGTCGGTCATGCGTAACCCCTCGCCCATCGGTTAGTGCTTCTTCGACCGCCCCTCAGCCTTCGGCCGGGGAAGCCCCATTGCCCGGAGCGGCGCACCAACCGCCCGTCATCCTCAACGAGCGTGCGCGCCGCGCGGCACGAACCGCGTACGGACAACAGGCATTGTCCCGGTCGGCCTGCCGCCACGGCGGCTTGATCCGCAACGGTCCGCTGTGGGCTGCGCCACGTTGCGCGCCCTCCGGTCGTGCCGTACCACACACCCCCCAAAACGGGCGAGCTTTCCGGACATTGACCAACTATTTGCCGGACACTCGGATGCGGTACAACAATCCGCCAGCCTACCCCGCACCGTGCGGCAGCAGGGTCACGGGGCGCGATCGGGCAACTGTCCGGAGAGCAGGAAGACCACGGTCCGCTCCCGCTCCGTCCACGCGCGCGTGTCGAGTTCGACGGATTGGAGCAGCGCGCATTCGACCGCGTATCCGTGCTCCGTCAGACCCCTGCCGATGAGTTCGGCCGCGTCACGGGTCGACGCGTGCGTCACGATGCGCGCCGGGCGCCGGTCGGCGACGGCGGAGACCACCTCGGCGCCCCCGCCCCCGATCCGTACGACGTCGGGCTCGGGAAGGTCTTCGAGGATGTGCGGCGCCGTGCCGTGCAGGATCTGCGGCTGGACGCCGAAATGGCGGGCCACGGCCGTGGTGCGGGCGCAGGCGTCGGGGTCGGCGTCGACGGCGATGACGGCGGCGCCGAAGCGTGCCGCCTCCGCGGTGAAGGCGCCGCTGCCGCAGCCGATGTCCCAGACCAGGTCACCCACGCGCGGGCCGGTGCGGGCGAGTTGGGCGGCCCGCAGGCGGTCGCTCTCGCCCTCGCCGAGCCCGGCCTCGCCGCCGTAGGCGGGGGCGGGCAGCGCCCAGCCGCGCGGGGTGCCCGGGTCGCGACCCGCGATCCAGCCGGTGTCGGACGCGGCGACCGGGCCGCCGATGACGATGACGACGTTCGGGTCGCGCCAGGTGTGGTCGGCGGCCTTGTCCGAGGTGAGGACGGTGACCTGTTCGCGCTCGGTGCCGAGCTCCTCGCAGATCACGAAGGTGCGGTGCACGTCCTGGAGGAGCAGGCCGAGCTCGGCCGGGCCCGCGCCGGGCGAGGTGAGGACGGCGACCTTGGGGTGCGCGCGGCAGACGTTCACAGCACGGCGCAGCGTGCGGGGGTGGGCGACCACGACCTGGGCGTCGTCCCAGGGCATCCCGGCGCGGGCGAAGGCCTGGGCGACGGACGAGACGGCGGGCACGACTTCGACCTCCAGGCCGAATTCGGGGGCGCGCAGCGTGCGGACGACGCCGAAGAAGCCGGGGTCGCCGTCGGCCAGGACCACGGCGGTGCCGCGGTGGGCGGCGATGCGGCGGGCGGCCAGGCTCACGCTGCCCAGGCGGATCCGTTCCGCGGTCGGTGGCACTTCGGCGAGCGTCAGGTGGTGGGCGGCGCCTGCGACGAGGGTGGCGGCGCCGAGCGCCGAGCGCGCGGCGGCGGTCAGCGGCGAACCGTCCCAGCCGATCACCGTGACGCGGTCGGCCATCTTCGTCTGTCTCCTGGGTCTCGCGGGTCGTATGAGGGGGCCGGGCGTCCTGTGCAGGGGGCAACCGCGTGCCGCCAGGGGCGAGCGTACCTGGTGAACCTCTGTGCCGCTCCGGCGGTCAGTTCCAGTCGGAGAAGGCGCTGAACCCGCTGTCCGCGAGCTGCTCGCCGACTCCTTCCAGATCCTCGGGGAGCAGGCTCCACACGATGAGGTCGGTCCGGACGTCGATCCAGCCGCCGAAGGGATCCCCGCCGTTCCTCGTACGCGCTATCCAGGCGCCCCGCAGGACTCCCTCGCTGATGCAGCCGATCTTCTGCGCGACCTGCTGGGCGGCTGTGTTGTCGGCGGCGGTGCGCAGCTCGATGCGTTCGAAGCGCTGGTCGTTGAAGAGCCACTGGGCGGTGGCGAGCGCCGCCTCCGACGCGTAGCCCTCACCGCGGGCCCAGGGGGCGACGACGTAGTTGAGTTCGCTGGAGCGCACGCGCCAGTCCGTGTCACGCAGTTGCACGATGCCGACCAGGCGCTGGGTGAGGAACTCCGTGACGGCCAGGGCGATTCCGCGGCCCTCGGTGCGCTCGGCGGGCGCGACGCGGGTGATCCAGTCGCGGGCGTCGTCCTCGGTGTAGGGCTGGGGCGCTGAGGTCCAGGCGGTGACCATCTCGTCGTTCATCATCTCCGCGTACGCGGAGACGTCGGCGTCCTCGAACGGGCGCAGCACCAACCGCTCCGTGCTGATGGAGATATCAGGGAAGGTGGTAGTCATGCGCTGCTCCGTAACCTGGAACCCTCGGCCTGCTGAAGAGCCCAGCATGCAGCATGTCGGCGCGCAAACGCACCACGGGGTCCGCTCCTTCGTCAGGAGAGGACCCCGTGGTGAGGGCGGAAACGGACTGTGCGTCAGCTCGTTTCGACGGGCAGGACGGAGCCCTTGTACTTGTCCTTGATGAACTGCTTCACCTCGGGTGAAGTCAGCAGTTCGGCCAGCTTCTTGACCCTCGGGTCGTCCTCGGCGCCCTTCTTGACGGCGAGCACGTTGTTGTACGGATTGCCCTTGGGCGACTCGAGAAGGATGGCGTCCTTCTTGGGGCTGAGTCCGGCGTCGAGCGCGTAGTTGTTGTTGATGACCGCGGCTTCGACGTCTTCCAGGGAGCGCGGCAGCTGGGCCGGTTCCAGCGGCTTGACGGTGAGCTTCTTCGGGTTGGACGTGATGTCCTCGGGGGTCGCGTTCGCGCCGGCCCCCTTCTTGAGCCCGATGACGCCCTTGGAGGCGAGGAGTTCGAGCGCCCTGCCTTCGTTGGTGGTGTCGTTCGGAACGGCGACGGTCGCACCGGCGGGCAGCTCGGTGACGTCCTTCGCCTTCTTCGCGTACACCCCCATCGGCGGCAGATAGACCTCGGTCACCGGCGTGAGCTCCGTCTTCTTGGACTTGTTGAAGTCCTCCAAGTACGGGGCGTGCTGGTAGAGGTTGGCGTCGAGGGACCCTTCCTGGAGCGCGGTGTTCGGCGTGACGTAGTCCGTGAACTCCGTGATCTGGAGGTCGAGTCCCTTCTTCTTCGCGAGGTTCTGCTTGATGTACGTGAGGACTTCACCGGCCGGGGTCGGGGTGGCGCCGACGGTGAGCGTGTCGCCGTCGCCTCCCGAACCGGATCCGGAGCCGCACGCGGTCAGGCCGAGCGTGAGAGCGAGTGCTCCCGCGGCCGCGATGACGGGCGTACGCATGATCAGAACGCCGCGACGACGGCGCCGTCGTACTTGTCGTCGATGAACTTCTTGACCTCGGGCGAGGTGAGGAGCTTGGCGAGCTTCTTCACGCGCGGGTCGTTCTCGTCGCCCTTCTTCACGGCGAGGAAGTTGCCGTAGGGGTTGCCCTTGGCGGGCTCGGCGACGATGGCGTCCTTGGCCGGGCTGAGCTTGGCCTCCAGGGCGTAGTTGCCGTTGATCACCGCGGCGTCGACGTCACCGAGGGAACGGGGCACCTGGGCGGCCTCGATCTCCTTGAACTTGAGGTTCTTCGGGTTCTTCGAGACGTCCTTGGGGGTCGCCTCGTAACCGACGCCCTTCTTGAGCTCGATCAGGCCGTTGTCGGCCAGGAGCTTGAGTGCGCGGGCCTCGTTCGTGGTGTCGTTCGGGAGCGCGACCGTGGCGCCCTTCTTGAGGTCGTCGAGCTTCTTGACGCTCTTGGAGTAGACGCCGAGCGGCTCCAGGTGCACCGTCGCCTTCGGGACCGGCACGATGTCCGTGCCGTTCTTCTTGTTGAAGTCGTCCAGGTACGGCTTGTGCTGGAAGTAGTTGGCGAAGACCTCGCCCTGCTCCACGGCGGTGTTCGGCGTGACGTAGTCGGTGAACTCTCGCACGTCGAGGTCGAGACCGGCCTTCTTCGCCAGGTTCTTCTTGACGTAGTCGAGGATCTCGCCCTGCGGCGTGGGAGTGGCGGCGACGATGAGCGGGCCGTCCTTGTCCCCCGCGGCGGAGCCCTTGTCGGAGCCGCAGGCGGAGAGACCGAGGGTGAGGGCTCCGGCGGCGAGGACAGCGGTGGTGATCTTGGCGGTGTTACGCACGAAAAGTGCCTTTCTCCATGGGTGGTACGCCCCGCGATGGGATGTGCGGGGTGAGTTTCGGGAAGCCTTCGGTGGTCAGGAAGCCTTCGACGGCGCGAGCTTGAGGAAGCGCAGGCGCGGTGCGGCGCCCGAGTGGCCGCCGCGCCGGTGCAGCCTGCGGGCCGCGTAGTCGCCCGCGAACTGGATGATCGAGATGACCACGGCGAGGACGCCGACGGTGATCCACATCAGTTCGGTCTCGAAGCGCTGGTAGCCGTAGCGGATGGCGATGTCGCCGAGGCCGCCCGCGCCGACGGCGCCGGTGATGGCCGAGTAGCCGAGGATCGTGACGATCGTCGTGGTCGTGCTGGAGATCAGCGACGGCAGCGACTCCGGCACGAGGACCTTGCGTACGACGGTCCAGGTGTTGCCGCCCATCGACTGCACGGCCTCGACGAGACCGCCGTCGACCTCGCGCACCGAGGTCTCCACGAGGCGCGCGAAGAACGGGATGGCACCGATCGCGAGCGGCACGATGGCGGCCTCGCGGCCGATCGTGGTGCCCGTGATCCAGCGCGTGAGGCCCATCAGCGCGACCATGAGGATGATGAAGGGCATCGAGCGCGCGATGTTCACGACCTGCCCGATGAGCTTGTTCAGGACCGTGTTCTGCAGCAGCCCGCCGCGGTCGGTGAGGACCAGCAGAATGCCGAGCGGCAGACCGGCGACGACGGCTATCAGCGTCGACCAGCCGACCATGTAGAGGGTGTCCCAACAGGCCTGCTCCAGCAGGGGCTGCATCTCCGACCAGGTCACTTGGCACCTTCCTTGACCAGCAGCGTGGCGTCCTTCGGCGTGGTCACGGGGTCCTGGCCCGCGATGTCGACCTGCAGCCCCTGCTCACGCAGGAAGCCGATCGGAACGACGTTCTCCTCGAAGCGTCCCGGCAGCTCGATGCGCATGCGGCCGACCTGCCTGCCCGCGACGGTGTCCATCGCGGCGCCGAGGATCGAGATGTCGATGTTGTACGTGCGCGAGAGCTGGGAGATGACCGGCTGGGTCGCGGCTTCGCCGTGGAAGGTCACGTCGACGACGGTGCGGTCGAGGCCCGATGCCTCGCCGCTGACCGGGAAGAGCGCGGCGGCCAGCTCGGAGCCGGGCGTCGCGAGCAGCTCGGTGACGGTGCCGGACTCGACGATCCGCCCGTTCTCCATGAGGGCCGCGGAGTCGCAGACGCTCTTGACGACGTCCATCTCGTGCGTGATCAGCAGGACGGTCAGGCCGAGCTGCTGGTTGAGGTCGCGCAGGAGCTTGAGGATGGAGCGGGTGGTCTCCGGGTCGAGGGCGCTGGTCGCCTCGTCGGAGAGCAGCACCTTCGGGTCGCCGGCGAGCGCGCGGGCGATGCCGACGCGCTGCTTCTGGCCGCCGGAGAGCTGCGCCGGGTAGGACTTCGCCTTGTCGGCGAGGCCGACCAGGTCGAGGAGTTCCAGGGCCTTGCGGGAGCGCTCGGCGCCGCTGAGGCCGAGGATCTCCAGGGGCAGCTCGATGTTGTCCTTGACGGTGCGCGACGACAGCAGGTTGAAGTGCTGGAAGACCATGCCGATGCGGCTGCGCGCCCGGCGCAGGTCCTTGCTCGCGCGGCTGCCGCGCCCGGCGATGGCGGTGAGGTCCTGGCCGGCGACGGACACGGTGCCGGAGGTGGGGCGCTCCAGGAGGTTCACGCAGCGGATCAGCGAGGATTTGCCGGCGCCGGACTGGCCGATGACGCCGTACACCTCGCCTTCGCGGACATGCAGATCGACGCCGTCGAGGGCAGTTACTTCACGACCGCGTGAGCGGTAGACCTTGGTCAGGCCGGAAGTGGTGATCACAGGGGTTTCCGTCACTGTCGAGTGCGCGGCGCGGTTCTCGCCGGGCACGGGGCATTCGTGGGGAACGCGGCACGGTTTCTCGCGGTGGCGAAAAGAACCGGAGGAGGTGTGCGCGGGGCAGGCTCGCGTCCTACGTCATGTCCGCCGGTAAGGCGTACGTGGCACAGGGGCGCGGCACAGCGGCTTCGCTTCGGGGCGCGATGCTCAGGAGTGGTGCGGGGGCCCTCAGAAGGCGCACATTCGACACATACAACGAGCACCGGGCGTCGTGATCGCCTCGGTCGCAGGGATGCGGCTGCTCGTCGTGGTCATGTGGACCAGTAAAACACGCGTGCGTCCGCGCCCCGCTCCGGTTGTCCGCTATACGGACAACCGGTGGACGGGCACGGACGCGGACGGGCGACGGCTCAGCCCTCGGTGGTGATCTCCACGCCACCCTCGGTGGCCTGCGCGGACACGGCCGAGAGGTCCTTCACGACGACGTCGGCGGACAGCTCGCCGGCGGTGTGTGTTGTGGCCAACGCCACGGTGGTCATGCCGGCCGCGCGTCCCGCGGTGAGACCGGCCGGCGCGTCCTCGAAGACGACGCAGCGCGCCGGGTCGACGCCCAGTTTCGCGGCCGCGAGCAGGAAGGGCTCCGGGTCGGGCTTGCCGCGCGTGATGTCGGCGGCGGCGATGAGCATCTTCGCGTCGATGCCGACCTCGGCGAGGCGTGCCTCGGCCAGGCGCCGCCCCGCGGAGGTGACGACGGCCCAGCGCTCGGGCGGCAGGGATTCGAGCAGCTCACGGGTGCCGGGAAGGAGTACGACGCCGCCGGCGACGTCCGAGACCTCGAGCTCCTCGATGCGGGCGACGGCCTCGGCCACGCGCTCGGTGGGCAGCATGTCGGCGATGATCTCGGCGGCGGGGCGGCCGTGCAGCTCGACCCGCGCGAACTCCTCGGCGGTGATCCCGTACTCCTGCGCCAAGCGCCTCCAGCAGCGGTACACCGACTCCATGGAGGAGATGAGGGTGCCGTCGTTGTCGAACAGGAGCGCTTCAGCGTGGATCTTCATGGTGTCCGAGCGTACGGGGCACCCCCGGGGTGCGCGCATCGGGCCTTAGGGGTGCGCGCATCGGGTCATAGGAGTGCGCGCATCGGGTCATAGGGGTGCGCGCATCGGGTCATAGGGCCCGTAATAAAGTCACCGCATGCTTGTTGCCCTGACGATCGCGACCGCCGTGGCCGCGCTCGCCCTCGCCGCGTGGTGCGGTTTCGCCGCCTACCGGGACCAGCCGACCAAGGACTGGCACTTCATCGGCATGGGCGTGGTGACGTTCCTGGCCACCGTCCAGCTGATCGTCGGCATCGTCCAGCTGGCGCGGGGCGAGAAGCCGGAGCAGGGCACGACGATCTTCGTTGCGTATCTGGTCGGCTCCTTCGCCTGCGTACCGGCCGCGGGCTTCATGTCCCTCGCGGAGCGCACCCGTTGGGGCTCCATCACGGTCGCCGCGGGTGGCGTGGTCCTTGCCGTGCTCCAGGTGCGGCTCTACGACATCTGGGGAGGCTGAGGTGACGGTGACCGAGGACGGCAAGAGCCAGGGCACCCGGCAGAGGCTGATCAGCGGCCCCGGCATCCTGCTGGTGTGGCTGTACGGGGTGATGGTGGTCGGCGCGGTGTCGCGCTCCGCCGTGCAGATCTCGACCGACTTCCACAAGGCGCCGCTCGCGTACACGCTGTCCGCGCTCGCGGGTCTCGTCTACGGCTTCATCACGTACTCGCTCGTGCGCGGCGGCGAGAAGGCCCGCAGGGCGGCGCTGGTGTGCTGCGCCGCCGAGCTGGTGGGCGTCCTGGCGGTGGGGACGTGGACGCTCGTCGAGCCGTCCGCCTTCCCCGACGCCACGGTGTGGTCGGACTTCGGGATGGGCTATCTGTTCATTCCGGTGATCCTGCCCGCCACGGCGATCTTCTGGCTGAACAAGGCGCGCAGGGCGGGGCGCTAGACCCTGGCCGCGTACGCCCCCGCGATCGCCTCCTTGGAGAGCGTGAGCAGCGTGAGCCGGTCGTTCACGTGCTGGGTCTTCACCGCCGTATAGCCATGCTTGCGGTACAGCTGGAGATTCTGTTCGCTGCGGTGGCCGGTGAAGAGCTGGAAGCACTTGGCGGTGCCGCCCGCGCCGAGGCGTCCCTCTATCGCGTCCAGGAGCCTGCCTCCCAGGCCGTGGCGCTGCATCCTGGGGTGGACGATGAGTTTGTTGATCCGCGCCGTGCCGTCGGGGTCGACCGTGCCGCGCACGGATGCGACCACCTCGTCCCCGAGGCGGGCCACCAGCACGCTGCCGGCGGTCAGTTCGGCCTTGATGGAGTCGAGGGACTGGGTGAGCGGCTCGATGGAGTAGTCGCCGTACAGCTCGGCCTCGCTCTGGTAGCACAGGTACTGCAGTTTGAGGATCTTCTCGGCGTCCTGTCCGCCCGCCTCCGAGATGGTCACGCTCATGCCCATGTGTGCATGCCTCCCGCTCACCTGCTCCGCCGGTTGTCTATCGCTCCTTTCCCCACGGTTCAGGAGCTGCAACCTCCGCCGCGAGCATTCTGCGCAGGCATCCCAGGCAACGGGAACGTTCCGGCCCCAGGCTGCCCTGTGACATTCCCAACTCACCTGCGATCTCCCGGTAGGTGAGGTCCTTGGGGGACAGCAGTGCCGCCATGAGGCCGGGGCAGCGCCCGGGCAGTCTGCGCACCGCCGCGTGCAGGGTGCGGTCGCGGTCGGCCCGCAGGGCGCGCTGCTCGGGCCCGCGCTCGGTGTCGTCGGCGGGCTCGGTCGCGTACGCCACTTCGCGCTCAGCCGTACGCCGGGTGCGGCGTGCCTCGGCGGCCACGGCGGCCCGCAGCCAGGTGGCCGGGTCGGCGGGCGGGTCGGCGGTCTCCATGCGTTCCAACAGGCGCAGCCAGACGGCCTGTTCGAGGTCGCCGGGGTCTGCGCCGGAGCCGTACGCCGCGGCGGAGGCCTCGGCGGCGAGGAGCGGACGCAGCGCGGGGATGAGCGAGTGGGTCATGCAGGGCGGGACGCGGCCGCTCCGGCAGGAGGTTGCCGGGGCGGCCGTCTGTCACCCCAACCGGGGCCGGACGATCAGCTGTTGACGAAGTCCTCGCGGGCGAGCAGCGCGGTGTCGCAGTTGTCGGAGAAGATCCCGTCGATGCCCGTCTCGAAGTAGGCCCTGAAGGCGCCGAATGCGTCGCCGTAGGCGTTCGGGTCGGTGCCCTTCCTGAAGTTCGCGGGCAGGAAGGTGTTCTCGTTGCGCATCGTGTACGGGTGCAGGATCAGGCCCTCCTTGTGCGCGTCCTTGACCAGGGTGGTCGGGGTGCCGAGGCTTCCGTCGGGCTTCTTGGGGATGATCAGGTCGAGCGTGGGGCCGATGCCCTGCGCGAACGACGCCATCCACCTCAGGCCCTCGGGCTTGATGAGGTCGGCGACGGTGCGCGGGTCGCCCGCCTCGACGAAGTCCCACGGGCGGGAGCTCGCGCCGGACAGGAGCACCACGAGCGGCGGGCCGACCAGCTTGTTCAGGCGCTGGATGCTGCTGGGCTCGAAGGACTGCAGGAAGTTGGGCGAGCTCTTCTTGTGCCGCCCGTACTTGCGCAGGAGCTTGGCGAGCGGCTCCTCCAGGCCGAGGCCCAGCTTGCGGAAGTACGTGGGGTGCTTGGTCTCGATGTGCAGCCAGACCCGCTTGCCGCGCTCCCGGCCCTGCCGGTCGGCCCACCGGAAGACCTCCTCCAGGGTGGGCACGTCCCAGCGGCCGTCGTAGAGGGTGTTGCGCTGGCGGGTGCCGGGGATGCGCTCCTTGGCGCGCAGCGTCTTCAGCTCGGCGAGCGTGAAGTCCTCGGTGAACCAGCCGGTGAGCGAGACCCCGTCCACGGACTTGGTGGTCCTGCGGGACGCGAACTCGGGGTGCGCGGCGACGTCCGTCGTCGCGGTGATGTCGTTCTCGTGACGGCATACGAGATGGCCGTCCTTGGTGGGCACGATGTCCTGCTCGATGACGTGCGCGCCCATGTCGAGGGCGAGCTGGTACGAGCCGAGCGTGTGCTCGGGCCGGTAGCCGCTCGCGCCGCGGTGCGCGACGACAGTGGGCACCGGCAGGTCGTGGTGACCGTGCCCGCGCCCGGCGTCGGCTCTCGCCACGCCGGGCAGTCCTGCGACGGCTGTGCCCGCCCCGAGGACCGCCGCTCCCAGTACCGCGCGCCGACCCGGCCGCCGCTCCCCCGACCCCGACCCCGACCGACCCGATTTCTGCGTAGCCATTGAGCGCTCCTCCCGTTGCACTGCCTTGCACCTGACAAAGCGGCTCGATCGTAGGTGGCCCCGTGTGACGGACGGGAGACCCTGGACCGAACGGAAGGGTGACGCCGGATGGCGACTGGTGTGCGGCAGGGGGTCCTTTCGGTGGGCACCGGTCCGGTGCGGACGGCCCGCGAACTCCGTGGCAGCGCGTGACCGCGGTGCGTGACAAGGGCCACTCGAACGCGCCACATGCCGCACACAGGGATAACGTCGTCACAGGGAGGGCGGCCCGAGGGCTGCACCACGCACCCGCGTGTCAACTCTGCGTGTCGAGGGCGTGAACCCGATGTGCGGTGAGCGGGGACCCGCGAGTATCGTCCTCACCTGCACATACTCGTCACTGACCCGTTGACACCGGAGGGCCCGTTGTCCCGTCTCGCGCTCATCAAGGCTGTGCTCGGACCGATCTTGCGTCTGATGTTCCGCCCCCGGGTGGAAGGCGCAGAGAACATTCCGGGCACCGGTCCGGTCATCATGGCCGGTAACCACCTCACGTTCATCGACTCGATGATCATGCCTCTCGTCTGCCCGCGTCCGGTGTTCTTCATCGGCAAGGACGAGTACGTCACGGGCAAGGGGCTCAAGGGCCGCCTGATGGCCTGGTTCTTCACGGGCTCCGGGATGATCCCCGTGGACCGCGACGGCGGCCACGGCGGTGTGGCTGCCCTGATGACCGGGCGGCGCGTCCTGGAGGAGGGCAAGCTCTTCGGCATCTACCCCGAAGGCACCCGCTCCCCCGACGGCCGGCTGTACCGCGGCCGTACGGGCATCGCCCGCCTGACCCTGATGACCGGCGCCCCCGTCGTCCCCTTCGCCATGATCGGCACCGACAAGCTCCAGCCGGGCGGCAAGGGCCTTCCGCGCCCGGGCCGCGTGACGGTGCGCTTCGGTGAGCCGATGGAGTTCTCGCGCTACGAGGGCATGGACCGCGACCGCTACGTGCTCCGCGCCGTGACGGACTCCGTGATGACGGAGGTCATGCAGCTGTCCGGCCAGGAGTACGTGGACATGTACGCGACCAAGGCGAAGGCGGCGTAGCCCGGGGCCCGGTCTTCGGCAGTGCGCCCGCCGCGGCGCCGGGGTCATCCCCCGGCACCGGGGCGGGCGTTCCGCTTTCCCCCTTCGTTCGTCGCCTGCGGGCCGCCAGGGGCTGGTCGCGCAGTTCCCCGCGCCCCTTCGGGACGCGTCAATGGCTCGCCCCGTGCGCTGAGGATCTCCCCCCCGGCACCGGGGCGGGCGTCCGCTTTCCCGTCGTTCGTCGCCTGCGGGCCGCCTGGGGCTGGTCGCGCAGTTCCCCGCGCCCCTTCGGGGCACGTCAATGGCTCGCCCCGTGCGCTGAGGATCTCCCCCCGGCACCGGGGCGGGCGTCCGCTTTCCCGTCGTTCGTCGGCTGCGGGCCGCCAGGGGCTGAGCGCGCAGTTCCCCGCGCCCCTTCGGGACGCGTCAATGGCTCGCCCCGGCACCGGGGATCTCACCCGGCACCGGGGCGGGCGTCCGCTTTCCCGTCGTTCGTCGCCTGCGGGCCGCCTGGGGCTGGTCGCGCAGTTCCCCACGCCCCTTCGGGGCGCGTCAGTGGCGGGCGTTCCGCTTTCCCGTCGTTCGTCGCCTGCGGGCCGTCCGTGGCTGAGCGCGCAGTTCCCCGCGCGGCGGAGCCGCATTACGGGGCGCTGTCCTCCAGCTTTGAGCCCTTCAGGAGGAACCACGCCGCCACGGCCGTGGCGATGAGGACTGCCGCGCCCACACCCGCCGCCAGGCGCAGGCCGTCGACGAAGGCGTCCTGGGCCGAGTGCAGCAGGGCCTGGGCCTCGTGGGCCGGGAGGGCCCCGGAGGATTCCACCGCGCCGCCCAGCGACTCGTGCGCGGCCGACGCCACCTCGGGCGGGGTGCTCGCCGGGGCGGTGAAGTCGCGGTAGACGCCGGTGACGATGGAGCCGAGCAGGGCGATGCCGAGTGCCGCACCCAGTTCGTACGCCGTCTCGGAGACCGCGGACGCGGCGCCCGCCTGTTCCTTGGGCACGCTGGAGAGGATGACGTCGGCGGTCACCGTGAACGAGAAGCCCGCGCCGATGCCGACGACCAGGAGCGAGGCTCCGAGCAGCGGATAGCCGGTGCTCTGCTCCAGCGTCGTGAGCGCCGCCAGCGCGAGCCCCACGGCCGCGAGCCCACCGGCGACCACCGCTCGCACGGAGAACCGCCGCGCGACCATGCCCGCGATCAGACCGGCAGCCACCGCGCCCACCGCGGCGGGCAGTTCGGCGAGGCCCGCCTCGAACGGCCGCCGCCCCTGCACCAGTTGCAGGAACTGGGAGAGGAAGAAGACCAGGCCGGAGAGCCCGAGCACCGTGAGGAGGTCGGCCAGGACCGCCCCGGAGAACCCCCGGTTGCGGAACAGACGCATGTCCAGGAGCGGCGCCGTCAGGGTGAGCTGGCGCCGTACGAACCAGGTGAGCGCCGCCACGCCGAGCACCGCCGCCACCGCGACGTCCCAGCGGAAGCCGTGCGCCGCCGCCTCCTTGATCGCGTACACGACGGCGATCATGCCGATGAGCGAGAGCACGACGCTGATCATGTCCCACGGACCCGGCGCCGGGTTCTTCGACTCGGGCAGGAACTTGATGCCGACGAGGACCAGGACCGCCATCACCGGCAGGTTGATCAGGAAGACCGAGCCCCACCAGAAGTGCTCGAGCAGGAAGCCGCCGACGACAGGTCCGACTGCCGCGCCCGCCGACGCCATCGCGCCCCAGATACCGACCGCGAGGCTGCGCTCGCGCGGGTCGTGGAAGATGTTGCGGATCAGCGCGAGCGTGGACGGCATCAGCGTCGCGCCCGCGACACCGAGCAGCGCCCGGGCCAGCATGAGGAGTTCGGGAGTGGTCGCGTACGCGTTGAGCACCGAGACCGCGCCGAAGGCGACGGCACCGATCAGCAGGAGCTTCTTGCGGCCGATGCGGTCACCGAGGCTGCCCATGGAGACGAGCAGACCGGCGATGACGAACGAGTACACGTCGCCGATCCACAGCAGCTGCGTGCCGGTCGGCTTGAGGTCCTCGCTGATGTAGGGCGTGGCCAGGCCGAGCACCGTAGCGTCCACCGCGACGAGCAGCACGGCCAGGACCAGCACGGCGAGCGCGAGCCAGCGGCCGGGGCTGCGCTCGACCTCCGCCGACGCGGTCCGCTGTTCGATGCTGGTCATGGTTCCACTCTCCGTTGTGCGCCGCCGATCAGCAGCTCGGCGATCATGTGTGTGAAGTCCTTGGCGGCCACGCGGCCGTCCAGTACGGCCCAGGCGCCGGCGCCGATGAGGCCGTACAGCGCCTCCGTGAGCCAGACGGGGCTCAGGTCGATGCGGAACTCTCCGCCCTCCTGGCCGCGCCGGAAGAGCGCGCCGATACTGTCGTCGAGCCGGGACCAGCCCTCGTGCTGCGCGTCGTCCTCGAAGAGCTGGTTCTCGGTGACGAGGAACGCGAGCAGGCCGGCGGCCGACTGGATCTCCTTCACCAGACGGCGCAGCGCCTCCTGGGCGCCGTCCTCGCCGAGCCTGGCCGCTTCGAGAGCGGCCTCGCACTCCTGGATGCCGAGCTCTTCCAGGGCGCGTACGAGGGCGTCGCGCCCGGCGAAGTGACGGTGCAGGGTGGCCCGGCTGATCCCCGCCGCCCGCGCCACCTCGTCCATCGTGGACGAGCCTTTGCGGGTGAGGAGCGCCGCCGCACTGCGCAGCACCTGGTCGCGATCGACTGACATGAGACAACCATAGACCACATGAGACATTTTTGTCTCACGAGATATGCGCGCCTCTCAGCGGAGAGGTGGCCGACGGGGTTTCTCAGTTCCAGGGCAGCTGCCCGCGCCGCTCCCAGTACGCGGCGGGCTCCTCCACCAGGCCCGCGAGCCGTTCCAACTGCTCGGCGTCGAGGTCGACGGCTGCCGCGTGCAGGTTCGACACGAGCTGGACCGAGGTGGCGGCACCGGAGAGCACCACACCCGCCCACGGCTGCCGGAGCACCAGGGCCAGGGCCACCGCGTCACAGCCGAGCCCGGTGGCCCCGGCGATCTCGCGCAGGGCCGCGGGCGCCTGCGCGTCGGCGAGGCGGCCGTTGGCCATGGCCTCCTTGACGAGCACGGTGAGCCCCGCGTCGTGGGCCTCGGCGAGCGCGGGGCCCGCCGACGTCTCCAGGGCGTTGTACGTGGCCTGCACGGTACGGAAGAGCGACTCGCCGTCGACGGTCACTTCGAGCGCGGCGCGGATCGCGGCCGCCTGCTCCGGGCCGCTGACGGAGAGCCCGACCGTCACACCAGCGGCTGCCAACTCGGCCAGTTTCGCGTGCAGTTCCTTGTCGGTGAGAGCGGGGCTCTGCGGCGTCACGGAGTGGATCTGGTAGAGGTCGAGCCGCTCGCCGAGCAGCTGGGCGCTCTCCTCGCGCTGCCTGACGTACGCGGCGACGCTGTGGTCCTTGACCTCGTGCGGGCCCGCGGCGTCGGCGTTCCAGGCGGCCGTGTACGTGTAGCCCCACTTGCTGCCGATCACGACGTCACGGATGTCGGGCCTTGCGTGCAGCCAGTCGGCGAGGAACTCCTCGGAGCGGCCGTAGGAGCGCGCCACGTCGATGTACCGCACGCCCAGCGCGTAGGCGGCGTCGAGGAGTTCGAGGGTGCGCTCGCGCAGGGCCTCGACACTGCGCGAGGGCGGCAGGTCGGCGTCGCGGCCGAGCGTGATGTAGCCGGGCCTGCCGACGGCGGCCAGGCCGAAGCCGATGTGTGCGGTGGGGGTGGTCGCTGCGGCCAGACGTGCGAAAGGCATCGCGGGCTCCGTTCGGTCGACTCCTTCGGCTCCTTGCGAAGACGACCAACGTAACCCGCGATGCCCACGTCAACGCGGCACGCACTGCCCCCGCGACACTTACGCGCCGCGACGCTGTTCCCGCGTCACTTGCGCGCCGCGGCCCACTCCTGCTGGACCGTCAGGTCGGCCTTGACCTCGGCGAGCTGGGCGGCGACGGCCGAAGGGGCGGTGCCGCCGCGGCCGTTGCGGGACGCCAGGGCGCCGGGGACGTTCAGGACGGTCCTGACCTCGGGCGTGAGGTGCTCGGAGATCTTGGCGAACTGCTCGTCCGTGAGCTGGTCGAGCTCGATGCCGTGCGCCTCGCACTCCTTGACGCATTCACCGGCGACCTCGTGCGCGACACGGAACGGCACACCCTGCTTGACCAGCCACTCGGCGATGTCCGTGGCGAGCGAGAAGCCGGCCGGGGCCAGCTCCTCCATGCGCTCGCGGTGCACGGTGAGCGTCGCCATCATGCCGGTGAAGGCGGGGAGCAGGACCTCCAGCTGGTCGCAGGAGTCGAAGACCGGCTCCTTGTCCTCCTGGAGGTCGCGGTTGTAAGCGAGCGGGAGCGCCTTGAGCGTCGCCATCAAGCCGGTCAGGTTGCCGATGAGGCGGCCCGACTTGCCGCGTGCCAGCTCGGCGATGTCCGGGTTCTTCTTCTGCGGCATGATCGACGAGCCGGTCGAGAAGGCGTCGTGGAGCGTGACGAAGGAGAACTCCTTCGTGTTCCAGAGGATGATCTCCTCGGCGATCCGGGAGAGGTTCACGCCGATCATCGCGGTGATGAAGGCGAACTCCGCCGCGAAGTCGCGGGCGGCCGTCCCGTCGATGGAGTTGGCCGCCGAGCCGTGCTCGAAGCCGAGGTCCGCGGCGACGGCCTCGGGGTCCAGGCCCAGAGAGGATCCCGCGAGCGCGCCCGAGCCGTACGGCGAAACGGCCGTCCGCTCGTCCCACTGCCGCAGGCGTTCCGCGTCCCGGGAGAGCGACTGGACGTGCGCGAGGACGTGGTGCGCGAAGAGCACGGGCTGGGCGTGCTGGAGGTGCGTACGGCCCGGCATGGCGACGTCCGGGTGCGCCTCGGCGAGGCCGACGAGCGCACCCTGGAGGTCGGCGATCAGGCCGCCGATGACGCGGGCGTGGTCCCGCAGGTACATCCGGAAGAGGGTTGCCACCTGGTCGTTGCGCGACCGGCCCGCGCGGAGCTTGCCGCCGAGGTCCGGGCCGAGCCGCTCCAGGAGCCCCCGCTCCAATGCGGTGTGGACGTCCTCGTCGGCGATGGTGCCGACGAAGGAGCCGTCGGCCACGTCGGCTTCGAGCTGGTCGAGGCCGCCCAGCATGCGGGTCAGCTCGTCCTCGGTGAGCAGCCCCGCCTTGTGGAGCACGCGCGCGTGGGCGCGGGAACCGGCGATGTCGTACGGCGCGAGGCGCCAGTCGAAGTGGACCGATGCCGACAGCTTGGCCAGGGCCTCTGCCGGGCCGTCCGCGAACCGGCCGCCCCAGAGCCGGACGTCACCGCCGTTGTTGCTGCTCACTTCACGTGCTCCTTAACCTGCATTCACCGTCATGCATGAGTATGCAGTGCATCGTATGTTTCGTCAATCCAGCCCCACGCGGCGCCATGCGACACCGCACCACACCGCGCGAAGTCATTAGACAGGCGAACTAACTTTGTGAATAATCCTTAGGCATGGGAAAGACTTACGAACGCATAGACGGCAGACTCCGCTCGTTCATCGAGGCTCAGCCTCTCTTCTTCACCGCGACCGCGCCCCTCTCCGGCGACGGCACGGTCAATCTCTCCCCCAAGGGCATCACGGGTTCCTTCGCCGTCATCGACGAACACACCGTGGCCTACCTGGACTTCGCCGGCAGCACCGCGGAGACCGTCGCGCACCTGCGCGAGAACGGCCGCGTCACGCTGATGTGGTGTGCCTTCCAGGGTCCGCCGAACATCGTTCGGGTGCACGGCCGCGGAGAACCCGTCTTCCGTGACGACCCGCGCTGGGCCGAGCTGCTCGGCCACTTTCCCGACGTCGACGCCACTCAGCACGGCCTGCGCGCGATCATCGTCGTGACGGCCGAAGTCGTCCGCGACTCCTGCGGATACGCGGTGCCCTTCATGTCGTACGACGAGGACCGCGACCTGCACGCCAGGCGGTTCGCACGGGAGGACGACGCCTCGCTGAGCGCGTACTTCGCCAAGAAAGAGCACATCGCGCAGAGCATGGACGGCCTGCCGGGGCTGCCACTGCCCTTGCCCCCTACTACGGTCTGAGCCATGCGCCCCCGTGCCGTCGCCCTCGCGTCCGCAGCAGCCGTCCTCCTGGCCGTCGTCGGCACGCTCGGAGCCGCGCCCGGCACGGATCCACCGCTGCCGGACCGCATGGCCGACACGGGCGGCGGCACCCAGCTCATCACCGCCGAGGCCGCGCGCACCGCTTCCACCACCGGCACCGTCGCATGGTGGGACCGGCGCGGCGGGCGGTGGGTGAAGTCCGGGTCCACGGCGGGGCGCTTCGGCGCGAACGGCCTGACGGAGGGCGGTTCCCGCAAGCAGGGGACGAACACGACGCCCACCGGGCTCTTCCGGCTCCCGTACGCCTTCGGGATCGAGCCCGCGCCGTCCGGCACGGATTACTCCTACCGCCGCGTCACCAAGGACTCCTGGTGGTGTCAGGACAACGACTCCCGCTCCTACAACCGCTGGACCCAGCCACGCCCGGCCGACTGCCGCGCCGCCGAGTCCGAGCACCTCATCACCTACGACCCGCAGTACACGCACGCCCTGGTGATCGGCTTCAACTACGACCGCCCGGTGCGCGGGCGCGGCGCCGGCATCTTCCTGCACGTCAACGGGCGGGGGGCAACGGCGGGTTGTGTGTCCGTGCCCGAGGACGCGATGCGGCGGATCCTCTCGTGGGCCGATGAAAAGCGGCGGCCGCACATGGCGATCGGGACGGCGTCGGGACCCACCGCCCTCACACGCTACTGAGCAGCCCCGGAACTGACGCCCCCCCGGACAGCTCGGTGTAGCGACCACATATCGAGACGGGGTTGCGTCCGCTCGGCGCGGCGGCGTTGCATCGCCGGGTGCAAACCGAACAGACGATCCCCAGTTCAACGGAGAGCGGCGACAAGGCGGCCCGCCTCGCCGTCACGGTCTTCCCCGTCCTCGTGCTCGCCGCGGGCGCGCTCGGCCTGATGGCGCCGGACGCCTTCAAGGGCTGGGGCAGAGACGTCCCGTACCTCCTGGGTCTCGTGATGTTCTGCATGGGGCTCACCATGACCCCGCTCGACTTCCAGGGCGTCGTCAAGCGGCCCTGGGCCGTCGCGCTCGGCCTGGTCGCGCACTACGTGATCATGCCGGGGCTCGGCTGGCTGATCGCCCACGCGCTCGGGCTCTCGCCCCAACTGGCGGCCGGCGTCATCCTCGTCGGCTGCGCGCCGAGCGGGACCGCGTCCAATGTCGTCACCTATCTGGCGCGCGGCGACGTGGCCCTCTCCGTCTCGGTGGCCACCGTGTCGACCGTGCTCGCGCCGCTCATCACGCCGCCGCTGACGCTGCTCCTCGCGGGCGAGTACCTGCCCGTGGACGCGGGATCGATGGTCACGGACATCCTCAAGACCGTGCTGCTCCCGGTCATCGCCGGTCTCGTCGTACGGCTGCTGTTCGGCCGCTGCATCGGGCGCGTGCTCAGCGCTCTTCCGTGGCTGTCCGCGCTGACCATCGCCGTCATCGTGGCGATCGTGGTCGCGGGCAGCGCGGCGGCCATCAAGTCGGCCGCCCTGCTCGTGTTCCTCGCCGTCGTCCTGCACAACGGCCTCGGCCTCGCGCTCGGCTACGGCGCGGGCAAGCTGGCCCGCCTTGGCCCGCCGGCCTCGCGTGCCATGGCCTTCGAGGTCGGCATGCAGAACTCGGGGCTCGCGGCGTCGCTCGCCACCGCCCACTTCAGTCCGCTCGCCGCGCTGCCCGCCGCCGTGTTCTCCGTGTGGCACAACGTCTCCGGGGCCCTGGTCGCCGCGTGGATGTCCTACCGGGCGCGGCGCACGGAAGAGCTGGGCGGGCCCGCCCAGCAGGCCTGACGGGCACGTACCCGCAAAGAATCTTCCGGCAGCCGTAGACGGGAGGGATCAGCTCCGCTTACCTTCTAGACATGCCTGGACAGGTTCATAAACATCATCGTGTCGCGCACGTGCTCGCCGACGAGATCCGCGCCGGAGTCCACGCCGACGGCAGCCGCCTCCCCGGCGAGCACGCCCTGCGGGAGCGGTTCGGCGTCAGCCGCACCACCGTGCGCCAGGCGCTCAGCGCACTCGGCGAGCAGGGGCTGATCGAGACGCACGCCGGGATCGGTTCGCTCGTCACGTTCGACGGCACCCCGCTCGACCAGCAGCTCGGCTGGACCCGGGCGCTCGCCGACCAGGGCACCGAGCTCTCCACCGACACCCTCCGCTTCGAGCGGATCGCCGACCCGGAGCTGGCCGCCGAACTCGGCCTGACGGACCCGCACTTCATCGCCCTCGACCGTGTCAGGCGACTGCCCGACGGCGCAGGTGTCTCCCTCGAGCGCAGCCGCGTCCCCGCCGTGCCCGCCCTCGCCGACCTGCCCGAGCGCGGTCTCGACGGCGGCTCCCTCAACCGGACCCTGCTGGCCGCGGGGCGCATCGCCGCGTCGAGCGATGCCCGCATAGCGGTGTCCGGCCTCGACGACCAGGACGCGGGTCTCCTGCACCGCGCCCTGGGCGAACCGTTCATCCGGCTCGCCCAGGTCTTTCGCGACGCGGACGGCGAGGTCGTGGAGCAGGTGACGAGCCTGCTCGACCCGTCCCGGTTCCAACTGCACGTACGCACCGGCCGAGGAGGCCACTGATGACCACCGCACCGCCCGACCTTCTCGACCGCGCGCTCGGCGCCTTCCACGGACTCGCTCTCGGCGACGCCCTGGGCATGCCGACCCAGATCATGTCCCGCGAGGAGGTCGTACGCGTCTACGGCACCGTCAGCGGATTCGAGGCCTCCAGGTCCGACAACCCCGTGAGCGCGGGCATGCCCGCCGGGTCCGTCACCGACGACACCGACCAGGCGGTCATCGTGGCGCGGCTGCTCGTCGAGGGCGGCGGACACGTCGATCCACTGCGGTTCGCCGGCGAACTCCTTTCCTGGGAACGGGAAATGAAGGCCAAGGGCTCCTTCGATCTGCTGGGCCCTTCCACCAAGGCAGCCCTGGACGCCGTCGCGGGCGGCACCGACCCCAAGGAGGCGGGCAGGTACGGCACCACCAACGGCGCCGCGATGCGCGTCACCCCGGTCGGCATCGCCTTCGCCGCCGATCCGCTTCCCGACTTCCTCGACCGGGTCGTGGAGTCCTGCCAGGTCACCCACGACACGAACATCGGCATCGCGGGCGCGGCGGCCGTCGCCGCGGCCGTGAGCACCGGCGTCGCGGGCGGCACCCTCGACGAGGCCTTCGACGCGGCGATCACCGCCGCGGAGGCCGGTGCCCGGCGCGGCAACTGGATCGCCGGCGCCGACATCTCCGCCCGCATCGCCTGGGCCCGCACACTGGTGGACGGCCTGGACGAGGCCACGGCCCTTGACCGCATCGTCGCCCTCATCGGCACCAGCGTCGCCAGCCAGGAGTCGGTGCCCGCCGCCTTCGCGGTGCTCGCGCTGACCGGCGGCGACCCCTGGCGCAGCACGCTCCTCGCCGCGAACCTCGGCGGCGACAGCGACACGATCGGCGCGATCGCGGGCGCGATCGCCGGATCGGTGCGCGGCCTCTCGGGCCTCCCCGCCGACGCCGTCCGCACCCTCCGTACGGTCAACAGCCTCGAACTCGAGCCGCTGACAGCCCAGTTGCTCACCCACCGCTGAGACCCCTCACCCGCCCCGTTCCCCCACGTATCGCGCAAGGAGGTTCCGTCATGGCCGCTTCGACGAAGAACGATCAGGTCGGCACCGTGGAGACCCGAGGGATCGAGCCGGTCCCCGACAGTGAGCGTCACGGCCACGCGGGCCAGATGTTCTGGACCTGGTTCGCCGCCAACATCTCGATCCTGGGGCTGCCGCTCGGCGCGACGCTCGTCGCCTTCCGCGGCCTCAACATCTGGCAGGCCGCGCTCGTCGCGATCCTCGGCTCGTTCGGATCGTTCGCGCTGGTGGGTGCGTTGAGCCTGGCCGGCAAGAAGGGCGGGGCGCCCGCTCTGACACTCTCCCGCGCGGTCTTCGGGCAGCGCGGCAACGCGGGCCCGACCCTGGTCAGCTGGCTGAGCCGGGTCGGCTGGGAGACGATCACGACGACCACGGCGGCGTACGCGCTGCTCGCTCTCCTCGGCGTGGCCTTCGACGTCCGCCGGAACTCCTTCCTGACCGTGCTCTGCCTGCTGGTCTTCATCGCCTGCACGCTCCTGATCAGCGGCCTCGGGCATGCCACGATCATGTGGATCAACAAGTGGGCGACGGTCCTGTTCGGCGTCCTGAACCTGATCGTGATGGGCTTCCTGGTCGCGACCGTCGACTGGTCGAAGGTCCTCGAAGCCCCGGCCGGGCCTACCAGTGGCGTCGTCGCGGGCATCGGCTTCATCGCCGCGGGCACGGGCATCGGCTGGGCCAACGCCGGCGCGGACTACGCCCGTTACCTCCCCCGTACGATTCCGGGGCGCCGCCTGGTCACCGCGTCTGCCTTCGGTGCGGGGATCCCGCTCGTGCTGCTCATCTCGCTGGGCTCCCTCCTGACGGCGGGCGACCCATCGCTCGCCACGTCCTCCGACCCGGTCTCCGCGATCAACGCGATGCTGCCGTCCTGGATGGCGATCCCGTATCTGATCGCGGCCTTCGGCGGCCTGCTGATGTCCAACCACCTGTCGACGTACTCCGCGGGGCTCACCATGATCACGCTGGGTCTGCGGGTGCCGCGGGCCTGGGCCGTGGTCATCGACATCGTGCTGATGTTCCTCGGCGGCATCTACTTCATGCTGATCGCCGACGACTTCTACGGGCCCTTCTCCACCTTCCTCACCCTCCTCGCCGTGCCGATCTCCGCCTGGATCGGAGTGATCGCGGTCGACATGGTGCGGGGCCGCGACTACGACCCCGACGGCCTGATGGACACCTCACGGACCAGCCGCTACTGGTACACCGGCGGCTTCCGGCTGCCCGCCGTGCTCGCCTGGGTGGCGGCGATCGTGTCGGGGCTCCTGTTCACCACCGCCGGTACCGGCGCGGCCGACGTGTGGTTCTCCGGGCCGCTGGCCGACACGTGGTTCGGGGTCAACGGCCTCGGCTGGGCGGTGTCCATCGTGATGGGCGCGGCGGTGTACGCGGCCTTCGGCGGACGCGGCCCCCTTTCCACAACGCCTGCCCCCTCCCCCGCAGTTGAGGAGCCCGTCCGATGAGCAGCACCACCGCAACTTCCCCGCGCCTCGTCCTTGCGGGGAACGTCATCGCCGACCTCGTCATCGAGGTCCCCGCACTGCCCGAACGGGGCGGCGACGTGATCGGCTCCCGTACGGAGCTGTACGCGGGCGGCGGCTTCAACGCCCTGACGGCGGCGCGGCGGCTGGGGGCAGACGCGGTGTACGCGGGGCTGCACGGGACCGGGCCCTACGGGGATCTCGTACGCCGCGCCCTCGCCGAGGAGGACATCGCGACCCTGCATCCGGTGCGTACGGACGGGGACACGGGGTTCTGTGTGGCGCTGGTGGACGCCGGGGGCGAGCGGACGTTCGTGACCAGTTTCGGAGTGGACGCGCGGATGACGGCCGCGGAGACGGGCGTTGCCGCGGGGGCGCTGCGGGCGGGCGACACCGTGCAGTTGTCCGGGTACAGCCTCGTGATGGAGGTCAATGGTCCGCTGTTGTCCGCGTTCGCGGCGGGGTTGCCGGGTGATGTGCGGGTCTGTTTCGATCCCGGTCCGTTGGTGGCCGACATTCCCGTGTCGGTGCTTGAGCCGGTCCTTGGGCGGACTGACTGGCTGAGCTGCAATGCGCGTGAGGCCCGCCTGATGAGCGGCCACTCCGAGCCGCGGGCCGCCGCTGCCGCCCTGCTCGGGCGGCTCGCGCCGGGGGCGGGGGTGTTGGTGCGGGCCGACAAGGACGGCTGCTGGGTGGCTGCGCCGGGCTCGGGCGGGGTGGTGCACGTGCCCGGGTTCCCCGTGGACGCCGTGGACAGCAATGGTGCCGGGGACGCCCATGTCGGGGCGTTCCTCGCCCTGTTGGGGCGTGGACTTGATCCCCTCACGGCTGCGCGTGGCGCGAACGCTGCGGCGGCTTGTGCGGTGACCCGGCGGGGGCCGGCTACTGCGCCGGGGCTTGCGGAGCTGGTGGCGTTTCTGGGGGATGATCCGCTGGGTGGGTTGCTGGGGTGAGGGCGGGCCCTGCGGGGCTTTCCCCCTGGCCCCCCGTACAAGATGTCCTCAAACGCCGGACGGGCTGAATGAATTCAGCCCGTCCGGCGTTTGAGGACGAACTCGGCGGTGCCGGTGATCAACGGCACCCGAGGCCCAGGGGCCAGCTAGTGCTCGTTCGATGCCAGCCGCAGCAAGTGATCCGCCAGCGCCTGGCCCCCCGTGGCCTCCCTGCTGATCAGCATCAAGGTGTCGTCCCCCGCGATCGTCCCCAAGATGTCGTGCAGCTCCGCCTGGTCGATCGCCGAGGCGAGGAACTGGGCGGCGCCCGGCGGCGTCCGCAGGACGACGAGGTTGGCCGAGGCCTCGGCGGAGATGAGCAGCTCCGCCGAGAGGCGGCGCATCCGCTCCTCCTTGGCGGACTCCCCCAGCGGCGCACGCGGCGTGCGGAAGCCGCCCTCGCTCGGCACCGCGTAGATGAGATCGCCCTCGGCGTTGCGGATCTTCACGGCGTTCAGCTCGTCCAGATCCCGCGAGAGCGTCGCCTGGGTGACCGTCAGGCCGTCGTCGGCGAGCAGCTTCGCCAGCTGGCTCTGGGAGCGCACAGGCTGCCGGTTGAGGATGTCCACGATCCGGCGGTGGCGTGCGGTGCGGGTCTGCGGCACGGCGGGCCCGGCGTGATCCGGGTGTTCCGCGTGCTCGTTGCCTTGCGCCTGGCTCATCGTCGTCTCATTCTCCGGATCGTCCGTCCCCGCCCGCCGCGGTGGCCTGGTCAAGCATGCCGGGCAGGGCCCGCAGAAGCGCGTCCACCTCGTCGTCGCGCACGTTCAGCGGCGGCATCAGCCGTACGACATCGGGGGCGGGCGCGTTCACGAGGAAGCCGGCGTCCTGAGCCGCCTGCTGCACCTGGGGCGCGAGCGGCTCGGTGAGCACGATACCCAGCAGGAGGCCCGCACCCCGGACATGGCCCACCAGGGGGTGTCCGAGCGACTCGATTCCGTCGCGCAGCTTCTCGCTCGCCCGCTTCACGTTGTCCAGGAGTCCGTCGGCCTCGATCGTGTCGAGTACCGCCAGGCCCGCGGCGCATGCCACCGGGTTTCCGCCGAACGTCGTTCCGTGCTGACCGGGCTTGAGGAGCTGGGCCGCCGCGCCGAACGCGACCGTCGCGCCGAGCGGCAGACCACCGCCGAGACCCTTCGCGAGCGTGACGACGTCGGGCTCCACGCCCTCGTGCGCGAGGTACTCGAACCAGTGGCCGGTGCGGCCGATTCCGGTCTGCACCTCGTCGAGTACGAGCAGGGTGCCGGTGGCCGTCGTGATGTCGCGGGCCGCCTTGAGGTAGCCCGCGGGCGGCACGACCACGCCGTTCTCGCCCTGGATGGGCTCGATGACGACGAGGGCCGTCTCTTCGGTTACCGCTGCCCGCAGGGCCTCCACATCGCCGTACGGGACGTGCGTGACGTCGCCGGGCAGCGGCAGGAACGGCTCCTGCTTTCCGGGCTGGCCGGTGAGCGCGAGCGCCCCCATGGTCCGGCCGTGGAAGCCGCCGTCCGTGGCGACCATGTGCGAACGCCCGGTCAGGCGGCCGATCTTGAAGGCGCCTTCGTTGGCCTCGGCGCCGGAATTGCAGAAGTACACCCGGCCCGGGCGCCCGAAGAGCTGGAGCAGCCGCTCCGCGAGTGCGACCGGCGGCTCGGCGACGAAGAGGTTCGAGACATGGCCGAGGGACGCGATCTGGGTGCTGACCGCCTCGACGACCGCCGGGTGGGCGTGGCCGAGCGCGTTGACCGCGATGCCGCCGACGAAGTCGACGTACTCCTTGCCGTCGGCGTCCCACAGCTTGCTGCCCGCGCCGCGGACGAGGGGCAGCCTGGGCGTGCCGTAGTTGTCCATCAGCGCGTCCTGCCAGCGCTGGGTCAGCTCCTCGTTGCCGGTCATGCCGCTTCCCCCTCTGTCGCGTTGCCGGGTACGTCGGGCGCGTCCGGCACGACCATCGTGCCGATGCCCTCGTCGGTGAAGATCTCGAGCAGGATCGAGTGCTGGACCCGTCCGTCGATCACACGGGCGGTCTCGACGCCGTTGCGCACGGCGTGCAGGCAGCCCTCCATCTTGGGGACCATGCCGCTGGCCAGCTCGGGAAGGAGTTTCTCCAGCTCCTTCGCGGTCAGGCGGCTGATCACCTCGTCGCTGTGGGGCCAGTCCTCGTAAAGGCCCTCGACGTCCGTGAGGACCATGAGGGTCTCCGCGTCCAGCGCAGCCGCAAGTGCCGCAGCCGCCGTATCAGCATTGACGTTGTAGACATGTCCGTCGTCCTGGGAGCGGGCGATCGAGGAGACCACCGGGATACGGCCGTCCGCGAGCAGGGCCTCGATGGCGCCGGTGTCGATCTCGGTGATCTCGCCGACCCGGCCGATGTCGACCAACTCGCCCTCGATGCGGGGCTGGTGCTTGGTGGCGGTGATGGTGTGCGCGTCCTCGCCGGTGAGGCCGACGGCGAGCGGCCCGTGCTGGTTGAGCAGGCCGACCAGCTCGCGCTGGACCTGTCCCGCGAGCACCATCCGTACGACGTCCATGGCGTCCTCGGTGGTGACGCGCAGGCCCGCCTTGAACTCGCTGACGATGCCGTGCCGGTCGAGGGCCTTGCTGATCTGCGGTCCGCCGCCGTGCACGACGACGGGCCTGAGGCCCGCGTGGTGCAGGAAGACGACGTCCTGCGCGAAGGCGGCCTTCAGCTCCTCGTCGATCATGGCGTTGCCACCGAACTTGATGACGACGGTCTTGCCGCGGTGCCTGGTCAGCCAGGGCAGCGCCTCGATGAGGATCTGCGCCTTGGGGAGCGCGGTGTGCTTCCGCGCGGTCGGGTTGCCGCTCGTGGCGCTGCTCGTACTGCCGCTCGTGTCGCCGCTCATGAGGAGTACGCGCTGTTCTCGTGGACGTAGTCGGCGGTGAGGTCGTTGGCCCAGATCACGACCGGCTCGGCGGTGCCTTCCGCCAGGTCCGCGGTGATCCTGACCTCGCGGTAGCGCATGTCGACGAGGTCGCGGTCCTCGCCCACGCTGCCGTTCTTGCAGACCCATACGCCGTTGATGGCGACGTTCAGCCGGTCGGGCTCGAAGGCGGCCTTCGTCGTGCCGATGGCGGAGAGCACCCGGCCCCAGTTGGGGTCCTCGCCGTGGATGGCGCACTTGAGGAGGTTGTTGCGGGCGATGGAGCGGCCCACCTCGACGGCGTCGTCCTCGGAGGCCGCGCCCACCACCTCGATCCGGATGTCCTTGCTGGCGCCCTCGGCGTCGCCGATGAGCTGGCGCGCGAGGTCGTCGCAGACGGTGCGGACGGCCTCGGCGAACGCGGTGTATTCCGGGGTGACCTGAGAAGCACCAGAGGCGAGAAGCAGCACCGTGTCGTTCGTCGACATGCAGCCGTCGGAGTCGACGCGGTCGAAGGTGACCTTCGTGGCGTCGCGCAGCGCCTTGTCCAGGACGTCGGCGTCGAGGTCGGCGTCCGTCGTGAGGACGACGAGCATCGTGGCGAGGCCGGGGGCGAGCATGCCCGCACCCTTGGCCATGCCGCCGACCGTCCAGCCGTCCTGGGTGGCCACGGCCGTCTTGTGCACGCTGTCGGTGGTCTTGATGGCGATGGCGGCCTTCTCGCCGCCATGCGCGGAGAGTTCGCCCGCCGCGCTCTCGACGCCCGGCAGGAGCTTGTCCATGGGGAGGGTGACGCCGATGAGCCCCGTCGAGGCGACGGCGACCTCGCCCGCGTTCAGGTCAAGGGTCTCGGCGACCTTCTCGGCGGTGGCGTGGGTGTCCTGGAAGCCCCGCGGGCCCGTACAGGCGTTGGCGCCACCGGAGTTGAGGACGACGGCCGAGACGAGACCGCCCTTGACGACCTGCTCCGACCAGAGGACGGGGGCGGCCTTGACGCGGTTGGAGGTGAAGACGCCCGCGGCGGCCAGGCGGGGCCCGGTGTTGACCACGAGGGCCAGGTCCGGGTTGCCGTTCTCCTTGATTCCGGCGGCGATGCCCGCCGCCGTGAATCCCTGCGCTGCCGTGACGCTCACGGTGCCACTCCGATCGTGGAAAGACCGAGCTCCTCAGGGAGCCCGAGTGCGATGTTCATGCTCTGCACCGCGCCACCCGCGGTGCCCTTGGTCAGGTTGTCGATGGCGCTGATCACGATGACGCGCCCCGCCGCCTCGTCGTACGCGACCTGGATCTGCACGGCGTTCGAGCCGTACACGGCGGCGGTCGCGGGCCACTGCCCCTCGGGGAGCAGGCGCACGAACGGCTCGTCCGCGTAGGCCTTCTCGTACGCGGTCCGCACGGACTCGGCGGTGACACCCTCCTTCGCCTTCGCGCTGCACGTGGCGAGGATGCCGCGGGGCATCGGGGCCAGGGTCGGCGTGAAGGAGACGGTGACGGGGGTGCCCGCGGCGGCGGAGAGGTTCTGGATCATCTCCGGGGTGTGCCGGTGGACGCCGCCCACGCCGTACGGCGACATGGAGCCCATCACCTCGGAGCCCAGCAGGTGCGGCTTGGCCGCCTTGCCCGCGCCCGAGGTCCCGGAAGCCGCGACGATCACCGCTTCGGTCTCGGCCAGCCCGGCGGCGTACGCGGGAAAGAGCGCGAGCGAGACGGCCGTGGGATAGCAGCCGGGCACCGCGATGCGCCGGGAGCCCTCCAGGGCCGCTCGGGCGCCCGGCAGTTCCGGCAGGCCGTAGGGCCAGGTCCCGGCGTGCTCGCTGCCGTAGAACTTCTCCCAGTCCCCCGCGTCCTTCAACCGGAAGTCGGCGCCCATGTCGACGACGAGGACGTCCGGGCCGAGCTGCTCGGCGACGGCGGCGGACTGGCCGTGGGGCAGGGCCAGGAAGACGACATCGTGACCGGCGAGGACCTCGGCGGTGGTCGGCTCCAGGACACGGTCGGCGAGCGGCATCAGGTGCGGCTGCAGAGCACCCAGGCGCTGACCCGCGTTCGAGTTGCCCGTCAGGGCGCCGATCTCCACCTCGGGGTGGACGATCAGCAGACGCAGCAATTCACCGCCCGCGTACCCACTCGCCCCTGCCACTGCTGCGCGTACCGCCATGGAACCCTCCTCCTAGATGGCATGACTATACGTCCAGCCGCAGTTTTATGCAACGAGAATCGGAGCGCCCACCTGCGATGAGTTCACGCAAGGGCGAGGGTCACTACAGACAGACAGACGCCCGCACCCACACGCCCGACGACAGGAGAGAGTCATGCCCCGCATCACGCCCACCCTCTGGTTCGACACACAGGGCGAGGACGCCGCCACGTTCTACGTCTCCGTCTTCCCGAACTCGAAGATCACGAACGTCTCCCACTACGGCGACGCGGGGCCGCGACCCGCCGGGACCGTGATGACCGTCGAGTTCGAGCTCGACGGCCAGCCGTACCTGGCACTCAACGGCGGCCCCGAGTTCACCTTCAACGAGGCGCTCTCCCTGACGATCGACTGCGCCGACCAGGAAGAGGTCGACCACTACTGGACGAAGCTCTCCGAAGGCGGCGAGGAAGGCCCCTGCGGCTGGCTCAAGGACAAGTTCGGTCTCTCCTGGCAGGTCGTCCCCGCCGCCCTGGACGAGCTCATCTCTGACCCCGACCAGGGACGGGCGCAGCGCGCCATGGCAGCCATGCTCGGCATGAGGAAGCTCGACGTGGCGGCGCTGTACGCGGCGGCGGATCAGAAGTGAACGCCTCAACGCCCGCCGAAATGGTTTGACTTGGAGTCGACTCCAGCTCCTAGGGTCGGAACCGTCCGCCCGCATCAGGGCACACTGCTCCACCTGGAGGTACCGGCATGACCAGCGTTCCCACCCGCCGTCTCGGCGCACTGACCGTCTCGGCGCAAGGGCTCGGCTGCATGGGGATGAGTCACGCGTACGGCGCCTCGGACGACACCCAGTCCATCGCGACGCTCCACCGCGCTCTCGACCTCGGCGTCACCCTGCTCGACACTTCCGACTTCTACGGCGCGGGACACAACGAAGAGCTGATCGGCCGCGCGCTGGCCGGCCGGCGCGAACAGGCCGTCCTCGCCACGAAGTTCGGCTTCGCCAACCGCCTCGACGAGCCGACAGAGATCAGGGGCGACGCGGCCTACGTACGGCAGGCGTGCGACGCGTCGCTGCGGCGGCTCGGGGTCGACCACATCGACCTGTACTACCTGCACCGCGTCGACCGGAACGTACCCATCGAGGAGACCGTCGGCGCGATGGCCGAGCTCGTCGAGGCCGGGAAGGTGCGGCACCTCGGGCTCTCCGAGGCGAGCGCGGGGACGATCCGCCGGGCGCACGCGGTGCATCCGATCGCCGCGCTGCAGAGCGAGTGGTCGCTGTGGACGCGGGACCTGGAGGCGGAGATCGCGCCGGTCTGCCGCGAGCTCGGTATCGGCATCGTGCCGTTCTCGCCGCTCGGGCGCGGCTTCCTGACCGGGCGCTACACCTCGGCCGCCGGCCTCCAGGAGGGCGACATGCGGCGTAGCCAGCCGCGGTTCGCCGACGGGAACCTGGAGCGGAACCTGCCCATCGTGACCGCCCTCAACGCGCTCGCCGAAGACAAGGGCGTCACCGCGGGGCAGCTCGCCCTGGCCTGGGTGCAGCACCGCGGCGACGACGTGGTGCCGATCCCTGGCACGCGCCGGGAGAAGTACCTCACCGAGAACCTGGGCGCGCTCGCCGTCGAGCTCTCCGCGGAGGAGCTCGCGGCGATCGACGCGGCGGCCCCGGCGGATGCGGTCGCCGGCACCCGGTACGACGAGAACAGTCTCGGGTTCGTCGACAAGTAGAGACATCCGGGGCGAACGCCAAGGCAGGGGGCCGCGTAGCCTGCGGGGCATGCCCTTTGCGGATGAAGCAGCCGAAGTGGGGTGCGCGATGAGCGAGGCCCCGCACCGCGTGCCGGACGTACTGGGCGTGCCGGACGTACTGGCGTACCTCGCCGGGACGTGGCAGGTGGAGCGGACGGCACGGGATGTGGCGGGCAACACGGAGGGGCACTTCTCGGGCACGACGGTGTTCACGCCGGGCGACGGCGGCGGCCTCCTGCACCACGAGTCCGGCACCTTCACGTGGCGCGGCACTCCCCGCCCCGCCGAACGCACCCTGCGCTTCATGCCGGGCGACGACCCGGCCACCGCACACGTCCTGTTCGCCGACGGCCGCCCCTTCCACGACCTGGACCTGCGCACCGGCAGGCACACCGCCGACCATCCGTGCGCCCTCGACCTCTACCGGGGCGAGTTCGAGGTGTACGACGAGCGGCGCTGGCGGACGCGGTGGCGGGTCGCGGGCCCCGCCAAGGACCTGATCCTCACGACGGCATACACCCGATGCGACCCCACAGCGCCGCGCACAGCCCCGCTACGTCCTCCGTCGCCGGAAAGTCCGGGCCGGTAGCGATCCGAACGGCTTCCGGGGCGATCGCCGCGTTGCCCCGCACGGTCGGGTGTTCGGCGCCGCGCAGCTGCACGATGCCGCGCAGGAACAGGACGTGGGCACACGTCTCCCAGGCGGAATCCCCCAGGGCCTCCGCCGACGACGACGGTTGCCCGGTGGCCAGCGCCCACGGGTCCCGCGCGACGTACCGCACCGTCCCGACCCCCGTGAAGTCGGCCGCCGCCGCGCACATCGCGCACGGCTCGTGGCTGCTCCACAGGACGTGACCACCCAGTTCCCGCTCCGTGTGCACGCCCGCCAGCGCGTTCATCTCCGCGTGCGCGAGGGGCGTCCCCTGGAGGACGTCGTCCCCGCCCGGAGGGTCGTACGCCCGGTTGCGCCCCTCGGTGACGATCACCCCCGCCCCGTCGGTGAGCACGGCGCCGACCGCGAGCCCGCCGCCACGCAGGGAGCGGTGGGCGAGTTCGAGGCAGCGCCGGGCCGCCGGGTCGAGCCGCTGCCAGGCAGCGCCGAACTCCTCGGGCACGGCCTCCTCCGGCGACGCCGGCCTCACGGCCGGCCCCCACCAGTCGTGCGGCCCTCGGCCGCCGAGACGCGAACAGACATGCGGTGATCGTGGAGGGCGCGGCTGCGCGGGTCAAGGCTTCACCGCGAGTACGTACGCGGTGCTGGCGCCCGGCGGGCGCCGCGGCAGGCGGTCTCAGCGGGAGGACCCCCACACCTCCTCGCACGCCCCGCGCAGCCTCCGTACCCCCTCGGCGATCTCCCCGACTCCCGCGACCGCCGCGAAGCTCATCCTCAGGTACGCCGCCGGGGGTTCGGCCGCGAAGTACGGGCGGCCGGGGGCCACCGCGACGCCCGCACGCTGCGCCGCGCTCGCCAGGGCCGTCTCGTCCGTGCCGTCGGGCAGGCGCAGCCACAGGAGGTAGCCGCCCGCGGGGATGTGCGGCAGGGCCAGTTCGGGCAGGTGCAGGCGCAGGGCCGCCGCCATCGCGTCCCTGCGGTCCTTCAACTGGCCCGCCACGTGCCGCAGATGGCGCGGCCAGGCCGGGGATCCGACCAGTTCGAGCGCCGCCTCCTGGAGCGGCCTCGGCACGAAGAAGTGGTCGACGACCTGGATCGCGCGCAGCCGCTCCAGTACGGGCCCGCGGGCGACCAGCGCGCTCACCCGGAAGCTCGGGGACGTGGCCTTGGTGAGCGAGCAGACGTGCACGACGACTCCGTCGGGGTCGTCGGACTGCAGGGGCCTGGGCAGCGGCCCCGCGTCCTCGTGGACGAGACGGCGCACGAAGTCGTCCTCGATGACGAAGGCCCCGGCCTCTCGCGCGATGCGCAGCACCTCCGGGCGCCGCTCGGCCGAGAGCACCGCCCCCGTCGGGTTCTGGAACAGCGGCTGGCAGACGAACACCCGCGCCCCCGTGGCCTTGAACGCCGCGGCGAGCAGCTCGGGGCGTACGCCGTCCACGTCCACCGGCACCGGGACCGGCCGCAGCCCCGCCGCGCGGGCGATGGCCAGCATGCCGGGATACGTCGGCGACTCGACCAGGACGGGCGCACCCGGCGGGGCCAACGCGCGCAGCGCCGTGGTGAGCCCACTCTGGCCGCCCGCGGTGATCAGGACCTCGGCGGCCGTGATCGCGCCGCCGACGCCCCGCGCGAACCACTCTCGCAGCTCGGGGAGCCCGTCGATCGGGGGCCTTCCCCACGCGCCGGGCCGCCGCCCGGCACGTGCGAGGGCCGCCGCCATCGCGCGCTCGGGCTGCAGCGAGGGATGCAGATAGCCGCCGTTGAACTCGATGACCCCGTGCGAGGGCGCCGCGAGCGTGACCAGGACCCCGGAGGCGTCCACCGCCCGCGGCACCAGCTCCGTCGCCGCGTCGGCGCTCAGTGACACCTCCTGCCACGAGGTGTCCCCCGCCGGTGAGGCGGCGGCCTGCGGCTCGGCTCGGAAGACACCGGCGCCGGGCCGCGTGACGACCAGGCCCTCGGCGGCCAGCTGCCCCAGGGCCCGCGACACGGTCACCGGGCTCACCCTGAACCGGTCGACCAGCGCCCGGCTCGACGGCAGCTTTCCACCTGGCGAGTAGCGGTCCACCTCGGCCCGCAACTGTTTTGCCAACTCAGCCACACTGCTACTCTCATGCATGACAGCACAGGATAGCGCTACTCGCCCGAGCCCGATAGCAGTCACCGCCACCGCGGAAGCCGTCACCCCGGAAGCCGTCACCGCGGAAGCCGTCACCCCGGGCACGCACAACTCCCGCCGCGCAGGCACCGTCATGGCCGCGCTCGGCGTCACTGCCTTCTCCCTCACCTTCCCGTCGACCGCCTGGGGCCTCGAAGGCATCGGCCCCTGGTCGTTCGTGGCCCTGCGCGTCGTGCTGAGCGCGTTCATCGCGGGAGGCGCCCTGCTCGCCCTGCGCGTTCCGCTGCCCGCCCGCCGCCACTGGGCCGGGCTCGCGGTCGTCGCCGCCGGAGTCGTCGTCGGCTTCCCGCTGCTGACCACGCTCGCCCTGCAGACCTCCACCACCGCCCACGCGGCCGTGGTCGTCGGTCTGCTCCCGCTGACGACCGCCGTGTTCTCGGCGCTGCGCACCGGGGCGCGGCCCTCGCGGACGTTCTGGGCCGCGGCCCTCGCGGGCGCCGCGGCGGTGATCGCGTTCACGGTCCAGCAGAGTGGCGGCGCCCTGTCGACCGCCGATCTCTACCTCTTCGCCTCGCTCCTCATCTGCGCCGCCGGCTACACCGAGGGCGGCCGTCTCGCCCGCGAGATGCCGGGCTGGCAGGTCATCGGCTGGGCGCTGGTCCTGTGCCTGCCGCTCGCCGTGGTGGGGGCGGCCTTCGCCCTCCAGCACGAGCCCTTCCAGCTCACCGGGCACAGCACCGCGGGACTGCTCTACGCGGCCATCGGCTCGCAGTTCCTCGGCCTGGTCGTCTGGTACCGCGGCATGGCCGTGATCGGCGTGCCCAAGGCGAGCCAGCTGCAGCTCGCGCAGCCGCTGCTCACGCTGGTCTGGTCGGTGTTCCTGCTCGGCGAGCACCTCACGATCGCCGCACCGCTGACCGCCGCCGCCGTCCTCGTGTGCATCGCGGTCACCCAACGGGCACGCGGCTAGCAGCCGACGGCCGGGCCCAAGGTCCGGCCACCGGACGTAGACTGACGGCCACGGAAAGCAACCGCAGGGTGGGACAAGGAGGTCGCTCCAGATGCGTGCAACCGTAGGCGACAAGCTGGTGGTCCACGGCAGGGTCGTCGGCCAGCACGACCGGATCGCGGAAGTCGTCGAGGTGCTCGGCACGGACGGCGGCCCGCCGTACCGCGTGCGCCTCGAGGACGGCCACGAGACGCTGATGTCACCGGGCCCCGACACCGTCGTACGGCATCAGGACCCGGCCTCGTAACTCCGGCCGCGAGTACCTGTCAGCGGGGCGGCTTGGCCGGCTTCCCGTAGTGGTCGGCGACCACGCGCGCCATCGCGCCGATCTTGTCCACGCCCACCTCCTTCGCCGAGAAGTACACATGCCCGCGCGACTGCGGGAACTTCTTGGCGTACGTGAGGTGGCGGGACAGCTCGGCGGGGTCCTGCCAGGGGGCGGCCTGCGCGGGGTCGCCCGCCTTGTAGAGGGCCTCCCCCACGTACAGGCGCACGCCCGTGTCCTTGACGACATCGGCCCACCAGGGCAGCAGCTTGCCGTAGTCCGCGGCGGCGAAGCCGATGTTCCAGTAGAGCTGCGGGCAGATGTAGTCGAGCCAGCCCTTCTTGACCCAGCCGCGGGTGTCGGCGTGCAGATCGTCGTAGGTCTGCACGCCGGCCCGGGTGTCCGAACCGAGCGGATCGGTCGAGGCGTTGCGCCAGACCCCGAACGGGCTGACCCCGAACTGCACGTGCTTGCGCGCCTTCTTGATCCGCGTCCCCATCTCGCGCACCAGACGGTCGATGTTGTCGCGCCGCCAGGCGGCGCGGTCCGGGAAGCCGCCGCCGTGGCGCGCGAAGGCCTCGTCGTCGTCGAAGACCTGCCCGGCGACCGGATACGGGTAGAAGTAGTCGTCCCAGTGCACCGCGTCGATGGCGTAATGGCGCACGGCGTCGAGCATCGCGTCCTGGACGAAGCGCCGTACCTCGGGCAGACCGGGGTTGTAGTAGAGCTTCCCGCCGTAGGGCACGACCCAGTCGGGGTGCAGCCGCGCCGGGTGCGTCGGGACGAGGCGCGAGGGATCCGTGTGGTTGGCGATGCGGAAGGGGTTGAACCACGCGTGGAGTTCGAGGCCCCTGCTGTGCGCCTCGGCCACGGCCGTGCCCAGCGGGTCCCAGCCGGGGTGCTTGCCCTGCACGCCGGTCAGGCACTCCGCCCACGGCTCGTACGGCGATGGCCACAACGCGTCGGCGGTGGGGCGCACTTGGAAGATCACGGCGTTCAGCCGCCGCCGTACGGCCGTGTCGAGATGGCCGATCAGTTCGGCGCGCTGCTCGGCCGCCGGCAGTCCGGGCTTCGAGGGCCAGTCGCGGTTGACGACGGTCGCCAGCCACATGCCCCGCAGCTCGCGGCGCGAGGGGGCCTTCCCGGGCACGGCCGCCGCGTCCCCCGCGGCTGTGAGACCCGCCACCATCGCGGCTGCCGCAATCGTGAAACCTCGGCGTGACATACGCCTCATCCGCTCGCCCCCTGGCCTGTATATCCGCCGGAACCGCTGCTTGTACGGGACAGCATGCCCGACCCGGCACGTCATGCACCTGAGGTTCGGCGGTAACGTTCACCGCTGGGGCAGACACCGCATCCGAACGGGGGACTGCCCGCCCGTTGATCAGCGAAAGGCACGAGGTGACCGACTCTATGCCCGACATCGCACGCGTCGGAGTAGTGGGCTGCGGCCAGATGGGCGCCGGGATCGCGGAGGTCTGCGCCCGCTCCGGACTCGATGTGAAGGTCGCGGAGACCACAGGCGAGGCCCTGGAGATCGGCCGCACCCGGCTCTACAACTCCCTCTCCAAGGCCGCCGAACGCGGCAAGATCTCGGAGGAGGAGCGGGACGAGACGCTCGCCCGCCTCAGCTTCACGACCGACCTCGGGGAGTTCTCCGACCGCGACCTCGTGATCGAGGCCGTCGTCGAGAACGAGGCGGTCAAGACCGAGATCTTCCAGGTACTCGACCAGGTGGTGACCCGGCAGGACGCGATCCTCGCCTCCAACACCTCGTCCATCCCGCTGGTGAAGCTGGCCGTCGCGACGTCCCGCCCCGACGCGGTCATCGGCATCCACTTCTTCAACCCGGCCCCGGTGCAGCAGCTCGTCGAGCTGATCCCCGCGCTCACGACGTCCGAGGGGACGATCAGCCGCGCGCAGTCCATGGTCGAGAAGGTGCTCGGCAAGCACGCGATCCGTGCCCAGGACCGCTCGGGCTTCGTGGTCAACGCGCTGCTCATCCCGTATCTGCTCTCCGCGATCCGGATGTTCGAGTCGGGCATCGCGAGCCGCGAGGACATCGACAACGGCATGGAGATGGGCTGCGCCCACCCGATGGGTCCGCTCAAGCTCGCCGACCTGATCGGCCTCGACACCGTCGCCTCAGTCGCGGACAGCATGTACGCCGAGTACAAGGAGCCGCTGTACGCCGCTCCCCCGCTGCTCCAACGGATGGTGGACGCAGGGAGGCTCGGCCGCAAGTCCGGCTCGGGCTTCTACCCGTACGGCTGACACGGCTCACACTGGCACCCGGAACTTCGCACCGCACGCGGGCCCGGCACTCGATCGAGTGCCGGGCCCGCGGCGTTCACACACCGTGTGCGCGGTGGGCTCGCATATGCCCTTCGCACACTCTCCCGCCCTGGCCACCAGGAGAGTTGACTTTCCGTGCGCATCAGGGGGATGGACAGCTACAGAGAGGAACGGACTTGTGACCGCCGACCCTGAACTTCGCGTGGTCCCCGAAGAACTCGCCGAGTTACGCCGCAGCTTGGACGTGGGTCTCGCCCGCGTCGACGGACAGCTCGCGTTGCTCACCCAACACGACGAACAGAGCGTCAAGAACCAGGACGAGTTGACCGTAAGGATCACCGCACTCGAGCACACTCGCTGGCCGCTGCCCGCACTTCTCGCCCTTGCGGCGGTCGGTGCGCTCGCCGTGGCAGTTTGGCAGGCCATCGGTCGTTAGTGCGCGTCCTGGCCAAGACGCAGGTGGTGCAGGAGAAGTAGCGCAGCCGCCATGTTGGCGGCCGGTACTTCTCCGCGGGCCACCATGTCAGGGACGAGTTTGAGTGGGACCCATTCACGGCGGTCGGACTCGAAGTCGTCTTCGGGATGACCGATGTAGGTGCACTCATCCGACCAGTAGATGTGGTGCTTTGCGTCGGTGAGCCCATTGGACGGCTCGACACTCATCAGGTGTCGTAACGGGCCCGGCCGCCAGCCGGTCTCTTCCTCCATTTCCCGGGCTGCCGCGTACGCGAGGTCCTCGCCGTCCTCGACGACGCCCGCGGCGAGTTCCCAGCCCCAGCTGTCGGTGATGAAGCGGTGCCGCCAGAGCAGCAGCACCTCGTTGGCCTCATTGACCGCGGTGGCCACGGCGACGGGCCGCAGCCGTATCAGGAAGTGGTCGAGGTGCCGGCCGTCGGGCAGCTCCACGTCTGCCAGATTGACCGTGAACCACCTGTTTCCATACACAGTTTGTTCGCTTTGTTTCGTCCACTGCACGGTTCTGCCACCTTCCGCCGAGTAGATGGCAATATCGCAGCAGGAGGGTGTTCAGAGCAGTGGTACGCGCCTCACCTCACAGGGGTACGCGCAGCGCCCCGGCGATGAGTTCGGCCGCCTCGGCCGTGCCCGCGCAGTCGCTGCGTACCAGATGTTCCCGCACGGCCCGCAGCCGGTCGCGCAGCCGTTGGGACTCCATCCCCCGTGCCTGCTCTGCCATTTCCACCGCCGTGGCCACCGCCTCGTCGGTGTTTCCCTGGCGCAGTTCGATCTGGCTGAGCATGGCGAGCCGATGGACCCGGCCCCGGTCGTGAGCCGGCGTGTCCACCGCCGCCGCCGCATGTTCGTATGCTCCCGCGAGGTCGCCGAGGCTGAGCAGGGCCTCCGCCACTTGTACGTTGACGAGTCCGGGCTGGACATAGCCGGTCTCGTCCGGCTCGCGCCCAGGCCGGATGCGGTCGGCAGCGCCTTCCGCACGCCGAATGCAGGACAGCGCGCTGCTGCCGTCGCCCAGGTGCGCGTACGACTTGGCCTGCATGGCATAGAGATCGGAGGCGAGGGCCGGGGTCAGCTCGCGCCCCGCGGCGCGCAGGGCGGCCTCCGCGAAGGCCACCGCCTGGCGGTACTCGCGCATGAACAGGGACTGGTTGACGAGCAGCGCGATGACATAGGCACCAAGTCCCCTGTCCCCGCTGGCCTTTGCCAGGCGCAGCGCCTGGTGGAAGTAGCGCTGGGCCAGGCCGTGCGCGTCCGAGTCATAGGCGCAGATGCCGGCGATGGCCACCAACCCGCCGGTGGATCTGTGCAGTTGGCGCCCCGTCTCGTCCGTGTAGCTGCCGCGCAGCAGGGGCGCGGCCTCGGCGTTGAGGAAGCCGACGATGCGGGTGCGGGTCGCGATGCCGCCCGTCTTGCGGTACATCTGCTCGTAGTGGGCGCGGGCCGCGCGCATCATGTCGATGTCGGCCGTGCTCACCTGGTGCCTGCCGCCGCGCGAGACGTCCACGTCCTCGGGCGGGTTCTCCCACTCCCACACAGGCATCACCGCGGGTGTTCCCGTGACCGCGGGTGCGCCGAGGAGGTGGGGCCGCTGCTGTTCGTCCGAACGCCACAGGGCCGTGGCTCTCTCCACGAAGCCGGACAGCGTCGAGGCCATGGAGTGGTGCCCGACGGCCGGCAGGCCCGGCACGCCGAGGCCGATGTCGTCGAGGGTGACGGTGCGCTGGAGCCGACCCGCGAGGACCTCGCAGATCAGGTCGGGCACCTGACCGCGCGGGCGCTGGCCCTTCAGCCACCGGGAGACGGCGGTGTGTTCGTACCGCAGGGCGAGGCCTCGCCTCTTCCCCGCCTGATTGACGTGGGCAGCCAGGCCCGCGTGGGAGATTCCCGCCTCGTCGAGGATCGCGTCGAGCAGGGTATTGGGCTGCATGGAGGCCCTCCGGTGGCTCGGTGTGGCCAGCGTAGTAGAGGTGACTTCACACGGGGTGTGAACGGAACGTCCGAATCCGGGGGGTGTGCGCTCTGCCGTCGCCACTCCTGTCACGCTTGACTGAGATTCCTCACAAGGAGGCCGGCCGGGCCGCCGGCTCCCCCTCGAAAAGCACGGCGGCCCTCACGGCGCCGCCCGATCCCCGTCGTCTGCCCGACACCTACAGGCGGGGTCGGGCGGCGCATGGCCGGCGGAGGTTGACGGTGCGTCACGTCATGGTGTTCTGCCGGCGCACCGTCTCCTCCTGTCGCACCGGCACCCTCCTGCGGTCGTTGCGCAGTACCAGCAGCGCGGCGTCGTCGGTGGGCAACCGGCCCGCGTGGCGCATGAGTTGGTCGTACACCGCGCGGATCACTGCCTGGGGCGCGACCGGCGGGATGCTCACCGCTTCGGTGAGCGCCACCTGGAGCGGGAAGAACCGTCCGGCCGCGTCCCGTGCGTCCTCCATGCCGTCCGTGTGCAGGACGAGCGCCTCCCCCGGAAGGAGCGATCCGCAGTGCAGCGGGGGCAGTTCGGTGGGCAGCGGGAAGGGGCCGAGCGGCGGCAGCGGGTCCCCTCCCGCAAGCGGCTCGGCATACCCGCTCAGGCGGTACGGCCAGGGGTGACCGCAGTTGAGCGCGGTCATCTCACCGTCCGGGCCGATCTCCATCAGGAGTACGGTGACGAACTCCTCGGCCGACGGACTGTCCGGTGCCGGAGCGCCGTTCGCCGGGTGCTCGGCCCGCGCACGCTCCCGCAGATGCCGCCCCAGAGCGCGCTCCAACTTCCTGAGCACCTGCGGCAGTTCGGGCTCCTCGTGCGCCGCCTCGCGGAAGCTGCCGAGCACCGCGGCGGCCGTGCTGATGGCGGTCAGGCCATGCCCGCGCACGTCGCCCATGACGACGCGGACGCCGTGGTCGGTGGCCACCACCTCGTACAGATCCCCGCCGACGGAGGCGCCGCGTGACGCGGAGAGCCGCCCGGCCGCGACCGTGAGGCCCTCGACACGGGGCGGCAGCGGGCGCAGCAGGACGTTCTGGGCGACGCCCGCGATCTCACGGAGCTGGCGCAACTCCCGCAGCAGCGAGGCGCGGACGTGCAATATCAGACCGGCGCCGACCGCGAAGAAGACCGCGCTGGTGACGATCCGTGCCTCGATGCCGTCCCGCTGGGCGAGCGGGCAGACGAGTTTGTACGTGATGGCGGCCGCGCCCCACACCGCGGGAAGGCCGAGCGTGAGAACGCGCCGGATCCGCGTCGGGTCCACACGGAACACCCTCGGCCCGGCCCTCGCCCGGAGCCCGGCGCGGCCCCTTGCCCGGCTCCTGGCCCTGTTCCTTGCCCGGAGCAGCACCCGTCGGGGAGCCCCAGCCCTGATACGGATCATGCCGATGCCCCCCCTCTAGGCCCTGATCAGCGTGCAGTCCGCGCAGTCCGTACAGATCACGCCCCTTGCGGCCGGACTGATTCTGTCGACCGCCTGAGCCGATCAGGCCAGAGAGGGCTCACTTGTCACTCAAACGAGTGAAGGGCGTACCCGGAGGCCCGGATACGCCCTTCTATGCGCCTCTTGTACGCCTGGCGGCGACTACTGGCGGTGACTACGCTCCGCGCAGCACCGCGCCGGTCCGCTCGGCCGCCAGCGCGACAGCGGCGTCACGGGCCGCGGAGGCCTCGTCGACGGTCAGCGTGCGGTCGGCCGCGCGGAAGCGCAGCGCGTACGCCAGGGACTTCTTGCCCGCGCCGATCTGCTCGCCGGTGAAGACATCGAACAGGCGGATGGACTCCAGGAGTTCACCCGCGCCCTCGCGCAGCACCTTCTCGACGTCGGAAGAGGGAACATCCCCGTCGACGACGAGCGCGACATCCTGCGTGGCGACGGGGAAGGTGGAGATCTTCGGGCCCTGCGGGACACCGGTTCCGGCGTCCTCCAGACGGTCCAGGTCGAGCTCCATCGCGCAGGTGCGCGCGGGCAGACCGAGCGTCTTGACGACGCGCGGGTGCAGCTCGCCCGCGTACCCGATGACCTGCTCCGCTCCGTCGATCACGACGGCGAGCTCGGCGCACCGGCCCGGGTGCCACGGGCCGTACTGGCCCTGGCGCACGAGCAGTTCGGTGCCCGACTCGGCGGCCAGGGCGCGTGCGGCCTGGACCGCGTCGGACCACTCGGACGGGCGGCCCTTGCCCCACCAGCCGGCCTGCTCGCGGGCGCCCGCGAGGACGACGGCGGCGTGCCGCGGCTGCACGGGGAGCGCCTCGGTCAGGGAGGCGATCTCCTCGTCCGTGGGACGACGGTCGACGGGCAGCCGCACCGCGACCCGGGCTTCCTCGCGCGGCTTGAAGACCAGACCGGTCTCGAAGAGCGCCAGGTCGTGGCTGCCGCGGCCTTCGTTGCGCCGCAGCGCGCCGAGCAGCCCCGGAAGCAGCGTCGTACGAAGAGCGGGTTCCTCGTCGGAGAGCGGGTTGACCAGCTTCACGACCCGGCGCTTGGGGTCGCCGGGCTCCAGGCCCAGCTGGTCGAAGACCTGCTCGCCGATGAAGGGGTAGTTCGGCGCCTCGACGAATCCGCTGCCGGCAAGGGCGCGGCCGATGCGGCGGTGCAGCCGCTGCCGGTCGGTCAGGCCGCGGCCCGCGGGGGGCTTGGGCAGCGTCGAGGGGAGGTTCTCGTACCCCTCGAGCCGGATGACCTCTTCGGCGAGGTCGTTCGGCTCGGCGAGGTCGGGACGCCAGGACGGCACGGTGACGGTCAGGGCGTCCTGGCCGTAGACGTCGCAGCCGACCTCCTGGAGACGGCGCACTACGGTCTCGCGGCCGTACTCCATGCCGGCGACCTTGTCCGGGTGATCGGCGGGCATGGCGATCGTGTGCGGCGCGGAAGGCGCGATGACCTCGGTGACGCCGGACTCGGCGGTGCCGCCCGCGAGCAGCACGAGGAGATCCACCGTGCGCTGCGCGGCGGCGGACGCGGCCTGCGGGTCGACGCCGCGCTCGAAGCGCTTGGCCGCTTCGGAGGGCAGCTTGTGGCGCCGGGCCGTGCGGGCGATGGAGATCGCGTCGAAGTGCGCGGCCTCGATGACGACGTCGGTCGTACCGGCGGCCTCTTCGTGGTCCGCGATCTCGGTGTTGGCGCCGCCCATGACGCCCGCGAGGCCGATCAGGCCGCGGTCGTCGGTGATGACCAGGTCCTCGGCGTCGAGGACGCGCTTGGCGCCGTCGAGCGTCGTGAACTTCTCGCCCTGCTCGGCACGGCGCACGCCGATCGTGCCCTCGATGCGGGAGCGGTCGTAGGCGTGCAGGGGCTGGCCGAGCTCCAGCATCACGTAGTTCGTGACGTCGACGGCGAGCGAGATCGGGCGCATGCCCGCCTTCTGGAGGCGGCGCTGCAGCCAGATCGGCGAGCGGGCCTCCGGCTTCAGGCCCGTGACCGTCCGCGCGGTGAAGCGGTCGCAGCCCATCGGGTCGGAGATCTTGACCGGGTAGCCGGAGGCGTTCGGCGCGGGCACGTCCAGGAGCGCCGGGTCGCGCAGCGGCAGGCCGTACGCGATGGCGGCCTCGCGGGCGACGCCGCGCATCGACAGGGCGTAGCCGCGGTCCGGCGTGACGGCGATGTCCAGGACCTCGTCGACCAGTTCGAGGAGCTTGATGGCGTCGATGCCGGCCTCGTGCTCGGGCGGAAGGACGATGATGCCGCCGCTTCCGTCGTCGCCCATGCCCAGCTCGTCGCCGGAGCAGATCATGCCGTGCGACGTCCTGCCGTACGTCTTGCGCGCGGCGATCTTGAAGTCGCCGGGCAGGACGGCGCCCGGAAGCACGACGACGACCTTGTCGCCGACGGCGAAGTTGCGCGCGCCGCAGACGATCTCCTGCGGCTCGCCCGTGCCGTTGGCGGAGCCGACATCGACCGTGCAGAAGCGGATGGGCTTCTTGAAGCCCTCCAGCTCCTCGATGGTGAGGACCTTGCCGACGACCAGGGGGCCGGTGAGACCGGCGCCGGTCTGCTCGACGGTCTCGACCTCGAGGCCGACCTCGATCAGCTTGGCCTGTACGTCACGGCCGGTCTCGGTGGCGGGGAGATCGACGTACTCCCGCAGCCAGGAAAGCGGGACCCGCATCAGATCTCCATCCCGAAGGGCCGGGTGAACCGGACGTCACCCTCGACCATGTCTCGCATGTCTTCGACGTTGTGGCGGAACATCAGCATCCGTTCGATGCCGAACCCGAAGGCGAACCCGCTGTACTTCTGGGGGTCGACGCCGCAGGCGGTGAGCACCTTCGGGTTGACCATGCCGCAGCCGCCCAGCTCGATCCAGCCCTCGCTGCCACAGGTGCGGCAGGGGCGGTCGGGGTTGCCCACGGACTCGCCACGGCAGACGTAGCAGACCATGTCCATCTCGGCGGACGGCTCGGTGAACGGGAAGTAGTTCGGGCGCAGGCGCGTCTTCATGTCCGCACCGAAGAGCGACTGGACCATGTGGTCCAGAGTGCCCTTGAGGTCGGCCATGGTCAGGCCCTCGTCCACGGCGAGCAGCTCGATCTGGTGGAAGACCGGGGTGTGCGTCGCGTCCAGCTCGTCCGTGCGGTACACACGGCCGGGGCAGACGATGTAGACGGGCGGCTCACGGCGTTCGAGGAGCGCGCGGGCCTGCACGGGCGAGGTGTGCGTGCGCAGCACGACACCGGACTCGTCGCCTGCTGTGTCCTTGGCGCCCTTCGGGCCCTGGACGAAGAACGTGTCCTGCATCTGCCGGGCCGGGTGGTCCGGGGTGAAGTTCAGGGCGTCGAAGTTGAACCACTCCGCCTCGACCTCGGGGCCCTCCGCGATCTCGTAGCCCATGGCGACGAAGACGTCCGCGACGCGCTCCATGAACGTGGTCAGCGGGTGCCTGGCACCGGCCGGGACGCGGTCGTACGGCAGCGTGACGTCCACTGCCTCCTCGACGAGCACCCGGGCGTCGCGCTCGGCCTCGAGCTCGCTCTGGCGGGCGGCGAGCGCCTTGCTGACCGCGCCGCGCGCCATGCCGACGCGCTTGCCGGCCTCGGCCTTGGCCTGCGGGGGCAGCGCGCCGATCTCGCGGTTGGCGAGGGACAGCGGCGACGTGCCGCCGGTGTGCGCGACCTTGGCCTCCTGGAGCTGTTCGAGGTCGCCGGCGGCGGCGAAGGCGGCGAGCGCCTCGTCCCGCATGCGCTCGATCTCTTCAGGTTTCAGTGCCTCGACCTCAACAGGGTCGTACGACTTGTTCGGTGCCGACATCTCTTCCCGTGCTTCCGGTTGGCTGGTGATGGTCCCCGTCTACGACTCGGAGACGAATCGTCCACATAGGGGGACGCAAACGTGCCAAGGATCGAGTCTAACGGGGGTGGCGCAGGTGAATGAGCCCGCGGGCCGTGCTCAGGCGGATCAGCAGTGACCAGTGGCGGCCCGAGAGGAGCGGACCGCAGAGAGTCACAGGAGATACGCCGGAGTGCCCACGGGCAACGTAAATCGGAACTGGGCGCCGCCACCGGGCGCGCGGCCGACGGTGATCGTCCCGCCGTGCGCTTCCACGATGCCCTTCACGATGTACAAGCCAAGTCCCGTCCCGCCGCGCTTGCTGCCCCGCCAGAAACGGGTGAAGACGCGGCCCATCGATTCCTCCGGAATGCCGGTCCCCTCGTCGCTCACGGTCACGGCCGTCTCGGCCCCGCCCCGCTCACGCGGGGACGACGAAGGTGCCACGTCGATGGTGACGGTTCCCTCTCCGTGCCGCACCGCATTTTCCAGGAGATTGCTGAGCACCTGGTCGATCTTGTCGGGGTCCGCCCAGAGATCGGGCATCGGCTGCGCCATCCGCACGAGGAAGCGGGCGGCGTCCTGGCCGGATGCGACATGGGCCTGGATGTGGCGGCCGACGGCGGCGCCGATGTCGACGGGCTGCCGGCGCAGTTCGAGCCGCCCGGAGTCGATGCGGGAGATGTCGAGGAGCTCGGCGATGAGCCGCGTGACGCGGTTGGCGTCGGCGTCCACCGTCTCCAGCATCAGCTTCTTCTGGTCGTCGGTGAACCGCTCCCACTTGGCGAGCAGCGTCGCCGTGAACCCCTTCACGGAGGTGAGGGGCGAGCGGAGCTCGTGGGCGACGGTGGCGATCAGCTCCGCGTGGCTGCGCTCGGTGCGGCGACGGGCCTCGGTGTCGCGGAGGGAGACGACGACGCGGCGGACGGGGCCGGTGGGCGCGGAGCGCACGTAACGCGCGGAGACGAGGACCTCACGTCCGCCGGGGAGCAGGAGATTGCGTTCGGGCTGGGCGAAGCGGGTGGCCAGGCCGCCGTACGGATCGGTCAGCTGCCACCAGCGGCGGCCTTCGAGGTCCTCCAACGGCAGGGCGCGCTCCAGCGGCGCTCCCAGGGCGTCGTCGGCGCGCACCGCGGTGATGCGTACGGCCGCGGCGTTGAAGCAGATGACGCGGCCCGACTCGTCCGCGACGACGAGGCCGTCCGGCAGGTCGTCCGGGTCGAGGCCGAGCCCGCCGAGGTCACCGAGGGCGCCATGGTCCGCGCGAGTGGACAGGATGTCCTGTACCCCCGGTGATCTGCTCGTGCCGATGCTCATTCCCCGTACCCCACCTCTCGGACCGGCGCAGGAGGCCTCCGAGCCCGTCACCCTACTAGCTGGGAGTGACGGAACGGCACCCTCCGGCCGCACGCTGTGCACGGGCGGACGCATAGAGGCACACGGCCGCCGCCGTCGCGAGATTGAGGCTTTCGGCTCTGCCGTGGATCGGAACGCGCACCACGGCGTCGGCGAGTGCGCGGGTCTCCTCCGGGAGCCCCCAGGCCTCGTTGCCGAAGACCCAGGCGGAGGGGGTGCCCATGGTGCCCTTGTCGAGCTCGTCGTCCAGGTCGTCCTGGCCCGCTCCGTCGGCGGCGAGGATGCGTACGCCCGCGTCCTTCAGCCCCTGGACGGCCCGCTCGACGGGTACGCCGACGGCGACGGGCAGGTGGAACAGCGAACCGACCGACGCGCGCACGCACTTGGGGTTGTAGAGGTCCACGGAGGCATCCGTGAGGACGACGGCGTCGGCACCCGCCGCGTCGGCACACCGCAGCACGGTGCCGGCATTGCCGGGGTCACGGACGTGCGCGAGGACGGCGACCAGCTTGGGGCGGGCGGCGAGGATGCTCTCGAAGGGGGTGTCGAGGAACCGGCAGACACCGACGAGCCCCTGGGGCGTCACGGTCGTGGAGATGTCGGCGATGACGTCCTCGTCGGCGAGGTGCACCCGGGCCCCCGCGGCACGGGCTTCCCCCACGATGTCGGCGTACCGCTCGGCGGCCTCGACGGTCACGAACAGCTCGACGAGCGTGTCCGCGTACGCGGCGCCCTCCCGCACGGCCTGCGGCCCCTCGGCCAGAAACAGCCGCTCCTTACCCCGAAAGTTCCGCTTCCCGAGCCGCCGGGCGGCGCTGACGCGGGGGGATTTGGGGGAGATCAACTCGGGGGCGGCGGTCATGAACTCACCTTCGGGTGGAGCCCCGTCAGGGGCGCGGGGAACTGCGCGACCGGCCAGAGACGACCCGCGGACGGCAGAGGGCAGAGGGGGGCAGAGATCCCGAACGCATTCGGACCCGCAGACCAGGAGGCCTGCGGGTCCGAGTGACGGTCACCAACGCGCAGCCTAGGCGGCAGCCTTGGGAGCGTTGACGTCCGAAGGCAGAGCCTTCTGCGCAACCTCGACGAGCGCCGCGAAGGCGTTCGCGTCGTTGACGGCGAGCTCCGCGAGGATCTTGCGGTCCACCTCGATGTTGGCGGCCTTCAGACCCTGGATGAGGCGGTTGTACGTCATGCCGTTCTGGCGGGCAGCGGCGTTGATGCGCTGGATCCACAGCTGACGGAAGTCGCCCTTGCGCTTCTTGCGGTCGTTGTAGTTGTAGACCAGGGAGTGGGTGACCTGCTCCTTGGCCTTGCGGTACAGGCGCGAGCGCTGGCCGCGGTAGCCGCTGGCCGCTTCGAGAATCGCCCGACGCTTCTTGTGGGCGTTGACTGCCCGCTTGACGCGTGCCACTTGTTAACTCCTTGTAGCGGGGCCGTGGTTGGACTCACACGACCCGGTATCGATTGGGTCCCGGTCGGAAGTTCAGGCGCGAGATGCGCCCGGACTCACTTGCCGAGAAGCTTCTTGATCTTCTTGGCGTCGCCCGGGGCCATCTCGGCGTTGCCGCTGAGGCGACGCGTCAGACGGGACGACTTGTGCTCGAGCAGGTGGCGCTTGCCGGCGCGCTCACGGAGCACCTTGCCGGAGCCGGTGATCTTGAAGCGCTTGCTGGCACCGCTGTGCGTCTTGTTCTTCGGCATAGCGCCGTTCTCTCCTCGTCAGTGGCACTCGGATGCCCGGTCGTGAAACCGGGCATCCGGGAACCGTATGTGTCAGTTGGCGATCCCCGGACTCACGTCCTGAGATCAGGCCTCGGCGCGGGCCTCGGCAGGAGCCTCGGCGGGTGCTTCGGCAGGAGCCTCCGCGGGTGCTTCGGCGGCAGCCTCGGCAGGAGCCTCGTCGGGCTCCTCCTCCAAGGCGGAGTTCTGCGATCGGCCCGGGTTGGCCTTCGCGTCCGCCTTGCGGACCGCCTGGGCCTCGCGGGCCTCGGCCATGGCTTCGGTCTTCTTCTTGTGCGGACCGAGGACCATGATCATGTTTCGGCCGTCCTGCTTCGGGTTCGACTCGATGAACCCAAGCTCTTCGACGTCGTTCGCGAGGCGCTGCAGCAGTCGGTAGCCGAGTTCCGGCCGGGACTGCTCGCGACCACGGAACATGATCGTGATCTTGACCTTGTCGCCCTGCTTGAGGAACCGGACGACGTGACCCTTCTTGGTGTCATAGTCGTGCGGGTCGATCTTCGGCCGGAGCTTCATCTCCTTGATGACCGTGTGCGCCTGGTTCTTGCGCGCCTCACGGGCCTTCATGGCCGACTCGTACTTGAACTTCCCGTAGTCCATGAGCTTGCACACGGGCGGACGGGCGGTCGCCGCCACCTCGACCAGGTCGAGGTCATACTCCTGTGCGAGCTCCAGGGCCTTGGCAAGCGGAACAATCCCGACCTGCTCGCCGCTGGGACCGACAAGTCGCACCTCGGGAACGCGAATCCGGTCGTTGATGCGGGGCTCGGCGCTGATGGATCCTCCTCGGTAGCACCACGCGGCGGTCTGGCGGACAGCCGCGTTACGTCTGTTATCTCGACCAACCGAGTGAGTACATAAAAAATGCCCCAACCGATCACAGGAAGGGGCTCCATTACTACCGGAGCACCTCCGCGGTGATCGCGGGGCGCATCTCGGGCCTGCCATAGTCTCGGGGACTGCGGCCGCCTGACCGGTGACCCGCTGCTCCGGGGAGCAGCCAGGTGGGAAGCGGAGCCTCCACTTGTGGGCCGGGTCTCTGCGTGGCACGCGAGTATCCGGCCGGTCGTTACACAAGGTTAGCAGGTCCGCGGGGGTCGGGCTAACCGACGGTGCCGAACGGTCCTCGCGGACTCCCGCGGCTCACTCCCGGTGGGGCTCCGCATATCGTATGGGACATGAGCGACGCGACCCCCACCCCCGAGTCCGCCAACGGTGACTCCCCCGACTTCGACACCCTGACCCGTGACATCGCGGACGTCCCCGCGGTCGAGGTGATCACCACGGTCGCCGTCCACCTGATGAGCGCCGCGGCCGTGAACCTCGGCCTCGCCGAGGGCGGCGAGGGCCACAAGGACCTCGACGAGGCCCGCAAGCTGATCCACTCGCTCGCCGGTCTGATGGACGCGAGCGCCACGGAGATCTCCTCGTTCCACGCGGCACCGCTGCGCGACGGCCTGAAGTCGCTGCAGCTGGCCTTCCGCGAGGCGTCCGAGGTTCCGGACGAGCCGGGCCAGGGTCCGGGCGAGAAGTACACGGGCCCGGTCTTCGGCTGAGGGTGCACGTCGGTACGTGATTCAGGGACGTACGTAGAAGGGCTCGCCCGGTGGCGTCGCCTCGGCAGGCAGCAGTGCCAGGTCGAGGCCGCTCACCAGGCGGGCCCTCAGTGTTTCGTCGGCCGCGATGTGCCGGGCGACGCGCTGGGCCGCCACGGCGGGGTCGGCCGAGGGGTCGATGACGAGCGCGAGGGTGCCGTCCGCGGTGCCCGCGCCGAGGTAGGCCCGCAGGACGGCGGGCTCGGCGGCGACGGACGTGCGCACGGCGGCCGTGACGGCGGGGTCGGCGAGCGGGTCCCTGCTGTGGCGGCCTTCGGAGAGGGCGATGAGGGCGGGGCGGTTGATCTCGTAGGGGACGGGCCCAGCGAGGTCGAGGACGATCGTGTCGGCCTGCTCGTGCGCCGCGGCCTGGAGCGCCTGGTGCAGAGGGACGGCGACGGGCCGGGCCTGCGGGTCCCACAGGGCGAGGGCCTGAGTCGAGGTGAAAGCGGGCAGCGCCTTGCGGTCGCCCGCCTTCAGGGTGGGGACGGCCATGTCGCTGGACTTCTCGCGGCGCAGTCCGTTCTCGTCCTCCTCGACCTCGCCGAGCACGGCGACCACGGGGACGAGCAGCCGGGCGCCGGTGAGCGCCTCCAGGACGGGGCCGTGGTCCGTGCGGTCCGTTGCCCACGCGGTCAGGGCCGCGGTGAGCCGGGGGTCGGCGGACCCGTCGTCGTCGGAGAAGCCGGGGTCCGGGATGTTCTTGTTCGCCACGGCACGACCCTACAGAGGTCTGTCCGTGGGCCTTTGCGGCGGGACGCGGCGGCCCCACCCGGCGTAGAGCGCCGCCGGCAGGAGGCGCCGCAGGAAGCGCCCGTCCCGGCCGAGACAGATGCCTGCCGCGAGGAGTGCCACCCCGATGCCGCCCGCGACCGGCCCCACCCAGCCGGCCGGACCGTCCTCGCCCCGCTCCGCGTCCGGACCCGGGCCGAAGTACTTCTCTCCGTACGCCGCCGACTTCAGCCCGTCCGGCTTCTTCTTGCCGCCCTCGGCGATCGCGGCCGCCGGGTCGATGAAGCCGAAGCCGTGCGAGTCGTCGCGGCCGCCGCTCGGCACGTCCCGGGCGGTGTCCTCCAGGAGCTGCTTGATCTGGGGCGGGGTCAGGCCGGGGTGGGCGGCGCGGATGAGGGCGACGGCGCCCGAGACGAACGCCGACGCGGCGCTGGTGCCCCAGCCCTCGTAGTACTCCCGGTCGGGATCGGCGATGACGATGTCCTTGCCGGGGGCGCTGACCGTGGCGTACCAGCGGCGGGTGGAGAAGGAGGCGCGGTCGCCGCTCTCGTCGACGGCGGTGGCGGCGATGACGCCGGGGTAGGCCGCGGGGTACGAGATGTGGTCGCCGCGTTCGCCGCCGTTGCCCGCCGACGCCACGACGACGGCACCCTTCTTCAGGGCGTACTGAACGGCGGCGTCCTCGGCGGGTTCCGGGTGGGCGGACTTGGAGTCGTCGCCGAGGGAGAGGTTGATGACGTCGGCGCCGTGGTCGGTGGCCCAGCGGATGCCGTCGGCCAGGGCGTTGCCCCGGGTGTTGCGGGCCTTCGAGCGGTCCGGGTCCCCGTCCTCCAGGATCACGCGGATCGGCAGGATCTTCGCCTCGGGCGCGACGCCCAGGACGCCGTCGCCGCGGCCCGCGCCATGACCGTGGCCCGCGATGATGCCCGCCATGGCGGTGCCGTGCCGGGCCCAGGGGCGGTCGCCCTGCTTCGCCCCGAAGCCGACCATGTCCTTTCCTTCGAGGACACTGCCGGCCAGGTCGGGGTGGCCGCCGTCTATGCCGGTGTCCAGGACCGCGACGGTGATGCCCTTGCCCTTGGTGGTCTGCCAGGCCTGGCTGGTGTGCATGGCGTCGAGGGCCCACTGCTGGGCGCGTATGCCGTCGTCGGCGTGAGCGGTGGCGGGCAGGAGTGCGAGCGACGCGGCGAGGGCGGCGACGCCCAGTCGGCGGATTCTCATGAGGGCTTCTCCGTGGCCGCGATGGTCTTGCGCAGACGCCGCTCGACGCGGTCGGCGATGCCCTTCGCCTCGTGTCCGAGGCCCGCCTGGGCGGGGGGGGAGGTGGTGGACGTCTCCATGGCCTCTTCGGCGGGCTCCGGTTCGGTGACCGTGCGGCCGTCGGCGAACCCGGAGACGGAGAAGGCGACGACGGGGGCGTCCGGGAGCACGGACACGGTCCAGGAGGCGCGCTGTGCGTCGCCGAAGTCCGCGGCCGGGGTGCCCTTTGCCGCGTACGGCCGTGGCATCAGGTCGGGGCGCCGGTCGAGGCCTTCCTCCGTGAAGCGGGTGCGCAGCGAACGCATGGCGTCGGCGTCGGCCTTGGTGAACAGCAGGCCCACGGTGGTGACATGACTGCGGGTCGCATCCGTGTACGTGGCGCGCAGCAGCCTCAGACAGCCCGCGGGGGCGAGTGCCTTGCGCAGGAGCGGGTCGAAGGCGCTCTTGCAGGGGGAGTCGGGGGCGACCGCCACCCGGGTCCAGGTGCGGTCGGCGCCGCCGGGGCCCGCGCCCTCTCCCTTGATGGTGGCGGGGAAGAGCTGGTCGACGGGCACGCTGTGCCAGAGCTCGCCCGCCACGGCGTACGCGTTCCGCGTGGTGCCCGTCCCTTCGGAGCCGCCGGTCAGCCAACTTCCGGTGGCCGCGCCCCCGATGAGCCCGAGGCCGAGCACGACGCAGGCAGCGGCGGCGGTCACGCGGGGCTGTACCCAGGTGCGGACGGGACGCAGCCGCGTGGTGCTGTCGTCGTACAGCGCGGGCCGTGCGAACGACACGAAGGGCCGCCCTGCTCCGGGGCCGGGCGTCAGATCGACGGCGCCAACCGGGCGGCGGGCGGCGGGCGTTCGGGGGGTGGGGGCGGGCGGGGGTGTGGATATGGGCCTGGGTGTGCGGGCGTGCGCGTGGGCGGGCGGGGCCTCGGGCGTGGAGAGCCTTCTCTCGCCACCGGGCAGGGAGGCAGTGGGCGGAGGAACGGCCGGTGCGGGCTCCGGCCGTGCGTCAGGCGCGTCCCACGCCTCAGCCGCCTCCGGGGGTGCAAGGGGTACGGAGTCGGGCGCGGGGGCGGGGGCGGGTTCCGCAGCGGGTCGTGCGGGCCTGAGGCGCGTGCCGGGCGCGTCCCAGGGCTCGGCCTCCCGCGACGGCGCGGCCGCGGGGCCGGGCTCCTGCCCGGCCGCGGTCCGGGGCGAAGGAGTGGTCGAGGAGTCGGGCACGGGTATGTCCGCCGTCGCCGGATTCGAGAGCGGCACAGGGCCGGACAGCGGCGCCGGGCCCGACGGCGGCACCGGAGGCATCGGGGGACGGAGGCGGTACTCCGCGGCGCGCTCTTCGTCCTCCGCGTCCGGAGCGCCCACCTGCGGCGGGGCAGGAGGCAGCGGCGGGGGCGGGCCGGGGGCCGGGGCGGGCTCGGTGCTGCGCGCGCGCGTCCGCGTCATCGCTGAGGGCGGCGTATCGGGGAAGCGTGCCGACGCGGGCGGCGGGGGCGCGGACTGCTGCGCCTGGGCTCCGGCGTCGTCTCGCGGCGTCGCGGGACCCGGCATCCGCAACCGGTCGAAGGGCGCGAGCAAGTCCCCGAGGACGGAGTCCTGATCGGCGTCGGAGTCGGCGAGCACGGGGTCGTCCGGCAGCGGATCGGCCGCAGGCGGACGCAGGTCCGGGAAGCGCGCGGACGGCGCGGGGGGCGGCGCGGAGGCCGGGGGGCCCGGCGGCGGAGGCGGGGTGGTGGGACGTGGCGGTACAGGGGCCCGTCGCGCTTCCGTGCTCATGCACCCCCCCCGTTTCCTCGCTCTTCTGCGCGTAACTCTAAGGGCAGATTCCGGTCGTGCGGGAACCGGTCCGCGGCCCCGGGCGATCTGCCCGGATCATCCCCCTACCCTCGGGTAATCGCGTCTGGCAGGCTTCGGCCATGACCTCCCGTGCAGCAGACCGGGCCCGTTACGACCGGGCCACCGCACACCTCGACGCCCCCGTCGCGATCGTCGATCTGGAGGCATTCGACGCCAATGCCGACGACCTCGTGCGCCGGGCCGGCGGTAAGCCGATCCGTGTCGCGAGCAAGTCCGTGCGCTGCCGGGCCCTGCTCGAACGCGTCCTGGCCCGCGACGGCTTCGCCGGGCTCATGTCCTACACGCTCGCCGAGTCCCTGTGGCTCGCCCGGTCCGGTTTCGACGACGTCCTGCTCGCCTATCCGTCGGCCGACCGCGCCGCCTTCGCGGAGCTGACCGCCGACCCGAAGCTCGCGTCCTCGGTGACCGTGATGGTCGACGACCCGGCGCAGCTGCGGCTCATCGACGAGGCCAGGGACGGCGGGCGCGAAGAGGTGCGGGTCTGCCTGGAGTTGGACACCTCCTTCAAGGTCCTCGGGGGGAAGGTGCGGATCGGGGCGCTGCGCTCGCCCCTGCACTCCCCCGTCCAAGTCGCCGCGCTCGCCCGCGCCGTGGCCCGTCGGCCGGGCTTCAGGCTCGTGGGCGTGATGGCGTACGAGGGGCATGTGGCGGGGGTCGGTGACGCGGTCGCGGGTCATCCGGCGCGCTCGCGGGCGATCCGGCTGATGCAGGCCGCCGCCCGCAAGGAGCTCGGGGCGCGGCGGGCCGAGACCATCCGCGCGGTGCGGGCGGTCGCGCCGGACCTGGAGTTCGTCAACGGCGGCGGCACCGGCAGTGTGCAGCACACCGCGGCCGAGCGGGCGGTGACCGAGATCGCCGCGGGGTCGGGCCTGTACGTACCGCGCCTCTTCGACAACTACACGTCGTTCAGCGGGCGTCCGGCCGCGCTCTACGCCCAGCCCGTGGTGCGCCGCCCGGGCGTGGGCTCCGTGACCGTGCTCGGCGGCGGCTACCCCGCGTCGGGTGCCGCGGGCCCCGACCGCTCCCCGGTGCCGTACCTCCCGGAAGGTCTGCGCTACGACCCGCAGGAGGGCGCGGGCGAGGTGCAGACCCCGCTGCTCGGGGCCCCCGCCGACGACCTGCTGATCGGCGACAAGGTGTGGTTCCGGCACGCCAAGGCCGGGGAGATGTGCGAGCGGTTCGACGCGCTGCACCTCGTCGAGGGAGACCGGGTGACGGCCACCGTCCCGACGTACCGGGGCGAAGGCCGCACGTTCCTCTGAGGGCGCCCGAGGCCGTCAGGGCGTCGCGCCCACGCTGTTGCCCACGCCGCCGCTGGTCTCGCCGCCGCCGACCGGGCGGATGCCCTTGGTGATCTCGTCCATGTCGGAGAGCGGCGGCGCCTCGCCTCCGGCGTCGATGGCGAAGCGGACGATGACCAGCGCCTCGGATCCGACGCTGGAGGGGAAGGCCAGCGACTGGACGTACCCGCCGGGGCCCTTCTCGGTGCGGACCCGCCATCGCACGAGGTATCCGGAGCGGCCCGCGACCGCGACGGTCCCCTCCTTGACCTTCTCGTGGCTCGCGATGCCGCCGAAGGGGCTCATGCCGACCTTGTCCTCCTCGTACGCCCCGTCCGCCGCGTCCTTGATGTCCCCGAGCGCCAGTGCCTTGGGCGAGCGCTCGTCGGTCGCCGTCGACGTGCGCGAGTAGACCGTGCCGTGCCGGCAGAGGCTGCCCTCGCCCGGGCAGTCGTAGACGTCCGGGGTGCGGACGGTCGGGTCGCCGCCGACCGTGCTGTCGGCCTTCTCCCAACCGTCGGGGACGGGGATCGTGATGCCGTTGAGCTGGTCGACGAGGGTGGAGGGATCGGGGTCCGGCGCCGAGGTGGTCGGTTCCGGCGAGGTCGGCGAAGGCGGGTCCACCGGCTCGGACGGGCCCGACAAGGGGCCCTCGACCTGCGGTTCGTCGTCCTCGCCCAGGAGCACCACGCCGGTGGCGATCGACGCGACCAGGACGAGCCCGGCGGTGGCGAGCGCCACCGCCTTGGCCCGGCCGCCTCCTGCGGAACCCACCGGCCGCACCGGCTGCGACGGGCCGAACACCGGCTGACCCTGGCCCATTGCCGTGTGGGGTGCTTCGGGCGCCCGCCGGTGCTCGGTCCACGCGGACCCGTCCCACCAGCGCTCGACGTGCTGTGCGGACGGGGGCGACGGATCCGTGTACCAGCCGGGAGGGGGCGACATGCTCATCCCGGCACTCTAGGACGTGCCGTGAAGATCAGAACAGTCAGAGCAGTCAGAACACCGCGTCCTCCTGATCGGGTACCACCGAGCCGTCATCACGCAGGACCGGGGTCTTGCTTCCGTCCGGTGCGTTGTACGCGGCCGTCGAGCACGGGTAGAGGTCCGGCTTCTGCTTCATGGGCTCGATGAACATGGGGTTCACGACCCAGCGGCCGTCGGCGTTGTCGTAGGCACGGCACATGAACTCGTTCTTCTCGCGGTTCAGAACGAGATGGGCGCCCGTGGCATCGCCGACGAACGTCACGTCCGTGTCCGCGTCGCCGCCGCCGAGCGCGATGCGGTGGGCCCGGTCCTGTTTGTCCCAGGCCGACTTGCCCTTGACGCCGAAGATCTCCTGGTTGATCCAGCAGCGCTTGCCGTCGATGTACGGGATGGCCTCGCCCTTGTTCACGGGGACGTTGCCGCAGCCCTGGTTCCAGGGGGTGATCCGGCCCTCGCGGTCGAGGACCGAGCGGATGGCGATGGTGTGCTCGCGGTCGATACCCACACTCTTCGACCACACCTCGGTCACCGGCTCCGAACCCGCCGAGACGATGTAGACGTCGAAACCGGCTTTCTTCAGCGTGCGGATGAGGTCGCGCTGCTGCTCGTAGTAGCGGGCGTATCCGGGGATGGTGTGCGTGCCGACGGTCTGCGTGGCGCCGACGGGAGCGGCGAGCGCCTGCTTGCGGGCCTTCGCGGCGTACGACTCCAGTTCGGGGACGGTGTGCCCGGCGAAGAGCTGGGGCACCCAGGCGTACTGCGGGACGGTGTGCCGGTGGTCCCACTCCCCCGCGAAGGCGGCGGCGCCGCTCATCGTCTTCCCGTCCTCGCGGACCTCGAAGATCTCGTCGGCGCAGTCGGTGTCGGTGGAGGTGGGCAGCGGCCTGCCGACCGGCACGTTCGTGCCGCAGGCCCGGGTGAGCGCCTTGTCGGCCTCGTCCGTCATCCACTTGCTGGTGGACTTCCAGCTCGCGGGACGCAGGATCTTGTCGTGGCGCAGGGACCAGGCGATCGTCGCGTCGGTGATGTCGTTCTTGACGACGGTGTTGTCCCAGTCGAAGGCGGCGACGGGACGCTTGTGGCCGTGCCCCTTGTGGGAGCCGCAGCGTCCGCGCTCGTCGATCATCTGCTGGAGCCGGGCACGGTTGTCGCCGAACCAGGTCAGCTGCTGGGAGAGCTGCGGGCAACGGGCCTTCGCAGCGGCGGAGTTCGGGGAGTTCGCGGGCGTGGCGGCGGCCGCGGGGAGCGTCGCCGGCACGGCTGCCAGAGTGGCGGCCGTGGCCAGCGTCAACGCCAAGGCATGTCTGTTGCGCATGCGCATGGACCGTACATCAATCTTCCGCGCCAGGTCAGGCCCCGTGCACCGTGTCCTTCTGGTCGGGGATGACGGACCCGTCGGCGCGGCGCACGGGGCCTTCTCCGCCGTCCCGTTCGGTGTATCCGGTGCTCGCGCACGGATACGGCTTCCCGAGCTTCCCCTTGGGCTCGATGAACATGGGGTTCACCAGCCAGCGGCCGTCGCCGTTGTCGTAGGCGCGGCACATCACCTCGTTCTTGTTGCGGTTCAGGACCAGGCGCAGGGCCGTGGCGTCGCGCAGGAAGGAGATGTCGGTGTCGGAGTCGCCGGCCGCGAACACCTGGCGCCTGGCCGCCGGTTGGACCTTCTCGGCGGCGGCGCCCCTGACCCCGTGGATCTCCTGATTGATCCAGCAGCGCTTGCCGTCGATGTACGTGATCATCGAGTCGTCCCCATCCTTGACGGTGCCGCACCCTTTCAGATGGGCCGTCAGTTTTCCGTGCGTGGCGACGTTGCGGATGCCGATGGTGTGCCGGGCGTCGACGCCGACGCTCCGCGCCCACACCTCGGCGACCGGCTCGGGCGACGCGGAGACCACGTACACGTCGAACCCGGCCTTCTTGAGGGTGCGGATCAGCTCGCGCTGCTGGTCGTAGTAGCGGACCCAGCCGGTGAACTTCCCGGTGCCGACGCGCTGTTCGGTACCGACGGGTGCGGCGAGGTTCTCCTTGCGGGCCGCGGCGGCGAAGCCCTTGACCTGGCGGGTGGACCAGCCGCGGGTGAGCTGGGCGAGCCAGGCGTACTGGGGCTCCATGCGGCGGTGGTCGAAGCCTGCGAAGGCCGCGTCCTCGCCGGTGGTGGTGCCCTCGCTGTAGACGGCGGCGATCTCGTCGGCGCAGTCCGTGTCGCGGCGCGTGGGGAGCGTGGCGCCGTCGGCGGGACAGGCCTTGGCGAGAGCGGTGGCCGCGGCGTCGGTGAGATAGCGGCTCGTGGTGTGCCAGTCGGCGTTCTTCGGCGTACGTATCCTGCTGTTGCGCAGGAGCCAGAACATGGTGGCGTCGCCGACGTCGTTCTTGATGACCGTGTTGTCCCAGTCGAAGGTGGCGACGGGCTTCGCGGTGCCCTTGTCCCTGCCGTCGCCGCAGCGGCCGTACGAGTCGATCAGCTTCTGGAGCCTGGCTCTGTTCTCGCCGTACCAGCCCTTGGAGACGGTGAGCGAGGGGCAGTCCTTCGGCTGGGACCGCACCGGCTGGGTGGCTTCCGCGGTGGCCTGGACGGTGAGGAGACCGGCTCCGGCGACGGCGGTCACTGCTGCTGCCGCGACGGCGCGGCGCTTGAAGTTCACAAACACACTCCCGTGTTTACGCAGGTCAGCCGGGCGTCGTGCGACGCCCGGCTGACGGGGTGGTTGCCGGAGGATGAACTACGTTGCCGGAGGATGTACTACACGGGCGTGACGTACGCGCCCGAGATGCCGCCGTCGACCAGGAAGTCGGTGGCGTTGACGAACGAGGAGTCGTCGCTCGCGAGGAACGCGACGGCGGCGGCGAGCTCGTCCGCCTCGGCGAAGCGGCCCACGGGGATGTGGACGAGGCGGCGCGCGGCCCGCTCGGGGTCCTTGGCGAAGAGCTCCTGGAGGAGCGGGGTGTTGACCGGCCCCGGGCACAGCGCGTTCACGCGGATGCCCTCGCGGGCGAACTGCACGCCCAGTTCACGGGACATGGCGAGGACCCCGCCCTTGGACGCGGTGTACGAGATCTGGGACGTCGCGGCTCCCATCCTTGCCACGAACGAAGCGGTGTTGATGATCGAGCCCTTGCCCTGGCGCCGCATGTAGGGGATGGCGGCCTTGCAGCACAGGTAGACGGAGGTGAGGTTGACCTCCTGGACGCGCTTCCAGGCTTCGAGGCCCGTGTCCAGGATGGAGTCGTCGTCGGGCGGTGAGATGCCCGCGTTGTTGAAGGCGATGTCGACCGAGCCATAGGTGTCGTACGCGGTCTTGAAGAGCGCCTCGACCTCCTCGGCGTCGGTGACGTCGACCTTGACGAAGGTCCCGCCGACCTCGTCGGCCGCGGCCTTGCCCGCGGTCTCGTCGATGTCGCCGCAGACGACGTGTGCGCCCTCGGAAGCCAGGCGGCGCGCGGTGGCGAGGCCGATGCCGCTGCCGGCGCCGGTGATGACGGCGGTGCGGCCGACGAGGCGGCGGCAGATGTTTTCGTCGGTCATGGTGCGTCAGGCCTCCGTGCTTTCCGTGCTGATGAAGACGTTCTTGGTTTCCGTGAAGGCGGCGAGCGCGTCCGGGCCGAGCTCACGGCCGAGTCCGGACTGCTTGTAACCCCCGAACGGGGTCCAATAGCGCACGCTGGAGTGCGAGTTGACGGACAGGTTCCCGGCCTGGACGGCTCCCGAGACCCGCAGGGCCCGGCCCACGTCCCGCGTCCAGATGGACCCGGACAGGCCGTACTCGGTCGCGTTGGCGAGGCGGATCGCGTCGGCCTCGTCGTCGAAGGGCAGGACGACGGCGACCGGGCCGAAGACCTCCTCGGTCGCCACCGGTGACGCGGCGTCGACGTCGGTGAGGAGCGTCGGCGGGAACCAGAAGCCGGGCCCATCGGGGGCCGTGCCGTGGATTCCGGTGCCGGAGGGGACGTACGAACGCACGCGCTCCAGTTGGGACCTGGAGATCAGCGGACCCATCTGGGTCTTCTCGTCGGACGGGTCGCCGACGACGACCGACTCGACCGCGGGCCGCACGATCTCCAGGAAGCGGTCGTACACCGATCGCTGGACGAGGATGCGGGTGCGGGCGCAGCAGTCCTGGCCGGAGTTGTCGAGGTACGACATCGGCGTGGCGAGGGCCGCGGCCTCCACGTCGGCGTCGGCGAAGACGATGTTCGGACTCTTGCCGCCGAGTTCGAGGGTCAAGCGCTTCACGCGGTCGGCGCACTTGGTCATGATCTGCTTGCCGACGCGGGTGGAGCCGGTGAACACGATCTTGGCGACGCCGGGGTGCTCGACCAGGGCGTTGCCCGCGACGTCACCTGCGCCGGGCAGGACCTGGAAGAGTCCTTCGGGGAGGCCTGCGTCCAGGGCGAGTTCGGCGAGCCGGAGCGCGGTCAGCGGGGTCGTCTCGGCAGGCTTCAGGATGACCGCGTTGCCGGCCGCGAGGGCCGGTGCGGTGCCCCAGGCGGCGATCGGCATCGGGAAGTTCCAGGGCGCGATGACGCCGACAACCCCGAGAGGTTCGAGGATCGTGACGTTCAGGCCGCCCGGTACGGGGATCTGACGGCCGCTCAGCCGCTCCACTCCCCCGGCCGCGAAGTCCAGGAGATCGCGGACGTTGCCCGCCTCCCAGCGCGCGTTGCCGATGACGTGACCGGCCTCGCGCACCTCCAACTGAGCCAGTTCTCCCAGGTGTTCATCCACGGCCACCGCGAAACGCCGCAGCAGGCGGGCGCGGTCGGCGGGGGCGGTGGCGGCCCACTTCGCCTGGGCCGAGGCCGCTCGCGCGACGGCGGCGTCGACGTCCTGCGGGGTGGCGGCGGGGACGGTCGCGATGACCTCTTCGGTCGCCGGATTCAGTACTTCGAGGTTCTGTGCGTCGAGCAAGGGTGCCTCACATGCGTTCGAAGGAGCGGCGGAGCTCCCAGTCGGTCACCGCGGAGTCGAAGGCGTCCAGCTCGACCCGGGCCATGTTGCTGTAGTGCGCGACCACCTCGTCGCCGAACGCGGCCTTGGCGATGGGGCTGTTCTCCCAGAGCTCGGCGGCCTCGCGCAGGGTGGTGGGGACGTGTGCGTAGTCGCCGATGTAGGCGTTGCCCGTGCACTCCTCGGGCAGTTCCAGCTTCTGCTCTATGCCGTGCAGACCGGCGGCCACGAGTCCGGCGACCGCGAGGTGCGGGTTCACGTCGCCGCCCGGCAGCCGGTTCTCGAAGCGCATCGAGCGGCCGTGGCCGACGACGCGCAGGGCACAGGTGCGGTTGTCGTAGCCCCAGGCGGCCGCGGTCGGCGCGAACGAGCCGGGGCGGAACCGCTTGTACGAGTTGATGTTGGGCGCGTAGAGCAGCGAGAACTCCCTGAGCGCCGCGAGCTGCCCGGCCAGGAAGTGCCGCATGACGGGCGACATGCCGCCGGGTCCGTCACCGGCCATGGCGTTGGTGCCGTCGGCGTCCACGAGCGAGAGGTGGATGTGACAGGAGTTGCCCTCGCGCTCGTTGTACTTGGCCATGAAGGTGAGCGAGACACCTTCCTGGGACGCGATCTCCTTGGCGCCGGTCTTGTAGATGGCGTGCTGGTCGCAGGTGACGAGGGCGTCGTCATAGCGGAAGACGATCTCGTGCTGGCCCGGATTGCACTCACCCTTGGCCGACTCGACGACGAGCCCGGCGGCCGCCATGTCGTTGCGGATGCGGCGCAGGAGCGGCTCGATGCGTCCCGTGCCGAGCACCGAGTAGTCGATGTTGTACTGGTTGGCCGGGGTCAGGGCCTTGTAGCCCGCGTCCCAGGCCTGCTCGTAGGTGTCCTTGAAGACGATGAACTCGAGCTCCGTGCCGACGCCCGCGGTGTAGCCGAGCTCGGCCAGCCGCTCCAGCTGGCGGCGCAGGATCTGGCGGGGCGCGGCCACGACGGGCGAGGAGTCGTTCCAGGCGAGGTCCGCGATGAGCATCGCGGTGCCTTCGTTCCAGGGGACGCGGCGCAGGGTGGTCAGGTCGGGGCGCATGGCGAAGTCGCCGTAGCCGCGGTCCCAGGAGGACATCGCGTAGCCCTCGACGGTGTTCATCTCCGCGTCGACGGCCAGGAGGTAGTTGCAGCCCTCCGTGCCGTGCTCCAGGACGTCGTCGAGGAAGAACTGGGCGGCGAACCGCTTGCCCTGGAGCCGCCCTTGCATATCGGGGAAGGCCAGGACGACAGTGTCGATCTCGCCGCTCGCGACGAGAGCACGCAGCTCCTCGATCCCGAGCGGGGGTGTGCGGTCTGCCACGGGAAAATCCTCCTTGGGTCAGCCGAGAGCCATAAGGTATTGCGGAGAACCATTGATTGGGAAGGGGGTACGGCCAGATGTCGCACACGGATGCCGACTCCGGCACCGGGACGGATGCCGACTCCGGCACCGGGACGGATGCCGCGACCGCCGACGACCGGCTCACACCGGTCCTTCGCCCCGTACGGGCGGGCAACGGCTTCGAGGAGGCCCTCGAACAGATCCTCCAGGTCGTACGCCTCGGCCTGGTGCCCGGCGGCGAACGGCTGCCGTCGGAGCGGGAGTTGGCCGAACGACTCGGCATCAGCAGGGTCACGCTGCGCGAGGTGCTCAAGGTGCTCCAGGACCAGGGCCTGGTCGAGTCGCGGCGGGGCAGGTACGGCGGCACGTTCGTCCGCCCGCGCCCCGAGGCGGCCGGCGAGGACGAGCTGCGGCGGCGCGTGGCGGACGTCGACGTCGAGGACGCGTTGCGCTTCCGCGAGGTCCTTGAGGTGGGGGCGGCCGGGCTCTGCGCGGCGCACGGCCTGACCGACGAGCAGCGCGACCGGCTGCGCGCTGCGCTCGCGCAGACCCACGAGGCGCCGCTCTCCGAGTACCGACGCCTGGACACCCTCCTGCACCTGACCCTGGCCGAGCTGTGCGGCTCCCCCTCGCTCACCGCGCAGTACGCGGCGGTCCGGGCGACCGTCAACGACCTCCTGGACTGCATCCCCCTCCTGGTACGGAACCTGGAGCATTCGCAGCGCCAGCACACCGCCCTTGTCGAGGCGGTGCTCGACGGGGACGCGGACGGGGCGCGGGAGATGATGCGCGAGCACTGCGCCGGCACGGCCGCCTTGCTGCGGGGCTTCCTGACATAAGGGGCGCAGTGAGAGGTGATTAACGGCGGTGTAACGCAGGGGGCTTGATTTCTCGCGGGTCGCACAGCAAAGGTATGGATCCGTTCCATTGAGTCGCCAACCCGCCTACCGCAGTGCCGCCGCCGCGCAGTCGCATAGGAGCCGTGCCATGACCGTGGAGTCCCCCAAGACGAGTACCGCCGAGCCGGCGGACGACTATCTGGAGCGCAGAACGCTGCGCCGGGGCAGCGCGGGCTGGCTGCTGCTCACCGGCCTCGGCGTGGCGTACGTGGTCTCCGGCGACTTCTCGGGCTGGAACTTCGGCCTGGCGGAGGGCGGATTCGGCGGCCTCGGGATCGCCATGGCGCTGATGGGCGTCATGTACGCGTGCATGGTGTTCTCGCTGGCGGAACTGTCGTCGGTCCTGCCGACGGCGGGCGGCGGCTACGGCTTCGCGCGCCGGGCGCTCGGCCCGTGGGGCGGCTTCCTCACCGGCACGGCGATCCTCATCGAGTACATCCTGGCCCCCGCCGCGATCTCCATCTTCATCGGCGACTACGTCGAGTCCCTCGGCCTCTTCGGCCTGACCTCCGGCTGGCCGGTCTATCTGGCCTGCTTCGTCGTCTTCATCGGCATCCACCTGTGGGGCGTCGGCGAGGCGCTGCGCTTCAGCTTCGTCGTCACGGGCATAGCGGTGGCGGCGCTGCTCGTCTTCGCGGTCGGGGCGTTCATGGACTTCGACGCGTCGAAGCTGAACGACATCGCGGTGGACACCGACGCCTTCGGCTCCAACTCCTGGCTGCCGATGGGCCTGTTGGGCATCTGGGCGGCGTTCCCGTTCGGCATGTGGTTCTTCCTGGGCGTGGAGGGGGTGCCGCTGGCGGCCGAGGAGACGAAGGACCCGGCACGCACGCTGCCGCGCGCGATCCGCTGGTCGATGGCCATCCTCATCGTCCTCGCGCTTCTCACGTTCTTCGCGTCGGCGGGGGCACGCGGCTCGGACGCGATCCAGGACGCGGGCAATCCGCTGGTGGAGGCGCTGCAGCCGGGCGGTGAGGCGACGGCGCTCAGCCGCATCGTCAACTACGCGGGCCTGGCGGGCCTGGTGGCATCGTTCTTCTCCCTCATCTACGCGGGCTCGCGCCAGCTCTTCGCCCTGTCCAGGGCGGGCTACCTGCCGAGGTTCCTGTCGCTGACGAGCAGCCGCAAGGCGCCCTATCTGGGCCTCCTGGTGCCCGGCGCGATCGGTTTCGGCCTGGCGGCGGCGACCGGGGACGGCGCGCGGATGCTGAACGTGGCGGTGTTCGGGGCGACCATCTCGTACGCGCTGATGTCGCTGTCGCACATCGTGCTGCGCCGCAGGGAGCCGGGCCTTGAGCGCCCGTACCGCACGCCGGGCGGCATGCTGACCTCGTCGGTGGCGTTGGCTCTCGCCTGCTCGGCGCTGGTCGCGACGTTCCTGGTGGACGTGACGGCAGCGTTGATCGCGCTCGCGGTATACGTGGTGGCGATCGCGTACTTCGGCTTCTACAGCAGGAAGCGGCTCGTGGCGCGAGCGCCCGAGGAGGAGTTCGCGGCGCTGGCCGCCGCGGAGGCGGAACTGGAACGCGACTGAGCATGAGGGACATGAAGGAGACGAGGGTGAGCGTGACCACGGGCCAGCCACTGATCGGCGTCAGCACGTACCTGGAGTCGAAGGCGAGCTGGGGCGTGTGGGAGCTGCCCGCGGCGCTGCTCCCCGCCGGCTACCCACGGCTGGTGCGGGCGGCGGGCGGCCTCACCGCGATGCTTCCGCCGGATGATCCTTCGTACGCCGATACTGTCGTCGCCAGGCTGGACGGTGTGGTCATCGCGGGTGGCCCCGATGTCGATCCTTCCCGTTACGGCTCGGAGCGTGAGGAACGTACAGGCCCTCCGGCGCGGGAGCGGGACGCGTGGGAACTGGCGCTGATCGAGGCGGCGTTGGCGTCGGGGACGCCGTTGCTCGGGATCTGCCGGGGCATGCAGCTGCTCAATGTGGCTCTGGGCGGGACGCTGGTGCAGCACCTGGAGGGGCATGTGGAGGCGGTGGGTGTCTTCGGGACGCATGAGGTGAAGCCGGTGCCGGGCACTCTCTACGGGTCCATCGTGCCGACTGCGTCCGCCGTGCCCACGTACCACCACCAGGCGGTGGACCGCCTGGGCCGGGGCCTGATCGTGTCGGCCCACGCGGAGGACGGGACGGTGGAGGCGGTGGAGCTGCCGTCCCCGCAGTGGGCCCTTGGCGTGCAGTGGCACCCGGAGATGGGTGAGGATCTCCGGGTCATGTCGGCGTTGGTCTCGGCGGCGGGGGCTTCGGGGGGAGCTGCCTGAACCCCCGGTGACTCGCGCCGCGGCGGTTCGCCCTCCGGCCGGGGGTGCCCGTCCCGTCGCCGCCTGTTCGCACCCCGGGGTATCCCCTCCGGCAGGGGGAATCCATCCCGCCACCGCCTCCTCGCACCCCGGGGTATGCCCTCCGGCAGGGGGAATCCATCCCGCCACCGCCTCCTCGCACCCCGGGGCATCCCCTCCGGCAGGGGGAATCCATCCCGCCACCGCCTCCTCGCACCCCGGGGCATCCCCTCCGGCAGGGGGAATCCATCCCGCCACCGCCTGTTCGCACCCCGGGGTACCCCCTCCGGCAGGACCTCTCCCACCCACCCGCCCGATCACCCGGCGGGCCACACCACCCCCGCCCCGACCCGCACGGCTACGGGGACCACCGGCGGGTGCACCTCAGCCCCGCCGAACCGGCAACGCCACGTGCGCCCTCGGCGGGGGGCCAACCGCCCCGGCCAAACCTGCACCGCCAAGCCCGCCTCCGGCAGGGCTTTCCCACCCACCCACCCGATTCCCCGGGGTAACGGGCGGGCGGGCGGGAAAACCCCGCCGGAGGCGGAAAGACCCCCGCGGCAGACGAAAACCGCCCGAGGCCCGGAGGCTCGAACACACGAGGGACGGTAATCGGGTGGGTGGCTGACTGGGTGGGAAAGCGTTCGCCGGAGGCGAGTCAGGCATTCACCCCCCGGGGGACGGGGACCCCGCCCGAGTGAGCGAAAGCAGGTCCCGCGCAGGCCCGGTGGGGCGGTGCCCCGTCGGCCACACAGCCCGCAGGGCCCTGCGCAACCGAACCCCCTCCAGAGGGATCGCCACCAACCGCCGAGCCGACAACTCCTCGCCCACGGCGAGTTCACTCAGCACCGCGGGCCCCGCCCCGCTCACGGCCGACGCCTTCACCGCCGTGGTGGACGACAGCTCGATCAGCGGGCGGGCAAGGCCGCCCAGAGCCGCGTCAAGCACCTGCCGCGTCCCCGAACCCTCCTCCCGGAGAATCAGCGGCGTGGTCGCCAACTCCCCTGCCCCCAGTGGCTTTCGGCGCCGCGCCCAGGCGTGACCCGGTGCCGTGACGACGACCAGGCTGTCGTGGGCGATGACCGCCGAGTCCAGGCCGGTCGGCACCGCGAGCCCCTCGACGAAGCCCAGGTCCGCCTCCCCCGCGAGCAGCCGCTCCGCGACCGCGGTGGAGTTGCCCGCCGTCAGCGACACAGCCGTGTCCGGCCGCTGCGTGCGCAGCGCGATCAGCCAGCCCGGCAGCAGATACTCGGCGATCGTCATGCTCGCCGCGACCCGCAGCCGCGAGTCCCGCCGGTCCCGCAACGCCTGCGCCCCCGCGTCGAACGCCTCCGCCGCCTCCACGATCCGCCGCGCCCAGTCCGTGACGAGCGCCCCCGCGTCCGTGAGCCGCGATCCGCGCGGCGACCGGTCGACCAGTGCGACCCCGAGCTGCCGCTCCATCGACCGGATGCGACTGCTCGCGGCGGGCTGGGTGATGCCGAGCTCCTTCGCGGCCCGGCCCAGACTGCCGAGCCGCGCCACGGCGAGCAGCAGCTCGAGCGCCCCGAGATCCGGCACCCGATGCGCGAGCGGCGTCGCACCCGCAGACGTATACGCATCGGACACACCGGACGCACCGGACGCACCGGACGCACCGGACGCACCGGCGGAGCCAGAAGACTTACCCATAAACCCAGCTTATGCCCTCATACGAAGGTGCCTCCTGGTGGGGGGCCCGCCCTGCGGCGACCGTGGACTCATGGTCACCGTCGCCCACCCGCAGGCACCCTCGCAGGCAGCCCCGCACACAGCCGCCGCCAACCGCCCCCGCATCACCCCGGCCACCCGCCACCTCGGCCCGAACTGGTACGCCTCCGTCATGGGCACGGCGATCATCGCCTCGGCGGGCGCGACCCTGCCGGTCCGCATCCCCGGCCTGCGGACCGCCTGCACGGCGGTCTGGGCGTTCTCCCTGCTCATGCTGGCCGTGCTCCTCGCCGCCCGGACCCTGCACTGGATCCACCACCGCGACCGGGCCCGCGCCCACCTCCTCGACCCGGCGGTAGCCCCCTTCTACTGCTGTCTCGCCATGGCTCTGCTCGCGGTCGGCGGCGGCGCGCTCCTCGTGGGCGAGGACTGGATCGGCACCGGCGCGGCGGTCGCGCTCGACGCCGTGCTCTTCACCGCCGGTACGGTCGTCGGTCTCGCGGCGGCCGTCGCGATCCCGTACCTGATGGTGGTGAAGCACCGCCTAGAGCCGGGTCAGGCGTCGCCCGTCTGGCTGCTGCCCGTGGTGGCGCCCATGGTCTCCGCCGCCCTCGGCCCGCTGCTCGTACCGCACCTTCCCGACGGACAGGCTCAGGAGACGCTCCTCTTCGCCTGCTTCGCGATGTTCGGCCTGAGCCTGCTCGCCACCCTGGTGATGCTGCCGATGATCTTCGCCAGGCTACTGACCGGCGGCCCGTTCCCCCTCGCGCTCACCCCCACGCTGTTCCTCGTGCTCGGCCCGCTGGGCCAGTCGACGACCGCCGTGAACAAGTTCGCCGACACCGCGGCCACAGGCGTCGTCCCGGCCCCGTACGACCAGGGCTTCGCCGTCTTCGCCGTGCTCTACGGCGTCCCGGTGATGGGCTTCGCCCTGCTGTGGCTGGCACTCGCGGGCGCGATGGTGATGCGGGCCCGGCGCCGGGGCATGGGCTTCGCGATGACCTGGTGGGCGTTCACCTTCCCCGTCGGCACCTGCGTCACGGGCGCCGAGGGCCTGGGCAGGCACACCGGGCTCGCGGTCTACGATTGGCTGGCGGTCGCCCTCTACGCCTTGCTGGTGAGCGCCTGGACCGTGGCTCTCGCGCAGACCCTGCGGGGCGTGGTCAACGGCAAGTTGCTGGCGGCACCCGAGAGTTGAGTTCACAGCTCCTCGGCGCCGCACAAGCGCATCACCGACGACCGGAACTGCCGGGCCGCGCCTCCCGCGTCCATGCGGCCGACCCGGATCCGGTGGTCGGCCGCGTGGCCGAGTGCGATCACCGCGGCGACCAGCCAGCCGGTCTCCAGGTCCGATGTGAACTCTCCGCTGTCGCGCCCACGGCGGATCAGCGCCTCCAGACGCTGCTCGACCGGCACGTGGCGCGTCGCGTCGGCCTCCGCGTCGCTGTCCGGCTGCCCGAGCGCCGACTGCTCGGCCAGCAGCGTTCCGGCCGCGGTGAGGAATCGGCCGAGGGCCTCGGTGGCCGTGCCCGCGTCGAGGTCAGCGGCGTCCAGCACGGCGAACGCCCGGCGGCTCAACTCGTCGCGCACCGACGCGAGGAGCGCCTCACGGGACCCGAAGTGCGCGTAGGCGGTCTGCCGTGTGACACCGGCGACGGAAGCGATCTCCGCCATGCTCGCCTCGGGGCGCTCGGAGAGCACCCGGACCGCTGCCGACACCAGGGCCGCACGGTTGCGCCCGACTTCCACCCGCTGCCGGCGACGCCTTATCTCTGACACGATTGACAACTATAGGGCACGCCTCAAAACTGACGTGCATGTCAGAGACAACCGCTTCGGCGGCACGCCGCCTCCTGGTCGACTACACCCGCGACATGGCCCTCTCCGACGAGGACCCGGCACGGATCATGGATCGCACCCTGACCGACGACGCGGTCTGGGTCACCGACGGCACGGAGCTCACCCGCGCCCAACTGCTCGCGCACGCGGCCCCCGTCCGCAAGAACGTGACGGCCGGCCACATGCGGATCGACGAACTCCTCGTCGACGGCCACCGGTTCGCGGCACGCTGTCGCCTCAGCGCTGAGCACCGCAAGCTCGGCCACGTGGTGAGCGAGTGGCTCGTGATCGGCGAGGTCGCCGACGACGGACGAGTACGCCGCATCCACCAGCTCGGCCGTACGCCCGGCGCCGCACCGGAGTCGGGAGAGCGGGAGGGAGCGTGAGCCGCCCGCGCGTGCGGCTCGTCCGAGGCATCGCCCTGATGTCCACCGGCGCCCTCGCCGGCGCGTTCGGCTACGGAGCGGCGAACCTCGTCCCCACCTTCAACGCCGTACCGCTCGACATGAGGCTGTCCTTCCACACCCAGTTGATGCAGACGAACGGCATCACCATGCAGGGCGCCATGGGCATCTCGGCGCTCAGCGCGCTCGCACTCGCCGTGCTGACGCGTGGCCTCTCACGCAGACTCGCCGCGGCTGCCGGGGCCCTCGTCCTCGCGTCCTTCTTGATCACCCGTTTCGGCAACGTCCCCATCCACGGCCGCATCGAACAGTGGCCGCCAGCTCGGCGCCCGCCGATCACGCCGAGATTCTGGCGCGCTGGGAAGCCTTCAACCACGCACGCACGGGCGCCGCGTTCGCTGCCTTCGGGCTGCTGATCCTTCTCTCCCCGTTCAGGGACGAGCCGCTCGCAGCGCCGCCCCGAGAACAGCCGGCGCCGTTGCGAGCGAGGGTCCGTACCAGGTGAGGTGGCGGCCGCTGACGAGCGCCGCCGGGGCGGTGAACTCCTCGGGGCCGTCCTCGCGGGTGAAGCGGTAGGGCTCGTCGGGCAGGATCACCACGTCCGCGCCCGCGGCCCGCAGCTCCTGGACCGGGACCCGCGGATAGCGCTCGGCGTGCGTCGCATACGCGTTGTCGACGCCGAGACGCCGCAGCAGATCCCCGGCGAACGTGTCGCGCCCCAGGACCATCCAGGGGCGCCGCCAGATGGGGATCACCGCCTTCAACCGGGCTTCGGGAGACGGCAGTTGCCCCCACGCCGACTCGGCCTCGGCCAGCCACCCGGGCCGCCCCGCCCCGCAGGCGGCAAGCACCCGGGTCAGCTCGCGGAAGGCGCCCGGCAGATCGCGTACCTCCGTCACGAGCACCTGGATGCCCGCCGCCCGCAGCGCCGCGAGGTCGGGCACGCGGTTCTCCTCTTCGTTGGCGATCACCAGGTCCGGTGCCAGGCCGATGATCCGGCGCACGTCAGGGTTCTTCGTGCCGCCGACGCGGACGACGTCCAGGTCCTCCGGATGGCTGCACCACTCCGTGGCCCCCACCAGCGCTCCCCGCACGCTCACCGCGACCGCCTCGGTCAGCGAGGGCACCAGCGAGACGACCCGTACTCCGGCCACCCGTACTCCGGCCACCGTGCGATCCCCTCAGCGCCGCGAGCCGTCCAGGGCTTCGATGTGGTCGGCCACGGCCACGACGAGCACCTGGCTGTCCGGCACGGTCGCCCGCCACCGGTGGCGCACCCCGCCGGTCAGATACAGGCTGTCGCCGCGCCCGAGGCGGTATGCCCTGCCCTCCGCCTCGACCTCGACGGAGCCGCCCACCACGTACATCAACTCGTCGTTCCGGTGCTGGAACTCGCGCCGCTCGTCGTGGTCGCCGGTGAACTCGATGGCGTGCAGCTGGTGGTGACCACGCACCAGGTTGCGTACGCGGGCGTCGTCGTCCGGTGCCGGCCCCTCGCCGTCGCCCTCCTCGGCGCGCACCAGATCGACCGTGCACGCGGGGTCCGCGGCGGCGAGCAGCTCGACATCGGTCGTCATGAGGGCGTCGGCGACCCGCTGCAGGGAGCGCCTGCTGGGCCGCGCCCGCTCGTTCTCGACCTGGCTCAGGAAGGGCACGGAGAGACCGCTGCGCTCGGCCACCACGGCGAGGGTGAGCTCCAGCTGCCGGCGGCGGCGCCGCACGGCCGAGCCCACCCGGAGGGTTTCCTTCTGCTCGTCCATCGCCTCGGCTCCCTTCTGCGCGTCGGTCCACTCTCAACCCTGTGGGGTTTTCTGCACCCTACGCATGTTCGCCAAACGGTTTTGCCCCGTTGCCAGGACCGCCACCTACAGCTTCTGCCAGTAGACGAGCTGCCCCGCCTCGCCCGGAGCCGCTCCCTGCGCCGGTATGAACAGGCTGACCAGCAGCGCGGGCCTGCCCTGTGGGTCCGTGAGGAGGGTCGCCGACGGATTGGCGAAGGCACGGCTTCTGCCGTGGGTGGAGATGGCGAGCCGGTCGGCCCGGCCGCTCGCGGGGTCGTACGCGTAGGTCCGCCAGCTCCCGAAGTCGCCCCGCCACCGCTGTCCCTCCACGAGAAGCATCCGCCGCCCGTCGAGTTCGAGGGGCGCCCGGTCCCCGAGGTTTCCGCCGTTGCCCCAGGTCTGCAGGGCGCGGTCGAGCCGACGGTCGGGCGTCGCGTGCCAGTCGCGGAACCCGGTGAGGGTGGCGCGCAGCTGGCGGTCGGTGTCGCAGTCGGCGCGGTAGTGCCCGGTCAGCTCGACGGTGTTCCCGCGTACGGCGGTGATGCTGGGCGTGCCCTCGGCGCACCGCGAGAGGGTGCGCGGCGCGTCGAAGGCCCGTGACGCGCGCCCGCCGAGCAGCGCGGCCCCGTCGGCGTAGGCGCGCACGGCGATGTGGTTCTTCGGGTCCTTCTCGTACGCGAGGACGTAGCCGCCGCGCCCGTCGTCGGCGAGCGACGCCTGATGAGTGCCGGGCCCGAAGTCGTGGCGGCGGTGCCAGTGCCGCAGATCGGTGGAGGTGGCGACGGCGGCATGGAAGCGGCCGTCGTCCAAAAGGGTGTGGTAGACGGCCAGATAGGTGCCGTCGGGGGTCTGCGCGATCTGCGCGGCGTCCATGGTGCGGCCGGTGTGGTCCCGGGCGTCGTAGCGGTGACCGTCGGCTGCGGTCACGTCGCCGGCGAGCGCGGCGAGACGCGCGGTGCCCGCGGAGGCCGGTGCGGAACTCGCGTTCGCCAGGTGCGCCAGAAGCAGGGCGGCGGCGAGGGCCAGGGCCACGGCGAGGCCGAGGACGGTACGGGAGACACGGGCGTTCACAGAGGGCACGGAGGGGCACTTACGTTCGAGCGGCGGGGAGGCTGCCCAGCCTAGGCAGCGGGCATGCCCCCGGGAACGCCCCGAGGGGTGGGCTTCGCCACAAGGACGAGGCCCACCCCTCGGGGGTGATGCGGTGCTGCGGTGATGCAGCGGTGCTGCGGTGCTGCGGTGCTGCGGAAGAACTAGGACTGCGGAGTCATCTTCTGCTCGAAGCCCGGGTTCTTCTTCAGCCAGGTGTCGACGGCCTCGGGCTCGTTGCCCTTGCCCGCCTTGTTGATCTCGTTCTCCAGGCTGGCCAGTTCCTTCTCGCTCATCTTGAAGTCCTTGAGCCACTTCGTGAGCTGCGGGTACTGCTTCGGGAACTCCTTGCTGGAGATCGTCCGAATCGTGTCGCCCTTGCCGAAGCCGAGCTTGGGGTCCTTCAGCTTGGTGAGCTTGTACTCGTTGTACGCCCAGTGCGGCGACCAGAGCAGGACCGCGACCGGCTCCTTCTTGGCGTACGCCGACTTCAGCTCGGAGAGCATCGCGGGCGTCGAACCGGAGACGATCTTGTACTCCTTGTCCAGGCCGTAGCCCGGCAGGACCTTGTCCTTGAGCGCCGTCATCACGCCCGTGCCGGGCTCGATGCCGATGATCTTGCCGTTGAACTTGTCGCCCTTGCCCTTGAGGTCCTCGAGCGACTTCACGCCCTTGACGTAGGACGGGACGGCGATCTCCAGGGACGTCGGGCTGTACCAGGAGCCCAGGTCCTTGAGGTTCGCCTTGTTCTTCTCCCAGTACTGCTTCTGGGCCGTGGGCAGCCACGCGTCCAGGTCCAGGTCGAGGTCGCCCTGTGCGAGGGCGGTGTAGACCGGGCCGACGTCGGACGGCGTCAGCTTCATCTTGTAGCCGCGCTTCTCCAGGACACGCTTCCAGAGATTGGTGACGGCGATGTTCTCGTCCCACGCGAAGTACGCGGCGTTCAGCGGACGCTTCGCCTCGGCAGGGGTGGTGTTCTTCGGCAGCGGGGCCAGCTTGTCGACCACACCCGGGTTCTTCTTCAGCCAGGCGCGGACGGCTTCCTGCTGCTTGCCCTTGCCCGCCTTGTTGATCTCGGCCTCAAGGCTCGTGAGCTGCTTCTCGCTCATCTTGAAGTCCTTGAGCCACTTGGCGACCTGCGGGTTCTCCTTCGAGAAGCCCTTGCGCGCGAGCGAGTGCACGCCGTCGCCCTTGCCCCAGGAACCCTTCGGGTCCTTGAGCTTCTTCAGGTCGAAGTCGCTGTAGGCCCAGTGCGGCGACCAGAGCGTGGTGACGATCGGTTCCTTCTTGGCGTACGCGCGCTTCAGCTCGGCCAGCATCGCCGGCGTGGAGCCGTCGACGACCTTGTACTCCTTGTCGAGGCCGTACTCCTTGAGGACCTTGTCCTTGAGCAGCCCCATCATTCCGGCGCTCGGCTCGATGCCGACGATCTTGCCCTTGAACGTGCCGCTCTTGCCCTTGAGGTCCTCGAGCGAGTCGACGCCCTTCACGTACGAGGGCACGGAGAGCTCGAGCGAGGTCGGGCCGAACCACGAGCCCATGTCCTCGAGCTTGTCGCCGTACTTCTTCCAGTACGAGGCGTGCGTCGTCGGCAGCCACGAGTCGGTCTGGAAGTCGATGCTGCCCTGCGAGAGCGAGGTGTAGAGCGGGCCGGCCTCGAGCTGCTTGGTCTGCGGCTTGAAGCCGCGCTGCTCCAGGATCTCCTTCCAGAGGAAGGTGGAGGCCACGCCCTCGTCCCAGGGGATGTAGCCGATGTTGATTTCCTTGCCCTGGCCGACGTTCTTCCCGTCGATCGCGACGTCATCGGACTTCGAGCCGCCGAAGGCGCCCATGCCGCCCGCGACGAGCGCGAGGACGACCACACCGACGACCGCGACGGCGGCCTGCGGACGGTAGTTCCAGATGTTCAGGCCCTGCGCGGCACGCACCTTCGCCATGGCGCGACGGCCCAGCGGGGAGACCTGGGTGCCAAGGGAGCTGGTCATCCGGTCCAGGTAGATCGCCAGGATGACGATCGCGACGCCCGCCTCGGAGCCGAGGCCGACGTTCAGCTGGCCGATGGCCTCGTTGACGTCGGCGCCCAGGCCCTCCGTGCCGACCATGCCCGCGATGGCGGCCATGGACAGGCCCAGCATGATGACCTGGTTGACACCGGCCATGATCGTGGGGAGTGCGAGGGGCAGCTGGACGCGCAGCAGGATGTTGCGCGGCGTGGTGCCGAACGCGTCAGCGGCCTCGACCAGTTCCTTGTCGACCTGGCGGATGCCCAGCTCCGTCATGCGGACGCCGGGGGCCAGGGCGAAGATCAGGGTGGCGACGATGCCCGCGGGTGCGCCCATCCCGAAGAAGAGGATGGCGGGGATGAGGTAGATCATCGCCGGCAGCGTCTGCATGAAGTCGAGCACCGGGCGGACGATGCCGCTGACCGTGCTCGACCGCGCCGCCCAGATGCCCACGGGCACGGAGATGACAAGCGCGATGATCGTCGACACGAGCACCAGGGCCAGCGTCATCATCGCGTGGTCCCACAGTTCGAGGGAGACGATGAACGCGAAGCCCGCGAAGGTGAGCACACCGGCGACCACGCCGCGCAGCCAGAAGGCGATGACGGCGAAGATGCCCGCGAGGAGCAGCGGCTCGGGCGCCTGGAGCACGTCGGCTATGCCGTCGTAGGCGCCCTGGAAGACGGTCTTGAAGAAGTCGAACAGCCAGGCCATGTGGCTGAGCAGCCAGTCGACGCTGTCGTTGACCCACTCGCCGAAGGGAATCCTAGGCACCGCTGACCACCTTGCCCACGGCCTGCTCGCCGTCGTCCTGCGTCTTCTGGAGCGGGACGGCAGCGTCCTGCGGCTCGTTCTCGGGGTTCATCGGCTCGCCGAGCACCGCGAGCAGCCGCGCCCGCGGCACGACGCCGATGAGCGCGCCCTCGTCGTCGGTCACGGCGACAGCCGCGCCACTGGTGGAGCACGGTGTGAACAGCTCGATGATCGGGGTGTCCGACCTGACCGTGGCGGGGGCCGCGGACAGCACGTCCTGTGCGGTCTTCAGCTCCTTGCCCTCGGGGGTCTTCGTGCCGAGGACGGTCTCGGGCTCGGCCATGATCGCGCCCGCCGTGAGGACACGGGAGCGGTCGACGTCCTGCGTGAACGCGGCGACGTAGTCGTTGGCCGGAGTGACGAGGATGTCCTCGGCGTTGCCGATCTGGACGATCTCGCCGTCGCGCATGACGGCGATCTGGTCGCCCAGGCGCATGGCCTCGTTCAGGTCGTGGGTGATGAAGACGATGGTCTTCTTCAGCCGCTTCTGGAGCTCCAGGAGCTGGTCCTGCATGTCGCGGCGGATCAGCGGGTCGAGCGCGCTGAACGACTCGTCCATGAGGAGCAGGTCCGCGTCGGTCGCCAGCGCGCGGGCCAGGCCCACGCGCTGCTGCATACCGCCGGAGAGCTCGTCGGGCCAGGACTTCTCCCAGCCCTTGAGGCCCGCCAGTTCGAGCGCCACCGTGGCGCGCTCCTCGCGCTCGGCGCGCGGCACGCCCTGCACCTCGAGGCCGTAACCGGCGTTCTCGAGGACGCTGCGGTGCGGGAAGAGCGCGAAGTGCTGGAAGACCATGCTGATCTTCTTGGAACGCACCTCGCGCAGCTCACGGGCGCTCAGACCGGTCAGATCCTGACCGTCGAAGAGCACCTGTCCGGCCGTCGGTTCCGACAGACCGTTGAGCATGCGCAGCAACGTGGACTTGCCGGATCCTGAGAGACCCATGACGACGAAGATCTGGCCCGGCTCGACCGTGAAGGAAGCATCGATCACCGCGGCAGTGGTGCCCTCGGCGCGCAGTTCCTCTCGGTCGGTTCCGTGGCGGAGTTTCTCCACCGCGTCAGCGGGTCGTCTGCCGAATACCTTGTACAGGTGTTCGGCTTGCAGCCTGGACACATACACCTCTCGGGTTGAACCAAGACGGCCCGCCTCCCCCGCCGGCGGGCCGTGGAGCGACGCGAGTTCTGCCCGCTACTTGCCCGGCGAAATAGTTGAATCCTCGACCGGAGGCGCTCCGGCTCGGCGCCTGCCCTCACTTACACAGATCAAACGCAAGAGTGTCCCAGTTCACATTCCATTCACTTCTGCCGGCTGGAATGCGCTGCGATCAAGCCCCTGCCCACCGGGGCGGAAACAACGCCTTGACGGGGCCGGAGCCGGTCCGCTGTCAGTGCCGTGCGGCATGATGCGAAGGTGACTCAGCGAACGCGACGGCTCATGCTGCTCGACACGGCGTCCCTGTACTACCGGGCTTATTTCGGGGTCCCCGATTCCATGAAGGCCCCGGACGGCACATCGGTGAACGCGGTGCGCGGCCTGCTCGACTTCATCGCCCGGCTCGTCCAGGACCACCGCCCCGACGACCTGGTCGCCTGCATGGACGCGGACTGGCGCCCGCACTGGCGGGTCGAGCTGATCCCTTCGTACAAAGCGCATCGCGTCGCCGAGGAGATCGAGCGGGGCCCGGACGTCGAGGAGACCCCGGACACCCTCTCCCCGCAGGTCCCGATCATCGAGGACGTCCTCGACGCGCTCGGCATCGCCCGCGTGGGCGTGCCGTCGTACGAGGCGGACGACGTGATCGGCACGTACGCCGGCCGCGCCCCGGGACCGGTGGACATCGTCACCGGCGACCGCGATCTCTACCAGCTGGTCGACGACGACCGGGGCATCCGCGTCCTCTACCCCCTCAAGGGCGTCGGCTCCCTCCAGGTCACCGACGAGGCCTGGCTCCGCGAGAAATACGGAGTGGACGGCCCCGGCTATGTCGACCTGGCCCTGCTGCGCGGCGACCCGAGCGACGGCCTGCCCGGCGTGCCCGGCATTGGCGAGAAGACAGCGGCCAAGCTCCTCGACGCGTACGGGGATCTGGCCGGAATCATGGCCGCGGTGGACGACCGGAAGAGCAAGCTGACGCCTTCCCAGCGCAAGCGGCTCGACGAATCTCGCCCGTATGTGGCCGTCGCGCCGACAGTGGTCCGCGTCGCGGGCGACGTACCGCTGCCGGACGTGGACCTCGCGCTGCCGAGCGAACCCCGCGATCCCGCGGCTCTGGACGAGCTGGCCACGCGGTGGAACCTAGGCGGAGCGCTGAAGCGGTTGCTCACGACTCTTCAGGGGTGAGGTGTTAGCTTAGGTAAGCCTAAGCAACATTTGATCAGGGGAGGCCGCCGCCATGGCAGAACGTCCGGCACGCAAGGCACCGAAGACCCACGTCGCCCACGTGGTGCGCACCGAGCGCCTCACTCCGCACATGCAGCGCGTGGTCCTGGGCGGCGAGGGCCTCGCCCAGTTCACGGCGGGCGACTCCACCGATCTCTACGTGAAGCTGCTCTTCGGCGCGGAGGGCGTGACCTATCCCGAGCCGTTCGACATCCAGCGGATCCGCGAGGAGTTCCCCCGCGACCAGTGGCCCGTGACGCGGACGTACACCGTGCGCTCCTGGGACCCGCAGAGCCTGGAGCTCACCGTCGACTTCGTCATCCACGGCGACGAGGGCCTGGCGGGCCCGTGGGCCCAGCGCGTCCAGCCGGGCGCCACGGTCCGCTTCCTCGGCCCGGGCGGAGGGTACGCCCCGGACGCCGAGGCCGACTGGCATCTGCTGGCCGGCGACGAGAGCGCGCTGCCCGCGATCGCCGCGGCCCTTGAGGCCCTGCCCGACGGCGCCAAGGCGTACGCCTTCGTGGAGGTCGCCGACGCGGACGAGGAGCAGAAGATCAGCTCCGTCGCGGAGATCACCTGGCTGCACCGCGGACAGCGCCCCGTGGGCCAGGCCCTCGTCGAGGCCGTACGCTCCCTGGACTTCCCGGCAGGCGACGTCCAGGCCTTCGTGCACGGCGAGGCCGGTTTCGTGAAGGAGCTGCGCCGCTACCTCCGCATGGAGCGCGAAGTGCCGCGCGAGCGCCTCTCGATCTCCGGTTACTGGCGCCTTGGCCACAACGAGGACGGCTGGCAGGCGTCCAAGCGGGACTGGAACGCGCAGGTGGAGGCGGAGCAGGAAGCGTTGCACTCGGCTTGAGCGGAACGGGGCGGCCCAGGGGGTGAGCCTGGACGCCCCCGGCGCGGGACCATTTTCGTCCGCCGGCCGGTGGGGGCCGGTCGCGCAGTTCCCCGCGCCCCTTACGGGGCCCGCCAGCGCGCCCGGATAAATCAATGCCCCTCAACGTCCGCCCCTGGCAGCATGCCCCCATGCCCTTCAAGATCTCGGACGTCGTCGCCGCGGGCGCTCTCGCCCACCAGGAGCAGCCCGTCATCCCCGTCCCGGGAGGGCTGATCCTGCGCCCTTGGTCGCCCGATGACGCGCCCGCCGTGTACGAGGCGTTCCAGGACCCGGTGCTCCAGCGCTGGCACCCGCGCGAGGCCGAAACCGTCGACGAGGCCCGGGGCTGGATCGACGGCTGGCGCAAGGCCTGGTCCGATGAGCGCGACGCGCACTGGGCCATCGCCGACGCCACGACGGACGCGGTGGTGGGCCGGATCTCCCTGCGTCTGATCGTGCTCGGCGACGGGCAGGCCGAAGTCGCCTACTGGACCATGCCGGCGGCCCGCGGCCGGGGCGTCGCCTCGCGCGCCCTGACGACGCTTTCCGACTGGGCCTTCGACGAAATAGGCCTGCACCGCCTCGAACTCACCCACGCCACCGCCAACGAAGCCTCCTGCCGCGTCGCGCTCAAGACCGGCTTCGCGGCAGAGGGCACCAAGCGCAGCGCGGTACTGCACGCGGACGGCTGGCACGACATGCATCTGCACGCCCGGATCCAAGACGACCGAACGGACCCGCCGACAAGCCCCTGACCTGGACCACACGACCAGGCGCCACCGCCACCGAAGCCTCCCGCCGCGTCGCGCTCAAGACCGGCTTCGCGACGGAAGGCAGCTAACGCAGCGCGGTACTACACGTCGCCCGCCGACAAGCCCCTGACCTGTGCCACACGGCAGGGCGCCACCGCCAGGCCCCGTACTCTTGCCGGTTGTGACCCGTAAGCCCCGCATCCCGCCCTCTCCCCTGCCCCAGCGGCAGGGCATCGACCCCATGCGGGTCAAGCTGCCCGCCGACGGAGCGTGGGCGACCGTACGGGATCACCTCGTCGAGCGGCTCAGGGCCGGGCCCGAAGTGATCGACGGGATGCTGCGGGAGGGGCTGATCGTCGGTGTGGACGGGCTCCCCGTGGCGCCGGACGCCCCTTATGTGCCGGGCACCTTCGTGTGGTTCCACCGGGATCTGCCGGACGAGGTTCCGGTCCCGTACAGCATCGACGTGGTGTACCGCGACGAGCACATCGTCGTCGCCGACAAGCCCCACTTCCTGGCGACCATGCCGCGCGGCAGCCATGTCACCGAGACCGCGCTCGCCCGGCTCCGCAGGGAACTCGACATCCCTTCGCTCGGCGCCGCGCACCGCCTCGACCGGCTCACCGCGGGGCTGATCCTCTTCACGGTGCGGCCGGAGGAACGCGGCGCGTACCAGACGCTGTTCGGCGCACGGCGGGTGCGCAAGGAGTACGAGGCCGTGGCCGCCCACGATCCCGGACTCGAACTCCCCCGCACCGTGCGCAGCCACATCGTCAAGGAGCGCGGCATCATCGCCGCGTACGAGGTCCCCGGCGCCGAGCCCAACAGCGAGAGCCGCGTCGAACTCGTGGAGCGCAAAGGTGGGTTGGCGCGCTACCGGCTCACCCCGCAGACCGGCCGCACCCACCAGCTGCGTGTGCACATGAACGCCCTGGGTCTGCCGATCCTCGGCGATCCGGTCTATCCGCTGGTGACGGGCCCGGTGCCGCCGGACGACTTCCGGCGACCCCTGCAACTCCTCTCCCGTGTCCTGGAGTTCACGGACCCCGTCACGGGGGCCGACCATCGCTTCGTCAGTACACGCGAGTTGGCGGCATGGACCTCGTACGCCGACTGGGATCAGTAGCCCCGCCACCACGTGACGAGCCTGCGCCACGCCCCCTGCCGCGGTACGGACGCCGCCGCCGGTACGGACTCCGGCGCGGGCGGCGGCTCAGCGGGCTGCGGCGCCGGGGTCCTGGGCGCCGCAGGGGCCGGGTACGCGGGCCGCGGCGCCGGGGACGACACATGCCAGTCGTTGCGCGCGCCCGGCACCCGCGCCATGGGCCGCGCCATCACGTCCTGCGGAGGCCGCGGCGCGAACTGCACCGGAAGCGCCACCAGGTGCCGGGAGAGGATCGACGAGTTCCACCTCAACTCGTGCTCCTCGACATCGAGTTCCACGTCCGGGAAGCGCATGAGCAGCGCGTCCACGCCCGTGTCGGCGATGGCACGGCCGAGGTCCTGCCCCGGGCACTCGTGCGGACCGCCGCTGAACGCCAGATGGGAGCGGTTGCCCTGCATGCTGGCGGCCAGATCGGGCCGTACGACGGGATCCACGTTGCCCGGCGCGATACCGAGGATCAGACCGTCGCCTGCCTTGATCTCCTGGCCGCCGAGCTGGGTGTCCTGCTTGGCGAAGTAGCCGATCATGGCGCTGAACGGCGGCTCGTCCCACAGGGACTGCTCGACCGCCTCCGGCACCGTCATCTGGCCGCCGCTGAGCTGGGCGCGGAAGCGCGGGTCGGTGAGGACCATGCGCAGGGCGTTGGCGATGAGGTTGGCGGTGGCCTCGTACGAGGCGATGAGCACGAGCCGCAGGTGCGCTGCGACCTCGTCGTCGGTGAGCTGCGCGGGCTGCGCGATGAGGTTGCTGGTGAAGTCCTCCTCGGCCTGCGCCCTGCGCCGCGCCACCAGGCGCATCAGGGCTTCCATGATGTACGCGTTGCTGGCGATGGCGGTCTCGGTGCCGCGGATCATGTCGCGGGCGGCCTGCACCATCCGCTCGTTGTACTCCTCGGGCATGCCGATGACATGGCACATCACCATCATCGGCAGATGCTCGGCGAATCCGCTCACGAGGTCGGCCCGGCCGTCCTGGCAGATGTCGTTCAGCAGGAGGTTGCTGTAGCGGTTGATGTAGCGGCGGATGCCCCGGTGGTCGAGGCCCGCCATGGCGCCGGTGACCGCGCCGCGCAGCCGCTGGTGCTCGTCGCCCTCCACGAAGCTGGCCATGGGCTGCCAGGTGACGACGGGGGCGAGCGGGTTGTCGGCGGCCATGGAGCCGTCCTGGACGGCCCGCCACTGGCGCGAGTCGCGGGTGTACTGCGAGGGGGTGCGGACCATGTGGAGGTTCTCGCTGTGTCCGAGGACCGCCCAGATGGGTACGTCGTTGTGCAGCAGGGCCGGGGCCACCGCGCCGTGTTCGGCGCGCAGCTTCTCGTACAGGCCCGCGAGGTCGGTCTCCGCCTCGGGCCCGTAGAGACGGCGCAGGCCGCCGGGGCCGAGCCCGTGCGCGGGGCAGCCGGGCGGCGGCATGGCCGGGTCGCCCGTGCCGGGGTGGGAGTGGGAAGGAGTCGTCACGTTCGTCGCTCCGGGGTCGCGGAAAGGGTTCCGGGGTTGCGGAAGAGGTTCCGGGGTTGCGGATGAGATGAGGTGTCAGACGGGGGACACGGTCAGGGTGTGCAGGTACCGCATGAGGGTCAGCAGGGTGTCCCGGCTGGAGGCACGCTGCCGGGCGTCGCACTTCAGCATCGGCACCTGCTCGTCCAGGTCGAGGGCGCGGCGCAGCGTCTCCATCGAGTGATGGGGCGCGTCGGGGAAGTCGTTGACGGCGACGACGAAGGGCACGCCGCGCTCCTCCAGGCGGCCGATCACGTCGAAGCTGACTTCGAGGCGCCGGGTGTCGAGGAGGACGACCGCGCCGAGCGCTCCTTCGAAGAGGCCGTTCCACAGGAACCAGAAGCGCTCCTGGCCGGGGGTGCCGAACAGATAGAGCACCAGCTCTTCGGAGATGCTGATCCGGCCGAAGTCCATGGCCACGGTGGTGGCCGTCTTGGTCTCGGAGCCGTAGTTGTCGTCGACACCGATGCCGGCCTGGGTCATGGTCTCTTCGGTGGTCAGCGGACGGATCTCGCTGACCGAGCCGACCATCGTCGTCTTGCCGACCCCGAACCCGCCCACGATCACGACCTTCACGGCGGCCGAGGCCGTGTGCGGCAGGACGTCTTCGCTGCTGGGCCCGGTGATCGTGTCAGAGCTTTTGAAGTCCATGCATCACCGCTTCGAGAAGGGAACGATCGGGGAGCGTGGAGCGGACGATCGGCGCCCGCGCCTGTACCAGGTCGGCCCCGAGCATCTTCGTCAGCAGCACGGTCACCACACTGAACGGCAGCGCGAGATAGGCGGAGAGCTCGGCGACCGACAGCGGCGTCCCGCACAGCCGCAGGACGGCGGAGTGCTCCGGCTCGGCCATCGGCGGTGCCTCGCCGTGCGCGACGATCAGCGTGACGAGGTCGAGCGGCGCCCGCTCGGTGTCCTCGCCGGTCAGGATGTAGAGCCGCTCGGGGTTCTCCGGACTGCGCCGTTCCCGTTGGGGAGGGTCGTCTCGGTGGGAGGGGTGCTCGCCTTGCGGAGGATTCATACGGCCTGCCCGTCTCGCCGGGGCGGGCTCGTCAGATGGGCGCCGATCCGGACGACCAGGTCCCGCATGCGGTTGCCGATGAGGCCCGCGTCGACGGTCTCGTCGGCGAGCACGGCGAGGTACGCCCCGGCTCCGGCGGCCATCAGATAGAAGTAGCCGCCGTCGACCTCGATGATGACCATGCGCATCCCGCCGTCGCTGTGCGGGATCTCGGTGGCCACCGCGGCGGCCAGGGACTGGAGTCCCGCGCAGGCGGCGGCGATCCGGTCGGCGGCGTCGGGGTCGCCGCCGTAGCGCGCGATGCGCAGGCCGTCGGCGGAGAGCACCACGATCTGCCGGGTCTGCGGCACGCCGTCGGCGAGCTCCTTGAGCATCCAGTCGAAATTGGCCCGTTGCTGGATCACTTCCAGCCCCCCTCGTCGGCGTTGTCGGCACTGTCGGCGGTGCCGTGGTCGTTCTCGCTGTGGCCCTTGGGGTACAACGGGTCATCGGCTGCGGACTCGTCGCCGTTGACGCCCTTCATGAAGGCCTCGATCCACAGGCCGGGCTCCTTCTCCTCCTTCTTCGCCTGTTCCGGTACGACCGGTGCGGCCGCCTGCGGGGAGTACTGGGCGCGCTGCGCCGCGTACCGCTCGTCCGCGGCTTCCTGGGCCAGACGCTCGTGCAGCGGGGTGCGGACCCTGCTGCGGCGCTGCGGCAGGCCGTTCGCCGTCCACTCGGTGACCTCGGGGATGTCGTCCTCCATGGCCGCGCCGAGCGACTTGGAGAGCGGGGGTCCTGCCGTCATCACGCGGGGCTTCTTGCGCCGGATGCCCACGGCCTCCTCGATGGGCACGCCGTCGGCGTTCACCCGGGGCACCGCGGAAGCGCCGATGCCGTGTGCGAGGCCGGGGGCGGGCCCGGTGGTGATCATCTCGCGCGGGACGATGAGCACCGCGCGGACGCCGCCGTAGGCGGACTGGCGCAGCGAGACCTGGAGGTTGTACATCTGCGAGAGCCGCCCCACGACGGCCATGCCGAGGCGCGGGCTCTCGCCGAGGTCGTTCAGGTCGAAGCCGGCCTGGGCCTGCGCGAGCATGCGCTCGGCCCGGGCCCGCGCCTCCTCGCTGAGGCTGACGCCGCCGTCCTCGATCTCGACGGCGATGCCGGTCTGCACCTCGACGGCGGTGACGTGCACGCGGGTCTGCGGCGGCGAGTAGCGCGTGGCGTTGTCGAGCAGCTCGGCGCAGGCGTGGATGAGTGGCTCCACGGACGTGCCGCGGATGGCGACCTTGGCGATCGAGTGCAGGTCGACGCGCTGGTACTCCAGGATCCGGGACATGGCGCCGCGCAGCACGCTGAACAGCGGTACGGGCTTGGGCCATTGGCGTCCCGGACGGGCGCCGCCGAGCACGGTGATCGAGTCGGCGAGGCGGCCGATCAGCGCGGTGCCGTGGTCGATGCGCAGCAGGTCGTCGAAGACCTCGGGGTTGCGGCCGTGGAACTCCTCCATCTCGCGCAGTTCCGCGGACTGCTGGTGGACGATGGCCTGGACGCGCCGGGCGATGTTGACGAAGGCGCGCTGCGAGGACTCGCGCATCGCCTCTCCGGCGTCCAGGGTCTCCAGGACGTGCCGGAGCATCTGCCGCTGGGACTGCGGGAGTTCGGAGAAGGACTCGTCGGCGTCGACGAGGTTGCGGATGACTTCCGACGGCGCTTCGCCCTGCCGGAGCCGGAAGACGGCATCGGGGATGATCTCCCTGCCCAGGCGGACGGTCTCGTCGTCATGGGACGCGATGCGCCGCTCAAGGAAAGCGAGCCGCTGCGCGTACTGGGTGTGCAACTCCCGGATGGACCGGCCACGGCGCACGGCTTCGACGCCGACCGCGACCACCACGAGGGTCGCGATCGCGCCGCACCAGCCCACCGCGATGCGGGCGGGTTCCGTTACCGCGGCGACGGCGGCTCCGGTGGCCGCGGCCATCAGCATGGCGGGCAGCAACAGCACGCGTGCGTAAGGGACTTCTCGGCCACCGGGAGGCGATTGAACACTCACCATGTATGCCCTCTGAACACTTGTCTTGGGGGAGGAATGGGGGGTGGTGCTGGGAAATGTGGGGAGATTACGGGGAGTTGGAAGCGGTAGACGTATGGGAACAATCGAAAGATCTGGGAACAAGCGCGCGAATCTATCGCAACTCGTTTCAACTCGCCGCGCTCCGGGCGAGCTTAGTCCGCCGGAATCATCGCCGAGTCATATTCAGCAACCCCCTGCAGCGCGCTCACCGACGGGCATACACTCGGCTCCATTTGCACGCGTGGCGATCAATCGAACACGCGGAGTGATGACGTCGAACAGGCGGACCTGGATACGAAAAGGGGCGGGCCCGGGGAGGAAATCCCCGGGCCCGCCCGGCCGAAGTCAGTCGGCGTCGGCCTGTGTCAGTCGGCCTCAGCCGACAGAGCTGTACGCCACCACACCCCGCAACAGCTGATCCACGGCCTTCCGGGCGTTCTTCGCCACGGTCGAACCCTCGCGGGGAGCGGCCGCTGAGATCTGCCCGAGGACGTCGATCACCTGCTTGCACCACCGCACGAAGTCCCCGGCAGGCATCTCGATCTCCCGGAGGACCTCGTCGAGCCCCTTGTCGGACGCCCACATGTACGCCGCCCAGGCGAACCCGAGGTCCGGCTCCCGCTGCCCGACCCCCTCCGCCTGGTTGATCTTGAACTCTTCCTCGATGGCATCGAGCCGCCCCCAGATCCGCACCATCTCGCCGAGACAGGCCTTCACCTTCCCGGAGGGCAGCTTGGGGGCGAGCGCGTCGTCCGCCATCCGGGCCTCGAACACCAACGCCGATACGCATGCTGCGAGTTCGGCCGGGCTGAGCCCCTCCCACACGCCTTCCCGCAGGCATTCGCTCGCCAGGAGATCCAGCTCTCCATAGAGCCGGGCGAGCCGCTTGCCGTGCTCGGTGACCTCGTCACCCCGGAGGTAGTCCATCTCGGTCAGCAGCGCCACGATCCGGTCGAAGGTCCGCGCGATCGTGTTCGTGCGTCCCTCGATGCGCCGCTCCAGCTGCACGGTGTCCCGCTGCAGGCGGTAGTAGCGCTCGGCCCACCGCGCATGGTCCTCACGCTCGTCGCAGCCATGGCAGGGGTGCGCCCGCAGTTCCGTACGGAGCCGGGCGATCTCGCGGTCGTCGGCGGCGGCAGCGCGCCCCTTGCGGTGCCGCTCCGGCACGATGTGCCCGGCCTTCGTGCGCAGGGCGGACGCCAGGTCCCGGCGCGACTGCGGCGAGCGCGCGTTGAACGACTTCGGGATGCGCATCCGCTCCAGGGCCTCGACCGGCACCGGGAAGTCCATCGCCGCGAGCCGCTTGACCTGCCGCTCGGCGGTGAGCACCAGGGGCCTGGGACCGTCCTGGTGCTCGAAGCCGCGGTGGCCGTTGACCCGCCCCGCCGGAATCCCCGGATCCAGGACGAGCGCCAGGCCCGCGTACTTCCCGGTCGGCACGTGGATGACGTCACCGGGCTTGAGCTTCTCCAGGGCGGCGGCTGCCGCCGCCCTGCGCTGGTTGGCGCCCTGCTTGGCGAGCTCGGTCTCCCGGTCCTTCAGCTCGCGGCGCAGGCGCGCGTACTCGTCGAAGTCGCCCAGGTGGCAGGTCATCGAGGCTTTGTAGCCTTCGAGGCCTTCCTCGTTCTTCTGGACCTGCCGCGAGATCCCGACGACCGACTTGTCGGCCTGGAACTGTGCGAACGACGTCTCCAGAAGCTCGCGCGAACGGTGCCGCCCGAACTGCTCGACCAGGTTCACCGCCATGTTGTACGACGGCTTGAAGCTGGACCGCAGCGGGTACGTGCGCGTACCGGCGAGACCCGCGAGGTGCTCCGGGCTCATGGCGCGCTGCCACAGGACCACCGCATGGCCCTCGACATCGATGCCACGCCGGCCTGCGCGGCCGGTCAACTGCGTGTACTCACCGGGGGTGATGTCGGCGTGCTGCTCGCCGTTCCACTTGACGAGCTTCTCCAACACCACACTGCGTGCGGGCATGTTGATGCCGAGGGCGAGGGTCTCGGTGGCGAAGACGGCGCGCACGAGCCCGCGGACGAAGAGCTCCTCGACGACTTCCTTGAAGGTCGGCAGCATGCCGGCGTGGTGCGCGGCGATGCCGCGCTCCAGGCCTTCCAGCCATTCGTAGTAGCCAAGGACGTGCAGGTCCTCGTCCGGGATGGAGGCCGTGCGCTCCTCGACGATCTCGCGGACCTGGGCCCGCGCGTCCTCGTTGTTCAGCCTCAGCCCCGCGTACAGACACTGCTGCACCGCGGCTTCGCAGGCCGCGCGGCTGAAGATGAAGGTGATCGCGGGCAGGAGACCTTCGGAGTCGAGCCGGTCGATGACCTCGGGCCTGCCCGGCGTCCAGATCCGCGAGCGCTGTCGGCGCTCGCGCTCGCGGTCGGCCTCGCGGACCATCTTGCCCTTGCGGCGGTCACGCGGATTGTACGAACGACTGGCCTCCATCCGCGCCATGCGCGTGAGGTCGGGGTTGACGGTCTTGCGACGGCCCTCGCCCTCCTCGAAGAGGTCGTACATCCGGCGCCCGGCGAGGACGTGCTGGAACAGCGGCACGGGCCGGTGCTCCGAGACGATCACCTGGGTGTCACCGCGCACGGTGTCCAGCCAGTCGCCGAACTCCTCGGCGTTCGAGACGGTCGCCGACAGGGAGACCAGCGTCACCGACTCCTGGAGGTGGATGATCACCTCCTCCCAGACGGCGCCACGGAAGCGGTCGGAGAGGTAGTGCACCTCGTCCATCACCACATAGCCGAGGTTCAGCAGCGACTGCGAGCCTGAATACAGCATGTTCCGCAGGACTTCGGTGGTCATCACGACCACCGGAGCATCGGAGTTGACGCTGTTGTCGCCGGTCAGCAGACCGACCTTGTCCGCGCCGTACCTCCTAGAGAGGTCGGCGTACTTCTGGTTGGAGAGCGCCTTGATGGGCGTGGTGTAGAAGCATTTCCTGCCCTGCAGCAGGGCCAGGTGCACGGCGAACTCGCCGACGATCGTCTTGCCCGATCCCGTGGGGGCGGCCACGAGCACGCCCTTGCCCGCCTCGAGCGCCCGACAGGCGTCGATCTGGAAGGGGTCGAGGCCGAATTCGTACATCTCGCGGAAGCCAGCGAGTGCGGTGGCCTGCTCGACAGCGCGCTCGCGCGCCGCCGCATACCGCTCGGCCGGTGAGAGGTCCTCTGTCATCGTGCTTTCGAGACTACCGGCCACCACTGACAACGGACGATCATTATCTGCCTTACGGTTCCTCCGGCCCCGCAGGGCCAAGCACCCGCACGGCCCCCGGCACGCACTCCGCCGTCAGCGGCAGCCCGCCGAGCTGCTCGCCGTCCGCGTACCCGGTGACTCCCGGGGCGGCGAGCTCCACCTTCGAGGCCCGGAACACGGTGACCTTGGGGTGGTCCAGGTGCGTGCCCTTGTAGACCCGCGGGAAGACCTTCAAGAGCGTCGTACGGCTGCAGTCGCCGACGACCGTGACATCGAAGAGGCCATCGCCCATGTCGGCCCGCGCGCAGATCCTCATGCCGCCGCCGTACGAGGAGCCGTTCCCGACGGCGACGAGCGTCGCGTCGATCTCGTGGACCTGTGCGTCGTCAAGGGTGAGCCGGAACGGGATGGGCCGGAAGGCCGCGAGCTCCACGGCCATCGCCAGGTCGTACTTGAAGCGTCCGGTGGGCCAGCGCATCCGGTTGCCCCGGTCGTTGACCCGCGAGTCGAAGCCGGAGGCGAGCACCGTGCCGAACCACGTCTTGCCCACCCGCCCGAGGTCGACATCGCGTGTGCGGCCCGCGTCGAGTGCTTCGGCGATCACCGCCCCCGCGGCGGCCGGATCACGCACCGGCAGTCCGAGGGCTCGCGCGAAGTCGTTGCCGGTGCCCACGGCGATCACCCCCAGGGGCGTCGAGGTCCGCGCGACGGCCTGCAGCGCGAGGCTCGCCATGCCGTCACCGCCGACGGCTATCAGCGCGCGCGTACCGGCATCGACGGCATCACGTGCCCGGCGCAGCGCGTCGGCGGAGTCCTCGCCGATGACCGTGCGCACGGAGTAGCCCGCGGCCCGCAACGCGGAAGCGGCCGGCTGCGCCGCGTGGGCGCCCCGGCCGCGGCCCGCGGTGGGATTGACGAAGAGCGTGATGTCGCTGGTCACTGGGGGTCCCCCCGGACGGAGTTTGGGGGAGGACTTTACAAGATCACGTCACGTCGTCGAAACCGTTTACCCGGTCTCGGTTCGCTCCGTCGCCGCTCGCCTGCTCGGGCAGCGCCCTGTTGGCGGACACGGGCTCGATCTCGCCGACGTCCTCGGGCGTGAGGTCCAGGTCGGACGCCTCGTCGTCATCGGGCTTCGCCGCTTCGATCCTGGCCTTGCGCCGGTCGTTCATGAGCGAGAACGCGGTGGCCGCGAAGTAGAGCACCCAGATCGGTCCGGCGAGGGCCATCATGGTCAGCGGGTCCGTGCTGGGCGTGGCCACGGCCGCGAAGACCGTGATGCCCATGATCATGCCGCGCCACCAGCCGAGCATGCGCTTGCCGGTGATGACTCCGGTGAGGTTGAGCATCACCAGGAGCAACGGCAGCTCGAAGGAGAGGCCGAAGACGACCACCATGCGGGTGACCAGGTCGATCAACTCGTCGAGCGGCAGCTGGTTGTCGACGCCGCCGGGTGAGAACTCCAGCAGCACGCGGGCCATCGTCGGCAGCGTCTTGTACGCGAAGAACGCGCCGCCCATGAACAGCGGGAAGCCCGCGCCCACGAACGCGTACGCGTACTTCTTCTCGCTCCTGTGCAGACCGGGCGCGATGAAGGCCCACAGCTGGTAGAGCCAGATCGGCGACGCGAGCACCACACCGGCCATCAGTGAGATCTTCAGGGCGAGCGTGAACGGCGTGATCAGACCGTTCAGCACGATGCGCGCGCAGGTCTCCTCGCCGCCCTTGTTCGCCAGCTCGGCGAAGCTCGACTCGCACCCTACGGAGCTCAGGATCGGGTTCGTGAAGAACTCGATGATGTCCTTGTAGAAGAAGGCAGCGACGATCGCGACGACGATGATGGCCAGCACGGCCTTCGCGAGCCGGTTGCGCAGCTCGCGCAGGTGCTCCGCAAGCGGCATCCGCCCCTCGGGATCCTGTTCCTTCTTGCGGGCAGACTTGAGCAACCCACGTCCTCATCTCGTGCGGCAGGCCGGCCGTCGCCGGCCTTGGATCAGCGCTGTGTGGTGCTGTCGGTGGGCTCGGTGACCGGGCGGGAGCTGGACACGTCGCCGGGCGCGGCCTGGATGGTGCGCGGCTGAGCGGCGGACGGGTCGCCGGGCGGGTCGGCCGGGGCGGCTTCGTCCTTCTTGCCGTCCGACTTCATCGCCTTGGCCTCGCTCTTGAGGATGCGCGCGGACTTGCCGAGCGATCGGGCCATGTCGGGAAGCTTCTTCGCGCCGAACAGCAGAATGACCACGACGAGAATGAGAATGATCTCGGGGGCGCCGATCTTTCCGGAAAACATACGTCTTTACCTTCTCACCGAGGCGGCAGGGGCGGGGCTGCCGGACAGGTCGGACTTGCTGTCCGGCCACCGTGCTGACAGCGATCGTAACGCTCAGGGGTGAACGCAGGGCAATCCCTGTGCGTACCCCCAGTTGCGGCCCGCGCCTCGCACTCCGGGCTACGTCAGCAGCGTACCTGCCGGACAAGGGAAGTTGACAGGCCGCGGTGTCGATGCGCGTCTCAGGGGCATCGACCGGACACACCGGATCTACCGGACATCCCGGCTCGCGTGGGCCACGCCCGTCGCCGCCGCCTCGAGATCCTCCGCCGCGCGGTTGATCCGCTGCGTGGTCCGCGTCACTTGAGCACTGAGGCGTTGCGCCTCGATGAAGACCCGAATCGCCAGTACGCCGAGCACGGCGAGGCCACAGAACCCCGCGGCAATCGCCAGCATCGCCCAGAACATGCGCCGAGCCTAGACGGTCGAGTGCAGACGCAGTGTCCGCACCCCGCCGCCGGTGAGCAGTTCGACGATGCGCTCGCCCGCGGGTTTGCGCACGGCGTTGCCGCACTCGGGGCAGGTGAACGAGTAGAAGGTGGTGCGGGCCGAGGCGCCGATGGCCAACCGCAGGGCACCGGCGGAGAGTTCGAAGCGGGCGCGGCAGTCGGGGCAGGCGGCTTTGAAGAGCACCGGGGCGATTCTCGACATTCCGGGAATCTCGGACATGAGGCTGGTGTTCAACGCCCTTGCTCCTGCCTGTCGTACGACCCGTCAGGGTGCGGGTCCGCCCCGTCCGGGTGCCGGTCGTAGGCCGCGAGGGCCTCGCGCGCCGCCTGCCGCGCACTGTCCGCGAGCTCCACCGGGGAGACGATGTGCCCGTCCCCGCCGAGCCGCAGCGCGAGCCTGCGCAGCGAGGTGGGTTCCGGGGTGCGCAGCGTGATCCGCAGGCCGCCGTCGGGCAGTTCCTCGGCGCTGTCGTGGGGGTAGTACTCGGCGACCCAGCGACCACCGGGACCGACCTCGATGACTACCTCGGGGTCCTCGGCGGCGGGCTGCACGAGCCCCTCGGAGAGATCACGCAGCTCGACCTCGGGCGGCGCGGACGGCTCGTCCAGGATTCTGATCTCGGCCACCCGGTCGAGGCGGAAGGTGCGGCGTGCCTCGGAGAGGTAGCACCACGCCTCCATGTAGGTGTGCCCGACGGCGAAGAGCCGGATCGGGTCGACCTCGCGCTCGGTGAGCTCGTCGCGCGCCGGTGAGTAGTAGCGCAGCCAGAGCCGGCGCCGCTCGGAGATGGCCCGGTCGACGTCGGCGAAGACACCGCCCTCGGACTCGAAGGTCACCGAGAGCCGCGCGCTGGCGCCCGCGTTCTCGCCGGCCGCCGTCTCCAGCTTCGCGGTGGCGCGCACCAGCGCCTGCCGGTCGCTCTCGCGCAGCCCCGGAAGCGTGGAGACCGCGCGGGCGGCCACCAGGAGCGCGGTGGCCTCGTCGGCGGCGAGCCGCAGGGGGGCCGCCACGTCATCCGGGTTGTGCCACCAGATGCGGTCGCCGTCGGTGTCGATGTCCAGGAGGTCGCCGCCGCGGAAACTGGTCCCGCACAGCGGCAGCACGTCCAGGTCGGAGATCAGCTCGTCCTCGGTGATCCCGAAGGCACGGGCGACGTCCTGTACGTGGGCGCCGGGGCGCTCGCGCAGATAGGTCACCAGGGAGAGCATCCGCCGGGTCTGGTCGATGGCGTTCGAGGCCATGGTCTGTACGTCCCCTCAGCCCTTGGCCACGGCGCGCAGCCGGTCCACTACGTCGGCCCGCAGCTCGGCGGGCCCAAGGACCACCACGTCGGGCCCGAACTCCACCAGCCAGGCATCGAGCCCGTGCCCGTACGGAATCTCCAACTCGTCCCACCCCTCGCCCAGTTCACGTATATGGGCGGCCTTGGCGCGCAGCGGATAGCCCGCGCCCGTACGCAGCCGGATCAGGGCGGAGCGGTCGGCGCTCTCCCCCGCCCAGCTCGCGACGGTCTCGCGCACCGTGACCACATCGGGGATGTCGGCGGTGAACTTGCCGGCGCGGGCACGGACCTTCCCGGTGATGCGGGAGAGCCTGAAGACGCGCTCGGCGCCGCGGTCACGGTCCCAGCCCGCGAGGTACCAGTGGCCGCGCCAGCATTCGAGCGCCCACGGCTCGACGTGGCGCTGCTCGGGGCGGGCCGCGGTGGCCTTGCGGTAGTCGAAGACGACGGGGCGGCGGTCGCGGCAGGCGAGCATCAGCGGCTCGAAGGACGCCTCGTGCACGGGGATGCGCGGTTCGAGCGCGCTGTGCGTCCCGTACGGGTCGACGTCCTCGGGGAGTCCGGCGGCGCGCAGCTTCTGCAGGGCGCCGCTGGCGGCTCCGGCGAGCCGTGCCTGCTGCCAGACCTTGGCCGCGAGGCCGAGTGCGGCGGCTTCCTCGGCGTCGATGGTGATGGGCGGCAGACGGTTGCTGTCGCGGCGCGCGAGATAGCCCACCTCGCCGTCGAGGTTCTCCACCGTCTCGATGACCAGGCCGAGTTCGCGCAGATCGTCCTTGTCGCGCTCGAACATCCGGTTGAAGGAGTCGTCGGACCCCGCCTCCAGATAGGCCTCGATGGACTCGCGCAGCTCGCGCTTGCTGAGCGGCCGCCGTGTCCCGAGCAGACACAGCGCAAGGTTCATCAGCCGCTCGGCCTTGGCAATGGCCATCGACGCCCTTTCTCAACAGTGCTTCCGACCGCCGACCGTACCGCCCCGGGGTGTCGTGGGAAAAGCCGAGGCCCATGCCGGAACCGGCATGGGCCTCGACGGACAGGTCTGATCAGACCTGTCCTCAGTCGTCGCTCGGTCGTCGCTCGGTCGTCTCTCAGACGGCGACGAGGTCGCAGACGAAGATCAGCGTCTCGCCGGGCGCGATGCGGCCGCCACCGGCGCCGCGCTCGCCGTACGCCAGGTGCGACGGGATGGTCAGCTTGCGGCGGCCGCCGACCTTCATGCCCTGGACGCCCTGGTCCCAGCCGGCGATGACCTGACCGGCACCCAGCTGGAACGCGAGCGGGTTGCCGCGGTTCCAGGAGGCGTCGAACTCCTCACCGCTGGAGAAGGAAACGCCCACGTAGTGGACCTGGACGGTGTCGCCGGCCTTGGCCTGAGGGCCGTCGCCCTCCCAGATGTCCACGATCTCGAGGTCGGTGGGGACCGGACCGTCGGGGAAGTCGATCTCGGGCTTCTCGATGCTCACGTTTAGTGCTCCTGCTTGATACGAATGCCGGCGGGGACAGTCTTACATCTTCGCGAGGATGTCCACGGAGAAGACGAGCGTGGAGTCCTTCTTGATGGTGCTGCCCTGCGGCGGCTGGTCACCGTACCCGAGCTTCGGGGGGATGACGATCAGGACGCGGCTGCCGACCTTCTTGCCGGTCAGGCCCTGCGCCCAGCCCTTGACGACCTGCGCAAGCTGGAACGAGGCGAGCTGGCCGCTCTTGTACGAGGAGTCGAACTCCTTGCCATCGGCCCACAGCACGCCCTTGTACTGGCACAGGAGGCTGTCGGTCTCCTTGACCTCCTCGCCGTCGCCCTCGAGGACGTAGGTCGCGACGAGCTTCTTCGGGGCGTCCTTCTTCGGGACGTCGATGGAGGGCGCCTTGCCGTCCGTGTTCGTGCCGACCTTGGGGAGGTCGATGTTGGACTGCGCGACCTCCTTGCCCTTGGCCGAGCTCTTGTTGCTGAAGGTGCCCACCAGGTCGACGACGAAGACCAGCGTGTCGTCGCCCTTGATGCCCGCCTGCTTGTTGCCCTCGGTGCCGTAACCCATCTTCGGCGGGATCGCGAGCTCCACACGGCTGTCGAGCTTCTTGCCGACCAGGGCCTGGTCCCAGCCGGGGATGACCTGACCGGTGCCGATCGGGAAGACCGTGGGGTTGCCCCGGTCGTACGAGTTGTCGAATACCTTGGCCGTGGCCCAGATCTGGCCGAGGTAGTTGGCCTGGAGGTAGTCGCCCTTCTTGACCTCGGCGCCCTTGCCCTGGATCAGGGTCTTGACCGCGAGGTCGGATGACGGCTTCCCGGAACCCTTGGCGACGGTCGGCTTCTGGCCGAACTTGTTCCCCTTCGTGATCTCGGGCACCGGCCCGTCCACGATCTTCGCCGTCGGCGCGGCCGAGGTCGAGTTGGAAGGCGACGGGCTGTCGCTGGGCTTGGCCTTGTCGGCCTTCTTGTCGTCACCACACCCGGCCAGTGTCAGCAGGCCGGCCGGAACAGCAAGGAGAAGTGAGCGTCGGCGCACGGTGGGGGCCTCGTATCGGTCGATCTTGTCGGTTGGCGTGCGCGCAACTCTACGCATGGAGAAGGGCGCCGTACGTGGAACGTACGGCGCCCCGCGTTGCGTTCCCGCAACGCACCTCCTGTATCAGGGATTACATACCGGCGATCAGTTTCTCCACCCGGTCGTCCACCGACCGGAAGGGGTCCTTGCACAACACGGTGCGCTGTGCCTGGTCGTTGAGCTTCAGGTGCACCCAGTCGACCGTGAAGTCGCGGCGCTGCTCCTGGGCCCTGCGGATGAAGTCGCCGCGCAGCCGCGCGCGGGTGGTCTGCGGCGGCACCGACTTGCCTTCGAAGATCTTCAAGTCGTTGCAGATACGGGCGGCTTGCCCCTTCTTCTCCAGGAGGTAGTACAGCCCGCGACGGCGGTGGATGTCGTGATACGCGAGGTCTATCTGCGCGACCCGCGGATGCGACATGGTCATGTTGTTCTTCGCTCGGTACCGCTCGATGAGCTTGTACTTCATGACCCAGTCGATCTCGGTGCCGATGCGGTCGAGGTCCTCGGCCTCGATCGCGTCGAGCGTGCGGCCCCACAGCTCGAGGACCTGCTCGACCGTGCCCGTGCGGATGCCGCGGCGCTCCACGAAGTCCACGGCCTTCTCGTAGTACTCGCGCTGCACTTCGAGGGCGGAGGCCTCGCGGCCGCTGGCCAGACGCACCTTGCGGCGGCCCGTGATGTCGTGGCTGACCTCGCGGATCGCCCGGATCGGGTTCTCCAGGGTCAGGTCCCGCATCACCGTGCCCGCTTCGATCATGCGCAGGACGAGGTCGGTGGCGCCGACCTTCAGGAGCATGGTCGTCTCGGACATGTTCGAGTCACCGACGATGACGTGCAGCCGGCGGTACCGCTCGGCGTCCGCGTGCGGTTCGTCGCGGGTGTTGATGATCGGCCGGGAGCGGGTGGTCGCGGAGGAGACCCCTTCCCAGATGTGCTCGGCACGCTGACTGACGCAGTACACGGCGCCGCGTGGAGTCTGCAGCACCTTGCCCGCGCCGCAGAGCAGCTGTCGCGTGACGAGGAAGGGAATGAGGATGTCCGCGAGCCGCGAGAACTCCCCGTGCCGGGCCACCAGATAGTTCTCGTGGCAGCCGTAGGAGTTTCCCGCCGAGTCGGTGTTGTTCTTGAAGAGATAGACGTCGCCCGCGATTCCCTCCTCGTGCAGGCGGCGTTCGGCGTCGACGAGCAGGCCTTCCAGAATGCGCTCGCCCGCCTTGTCGTGCGTGACCAGCTCGGTCACGTTGTCACATTCCGGTGTCGCATATTCCGGATGTGACCCGACGTCAAGATAGAGGCGGGCGCCGTTCCGCAGAAAGACGTTGCTGCTGCGGCCCCATGAGACAACACGGCGGAAGAGGTAGCGCGCCACCTCGTCAGGCGACAGACGGCGCTGTCCCCTAAACGTGCACGTGACGCCGTACTCATTCTCCAGCCCGAAAATGCGGCGGTCCATGACTGAACATTACGCCTGATGCCCTGCCCTGAAACCGGGTTCGACGGCACCGTTTCGATCATTTTCCGATGAACCCGCAACAACCGCCGAATCAGCGGGGAGTACGAGCACCCCAGCCGTGGCCAGCAGAACGAGCAGCGCGGCGATCCCCGCGCCCCCCGGGACGGCGAAGCCCCACACGGTCCCGCCCCACTCGACGACAGGACCCGCGGCGGCCGTACCGAGCGACGCGCCGACCGTGAACGTGGTCACGAGCCAGGAGAACGCCTCCGTGACGGTGCCCCGCGGCGCGTGCCGGTCCACGATGATGAACGCGCACGCGAGCGCCGGCGCGAGGAAGACCCCGGCGACCACCATGAGCGCCGTCATCGCGACAGCGCCGGGCACCAGCGTCAACGGCCAATAGCAGAGGGCCAGCAGGGCCACCAGGAGGGTCAGCCGCTTCTCCGGCACACCGGCCCACTGCCGCGCCCCGTACACGGAGCCGCCCACGAGGGCGCCGAGCCCGATCGCGGCCATCATCCAGCCGTACACCGCGTCGCCACCGTGCTCATCGGCGTACGACACACCGGCCACGGTGATGGAGCCGAGCGCCATGCCGATGAAGAGGAACGCACCGAGCAGCGCGATCAGCCCGGGTGAGCGCAGCGCGCCGAGCCAGTGCGCCTCACGGGGCGCCGAGCGCCACGCGCGCGAGGGCTTGGACATCACCACGGAGAGGGCGCCGAGCACGCCGATGAGGTTCACGACGAGCAGCGCGGCCTGCTCCGACCAGAGCGCCACACAGCCGGTGATCAGCAACGGCCCCACGGTGAACATGATTTCCTGGGCGATGGCGTCCATGGCGTACGCCGTGTGCACCTGCTCCTCCTTGCCGAGGACGCTCGGCCACAGCGCGCGCAGCCCGCCCTCCAGGGGCGGTGTGAACAGACCCGCCACGCCCACGGCGACGTACGCGAGGCCGAGCGAATCGGGCCCGGTGAAGGCGAACGCCCCCATGCCGAGCGCGGAGAGCACCGCCGAGGGGAGCTGGATCCGCGGCTGCCCGTAGAGGTCCACCAGGCGGCCGAGCAGCGGCTGCCCCACCGCGTTGGCCACGCCGTACACCGCGGCGAGACCACCGGCCAGGCTGTACGTCCCGCCCTCGGCACGGATGAACAGCACGATCGCGATCGCGGCGGTCGCGTTCGGCAACCGGCCCACCAGCGTGCCCGCGAGCAGCCGACCGGCGTGCTTCGTGCGCAGGATCTCCGCGTATCCGGCAGCCATGCTTTCCCGCCCCTCCGCCCGGCGCCGACGCGCCGAGGTTTTACGTATAACGTCGAGCGTCATACGTACCATGAGCGCTCACCGCGGGTCCATCCCGATCTCCCGCGGGACCGACCCGGGAGGTATCAGAAGTGGCCGGGCCACAGCAGGAGGCCGCAGGGCCGCGCCCCACGAGCCGCGACGTCGCACGCGCCGCCGGGGTGTCCCAGGCCACCGTCTCCCTCGTGTTCGGCGAGAAGTGGCGCGGACGCGTCGCCGAGCGGACCGCCGAGCGCGTCCGGGCCACCGCCCGCCAGCTCGGCTACCGCCCGAACCTCGCCGCCCGCAACCTCCGCCTCGGCCGCACCAGGACGGCGCTCCTGGTCGTCCCCGCCCTCACGAACGAGTTCTTCGCCCGCGTCTACACCGGAGCCGCCCGCGTCGCCACCGAGAACGGCTTCGGCGTCGTCCTCTACCCCTCCCCCGACGGCCTGGGCCCCGCCCGCGACCCCTTCGACTCCAGCCGCGCCGCCCTCGACGGCATCCTCGCCTCCTCCATCGCCTCCGACGCCCTCGCCACCATCCAGGGCGACGAGCTCCCCCTCGTCATGCTCGACAGCGACCCCGCGGGCAGCCTCGGCGCGGCCACCGTCAACCTCGACATCGGCGACGGCATGCGCCAGGCCACCGAGCATCTCCTCGCCCTGGGCCACCGCGACTTCCTGCACCTCGCCGCGGGCGTCGACTCCTGGACCTTCGACGTACGCTCCGATGCCCTCGCGGCGACGCTGAGGGGCACCGACGCGTCCGTACGCACCATCCGGGCACTCCTCACCGTCGAGGACGCCCGCACGGCCACCGAAGCCGCCCTCTCCGCGCCCGGCCCCCGCCCCACCGCACTCGTCTGCGACGACGACATCCTCGCCGCCGGCGCCTGCAAGGCGGCCCGCCGCCTCGGCCTGCGCCTGCCCGATGACCTCTCCGTGACCGGCTTCGACGACCTCACCCTGGCCACCGCCGTGGAACCCGAACTCACCACCGTGCGACTGCCGGCGGAGCAGTTCGGCGAACGCGGCATGACGTCCCTGCTAGCCGTCCTCGACGGCCGCACGCCCCGGGCCGACACCCTCCCCGTCGAGCTGGTGATCCGCGGCTCGACCGCCCCCGCGGCCCGCTAGCCCTCCCCCACACACACGCGGACGCCCCGCACCCCGGCCGCAGGGCCGGGACACGGGGCGTACGACGAGCCGAACTACTCCTCGGAGGACCCGGAGCCGGAGTCCGTCTCCTCCTCGTTGTCGGACTCGGCGTCCGTGGGCGCCGAAGCACCGCCCTCGAGCAGCCGCGCGAGCTGCCGCCCGACGATCCGCTTGAACTTCCGCTGCTGCGGGCGCGTACGGTCGAGCACCGCCACCTCGAGCCGTTCCGCGGGGATCTCCCGCTCACTGCCGTTGGTGTCGCGGGACAGCGACTGCACCGCCAGCTTCAGCGCCTCGGCGAGCGTCATCCCGTCACGATGGCGCTGATCGAGATACGCGCTGATCTGTTCGGCATTGCCGCCGACCGCGACCGAGCCGTGCTCGTCCACGATCGAACCGTCGTGCGGCAGCCGGTAGATCTGGTCGGCATCGGCCGTGGCGCCCACCTCGGCGACGACCAACTCCACCTCGTACGGCTTCTCCGCCTGGCTCGAGAAGATCGTGCCCAGCGTCTGGGCATAGACGTTCGCGAGCCCACGGGCCGTCACATCGTCACGGTCGTACGTGTACCCACGAAGGTCGGCGTACCGCACACCACCGATCCGCAGGTTCTCGTACTCGTTGTACTTGCCGGCGGCCGCGAAGCCGATCCGGTCATAGATCTCGCTGAACTTGTGCAGCGCACGGGACGGGTTCTCGCCGACGAACACGATGCCATCGGCGAACTGCAGCACAACAAGGCTGCGACCACGGGCGATGCCCTTGCGGGCGTATTCCGCCCGGTCGGCCATGGCCTGCTGGGGTGAGACATAGAACGGCGTCGACACCGGCTATCCGTCCCTTTCTGTCAGTGACTGAAACTGAAGTCAGTGGCGAATACGTATCGATCAGAGCAGCGAGGCCCGCGGGCCGTCGGGCTGCTCCAGACGCCGCTCCAGGATCGAGCGGGCGATCTCGGAGGACTCCTCATCTCCCAGCCGCCGGAAACCCTCTTCGGAGATCACAGTGACGATCGGATAGATCCGACGGGCGACGTCCGGGCCACCCGTCGCCGAGTCGTCGTCCGCCGCGTCGTACAACGCCTGCACGACGAGCGTCGTCGCCTCCTGCTCCGTCAGGTCCTTGCGGTAGAGCTTCTTCATCGCACCACGCGCGAAGACCGAACCGGAGCCGGTGGCCGCGAAGCCGTGCTCCTCGGAGCGGCCGCCCGTGACGTCGTAACTGAAGATGCGCCCCTTCTCACGGTCCACGTCATACCCCGCGAAGAGCGGGACAACGGCCAGGCCCTGCATGGCCATTCCCAGGTTCGACCGAATCATCGTCGACAGCCGATTCGCCTTGCCCTCCAGGGAGAGCGTGGCGCCCTCGACCTTCTCGAAGTGCTCGAGCTCCAACTGGAAGAGCTTGACCATCTCCACGGCGAGACCGGCGGTGCCGGCGATGCCGACCGCGGAGTACTCGTCGGCCGGGAAGACCTTCTCGATGTCGCGCTGCGCGATCACATTGCCCATGGTCGCCCGCCGGTCACCGGCGAGCACCACGCCGCCGGGGAACGTCGTCGCCACGATCGTCGTGCCGTGCGGCGCCTCGATCACACCCTGCGTGGGCGGCAACTGCCGGTTGCCCGGCAGGATGTCGGGCTGATGCTCGGACAGAAAGTCCATGAAGGACGAAGAACCAGGCGTCAGGAAGGCAGCCGGTAGACGCCCGGTGCTACGAGTGTTGGCTTCCACGCGTTTCCTTCCAGGTAAGTGACGGCCGGGCGCTGAGCGCCGGGAGCGTGTCCCAACTCGCCGGTGGCCGTATTGCAGTTGAAGCGCAGTACGTCTGAAGGGCAGTACGTCACGGACCCTACCCGCCTCGCGGCGGTGATCCACATGTGCGGTTTCAGGGCGTTGAGGTGCGTGGCCCGGTACCGCGCCACGCACTCCCCGCACCGTGTCCGGCGCGCGCCCTACTGTCCGCCCTTTTGTACGAACGAACGTACGAAGTCCTCGGCATTCTCCTCGAGTACGTCGTCGATCTCGTCCAGGACGGAGTCCACGTCGTCGCTCAGCTTCTCCTGGCGCTCCTTGAGGTCCTCCGAGCCCTGCGCTTCCTCTGTCTGCTCCTCGACCTCCTCGGTGGAACGCGTTGCCTTCTGCTGTCCGCCGCCGGTGTCCTTGGTCGCCATCTACCTCACCCCGCTCGTTAGGTGCGATGTACTTGATCAGACCCTATAAGCCAGGCCTGACATCGGCCCCGTAGTTACTGCAACGTCTGGGGACCACCTCGATGATTCCCACACGCCGGGTCTTTCAGCCTCCGGAGAGCACCCGTACCAGATCCTCTGCCGTGCGGCAGCGGTCAAGGAGCTCCTTGACGTGGTTCCGCGTGCCCCGCAGCGGCTCCAGTGTGGGCACACGCTGGAGGGAGTCGCGGCCCGGGAGGTCGAAGATGACCGAATCCCACGAGGCCGCGGCCACGTCGTCCGCGTACTGCTCCAGGCACCGGCCGCGGAAGTACGCGCGTGTGTCCTCCGGCGGCTTGGTCTGGGCACGCTCGACCTGTGGCTCCTGAAGGAGGCGCTTCATCTTGCCGCGGGCCGCCAGACGGTTGTACAGGCCCTTGTCGGGCCGTACGTCCGCGTACTGAAGGTCGACGAGGTGCAGTCGTGCCGCGTCCCAGTCGAGGCTGTCACGGCGGCGGTAGCCCTCCATGAGTTCTCGCTTGGCGACCCAGTCGAGCTCTCCGGAGAGGCTCATCGGATCGCTCTCCAGGCGGCCCAGGACGTCTTCCCAGCGGGCGAGGACGTCCTTGGTCTGCTCGTCGGCGTCGGAGCCGTACCGCTCCTCCACGTATTTGCGGGCCAGCTCGAAGTACTCCATCTGGAGCTGTACTGCGGTGAGTGTCCGCCCGCTACGGAGCGTGATCAGCCGCTTAAGTGTCGGGTCGTGGGAGACGTGGTGGAGGGTGCGCACGGGCTGGTCGACGGCGAGATCCACCGCGATGAAGCCGTCCTCGATCATGGCGAGGACCAGGGATGTCGTGCCCAGCTTGAGATACGTCGAGATCTCGGAGAGGTTCGCGTCGCCGATGATGACGTGCAGGCGGCGGTACTTCTCGGCGTCGGAGTGCGGCTCGTCCCTGGTGTTGATGATGGGCCGCTTGAGGGTCGTCTCCAGGCCCACCTCGACCTCGAAGTAGTCGGAGCGCTGGCTGAGCTGGAAGCCGTGCTCGTGGCCGTCCTGGCCGATGCCGACGCGTCCCGCGCCGGTGACGACCTGGCGGGAGACGAAGAACGGCGTCAGGTGGCGCACGATGTCCGAGAAGGGGGTTTCCCGCTTCATCAGGTAGTTCTCGTGCGTGCCGTAGGAGGCGCCCTTGTTGTCGGTGTTGTTCTTGTAGAGGTGGATCGGCTGGGCCCCGGGCAGCTGTGCGGCCCGCTCGGCCGCCTCCGCCATGATGCGCTCGCCGGCCTTGTCCCACAGGACGGCGTCCCAGGGGTTGGTGACTTCGGGTGAGCTGTACTCGGGGTGCGCGTGGTCCACGTAGAGGCGTGCCCCGTTGGTGAGGATCACGTTGGCGAGGCCGATGTCCTCGTCGGTGAGCTGACTGGAATCGGCGGTCTCACGGGCGAGGTCGAAGCCCCGCGCGTCCCGCAGGGGATTCTCCTCCTCGAAGTCCCAGCGGGCGCGTCGCGCCCGGTGCATCGCCGCGGCGTAGGCGTTGACGATCTGGGACGAGGTGAGCATGGCATTGGCGTTCGGGTGGCCGGGGACGGAGATGCCGTACTCCGTCTCGATGCCCATTACTCGCCGTACGGTCATGCGGCCCTCCTTGCCCGGCGGCGCTCCCCTTCGGGAACGGCGCTCAAGTACCGCTGGTTCTCCGGTGCGTGTGCGGTGCCCGTCCCCGCACTGCGCGCTCGGCGGTACCGAAGAGCCTAGAGCGCCTTTGCGCTGGTGGGGAGATCATTGCCTTCATTGAAAAACAGACAGCTGCGGGTACCCACGAAGGACACCCGCAGCCGCCCTGCCTTCTACAGGTACTGACCGGTGTTGGCCACCGTGTCGATGGAGCGTCCGGTGTCCGCGCCCTGCTTTCCGGTGACGAGCGTACGGATGTACACGATCCGTTCGCCCTTCTTGCCGGAGATGCGGGCCCAGTCGTCCGGGTTGGTGGTGTTGGGCAGGTCCTCGTTCTCCTTGAACTCGTCGATGCAAGCCTGGAGGAGGTGAGAGACCCTGATGCCCTTCTGGTCGGCGTCGAGGAAGGCCTTGATGGCCATCTTCTTGGCGCGTCCGACGATGTTCTCGATCATGGCGCCGGAGTTGAAGTCCTTGAAGTACAGGACTTCCTTGTCGCCGTTGGCGTACGTCACCTCGAGGAAGCGGTTCTCCTCGGACTCCGCGTACATCTGCTCCACGACGGACTGGATCATGCCGTCCACGGTGGTGCGCCGGTCGGCGCTGTGTTCGGCGAGGTCGTCCGCGTGCAGCGGGAGCCGCTCGGTGAGGTACTTGGCGAAGATGTCCTTCGCCGCCTGGGCGTCCGGGCGCTCGATCTTGATCTTCACGTCGAGTCGTCCCGGCCGCAGGATCGCGGGGTCGATCATGTCCTCACGGTTCGAGGCACCGATGACGATGACGTTCTCCAGGCCTTCCACGCCGTCGATCTCGGCGAGCAGCTGGGGGACGATGGTGTTCTCCACGTCCGAGCTGACTCCGGATCCGCGGGTGCGGAAGAGGGATTCCATCTCGTCGAAGAAGACGATGACGGGGGTGCCCTCGCTCGCCTTCTCCCTCGCACGCTGGAAGACCAGGCGGATGTGACGCTCGGTCTCGCCGACGTACTTGTTGAGGAGTTCGGGTCCCTTGATGTTGAGGAAGAAGCTCTTCCCCGCGGCCGCTCCGGTCACCTCGGCGACCTTCTTGGCAAGGGAGTTGGCGACGGCCTTCGCGATCAGCGTCTTGCCGCAGCCGGGGGGCCCGTACAGCAGGACGCCCTTGGGCGGCCGCAGTTCGTGCTCCCTGAAGAGGTCCGGGTAGAGGTAGGGCAGTTCGACCGCGTCGCGGATCAGCTCGATCTGGTTGCCCAGGCCGCCGATCTGCTCGTAGCCGATGTCCGGTACCTCTTCGAGGACGAGCTCTTCGACCTCGCTCTTGGGGACCACTTCGTAGACGTAGCCGGAGCGGGGTTCGAGCAGGAGTGCGTCTCCGGGGCGGATGGTGACGTCGAGGAGTGGTTCGGCGAGCCGGACCACCCGCTCCTCGTCGGTGTGCCCGACCACCAGGGCGCGCTCGCCGTCCTCGAGGATCTCCTTGAGGGTGACGATGTCTCCCACGCTCTCGTACTCCATGGCCTCGACCACGTTGAGCGCTTCGTTGAGCATGACTTCCTGGCCACGCCTGAGCTCTTCGAGCTCCACGCTGGGGCTGACGTTCACCCGGAGCTTGCGGCCCCCGGTGAAGATGTCAGCGGTGCCGTCCTCGTTCGCCACGAGGAAGACTCCGAAGCCGGCCGGCGGCTGCGCGAGCCGGTCGACTTCCTCCTTGAGGGCCACGATCTGGTCGCGGGCCTCACGGAGCGTGTTGGCGAGCCGCTCGTTCTGTGCGGATACGCCGGCCAGGTTGGTCTGCAGCTCGACGATCCGCTCTTCGAGAATCCTCGTATGCCGCGGAGAGTCGGCGAGCTTGCGTCGCAGGACGGCGATTTCCTGCTCGAGATAGGCAACCTGACCGGCGGGGTCCTCAGACCCTCGCCCCGGCCGGATGCCGCGGTTGATGTCGTCGTCGTGGGCTGCCACGGTCCTCACCTCCTCCAAGGGGAGCTGGACGCTTCCAGACCCTACCTGGGTGGGTGTCGATTGAAACCCCTAGATCACAAAGACGGTAGAGGTGTGTCCGATCTTCACCCTTGCGCTCTCCCTCACGTCAGGTCATTACCCACCCAACAACATCGGAAAGCGGGCGGTTGTATCGTCGAAGCGTTCAACACCCGTCAGGGCTGGCCCGACTTGCTGTCAAGCGGGCTCACTCGGCGTGACGATCGGCAGGAGAGATGACCGTGGGAGACGAGGCCGGTACCGGCTCCGAGAGCCGTGATCCGCTGGAGGTCTGGATCGACCAGGACCTCTGCACTGGCGACGGCATCTGCGCGCAGTACGCGCCTGAGGTCTTCGAGCTGGATATCGACGGCCTGGCCTATGTGAAGAGCGGCGAGGACGAGCTGTTGCAGGCTCCGGGCGCCACAACGCCCGTTCCGTTGCCGCTTCTGCGTGACGTGGTCGACTCGGCGAAGGAGTGTCCGGGCGACTGCATTCATGTGCGCCGCGTTTCGGACAGGGTCGAGGTCTACGGGCCCGACGCGGCCTGAGGCCGCGAACTGACGCATGCACAAGGGCCTGTGCCCGCCGCTGTACGGCGGGCACAGGCCCTTTTTCGTGCCTCTGCGGTCACACGCTGTGTGCCCCGGCCGGGGCGGAGCGCGCGAACGTGCCGTCTTTCCATTGCCACTTGGCCTCGTCCTGGAGGTCGGGGCAGCAGCTGGGCACGTTCGGCGACGAGTACCCGAGGAGCGTGGCGGTGATCACACCGTCACGTACGGCGAAGTCGCTGACGTTCTGGCGGTCCTTCGGGTCGACGAGGGTGGCGACGACGCGGGGCTTGCCCTCCGTGGGGCGCGTGACGACGTAGACGCCGTCGGGGGGCGTGCCCGATCCGGCGGCGCAGTGCACCACGGCGACGGTCTCCGGTCTGCCGTCCCCGTCGAGGTCCCCGGAAGCCTTCTTCTTGACCACGGGTTTCACGTTGCCGCAGGTGAGGGGGTAGGTGACGGTGGCCGGGTCCGGGGCGAGCGCGGGCGCGGGCGCGGCCGCGGCCTTGCCGGCGGGCTTGGAGCTCGGCTGGGCCGCGTTCGCGGGGTCCGGCTGCAGGAAGGACGAGCCGGCGATGACGGCTGCGAGCGCGGCCGCGGTGGCCAGCCAGTGGATGGGGCGGGTGGTGTTGTGTGCCAGTTCCGGGACGGCGGGGTGCTGCACTAGGAGTGTCTCCTGTGAGGGCTGTGCCGGTGGGGGAGGTGGCCAGCATCGTGCCATACCTCACAGTGGGGCGGAACACCGGGGTCGACGGCAGCCATGAACGGAAAGGCGCCGCCGCCGAGTTCCCCGGTCTTGGGGGGAACTCGGCGGCGGCGCCTGTGCGTTCAGCGGTTGTACGGGGTGCCGGCGGTGCCGGGGCGGTCAGCGCTCCGCGCGGGGTGTGCCGCCGTCGGCGTTCGGGCCGGTGTAGTCGTCGCCGTAGGCGCCCTTGGAGGGGCGGCGGCGGCGCATGGGCGGCTCGACGCCGTCCGCGAGGCGGCGGGCGGTGAGCAGGAAGCCGGTGTGGCCGATCATGCGGTGGTCGGGGCGGACGGCCAGGCCCTCGACGTGCCAGTTGCGGATCATCGATTCCCAGGCGGTCGGTTCGTTGAAACCGCCGATCTCGCGGATGGACTCGACGGTCCTCGCGAGCTGGGTGGTGGTCGCGACGTAGCAGCAGAGGATGCCGCCGGGGACGAGCGCCTTGGAGACGACGTCCAGGCACTCCCAGGGGGCGAGCATGTCCAGGATCACGCGGTCGACGTCGGTGTCGCTCAGGTTGTCCTGGAGGTCACCGACGGTGAGCTGCCAGGCCGGGTGCGGGGCGCCGAAGTAGCGCTCCACGTTCTGCTGGGCGATCTCGGCGAAGTCCTCGCGGCGCTCGTAGGAGTGCAGCATTCCGTCGTCGCCGATGGCGCGCAGGAGGAAGCTGCTGAGCGAGCCGGAGCCCACACCCGCCTCGACGACGCGCGCGCCGGGGAAGATGTCCGCGAAGGCCAGGATCTGCCCCGCGTCCTTGGGGTAGACCACGGCGGCGCCGCGGGGCATGGACAGGACGTAGTCGGGGAGCAGGGGGCGCAGCGCGAGGTAGGCGACGTTTCCCGTGGTGCGGACAACGCTGCCCTCGGGAGCACCGATCAGCTCGTCGTGGGGGAAGGAACCCTTGTGGGTGTGGAAGTTCTTCCCGGCCTCGAGCGTGAACGTGTAGTGGCGGCCCTTGGGGTCGGTCAGCTGAACCTGGTCCCCGACCTTGAAGGGCCCGCGTCGGCGGGCGGCACCGGTCGGTTCGGACATGTGAACAGCCTACCGGCCCGTTCGGAGGCCAAGGACCAGGGTGGCGGCGTCAGCTGGGGCGGGCCATCGCCTTGACGAAGGCACGCTCCACGTCGGCGGCGGACAGCACTCCGTAGATCTCGCCGGATGCCTCGACCACGAGGTACTCGGTGGCGGGCGTCGCCCGGAGGGTGTCGAGGAGTTCCTCACCGGCGAGCTCGGCGGAGATCCGCATGCCTTCGGTGATGTCCTGGGCGAGGCCGCTGACGGTCACCCAGGGGCGGCGGTGCTCGGGCACGCCGACGATGGCCGCTTCGCGGACCACCGACATCGGGTCACCGTCGGCGTCGACGACGACGAGGGCGCGGGCCCCGGCGTCGTTCGCGCGGCGCAGTGCTTCGGAGAGCGGGGTGCCTGACTCGACAGGCACGGCACGCCGGGTCAGGGCGCGGGCGCGGAGCTCGGGCAGGTGTTCGCGCAGGCGGGCCATGCGGAGGCTGTTTCCGGCGCCGGTCCAGATGATGGCGGCGAGGATCGCGGCAAGGAGGGCATCCATGACGGTGTCCATGCCGCCGATGTCCTGGGACTCGCCGCCGAGCGCGCCGGACTGGTTGAGGAGGGGCAGACCGATCAGGACGGAGATGGCGAGCGCGCGGCCGACCCAGGCGGCGGCGATGGTGCCGCTCATGGGCTTGCCGGTGATCTTCCAGACGACGGCGCGGAGCATGCGGCCGCCGTCCAGGGGCAGGCCCGGCAGGAGGTTGAAGGCGGCGACGATGAGGTTGGAGATCATCAGTCCCGCGAGCAGGACGCCGGGCACGGTGCCGGGCTCGACGAGGCGCATGGCCCCGTAGAAGACGCCGGAGAGGACCAGGGAGAGCAGCGGGCCCACGAAGGCGAGGACGAACTCGCGTCCGGGGGTCTCGGACTCCTTCTCGATCTCCGAGACACCGCCGAAGAACTGCAGCTGGATCCGGCGCACCGGCAGCTTGTAGCGCAGGGCGACGACGGTGTGCGCCAGTTCGTGGACGAGCACGGAGGCGTAGAAGGCGACGGCGAAGAAGAGCGAGACGAGGTAGCGGGCGGCGCCCAGTTCGGGCAGGACGCGGTCGAGCTGGCCGCCGAAGACCCAGGTGATGAGGGCGGCGACGAGGAACCAGCTGGGTGCCACGTATACGGGCACGCCGAAGGGGCGTCCCATCAGGAGACCTCCCCCGGGGCTCTTCTTGTCCTGGGGGGGCGTGGCCTTCGGGCCGGGGCCGTGGGTGGCGTGTGCGAAGTCGGGGTGGGTGTCGCGCGGGGCCTTCGGTGTCTTCCCGGGCGTGTCGTGCGGCGTCTTGGTGAAGCGGTCGGCGGGTCGCGGGGGTTCGGCCGCGGGGGGCGGTTCTTCCTCGGGGGCCTGCCGGGGTTCCTCTTCGCGTGCCTGGGGCCGGGCGGTGTCGTCAGTGCTCTGCGTGCCCTCGGAGCCTTCTTCGGCACCCGGTCGCCGACCGTCCGTGCCGTCGGATAGCGGCCTGCCGCTCCCGCCGCTCTCGTCCACGATGTCCCCTCGTTCGATCAGCGTCCCTCGCCCCTGTCCGGCGCGGTACACGCTCGATCATGCAGGGCGAGAGGGTCTGTCGTCGATGGTATGCGGCCGTTGTCAGTGGCGGGCCGTAGGGTCTGTCCTCATGGAAACCAGCACCGACGGTGTCGTGACGGCCGTGCGTCCGGCGTCCCTGTCGCCCTCGCGCGCCAGTGACTTCATGCAGTGTCCGCTGCTCTACCGGTTCCGGGTGATCGACAAGCTGCCGGAGAAGCCGAGTGAGGCGGCGACCCGCGGCACGCTGGTGCACGCCGTCCTGGAGCGGCTTTTCGACGCGCCCGCCGGTGAGAGGACGGCGACGAGCGCCAAGTCGCTGATCCCGGGGCAGTGGGACCGACTGCGCGAGGCCAAGCCCGAGCTGACGGAGCTGTTCGCCGGCGATGAGCGGGGTGAGCGGCTCGCGCGCTGGCTGGCGGACGCGGAGAAGCTCGTCGAGCGGTGGTTCACTCTTGAGGACCCCACTCGCCTGGAGCCGGCCGAGCGCGAGCTGTTCGTGCAGGCGGAGCTGGACTCGGGCCTGAAGCTGCGCGGCATCATCGACCGCGTGGACGTGGCGCCCACCGGCGAGGTCCGGATCGTCGACTACAAGACGGGCAAGGCCCCGCGTCCCGAGTATTCCGAGGGCGCGCTCTTCCAGATGAAGTTCTACGCCCTGGTGGTGTGGCGCCTGAAGGGTGTGGTTCCGCGCCGCCTCCAGCTCGTCTATCTGGGCAGCGGCGACGTCATCACGTACGACCCCAGGATCGAGGATCTGGAGCAGGTCGAGCGGAAGCTGCACGCGTTGTGGGAGGCGATCACGCTCGCCACCGAGTCGGGTGACTGGCGGCCGAGGCCGACGAAGCTCTGCGGCTGGTGCGACCACCAGGCCGTATGTCCGGAATTCGGCGGGACTCCCCCGCCCTACCCCCTTGCGGTGAGGGTGCCCGAGTCCGAAGAGGACGCGCAGGGCAGAATGGCCCCGGGCTAGCGAAGGAGAGTTACGTGGCGATCCGTGTCCTACTGGTCGACGACCAGCCGCTGCTGCGCACCGGGTTCCGGATGATTCTGGAGGCCGAGCAGGACGTCGCGGTCGTCGGCGAGGCCGGAGACGGCCTGCAGGCTCTCGACCAGGTGCGGGCGCTGCAGCCCGATGTGGTCCTGATGGACATCCGCATGCCGCGGATGGACGGTGTCGAGGCGACCCGGCAGATCACCGGTCCTGGCCGGGACGGACCGGCGAAGGTCCTGGTCCTGACCACCTTCGACCTGGATGAGTACGTGGTGGAGGCGCTGCGCGCGGGTGCCAGCGGCTTCCTGCTCAAGGACGCCCCGGCGAACGAGCTGGTGCAGGCGATCCGCGTGGTCGCGTCGGGCGAGGCGATGCTCGCGCCGAGCATCACCCGCAGGCTTCTGGACAAGTACGCCGGTCATCTCCCGTCGGGCGACGAGCCGGTGCCGGACACCTTGCACACGCTCACCGAGCGGGAGGTCGAGGTCCTCAAGCTGGTGGCGCGCGGCCTGTCGAACGCGGAGATCGCGGCGGACCTGTTCGTGAGCGAGACGACGGTCAAGACGCATGTGGGTCATGTGCTCACGAAGCTCGGGCTCCGCGACCGTGTGCAGGCCGCGGTGTACGCGTACGAGAGCGGTCTGGTGCGCCCCGGCGCCCAGTGACAGCGGCACTACCGGACGCATGAAGGCGGCCGCCCCCAGGAGGGGCGGCCGCCTTCATGCGTCCGTGGGATCAGGCCTTGCTGAGTTCCCAGAAGCGGAACACCGTGGACGCGTCGAGGCACGACTCGACGCCGTACACGTCGTCGGAGATGACGGCGTACTGCTTGGCCTGCCAGACCGGCAGGATCGGCAGCTCGTTCGCGACGGTGTCCTGGAGCTCGGAGTAGTCCTCGTCGGTCTTCGTGCGGTCCGTCTCGGCGGCGGTGCCGGGGATGATCTTCCCGGTGATGTCGCTGTTGCGGTAGTTGTTGTCCAGGACGTTGCCCTTGCCGAAGAACGGCTGCGTGAAGTTGTCCGGGTCCGGGTAGTCCGGCACCCAGCCCTTGACGTACACGCCGTACTTGCCGGACTTGATGTCCCGCTCGTACTGGCTGAATTCGATCGACTTCACGTCGGCGTCGAAGAGACCGCTCGCGTTGAGCTGCTTGGCGATCGCCTTGAGCTCCTGGTCGGTCGCGGGGCCGTAGCGCGAGGGCGTGGACCAGAGCGTGAGCTTGACCTTGCCGCTCAGGCCCTCCGCGCGCAGGGCGGCCGCGGCCTTGGAGCGCTGCGGGCGCGCGCCGTAGGTGTCGAAGAAGGCGGTGTTGTGGCCGCCGATCCCGGCCGGGACGATCGAGTACAGGGGCGTCGCCGTGTCCCGGTAGACGTCCTTGACCAGGGCGTCACGATCGAGCAGGTACGCCATGGCCTTGCGGACGCCCAGCTTGCCGGCGACCGGGTCCTTCATGTTGAAGACCAGGTGCTGCACCTCGGCGCTTGTGCCCTCGACGACGTCGATGTTCTGGCTCGCCTCGGAGGTGTCCGCCTCGATGTCCGCGATGTCGTTGGCGGCGAGGCCTCGGTACGCGATGTCGATCCTGTCGTCCAGGAGCGCCTTCTTCAGGCCCTTCTGGTCGTCGTGGAAGAACTTGAGCGTGACGCCCTTGTTCTTCACCTTGGCGGTGCCCTTGTAGTCGGGGTTGACCGAGAAGACCGCCTGCTCCTTGTCGAAGGAGTCGAGCTTGTACGGTCCCGACCCCGTGGCCTCGCCGCCACCGCGCAGGGCGTTCATCTCGTACGACGCGTGGTCGACGATGGAACCGGCGCCGGACGCGATCTTGCTGGGGAACGTCGCGTCGGCGTACTTGAGCTTGAAGACGACCTTCTTGGCGTTCGGCGTCTCGACGCGGTCGAGCATCGGGAACATGATCGCCGGACCGGCCTCGTCGTTGATCTTCATCATGCGGTCGAAGGAGTACTTGACGTCCTTCGAGGTCAGCGCGTTGCCGTTGCTGAACTTCAGGCCGTCCCGCAGCGTGCACTCAAAGACCTTGGTCTCCGTGTCCGTGAAGCCGCACTCCTTGGCGGCCTCGGGCTCCGGCTCGGTCCCCCCGTTCGGGAAGCTCATCAGGGACTGGAAGACGTTGTTGAACAGGAGCCATGAGCCCGGGTCGTAGCCCGATGCCGGGTCGGTGGCCAGGACGTCGTCCGACATCCCCATCACCACCGAGTCACCGTCCTCCCCCGCTCCGCCCGAGTCCGATCCGCAGCCGGTCAGCAGGGCGGCGGCCAGTCCTCCCGCGAGAGGGAGGGCCAGCCACTGGTTACGCAATTTCACGTACGTGCCTTGTCGTTGATGTCCATCGGTGGAGCGAAGCCCGGCGGTGTGTGCCGGTGTGGGCGGAGGTCAGCCGCTCACACCGCGGCCGAGCTCCCACAGCTGCAGGTTCGAGGAGGAGTTGAGGGCCCACTCGACGCCCGTGATGTCGTCGCGGGCGGCGATGTACTGCCGGCCCTGCCAGAGGGGAAGCACCGGCACGTCCTCGGCGACGATGTCCTGGATCCTCTGGATGCTCTTGGAGGCGGTGAGCCGGTCGGCCTCGCGGCGCGAGTGCGGGATCAGCTCCTCGTTGATGGTCCTGTTCACATACGGCGAGCCGAGGAAGTTGTCCTTGTCGAGGAACGGCGCGAGGAAGTTGTCGGCGTCGGGGAAGTCGGGGAACCAGCCCATCCCGTAGACGTCGTAGGCGCCCTTCTGCTCGGCGGGGCGGAAGGTGCTCCACGCCGTGCCCTTGATCGACACGTCGAAGAGGCCGCTGGCGTTGAGCTGCTTCTTCAGGAGCTCGAACTCCTTCCTGGTGCCCGGGCCGTAGTGGTCGGTCGTGTAGTTGAGGGTGAGCTTCACCGGGGTGCTGATGTCGGCCTTCTGCAGCAGGCTCCGCGCCTTGGCCGGGCTCGGGTCGCCGTACTTGTTGAAGAACGAGTTGGTGTGACCCGTGATCGTGGTCGGCACCAGGGAGTAGAGCGGCTCGGCCGCGTCGCCGTAGACGCCGCTCGCCAAGGCGCCGCGGTCGACGACCTGCGCCATGGCCTGGCGGACGGCCTTGGCCTTGACGGTGGTGGCGTCCGTGTTGAAGCCGAGGTAGCGGATCTCCAGGCCGGGCGTCTCGACGAACTCGATGTTCTTGCCCGGGTCCTCGCCGAGCTGCTTGATCTGCTCGGGCGACATGGTGCGGGTCATCATGTCGATGTCGCCGCCCTTGAGGGCCTCGCCCATGGCGTCGGTGGACGCGTAGTTGCGCAGCTCGATCTTGTCGCTCTTGGGCTTCATCGCGCCCTTGTAGTTCGGGTTCCTGGAGAACGTCGTCTTGACGAGCTCGTTGCCCTTGACCTCTTGCTCGGCCGTGTAGGGGCCTGAGCCGTCCACCGCGAAGCCGTCGCGCAGCTTGTTCTTGGTGTAGTGCTCCGAGCTGATGATGCCCGCGGTGGGCGTGGCCAGCTTGTACGGGAACGTCGCGTCGGGGCTCTTGAGGTGGAAGACGATGCCCCGCTCGCCCTGGGTCTCGATCGCGTCGACGTTGGCCACCAGGCCGTCGGAGCCGCTCGGGTCCTTGACCTTGATGTCCCGCACCCGCTCGATGGAGAACTTCACGTCGGTGGCGGTCAGCGGTTTGCCGTCGGCGAACTTCAGGCCCTTGCGCAGCGTGCACTCGTAGCGCTCGTTGCCGGTGTCGGTGAACCCGCACCGCTGAGCGGCCTCGGGCTCCGGGTCGCCGTCGCCGCGCGGCATGGCCATCAGCGTCTGGACCGTCTGGCGCAGGATGTTCCAGGAGCCGGCGTCGTAGGCGTACGCCGGGTCGAAGGGAGCGGGGACCTCGGGCGAGGTGGCGAACCGGTCCGTGGTGCCGACGGCGATCGCGTCGTCGCCCCCGCCGTCGCCCGCCCCGCCGCACGCCGCGAGCGCGGGGGCGAGCAGACCTACGACGGCCGGCAGCACCAAAGTCTTACGGTTCATGCTCGACGTTCTCCAGAGCTGTTGGTCCCGTCAGGACCGGCAACGAGGGGTGGGGTCAGTCGGTCCGTGGGGGCGTGGCGATGTTCTCGCGACGACATTAGTCCGCACCACCAGGAGGGCTGGAAGGGACCGGAGTTGACCCTCAATCACGCAGCGAAACCGGGCGTGGACGCACCGATAACCCGACACGGGAAGGTTTCGTGAGGTTCCCCTCAATCAGGACACAACGTCACGCCACAACTCGCCCAAATCGGAGGCCCGGCACAGCCGTGACCGGCTGTCGACCCCCCGATGAGTGGGAAAGGTCACATCTTCAACTGCTCAGTGCTTTCCGGCCATCAGTCCTTGCAGGAAAGGCAGATCGACGTGTTCGAGGGACGGGACGACGGTCCTGCCGAAGGCCGCTGCGATGGGTGCCACGGACGGTACGGCCACCACTCGGCAGCCGGCGGCCTCGGCCGCGGCGACGCCGGTCGCGGTGTCCTCGATGACGGCACATCTGGCCGGTTCCGCGCCAACCCCCGCCGCCGCGAGGAGGTACGGGTCCGGGTGCGGCTTGGTCCGTGTCACCTCGTCGCCCGCCACGGTCAGCGTGAAGTGGTGGGACCCGATCGAGTCGAGCACCCGGTCGATGATGCGCCGGTGCGACGCGGAGACCAGGGCCATCGGCACCTCGTGCGCGGCGAGCTCGGCCAGGAGTCTGGCGGCGCCCGGCATCAGCGGCAGGGCGCGGCCGATGCGGTTCTCGAAGCCGTCGTTGAGCAGCACGGTCAGCTCGGGAACCGTGATGTCGGCTCCGGTGGACGCGATGAGGAATCCGGCACTGCGCGTCATGGGGCCGCCGACGACCACGTCACGCCAGGCCTCGTCGAGCGTGTGTCCGAGTGCGGCGAAGACCTCGACCTCCGCGTCCCACCAGAACCCCTCGGTGTCGACGAGTGTTCCGTCCATGTCGAGGAGCACCGCCTGCAGGGCGGAGCCTTCGGCCGTTCGGGTACCGAGCGCGGGAACCGTACTGGTCATCCGGGCACACCTCCATGAGGGACGAGAAGGCCGGTCGCCCCCTTGTGACGGGTGGGCGACCGGCCTGCACTGGACCGATAAGTGTACGACTTGTCCGCTCAGCGCGCGTTGAAGTATTTCGCCTCGGGGTGGTGGATGACGATGGCGTCCGTGGACTGCTCCGGGTGGAGCTGGAACTCCTCGGAGAGCTGCACGCCGATCCGCTCCGGTTCCAGTAGCTCGGCGATCTTGGCGCGGTCCTCCAGGTCGGGACAGGCGCCGTAGCCGAGCGAGAAGCGCGCGCCGCGGTACTTCAGGTCGAACATGTCCTCGACGTTGGCGGGGTCCTCGCCGCCGAAGCCGAGCTCGGCGCGCACACGCGCGTGCCAGTACTCGGCGAGTGCCTCGGCCAACTGCACGGACAGGCCGTGCAGTTCGAGGTAGTCGCGGTAGGAGTCGGCGGCGAACAGCTCGGCGGTGGCCTCGCCGATCTTCGACCCGACGGTGACGACCTGGAGCCCGACCACGTCGGTCTCGCCGGACTCCTCCGGACGGAAGAAGTCCGCGAGGCACAGGCGCCGGCCGCGGCGCTGGCGCGGGAAGGAGAAGCGGGTGCGCTCGTTGCCCTGGTCGTCCAGGATGATCAGGTCGTCGCCCTTGGAGACACAGGGGAAGTAGCCGTAGACGACGGCCGCCTCCAGCATGTTCTTGGTGTGCAGCTCATCGAGCCAGCCGCGCAGGTGGGGCCGTCCCTCGGTCTCGACGAGCTCCTCGTAGGTGGGCCCGTCGCCCTTGCGGGCCTGCTTGAGGCCCCACTGGCCCTTGAAGAGGGCGCCCTCGTCCAGCCAGGAGGCGTACTCCTTGAGCTGGATGCCCTTGACGACGCGGGTGCCCCAGAACGGCGGTGTCGGGACGGGGTTGTCGGTGGAAGTGTCCGAGCGGGCGGGCCCCTCGTCCTCCGTGACCTCCAGGACGGGAGTGTCCCGCTTGGCGACGCGGCGCTGCTTCAGCTCGGGCAGGGTGGCGCCGGGGACGCCCCGCTTGACCGCGATGAGGGCGTCCATCAGGCGCAGCCCCTCGAAGGCGTCGCGGGCGTAGCGAACCTCGCCCTCGTAGATCTCGTGCAGGTCCTGCTCGACGTATGCCCGGGTGAGCGCCGCACCGCCGAGGATCACCGGGAAGTCGGCGGCCATCTTGCGCTGGTTGAGCTCCTCCAGGTTCTCCTTCATGATCACGGTCGACTTCACCAGGAGACCCGACATGCCGATCACGTCCGCGCGGTGCTCGGCCGCGGCGTCCAGGATCGCGGCCACCGGCTGCTTGATGCCGAGGTTGACCACGTTGTAGCCGTTGTTGGACAGGATGATGTCGACGAGGTTCTTGCCGATGTCGTGGACGTCGCCGCGGACGGTGGCCAGGACGATGGTGCCCTTGCCCTCGGAGTCCGACTTCTCCATGTGCGGCTCCAGGTGCGCGACCGCGGTCTTCATGACCTCCGCGGACTGCAGCACGAAGGGCAGCTGCATCTGGCCGGAGCCGAAGAGCTCGCCGACGACCTTCATGCCCTCCAGGAGGGTGTCGTTGACGATGTCGAGCGCCGGGCGGGTCTGCAGGGCCTCGTCGAGGTCGGCCTCCAGGCCCTTCTTCTCGCCGTCGATGATGCGGCGCTGGAGGCGCTCGTCCAGCGGGAGGGCGAGGAGCTCCTCGGCCTTGCCCTCCTTCATCGACTTCATGTTGACGCCCTCGAAAAGCTCCATGAGCTTCTGCAAGGGGTCGTAGCCCTCTTCGCGACGGTCGTAGATCAGGTCGTGGGCCGCCTTCACCTGCTCGTCGTCGAGGCGCGCGATCGGCAGGATCTTCGAGGCGTGCACGATCGCCGAGTCCAGGCCCGCCTTGACGCACTCGTCCAGGAAGACGGAGTTCAGGACGACGCGGGCGGCCGGGTTGAGGCCGAAGGAGATGTTCGACAGACCCAGGGTGGTCTGCACGTCCGGGTGGCGGCGCTTGAGCTCGCGGATCGCCTCGATGGTGGCGATGCCGTCCCCCCGGGACTCCTCCTGGCCCGTGCAGATGGTGAAGGTCAGGGTGTCGATGAGGATGTCCGACTCGTGGATGCCCCAGTTGCCGGTCAGGTCGTCGATGAGGCGCTCGGCGATGGCGACCTTGTGCTCGGGGGTGCGGGCCTGGCCCTCCTCGTCGATGGTCAGCGCGATCAGCGCGGCGCCGTGCTCCTTGGCGAGCGCGGTGACCTTCGCGAAGCGGGACTCGGGGCCGTCACCGTCCTCGTAGTTGACGGAGTTGATGACGGCGCGGCCGCCCAGTTTCTCCAACCCGGCCTGGATCACGGGCAGTTCGGTGGAGTCCAGGACGATGGGCAGGGTGGAGGCGGTGGCGAAGCGGCCGGCGAGCTCGGCCATGTCCGTGACGCCGTCGCGGCCCACGTAGTCGACGCAGAGGTCGAGCATGTGGGCGCCTTCGCGGATCTGGTCGCGGGCCATCTCCACGCAGTCGTCCCAGCGGCCCTCCAGCATGGCCTCGCGGAACTTCTTCGAACCGTTGGCGTTCGTGCGCTCACCGATCGCCATGTACGCGGTGTCCTGGCGGAAGGGCACGGTCTGGTAGAGGGAGGCGGCGCCCGGCTCGGGGCGCGGCTCGCGGCGGACCGTCTCCACGCCGCGGACGCGTTCGACGACCTGGCGCAGGTGCTCGGGGGTCGTGCCGCAGCAGCCACCGACCAGGGAGAGGCCGTACTCACGTACGAAGTTCTCCTGGGCGTCGGCGAGCTCCGGTGCCGTCAGGGGGTAGTGCGCGCCGTCCTTGCCCAGGACCGGCAGGCCCGCGTTGGGCATGCAGGAGATCGGGACGCGCGAGTGCCGGGCGAGATAGCGCAGGTGCTCGCTCATCTCGGCCGGGCCCGTGGCGCAGTTCAGGCCGATCATGTCGATGCCGAGCGGCTCCAGGGCGGTCAGCGCGGCGCCGATCTCCGAGCCGAGCAGCATCGTGCCGGTGGTCTCGACGGTGACCGAGCAGATCAGCGGGAGGTTCGCGCCGGTGGCCTCCAGGGCGCGGCGGGCGCCGAGGATCGCGGACTTGGTCTGGAGCAGGTCCTGGGTGGTCTCCACCAGGAGCGCGTCGGCGCCGCCCGCGATCATGCCTTCGGCGTTGGTCTGGTAGGCGTCGCGCAGCACGGTGTAGGGGGCGTGGCCAAGGGTCGGCAGCTTGGTGCCGGGGCCCATCGAGCCGAGGACCCAGCGCTGCTGCCCGGTGGACGCGGTGAACTCGTCGGCGACCTCGCGGGCGATGCGGGCGCCCGCCTCGGAGAGCTCGAAGTTCCGCTCGGGGATGTCGTACTCGCTCAGGGCCGCGAAGTTCGTGCCGAACGTGTTCGTCTCGACGCAGTCGACGCCGACCGCGAAGTACTCCTCGTGGACCGAGCGGACGATGTCCGGGCGGGTCACGTTCAGGATCTCGTTACAGCCCTCGAGCTGCTGGAAGTCCTCGAGGGTCGGGTCCTGCGCCTGGAGCATCGTGCCCATCGCGCCGTCGGCCACCACCACGCGGGTGGCGAGGGCTTCGCGGAGGGCATCGGCTCGCGTTCCGTTCGAGGAACCGGACGAGGGGGTCGGCAACGAGGCCATGAAAGAGCTCCCTGAGGTGCGACGGCTGTCGGCTTTGCGCTTCGGAGGAAGGCGCACTCGGTCAGGGTAACGGGACGAAGGTCCACAGCGTGCGAGTGTTCACGGGCCGGACGGCCCGCGCCGTCCGGCCCGTCCAGGACCGGACGGAAACACAGCCTGCCGCTCTGTCGCGGGAGGTCGACAACGACCGATAGTGTTCAGCATTGTCGAACGTTGGAGTCAGAGGGGACGGAGGAGGGGGCTGCGATGGCACGGAACATCCAGTCGCTCGAGCGGGCGGCCGCGATGCTGCGGCTGCTCGCGGGCGGAGAGCGGCGGCTCGGCCTCTCGGAGATCGCGTCCGCCCTTGGCCTTGCCAAGGGCACGGCCCACGGCATCCTGCGCACCCTGCAGGCGGAGGGCTTCGTCGAGCAGGAGTCCGCGTCGGGCCGCTATCAGCTCGGCGCCGAGCTCCTGCGCCTGGGCAACAGCTATCTGGACGTGCACGAGCTGCGGGCCCGCGCCCTGGTGTGGACCGACGACCTGGCCCGGTCCAGTGGCGAGAGCGTCTATCTCGGCGTCCTGCACCAGCAGGGCGTCCTGATCGTGCACCACGTCTTCCGGCCCGACGACAGCCGCCAGGTCCTGGAGGTCGGCGCGATGCAGCCGCTGCACTCCACGGCCCTGGGAAAGGTGCTCGCCGCCTACGACCCGGTGGCGCACAGCGAGGCCGCCGAGGCCGACTGGCCGGCCCTGACCGCACGCACCGTCGTGGACCCCGACGACTTCGAGGGCGTTCTCGACCTGACCCGCGCGCGCGGGTACGCCGCCGACGTCGAGGAGACGTGGGAGGGCATCGCCTCGGTGGCCGCCCCCATTCACGACCGGCGCCGCATGCCGGTCGGCGCGGTCGGCATCACCGGCGCGGTGGAACGGGTCCAGAGGGACGGGGAGCTGCGCCCCGACCTGATCGCGGCCGTACGGGACTGTGCGCGCGCCGTGTCGCGGGACCTGGGCGCCGGGCGTTTCTAGCTCCCCGACTCCCCCGCGCCCCGGGCCCCGGGCCCTGCCACCTCCTCCATCTGCCCCCTGCTCAACATGCAGGGGGCATCCTTCTGCGCGACCATCGGTGCACGTGTTTCACCCCGTGGCGACCCCCACCACGACCGATAACCCGTAACGATCAATAACGATCGTGTTTTCAATAACAGAACTCTTGACGGGCAAGTAACCCCGGGGTGAGACTCGCGTCCATCGGTCGGCATTGTCGAACACCTACCGGCATTACGCGCTAGAGTGTGACAAGGCCAAGGGCCGGCAACGACCTCACCTGAGGTCGCGGACCACCGGAGGGACCCGGGGTTCGCCTTCCCCTGGACGAAGGACAAAGGAGTCGCGGGTGTCCAGCTCCGACATCTTCATCGGCGAGACCATCGGTACCGCCATACTCATCCTGCTCGGCGGTGGCGTCTGCGCCGCCGTCACGCTCAAGGCCTCCAAGGCCAAGGACGCCGGCTGGCTCGCGATCACCTTCGGGTGGGGCTTCGCGGTGCTCACCGGCGCCTACCTGGCGGGTGGCGTGTCAGGCGCCCACCTCAACCCGGCGGTCACCGTCGGTCTCGCCATCGAGGGCGGCACCAAGTGGAGCGACGTTCCGCTCTACCTCGGCTCGCAGCTGCTCGGCGCGATCATCGGCGCGATCCTGGTCTGGCTCACGTACATGGGTCAGTTCAAGGCGCACCTCACCGACCCCGAGCTCCTTGCCACGCTGCCGCCGGATGAGGGCATGGTCGACCTGAAGACCGCGCCCAAGGCCGGTCCGGTGCTCGGCATCTTCTCCACCGGTCCCGAGATCCGGAACTACGCGCAGAACGTCCTCACCGAGGTCATCGCGACCACCGTGCTGGTCCTCGCGATCCTCACCCAGGGCCTGAACGACGACGGCAACGGCCTCGGCACGCTCGGCGCACTGATCACCGCGCTCGTCGTGGTGAGCATCGGTCTCTCGCTCGGTGGGCCCACCGGTTACGCGATCAACCCGGTCCGTGACCTGGGTCCGCGCATCGTGCACTCCCTGCTCCCGCTGCCCAACAAGGGCGGCTCGGACTGGACGTACGCATGGGTGCCGATCGTCGGCCCGCTGATCGGCGGCGCCATCGCGGGCGGTATCTACAACCTCGCGTTCAAGTAGGAACGCGACAGATACCGATGACCGCCTGAGACAGACCGCCGAGCAAGAAATCAGGAGCACACCGTGACCACCGACGCACACACCGCAGGCCCCTTCATCGCGGCGATCGACCAGGGCACCACCTCGAGCCGCTGCATCGTCTTCGACAAGGACGGCCGGATCGTCTCGGTCGACCAGAAGGAGCACGAGCAGATCTTCCCGAAGCCGGGCTGGGTCGAGCACGACGCGACCGAGATCTGGACCAACGTCCAGGAAGTCGTCGCGAGCGCCATCTCCAAGGCGGGCATCACCCACGAGGACATCAAGGCGATCGGCATCACCAACCAGCGTGAGACCACGCTGCTGTGGGACAAGAACACCGGCGAGCCGGTGCACAACGCCATCGTCTGGCAGGACACCCGCACCGACGCCCTGTGCAAGGAGCTCGGCCGCAACGTCGGCCAGGACCGCTTCCGCCGTCAGACGGGCCTGCCGCTCGCCAGCTACTTCGCAGGACCCAAGGCCCGCTGGCTGCTCGACAACGTCGAGGGCCTGCGCGAGCGCGCCGAGGCGGGCGACATCCTCTTCGGCACCATGGACTCCTGGGTCATCTGGAACCTGACGGGCGGCGTCAACGGCGGCAAGCACGTCACCGACGTCACCAACGCCTCGCGCACCATGCTGATGAACCTGCACACCATGCAGTGGGACGAGTCGATCGCCGAGTCCATCGGCGTGCCGGTGGCGATGCTCCCCGAGATCCGCTCCTCCGCCGAGGTCTACGGCGAGGTCACCGGCGGCAAGCTCGGCGACGTCCTGCCCGGCATCCCCGTCGCCTCCGCGCTCGGCGACCAGCAGGCGGCCCTCTTCGGGCAGACCTGTTTCGCCAAGGGCGAGGCCAAGTCCACGTACGGCACCGGCACCTTCATGCTGATGAACACCGGTGAGTCGGCCATCAACTCCTACTCGGGCCTGCTGACCACCGTCGGCTACCAGATCGGCGACCAGAAGCCGGTCTACGCCCTTGAGGGTTCCATCGCCGTCACCGGTTCGCTGGTGCAGTGGATGCGCGACCAGATGGGCCTGATCAACTCCGCCGCCGAGATCGAGACACTCGCGTCCTCGGTCGAGGACAACGGCGGCGCCTACTTCGTACCGGCCTTCTCCGGCCTCTTCGCCCCGTACTGGCGTTCCGACGCCCGCGGTGTGATCGCCGGTCTCACCCGGTACGTCACCAAGGCGCACATCGCGCGCGCCGTCCTGGAGGCCACGGCCTGGCAGACCCGTGAGATCACCGACGCCATGACGAAGGACTCCGGCGTCGAGCTCACGGCCCTCAAGGTCGACGGCGGCATGACCTCCAACAACCTGCTGATGCAGACGCTCTCGAACTTCCTCGACGCACCGGTGGTGCGCCCGATGGTGGCCGAGACGACCTGCCTCGGCGCCGCCTACGCCGCCGGTCTCGCCGTCGGCTTCTGGTCCGGCACCGACGAGCTGCGCGCCAACTGGCGCCGCGCGGCGGAGTGGACCCCCCGCATGGACGCGGACACCCGCGCCCGTGAGTACAAGAGCTGGCTCAAGGCCGTGGAACGTTCCATGGGCTGGCTCGACGAAAGTGGCGAGGAGTAATCACAATGACCACCCTGCAGAGCGTCCCTGCCCTCGGGACGCATCCGGCTGCCGGTTCCCACCCGAGCCGCGCCGAGACCCGGGAGCAGCTTTCCAAGGCGACGTACGACCTCCTGGTGATCGGCGGCGGGATCCTGGGCATCTCCACCGCCTGGCATGCCGCGCAATCCGGACTGCGGGTGGCCCTGGTGGACGCCGGTGACTTCGCCGGCGCCACCTCCTCCGCCTCCTCCAAGCTCCTCCACGGCGGTCTGCGCTACCTGCAGACCGGCGCGGTGAAGCTGGTCGCGGAGAACCACTTCGAGCGTCGCGCGGTGTCCCGCCAGGTGGCCCCCCACCTGGCGAACCCGCTCACCTTCTACCTGCCCGTCTACAAGGGCGGCCCGCACGGCGCCGCCAAGCTGGGCGCGGGCGTGTTCGCGTACAGCGCGCTGTCCGCCTTCGGCGACGGCGTCGGCCACCTGCTCTCGCCCTCGAAGGCCGCGCAGGACGTGCCGGAGCTGCGCACGGACAACCTCAAGGCCGTCGCCGTCTACGGCGACGACCAGATGAACGACTCCCGCATGGCTCTGATGACGGTCCGCGCGGCCGTCGAGGCCGGCGCCGCCGTCCTCAACCACGCCGAGGTCACGGGCCTGCGCTTCACCGGCGGCCGCGTCACGGGCGCGGAGCTCAAGGACCGCATGGACGGCGCCGAGTTCGGCGTCAACGCGCGGCTCGTGCTCAACGCGACCGGACCGTGGGTCGACCACCTGCGCAAGATGGAGAACCCCGACGCGGCCCCCTCCATCCGCCTCTCCAAGGGCGCGCACCTGGTCCTCAAGCGCACCGCACCCTGGAAGGCCGCGCTGGCCACGCCGATCGACAAGTACCGCATCACCTTCGCCCTGCCGTGGGAGGACATGCTGCTCCTCGGCACGACCGACGAGGAGTTCGAGGGCGACCCGGCCGACGTGAGCGTCACGGAGGCCGACACCGCGCAGATCCTGGACGAGGCCGCGTTCTCCATCCGAGACCAGCAGCTGTCCCGCGATCTGATCACGTACTCGTTCGCGGGTCTGCGCGTCCTGCCCGGCGGCCCCGGCGACACCTCCAAGGCCAAGCGCGAGACGGTCGTCACCGAGGGCGCTCGCGGCATGCTCTCCGTCGCGGGCGGCAAGTGGACGACCTTCCGCCACATCGGCCGTACGGTGATGAAGAAGCTGGAGTCGCTGCCCGGCCACCCGCTCGGCGACGACTACGAGCCGATCTCGCAGCTGCAGAAGCGCCTTCCGCTGCCCGGCATCGCCAACCCGCGCGCGGTCGCGCACCGCCTGCTGGTCGACGGTCCGGCCCCGGGCCCGCGCATGGCCGCCGACACCGCCAAGCACCTGGCGACGCACTACGGCTCGCTCTCCTTCGACATCGCACGCCTGGCGAACGAGAACCCGGAGCTCGCCGAGCGCGTGTCGCCCGACGCCCCGGAGATCTGGGCGCAGGTCGTCTACGCCCGTGACAACGAGTGGGCCGAGACGGCGGACGACGTCCTGCGCCGCCGTACGACGCTGACGATCCGCGGCCTGGCCACGGACGAGGTCCGCGCCAAGGTCCAGGACGTGCTCGACGGCAAGTAGTCGCCTCCGGCCGAGTCTGGTCAAGAGCTGTTGGACGAAGGGCGGTTCCCCGCGGGGGACCGCCCTTCGTCGTGCCCGCCGTCCACGCTGTGGGACGGCTCGTAAGCGCTGCTGACGTCTGCTGACCTGGGAGTTACGATCCCCCGTACCCACCTTGTCCCCTTCTGGAGCGAGCCATGACCCTCCTGACGACCTGGCCGGAGTCCGGCCCCGAGACCGTCGTACGCCGCACCGCGGACCCGGTCGAGATCGCCGCCGCGCTCGCCCCCGTCGGCGTGCGTTACGAGCAGTGGCCGGTGCGCGAGGGCGTGCCCGCCGACGCGGACAGCGACACCGTCTTCGCCGCGTACCGCGCGGAGATCGACCTGCTGAACGCCGAGGAGGGCTTCCAGACGGTCGACGTGGTCGCGCTGCACCCCAGCGACGATCCGCAGTGGCCCGGCAAGGCGAAGGCGGCCCGGCAGAAGTTCCTCGCCGAGCACACGCACGACGACGATGACGAGGTGCGGTTCTTCGTCGCGGGCTCCGGCATCTTCTATCTGCACGTGGGCGGTGAAGTGCACGCGGTCTACTGCGAGAAGGGCGATCTGCTCGGGGTGCCGCGCGGCACGACGCACTGGTTCGACATGGGTACGTCGCCCTCGTTCACGGCGATCCGCTTCTTCCACGAGGAGGACGGCTGGATCGGTACGTTCACGGGCTCCCCGATCGCGGACCGCTTCCCGGACTTCGACACGATCCACGCGGGGTACGCCGCGTGACGGTTCGGTTCGACGAGGGTTCCGTGGACGCCGTGGTGCTCGACATCGAGGGCACCACGAGCGCCACGGGGTTCGTGGTGGATGTGCTGTATCCCTACGCGCGCGAGCGCTTCGGGGCGCTGCTCGCCTCGCGGGGCGACGAGCCGGAGGTGGCCAGGGCCGTCGCGCAGGTGCGCGAACTGGCCGGTGAGCCGGGCGCGGACGCGGGGCGGGTGGAGAAGATCCTGGGCGAATGGGTCGACTCCGATCGCAAGGCGACTCCCCTCAAAACGCTCCAGGGCATCCTCTGGGCGGAGGGCTTCGCGCGGGGCGAGCTGGTCTCGCACTTCTACCCCGAGGTGATCGGTGTGCTGCGGGGCTGGGCGGCCGACGGTGGCGGCGAGGGGAGCGGGCTGCGGTTGTACGTGTACTCGTCCGGGTCCGTCGCCGCGCAGCGCGCGTGGTTCACGTACTCGCCCGAGGGGTCCCTGATGGACCTCGTGAGCGGCTTCTACGACACCGAGAACGCGGGCCCCAAGCAGGATCCGGACTCCTACCGCGCCATCTCGGCCGCGATCGGAGTCGCCGCCGACCGCGCCCTCTTCCTCTCCGACCGGCTCGGCGAGCTGGACGCGGCGCGGGACGCCGGGTGGCGGACTGTGGGGGTACGGCGGGCCGGGGAGCCCTACTTCGCCGTGGGGGTCGGCGGGCATCCGCAGGCCGCGGCCTTCGACGAGATCAGTCTGGTGTCAGGAAGCAGGAGCGTTTGATGAGTGCGACGAGTTCGACGAGTGCGACCACTGCCGTGCTCGACCTGGAGGAGGCGGGCGCCGTCCTCGCCGCCGAAGCCGCTCGCTTCGCGTCGTTCGGGTGGATGCGGGGTACCTCCGGGAACCTGTCCGTGGTCCTCTCGCGTACGCCGCTTCGGCTGGCCGTGACGGCGAGCGGGCGGGACAAGGGTGAACTCACCTCCGCGGACGTGGTGTTGACGGACGCGTCAGGTGCGGCGCTGGGCGCGGGACGTCCCTCCGCGGAGGCGGCGCTGCATGCTCGGGTGGCCGCGCTGACCGGTGCGGGGGCCGTGGTGCATGTGCACACCGTGGCGTCGGTGGCCATGGGCCATCGGAAGCCGGGGGGTGTGGCGTTCCAGGACCTGGAGATGCTGAAGGGGCTCGGGCATGCGACGCACGAGGTTTCTGTGACACTGCCGGTGATCGAGAACAGCCAGGACATGGGGGTGCTGGGGGATCGGCTCGAGGCGGCGCTGCAGCCCGGGATGCCGGCGGTGGTTGTCGCCGGGCACGGGCTTTATGTGTGGGGGGCGGATCCTCGGGAGGCTCGGCATCGTACTGAGGTGGTGGAGTGGTTGCTGGAGCTGGAGCTGACGCGGGGTTGACCCTGCGGGGCTCTCCCCAACCCACCCCTTCCCGAACTGGGGCTCCGCCCCAGACCTCGCTCCTCAAACGCCGGAGGGGCTGATTCTCAGCCCCTCTCTCAGCTCAGCCCAGACCCCGGCAACTCCCCCGCCCCCACCTCCAGCACACCCCGCTCCGTCACCAGCGCCGTCACGAGCGACCCCGGTGTCACGTCGAAGGCCGGGTTGTGGCCCCGTGAGGCCGCCGGAGCCGTGCGCACACCGCCCCACTCCAACACCTCTTCCTCGCCCCGCAGTTCGATGTGGATGCCGGAACCCGTCGCCGTGGCGAGGTCCACCGTCGTGGTGGGGGCGGCCACCATGAACGGGATGCCCGCGTACGCGCACGCAAGGGCGATTCCCACCGTGCCGACCTTGTTCGCCGTGTCGCCGTTCGCGGCGATCCGGTCCGCGCCGACGATCGCCGCGTCCACCTCGCCCCGCAGGATCGTGCCGGCGGCCGCCCCGTCCGCCTGGACGAAGTGCGCTATCCCCTCCTGCACCAGCTCCCACGCGGTGAGCCGCGCGCCCTGGAGCAGGGGGCGGGTCTCGTCGGCGTACACGGTCTCCAGGAGTCCACGGCCGTGGAGTTCACGGATGACGCCGAGCGCCGTGCCCCAGCCCGCTGTGGCGAGCGCGCCCGTGTTGCAGTGGGTGAGGATCCGCAGCGGACGGTCCGCGGACACCGGCAACCGCTTGAGGAGCCAGTCCGCTCCGAACGCGCCCATGGCGCGGTTCGCCGCCAGGTCCTCGCTCACGATCGCGTCCGCCTCCGCGAGCACCACCGAAAGACCCGCGTCGATGAGCGGGGCGACCCTGTCCACGCACACCATCAGGTTCACGGCCGTGGGACGTGCGGCGCGCACCCGTGCGACCTCCGCGTCCAGGCGCGCGCGGTCCCAGCCCTCGCGCTCGCCCTGCGCCATGGCGAGCGCGACGCCGTAGCCACCGGCGGCGCCGATCGCGGGAGCGCCGCGGACCACGAGCCGCACGATCGCGTCGATCAGCTGGTCGACGGTGGTGACGTCGAAGCGCTCAAGGGTGTGCGGGAGCGCCGTCTGGTCGATGAGGGAGAGGGACGGCGTGCCGCCCTCCGCGGCCTCCGTCCACGTGACAGCGCGCAGGTCCTGGCTGCTCATGTGCTCAACTCCGGGAGAATAGGGGCGTTTGCGGCCATGCGGGGAGGGGTGCCGTCACCGTACCCGACGTCCTCGAACCATATTTCGAGACGTTCGTGCGGCTGTCCGAAATCCGGTGTTACCCTCACCGCCACCCAGGACGGATCGACCCACGGTGCGAGGAGGACGGCCATGAAAGCCCAGCGGACCGCCGGCTCCATGCGCTGCCCCGCCGTGACCGACACCATGACCGACGCCGTGCCCGACGGCCGCCGAATGTGCCGCTGTCGCCGCGGTTGTCGCTGTTGTCGCTGAGCGACGCCGCTTCGCACGTCCGCCCCTCCCCGCCACCGCCTGGGCTCCCAGGCTCCTTCGAGAAGGCGCTCCCTATGTCCCCGCGTATGTCCCCACGCAGCTCCCTGCGTATGCCCCTTCGGCTGTCCTCGCTCGCTGTCGCCGCCGCCCTGCTCGCCACCGGCTGCAACGCCGCCGCGAAGAAGGGTGGTTCGGCAGGTGGCGGTGGCGCGGGAGCCAAGGCGTTCACGCTGGTCACGCCCGACCCTGTGGCGCAGAACGAGTTCCTCAGGCTGGCTGTCAGCGGCGTGAAGTCGGCGGCGAAGGCGCAGGGCGCCGGGGCGCCGAAGGTCTTCCAGAGCAGCGACACCTCATCGCAGCAGCAGAACGTGCAGTCGGCCGTGGACTCCGCGCCCGATGTCATCGCACTCGTCGGATTCGAGTTCGCCGACATCGCCGCCCAGCAGGCCGAGGCCCACCCGAAGCAGCAGTTCCTGCTCGTCGACGCGTGCACGAAGAAGACGTACGAGAACGTCACTTGTGCGGTCTTCCGCGAGCACGAGGCGGTGTACCTCGCGGGCGCCGAGGCCGGTCTGCTCACCAAGAGCAGGAAGGTGGGAGCCGTCGACGTCCTCGACACCCCGCAGTTCCGCCGCTACAGCGAGCCGTTCGCGGCCGGCGCGAAGAAGGTGGAGGCGGGGGTCAGGTCCCGCACGCTCTTCGTCGGTGGGCAGTCGCCCTTCAATGACTCGGCGCGCGCCAAGGACCAGGCGGCGACGCTCGGTTCGGGCGGGGTCGACCAGGTGATGGCGGCTGCCGCGGGCGGCAACACCGGTGTCTTCCAGGCCGCGAAGGCCAAGGGCTTCGCGGCGTACGGCGTCGACGCGAACCAGTGCGTCGGCAGCCCGGGGGTCGTCGTCGACAACGTACTGAAGAAGACCGATGTCGCCGTCGAGAAGGGCATCGCGCAGATCCTCAAGGGCAAGGGCGGCACCACGGTGTCGTACGGCCTCAAGGAGGGCGGCATGTCGCTGACCGGCCTTGAGCCCGGCGTCGCGGACTCCAAGTGCCTGATCGCCGACCACAAGGATGTGCTGAAGCGCGTCGAGTCGCTGCGGGACGAGATCGTCGCGGGGAAGCTGAAGGTCGATGACCCCGCGGCCTGAGCCCACTGTCGCCACCCCCGCCGTCGAACTCCGCGGCATCACCAAGGAGTACCCGGGCACCGTCGCCAACGACCGGGTGGACCTGACCGTCGCGCGCGGTGAGATCCACGCCCTGATGGGCGAGAACGGCGCGGGCAAGTCGACTCTGATGTCCGTGCTCTACGGACTGCAGCGGCCGGACGCCGGGCGGATCCTGCTCGACGGGCGCGAGGTGGCGTTCGCGAGCCCGAGCGAGGCGATCGCGGCGGGCCTCGGCATGGTGCACCAGAGCTTCAAGCTCTTCCCGTCCTTCACGGTCGCCGAGAACGTCGTGTACGCCGCCGAGCCGCGCCGTTTCGGTCTGACGGACCGGGCCGAGGCGCTGCGGAGGGTGGGCGCGCTCGCCGATGAGCACGGGCTCGCGGTGGATCCGGCGGCGAAGGTCGGGGACCTGCCGGTGGGGGTCCGCCAGCGCGTGGAGATCCTCAAGCTCCTTTACCGCGGCGCTCGTACGCTGATCCTCGACGAGCCGACGGCGGTCCTGACACCGGCGGAGGCCGACGGCCTGTTCGGTGTCCTGCGCTCCCTCGCGGACGACGGACGCACGGTCCTGCTCGTCACCCACAAGCTGCGTGAGGTGATGGAGGGCAGCGACGCGGTGACGGTTCTGCGGGACGGCCGGGTCGCGGCCCGGATGCGGACCGCGGACACCAGCCCGGACGCGATCGCCGCGGCGATGACCGGACGCGCGGTGGAGTTGGACCGCGTGCATCCGGCGGGTACGCCGGGCGGTGAGGTCCTCTCGGTCGAGTCCCTGTCGACGGACGCGGTGCGCGAGGTCTCGCTCTCCGTTCGTGCGGGCGAGATCGTGGGCATCGCGGGAGTGGCGGGCAACGGCCAGAGTGAACTGGTCGAGGCGATCGCCGGGTTGCGGCCGCTCACCTCCGGGCGGGTGGCGCTCCGCGGCCGGGACATCACGGACGCGTCGGCGGCGGGGCGCCGCGCGGCGGGTCTCGCGTACGTCCCCGAGGACCGCGTGGCCGTCGGCACGGCGCCGGCCGCGACGATCGCGGAGAACCTGGCGATGGGCCATCACCGGGGGCACGGCCTCCTGCGTCCGTCCTGGCTCCGCGAGCACGCGCGGCTCCTGATCGACCGCTTCGGCATCAAGGCCGCATCGTCCCGGCACACGGCGGGCTCACTGTCGGGCGGCAACCTTCAGAAGCTGGTGATCGGCCGCGAACTCGCCCACGCTTCACCGCTGTTGATCGTCGAGCAGCCCACGCGTGGCGTTGACATCGGCGCCATCCAGACGATCCACGACCAGCTGATCGCCCACCGCGACGCCGGCCACGCGATCCTCCTGGTCTCCGCTGAACTGAGCGAGATCCGCGGCCTTTCGGACCGAGTCCTGGTGATGTACGAGGGCCGAGTGGCCGCGGAGTACGCCCGCGAGGACGCGAACGAGCAGACCCTCGGCCTCGCCATGGCGGGCGGGGCCGGTGCGGGCGCGGCCGACGCGGTGGAGGCGGGTACGGGCGAGGCCAGTGCGGTGGAGGCGGGTGCGAGCAAGGCAGGTGCCGCGGACGAGCAGACCCTCGGCCTCGCCATGGCGGGCGAAGCCGGTGCGGGCGAGGCCGACGCGGTCGACGCGGGTACGGGCAAGGCCGACGCGGTGGAGGCGGGTGCGGGCGAGACCGGTGCAAGCGAGGCCGACATGGGCAACGCCGGTGCGGGCGAAGCCGGAGCGGGCAACGTCAGTGCGGGCGAAGCCGGAGCGAGCAACGTCAGTGCGGGCGAAGCCGGAGCCTGCAAGGCCGGAGCGGGCAACGCCAGTGCGGGCGGAGCCGGAGCGAGCAACGCCAGTGCGGGCGGAGCCGGAGCGGGCAACGTCAGTGCGGGCGAAGCCGGAGCGGGCCGCACTGCCTCCGGAACTCCGGTGGCGGGATCGCGCATCGCCCCGGGCGCTGCCTCCGCTGCCGAGTTGTCCGCCGCTTCTGCTGCCACCGGCTCACCGGTCGTCGTGCCCCGGGCCTCGCCCGGCCCTGCCCGCGGCCCCGAGCCCGCCTCTGACAAACCGTCAGCCCGCGGGAGCAAACGGCCCGCCCCGTCGAAGGAGGCTCCCTGATATGGGTGCCACGATCCGTTCCCTCGGCGGCCGGAGCCTTCGCGCGCCCGCCCTGCACTCCGTCGTCGCCGCGGTCATCGTCGGCGCGCTCTTCCTCGTCGGGACCGGGGCCGACCCCGTCGGGGCGTACGGCTCCGTGGTCAGCGGGTCCCTCGGGCCCGACGGCATCGGGTCCACGCTCACCACCGGGACGAGCATCATCGGGCTCGCCGTCGCGCTCGCGATCCCCATGCGCGCGGGGCTGCTCAACCTCGGCGGGGACGGGCAGTTGGTGCTCGGCGGGATCACCGCCGCCGCGACCGGGCTCTACTCGCCGCTGCCCGCGCCCCTCACGGTCGTCGCAGCCCTGCTCGCGGGGATGGCAGCCGGCGCCGCCTACGCCGCGCTCGCCGCCGTATGCCAGAACCGGTTCGGCGTGCCGCTCCTCGTCAGCAGTCTGCTGCTCGGGTATCCGGCGATGTCCTTCGCCTCCTACCTCGCACGCTTTCCGCTGAAGGAGGAAGGGTCGAGCCTTCCGCAGACGCGGCGCCTGCCCGACGGGGTGGAGCTGCCTGCCTTCGGGTCGTCGACCGTCACCGTCGGGCTGCTCCTCGTGGCCGTAGCGGCCGCCGTCCTCGTGTTCGCCGACGCCCGCACAGCCACCGGCTACGAGATCCGCATGACGGGGCTCAACCCGCGGTTCGCCGCGTACGCGGGGGTCGACAGGCCGCGGCTCACGCTGCGGCTCATGGCGCTCTCCGGCTCCGTCGCCGGCCTGGTCGGCGCGATTGGCGTACTGAGCTTCCCCTATCGCTTCATCGACGGATCGCTCACCGCCGCCGGGCACACCTGGACCGGCCTCACGGCCGCGCTGCTCGCCGCCGCCGCACCCATCGGGACGGCCCTCGCCGCCCTGTTCTTCGCGGCGCTCGAAGTGGGCGGGCTCGCCATGGAGCGGACCACCGAAGTGCCGCGCGAGCTGACGCAGGTGCTCCAGGCGGTCGTCATCGTCTTCCTCGCGGCCCGGCTCAACCTGACGTGGCGGCGGGCGAGGAAGAAGCCCACCGAAGAGATCGAAGCGAAGGAAGCGAAGGAAGTGAGCGTGCGATGAGCGTCGACTCCGCGCTGTTCCACTCGGCGCTCCTCGCCCTCACCCCGATCCTCCTCGCCGCACTCGGCGGCGCGATCTGCGAGCGCGCGGGCGTCTTCAACATCGGCCTCGAAGGCATGATGCTGATCGGCTGCTTCAGCGGCGTCGCGGGCAGCTGGTTCACCGGGAGCGCCTGGCTCGGCGTCGTCTTCGCCGCCCTCGCGTCGGCGGCGTACTCGATGATCCTGGCCGTCGGGACGGTCTCGCTGCGCGGGGACGCCGTCGTGCTCGGCGTCGCGCTCAACCTCCTCGCGGTCGGCCTGACCGGGTTCCTGCTGCGTACGGTCTTCGGCGTGCAGGGCACCTTCTCCGACCCGGAGTTGGCCGGTCTGGGCGGCATCGACATTCCGTTCGCGGGGGCAGTCCTGTCCGGGCACTCCGCGCTCGTGTACCTCTCATGGGCCGCCGTCGCCGTGGCCGCGGTGTTCCTGGCCCGCCACCCGTGGGGGCTGCGCCTTCGCGGCGTCGGTGAGGCTCCCGACGCGGCGGCGACGCTGGGCGTCAGCCCGGCGAAGTACCAGTACGCCGCCGTCCTCGCCTCCGGCGTCCTGTGCGGCCTCGCGGGAGCCCAACTCGCCCTCGGCAACGTCACGTTGTTCTCCGAGAACATGACCGCCGGGCGTGGTTGGATCGCCGTGGTGGCCGTGATGCTGGGCCGCGCCCTGCCGCTCGGCGTCCTGCTGGCCGGGCTGCTCTTCGGCATCGCGGAGGCCGTCGGTTTCCGTCTGCAGGGGCTCGGCATGCCGCAGCAGGCGACCGACGCGGCCCCGTACGTGGTGACCCTGGCCGCCCTCTTCCTGTCCACGGCGCGCAGGCGCCGCCGCAAGCAGCCCCTGGTAGGAGCACCCTCATGACGACCGACGCCCGTACGCTCAGCGAAGCCGTCACGCACACCGACGCGCTGCCCATCACCCGTGTGCCCCGCACCGGCCTGCCGGACCGGGCGATCGTGGTCGGCGACCCGGCGCGCGCCACCGCCGTCGCCGACCTCCTTGACGACGCGAAGGAGGTGTCGTACCACCGCGAGTACCGCACCTTCACCGGCAGTTGGCAGGGCACACCGGTCGTCGTCGCCTCGCACGGCGTCGGCGCCCCCGGCGCGATCCTCCTCTTCCAGGAGCTCGCGGAGGCGGGCGTGAGCACCCTCGTGCGGCTCGGCACGGCGGGCGCGATCCGCCCCGGCATCCGCGACGGTGACCTGGTCATCGCGGACGCGGCGGTACGCGACGACGGAGTGACGCAGCAGCTGATCCCCGCCGAGTACCCGGCGTTCGCGACCCCGGAGGCGGTCATCGCGCTCCAGCGGGCGGCGCGCGCGGCCGAGGCCCCGTACCACCGGGGCGTGGTGTGGACGCGGGCCGCGTTCCAGCCGGGGTTCCTGCCGCTGCCCGGCGAGGCGTACGCGGCCGCCGGGATCGCGGCCATCGAGATGGAGCTCTCCGCGCTGTACGTCTTCGCGTCCACGCACGGCCTGGTCGCGGGCGGCGCGCTCGTGGTCGACGGCGCCAACGCCGACGAACTCGTCGACGAGGAAGCCACCGGTGGCTACGACCCGCACCGCGATGTAGTGGCCGAGGGGGTCGCCCGGGGCGCCCGGATAGCCTTGGACGCGCTCCGTCTCCTTGCCGCCGCGGAGCACTGAGCAGCCGCCCGAACGACCTTGTGGAGAACGGAACCGATGCACCCCACTGACCTGCCGACCCAGGACCGGGGCGGCTCCATGGATCTCCTGGTCCACGGTGGCGACGTCCTCACCGTCGACGCGTCGGGCACCGTCGTGAAGGACGGCGCCGTCGCGGTGCGCGAGGGCCGGATCGTCGAGGTCGGCCCGGCCGAGCGGCTGCGCACCGCCTACGAGGCCACCGACGAGCTCGACGCCCGCGGCTGTCTCGTCCTGCCCGGTCTGATCAACACGCACACGCACCTGGCGATGACCCTGTTCCGCGGCATCGCCGACGACCTGACGCTGCAGGGCTTCCTGGCCCGCGTGATCCCGGCCGAGGCCGACCTGCTCTCCCCCGGGACGGTGACGGCGGGCATCCAGGGGGCGATCGCCGAGTCCGTACGCGGCGGGGTCACCGCCGCGCTCGACATGTACTGGTTCCACGAGGCGGCCGAGGCCGTGGCCCGCGACGCCGGGTGGCGCCTGCTGACCGGCCCCACGTTCATGGACGTGCCGGGCCCGCCGGACGGCCGCCCCTACGCCGACCGGCTCGGCTGGGCCGCGGCGGACCTGGCCGCCCGGACCCCGGCGCCGGGCACCCGCCCGGTGGTCTTCGCGCACTCCGCGTACACCCTGGTGCCCGAGCAGCTCAGGGCCATCAGCGCGCTCGCCCGCGAGCACGGAGCCCTGCTGCACATCCACGCCGCCGAGAACGCGGGCGAGGTGGAGATGGTCACCGAGCAGCACGGCATGCGTCCCGTGGAGCTGCTCGACTCGCTCGGCGTGCTCGGCCCGGACACGCTGCTCGCGCACGCCGTCGACCTCACGGACGCGGAGATCGGGACCATCGCCCGCACCGGCACGTCCGTCGCGCACTGCCCGGTGTCGAACCTGAAGCTGGGCTGCGGCATCGCGCGCGTGCCCGACCTGCTCGACGCGGGCGTCACTGTGGGCCTCGGCACGGACGGCGCGGTGAGTTCCAACACCCTGGACCTGCTTGGCGCGGTGAAGGTCGCGGCGCTCGTGCACAAGGCGGGCGGCGACCCGACGGCGGTCGGCGCCGAGCAGGCGGTGCGGATGGCGACGATCGAGTCGGCGCGGGCCCTTGGGCTCGGCGATCAGCTGGGCTCCCTGGAGCCCGGCAAGCGAGCCGACCTGATCGTCCTCGACCTCGCCCGGCCGCATCTCACGCCGCGGCACGACCCCTGGTCGATGCTGGCCTACGCCGCCGTGTCCAGTGACGTACGGGACACGGTGGTCGACGGCCGGGTCCTGATGCGGGACCGTACGCTGGTCACAGTGGACGAGCAGCGTGCGCTGCGCGCCCTGCGGGACGCGGCGGCCTCCGCGGCGCCCGGCCCCACGAGCACGACTGGCACGACAAGCACGACCGGCACCTCCGAAGTGGCAAGCACCGTATGACCGTCGAACCCACCCGCGGCTTCACCGGCCGCGCCCGCGCCGCCGACCGCGACCCGCGGCTCCCTCCCGGGCAGTACGACGCGGCCGATGGCTGGCCCGTCCTGTCCGCCGAGGTGACGCCCCAGCTCGCACCCGAGGACTGGACGTTCCGCGTGGACGGCCTCGTCTCCTCCCCGCGCACCTGGACGTGGGACGAGGCGCACGCGCTGCCCGCGTCCGAGTACCGCGGCGACATCCACTGCGTGACCAGCTGGTCCAAGTTCGGGGTGCGCTTCGGCGGGGTGAGCCTGGATGCGTTCCTGGCCGCCACCGGGCCGCGCCCGGAGGCCACGCACGTCGTCGCCTACTCCCACACCGGGTACACCACGAACCTCCCCCTCTCCGACGTGACGGGCGGGAAGGCGTGGATCGTCTGGGAGTACGGGGACGGCCCGCTGCCTCCCGAGCACGGCGGCCCGGCGCGGCTGATCGTCCCCCACCTGTACTTCTGGAAGAGCGCGAAGTGGGTCGCGGGGCTGCGGCTCCTCGACCACGACGAACCGGGCTTCTGGGAGCAGAACGGCTATCACCACCGGGGGAATCCCTGGCGGGAGGAGCGTTACTCCGGTGACTGAGACTGCGCCTGAGACTCTGCCTGGGACGGTGGCTGGGCCTTTCGTGCCGCCGACGCGGTTCGCCGTGCCGGGGCGGATCGCGGTGAGCAACCGTGCGGCGTCCGAGTGGCAGCGGGCGACCGTGGTGGATGTCCGCGGGGACAACGCCGCCAAGACCGTATCGACCTTCCGTCTGAAGGTGTCCGACTGGCAGGGACATCTGCCGGGCCAGCATCTGATGCTGCGGCTGACCGCGCCGGACGGGTATGTCGCGCAGCGCCACTACTCGATCGCTTCCGCCCCGGAGGATGCCGTCGAGGACGGTGAGATCGAGCTGACCCTGGACCACGTTCCGGGCGGCGAGGTGTCCGGGCATCTGCACACGGTCGCCCGCGTCGGCGATGTGGTGGAGGTGCGGGGTCCCCTGTCCGGCTTCTTCGCCTGGCCCGGCGACCGTCCCGCCCTCCTGCTGGGGGCCGGCTCCGGTGTGGTCCCGCTGATGTCGATGCTGCGGCACTGGCGGCGGGCCGGGCGCCCGGTGCCGCTGCGGCTTCTGGTCTCGGCGCGGACGCGTGAGGATCTGATCTACGCGGATGAGTACGGCGACGAGACCACGGTGGTGTTGACGCGGGCGGAGGGGCGGCTTCGCGCCGAGCACCTGGCACCGTTCCTCGGCGCCGGCCGGCCCGAGGGGGGCTGGGAGGCGTACGTCTGCGGGTCCAACGGCTTCGCCGAGCATGCGTCGCGGCTGCTGGTGGCCGGGGGCCAGCCGGTGGACCGGATCCGCATCGAGCGGTTCGGGTAGGAGCGGACCCTGCGGGGCCTTCCCCGATCCCGCCCCTACCCCAATCCCGCCCCTACCCGAAACTGGGGCTCCGCCCCAGACCCGTACAAGATGGCCTCAAACGCCGGCGGGGCTGCATCCTTCAGCCCAGGCGCCCCCTACGGCGAGACCTCCTCCAAGCGCCGCCCGGCAGTCTCCTCCGCCCCAACGGCAGCCACCACACACCCGACCACGGCAACCGCCCCCAGCATCACGAACACCGTCGACACATTCCCGCCCGCGTACACGATCCCCACCACGATCGGGCCGAGAATGACCCCGAGCCTGTTCATCGCCCCGCCCACGCTGCTGCCCAGCGCCCGCATCCGCGTCGGGAAGAGCTCCGGCGTGTACAGGTACAGGCAGATGTTGGAGCCGAAGAAGAAGACCGCCGCGAGCGAGGTCCACACCAGGACCTGCACCGGCGTGTCCGCACCGACGGCCGCGAGCGTCACCAGCATCAGCGCCGCCCCGCCCAGACAGCCGGTGATGACCTTCCTGCGCCCCACGCGGTCGACCGTGAGCGCGGCGACGAGGCAGCCGATGAGACCCGCACATGACGTGACCGTCGAGTACAGGAGCGCGTCCGAGAGGGACAGGTCATAGCGGTTCTGGTAGATCGTCGGGAGCCAGGACGTGATGCCGTAGTTGACGAAGTAGCCGGTGAACCACAGCACGCCGATGATCAGCGTCCGGCGTCGGTAGCGGCCGGTGAACAGGCCGCGAAGCCCGGAGGCCGCCTTCCCGGGAGCCGCGACGGGAAGCGCCTCGGGAACGGGCGGCAGGGGTTTCCTCGTGATCCGCTCGACGTCCGCCTCGATGCCGGACATCACCGCGTCCGCCTCGTCCAGCCTGCCGTGGTCCGCGAGCCAGCGCGGCGACTCGGGGACCTTCCGCTGCACGAGGATGCAGAGCAGGCCGGGCAGCGCGGCGACGGCGTACATCCAGCGCCAGCCGAGCATCGGTACCACCCAGGCCGCGACCAGCGCGCCGACCGTCAGGCCCGCCGGGAACACCAGCTCGTAGAGAAGGACGAAGCGGCCGCGCTGATGGCTGCGGGTGATCTCGGCGATGAAGGTCGCCGCCACCGGCACCTCGCCCCCGATGGCAAGCCCCTGGACGAACCGCAGGGCCATGAAAGCGTCGGGCGAGGTCGAGACGGAGAGGGCCAGGTTGGCGACGCTGGACAGTGCGATGCACAGCGCGATGACCTTCACGCGGCCGATGCGGTCCGCGAGACGCCCGGAGAGCAGCGCCCCGATCAACATGCCGATCGAGCCGACGGTGAGCAGCAGCGTCGCGGCGGACGTGCTGAGGTCCCACTCGTGGCGCAGTTCCGGCAGGGCGTAGGCGATCAGGAGCTGGTCGAAGGCCTCGAAGAAGGTGACCGCGCCCACGATGAGCCGGACGGTGACGTGCCAGCGGCACAGGGGTAGCCGTTCGAAGCGGGCGGCTATGGCGGCCCGGACCGCTGGGTCCGGGGAGGCGTCGATCGTCATGCGGGCACTCCGCTGCTGAGGGGGCGGGGACGAGGGGAGGAACGCGACGGCCACGGAGTCTGGGGAAACTCAAGCCAAGAAGCGAGTAAGCGCAAAGTTTCTAAGCGCTTAAGTTGTACCGTCCCGGCACCGGAGCGCGTCAAGAGTCTCCGCAGGGGAAATCCACGAAGTCCATCGACGGACAGGTCTTGCGCTCCAGATATTTAAGCCCTTAGATTTCTAGCGCTTACCGAAGAGCATCCGGAACTCGCTTGGAACACCCGGTGGTTCGGCCCGGACACAGCACGCAAGGAGGCCCCATGCCCCGCATCCCTGCCGACGAGGCGCTCATCGCGGGCGAGTGGCGTCGCGGCGCGGGCGCCCCGGCCGACACCGTCGACCCCGCCACAGGCCGCGTCCTCGCCACGGTCCACGCCGTCTCCCTCGACGAGGTCGCCGAAGCGGCTCGGGGAGCGGCGGCGGCCGCCGCCGACCCGCGCTGGCAGGGCCTCCTGCCCCACCGGCGTGCCCTGCTCCTGCACCGCGTCGCCGAGCTGATCGAGGCGTCAGCGGACGACCTCGCGGCCCTGCAGACAGCCGACACCGGCAAGGCGCTCACCGAGACCCGCGCCCTGGTGGGCAGCGCGGCGGCCACCTTCCGCTACACCGCCGCCGCCCTGGAGACCGCCGAGGAGACGCTCACTCCCTCGCGCGGCGACTACGTGACGATGAGCGTGTACGAGCCGATCGGCGTGGTCGGCGCGATCAACCCCTGGAACTCCCCCGTCGCCAGCGACGCCCAGAAGCTCGCACCGGCGCTCGCGGGCGGCAACGCGGTCCTGCTCAAGCCCGCCGAGTGGACCCCGCTCGTCTCGCTCGCGCTCGGCCGCCTGATCAGCGGCGCCTTGGCGGAATTCGGTCTCCCGGCCGGTCTACTCTCTGTCCTCACCGGCCGCGGCAGCGTCGTCGGGGACGCGATCGTCCGCGATCCGCGCGTCGGCAAGGTCACCTTCACGGGCGGCACGCGTACCGGCCGGACGCTCGCCCACGCCGCGGCCGAGAAGCTGATGCCGGTCTCACTCGAACTGGGCGGCAAGTCGCCGACGGTCGTCCTCGCCGACGCCGACGTCGAACAGGCCCTGGCCGGGGTGATGTTCGGGATCTTCTCCTCCAGCGGTCAGTCCTGCGTCGCCGGGTCACGGCTCTTCGTCGCACGCGAGCTGTACGAGGAGTTCGTCGGCGAACTCGTGGAGCGCGTGCGGAAGTTGCGGGTCGGGCCCGGCACCTGTGCCGACACCCAGGTCGCCCCCCTCGTCCACCACGAGCACCGGGACTCCGTCGCCTCGTACGTCGATCTCGCGCGCGAGGAAGGTGCTCGGGTGCTGTGCGGTGGCGGCGTGCCGGACGGTGCGGAGTACCGCGGCGGGGCGTACTACCTGCCCACCGTCCTGGACGGGCTCCCCAACTCCTCGCGCACCTGCCAGGAGGAGATCTTCGGGCCCGTCCTGGTCGCGCTGCCCTTCGACGGCGAGGACGATCTCGTGCGGCAGGCCAACTCCAGTGTCCACGGCCTCGCCTGTGGCATCTGGACCCGTGACCACCGGGCCGCCTGGCGGATCGCGCGCCGCGTCGACGCGGGCACGGTCTGGATCAACACCTACAAGCAGTTCAGCATCGCCACGCCCTTCGGCGGCATGAAGGAGAGCGGTCTCGGCCGCGAGAAGGGCCGCGAAGGCATCCGCGCCTACCAGCGCCAGAAGTCCCTGTACTGGGGCCTCTCCGACGCGCCTCTCCCCTGGGCCAACTGAACCCCGTACCTCCGGACCTCTGGAGCAGGTCATGCCCCGACCCCAAACCCCCCGTCCCCCGATCGCCCGGCTCCGCGCCCTGCGCTCCGTCGAGCTCCTCACCCCCTCCTTCACCGAGGCGGCCGACTTCTACCAGGAGGTCTGGGGCCTGGAGACCGTCGAGTCCGAGCGCGGCACGGCCGCCTGGCTGCGCGGCACCGGCGCCGAACACCACGCCCTCCAGCTGACCCGCGCCGACCGCACGGGCCTCGGCAGACTCTCCTTCGCGGTGGGCACACCCGCCGAGGTCGACGAGGCCGCCCGCAGGCTGCTCGCACGCGGCATCACACCGGTCGCCGGGCCCGGCCCCCTCGACCAGGTCGGCGGCGGCTACGGCCTCCGCTTCACCGACCCCGAACACCGCGTGATCGAGATCAGCGCCGAAGTCCACGCGGTCGCGCCGCGCGGCCCGGACGGCGCCGTGCCGGTCGGCGTCACGCACGCGGTGCTCAACACGGCGGACATCGACGCCTCCGTCGCCTTCTACCGCGACGTCCTCGGTCTTCGCGTCTCCGACTGGTCCGAGCACCAGATGGCCTTCCTGCGCTGCAACGCCGACCACCACTGCATCGCCTTCAACCAGGCTCAGTGGGCCTCGCTCAATCACGTCGCGTACGAGATGAGTTCGGTCGACCACTTCATGCGGGGCCTCGGTCGGCTCAGGCACCACGGCATCGACCCGCAGTGGGGGCCCGGACGGCACGGCCCGGGCAACAACACCTTCTCCTACTTCACCGACCCCTCCGGACTCGTCTGCGAGTACACCTCCGAGGTCGCGCAGATCGTCGAGGACACGTGGATCGCCAGGGTCTGGCGGCGGGTGCCCGAGCTGTCCGACCTGTGGGGGACGGCCGGGCCGCCGTCGAAGGAGATCCGCTGCCGCATGGCGGGGACGCCCGACCCCGGCCCCCTCTCCCCCCGACACCACCCGGAGGTTCAGGTATGACGCGCGTACGCAAGGTAGGCATCGTCGGCTGGGGCGCGATCGGGCGGGTCGTGGGCACCGCGCTGGCCGAACAGCGCGTCACCGGCGCCGAGTTGACGTGCCTGGTCGACAACCGTCCGCTGGGCGAGAGCGCACCCGCCCCGCAGGTCTCCTTCGACGAGGCCATGGAGCGCTGCGATCTCATCGTCGAGGCGGCGGGCCAAGGGGTCGTACGGGAATGGGGCGAGCGTGTTCTCGCCTCCGGGACCGATCTGCTGATCGCCTCGACCGGCGCGCTGACCGACGAGGAGCTCTCCAAGCGGCTCCTGGCCGCGGGACCCGGCCGGGTGTACTTCACGGGGGGCGCGGTCGGCGGGCTCGATCTGCTTCAGGCGGTGCGTTCGCTCGGGCCGCTCGACGAGGTGCGGCTCACGACCACGAAGCTGCCTTCCACGCTCGAACAGCCGTGGATGGGCCCGGAGTTGCTGTCCCGGATGCGGGCGGCCACCGGTCCGGTCGAGGTCATGTCCGGGACCGCGCGCGACGTCCCGGTGAAGTTCCCCAAGTCGACGAACGTCGCGGCGTCGGTCGCTCTCGCCGTCGGCGACCTGGACGCTGTGCGGGTCCGGGTCGTCGCCGACCCCGGCGCCCACCGCACCCGGCACGTCATCGAGGCGTCCGGCGCGCACGGTACGTACCGCTTCGAGGTCGCGCATCTGCCGGACCCGGGCAACCCGGCGACCAGCCAGGTCGTGCCGTACGCGGTCCTGCGCAGCCTGGCGGCGCTTGCGGGGCGGACGGGGCAGATCCTGTGACGGCCGATGCCATCCACGTCGAGGAGGCGGGCTCCGCCGGGCCGCTGCTGCTCTGCCTGCACGGCATCGGCTCCTCCTCCGCCGCCTTCGCACCGCAGCTCGCCGAGCTGTCCGCGTACGTGAGGGTCGCGGCCTGGGACGCTCCCGGGTACGCCAAGTCCGCTGACCCGAAGGGGCTGTTGGATCTGGACGGCTTCGCCGACGCGGCGGCCGGCCTCATCCGGGAGCGCGGCGCGCGCGCCCATGTCCTCGGCGTCTCGTGGGGCGGCGTGATCGCGCTGCGCCTCGCGGCCCGGCATCCCGAGCTCGTCGATTCACTGATCGTCGCGGACTCCAGCGCCGGTTCCGGCACCGATCCCGCGAAGGCCGACGCCATGCGGCAGCGGGCCGCCGAGCTCGCGGAGCTCGGGCCGCGGGAGTTCGCCGGGCGGCGCGGGCCCCGGCTCGTGTCGTCTGACGCACCCCCTCAGCTCGTCCGGCGCGTCGTCGACACCATGGCAGCGTCGGTGCGCCTGCCCGGATACGCGTACGCCGCCGAGTCCATGGCCTGCGCCGATCTGCGCCCCGAGATCCCTTCCATCACCGCTCCCGCCCTCGTCCTCTGCGGCGACCAGGACCGGGTCACCGGCGTCGAGGCCTCGCAGGCCATCGCCGGGGCCCTGCACAAGGCCGCCTACGTGGTCGTCAAGGACGCCGGCCACCTGGCCAACCAGGAGCGGCCCGAGGCCTTCAACGCCTGGGTCCTCTCCCACCTCCGCATCACCGCCCGCATCCCCGAACACCTCTGAGAAGGAGCCCCCTCATGCCTCTGACCACCACCGAGTACGACAACGGCGGCGACCTCGGCAAGTACACCGACTCACTGATCGCCACCAAGGAGTCCCGTGTCGCGGACTTCAGCACGCTGTCCTTCCAGGAGAAGGCGGGTCCGCAGTACCGCCGCGGCCAGATCCGTTACGTCGGCTCCGGCGCCACCGGCAACCACGAGAACGACAGCCGCATCCTGCCGTCGGGCGGCTTCACCTTCTCCAACATGCTGCTGCCGCCCGGCGCCGAGGGTCCCGAGCACACCCACCACGACGTCGAAGAAGCCTTCTTCGTCCTGGAGGGGCAGGTCAAGGTGGGCATCCACCGGGGCGCCGACGAGGTCGAGTACCGCACGCTCGGCTACCGCGACATGATCGTCGTCCCGGCGGGCGTGGCACGGTCCCTCAAGAACGAGGGCGACACCGACGCGCTCTTCTGCGTCGTCATCGGCACGCGGAAGCCGCAGGTGCCGACCTACCCCGAGCACTCGCCCATGCACGGCGTCACCCGTGACTGACGACCGCGTGACCGACGACCGCACCGTCGTCGTCACCGGCGCGGGCCGTGGCCTTGGCCTCGCCATGGCCCGCCGGGTGGGCGAGGACGGCTTCCGGGTCGTCGTCGCCGAGGTGGACGCTGTGCGGGGCGGTGCGGCCGCCGCCGGTCTCCGTGCGGAGGGACTGGACGCACATTTCGTACGGTGCGATGTGGCGGACCCGGCGTCGGTCGACGAACTGGCCTCATTCGTAGGCGACTTGGGCCCGGTGTACGGCCTGGTCAACAATGCCGCGCTCGCCAACGGGGTCGGCGGCAAGGAGTTCCAGGACATCGACATCGAGGTGTGGGACCGCCTGATGGCGGTCAACGCCCGCAGCCCGTGGCTGGTCGCCAAGGCCCTGCACCCGCTCTTCCGCTCCCCCGGGCGGATCGTCAACGTCGCTTCGGACGCCGCCCTTTACGGATCGCCGCGGCTGGCCCACTACATCGCCTCCAAGGGCGCGGTCATCGCGCTGACCCGGGCGATGGCGCGTGAGCTCGGCGACAAGGGGATCACCGTCAACGCGGTGGCTCCGGGCCTCACCGAGGTCGAGGCCACCGAGACGGTGCCGGTCGAGCGGCACGCGCTCTACCGGGGCAATCGGGCGATCTCACGCCCGCAGCAGCCGGACGACCTCGTCGGTCTCGTCTCCTTCCTCCTCTCCGAGGAGTCCCGCTATCTCACCGGACAGGTGATCGCCGTCAACGGCGGCTTCACCATGAACTGACGTATCGGAGCTTCTAGTTATGGATCTGGGCCTCTCCGACCGGACCGTCCTGGTCACCGGCGGCAGCTCGGGCGTCGGCCTGGCCACGGTCCGCGCCCTGCTCGACGAGGGCGCGCGCGTCGCGACCTGCGGGCGTGACGCCGACCGGCTGGCCGAGGCGGCGGCCGGGCTCGGCGGTGGCGACCGCCTCCTCACGGGCGTGTGCGACGTGCGCGACGCGGACGCCGTAACGGAGTTCACCGAGCGCGCGGCCGACACCTTCGGCTCGCTCGACGGGCTAGTCAACAACGCGGGTCAGTCCCGCATGAAGGGCCTGGACGACTCGACCGCCGAGGACTGGCGCGACGAGCTCGAGCTGAAGTTCGCCGGTGTGCTCAACCCCCTGCGCGCGGCCCGCCCGCACCTGGCGGCGTCGGACGCGGCGAGCGTCGTGAACGTCAACGCGGTCCTCGCCAAGCAGCCCGAGCCCCGGCTCATCACCACCAGCGCGGCACGCGCGGGCATCCTCAACCTGTCCAAGTCCCTTGCCACGGAGCTCGCCCCGGAGGGCATCCGCGTCAACTCGGTCTGCCTGGGCCTGATCGACACCGGTCAGTGGACCCGCCGCCACGCGGCCGCCGATTCGGGTCTGTCGTACGAGGACTGGCAGGCGGAGCTTGCGGCGGACCGCGGCATCGCTCTAGGCCGGCTCGGCCGCGCGGAGGAGGTCGCGTACGCGATCGTCGCGCTGCTCTCGCCCCGCGCCTCGTACACCACCGGCACCAGCATCGACGTCTGCGGCGGCGTCGGCCGCGGAATCCTCTGAGGAGCTCACCCATGCCATCCACGCCACCCACGCATTACGCCACCGGCGGTGATCTCCTCGTCGCCGTCCTGCGGGAACTCGGTATCGACACGGTCTTCGGCATCGTCAGCGTGCACAACCTGCCGCTGGTCGAGGCGGTCGACCGGGAGCTGCGCTTCGTTCCGGTACGCCACGAGGCGACCGCCGTGAACGCGGCCGACGCCTACGGCCGGGCGCGCGGCTCGCTCGGCTGTGCGCTCACCTCTACGGGGACGGGCGCGGGCAACGCCGCCGGGAGCCTGGTCGAGGCGCTGAGCGCGGGCACCTCCGTCCTGCACGTCACCGGCCAGGTGGAGAGCGCATTCCTGGGCAGCGGCCGCGGCTTCATCCACGAGACCAAGGACCAGCTGGGCATGCTCAGGGCGGTCTCCAGGTACGCGGCTACCGTTCCGTCGACGGACACCGCGGGCCTGATCCTGCGCGAGGCGGCACGGTCCGCGCTGACGGACCCGTGCGGCCCGGCGAGCGTGGAGTGGCCGGTGGATCTGCAGTACGCGGCCCAGACGGACGCGGCGCCGACGATCGCGGGGGCAGCGCTTCCGACTCCCGGCACACAGCACGCCTCGCCGACTCCGGCGGAAGCCGAGCGGCACACGACCGCTCCGCCCCGAAAACCGGCACCAGCACCAGCACCAGCACCGGCACCAGCACCAGCACCGGCACCAGCACCAGCACCAGCACCAGCACCGGAGAATGAGCCGCCCGGCCAGCCGTCCGGCAGGACACAGCACGCCTCCGCCTCTGACGATGTTCCGTCCGGCGCCCCGCAGGCCGCCGTGCGGACCGAGAGCCGGTGGGCCCCCGGCCTCCCCGGGATCGCGGCACAGGCCCACCCCACACCCGCCACGTCCGAACTCACCGCCGCTCGGGCCATGTTGGCGTCCGCCGAACGTCCCCTCATCTGGGCCGGCGGCGGCGCCACCCGTGCACGTGCCGAGCTGGCCGCGCTGCTGCACGCCACCGGCGCGGGACTGCTCACCTCCAACTCCGGCCGGGGCGCGGTGCCCGAGGACCACCCGCAGGTCATCGGGAACTTCGCCACCACCCCGGCAGTCCGCGCCCTCTTGGCCGAGGCGGACCTGCTCCTGACCATCGGCACGCACTTCCGGTCCAACGAGACCGCCGACTACGGACTCGCGCTCCCCCCAGCGCACATCCAGGTCGACATCGACGCCGACGCGCTCGGCCGCGTGTACCCGGTGCGGCACGCCCTGCACGGTCACGCTCCCGACGTGCTCGCGGCCCTGCTGCCCGGCGCGCGGCGGGCCGACGAGAGCTGGACCCGGCAGGTGGCCGCCGTCCGCGAGGAGGTCCGCGCCACGCTGCACGACAACATCGGCCCGCAGGCCGCGATCTGCGACGCCATCCGTGCCGCGCTGCCCCGCGAGGCGGTCGTCGCCCGCGACGTGACCATCCCGTCCAGCAGCTGGGGCAACCGGCTCCTGGAGATGTACGACCCCCGCGACAACGTCTTCCCGCGGGGCGGCGGCATCGGACAGGGGCTCGGCATGGGTATCGGCGCGGCACTCGCACGGCCCGACGCGCCCACCGTCGTCCTCGCGGGGGACGGCGGCCTCGCCGTCCATCTGGGCGAACTGCTCACGCTCGCTCAGGAGCGCCCCCGGCTGACCCTCATCGTCTTCAACGACGGCGGCTACGGCGTGCTGCGCAACATGCAGGACCGCTACAGCGAGCGCCGGTCGGGTGTCGATCTCGCCACGCCCGACTTCGAACTGCTCGCCCGGGCCTGCGGGCTGGCCTACGCCAGGATCGCCGCCGAGGAGCACGCGCAGCCCGTGATCAGCCACGCCGTCGCCTCCGACGGGCCGACCCTCGTCGAGGTCGACCTGGCCCTCCTCGGACCGATGAAGAACCCGTTCACCCCGCCCGTCAAGATCCCCGGCCAGTGAGGAGGGTCCACCATGACTGAGAGCGAACTCACGCTGCTGGTACGCCGTATGACGTGGGAGGCGGACGGAGTCCTCTCCGTCGAGCTCGCCCATCCGGACGGCAAGCCGCTGCCCGCCTGGACCCCGGGCGCGCACCTCGACCTCCACACCGGCGGCCACGTACGCCAGTACAGCCTGTGCGGCGACCCGCGGAACACCTCCGCGTACCGCATCGGCGTTCTCAACGAGACCTCCTCGCGCGGCGGTTCGCGGCACGTGCACACCGGGCTGCGGCCCGGCCAGACGGTCACCGCCTCCGAGCCGCGCAATCACTTCGCGCTCGAAGACGCGCCCGGCTATCTGTTCATCGCGGGCGGCATAGGCGTCACCCCGATCCTCGCCATGGCCCGTGAGGCCGCGCGGCGCGGGGCCGGCTGGCGCATGGTCTACGGCGGACGCAACCGGGGGTCGATGGCATTCACCGATGAACTGGCTTCACTCGACGGCGATGTGACCGTCGTGCCGCAGGACGAGCACGGGCACATCGACCTCGCGGCAGCCCTCGACGGACTGCCCGACGGCGCGCTCGTGTACTGCTGCGGCCCCGAGCCGCTGCTCGCGGCCGTCGAGGCCCTCTGCCCGGCGGACCGGCTGCGCGTGGAGCGGTTCTCCGCACCTGTCGTGGAGCGGACCGGGGACGACTCCACGTTCGAGGTGGAGTGCCGCGCCTCGGGACGCACCCTCACCGTGGGCGCCGACACATCCATCCTTCAGGCCGCCGAGGCCGCGGGCCTGAACGTCAACAGCTCCTGCCAGGAAGGCATCTGCGGCAGCTGCGAGACCCGTGTGCTCGACGGCACGCCCGACCACCGCGACTTCCTGCTCAACGAGGCCGAGCACGCGGCGAACGCATCGATGATGATCTGCGTCTCGCGCTGCGCGTCCGGCCGCCTCGTCCTCGACCTGTGATTCCCCATCGGAGGCAACAGTGACCACCACCTGGCCGTACCTGGACATCCACCAGTCCCGGACACACGAGCCGACCCCCTACGAGCACAAGCTCGCCGCCACCCTCGAAGAGGTGTTCACCAAGGACGGTCATGAACTCGTCGATGTCATACGTGGCTTGAACGCCCGTCAGGTTCACGCGCCCGACGGCGCCCAGTGGACCGAAGAGTCCTTCCGCGCCGAGATGAACCGACTGGGAGCGTGACCTCGATGACCACCCTGACCCCCCGCGTCGGCCTCACCGCTTCCGCCGACCACATCTACGCCACCGGCCTGCGCAACCAGTGGCACCCCGTCGTCCCCTCGGACTTCGTCGCCCCCGGCGCCATGCGCAAGGTCACCGCCCTCGGCGAGCAGTGGCTGCTCTTCCGGCGCTCCGACGGCGCCCTGTCGATGCTCGCCGATCGCTGCCCGCACCGCGGGGCACCCCTCTCCCTGGGAAAACACCTCGGTGACCGGGTGGCCTGCTGGTACCACGGCGTGGAGATCGAGACCGACGGCACCGTCTCCTCCGTACCGGGCCTGCCCGGCTGCAACCTGGAGGGCAAGAAGCTCGTCACGTCGCTGCCCGTGCGGGAGATCGGCGGCGCGATCCTCGCGTACTTCGGTGACGAGCGGCATCCGGAGCCGACCGAACTGACGCTGCCCGAGCCGCTCACCGACCCCGATGTCGACGCGATCCTCTGTTACGCGGAGTGGAACGGCCCCTGGCGGTTCGCGGTGGAGAACCTCCTCGACCCGATGCACGGCGCCTTCCTGCACCACGAGTCGCACACGATGTACGACGGCGACACCACCGCCAAGTTCCGCATCCGGGAGACGGACCGCGGCTACTTCTTCGAGAAGACCGATCAGCGGGGCGTGAACTTCGACTGGGTGGAGCTGTGCCGCACCGGCGTGGACTGGGTGGACCTGACCATTCCGTACCCGCCGTCGGCCGGGCCCGGCGGCCCGTTCGGGATCGTCGGCATGGTCTGCCCGGTCGACGAGAACCGCACCGGTGTCTTCTTCTGGCGCTACCGCCGCGTCCAGGGCTGGCAGCGCGACACCTGGCGCTTCCTCTACAAGACCCTCATCGAGGAGCGCCACTGGCAGGTCCTCGAACAGGACCGGGTGATGCTGGAGGCGATGCCCGCCGACGCCGACCAGCGCGAGAACCTCTACCAGCACGACCTGGGCGTGGTCCGGCTGCGCCGGATGTACCGCGCGGAAGCGGAGGCTCAGGCGTCTGGTTCGTGAGGCTCAGGCATCCGGCTCGTGACGCTCAGGCATCTGCTTCCTGAGGTTCGTCGGATTCGGTGATGGAGCGCTCCAGCTTGGACATCAGGCGTGCAAGCTGGCGGCACTCGGCCGGGGAGAGTCCGTCGAGCATCCGGCGTTCGTTGTCGAGATGCTCGGCGAACACCTCGTCGATCTTGGCGAGGCCCGTATCGGTGAGCCGTGAGTAGACGACGCGGCGGTCCTCCGCGTCGCGCTCGCGCACGATCAGGCCGTCCTTCTCCAGCCGGTCGATACGCAGTGTCACCCCGGCGGACGAGACGAGACCGGAGTCGGCGAGCTGGCCCGCCGTGAGGCGGTAGGGCGCCCCGGCCCTGCGCAGCGCGGTCAGCACGTCGAATCCGGCGACCGCGAGGCCGTGCCGCTCGATCGCCGTGGTGAGCCTGGTGTTGTAGCGCAGGAAGGTCCGGTGCAGCCGCGCGAGCACCTCAAGGGGCGAGGTGTCCAGCTCCGGCCGTTCCCTCGCCCAGTCCTCGATGATCGATGCGACCGCGTCCCGCTGGGCCCCCGCCGACTTCTTCCCGGCCATGTGCCGTAGCCTCCCTCTCGCCCGTCCCGCGGTCAGTACGGAAATCTTAGCCCTGAGAGAAGTACGTATTCGGCGGACCTACATGTACGGCAGCCCAGGAACGGGCCATAATCATCCGATACATCGGATGTCTTCCGTTCTTGCGAGGCGAGGTCCCCATGGCTGTCACCGACGAAGCCATCGAAAAGATCAAGGGCATGATCGTCTCCGGTGCGCTGCGCCCCGGCGACCGGTTGCCCAAAGAAAGTGAACTCGCCGCCGACCTGGGACTTTCCCGCAACTCGCTGCGCGAGGCGGTGCGCGCCCTCTCGCTGATCCGCATCCTCGACGTACGACAGGGCGACGGCACTTACGTCACCAGCCTGGACCCGCAGCTCCTGCTCGAAGCCCTCAGCTTCGTCGTCGACTTCCACCGCGACGACACGGTCCTGGAGTTCCTCGCGGTGCGCCGCATCCTGGAACCGGCGGCCACCGCGATGGCCAGCGTCCACATCACCGAGGCCGAACTCGACGTCCTGACGGCTCAGTTGGACGCCCTCGGGGCGGCCCCGTCGGTGGAGGAACTGGTCGCCTGCGACCTGGAGTTCCACCGCGGCATCGTGCAGTCGTCCGGCAACTCGGTGCTCTGCTCGCTCCTCGACGGCCTCTCGGGACCCACCACCCGGGCCCGCGTCTGGCGCGGCCTCACGCAGGAGGACGCCGTCAGCCGCACCCTGCACGAGCACCGCGCGATCCTCACCGCGCTGCGCGACCGCGACGCGGAGGCGGCCAGGTCCTGGGCGACGGTGCACATCGCGAGCGTGGAGCAGTGGCTGCGCTCGACGCTGTGAAGCGCGGGCGCCGAAGGAGTGCGCGGACCTCCCGCGGGGCAGTGATCCGGTCATCGAAGCCCGTGCAAGGGGGCTGCGGAGGGCCCCGCCGGACGCCGTAAGGTTGGGGCGTACGTAAAGGACGTCGGAAGGAGGCCTGGGTGATCGAGCTCGAGGGGGTACCCGAGCTGGTCGACCCGGTCATGGTGGCCGCGTTCGAGGGCTGGAACGACGCCGGCGACGCCGCCTCCGCCGCGGTCGCGCACCTCGACAAGGAGTGGAAGGGCGAGGTCTTCGCGGCCCTTGACGCCGAGGACTACTACGACTTCCAGGTCAACCGCCCCACGGTCTTCCTGGAAGGCGGCGTCCGCAAGATCACCTGGCCGACGACCCGGCTCTCGGTCGTCCGCGTGGGCGGTGACAAGCCGCGCGACCTCGTGCTGGTGCGCGGGATCGAGCCGTCGATGCGCTGGCGGTCGTTCTGCAACGAGATCCTGGGCTTCGCCCACGAGCTGGGCGTGGAGCTCGTGGTGATCCTGGGCGCACTGCTCGGGGACACCCCGCACACCCGCCCCGTCCCGGTCAGCGGCGTCACCTCCGACCCGGACCTGGCTCGCACGATGGACCTGGAGGAGACGAAGTACGAAGGGCCGACGGGCATCGTCGGCATCCTGCAGGAGGCCTGCACACACGCGGGTGTCCCCGCGGTGAGCCTGTGGGCGGCCGTCCCGCACTACGTCTCGCAGCCGCCGAACCCGAAGGCGACGCTGGCGCTCCTGAACCGTCTCGAAGACCTCATCGGCCTGCGGATTCCGCTGGGCGATCTCGCCGAGGACGCACGCGCCTGGCAGGTGGGCGTCGACCAGCTGGCGGCCGAGGACAGCGAGGTCGCCGAGTACGTCCAGTCGCTCGAGGAGGCCCGGGACACGGCCGAGCTGCCGGAGGCGACCGGCGAGGCGATCGCCCGCGAGTTCGAGCGCTATCTGCGGCGGCGCGACGGCGGCGGTCCGCCGCAGCCCGGCGGCCACGCCACGGAGGGCGGCGACGCGGCCCCGTACCTGCGCGACACCCCCGGCGGCGATCGCACACGGCCCCCGAAGCCGCAGACGCGCCCGGACACGGAACCGGGAGCCGGGTCGGGTACGGGAGCGGGCCCCGGGACGGGTGCGGGAACAGGACCGGACGAAGAGAGCAGCGGCGAATCCGGACCCGCTGATTCCTCCGAGGACTGACCAGAGCGAATGCGGCAGGGGCGGCATCCGCGAGGAAGCCGCCCCTGCCGACAACCGGTTCACGCGCAGCTGAACTTCGCCGCTGCCCAGTCCCCGTGGTCCCCGCTCTTGGAGCCGTTGGTGTCGGTCACCTTCAGTTCCACGTGCCGGGCCCCGCTCACGTCGACATCGACCGGCACGGTCGCCGAAGCGCCCGTCACCTCGGGCGAGGTCCACAGCACCCTGCCGTCGGCCTCGACCGAGAAGGCGACCTCTCCATAGCCGTTGATCTCGTCGTCGATGCCCACGTCGGCGGTGAACCTCGTGCACTGCCCGCCTGTGTAGACCTCGATGGCGGAGTCGGCGTGCGTGCCGAGCCCCTTCTCGTACGTCTTCCCGGCGAGGGTCAGCGTGTGGCCGTCGTCGGCCCCCGACTCGCCGTTGCTGCGGTCGCGTTCGGCGGGCCCGTAGCCGTTGGCCGACCTGAGCCACACCATGTCGCTCGCCCAGGCGTCGGCCGTCGGCGCCGGAGGCATGACGGCGACCGCGATCCGCTGGGTGGCGGTGCGGTCCTGGCCTGCCGCGCGGTATCGGGCCGTCGCGGTCAGCGGCTGTTCGCCGGGTTCGGCGTCCTTGGGCGGGGTGACGGCGACCTCGACGCGGCGGGTGGTGCCCGCCGCGACGCGGTCGGCGTGGACGGTGCCCGCGGTCCAGCCCTTCGGCACGTCCAGCGTGACGTCGACGCCGGTGGCGTCCCGCGTCCCCGCGGTGACGTCGACGGCGACCTTGCCCGCTGATCCCGCGCCGAGCTCCTGTCCGGCGGTGGCGCTCAGCGTGGCGCTCGCGCCTGGCACCGCGCCGCCGACCGCGCTGGTGTCGTCGAGCTCGATCTCGAAGGCCCGGTCCGTACGGAGCGCGGGTGTCTTCACCTTGACGACGCCGCCCCGGTCGTCCCGGTCGTAGAACCAGCCCTGGGACGCCTTTTCGTACGCCGTCTTCGTGGTCAGCCTCGGCAGCCTGTCACCGCTCAGTTCCACCCGGCTCGGCGCGTCCCCGGTGTGCAGCGTGAACGCGTACGGCCGCTCGGCCTGCTTGCCGCTGAACTCCCCCTTGCTCGCGCCGATCCGCACCCGCACGTCGCCGGCGCCGGAGCGGGGCGCTTCGACGTCCGCGCGCTGGGTGGCGTACTTGCCGGCGCGGTGCTGGCGGGTCTCGCCGTCGTCCTCGTACAGCTCGAAGGAGGACCTGCCCTGCGGGTGGATGTCCCAGGCGAGGGGCGAGTGGGCGGTGCGGTCCTTGTAGGACCTGATGCCGCCGGGCCACATCGGCACCGTGGCACCGCCCTTGACGAAGAGCGGCAGGGTGTCGAGGGGTGCGCTGTAGCCGTCGACGGTGGTCGGCCCCTGGTACGTACGGCCGCTCCAGTAGTCGGTCCACGTCCCCTTGGGGAGGTAGATGTCGTCCCGGACAGTGGTGTCCTTGTAGACGGGCGCGACGAGGAAGTCCTCGCCCGCCAGGAACTCGTACTTGGCGGTGTCGGTGGCGGCCTTCGGGTCGTCGGGGTATTCGAGGGCCAGCGGGCGCACGGCGCCGACGCCCGTCTTCGTCGCCTCGTGGCCGTAGGAGTAGAAGTAGGGCAGCAGCGACTCGTGCAGCTTCAGGTACTTGCGGTTGATGGAGGTGTACGGCTCCCCGTGCCGGAAGGGCTGCTTGTCGGTGGCCGCCCAGCCGTCCATCGTCATCGTGACGGGCAGGAACGACTTCCACTGCAGATCGCGTACGTACGTCTTGGCGCTGCCGCCGAAGATGCCGTCCACGTCACCGGTCGTGTAGGCGAGGCCGGACATGGTCGCGCCCGCGTACGTCGGTATCTGCCAGCGGATGTACTCCCAGCTGCCGCTCTGGTCGCCGGACCACTGCACTCCGCAGCGCTGGGCGCCCGACCAGCTCTCGGGGGCCCAGGTGAAGCCGCGGGCGTCGCTGTTGTCCTCGATGCCCTTGTAGGCGTCCTTGCAGCCGTCGAGCGCCTTCTTGTAGCCGTCGCCGACCCAGGCGACATCGAGTTTGGCGACGCGCTGTCCTGCCCTGACCTGTTCGGCGATCTTGTCGAGGCCGTCCTCGGTCCACAGGCCGAGCTGCATGTCGCGGTCCTGGAGGCCCTTGGCGGTCTCGGCGAGGTCTTCGTAGCCGCAGCCGTAGCCGTCGTTGACGAGCATCCAGCCGTTCGGCATGTCGTGCTTCAGATACTCGTCGGCGACCTTCAGGGAGTCCAGGGTGTGCCGTTCGCCCTGGTTGGCGTTGTGGAGATAGCAGTCGGCGTCACCGATCTCCAACCCGTAGATGGGTGGCAGGAAGGGCTTCCCGGTGAGTTTCGTGTACTGCCCGATGACGTCCTTGGCGGCGTCGCTGCCGCGCCCCGCGAAGTAGTAGGCGTCGAAGCGCTGTTCCTTGGCGGTGGCCGTCACCGGCTCGGCGAAGTCGTAGGTGTTGGGGGCGTAGGTGTTCCGGAAAACGCCGTAGCCCTCCGAAGACAAGTAGAAGGGCACGGAGTTGGGGTGGCCCCCGTCGTCCCAGTTGTAGTCGACGCTCACCTCGACCTTCTTGCCGCGGTGCGAGGTGTTGCCGCGCCCGTTCTGCATTCCGGCGCCGTAGTACTGCTCGTCGGCGCCGCGGGCCAGGCTCTGTGTGGTGGCGTCCTTCGTCCAGCTCAGGCCCTTGGACTCGGCCCACACCTGGGTGCCGTCGGCGCGGTACAGGGCGAAGCGCAGCGGTGACTTGTAGGCGCGCAGGGTCACTTCGGAGGTGCTGAGTTCGTAGCGGTCGCCCTTGTCGGCCCACTTGGTGCGGGGCGGCTCCCCCTGCGGCAGGACGATGTCCTTGCCGGTGGGGTCGGTGAAGTCGCCTTCAGGGGCCAGTTCGAGCCGGAAGGTCTCCTTCGACACGAAGCTGACGCGAGCCTCGGCCTTGCCCGCGGCGAGGCGGTAGACGGAGCCGTCGGCGGCGAAGTCCGTGACGTCCCCGACCGTGGTCGCGGGATCGTCGGCGGCCTGCGCGGCGCCGCCGCCGGGACCGGCGAACACCGCGAGAAGGCCGAGCAGGGCGGCGGCGACGGCCGCCCGTCTGAAGCGGGTGGGTGATCTCATGGCCGGTGGTCTAGCGCGTCAACGGGTGTCATGGCCATGGACTTTGATGGGCCGCTCCCTGGATTTCCGGGAGCGGCCCATTCGGTGAAGCGGTGACTACTGCGAGCCGGTGGCTACAGGGCGACGCCGAGCAGTGCGTCCACGGCACGCGATACGACACCGGGGGCGCCCTCGTCCGTGCCTCCCTCGGCGTCCTGGCGGGCGGCCCAGCGGTCCACGGCGGCGAGCGCCGCCGGAGCGTCCAGGTCGTTCGCGAGGGCCTCGCGGATCTCCTCGACGAGGGCGTCGGCGGAGGGTCCGTCGGGGCGCGAGACTGCGGCACGCCACCGGCCGAGGCGCTCCACGGCCTCGGTCATGACGGAGTCGGTCCACTCCCAGTCGGCGCGGTAGTGGTGGGCCAGCAGCGCGAGGCGGATGGCGGCCGGGTCGGTCCCGTCCCGCCGCAGCTTCGACACGAAGACGAGGTTGCCCTTGGACTTGGACATCTTCGCGCCGTTCAGGGCGACCATCCCGGCGTGCACGTACGCCTTGGCGAAGGGGTGCTCACCGGTGAGCGCCTGGGCGTGCGAGGCGCCCATCTCGTGGTGCGGGAAGGCGAGATCGGAGCCGCCGCCCTGCACGTCGAAGCCCATGCCCAGGTGATCGAGGGCGATGGCCACGCACTCGATGTGCCAGCCGGGGCGGCCACGGCCGAGCGAGGCACCGTCCCAGCTCGGCTCGCCCTCACGGGCGGCCATCCAGAGCATCGGGTCGAGCGGGTCCTTCTTGCCCGGACGGTCCGGGTCACCACCGCGCTCGGCGGAGAGCAGCTTCATCGCGGCGGCGTCGAGTCCGGACACCTCACCGAAGTGGGGGTCGGAGTCGACCGAGAAGTAGACGTCGCCCTCCAGCTCGTAGGCGGCACCCATGTCACGGAGCCGTTCGACGAGCGGCACGATGCCGGGTATGGCCTCGACGGCTCCGATGTAGTGCTGCGGCGGGAGCAGTCGCAGGGCGGTCATGTCCTCGCGGAACAGGGCGGTCTCGCCCTCGGCGAGTTCCACCCAGTCCTTGCCGTCGCGGATGGCACGTTCGAGGAGCGGGTCGTCCACGTCGGTCACGTTCTGGACGTAATGAACCTGCCGCTTGGTGTCGAGCCACACGCGCTGCACGAGGTCGAACGCGTTGTAGGTCGCCGCGTGACCCATGTGGGTGGCGTCGTACGGAGTGATGCCGCAGACGTAGATACGGGCGACGGGACCGGGGTCAAGGGTGACAAGACCACCGGTCGCGGTGTCGTGGATCCGGAGGTCGCGGCCCTTGCCAGGCAGGGCGGGGACCTCAGAAGCGGGCCAGGCATGCATTCCATGAGCCTAACCGGACGGAGCGTCCGCATACGAGTGGGGGGCCTGGCGGGGTCGCCTTGTGCGGCGCGATCAAGCCGCCGCTCCGCGGCGGATCTTTCCCACCCACCCACCCGATTGCCCCGCAGCAGGAAGCCGCCTTCGTTGTGGGCAGGCGTTCCGCAAGGCGGAACGGGTGGGCACAACGCCGAAGCCTCGGGGCAGCGACTAGACCGGGGGCCAAGGAATCGGTGGCCATTCCCCGCCGGGCACAGGATGCCGACCGGACATCAGCAGCGCAGCGACCCTCGCGCGGAGCGCGTCAACCTCGGCCCCAGTGATCAGCTTCCCCAGCCGCAGGGCCAGCGGCGCCCCCGTGCCGAGCCCGTCCCGCAGGGACTCGAGCACCCCCACCGCCTCGGCGGAAAGCTGCTCCCCCGCCCACCCCCACAACAGCGTCCGCAGCTTGTCCTCGGCGTTGAACGTGACCCCGTGGTCGATGCCGAAAAGGCGCTCCCCGGCGGTCAGCAGGTGCCCGCCCTTGCGGTCAGCGTTGTTGATCACCGCGTCGAGCACCGCGAGCCGCCGCAGCCGCTCGTCGTCCGCGTGCACGAGAAGCGCCGTGCGCCCCTCCCCCACGTCGGCGAAGCCGATCGCCTTCCAGCCCTCGGACGGCTCATCGCCCTCGACGAGGGCGAGAAGCTCGGGCCCCTCCTCCTGCGAGTCCTCGATCCACAGCTGGCACATGCCCTCACCGTGCGGCCCGTCCCGCAGGACGGTGGGCGGCACCAGGCCCCACCCGGTCGCCTCGGAGACCTCGTACGCGGCCATCTCCCGCTGCGCGAGCGTCCCGTCGGGGAAATCCCACAGGGGACGCTCCCCGGCGACCGGCTTGTAGACGCAGGCGGCTTCCTGGCCCTCGTACGCGACGGAGCAGTAGAGAACCGCGTTCGATGCCTCACGGATCCGTCCCCGGACGGTCAGCTCGCCCCGGGCGAGCAGTGCCGTGGCGTCGGCGCCGGAGGCCGGACTCACGCGCCCCGCCGGTATCCGTTCTGCCGCGGGCATACGTGTCCTTCCGGGTCGAGCGGGAGGCTGCACAGCGGGCACGGCGGGCGCCCCGCGTTCACGACGTCGAGGGCACGCTTGGCGAACGCGCGCGCCTGCGCCCCGGTGAGCCGCACCCGCAGCATCGGCGGCCCGTTCTCCTCGTCCTGCAGAAGCCTTTCCTCGGCTTCCGCGAGATCCTCGTCGGACTCGGCGTCCAGCTCGACCAGAGCCTGCGCCTCGACGATCATCCGCTCCTCGTCGCCGTCCCAGGCCAGCGCCATCGTGCCGACGCGGAACTCCTCCTCGACGGGTGATTCCAGGGGCGCGCTGTCACCGACCTCGGTGGGCGCGACAGCGGGCACGGGGGCGTTGCCGCCGCTGCGCCGCACGACCTCGTCGAGCAGCTCTTCCATGCGTTCGGCGAGCGCGGCCACCTGGGTCTTCTCCAGGGCGACGCTGGTCACCCGGACCCCTGCGGAGGCCTGGAGGAAGAAGGTACGCCGTCCGGGGAGCCCGACCGTTCCGGCCACGAAGCGTTCCGGCGGGTCGTAGAGGAACACCTGACGCGACACGTCCTGTCTCCATTGGGATCGACTGCGGTTGATCATTTGCGCCTGTTCGGCGCGACGACTGCACCCTACTGCGGGTGACGATCACGGTGCTCCCGCATCGCCACCCACCGCCGCGTCGCCGCCGGACGGCTCCGTGCGGGGCGCGAGCGACCCGAAGTCGCCGGTGTCCCCCAGGCGTACGAGGAAGGGGCGCAGGCGCGTGAAGCGGATGGCGGTGACGGAGCAGGGCTCGACCGAGATGCGCTGGAAGAGGTCCAGGTGGAGTCCGATGGCGTCCGCGACAAGGGACTTGATGATGTCGCCGTGCGAACACATCAGGTAGACGGCGTCGGGACCGTGGTCGCGCTCCACGCGCGCGTTCCACTCGCGTACCGCCTCGGCGGCCCGTGTCTGCATGGCGCGCATGGACTCGCCGCCGGGGAAGGCGGCGGCCGACGGATGCTGCTGTACGACCTCCATCAGCGGCTCGTCGGACAGCTCGGCGAGCTTGCGGCCGGACCAGTCGCCGTAGTGGCACTCCCCGATGCGGTCGTCGGTGTGCGCCCGAAGGTCCTGCCGTGCGGCGAGCAGCGGTGCGAGGGTCTCCTGGCAGCGCTGCAGCGGGCTCGTGACGACTTCGGCGAGCGGCAGGTCCGCGAGGCGTCCGGGGAGCGCGGCGGCCTGTGCGGCGCCGCGCTCGTCCAAGGCCACGCCGGGGGTCCACCCGGCGAGCAGACCCGCGGTGTTGGCGGTGGATCGTCCGTGCCGGACGAGGATCAGCGTGGGCATGCGGGCCACCCTAAGCCGCTGAGGGGGTGCGCCCCGAGCAGAGGTTCGGAAGAATGCGCTCCGTGATCGTGGACTGCGCGATGTACCGGGACGGACGCCGCACCGAGTGCGATGCGGACTTCTCCGATGCCCTCGGCAACGCACGTGCCGCGGGGGACGCTTTCGTCTGGGTGGGCCTGCACGAACCGACGGAGGCGGAGTTCGACGAGGTCAGCAGGGAGTTCGGGCTGCATCCGCTGGCGGTGGAGGACGCCTTGAAGGCGCATCAGCGGCCCAAGCTCGAGGTGTTCGACGACTCGCTGTTCGTGGTCCTGAAGCCGGTCGTGTACGAGCCGGACAGCGACATCGTCTCGTCGGGCGAGGTCATGGTCTTCATCGGCGACTCCTTCGTGGTGACGGTCCGGCACGGCGAGGGCTCGCCGCTCGGTGCCGTACGCCATCGCATGGAGGCGGAGCCCGAGATGCTCAGGCACGGCCCCACGTCCGTCCTGTACGCGGTCGCCGACGCCACGGTCGACCACTATCTGGACGTCGCGGGCGAGCTGCAGACCGACCTGGAGGAGCTGGAGGCTGAGGTCTTCTCGCCGGACAGTGGGGGCAGCCGCAACACGGCGTCGCGGATCTACCGGTTCAAGCGGCAGATCGTCGAGTTCCGCCGGGCCACGGGACCGTTGGCGATGCCCATGATGCGGCTCTCCGGAACGGGTCCATTCGCGCCCGACGTGCCCTTCGTGAAGGACACGGCCCAGCCGTTCTTCCGGGACGTCAGCGACCATCTGACGCGCGTGAACGACTGGGTGGACAGCCTCGACCGCCTGGTGTCCGACATCCTCTCCGCGCATCTGGCGCAGATGAGCGTGCGGCAGAACGACGACATGCGGAAGATCTCGGCGTGGGCCGCCATGGCCGCGGTCCCGACGATGATCGCGGGGGTCTACGGCATGAACTTCGACCACATGCCCGAGCTGCGCTGGCTGTGGTCCTACCCGGCGGTGATCCTGCTGATGGTCGCGATCGAGTTCTTCCTCTACCGGCTGTTCAAGCGCCGCGGTTGGCTCTAGGGGCTGTCGGGCGGCGGGGTCACGCGAATTCGGCCGCCGACGTGGCCGTCCCGCCGAGGGCGTCGCGCCGCTGGGGCATCTTCAGGGACACCATCCGCCGCCAGCCGCCGAGCCGTTCGAACGCGTAGAGGGCGTTGACGCCCGAGGCGAGCGCCGCGGCCTTGGGCTTCGGCCAGTTCAGGATGCGTCCCATGTGGCCCATCACGGCGACGCTCACGTCCCGGTACACGCGCGTCTCCGCTCGGGCGCAATCGTGCAGGGTGTCCAGGATCGTCCGCCCGTGTCCCGCCGCCGCCAGGCGCAGCAGCTCCTCGTGGCAGTACGCGAGGTGGTTCTCCTCGTCGTGGCAGATCATCCTGATGGCCTTGCCGACCTCGGGGTGGTCTCCGAAGTACGTGACCAGCATGTCCATCTGGTCGGCGGCGCGCTGTTCGGTGACGCGGCTGTGCGAGAGGTAGACGACGACATCCCGCTCGGTCAGCGGCTCCTCACGACGGAGCTTGTCGTGCGCCAGGCCGATGCCCTGCCGCTCCAGGAGCATGGTGTAGTCCGTCTCGGGCGGGACCGGGACGGGTTCGAGGCCGCGCTTCTTCAGCAGGGCGTTGAAGATCCGCCCGTGCTTGTCCTCGTCGGCGCCGTGCCGGGTGACTTTGGCGGTGAGGGCGCGCTGGCCCTCGGGGAGCAGCGCCGCGATGCGCCCGTTCTCCCAGCCGCCCTGCGTCTCACCGCTGGCGGCGATGGAACAGAAGAGTTGGAACGACTCGTCGTTGTCGAGGATCTCCTCGAAGACACTCCTGGCCGAAAGCATCAGTGGCACCTCCATGCCCTCCGCGCGAACCTCCGCAAAGAGCAAGTCAAATGCGGTGGCGCGGGCATGGCAACAGCTGCTGCGGACAGCTCCGCCAAACGAAGGACAGTTGGCCCCGGACGGAGCCGTAACCGAGGGGCGCCATGACGCGTTGTGCCCCGTGACGGCCGTGGCGGGGAAGACCCCCGAGCCCCCACCACGGCCGCAGAACTTCTCCTCCGGTTACGCCAGCCCGGCGCGCTCCAGGGCCTGCGTACCCGCGCGCAGGGCCGCGATCCGCTCATCCAGCGTGAAGCCGGCCGGCGCCAGCGTCAAAGTGGTGGCCCCGGCGGCCGCGTAGGCCTGCATCCGTTCGGCGATGCGGTCCACGGAGCCGAGCAGCGTGGTCGAGTCGATCAGCTCGCGCGGCACGGCGGCCGCCGCGCCCTCCTTGTCGCCGGACAGGTACTTGTCCTGGATCTCGGCCGCTTCCTTCTCGTAGCCCATGCGCTGGGCGAGCTGGTTGTAGAAGTTCTGCTTGCGGCTGCCCATGCCGCCCACGTAGAGGGCGGTGTACGGGCGGAACATGTCCGCGAGGCCGCTGACGTCGTCGCCCACCGCGAGCGGCACCGTCGGGACGACGTCGAAGCCGTCCATCGTCTTGCCCGCCTTCTCGCGGCCCGCGCGCAGGTGACGGATCGCGGTCTCCTCAAGGTGCTCGGCCGAGGGGAAGATCAGCAGGGCGCCGTCGGCGATCTCGCCGGTCTGCTCCAGGTTCTTGGGGCCGATCGCGGCGATGTAGAGCGGGATGTGCTCGCGCTGCGGGTGGACGGTGAGCTTGATGGGCTTGCCCGGGCCGTCCGGGAGCGGGAGCGTCCAGTGCTCGCCCTCGTAGCTGAGGCGCTCGCGCGTCATCGCCTTGCGGACGATCTCGACGTACTCGCGGGTGCGGGCGAGCGGCTTGTCGAACTTGACGCCGTACCAGCCCTCGGAGACCTGCGGCCCCGAGACGCCGAGGCCCAGGCGGAAGCGGCCGCCGGAGAGCGAGTCGAGCGTGGCGGCCGTCATGGCGGTCATCGCGGGCTGCCGGGCCGGGATCTGGAAGATCGCGGATCCGATGTCGATGCGTTCGGTCTGCGCGGCCACCCAGGACAGCACCGTCGCGGCGTCCGAGCCGTAGGCCTCGGCGGCCCAGCAGACCGCGTAGCCGAGCTTGTCGGCCTCCTTGGCGACGGCGAGGTTGTCCGCGTCCATCCCCGCGCCCCAGTAGCCGAGGTTGATCCCGAGCTGCATGGCCGAATCCCCTTACTGAGCAGTAACGTCCCTGTGCCGGGGACTGTAGCGCGTGGGCGCGTGCGCCGTCAGCGGCGGGCGGGCGGGTGCCGAGGTTGTCCACAAGCACAGGGTTGTCCACAGCACCTCACGCCGCTGGAGCACGGCCAGTAATCTCAGCGCCCATGGAGCAGAGGCATCTCGGCCGTACCGGCCTTCGCGTGTCCCGGATCGGACTCGGCACCCTCACCTGGGGGCACACCCAGGAGAGCGACGCCGCCGAGCTGTTGAAGGTGTTCTGGGAAGCCGGCGGCAGCCTCATCGACACAGCTGATGTGTACGGCGACGGGGAGGCCGAGTATCTGCTCGGCCGCCTCATAGAACGGCTCGTGCCGCGGCGCGACCTGGTCATCGCGACCAAGGCGGGCAGCGTGCCCGACCCCGACCGCCGCTTCGACGGATCGCGGGGCCACCTCCTGTCCGCGCTCGACGCGTCCCTGGCCCGCCTCGGCACGGAGTACGTGGACCTGTGGCAGCTGCACGCCTTCGACCCCCGCACGCCCCTGGACGAGACGCTCCAGGCCCTGGACATCGCCGTCAGCAGCGGCCGGGCACGCTACGCGGGCATCTCGAACTTCTCCGGCTGGCAGCTCGCCAAGGCGGCGACGTGGCAGCTCGCGGCCCCGGGCACGCGGACCCGCCTGGCCAGTACGCAGATGGAGTACTCCCTGCTGCAACGCGGCGTCGAGCGGGAGCTGCTGCCCGCCGCGATGGACCTCGGCATGGGCCTGCTGCCCTCCTCGCCGCTCGGCCGCGGCGTACTCACCGGCAAGTACCGCCACTCCACCCCGGCCGACTCGCGCGGCGGCTCCGAGCACCTCGCGCCGTTCGTCGCGCCCTATCTCGACGACGCCGCGAGCCGCGTCGTCGACGCCGTCGCCACGGCGGCGGACGGCCTCGCGGCCACGCCTCTCCAAGTCGCCCTCGCCTGGGTGCGCGACCGCCCGGGAGTGACCGCGCCGATCGTCGGCGCGCGCAACGCGCAGCAGCTCACGGCCGCATTGTCAGTGGAGACCCTTAGTCTTCCTGACGAGATCTGCCAGGCGCTCGACGACGTGTCGGCGCCCGTGCACCGCTACCCCGATCACGACTGGAGCACGCTGTGAGTACGGAGCCGGAAACCGCTGCCGCGGAGGAAGCGGAGGGGGCCGCTGCCGCGGAGGAGGCCGGGGCGGGGGCGCCGGAGCCCGAGGGCGCGACCGACGCCGACACCGCCGACACCACAGGCTCCGCCGGGCCCGAGGGTGCCGCCGAAGGTGAAGCCGCCGCGGAGGGCAGGGAACTCTCCGAGACCGAGGCGGAGATCGCCGCCCAGCGGGAGCTCCAGGAGCGGATCGCCGAGCGCAAGGCCGCCAAGGAGGGGCCGGTCGACGCCGGGGCCAAGCTCAGCGGCAAGGCCGCGGATCTGCTGGCCGCCGTGCGCGCGGTGGAGAGCGGTGAGAAGCCGGTCGCCAGCGCCTTCAGCGAGCCCGGGCCCGCGCCCCGCAGGGCGGCGCCCGAGCCCGAGCGGCGACCTCGGCCCGTCGTGGCGGCCGCCTCGGGCCCCGGCGACGAAGCCGTGGAAGCGGTCCGTGCCGTGCTCGCCGACGGAGGGGCGCCCGCCGCCCTCGCCGCACGGACGGCGGCAGTGCTCGGCGAGGGTGCCGATGACCAACTGCGCGAGGACCCCTGGCAGTTGCTGCGGGTTGCCGGCGTGCGCACGGAGCAGGCCGACGGGTTCGCGCGGGCACTGCTCGGCGCGGAGTGCGGGCCCGACGACGAGCGCAGGGGTCGCGCGATCACCGCCTGGCTCCTGGAACAGGCGGCCGTCGCGGGGCACACGGCCCTGGACGCGGCAGCCCTCACCGCGGCGCTCGGAAAGCGGGCGGTGCCCGATCCGGACGCGGCGGTGCAGAGCGCCATCGCGGAGGGCGACATCCTGGTCTTCCAGGACGCCATCGAGACACCGGGGGCGCCGGCCCCCGTACAGGAAGAGGGCGACGGCGAGGGCGAGGAGACCGAGCAGCCGGTCCGCGTCCTGGTCGGCCTCGAGCAGTACGCCCTCGCGGAGGAGAGCCTCGCCGACGGACTCGCCCGCGTGATCAACTCCCTTCCCAAGGAAGAGGGTTCGGGCCCGCAGGCCACCGACTGGGCCTCCGCGGCGGGCCAGGCGTCGGGTTCGACCGCCGAGCTGATCCGCGCGGTGGCCGACCATGGGCTCGTCCTGCACACCGGCGGCGAGGCGGCACGCGCCGAGCCCGCCGCGCTGGTGACGGCCGCCGCGGGTCTCGGCCTGCGGGCATGGGCGGCCACGCACAGCTCCGCGGGACGGCGACGCGTCGCCGGGCTCACGGCGGCCGATGAAACGGGCACGGACGAAGGGGGCGCGGACGAGACGGGTGCCGCGACCGTGGCGGGGCTGCTCTCCGGGGCCGAAGGCCCGGGGCGGGACAGGGACGGGGCACTCGCCCTCGACCTCCTGGTGGTCCTTGACGCGCCGCAGCTGGACGTCGAGACCGCCGCGATGCTGGTGGAGTCCCTGCCCGACGGCGCCCGCCTGGTGCTGAGCGGCGATCCGGGAATGCTGTGGTCGGCGGGCCCGGGCCGGGTCTTCGCGGACCTCCTGGCGGCGCGCTGCTGCCCCCAGGTCGTCTCGCGCGTTCCGGACCCCGGGCCCATCGGGGAGCTGGTCTCCGGGATCGGCATCGGCGAGCTGAACCAGGTCGAGGCGCCGGGCAAGGAAGTCGTGATCGTCCCCGTGCGCGACGCGGGCGAGGCGGTCCACCGCACGGTGCAGCTCGTGGCGGATTCGGTGCCGCGGGCGATCGGGGTGCCCACGGAGGACACCCAGGTGATCACTCCCGGGCACGGCGGCGCGGCGGGCACGCGCGCGTTGAACACCGCGCTCAAGGAGCGGCTGAACCCCGGGCCCGGCCGGTTCGGCGGCTTCGACCCCGGCGACCGCGTCGCCCACGTCCCGGCGCCCGGGCGCACGACGCTGGGCCGCGTCCTGCGGGCCGACGCGCAGGGGCTGCACCTGGAGTGTGACGGCGCCCCCGTCGTCGTACCGAAGGAGCAGGTGGAGCAGACAGTGCGGCACGCCTGGGCACTCACCGCGCACCAGGCCGTCGGTCTGAGCTGGCCCGCGGCGGTCGTGGTGCTGCCCGGCGACGCGACCGCGGCGTTGAGCAGGCCCTGGGTCTACACCGCGTTCAGCCGCGGTGAGCGGCACCTCTCGGTGGTCCAGGGTGCCGAGCAGGCGCTGCCGCGCGCGGTGGCGGAGATCCCCGCGAAGGCTCGTACGACGCGCCTCCAGACCCTCCTGCGACCCCAGGTCCCCGCCACGGCCTGAGCCCGTGCGGCGTCCCGTTCCCGCGCCTCCGGGTGACCGCCGTGTCCGGCGGCACCCGGAAAAGCGCCCCGGAGATCAGCGGTCCGCGTCCAGCGGGCTCCGGTCGTCATCGATGTCGAGCACGTCCGCCTCATCCACCTCGTCGGCGTCGTCGGCGTCGTCGAGTTCCTCCAGGACCGCCACGGCGTCCCGGTCGACGCGGACACGGACTCCGGAGTCGATCCCGTCGTCGTCCGGCTCGTCGTCGAAGACCGCACTGACGTCGAACCGGCACACGACCCGCTGCGGGTCCGCCTGGTCGAAGGGGGTGTCGAGCCACTCCCCCGGCTCGGCGGGCTCGTCCGCCGCGGTGACCCAGAGCGTGGAGTCCCCCTCCTCCAGGCCGAACTCCTTGTGCCGAGAGGCGATTTCGTCCGGTTCGAACTCGCCGAACAGGACGCCGAGCGCGGTGTGCACACTGCTGCCTGCCGCCGCGGCCGCGGGGCTCTCGCCCGCCGTGCCCGCGTCGAGGTCCGCGACCCGCTGGGCCTGCGCGAGGAGCCGCTGCGGCTCCGCGACGGCGTAGTCCCTGCGGATCAGCACGCTCAGCGCGTTCGCCTCCTCCGGGCCCTGGTACGGCGGCAGCACACCGCTGTCCGAGCCGGGAATCTCGAAGGGGGTGACCTCGTCATAGCGGTCGTAGAGAAGCTCGTCGTACTCCTCGGCCGCGGCGGCGAGCTCGTTGAACGCTTCGTAGACGGCCGGGTCGTCCTCGCCCGACCTGCGTTCGACCGCGGCCAGGTGACGGTCGAGCGCGGTCTTGACCGCCTCGGCGGCGGCGCGTACCTCGGCAGCGGTGGGCTGCGCAGCATCAGACATAGTGCAGACGCTATCCGTACCGGGCCTGTACTTGCACAATAGATGCGATGCCGGAATACGAATTTGTCGACGTGTATGTGCCGCGCGGGGTCACCCGCAAGGAAGCAACGCGCCTGCTGACAGACCACGCGGAGTACGGGCACTGGGAGTTGGACCGCCTGAGCCTGCACTCGGACGGCAGCCGCAGAGTGCGGCTGAAGCGGCGGATCATCCGCCAGCTCCGGGCCACTTGGTGAGGTGAGAGAACGCGCCGGGAGGGTGCCCCGACCAGGCGGGACACCCTCCGTTCTCCGTACGGGATCAGGCAGCGACGCGCACCCTGATCAGGCGGCCGACCGCGTCCTGCGGTACAGCACCGTGCCCGCGAGCAGCATGCCCGCGCCCACCGGCAGCACCACGCCGACCGGCAGCTCACTGCCCGTCGACGCGAGCGTCTCCGAGCCCTTGGGCTGCGCGATGGACTGCGCCCCCGGCTGGTTCGGCATCGCCCGGTCGTCCACCGGCTTCTCGCCCGGCGTACCGGGCTTGTCCGGAGTCGTGGGCTCCGCCGGCTGTCCGGGCGTCTCCGGCTTCTCCTCCTGACCGCCCGGCGGCCGCTCGGGCTTCGTGGGCGGCTTCTCGCTGCCCGGAGGGGTTCCCCCGCCCGAGTCGTTGGCGCAGTCGTTGCCGCCGGTCGCGTTGCCGAGACCGCCGATGGTGACGCTGTTGCCGCAGACGTTCACCGGAACGTCGACCGGCAGCTGCACGTTGTTACCCGAGCCCACTCCGGGCGAGTCACTGGTGTGCCCATCCGCCGATGAACCGCCACCCGAGGGCTTGCCCGGGCCGCTGCCGCCGTCGGCGGAGGTGTTGGCGCAGTTGTTGCCCGCCGCGGGGTTCAGCACCCCGACGACGTTGACGCTGTTGCCGCAGACATTCACCGGAACGTCGACCGGGAGCTGGATCGAGTTACCGGACGCCACGCCCGGAGAGTCCGATGCTCCCCCGCGGGCGCCCGAGTCGGCTTGCGCGTATCCACCGCTCATGGCGAGTACGCCCGTCGCGGCCGCCACCGTGATCAGGCCTTTTCGAGTGACCTGTCGCATAGGTTTTCCCTGCCTTAGGACCTTCAGGAATGCGTACGCGCCTCGGGGCGCGCACACGGAATGCCCGAAGGCCCCGGAGCGCATGGCGTGCACTCCGGGGCCCAGGGACTCAGACCCTCATGGGGTGAGGCACTGCAACGTCACTTGTTGACGCAGGTGTTGCCGAAGGCGGGGTTCAGCAGCCCGATCACGGAGACCGTGTTGCCACAGGCGTTCACCGGCACGTGCACCGGCACCTGGACGACGTTGCCCGAGAGCACACCGGGGGACTTCACGGCGGCACCCTGAGCACCGGCGTCGGCAGCAGCGATGCCCGCACCCGCGAGCACGAGACCACCAGTTGCAGCCGCAGCAGCGACGATCTTCTTGATCATTATTCCTCCTTGTTGGCAATGCGATCCCAGCCGCGGACCGCACCACCTGTAACGAGGAGGAGGTAACGGGGCTACGAGCGTATGGTCCCTTTCACTCTTTTCAGTCAAGTACGCACGCGCTGACGATTATTGGAGTTTCGTTTCAGCACGCATTTGTGTCACGCGGGGGCGTACGGACCGGCGTTCAGGACGCGTCGATGAACCGGTCGAGCACGCGCACACCGAACTTCAGGCCGTCCACCGGCACCCGCTCGTCCACACCGTGGAACATGCCCGCGAAGTCCAGCTCCGGCGGCAGCTTCAGCGGCGCGAACCCGAAGCCGCGGATGCCGAGGTCGTCGAAGGACTTGGCGTCGGTGCCCGCGGAGAGCATGTACGGCACGGCACGGGCGATCGGGTCCTCGGCCTGGAGCGCCGTCTGCATGGCGTCGACGAGCGCGCCGTCGAAGGTGGTCTCCAGGGCCTTGTCCGCGTGCACGTCCGTGCGCTTGACGTGCGGGCCGAGGAGCCGGTCCAGGTCGGCGAGGAACTCCTCCTCGTATCCGGGCAGGAAGCGCCCGTCGACCTGCGCCGTCGCCTGGCCCGGGATGACGTTGACCTTGTAGCCCGCGCCCAGCTGGGTCGGGTTGGCGGTGTTCTGCAGCGATGCGCCGATGAGCTTGGCGATGCCGCCGAGCTTGGCGAGCGTCTCGTCCATGTTCTCGGGGTCCAGCTCGGTGCCGAGCGCGTCGCCGAGCTCGTCCAGGAAGTGCCGCAGCGTCTTGGTCACCCGTACCGGGAACTTGTGCCGCCCCAACCGACCGACGGCCTCGGACAGTTCGGTGATGGCGTTGTCCTTGTGGATCATCGAACCGTGGCCCGCGGTGCCGTCGACGGTCAGCTTCATCCAGTGCATGCCCTTCTGGGCCGTCTCGATGAGGTAGAGCCGCAGGTCCTCGTTGACCTGGAAGGAGAAGCCGCCGACCTCGCTGATGGCCTCCGTGACGCCCTCGAAGAGCTCGGGGTGGTTGTCGACGAGGTAGCGCGCGCCGTACGTGCCGCCGGCCTCCTCGTCGGCCATGAAGGACAACACGATGTCGCGCGGGGGCTTGCGGCCGGTGCGCATGCGCTCCCGGACGACCGCGAGGGTCATCGCGTCCATGTCCTTCATGTCGACGGCGCCACGCCCCCACACGCAGCCGTCCGCGATCTCCCCGGAGAAGGGGTGGTGCCTCCAGTCCTGGGCGTTCGCCGGTACGACGTCGGTGTGGCCGTGGATGAGCAGCGCGGGCCGGGAGCGGTCCTCGCCCTCGATGCGGGCCACCGTGGAGGCGCGGCCGGGGTGCGACTCGAAGATCTGCGGTTCGAGCCCCACCTCGGCGAGCTTCTCCGCGACGTACTCGGCGGCCTTGCGCTCCCCCGGGCCCGAGTGATCGCCGTAGTTGCTCGTGTCGATGCGGATCAGGTCGCGGCAGAGATCGACGACCTCGTCCTCACCGGTGACGGCCCGCGACCGGTCCGCGTCGCCCGCCCTGACGGCCCTGCTCGACTCGCTCACGATGGTTCCTCCCGCTATCGCTGCTGGTGGTCCTCTTCATCCTCCCGCGTCCACCCTCCGACGCCCAAGGCCGGGCACCCGTCGTCATGCGCCGTTCACGCACCTGACCTGTGTGATCAGAGGCCCCCGAATGTTTGCTATGGTTTTCCACGTCGCCGCGGGAAACCGCGACAGACCACCGGTCCGGGTGGCGGAATGGCAGACGCGCTAGCTTGAGGTGCTAGTGCCCTTTATCGGGCGTGGGGGTTCAAGTCCCCCCTCGGACACCAGCTAAGACCCCACTTCACGTGGGGTTTTTTGCTTTCCCAGGCTGTGGCGTGACCAACCACGTGACCAACGGCCCAGAGATTTCCCTGGTCAGACCAGGGATGACAGGCCGAGCCTGTTGGCTCCGGAGGCGGCGAGCTTCCGGGCTCCGTTCTTCCTGCTGTGCCCGTAGCGGGCCATGGTGTAGCCCGGCGAGTGGTGCCGGACATTCGCGGAGACCTCGACGGGGTTCTCCCCGGCCTCCAGATCGTTCGTGACCTTGCTGTGCCGCCAGTCGTGAATCCGGAAGTCCTCCGGGAGCTTCAACCGGGTGCGCAGCGTCCGCCAGCGAGCCGACACCTTCTCAGGGTCCTGCGGCCCTCCTGCCTCGCCCCGGTACAGCTTGAAGCCGTCCCGGGCGAACACGAGATCGTGATCCACCCAGGCCGCACCGAGGCGCTTGCGCTCCGCCTGCTGACGTTCCCACTGCCACTTCAGGACGTTCATGACGGACTGGTCCACGTAGATCACGGCGTTCGCGTCGCCGTCCTTCGTGAGCTTCCGCAGCCGGTACGTGTTGCCCTCCTCGACCACGACCCAGCCCAGCTCGATGGACCCCTCATCCCAGTTGATCAGGGACCACTTCATGCCCAGCGCCTCACTGCGCCGGACACCGGTAGCGGCGTAGACGGTCCACTGCGGAGCGTCCCGAAGGCAGTGGTGCGTCAGGCCGCCGTCACAGACCTTGTTGCCGCACGGCTCCCACACCGAACGCAGGAAGCGGCCCGTCTGGTCGTCGTCCACGGTCGGGAAGTCGCGCTCCTGAGCGCGGATCTCCCGGCCTGTCGGAGGGTTCGCGGTCGCTGCCGGGTTCGCCGGTATCAGCTTCGGGACGGCTGAGCCCAGGGCCCCGGAGAGGATGTTGTGGACGTGCCGCACGGACTTGGCTCCGAGCGGCTTGCCCTTGTTGGTCGGGCACGGGGCGGTTTCCAGCATCCGGTACAGGTCGTCAAGGGTGTCGTCCGTGACCTCGCACAGCTTCACGCCGCCGATGTGCGGCTTGATGTGCAAACGGATCTTCGTCTCGTACCCGGCCACGGTCGTTCCCTCCTTCCGTAGGTTGCTATGCCACTTGTCGAGCCAGTCACCCAGCTTCATGTCCGAACGGGATGCGACCTTCCCCGCGTCGTGGTCGGCGTGCCAGGCGCGGAGCGCCCTTTCCGCTTCGGTCTTGGTCTTGTAGTCCCGGCCTATCCAGTAGCGGTCCTGCTTCCCTGTCGCCTTGTTGAAGTGCAGGGGCGTACGCACGCCCCAGGTGTTCGGCCGTCCCGTCCGCTTGATCTCCACGGGGGTACCGCCGAGCCCGTTTCCTCGCTTGGCCAACGCTCTAGTTCTCTTCCTGTTCACTGCCGCCCTCGCCTGCCATGTCGGCGAGTGACTTCATTTGCTGAGCGCCCGGAACGATCTCCATGAGGATCGCGGACGCCTTGGGGGTGAGTGCGCCGCCCGCGCGGCCAGCCGATCCGCTGAGCAGTTCCCGCTTCCGGGCCTGCCACAGATGACCTTTGATGGTGGACTCGCTCTTGCCGACCTGTTCGCCCAGGTGGGCCAGGGGGCCCGTGCCGCCGTCGTTGACGTAGGAGACGTAGGCACTGGCGAGGAGTGCCAGGTATTCGTCCGTCACGCCCTTGCCTGCCGCTTCCCTAAGCCGCCGGGTGCGGTCCTGCTGGTACTCCGCCCGCGCCTGGGCACGCACTCCCGAGACTTCAGCCTGTCGCCGCAGTGTCTCCGCTGCCTCCTTGAAGTCGATCTGCCGCAGGACGGTCGAACTGATCCCGCCCGGCGGATAGTTGGCTGATCCTTTAGGGCGCACTACCAGCACGCCCGGCCCTCCCTGGCTTACGCCTTCGGGCCACTCCATCTCGACGACCCAAGGCCCGAGGTCTTGGACGACGATCCGGCCGCTGCTTGCGTGTTCTTCGCTCACACGCTGAAACTACCACGCCCAACCTGTTTGCCGAACCGGTTTGCCTCTGGTGTTGTGCGTGCTGTAGATCTGGAGTCACACCGAACAGAGGCGGGCGGAACGGCCGCCACCGGACGACAGGTAGCGACATGAAGCCCAATATCCACCAGCTCAACGAGGAATTTCCAAGGGATGTCACATGCGCCTTCAATGAGGGCATCTCGACAGCACGGGAAGCGGATGAGATTTCCTCGAAGGGTGTTCAGCTCATCCATGACGTCGTTGATGCACACATCGCAGCAATGGAGCGGCGAGCGGAAGCCGCATCGCTTTAAAGCGCAGCACACCGATACCCTTTTTCAAAATTCATCAGCCCCCGAGGCGACTCGGGGGTTTTCTCTTTCCCTGGAGACCGCGTGTCCAATCTGATGACCGTTGATGACGTTGCCCGGTACCTGACCAAGCCCCGGTCTTGGGTCTACAGCAACTGGAAGAAGGAGCAGATCCCGTTCCGGAAAGTAGGCCAGTCTCTCCGGTGTCGCCCTAACGACCTTGAGAATTGGCTGGATCGGCAGAACTGAACGGGAGGGTTGATTAGTGAGTCTTTTGACTGCCAGTCCCCGGGAATGGGCGAGGCTTGAATCTCAGGCGGACAAACTCCTTGATGATGCTGAACCGGAGATGCGTGATGAGTGGCCTGCGCCCTGGCAGGCACCGGAGGAAACCGAGCACGACCGAATAGCAGCAGCCTTTACCGGCCTACTCCCTCTGGAGGCGTGCAGCCTGTACGCCACCCTCCCCGATCACGACCCAGAAGCAGGCAGGAGGGAACTCAACGCCCTGATGCAGGAACGCCCCGGGGGAGGGCGAATTGATGAGGACTCAGAGGCTGCCCTCAAGGACGCAGGAGGGTTCCATGAGGACAAGAATGTCCCTCAGCGGGAGGTCTGGGAGGGGTGCCGTTGGCTCGGCTGCTCGGAGGCCCTGTACTGCTCTAAGGCGGCACGAAACAGGGGTAGGCCACGGAAGTACTGCCAGGACCACCAAAAGGCCGCTAAAGCCCGCACGCGGCGTCTCAGGTATGCAGGGATCAGCCTGGGAAATAACAGGAATCTTGTCTACGACTTCCGGGGAAATGAGGGGCAGGACCTACAGGGGTACCGAGACCTGTGGGGCAGGATCAACACCACAGGTACCTGAACCGGGAGGGGCTGCTTACGGGCGGCCCCTCTTGCTGTGTCGCCTTTATTCCCTACTAGTGGAGGACCTTTCCTCTGGGGCCATGCACACTCGGCGGTGTGCCTCTGGCACAGCCTGTGGGCTGGGCAGTTCCTAAGTCGTTATGAGGCTCTGCGGATACCTCCCTGTGAGTTGACTCGTAGAGAAGCACGCTCCCCTTGCCTTCTGCTGTGCGTTCTCCAGTGGGGGGTAAGGGGGGCAGTGTCTTCTCTTACGTTGTCCTCTTGTGAGTCATAGGGGCCGCCTTGAGAGCGGCCCTTACTACTTCTTGGTTACTTAGATACTTAGGAGGTGTCGCCGTGAGCGACCCCCAGACTGATTCCCATTCTCCGGCCCTGACGCCGGCCGACGGTTTCGATTCCGTTCGGGCTGAGGTGCAGCGCGAGTACGCGGCCAAACTCGCCCATGCCGAACTCAGGGTCCATGCGGCCCAGGCCGGTATCAAGCTGGGCGACGGCTTCACCGATTACCTGGACACTTCCAAGCTGCTCGGCGAGGACGGCAACCCTTCGGCCGAGGCCATTGGTAAGGCCTTGGCTCCGCTCGCTGCGGCGCAGGAGCCGGAGTTTCCGCAGATTGCCGGTACGGGCCACTCCCGCAGTTATGAAGGGTTCACCCGCCGAATTTCCCTCGACATCCGCAAGCGCTAACCAGGAGTACCCATATGACCTTTGCCTACCAGAACCCTGCCACCCATACCTTCGTCCCGGAAATCTGGGATGCCGAACTCCTGGTTGCTTTTGACCCGTTGCTGGTGTGGGCCTCCCCGATCGTCGCCAACAACAAGTACGAGGGCGACATCCGGAAGCAGGGCGACGTTGTCCACATCAACTCGCTTCTGCGGCCGACCGTGGGCAACTACACCATCTCGGAAGGGATGACGGCCCAGCGGCCGGAGACGGTTGACCAGAAGTTGCCAATCACTGAGGCCAAGTACCTTCAGGTCCTCATTGAGGACGCGGAGCGTGTCCAGCTCGCTGGCGGTCTCAGCTCCCCGATCAATCAGCAGATGATCCGTTCCCTTGCCCGTGAGGCCGATACGTTCATGGGTCGTGTGATCGCGAACAGCGCCACGGCCCTTCCGACAGTCAAGGCGACGGCGGAGCGTGCCCCGCAGGCGCTCTACAGCGCGATCCTGGACATGATGCTGGCCCTGGACGACAACGACATCCCGGCAGGCCGTTACGTGGTCGTCTCGCCCCGTGTGAAGCGGTACCTGATTGAGCATCCGGCCGTTGCCAACGCCGCCGCGTACGGCGAAGGCGGCGTGACCGCGAACGGTGTGGTGGCGCGTCTCGCTGGCTTTACCATCCTCACCACCACGGCCATGCCCAAGGGCGTGGACATCGTGGCCGGACACAAGGAGTTCGCCACCTACGCAAGCCAGTTCACCGGCTTCCGTGAGGGCCAGTCGGAGAAGTACCGGGCCGACTACATCGACACCCTCCACCTGTACGGCGGCAAGATCGTGCGGTACCCGGAGCTGGACACCAAGAAGGCGGACAACACCTTTGAAGAGTCCAGGCCGACTAAGGGAATTGTGAAGGCCGCCGTGGAATGGGTCACCGCAGCCTGACCTCTGGACTAGTTCGGGCCCCTGCCAACAGGCGGGGGCCCGTTCCCGTTTACTCACCGCAGCGCCGGCCCTCGACACCCCGTAATCAGAACCGGAGGAACCCCTTGCCTAAATCGCGTAACCCGAACTCCCCGTACTCCCGTTTCAGGGGTTTGATAGAGCTACCGTGGGATCACGGTCTACCGATACCCGATCTACCTGCATTCCGCGAGTGGTCTGATTCCGAGCGTGACCAGTGGCGGCAATGGTGGGCATCCCCACAGGCCGCAATGTGGGACGAGTCCTTCATTCCCACCGTGGCCGTGATGCTGACGTACTTCGGGAAGATCCTGGACGGCTCAGCGAACGCCAATCATCAAATGGAGTTCCGCCACCTTGCCACGTCCCTGGGGCTCACGGCAGACGGGATGAAACGGCTGGGCTGGACGTTTCAGAACGGGGGTGGTGACCAGTGAGCGCACGCCGAGCAGCGAAGGCCGGGGCCGCCGTCACGCACGACGGGACACATCGCCCCGGCATCGAATGTCCCTGGTCAGAGCCACAGTCGTGCTCGGACTGTGTCGCAGAGTTCGCCGTCCACATCGGGTGGCAGGTAACGGGCCTCGAACACCCCTGGGGCGACTCCCTGAAGCATGAGCCGAAACGCTGCTACACCTGCCGAGAAATGACCTGAGAATGGGAAGTTGAACGGTTTCCCATTCCGTCATATTTTGATTGGCAAACGTGATGGAAGGAAGGCACCCCCGGTGGGTCCTATTCTTTATGTAATTACCATTACCCCCATATTGAGTAATGGTTCAGTTATGTGTTAGTTATCATTCCGTGATAGGGGTGAGGAAGAATGGTGGTTAAGCGGGGAGGTCGTAGAGCGACGCTCCGGCCACCTGCTGACACTTCCTCCCTAACAAAGGAATGCGGCGCTATGCGTAAGACGGTTCTCGTGCCCGTGGAAAAGGTTCTGTGCGACGCTCACATAGCGCGTGACGGAAGCGAGGAAGAGGCAGCGGAAACACTGGCCCTGGGTGCCCGTTCCTGGGATCTGTGCAGTGAGCATTCCTCCACCTTCACCCAGTACCTGACTGACGCTCTGGGAGTCCCTGAGGCTCCCTCTGTTCAGGCCGCTGAGGTCGAGCCTGCCCCTGCCGTCCCTGAGGCAATGGTGGTCACTGCTGAGCATGTGGCCATTCCTGAGCAGTCCCCTGCCGTGGCGGAGGGTGTGAGCGAGGAAGCGCCCAACCCTGAGCCGGTGCCGTCCGTGATGCTGTCGGGCGAAGTGCCAGGCTACGACTGGAAGTCGGCCCGTGATGCGGTCCGCAATGCTGGCTTCGAAGTGGTGGGGCGTGCGGATGAGAGCACCGTTCTGCTGATCCTGGGTGAGGGTGGCGAGCGGAACGGGACCAAACTGCGGGACGCCTCCGAACGTGGCATCCCGTGCATGGACGTGCGGGAGCCCGGACGCTTCAAGTCCGCTGTATTGAATGGTGAGTTCACCGGGGGTGACCCGCTTCCTGAGCCTGCCAAGGTGGACCACTCGGGCATGAGTACCCGCGAGCGCAACAAGGTGATCCGTGCCTGGGCCCGTGCCAACGGCTGGCCGAACCTCCCCGCTCAGGGGCGTGTCCCGATGGGGGTGCGCCACGCCTACCAGAGTGCCCACGGGGAGCCCGCTCAGGGAAAAGCGGCAGCGGCCTGAGTGCCGCGCCCACAGTGACGGCCGCTGGGTGCGGCCGTCACCCCCGGCCCACTGACACAGCAGTGTGGAGGGGAGCCAAGGGTTACGGACAGGGCAGCAAACCCACCAAACGCGCCTACGGCCCAGGTTCCTGGGTGACGTGGATGACTCCCCGGGGCGTGGACCGTACCGGGGTGGTCAGTGATGACCCCGTTGCCCTCAAAGAGACCAGACGACAGGTCCCCTCCGCGAAGGTCTCCCGCTGTGCCGCCGTGATCATTCCGGCGGACGGGGGCGACGTGCTCCCCCTGCTGAAGGCGACGAACAAGGAGCCGGACGCCCAGACGAAAGACGGGGGCCGGTGGCGCACCGTGACCCCTCTTGTGCAGACCCATTCTCAGGAAGCGAAGGCAGCAGCATGAGCACTCCCGTTCTGTACGGCCCCATTGGTCGGGCCGTCCGCAAGATCTCCCCGTTCCTGGAAACGGATGCACTGGGTGTGTACGTGGCCGCCCTCTCGATGTGGTCGGCAGCCATCGGAGGAACGGTCACCGTCTCTTCCCGTGGCAACGCCCGCCCTGTTCTGCTCTGGTCGGCTCTGGTGGCCGGAACGGGCAGGGGCAAGGGAACGGCACTGCGGGCAGCGCTTCACCTTCTGGACCCATCCCTGGGGCGGTTCCTGGCGACGCACACCACATCGGGAATCACGTCCGGGGCAAGCCTCGTGCACCACCTGTGGGAACAGCAGGAAGCCACGGAAGAGACCGAACAGGGCAGGGATGTGCGGGCGTTGGTGGTGGAAGAGGAGTGGACTGAGGTCCTGAAGAGGGTCAAGCGGGACCCCTCCTTCACCACCAAACTGCGGGGGGCCTGGGACGGCTCCACCCTCCGCAACACAACTAAGGAAGAGGCTCAGGAGGTCCGGAACCCTGCCCTGGTACTGCACTCCCACATCACCCCCTCCGACTGGGCCACATACGTGGGGCAGTCGGATGCGGCCGGAGGCTCGTACAACCGCATCCTCCCCTTCCTGCTCGGGTCGGTGCCCATGCTCGATGACGACAGGGTGAGCCTGCCCAAGGTGGACGGATGGACCCTGTCGGACGCTTACGCCTGGGCCACGGCACGGCCCAGAACGATCACCCTGGGAGAGGACGCCCGGCCCCTGTGGCGCATCGTGCGCCGTTACGCCCGCATCCTCGGGGAGTCGCTCCCCGAAGCACAGGCCGTGTTCATTGAGAGAACGGCTGAGCAGACCCTCAGAGTCGCTGCGTGCCTGGCAGCCTCCGAATGCTCCGAGACCATCACGGAAGAGATCCTGTTCGCGGCCTTCACACTGGTACGCCGTTCCGTCCAGGACGCCGTACGGATCACTAAGGGGGCCGACTCACCGAAGGTGAAGCGGCAGTCCCTCAGCCTGGCAGACAAGGTCAGAGCCCGCATCGAACTCCACGGCGGGCGGGCCACCTCCACCCAGGTACTTCCCTACGTCGGAGCCTCCGCACGGGAGGTCAAGGCACTGCCCGAAATCGTCGTCACCGTAGAACGGTCGGGCAAGACCGGCCGCCCCAGTACGGTCTTCACCCTCCGCCCCGACACTCCCGTTCACGCACCGCAGCCTGACTGTTCCCGTCACGCTGAGGTGCAGCCGGCCAGCGCGGAGCGTAATGGGAACCGTGGAACGGTCGTGCAGATGGACGCCTACCGTCCCGCCCCCGTTCCGGTGAAGCGGACGCCCGCCCCGGCCCCAGTTCCCGAACCTGCTCCCGTTCTCGATTCCAACCCGTTCCGGGCCCTGCTCTGAACCGTCGAATCAACCAAACCCAGAACGCTCCCACCGTGATCGGTAGGGGCGTTCCTTTGCTTGGGCCAGTCCGGGTCTGGCACCCTCAAGGGGCCCGAACTCCTTTTCACATGGAATGCAGCCGTCCACGGTCTCGCCATGGCCGTAGTGAATATGGAAGATCATTCGGTCCAGCATCTCCCGCGTCGCATCCCAGACCCTCCAACTGTGAGGAGACGGGTGCTCCCCGAAGAGAGTGCACCCCGACCCCATGAGGTCATCATCATTGTCAGCGCCACAGGGGGCCGTAATGCGGAACTCCACCGGTTGCCCATCGAACCACTCACCCACAAGGTCCCGATCTTCATGAGTGGTGACCCTTGCCCCATGCCTCACCGTGTCGTCATGTCGCCCCAACTGGCAGCACAACGGCTCAGGCTCACGGTAGGCATCCTGCCGGTGCCCGATGAGCTTGCCCAGCCATTCCAGGGCCTCCATGACGGGTAACGCCGAAACGGCCGTGCACTGTTCTGCCCGATCCATTCTCTCTCCAGAGTCGAGAGGAGCCCCACCAAACGAATCCTGGTGGGGCTCCCGTTCCCTCACCCCTCCCGAAGGAGAGGCACCCCAGTCAAGGGGCGGACCGGGGCGGGGGCCTGAGCACGTCAGCTCAAATGGAGACACGTCCTGTCTCCTGCCCGAGGCTTGTCCGGTCGGGGGTCTTGGGGCCCCGCCACCCTCCGAGAAGAGGGAGAGAGCAGCGGGGTTGTACCGGTGGCACTGTCATACCTCGGTGCCGTCCAGCACCACCGGGGTCTCTATTCCTCCCGGATCACTGCCGCGAAGGACGTGCAGATCCGACGGAATCCGCGGTGATTGCTGCGGCCGGTGTGCTGCATGCACTCAAGATTCACGGCCGCCTGATCCTCGGACGGTGTGGCCTTCCACTTGCACCCCAGGCATTCCGCCTCAAACGTCACGTCCGTATTCGGGTGCTGCACGATCTTGTGGGCCACGTACCGCATCACGGTCCGTGGCATCAGCGTGCCAGCGTCTTGTGTGGGTGGTTCCGAATCTCCACATCAGCATCCGTAGCGGCCGAGTAATCGCCCCGATCCCGCGCTTCCAGCCGCTGCTTCACCAACGACTCGCACACCCCACACCCCTTCGCCGGGGCGGGAGGCTTGTTCGGCAGCGGCAGATCCAACGGCGCTTCCATGACAGTTCTCGGTGTGCTCACGATGTCCCTCACTCCGATGCGTGGCGATAAGACCATTGTGGTTCGCTTACGAAGTGATCAGGGATCTCAGTCACGTTGTCGCATAAAGCCGTCTGACGCCTCGCGGAGGAATGCGGTTGCGTCCGTGCCGGTGAGCGCGTGCGCGAGGAATAGATCGAACAGCCCGAGGTGGTGAGAGATGTCCCGAGGGTCACGCAACACGACTTCACCGGAGAACAGTTCCACCGTCACCAGGCGGTCGTCATAGATCACGAACACATTCAACGGTGAGCCCGGTACCTGGGCGGTCTGCGGAATGATCGCGATCTCAACGTTCGGTTTCAGGGACACGTCTGCCATGTGGGCGCACTGCGCGGCCATGGCCGCCGGGGTGGCCCGACGCCACCTCACGGCCTGCTCAGTCAGCAGGAACGTGAACGATCGGGAACGGTCGTCCAAGACCGCCTGCCGGTCCATGCGGGCCTGTACGGCCCTCTGCACATCCCGCGCGGGGTCACTGGACACCGTCTTGGAAAGGGTCTGCTCCGCGTACTCACGGACGTGCAGGAGCCCCGTAGGAATGGCGGGGAGAAAATGCCTCATGACCCGCGACGACGCTTCGAGCGCCTTCAACTCTGCTTGCTTCTGGTACAGGCCGACACGGGCGTACGTACGCCATGACGCGTAATCGACGTTCGCTCGACGTGTCATCCTGAGCAGTTCCCCGGCAACCTCTTCGGGAACTTCCAGGGCAGCCAAAATTCGCTCTACGTCGATCACGGACGGTAGGGCGCGGCCGGTCTCAATCCGGCTCACCTTCGTTTGGCTCATGTTACAGCGAACGGCCAGCCGTTCACCGCTCAGACCGGAGGACTTGCGGAGTTCCCGAAGGGCCTCCGCCAAGTCCTTCCGCTCTCTGGCTTGATGTTCAGGTTCGATACTCACTGAATGGAACGGCACTTCCCAAGGCGGTGTCCCGCCAACCGATGTACTTACTAATGTCCGGAGATTCGATCAGTTCCCGATTGACCTGCGTACCGTCGGGCCGGTAGTTCAGGTGGACCACGGTGGTCTCGTCGAACATCCAGAAGTCTTGGTGCGGCAGGCCCAAGTCCCCGTCCGTGACGTCGAGGACGCGAATGTCCTCCCCAGCCTGGATGTTGCCGGGGATGCCCCAGGCGAACTGATACCGCTGGTAGTCCGTGAGGGGCCGCCGTACGACGCGCACCCTGCCGAAGGACTTGCCCGCCTCCACAGCGTCCCGAACGGTCACGTGCCACGCCGCGTTGTGGGTCTCCGGCTTCGGCTCCCCACGGAGGAAGCGCGCCACACTCTCCGTCTCTGCGGGCATGGTGTAGGTCGGCTGCACCTCGAACCGCCACGCCGACCGCTTGAAGTCCCGGAAGTACGCCTGCCACTGGTCACCATCCAAGAGCACGGAAAGCCTCCCTCAGTACGCTCTCAGGGATGGTCACGAGCGCTTCCCCGTCCGGGGTGGGGTGGTTGGTCAAGTAGCCCTGAACGGCGATCGTGTTCGGCTGGTCGGTGGTGAAGATGTTGGCGCAGTCGCCGGAGTCGCACTCTGGGTCTTCCCCGGCAATCTTGGTCAGCTTCATGTCGTCCACGTGATCCCCTCCCGTAGCGGTCGTCTGCAAGCTACGGAGGGACGTGCCCCAGGGCAAGAGTGATCAGTCTTCTAGTCACGTTCTCGCATAGACCCGTAGGCACTGGTCGCCGGGTTGGACACGTGACCAACGCATGACCAACAGCGGTCCGAAACGGCCCGAAACAGGGGGTACGCATGACCAACCCTGATGGTCAAGAAGGGCGCCTCTGGGGTGCGTTTCCCCAGGTCAGAGACGAAAAGGGCTGGTGCCCGAGTGGAGAGTTCAAGTCCCCCCTCGGACACCAAGAATTCACCAGAACGCGCTGGTCGAGAGAGATCTCGACCAGCGTTTCTGCGTGGAGAGCACAGCGGCCCTGACGCAGAGGCCGCCAGGCAGGATGCCGCATCACGGGTTCGTTCGGGTCCGCCCACGTCAGACAGCCCCTCTCCAGCCCCGGCACCTGACGGTCGGTGACCAACGGCCCCGCGCCGTCGATGATGCCGTCGGCGGTCTGCTCCAGCAGATCAGCGATCGACGCACAGCTGACGCCGCTTATCTGCGGGCCCGCCATCGCGTCCCAACGGCCCACAGGACTCGGGGCAGTTGCGACGTCGACGTACCGGCCATGGACGCCTCCCTCCCCATGCTCGCCCAGGAACGGCACCCACTGGATCCCCGGGATGAACCCATGCGGGTTCAGGTCAACTCTGTCCGCGTTCATCCGATCAGACATGCCGGCCACATCAGCCACCCGGGGAACCCGCCCTTGGGGAGGTCCCCGTCAGTCTGTGCTGCAACCGCTGCTCGTGGGTGAGGCGCCCCACCAGTGCCCCGCCGTACACGACGAAGCCCACCCCCACCAGCCAGGACTGCAGGATCAGCACGGTCCCGAAGGGGCCGTATGTCACCGCGTTCGACGCGATCAGCGGAGAGAAGACGAACTGCGAGAAGATCCGCAGCCCCAGCAGCCCGAAGACGGTCGCGGCGGCCCCGGGGGCCAGGGCCCGCCAGCGGATCCGGCCGCACAGGAGCAGCCGCTGCGACCACCAGAAGAAGAGGAACACGCCGACGGTGTCGCCCACGGTGACGAGGAGGGTCTCGGCGGTGGACGACTCCTCCGGCGTGGGCGTGGTGACGAAGAGCAGCAGGACGAAGACCAGCATCGCCAGCCAGACGACGTGCCGCCACATGGTGTGCCAGCGCGCCGACGGCAGGTCCCACACACGTTCGTAGCCGGTCTGCACGGCGGATCCGAAGGTCACGCCGAACGCGGCCAGCGCGGCGAGGCCCAGTGCCGTGGTCCCCTGCAACGCCTTCCCCGGTGCACCAAACAGGCGTTCGATCTCGGCTTCCGGTACCTCGGAAACCCCGAGGCCCTGCACCAGCCATCGGGCGAAGCCCTCTCCCCTCGTGAGGTCGGCCGCGGCGACGACGACCAGCAGCGGCACGAGAGTGAGGAAGCTGAGCGCCGCGAAACCCATGGCGCGGTGCATCAGCTCCATCTCACGCCCGCGGTTCCAGGCGAGTCCGGCAAACGAGGTCAGCAGGCGCCGGTGGAAACCCGAGGGCCGACGTCCGTGTCGCGCGGGGCCGCCGTGGTCCGGCGGCTTACCAGGTGCTGAGGGCATGTTGGATCGAATACCCGCATTCGCGGCGGAGCCAGTCCGCCGTACCGCCGAACGGGCTCCCGCCGCGGAAGATCAAGTCCGTCCGTCGCCCACGCCCCGTCGGCGGAGGGAGCAAGTCCGGCCTCTGCCCCACAGACACACCGCGAGGTTCACCCCTGGCCGTCCCACAGGCTCCCGTGATTGCGGTGTGCCGGTGTGAGGCCCTGGGTGAAGTACTTGTCGTAGTACTCGTTCTCCACGTGGTGGGCCTGCAGCCAGACTCCGGGGACGTGGATCGCGTCCGTGTGCGCGGGGAAGCGGCGGTGCGTCCGGAGGATGTACGTGCAGATGTCGCGGGCGCACTCGATCACCCGCTCCTCGTACTCGCTCGCCTCGGCGAGGTAGCGCCGGCCGTAGTCCTCCCGGTAGATGCGGGTGAAGACGTCCTTGTCGCCGTAGACGCCGCCGGGGCCGAACTTCTCGCGGATGACCGCGTCCACCGCGTCGGACATCGAGGCGAAGGCGGGCGGGCATGTCGCGGAGATCAGCTGCTCGCCACCGGGTGCCTTCAGTCCTACCGGGTGCGAGCGCACGGATCCGTACTTGGGGAGCGGGATGTGCCAGCGCCACACGTCGGCCGGGCGCCAGCGCGGGGTGACGAAGGTGAAGCCGAGCATCCTGCCATAGGCGCGGGAGAACTTCGGGTCGCCCAGGGCGATTTGGGGGTTGATGGAGGCGTGGATCCAGGCACCGAGGCCCATGGCGTCCGCCACCAGCATCAGGTTCTGGAGCAGCAGGTCCGCCTCGATCTGGGTGCGCAGCGGACCGAGGGCCCCGAGCGGCAGCTTCAGCTTCTCGTTCAGGAAACCGTTCCTGATCCACTTCTTCACGCCGGCGGGGCGGTAGAAGTTCCGGTCATCCACCAGCGTGGGTCGCGCCCCGTCCGGCTGCGTGAGCAGGTACATCAGGGCGTTGATGTACTGGTGGGACAGGTCCACCACCGGGAACAGGATCGTCGTGCCCGGCAGGTTGGAAAGGAAGCGGTTCGAGTCCAGGTAGGCCGGGAAGTCGCGCAGGCCCTCCGCCACGTCCAGACGGTGGTCGAGGACCTTGACCTTGGCCTCGCGGGCGCGGGCGGTCAGCGTCACGTCGTCGAAGGGTTCCTCCGGCGCCGGTGGCAGTTTCCGCAGGTAGTACGTGCCGGTGTCGTTGATCAGGAAGAAGTGCGTGCCCTGCGCGTTGTCGGGGCTGCCCGCCGTGCGCCCCGCCATGGTCAGGTTCGGTTTCGCCATGATCGGTTTGCCGTTTCGCGGGTCCTCGAAGGGGCGGTCGGGCATCGTCAGTCCCGTACAGCCGGTGAGGGCGATCAGGACCGCCTCCTCAAGCTCGGTCAGTGGCTGCGGGGCGTCCTTGGAGACGTAGCTCATCGATCCCGCGGGGACGGTGGCGCCGCGGCTCACCCGGTGGGTGCGGCGGCGCCAGACCGTCTCCAGGAGCGGGCGTACGAAGAGGTCGGCGAGCCCGGGGTGGTGGCCGTTCGCCCGGCCGTCGGGCCCGGCCTCAGTCGATGGCATCGCTGCCTCCGTCCCGGGCAGGCCTGACCTGCCGCCACGGCGCGAACGCGCTCCCGTCACGCGGCAGCAGTCCCGCGAGGTCCGGGGCGTGCCGCTGGATCACGGCCTTCATGCCGCTCTTCTCGACCCATTCGATGCCGAGCGGCGTGTAGATCTCGGGGCGGTAGTCGACAGTCAGGAAGCGGTCGCTCTGCAGGCGCCGCGTGGCCATCAGGATGAAGATGCGGAAGGCCGTGTCGCTGAAGCCGAAGCCGGTCGGCGGGTTCTCGGCGAACAGGCCGACCACGGTGTCGATCTCGTCGACCGAGCCGTAGACGTCCTTGAGGCGCGCGACGGTCTCGGGGTCCTGGCTGAGGTCCTCGAAGCGGCGGATGCGCGGCTTGTGCAGGCCCGCGCGGAAGTCGTTGTAGCGCGGCACGCCCCGCCTGCGGGTGCGGACCAGGTCGACGACCGACAGGTCGATGATCTCGCCGTCGCGCTCGAAGCGCTGCAGCGCGCGCGGGAAGTTGTTCAGGGTGATCGCGCCGGGGTGGGCGATGCCCAGCGAGTACAGGGTGTCGGCCAGGCCCGTCTTGCGGATGGCGGCCTCCGCCGCGCCGCCCTGGATGTCCTGGAAGGTCAGGCTCTCCAGACGCTGCCCGAAGTGGTGCTCGCGCATCACGTAGTCGTCGGGGATCAGCGGGTGCATGCGGTAGACGGTGACGAAGTCCTCGGTGAGGGAGTAAGGCGCCGCGTGGTGGTCCGGAAGGGTCTTGGGGATGCCGGTCAGCGAGTGGGATTCCAGGAGCCACAGGCCGAGCTTGTTGAGCCAATTGCTCGGCGGACCTTCCCAGTTGGTGTGCAGGCCGAGCTTGATGGCCTCGGTGGCGAGGATCGCCGGGGTCCACTCCACCGTGTGGATCTTGGCGATCAGGGCGGAGACGACCAGACGGGCCGCGTGGTAGATGCTGTCCTCGCTCATCGCCGGGTACTCGCGGCGCATGGCCGCGCAGACCGCGTTGTGTTCGCGGGCGAAGAGCGTGTGCATGGCGCTGAGGCCGAGCCACCAGCTCTCGTTGAAGCCGGTGAGCGGAATGCCGTTCTGGCCGACCGGCAGGTGCCCTTCCTCCAGGCGCAGGTTGGCGCTTCCGTCGGGCTCGCGCAGGAACTTCGCGGTCTGCTCGTCGGCGCCGTACACCTCGGAGCCGTCCCACCAGTGGGATGCCGTGTTGGCGAAGAGGATGGGCGGCTGGTTGCCGGGGAGGTGGATGCCCTCGTTCTCGGCGAAGCGCATCACGTTCTCGGGCGGCCCGCCGGGGGTGTTGTGCCAGGTGCTGCCGGGCGGCAGCGGGACCTCGACGGCCTTGCCGCCGACGGGGTGGCGGCGGTGGTTGACCCAGTCGTGGACCTGGAACTGGATCCAGGCGGCGGCCAGGATGTTGAGCGAGGTCGCCGGCACGAAGGTGTCGCGCCGCAGGAGCATGCGGCTGACGGTGACCGGGTTCGGGGTGTCGAAGAGGTCGGGTCGGTAGTCCGGCTTCAGGTTGCGCCCGAAGGCCGCGCCCACGGCTCCCATGGAGGGCGCGGAGAGGTCGTTGTACGTTCCGTCGTACGACCGGGCGGTGCGCAGCCGCTCGTCGGCCGGCGCCGGCACGCGGGCGGCCTTCGGCGGGGCCTCGTGGACGTCGGTGTCGATGAGGTTGAGGCGCCTGAGCGCCCTGCGCAGGAAGACCAGGTTGAGCAGGCTCGCCTCCAGCGGCAGCCTGTGCCAGGGCAGATAGCGGTTGAGCGCGGCGAAGAACCGGCCGACGGGGATGCCGAGCACCGTGTTGCGCAGCGGCTCCGCGGTGCTGAAGCGCAGGCCCTGGCGGTGGGCGGCGCTCGCCTCGTACGCGGCTTTGCGGGCGCGGTTGAGGTTGCCGAGCGGGCGGAACGCGTCGGTCGTGTACCAGGGGTTGAAGGCGAGCTCCTCGACCCGCCCCGCCGCCGCCTGCGCCTCGGCGGTGGACAGATCCTGGCGTGGCACGGTGAGGCGTGCGACAGGCACCGCGGGCGTGACGGCGTCCTTCCACTCCACGGAGCCGTCCTCGATGGGCGTGCGCTCCTCGTCCACGTACCGCTGCACGCACAGGTCGAAGACGACGTCCGACGTGACGAGGCGGTGCGCCAGCTCGCGGTGCAGGAAGCCGGGGTCGCGGCGCTCGGGCTTCGGCTCGGGGGCGCTGCCGACGACGGGGCGCAGGAGGTAGCGGACGGGGCCCGCGTCGCCCCAGAGGATGGCGCCGCGGCTGAAGTACGTCTCCCTGAAGAGGCTGTCGACCTTGTGCCGGGTGGCGGCCTGGATGTTGCGCCGCATCCGGGTCGCGGTGGAGAGACCGACGGCCAACGGGAGCTTCACGAGCAGTCCGAAGGCCTTCTGCAGCGGGTTGTCGGCGCCCGCCATGGCCTTGGCGAAGGCGACGAACTCACGGGCGTCGCGGGCGTGCGACACCGGGAAGTTGGTGGCGAGCAGATCGTGGCTCTCCTCGGCCGACACCGTCACACGCACGGCGACGCCGCGCAGATCGGCGACGGCGTCGGGCTGCCGGGTGCCGCTGGCGTTGGAGAGCCGCACGGTCGCCGCGTACTCCGCGCCGGGCTGAGCGAATCCGCTGCGCAGGGCCTCGGGGAGGTCCTCGTGGAAGGAGAGGCGGGCGTTCTCCACGCCGAGCGCGGGTTTCGCGTGCTGGGTGCGCGCGAGAGAACCGGCGCCGCTGGTGCGCCGGTTCTTCGCCTGGACCTTCATGATCTCGTGGGCCAGGCGCTCGAAGAGACGGCGCTCCGCCTCGGGGCTGCCGCCCACGTACCGCTCGTAGGTCTGCTCGTACTGTCCGGTGTCTGCCATCAGGCGCTTCCTTCGCACGCAGGCGTACGGGACGGGTGGGCTCGGCCCTGTATCACGGCAGGACCTCGGGCCCTGTCTGACGACAGGGCCTAGGACGCTACTGGCGGCGTCGGACGGCCACAGCGCGGGTTCCCGCCTATGTGCGGGGCACCTCCTACGCCTCGAACATGCAGGCGGGCGGCGGTATTTGGGCCCGTCGGACGCCCTGGGGCGAGCCCGGGGCGCGGCGCGGGTGATCGTCCGGGTGTCCCTCTGGAGTCTTCTCTCACAGCAACCCCAGGGGGCGGAGCGCGCCCATGGCCGGTCCGTGACGGGTGGGCAGGGCCCGGGCGCCGTTGAGTTGACTGCGGTGCGGGCCGGTGGTGTGCTCGCAACTCCGTTGCCGTCAGCGCCCGTTCCGGGGGAACCATGCGGGACCACCACGCCAGGGCTCCGTCCTTCACCGACGCGCGCGGCCCGTACAAGGCCGTCGCGGACACCGGCCCGGGGCCCGGCTTCCCCGTCTATCCGGCCCTGGTGGAGCGGCTGTGCTCGATCCGGCGCCGCGCTACCCGCAGACGGACAGCCTCGCGGGGCTCGCGGTGGTGGCGCCGCTCGCGTTCTTCGCGGCCCGGCTCGCGCTGACGCGGAACGTCCTGTTCACGTACTTCTTCGAGGACCACGGCCCAGGGCACTACGTGAACGCGCTCGCGCCACCGGGAGTCATGAGCGAGTACGGCGACGTCCGGTGACGGGCCGGCCCGCGGCTAGTCGATGAAGGCCCCGTCGACGTACACCCAGACCCCGTCGAGCCGCTCGAACCGGCTGCGCTCGTGGAGGGCCTCCTGGCGGCCACCGTCGGTGTAGCGGGCCCGGAACTCGACGGTGCCGGTGGTGTGGAACGCGGTGCCGTCCACCGAGTCCAGGATCTCCAGGCCGGTCCAGCGAAGACCCGGGTCGAACTCGACACGCGGCGGCCTGGTGCGCGGGTGCCAGGTGCGCAGGAGGTACGCCTCGTCCTTGACGGCGAAGGCGCAGTAGCGGGAGCGCATCAGCTCCTCGGGCACGGCGGCCGCGGCCTCACCCCGGTGCAGCCGCCCGCAGCACTTCTCGTACGGCTCAGGGTGGCCGCAGGGGCAGGACTTGGCAGCGGGGGCACGTCGTGACATGCGGGCCATTGTCCTCGACGGAAGCGGTCAATCAGCTACGGGGCCAGGATGTCCAGCTCGTGCAGCGCCCCCACCGCGATCTCCCGTGTCAGCTCCTCCGCCCGCGCCGCGTCACCCTCGCGCACCGCCTCCGCGAGCCTGACGTGCAGGGTGACGGCCGCCGGGTCCGGGTCCTCGAACATGACCTGGTGGTGGGTGCGGCCCGCGAGGACCTCCGCGACGACGTCCCCGAGGCGGGCGAACATCTCGTTGCCCGACGCGTTCAGGACGATGCGGTGGAAGTTGATGTCGTTGAAGAGATAGCCCTCCAGCTGCTGTCCCCGCGAGGTGGCGACCATGCCGAGGGCGCATTCGGTGAGGGCCGCGCACTGCTCGGGGGTGGCGTGCCGGGCGGCGAGCCCGGCGGCGGCCGGTTCGATCGCCGAGCGCAGGACCGTGAGGGAGCGCAGCTGGCGCGGCCGGTCGGCGCCGGCAAGACGCCACCGGATGACCTGGGGGTCGTAGACGTTCCACTCCTCGGTGGGCCGCACCGTCACACCGACCCGGCGCCGGGACTCGACGAGGTGCATCGACTCCAGGACCCGCACCGCTTCTCGTACGACGGAGCGTGACACCTCGAAGCGCTGGGCCAGCTCGTCCGTGCGCAACACGCTGCCCGGCGGGTACTCGCCGCCGGTGATGGCGGGCCCGAGGCTTTCCAGAACGCGAGCGTGCAGCCCACGGGCCTGATCGGTCATGTCGTCAGGGTATGTGGGGACCCTCGGGAACAAAAAGTCAGACTTTTGTGTCACAGACCCTTGAATTCATCAGACCTAATGGGTTTCAGTGACGTGAACGAGCCACGGGTTCTCCCCCGTCCCGTGGCTCGTTCCGGACCGATGGCTCGTTTCGGACCGATGTCGAAGAAGACAGCGAGGCAGGACAGCGATGAGCACCCCCCACGTCGTCGTGGTCATGGGCGTGGCAGGGACCGGCAAGACAACGATCGGCCCCCTGCTCGCAGCGCAGCTCGGCGTTCCCTACGCCGAGGGCGACGACTTCCACCCCCCGGCGAACATCGCCAAGATGTCGGCCGGGACCCCGCTGACCGACGACGACCGCTGGCCGTGGCTCGATGCCATCGGTGCCTGGGCCCACGGCAGGGCCGGGCTCGGCGGTGTGGTCAGCAGCTCTGCGCTGAAGCGCGGCTATCGCGACCGGCTGCGGGCCGCGGCCCCCGGCATCGTCTTCGTCCACCTCACCGGTGACCGGGCCCTCATCGAGGACCGGATGTCCCACCGGCAGGGCCACTTCATGCCGACGGCCCTGCTCGACTCGCAGTTCGCCACGCTGCAGCCGCTCGGCGCGGACGAGGCGGGCGTCGCCGTCGATGTCACCGGCACTCCCGAAGAGATCAGCGAGCGGGCCTTCCAGGCGCTCGGCCGGCTCGACCAGTAGTCCCCTGTCCCCCGCACCCCCCACCCCTGACGTACAAGGAAGCCACCGTGACCAGTCTCAGCGTTGAGATGCTGGCAGCGGACGCCGCCGAGCCGATCACCTCCGCTGGCCATGCCCAGCTGGGTATCGCCGTCCTCGCGGGCATCGCCGTCATCGTCCTGCTCATCACGAAGTTCAAGCTGCACGCGTTCCTGGCCCTGACCATCGGTTCGCTCGCCCTCGGCGCCTTCGCGGGCGCACCGCTCGACAAGGCGATCGCCAGTTTCACCGAGGGTCTCGGTTCGACGGTCGCGGGCGTGGGTGTGCTGATCGCGCTCGGCGCGATCCTCGGCAAGCTGCTCGCCGACTCGGGCGGCGCGGACCAGATCGTCGACACGATCCTCGCCAAGGCGGGCGGGCGCTCGATGCCGTGGGCGATGGTCCTGATCGCCTCGGTGATCGGGCTTCCGCTCTTCTTCGAGGTCGGCATCGTGCTGCTGATCCCGGTCGTCCTGATGGTCGCCAAGCGCGGCAACTACTCGCTGATGCGGATCGGTATCCCGGCGCTGGCCGGTCTGTCCGTGATGCACGGCCTTATCCCGCCGCACCCCGGCCCGCTGGTCGCCATCGACGCGGTGGACGCGAACCTGGGCGTCACTCTGGCGCTGGGCGTCCTCGTCGCCATCCCCACGGTGATCATCGCCGGCCCCGTCTTCTCGAAGTACGCGGCGAAGTGGGTGGACGTCCAGGCTCCCGAGAAGATGATGCCGCAGCGGCCTTCGGAGGACCTGGAGAAGCGCCCCGGGTTCGGCGTGACGGTCGCGACGGTGCTCCTGCCCGTCGTGATGATGCTGGCCAAGGCGCTGGTCGACATCATCGTCGACAACCCCGAGCACACGGTGCAACGCGTCTTCGACGTCATCGGTTCACCGCTGATCGCGCTGCTCGCCGCGGTGCTCGTGGGCATGTTCACGCTGGGCCGTGCGGCCGGCTTCACCAAGGACCGGCTCTCGACCACTGTCGAGAAGTCGCTCGCGCCGATCGCCGGTGTGCTGATGATCGTGGGTGCGGGTGGCGGCTTCAAGCAGACCCTCATCGCGTCGGGTGTCGGTGAGATGGTTCTGGACATCTCCAAGGACTGGGCGATTCCGGCGCTGCTGCTGGCGTGGCTGATCGCGGTGGTGATACGCCTCGCCACGGGTTCCGCGACGGTGGCCACCATCTCGGCGGCGGGGCTTGTCGCTCCGCTGGCCGCGGACATGTCCACCGCGCACACGGCGCTGCTGGTGCTGGCCATCGGTGCGGGTTCGCTGTTCTTCTCGCATGTGAACGATGCGGGGTTCTGGCTGGTGAAGGAGTACTTCGGGCTTGACGTCGGGCAGACGATCAAGACGTGGTCCGTGATGGAGACGATCATCTCTGTTGTCGCGGGCGGGTTTGTTCTTCTGCTGTCGCTTGTGATTTAGCCGGGTCAGGGCGGGGTTCTTTTCCCCAACCCCGCCCCTTCCCGAAAACCCGCTCGGCGCGGGGGCCTTGGTGGCCGTCATCACCGGCTCCGCCGAGTTCGTCCTCAAACGCCGGACGGGCTGGAGACCACAGCGGATGCTCCCTCTTTGCCCACCCCGGGTCCACCGACCCGGTCCGCATCCCCCGCCTCGCCTCCGGGTCCGCCCATGCCATCGCCACGTGGCCTGCGATCACCACGCCGAGTGCCAGGGCCAGCCAGTCGTGGACGAACGTGCTTCCCGTGCGCCAGGCCAGCGGGGCGAGATGCGTGAACCACATCAGCAGGCCCGTGCCCAGCATCACCAGGACCGCACCGGCGAGCCAGCCGGCGAACAGCTTCTGGCCCGCGTTGAACTTCCCCGCCCGGCGGCAGGGGTTCCGGCGCCGCAGCCACGCCCTGTCGTGCGGGCCGAAGCGGTTCAGGAGGCGCAGGTCGCCGCGGAAGGCGCGGGACGCGAGGCCCGCCAAAAAGGGCGCGGGGAGCAGCAGGCCCGACCATTCGTGGACGTTCACCACCAGCGCGCGGCGCCCCACGAGCTCGGCCAGTTGAGGAAGGTACAGGCACGCCGCGGTCGCGACGCACACCCCCATGAGCAGGGCAGTCACCCGGTGCACCCACCGCTGTGCCGGGCTGAACCTCCCTACCCGCGAGGCCACTTCAGGCTGTGGGCTCGTCGTCCCTGCCATTCGAATCACCCACCCACGCGTCGACGTCGTACCCGCGCTTCTCCCAGTAGCCCGGCTCCACCTCGTCCGTGAGCGTGATCCCGGAGAGCCACTTCGCCGACTTGTAGAAGTACATAGGGGCGACGTAGAGGCGGGCCGGGCCGCCGTGGCTGTGGCCCAGGTCCTTGTCCTGCATGCGCAGCGCCACCAGCACGTCAGCCCGCCGCGCCTGCTTCAGCGTCAGGCTCTCGCTGTACGTCCCGTCGAAGCACGTGAAGCGGACGGCTCGGGCAGTGGGTCGCGCCCCTGCCGCGTCCAGGATGCGGGAGAGGCGTACGCCTTCGAACGGCGTGCTCGGCACCCGCCAGCCCGTCACGCACTGGACGTCCCGCACCAGGCGGGTCCGCGGCAGGGCGCGCAGCTCCGCCAGTGTGTACGTCGTGGGGCGGTCCACCAGGCCGTCGATCTTCAGGCGGTACGTTGCCGCGCTCTTGTGCGGGACCGAGGACGCCACCGAGTAGTAGCGGAATCCGCCGCCATTGGGGAGCAGGTCCGTCAGGCCCGTGGGGTCCTTGTCGGAGGCGGCGCCCAGGAAGGATTCCAGGCCCCGCTGGAGCTGGGGCGCGGCGGCCACGCCCGCGACACCCAGGCCGAGCATGCCGAGGACCAGACGGCGGCCGACCGGTGTCCCGGCGCCGCCGTCCTCTTCGGGCGGGTGCGGAAGGGGAGTTGTCACCCTTTGATTCGAGCACCCGCGGCCCCCGGGGTACAGGGGCCGCGGGTGTCCGTCAGTGTTTCGTCACACCTGGCGGACGGGTTCCTCGGCGGCCTTCTCCAGCTGGAACGCCTCGTTGCCCAGGCCGATCCGCGCGTGCGCTTCCGGCCTGGTCGAGCGCAGGAAGAGGCCGTAGACCACGCCGATGAGGGCGGCGATCAGGATGATGCCGGGCAGCACCCAGCTGAGCGCCGAGTCGGGGCCGGCCCCGACCAGGACGTCGAAGTCCTTGACGGTGTAGCCCGCGATGACGAGCAGGCCGGCCGCGGCGAGCGCGGAGGCGGTGATGCGCCAGGCCTGGGCGCGCGCGGCGCCGCGTCGTACGAAGAAGACGATGACCGCGACGGACGCCGTGGCCATCAGGAGGATGACGCCGAGAGCGCCGATGTTGCCGCCCCAGGTGAACAGGTGCAGGACCGGCGCGGTCGGGTCGCCGAACGTGCCGTCGTCGGTGACCGCGAAGGCCACCACGATGACGACGGAGATGACCGTCTGCAGCAGGGAGCCGGTGCCGGGGGCGCCGGTGGAGGTGTTGGTCTTTCCGAACGCCGCGGGCAGCAGGCCCTCGCGGCCCATGGCGAAGGCGTAGCGCGCGACCACGTTGTGGAAGGAGAGGATCGCCGCGAACATGCCGGTCACGAACAGGACGTGGAGTACGTCGGTGAAGGTGCCGCCGAGCCGGGACTCGGTGAGCCCGAAGAGCAGCCCCGCGCTCTGTTCCTGCGCGGCAGGGACGATGCCGGAGGGTCCCGCCGCGACGGTGAGCGCCCAGGAGCTGATCGCGAAGAAGATCGCGACGAACCCGACGGCGAAGAACATCACGCGGGCGACGACGACCTGCGGGCGACTGGTCTCCTCCGCGTACACGGGAGCCTGCTCGAAGCCGGTGAAGGCGGCGATGCAGAAGCAGAGCGAGGTGGCGACGCCCGCGCCCGTGAGGGTGCCCGGGTCGAAGGCCTCCAGGGACAGGCCTTCCTTGGCCGGGTCCGCGATGGCCGCGATGTCGAAGATGACGACGAGCGCCACCTCGATGAGCAGCAGCACGCCGAGCACGCGCGCGTTCAGGTCGATCTTCAGCCAGGCGAGCACGCCGACGACGGCGACGGTGACAAGTGCCGGTATCCACCAGGCGACTTCGACGTCGAAGTAGGTGTTGAGCAGCCCGGAGACCTCGAAGCCCAGGAGACCGTAGAGGCCCGCCTGAAGGACGCTGTAGGCGACGAGCGCGACCAGCGACGCACCAGCGCCCGCGGTTCCGCCGAGGCCCCTCGATATGTACGCGTAGAAGGCGCCCGCGTTGTGGACGTGCCGGCTCATCTCGGCGTAACCGAAGCTGAACAGGCCGAGGACCACGCCGAGGATGAGGAAGAGCAGCGGCTGTCCGACGACACCCATCACGCCGTACGTGGTGGGCATGACGCCCGCGACGACCATGAGCGGTCCGGTTGCCGCGAGCACGGACAGGAGGAGGCCCGCCGTGCCGAGCCGGCCGGCGCGCAGGGCCGTCTCCTGACCCTTGTACGTGCTGATCCCGCTGCCGTCGGCGGCGCCCTTGGCGCTCGCGGGTCTCGTGTCGCTCGTGCTGCTCGAACTGCCCGTCGCCATGGCGCGGTTGTCCTTTCGAGTGGGCCGGTTGGATGCGGTGGGTCAGGCGGAGCCGAGCGCGGCGTCGCGCGCGGCGGTGAACGCCTTGTACGGGTCCCGGTCCGGGTACGACCAGGGGGCTCGGGTCGCGTGCCGCCCGATGCGGTGGAAGAGGGCGACCGCCTCGGCCGCCCGGCCCTCGCAGAACTTGGCGTGGGCGAGGAAGTTGAGGTCGACGCGGCAGCGCGGGTGGGCCCTGCTCTCGGGCATCTCCCACTCCAGCCACCAGTCGAAGGCGGCCTTCATCACCTGCCGGGCCCGGCGTCCCGTCCAGTGCTCGGATGCCGTCGGGTCCACGGGCTCGCTGCCCACGGTGGCGAGAACGCGGTAGCGCTCGGCGTGCGCGATGACGGGCAGGACCGCCAACGGCGAGTCGTCGGGCGCCTGTTCGGCCGCCCACGCGGCGAAGTCGTACACCTCGTGCAGCGGGTCCTGGCCCGCGGCGGGGCGCCGCTCGGCGAGCCTGGCCACCATCAGATGGTGGGCGTGGTGGTGCTCGGGGTGCCGGTGGCGGACCTCGTCGAAGAGCCGGACGACGTCCTCCTCGCGGCCCAGCGAACGCTCCAGGGTGAGCAGCGCGAGCCACGGCGTGGGATCGGCGGGCAGCAGCGCGGCCACTTCGCGGCAGGCATCGCGCGCCTTCTCCGAGCGGCCCTTGCCGCGCAGCGCGTGGTGCACGGAGGCATAGGCGAGCAGCACGACGGCATCGGTGCTCTCCGGCTCGGCGAGCCGCCAGTCACGGGCCCAGGCGGTGGTGGTGGGCTCCTGTGCGAGTACGTCGAACCGGTGGCCCCTGCGGTCCCAGTCGTCACCGGTGGCGGCGAGCAGGGCGCGGACCTCGGTCCAGCGGCCCTGGGCCAGCGCGGTGCGGGCGCCGGCGAGTTCGGTGTCGTCGAGTGCGGAGTCGAAAACGTAGGCCGCTCGCTTGCGGGAACGGCCCAAGGGGGGTGGGGGTGGTGACACCGCGGGACTTCCTCCCCGGCGCGGCTCGCGTTCGGATGATCACGCACAGCAAAGCGGTAGGCAGCCTTCCAGTCAAGGTCTGCCCACTCCGGGGTCCTTCACCAACTCGTTTCAGAATCCGCAGACTTCATCCCCCACCTGCGGAGTTACCCGCAAGGACACGATTCGGACAAGCGGCGACGATCACCAGGTGATCCCGGCGAACGCCCCTTCCAACTCACCGACTTGGTGGGTCAGCCCACCGATTTGGCCGCCGCGCGACCCGCCGTGCGCCCCGAGAAGAGGCAGCCACCGAGGAAGGTGCCTTCGAGTGAGCGGTAGCCGTGCACTCCCCCGCCGCCGAACCCGGCGGCCTCGCCCGCCGCGTACACGCCGGGGAGTGGTTCGCCGCCCTGGGCCATGACGCGCGAGGAGAGGTCGGTCTCCAGGCCGCCGAGGGTCTTGCGGGTGAGGATGTTGAGCCGCACGGCGACCAGCGGGCCCGCCCCGGGGTCGAGGATGCGGTGCGGGGCGACCGCCCGGATGAGCCGGTCGCCGAGGAACTTGCGGGCGCCGCGGATGGCGGTGACCTGGAGGTCCTTGGTGAAGGGGTTGCGGATCTCCCGGTCGCGCGCCGCGATGGTGCGGTGCAGCGCGGCCTCGTCGATGAGGGGCTCCTTGGTGAGCGCGTTCATGCCGCGCACCAGCGAGGGGAGGTCCTTCTCCACGACGAAGTCGGCGCCGTTGTCCATGAACGCCTTCACCGGGGCGGGCACGTCCGCCCGCGCCCGGTCGATGACGCCGCGCACGGACTTGCCGGTGAGGTCGGGGTTCTGCTCCGAGCCGCTGAGCGTGAACTCCTTGCCGATGATGCGCTGGTTGAGCACGAACCACGTGTACTCGTAACCCGACTTCATGATGTGTTCGAGCGTGCCGAGGGTGTCGAAGCCGGGGAAGAGCGGCACGGGAAGGCGGTCGCCGCGCGCGTCGAGCCAGAGCGAGGAGGGGCCAGGCAGGATGCGGATGCCGTGGTTGTCCCAGATGGGGTTCCAGTTCTGGACGCCCTCGGTGTAGTGCCACATGCGGTCGCGGTTGATGAGCCGGGCGCCCGCGTTCTCGGTGATGCCGAGCATCCGTCCGTCGACGTGCGCGGGCACGCCGGCGACCATCCGCTCCGGCGGGGTGCCGAGCCGCTCGGGCCAGTTGGCGCGCACGAGGTCGTGGTTGCCGCCGATGCCGCCGGAGGTGACGATCACCGCCTGGGCCCTGAACTCGAAGGACCCGGTGACCTCGCGGCTGCTGGCCGTGCCGCGCTCGGCGTCGGAGGGTTCGAGGATCTCGCCGGTGACGGTGTCCACGCTGCCCGCGCTGCGGGAGAGGCCGGAGACCCGGTGGCGGAACTTGAGCTGGACGAGGCCGCGGGCGACGCCTTCGCGGACGCGGCGCTCGAAGGGGGCGACGAGGCCGGGGCCCGTGCCCCAGGTGATGTGGAAACGCGGCACGGAGTTGCCGTGCCCCTGCGCGTCGTAACCCCCGCGCTCGGCCCAGCCCACCACGGGGAAGAACCGCACACCCTGCCCGTGCAGCCAGGCCCGCTTCTCGCCCGCGGCGAAGTCGACGTAGGCCTCGGCCCATTTGCGGGGCCAGTGGTCCTCGGGGCGGTCGAAGGCGGCCGTGCCCATCCAGTCCTGGAGGGCGAGCGCGTGCGAGTCCTTGATGCGGAGCCTGCGCTGCTCCGGGGAGTCGACGAAGAAGAGCCCCCCGAAGGACCAGTGCGCCTGACCGCCGAGCGACTGCTCGGGCTCCTGGTCCACGAGGATGACCCGGCGGCCCGCGTCGACGAGTTCCGCGGTGGCCGCGAGGCCGGCGAGGCCCGCGCCGATCACGATGACGTCTGCGTCGTAGGCCATCCGGGGGTTCCTCCTAAGCAGGGGCTTACTGGTGAGTCAGATCCTGGGCAGCGAAGGGACCTGCGTCAACCGTTCGGCCCGGGTGACTCGTGGAGCGGGCGGGGTCGGGGCGGGCGGGGTCGTGGGCCATCTCGCTTTTAATAATGGCCAGCATTACAGTGACCCCATGGCCAGGACCTCAGGACCCGACACCCGCGGCAAACTGCTCCGCGCGGGCGAGGAGGTGTTCGCGGCGCAGGGCGTTCACGGGGCCCAGTTGCGGGACATCGTCCGGCTCGCGGGACAGAGCAACCCTTCCGCCGTGCAGTACCACTTCGGCAGCCGGGCCGGTCTCCTCGACGCCGTCATGGCCGAGCGCCAGACCCGTACGGAGCAGGTGCTCGCCGCCGAGCTGCAGCAGGCGCCGGACGGGCTCCGCGGGCTGCTCAGCGCCCTCGTGGCCGCCGAGGCCACCGAGCTCCGCACCGAGCGGGGCCGCCGCTGCCTGCGCATCTCCACCCAGCTCAGCCACGAGAGCGGCGTCCGCACCCGCACCCCGCACCCGACCCTCGACGGCACCGCCTACTGGGATCTGATCAGCCGCGTCGAGGAGTGCCTCGCCCCGCAGCTCCCGGAGCCGGTCCGCCTGGAGCGCCTCGACCTCGCCCTCACCCTCGTCGGCGCCGCCATGGCCGACCGCGCGGGCCAGTACCTGGCCGGCACCACCCCCCTGACCGACGAGGGCCTCTTCCTCGCCGACCTCGTAGAGACCACCACGGCCCTGCTGCGGGCCCCCGTCCCACGGAGAGAACCATGAGCCAGGCGCACGACCTCACCGGCAGGACCGTCGTCATCACCGGAGCCGCCCGCGGCCTCGGCGCCGAGGCCGCGCGCCAGGCGGTCGCCGCCGGGGCGAACGTCGTCCTCACCGACGTGCTCGACGCGGAGGGCAGGGCGAGTGCCGCCGAGCTCGGCGAGCGCGCCCGCTTCGCGCACCACGACGTGACGTCCGAGGAGGACTGGCAGCGCGTCGTGGACATCGCGGTCACCGAGTTCGGCGGGATCCACGGCCTGGTCAACAACGCCGGTATATCCACGGGCCAGTTCCTGGAGTCGGAGTCGGTCGAGCACTTCCGCAAGGTCGTCGACATCAACCTCACCGGCGTCTTCATCGGCATGAAGAGCGTCATCCCGGCCATGAAGGAGGCCGGCGGCGGATCCATCGTCAACATCTCCTCCGCGGCCGGGCTCATGGGCCTGGCGCTCACCGCCGGTTACGGCGCATCCAAGTGGGGCGTCCGCGGCCTCACCAAGATCGGCGCCGTGGAGCTCGGCACCGCCCGCATCCGCGTCAACTCCGTCCACCCGGGCATGACGTACACCCCGATGACCGCGCAGGTGGGCATCGAGAAGGGCGAGGGCAAGTACCCCAACACCCCGATGGGGCGAGTCGGCGAGCCGCACGAGATCGCGGGCGCCATGGTCTTCCTGCTCTCGGACGCCGCGTCGTACGTGAGTGGCGCCGAGCTCGCCGTCGACGGCGGCTGGACCGCGGGCCCCACCGTGAAGTACGTCATGGGGCAGTGAGGTCGGCCGACCGGCGCGGTGAGGTTGGATGGTGGGCATGACGACGAACAGCGCACCCGTGCCCGACCCCCGTGAAGAGGTCCTGGCCATCGTCGACGAGAACGACGAGGTCGTCGGCGAGGCCCCGCGCGGTGAGGCGTACGCACGGGGCCTGCGCCACCGTTGCGTGTTCATCCAGGCACGGGACGCCGAAGGCCGCGTCTTCGTGCACCGGCGCACCCCGATCAAACTGGTCTTCCCCTCGATGTACGACATGTTCGTCGGCGGTGTCGTCGGAGCCGGTGAGTCCTACGACGACGCGGCCCTGCGCGAGGCGGAGGAGGAGCTCGGGGTGCAGGGCCTTCCGCGCCCCGCACCGCTGTTCAAGTTCCTGTACGACGACGGCGCGGGGCACTCCTGGTGGTCGTACCTCTACGAGGTGCGCTGCGACCTGCCCGTGAACCCGCAGGTCGAGGAGGTCGCCTGGCACGCCTTCGTCACCGAGGAGGAGCTGACGGAGCGGCTCGGCGAGTGGGACTGGGTCCCGGACGGGCTAGCGGCGTACGAACGGCTGCGGGAGTTCCGTGCGGGTTAGGGCGGGTTAGGGTGCGGCGAGTGAGCAACTTCGTACAGAGCCTGCGCCTGTGGTTCGCGCCCGAGCGGATCCGCGACGAGGGCGACACCCCCGACTACCGCTTCTCGCTCGCCAACGAGCGCACCTTCCTCGCCTGGCTGCGCACCGCGCTCGCCCTCATCGGCGGCGGGTTCGCGGTGGACCAGTTCCTGCCGGACCTGCGCTGGGGGTGGCGCATCGGGCTCGCCCTCGCCCTGCTCGCCGCGGGTGTGCTCAGCTCGCTGCGCGCGGTCAACCACTGGGTGCGCTGCGAGCGGGCGATGCGGCGCGGTGATGATCTGCCCGTCTCGCGCTTCCCGACCGCCCTGAGCCTGGCCGTCGCGGTCGTGGCGCTCGCCATGGTCGTCGTCGTGCTCTTCGGGTGGGAAGGGTGACCGACCAGGGCGAGGTGGCCGTCCCCGAGCGTGATCCGGGGCTGCAGCCGGAGCGCACGCGGCTCGCGTGGCGGCGTACGACCCTGTCCTGCACCGTCGCGGCGGTCCTCGCGGCGCGAGCCGCCCTGCAGGAGGGGACCACCGCGGTGGCTGTGATCGCCTGCGCCCTCTGCCTGCTCCTGTGGCTCGGCTTCCTGGGCGTCGCGCACCGCAGGATGACCGAGCTGGCGGCAAGCAGCAGGCCGGTCCGGCTCCCGGCGCGGGCCGCGGCGACGGCCGCGCTGTGCACGATGGCGCTCGCGGCGTGCGCGACGGCCATGGTCTTCTGAACCGCAGGCAGACGCCACCCCGTCAGTGGCGGGAGGCCCCGTCGTCGGCCGTCCAGTCCACGGTGACGACGATCTTGCCCCGGGTGCCGCCCTCCGCGTTCAGGCGGTAGGCGTCCGCCGCCCTCTCCAGCGGGAACGTCTCGGAGACATGGACCGTGACGACGTCCTGCTCCACGAGCTGCGTCAGGCGCTGGAGATCGTCGGCGTCCGGACGTACGAAGCAGTAGTGGCCGCCGAGGCCGATGACCGCGCGGTCCGCGATCGACGCCAGACGGCCGCCGGGCGCGAGGACTTCGGCGGACACCTTGAGGGTCTCGCCGCCGACCGTGTCGAACGCGGCGTCCACCCCCTCCGGCGCCAGGGCTCGTACGCGCTCGGCCAGACCGTCGCCGTAGGTGACCGGTTCCGCGCCGAGTTCGCGCAGGAAGTCGTGGTTGCGCTCGCTCGCGGTGCCGATGACGCGGGCGCCCGCGTGCCGGGCCAGCTGGACGGCGATCGAGCCGACACCACCGGCGGCCGCGTGCACGAGGACGACGGCGCCCTCCGTCACCTCAAGGGTCTTCACGATCACCTGATAGGCGGTGAGTCCGGCGAGCGGCAGGCCGGAGGCCTCCTCGAAGGTGAGGTTCCGCGGCTTGCGGGCCAGGGTGCGCACGGGCGCCGCGACGTACTCGGCGAAGGTGCCGCGGGAGAGGAAGTCCTCGCGTACGTAGCCGATGACCTCGTCCCCCACCACGTACTCCGGAGTGGAGGCGCCCGGCTGCACCACGACACCCGCGACGTCCCAGCCCGGGATCACCGGGAAGACGGGGTCGAGGATGCCGTCGAGGTGGCCTGCCATGCACTTCCAGTCGACGGGGTTCACCGACGCGGCACGGACCTTCACGAGGACGGAGTCGGGTCCGACCTTGGGGTCGCGCACATCGCCGTACTCGAGGACTTCGGGGCCGCCGTACCGGCGGTAGCTGATCGCCTTCATGGGGTCGGCTTCATGGGAGTGCCTTCGTGGGATCGCCCTTGTGGGGCGCTGGTGCGGTGGCGGTCCGGTGGTTCCGGTGGTGGAAACATCAACAAGGCTTCCATATCCCCACCAATGGGGCATTGAGTACTAGCCTGAGAGGGTCACCCCCCTCCCACAGAAGGTGCGCACGCCATGACCACGCTCCACCACGAACACCCCGTCCACGAGCACGTCCACGGCCCGGCCTGCGGGCACCCCGAGGTGCCGCACGGCGACCACGTGGACTACGCCCACGACGGCCACATGCACCGCCTGCACTCCGGCCACTGGGACGAGTGCGAGCCCGACGAGCACGCGGTGCACGAGGGGCACGACCACCGGCACGGTGAGGGCTGCGGGCACAGCTCGGTGCTGCACGGGGACCACGTCGACTACGTCCATGACGGTCACCGGCACGCCGCGCACGACGGCCACTGGGACGACCACTGAGCCCACCGGGCCCACACCGAGAGCCGCGACCTCGGCCGACTTCCCCCGCACGGGCGCCAACTGGCAGTCTGTGGCGGGGGATCGGCTTGTACGGACGCCTTCGCGCCGCCGCGATCCTGATCACGTTCCCCCTGCGCTCTGGACTACATACCGACTGGTCGGCATCATGAACGTCAGCGCGACGCCGCGCGTCAGCGGCGCGGCACTCAGACGACGACCGTCCGACCAGGAGCGAAGATGAGCTCAGACCATCCACCAGGCCTCGATCTCGACCAGTTGCGCGGCCACCTGGACCGCGAGCGGCCGGGCCTCGTGGGCGGACCGCTCACCGCCCGGCTGATCGAGGGCGGCCGGTCGAACCTCACGTACGCCGTGACGGACGGCCGCGCGCGCTGGGTCGTACGGCGGCCACCGCTCGGACACGTGCTCGCGACCGCGCACGACATGAAGCGCGAGCACCGGGTGATCAGCGCCCTGCACCGAGGGACCGAGGTCCCGGTGCCGGCGCCGGTGCTGCTCTGCGAGGACGTCGACGTGCTCGGTGCGCCCTTCTACGTCATGGACTTCGTGGACGGCACGCCGTACCGCACCGCCGAGGAGCTGGCGCCGCTGGGCGCCGAGCGCACCCGCGCGGCGGTCATCGGCCTCGTGGACACCCTCGTCGACCTGCACTCCGTGGACGCCGAAGCGGTCGGCCTCGGTGACTTCGGGCGGCCCGACGGCTTCCTCGACCGGCAGCTGCGCCGCTGGGGCAAGCAGCTCGACGCCTCGCGGGGCCGCGACCTGGCGGGGATCGACGAGCTGCACGCCGCCCTCGGGCGGCAGCTGCCCGTCTCCCCCGCGCCCACCGTCGTGCACGGCGACTACCGTCTCGACAACGTCCTGATCGGCGATGACGACCAGATCAAGGCGATCCTCGACTGGGAGATGTCCACCCTCGGCGATCCGCTCACCGACATCGGGCTGCTCGTCATGTACAGCACCCGGCTCGAACTGCCGGGCTCCCCCATCAGCACCACCGCGGGCGCGGCCGGCCACCCGGCGGCCGCCGAGCTGATCGAGCGGTACGCCGCGCGCTCGGGGCGCGACGTCTCCGCGGTCTCCTGGTACACGGCGTTCGCGTGGTTCAAGCTCGCCGTGATCCTGGAGGGCATCCACTACCGGTACACGCTCGGCCAGACGGTCGGCGCGGGCTTCGACCGCATCGGGGAGCTGGTCCCCGTCTTCATCGAGCACGGCCTCACCACCCTCCAAGGACGACAGGAAGGCTGAGACAGCCATGGACTTCGCATTCGACGCCCGCACCGAGGAGCTGCGCGCCAGGCTCCTCACCTTCATGGACGAGCACGTCTACCCGGCGGAGAAGACCGCCGACGAGCAGCGCGCCCGGCTCGCGTCGCCCTGGGACACCCCGGCGATCGTCGGCGAACTGAAGGCCGAGGCCCGCAGGCAGGGGCTGTGGAATCTTTTCTTTGTAGACCAACACAGCCTTCCGGACGCCGAGCACGGCGCGGGGCTCACCAACCTCCAGTACGCGCCGCTCGCCGAAATCACCGGCCGCTCCCCGCACTTGGCGCCCACCGCGCTGAACTGCGCGGCCCCGGACACCGGCAACATGGAGGTGCTCGCCCAGTTCGGCAACGACGAGCAGAAGAAGCAGTGGCTTGAGCCGCTGCTCGCCGGTGAGATCCGCTCGGCGTTCGCGATGACCGAGCCGGAGGTGGCCTCGTCCGACGCCACGAACATCACGACCCTGATCGAGCGTGACGGCGACGAGTACGTGATCACCGGGCGCAAGTGGTACATCTCCGGGGCCATGAACCCGCACTGCCAGATCTTCATCCTGATGGGCAAGACGGACCCCGACGGCGCCGACCCGCGCCGCCAGCAGTCCATGGTGCTCGTGCCGCGCGACACCCCCGGTGTCGAAGTACGGCGCGCGATGCAGGTGTACGGCTACGAGGACCACTCCCACGGCGGCCACGCCGAGGTCGTCTTCGACCGGGTCCGGGTCCCCGTCAGCAACCTGATCGGCGAGGAGGGCGGCGGCTTCGCCATCGCCCAGGCACGCCTGGGTCCTGGCCGTATCCATCACTGCATGCGGCTGATCGGCATGGCCGAGCGTGCGATCGAGCTGATGTGTCAGCGTGCGGTGGCGCGTACGGCCTTCGGCAAGCCCCTCGCACAGCAGGGCGTGGTCCAGGAGTGGATCGCGGACGCCCGGGTCGCGGTGGAGCAGCTGCGGCTGCTCGTCCTGAAGACCGCGTGGCTGATGGACACCGTGGGCAACAAGGGCGCGCACACGGAGATCCAGTCCATCAAGATCGCGACGCCGCGGACGGTCGTCGACATCCTCGACCAGGCCGTCCAGCTGCACGGCGCGGGTGGCGTCAGTCAGGACTTCCCGCTGGCCGAACTGTGGGCGGCGGCGCGGACGCTGCGACTGGCCGATGGGCCTGACGAGGTGCACCAGCGGTCGCTGGCCCGGCGGGAGCTCAAGAAGTACCTGTAACTACGGGCGCAGCGCCCTCAGCAGCAGGTCCGCCAAGTGGTCGGCGACCTGCTGCGGGGTGAGCGGGCCGTTCGGGCGGTACCAGGTGGACAGGTGGTGGACCGAGCCGAAGTGGTAGTCCACCACCAGGTCCGCCGGGGTCGCCTTGGAGAAGACGCCGGCCTCCTGGCCCTCTTCGATCAGCGCGCGGAACCGCTCGTGGTAGCGGCGGCGCTCGGACCGCACCTGCTTGTTCTTCTCCGGGCTCAGGTGGTGCATGGAGCGGAAGAAGATCGAGGCGTCGTCGAGGTTGTCGATCGTCGTGACGACCACGTCCGCCGCCGCGTCCCGTACCCGCTGCTCGATCGGGGCATCGGCGTCCGCGTAGGCGTCCAGACGCTCCTGCTGTACGCGCAGGACACGTGCGTACACCTCGTGCAGGAGATCGTCCTTGGAGCCGAAGTAGTGGTAGAGCGCACCCTTGGTGACGCCTGCCGACTCCACGATCTCCTGCACCGATGTGCGGTCGTAGCCGCGGTCGGCGAAGAGCCGCGTGGCGGCGGCGAGCAGCCGCTGAGGGACGGGCGTGCCGTCACCGTCCGTCGTCCTGGCCACTGCCGCCACCTGCCTTTCGAGTTTGGCTAGCTCTCGTCTCGCCGAGAGCCCGAGTCGTTCCGGGAACGCAGTTCCCGCCGGAGGATCTTCCCACTTGTCGTCTTCGGCAGCTCCGGCAGGATCTCGACCGCGCGGGGGTACTTGTATGCCGCGAGCCGTTCCTTGCAGTACGCCGCGAGGTCGTCCGGCGCCACGTCGGCCTGCGGGCGCAGACTGACGAAGGCCTTGACCGTCTCGCCGCGGTAGCTGTCCGGGACACCGATCACCGCCGCCTCACGGACGGCTGCGTGACTGTAGAGGACATCCTCCACTTCGCGCGGCCAGACCTTGAAACCGGACGCGTTGATCATGTCCTTCTTGCGGTCGACCACGTAGAGCCAGCCCTGGGCGTCCATGAAGCCGATGTCGCCGGTGCGCAGCTCGCCGTCGGGGAAGGCCTCGTCCGTGGCGTCGGGGCGCTTCCAGTAGCCGGGCACGACCTGCGGGCCCCGCACGGTGATCTCGCCCTGCTCCCCGAAGGGGACGTCCGCGCCGTGGTCGTCGACGATCCTGACGACCGTCTCGGGGCCGGGGACACCGACGGCCAGCGTGCCGGACACCGGGTCGACCGGCGCTTCCTGGCCCGGCGGCACGGAGGCGCAGGGCGCGGTGCATTCGGTGAGCCCGTAGCCGTTGTGGATGTACGGGCCGAAGCCCGCGCGGAACTTCTCCACCAGGGCGGGCGGCAGGGGGGCGCCGCCCGAGGAGATCATCGCGAAGGAGTCGAAGTGCTCCCGCGTGACGGAGGGGTGGGCGGCGAGCGCCATGAAGGCCGTGGAGGGGCCCACGGTGTACGCGGGGCGGTGCTCGGCGAAGGCGTCCAGGACGACTCCGGCCTCGAAGCGGTACGCGAGCGCGAGGGTGCCCGCGTTGGTCAGACAGGCGGCGACCTGGGCGACCATGCCCGTGATGTGGAAGAGCGGAGCCATCGCGAAGTAGCAGGCACCCTCCGGGATGCCGGAGCCCGTGCGCTGCCGCTCGGCGTTGTAGGTGATGTTGCCGTGGGTGTTCATGGCGCCCTTGGGCTGACCGCTCGTACCCGACGTGTAGCTGATCAACGCGACGTCGGAAGGGCCGAGTTGACGGTCCCCCGGGGCCGGGAGCCCCTGCCGGGCGACCGTCACCAGATCGTCGGCGTCGGCGGCCTGCGGGAGGCGTTCGAAGTCCAGGACGCGCACGTCGTCGCGGGTCTGCAGGTCGAGCTGGCACGCGGTGAGCACGATGCGTACGGGAGAGGGCGCGGCCGTCTCGCGCAGATACGTCTCCCATGCGCGGTCCGAGCAGATCAGCGCGGTCACGTCGGCGTCCGCGAGGACGTGCCCGACCTCCGCCGACTTGTACATGGGGTTCACCGGCACGACCGTGGCGCCCGCCTTCCACGCGCCGAGCAGCGCGATCACGAAGTGCGGGGTGTTCTGCAGGAGGATCGCGACCCGGTCGCCCCGGGCGAGCCCGCGCGCGGCCAGATGTCCGGCGACGGAGTCGGTGAGGGCGTCCACCTCGCGGTAGCTCAAGCGCCCGTCGAAGTAGGCGAGGGCCGTGTGATCGGGGGCTCTGAGCACCGAGGCGCGGAAGGCGTGCACGACGGAAGCGGCGGGTTCGACCGGACCGCGCTGGGCCTCGGTGAGGCGGGCGAGCCAGGGCTTGGCAGCGTATATGGAGGCGTCGGGGGCCAGCGGGGAGCCGTCGGCCGCGGGGAGTTCGCTCACCGCTCCGTCGCCTCCCACTTCTGCTGGATGTGGTTCATGCCGGTGAGCCATTTGTCCGGCTCGGCGGCGCGGATGCGGTAGTACTCGGCGACCTCGGGGTGCGGCAGGATCAGGAAGCGGTTCTCCGCCATCCCGGCGAAGAGCGCGTCCGCGACGTCGTCCGGCTCGATCGCGGTGGGTGTGAGGACGAGGTCGCCCGCGGTACCGGTGGCGGCGAGCATGTCGGTGCGCACGCCCTGGGGGCAGATCGCGTGGACGTCGATCCCGCGGTGGCGGTAGGTCAGCGAGAGCCACTCGGCGAAGGCGTACGCGCCGTGCTTGGTGACGCTGTAGGGCGCGGCGCCGATCATGGTGAGCAGTCCTGCCGCCGAGACGGTGGAGACGAAGCGGCCGCTGCCGCGCTCCAGCCACTCGGGGAGCAGCGCGTGGGCCGCGCGGACGTGGGCCATGACGTTCACGTCCCAGGCCGTGGCCCAGACCTCCTCGGGCGCTGCCTCCGAGCCGCCGGAGCCGAGGCCCGCGTTGGCGCAGTACACGTCGATGGTGCCGCTCAGGGCCTCTCTGGCCTCCGGCACGATCGTGGACGCGTCCCCCGGCACGGCTATGGCGCCGATCTCGCCGGCCACCGCCTCGGCCTTGGCCGCGTCCAGGTCGTTGACCACGACGCGCGCCCCGGCGGCGGCGAACCGGCGGGCCAGCGCGGCCCCGATCCCGCCTCCGGCGCCGGTGACGACAACTCCCTTGTCCTGCAGGGTCTCCACGATCAGTCTCCTTCGACTGCGGCTCCGCTGTGATCGCAGACTAACCAGTCGGTATGTTCGGATGGAAGAGGGTCGGGCAGCCGGGTTCGTTCCCCGGCCGGGGTCCGCGCGCTAGCGTGCGTGGCCATGACAGCCACCGCGCACTCGGAGGTCTCTGCATGAACCTGTCCCGACGCAGTCTGTCCAGACGAGGCCTGCTGGCCGCCACCACGGCCACGGCCCTCACATCGGCGGCCCCGGCGACCGCGGCCGGAGGCGGGGGCGGACCGGGCGGCGGCGGACCGGGCGCCGGCCGGCGGCTGCGCACCGGCTTCGAGCGCCTGGTCGCCGACGGGTACGCCCTCCTGGACGGTGAGCGGGTCGGTGTGGTCACGAACCCGACCGGCGTCACCCGGGACGTACGCCACATCGTCGACGTCATGCACGCCGACGAGCGCGTGGACCTGGTCGCGGTGTTCGGCCCCGAGCACGGCTTCCGGGGAACGGCCCAGGCGGGCGGCTCCGAAGGGCGCTACGACGACCCGGCGACCGGGCTTCCCGTCTACGACACGTACCAGAAGAGCGGCAAGGCCCTGGCCGACATCTTCACGGCCGCCCGCGTCGACACGATCGTCTTCGACATCCAGGACGTGGGGGCGCGCTTCTACACGTACATCTGGACGCTCTTCGACTGCATGGAGTCGGCCGAGCTCGCGGGCAAGCGGATCGTGGTCCTCGACCGGCCGAACCCGGTGACGGGGCGCGGCGCGTACGGGCCCGTCCTGCACAAGGAGTTCGCCACGTTCGTCGGACGGCAGCCGATAGCGCAGGCGCACGGGATGACCGTGACGGAGCTCGCGCTGCTGTTCAACGGGGAGTTCCTGGAGCGTCCGGCCGACCTGGAGACCGTACGGATGACCGGGTGGAAGCGCTCGGACTTCTACGAGGCGTCCGCGCTGCCGTGGGTGCCGCCGAGCCCGAACATGCCCACGCCCGAGACCGCCCTGGTCTACAGCGGCACCTGCCTCTTCGAGGGCACGAACCTCTCCGAGGGGCGCGGCACGACCCGCCCGTTCGAGCTGCTCGGCGCGGAGGGCATCGACCGGAAGTGGGCAGAGTCGGTCGATGAACTGGGCCTGCGCGGCGTGCACTTCAGGGAGGCCTACTTCGCACCGGCGTTCTCCAAGTTCCAGGGCAGGACGATCGGCGGCGTCCAGCTGCACGTGCACGACCGCGAGTCGTTCGACCCGGTGCGCACCGGCATCGCGCTCCTGGTGACCGCCAAGAAGACGTGGAGCGGTTTCGCCTGGCGCCCCGACAACTGGATCGACAAGCTGACGGGCACCACGCGGGTCCGCACCATGATCGACGCGGGCGCGGACGCGGACGAGGTGGTGGACGCCTGGCAGGACGATCTCGCGCGCTTCCGTGCGGTGCGGAAGCGGTATCTGCACTACCGGTAGGGGGGTGGGGAAGGCCCTACCCGGCAGGGGGGTGCCTGCTGGCTGGTGCACCCCCGGGCGGTCCGGGATCGTGATCTTCAGCTCCGTACGCCCGAGTTGAGGAGATCCCGTATGGCACGGACAGTACGCCGCACGGTTCCGCTGGCACTGGCCGGGACGCTCGGCCTGGGGGTGCTCGTCGCCCCTCAGGCCGGCGCGTCGCCCACGTCCACGGACCCGGTACCGGCGATCGAAAGCGCCGCCCACCCCCTGCGCTCGACCGATCCCGGCGGCTCCACGAAGGACCTGCGGCCGATGGGCCGGATGGTGGGTGACGCTTCGGTGGTGGGCCTGGGCGAGGCCACACACGGTTCACACGAGTTCTTCACCATGAAGGACCGGGTGTTCCGCTACCTCGTGGAGGAGAAGGGGTTCACCACCTTCGCGCAGGAGGTCAGCTGGACGACGGGACTGCGCTTCGACGCGTACGTGCGCGGGGGCGAGGGGGATGTGCGCGAGCTCGTCCACAAGGAGCTCGCGAAGACGCCCTGGGACACCGAGGAGTATGTCGAACTCCTGACGTGGATGCGCACGTACAACGACGAGCACCCGCACCGCCAGGTGCGCTTCATGGGAAACGACCTCAACTACCCCGAGATCGGGGCCGAGTTGTTCGACGGCGTGGCGGACTACGTCCGCGCCCACGAGCCCGGCCTGCTGCCCAGGATCACCGAGCTGTACGCGCCGATCCGCCGCCTCGCGGACGGGGACACGTACATGGGCAGGCCACTGGAGGAGCGGCAGGAGCTGGCCGGGAAGGCGCGTGAGGCGCACGACCTGCTGAAGAAGCTGCAACCCGCATCCGCCGATCGCGAGTTCACCCTGGCCCTGCAGCACGCCCGTTCCGTCTCCCAGACCTCCACGATCTACGCCTTCCCCTTCGAGACCCCCGAGGGGATCAAGGACGGCATGCTGTACCGCGATCGCCTCATGGCGCGGAACACCGCCTGGTGGCAGCGGCACACCGGCGACAAGGTGCTTCTGTCGGCACACAACGCGCATGTGGGGTACGAGAGTTACGACCCGCGCTACCCGAAGATGCAGGGGGCCTTCCTGCGGGACCGGCTCGGCAAGCGGTACGTGAGCATCGGGTTCACCTTCGACCGGGGATCGCTGATGGCGCAGAGCGCGGAGTCCGAGGTGTGGAAGCCGCGTTCGGTGGGCGCGGCCACGCACGGCATGAACGAGTACACGCTCGACAAGGTGCGCCACGACGACTACTTCCTCGACATGAGGAGCGCTCCCGCGACCCCCCGGAAGTGGCTGGGCAAGGGACGGATGACCAAGAGCATCGGCACGGCGTTCCCGGACGGGCCCCACAAGATCCGGCTCGGCCCCACGCACGACATCCTGATCCATCTGCACCGCGTCACCGCAGCTCACCGCCAGTCTCAATGACCGAGACGAGGCGTCCCGGGTATTGACTGGCTCATACATCCAACGCGACAGTGCCGGTCGTGCGGAGTGAAACGACAGCAGCAGAGAAAACGACAGCAGCAGAGAGACAGCGGGCCGACGACGCGGGCGCCAGTCCCGAGAGCATGCGCCGCGTGGCCGTGGCGTCGTTCATCGGGACGGCCATCGAGTTCTACGACTTCTACATCTACGGCACGGCGGCCGCCCTCGTCCTGAACGATGCGTTCTTCCCGACCCTGGACCCGGTCAACGCCACCCTCGCCTCCTTCTCCACCTACGCGGTGGCGTTCGCGGCGCGGCCCATCGGGTCGGTGGTCTTCGGGCACTTCGGCGACCGGGTCGGCCGCAAGTCGGTGCTCGTCGCCTCGCTGCTGCTCATGGGTCTGTCGACGGCACTCGTCGGACTTCTGCCCGGATATGACACGTTGGGCATCTGGGCGCCGGCCTTGCTGATCCTGCTGCGCTTCCTTCAGGGCATCGGTCTCGGCGGCGAGTGGGGCGGGGCCGCGCTGCTCGCGGTGGAGCACGCGCCGAGGAAGAAGCGCGGCATGTACGCCGCCTTCCCCCAACTCGGCCCCTCCGTGGGCTTTTTCGCGGCGACCGGCGTCTTCTGGCTGCTCTCCGCTGTCCTCTCCGACGACGCGTTCCGCTCCTGGGGGTGGCGCGTGCCGTTCCTGCTCTCCTTCCTCCTGGTCGGCGTCGGACTCTTCGTACGGCTGCGCATCAGCGAGACGCCGGTCTTCGCGAAGGTCATGGACGCACAGGAGGCCAGCAAGGTCCCCACGCTCGATGTGCTGCGGCGCTATCCGCGCGAACTGCTGCTCGGCGCGGGCGGGATGATCGTCGCGTACGGCCTCTTCTACACGGCGACGACGTACTGCCTCGCCTACTCCACCGGCACGTTGGGGGTCTCGCGCAACACGATGCTGGGCCTGTCCCTGTTCGCCTGCCTCTTCCTCGCGGCCGGTACGTGGCTCGCCGCGACACGCTCCGACGGCGTCGGCCGCCGCAAGCTGGTCCTCGCGGGCGCCGGGCTCGCGGTGGTGTGGGGCCTGGTGCTCTTCCCCCTCCTGGACACCGAGCAGCCCGTCCTCATGGCGCTGGCGCTCGGCGGCGCGCTGTTCTGCATGGGCGTGGTGTACGGGCCGATGGGCGCGTACCTGCCGGAGCTGTTCGGTACGAACGTGCGTTACTCGGGCGCCTCGCTCGCCTACAACCTGGGCGGCGTGCTCGGCGGCGCGGTCTCCCCTCTGGTGGCGACGCGGCTGCAGTCCGCGTTCGGTTCCTCGTCGGTGGGCTGGTACGTGAGCGCGATGGCGATCGTGTCCCTGGTGTGTGTTCTCGCGCTGCCGGAAACCCGCGAGCGGGAGCTGGCATGAAACTGACACCCGAGCGAAGGAGTTCGAAGCCGTAGTGCGGCCTCTGTCTCGGCGGCGACGGACAGCTGCCCACGGTAGCCCGGGCCGTACCAGGAAGTCAGGCGGCGCCACTCGATGACCTCGTACGGATCGAGCTCCGCCTCCCCGCCCTCGATGACCACGACCGCGTTGGGGCAGGTGCCGCCGGGGGTGGGCGCCTGTCCCAACGTGTTGTGCGGGACATCTGGTCAGTACACCGGGGCCGCAGGACGATGGGCCGTGTGGAGCCCTACTGGGAACTGACCTTCGACGCCGACGGGGATGTCAACACCACGCAACGCGACCATCTCCTCGCCGAGGTGGCCGCCGAGCACGTCACCGATCTCCTCGTCCTCGCGCACGGCTGGAACAACGACCAAGACATGGCGACCGACCTCTACCGACGGTTCTTCGCACCGTGCCGGGACCTCGCGGGCCCGCGCGTGCGCCTGGGATACCTGGGCGTGCTCTGGCCCGCCATCCGCTTCCCCGACGAACCGATCCCGGATTTCGAACCCTCGCTCACGGCCACCGGGCCGGGTCCGGCACCGGGCGCGGGACCCCTGCTCGACGAGCCGACCCGGATCCTGCTTGCGCGCACGTTCCCCGACCACGACGACGAACTGGAGCGGATCGGCGCACTGTTGGCGGAGAGTTCCGAGGTGCCTTCGCGCCTCTACGAGTACGGACGCCTCGTGCGCAATCTGGTCGCCGTGCATCAGAACAGCGCCGCCTGGCGCTTCGCCAACGACACCTGGACGGGCCTGCCCGCCATGCTGACCGACGACGCGGTCGAGGTGTGCCAGATCTTCGCAGCCGCGATGGAGGGCACCGGGCAGCAGGAACTCTTCGGCAGCCTGCGCAAACGGCTGTGGAACGGGGCGCACGAACTCCTGCGCCAGGCGAGCTACTACGCGATGAAACGCCGGGCTGGTTCCGTGGGCCAGCTGGGGCTCGGCCCCGCGATCGGACTGCTCGCCCGCGAGGCCCCGGACGTGCGGGTGCACCTCATCGGGCACAGTTTCGGCGCGCGCCTCGTGTCGTACGCGCTGCGCGGCATGCCGGCGCCGGTGCGCAGCGTGAAGTCCACGACGCTGCTCCAAGGAGCCTTCTCGCACTACGCGTTCTCCAAGCGCCTGCCGCACGCGCCCTCGCGCAGCGGCGCGCTCAACGGCGTGCAGCGGCGGATCGACGGTCCGCTCGTGTCCTGCTACTCGCGTCACGACGACGCCCTGGGCAAGATCTACCCCCTGGCGTCGAAGATCGCCGGAGACTCCTCGACCTTCCTCGGCCTCTGGGAGCGCTGGGGCGCCATCGGGTACGACGGCATCCGGGCGGTGGACGGCGCCAGACGCGTCAAGCTGGGCCGGGCGATCCCCGCCAAGGGGTGCGTGAGCGTGGACGCGTCGTCGGTGGTGCGGCGCGGCGGTCCGCCCTCCGGCGCGCACAGCGACATCTGCCACGAGGAGCTGGCGCGTGTCGTGTTCGCCGCAGGGCGGATCGCTCTGGCGTAACTCCCTGTGCTCTAGCGGTGCTTGGGGAACTCGACGACCTGCTGGTACGTGGGCCGGTTCTGCCACTGGATCGGCCCGTGCGTGATGCCGCCGAGCGCCCGGTGGATGATCGAGTCCGCGCACCACTGGTTGCCCGCCGCGCAGCTCGCGTCGCCGGGATAGACCTCGGTCGCGGGCTTGGCGACGGCCTGTGTCAGGGTGGCCAGGAGCGCGTCACGGCAGGCGTCCAGCTTGCCGTCGCCGCAGTACGCCTCGCCCAGCCTGCCCTCGACGGGCTGTCCGAGCACGGCCCGCAGATCCTTGTCCGCGTAGCCCCACCAGCCGTACTGGAAGGCCGACCCGGCGTGCGCCCCGGTCGGGCCGTGCCCGGCGGAGGGTGACTCGTCGGTGCCGAGCTGCGCCGTCAGAGCGTCGTACAGCTCCTTGCCCATGCCCGGCTTGAACTCGGCCTCGATCAGCAGGGGCCACCAGGCGTCCATGATGCGTACGGCGTCGGGGTGGGCGTACGTCTTGGAGCCCGCCGCCGTCTGGTTGCGCTGCGAGCCCGCCTTCTGCCAGGCCTCCAACTGCTGGACGGCCTTCGCCTGCTGGGGGTCGGTCACGGGCTTGCTCCGGACCACCTTGAGCAGCTCGGGGAGCACCTGTTCGCCGCGCAGGTCGGTGACCGCCGCCTCTGACATGGCCTGGGTCAGTGAGGCCCGTGTGACGCCGCCTTCCTCGGTGAGCTTCCTCACCCGGCCGTCGAGCAGGTCACCTCGGTGCACGGCGCTCAGGCCGAAGCCCGCCGCGCTGAAGTCCTTGGCCTGCTTGTTGTTCCAGGAGATGTAGTAGTCCTGGTTGACGGACTGCGGGTGCTCGGCCGCCGGGGTCCGGGCCGATGTGTTGTCCTCCGGGTCGAAGTTCCGCCATTCGTAGGCCTGTTCAGCCTTGACGGGCAGGGCGGGGTCGATGTCCTTGGCGCGCTCCGGGTTGGCGCCGCTGTTGTAGTACGCGGTGTCGCGCGAGTCGGCGTAGAACCAGTTGAAGGCGTAGCTGATGTTCTGGGCCGCCTTCATGAAGGTCGAGGCGTCCTTCACGTAGGTCGGGTCGTTCAGCATCTGGAAGCCGATGATCGAGTCGGCCTCGTGGCGGTAGGTGGAGCGCAGCGAGACGTACGCGACGGGCCTGCCCTCGACGCTCGCGCGGTGCGTCACGACGCCGTACTTCGTGCGGAACACCTGCATGCGGTAGGAGCCCGCGGCCGTGGAGTCGGCGAGGGTCGGCTTCCAGGCGTTCTTGCGCTCCAGCTTCTCCATGGGGGTGCAGGTGCCGCGGTGCCGATAGTGCGTGGACTGCTTCGTGGGAGCACCGCCGCCCGGTTCGCAGAGCTCGACGGCGTACGTGTCCGTGATGTCCTGCCCGGCGGATGTGGCCGACCAGGCGTAGTCCTGGCCGCGTCCCAGCTGGACGTACATGCCGACGCCCGCGAAGGAGACGCCGCGCGCGCTGATGCCGGGGCCCTGGAGCTCCTGCTGCATCAGGAGCTGAGGGGCGAAGTAGCCGGTCTGCGGGCCGAAGACGGCGACCGGGTTGCCGCTGGCCGTGTGCTTCCCGGAGACCAGGAGAGCGTTGGACATGCCCTTCTTGTGGCCGTCCTTCTTGAACAGGTCGGCGGGCAGCACCCCGTCGTCGTACATCCCCTGGAGCGGTTCGAGCTTCCTGGGCGCCTTGACCGGGTCCTTGGGGGCCTTGGAGGCGGACTCGGCGCCGCCCTCCCGGTCGTACACGAGCTGTTCGCGCTCGACCGAGCCCGGGTCGGGCATCGCGGTGCCGCGCGCGTTCTCCGGCTTGCCCGCGTAGGGGAAGCTCGTGCCGTCGTGGATTGTCCGGACGGCCTCGGGGTCGTTGCGGGCGCGGAAGGACTCCCAGACCTTCGTGCCCTTCTCGACGCCGTACTTCTCCTGGGACTTGAGGAGGGAGAGCGCCGCGTCGACCTCTCCCCCGCCGCCGTTGCCGAAGAGACCGCCGACGACGGAGGCGAGCGCGATCATGTCGGTGACCTTGAAGGGCTCGATCTCGCCGATGTTGGTGATCGCGTCGATCTTGCCGGTGAGGACGTACTCACCGGGGAAGTAGCGGCCGTTCTTCGACTTCACGCGGTAGGCGTTGAGCCCGTCGATGTAGGCCTGGGCGTCCTCCATGGCCTGCTTGCCGCGTTCGCCCTGGGTCGACCTGATGTACTCGACCTGCTTTTCCAGGTCCTGCTCCGTGTACGGGGCCTGGGGCCAGAACTGCTGCTCCAGGCCCTGGTTGGCGAGCGCGCCGCCCGCGAACGACGTCAGTTCGCCGCGGCCGATGTGCCGGAACAGGTCGATGAGCCAGAGCCGGTCCTGCCCGGCCGCGAAGCCCGCGCCGAACTCGGTGCCGTAGCGCGTGGAGCCCTTGATGTGCGGGATGCCGTACTTCTTGTCCCGGGTGATCGTCACGTCGTCGCGCGGCTTGGTGACGGACTCGGCCTGGCCGTCCGGGACGCCGAAGGACGCGTCGTTGAAGAACTCCGTCAGCTTGTCGTCGGTGAGGGCCGGATAGCCGGAGGAGAGCGCGTCGTAGGGCCCCAGTTGGTCGTTCGCGTGCTTGGGCTGCGTGCCGAGGACGCGGTGGGCGAGTATCTCGGCGAGCGTGGCGTTGCCGTTCGCGCCGGGGGGCAGCACGTCCGCGCACTGCCCCTCGCAGTAGTCGGCGGCGGCGGCGGCGGGTGGGGGCTCGTCGGCCGCCGTCCCCGGCTGCGGCGCGAGGAGGGACGCGGCGAGGGCGAGCGCCGCGGTGGCAGTGAGGGTTCTGAGCCGGACGATGCGTTGACGCATGTGTGCTCCTCTGGGCTCCGCTTGTGCTCCTGTGGGAGGGAGTTGGGGCGGAGGTTACTGGCGGGTTGCCGAACCCGGAAGATGAGCATGCGTCGCCTTTTCAATAACCGCACATAGCTCCAGCTCACGGCCGCCTTATGTCAGTCGTCGAAAATCGGATGGAAGTCGAGGGAGCCGAATCGCGTGTCGATACGTCTACTCGGCAACGTCCGAGAACGTGCGACGGAGGTGCAGGGCGATGGCCGGATTCCGGAGTCTCGCGAGACAGGTGCGCGATCCGCTGAGCGATTTGGCACTGCGGCGGTACTCACTGCGCAAGTGCCTGGAGAGGTTCGCCCCTTACGGCCACCGGGCGACCTGGGGCCATCTGTGCTCCCGGGCGGGCTTCGGGCCCGAGGACCGCTCACCCGACCCGGCGCGGCTGGTGGCCGCGCTCGATGAGCTGGAAGCGGCGCGTGCGGTCTGGCTCGCCTACGAGGAGGGCTTCGCGGAGCGCCGCCGCAAGGAGAAGCACGACGGGCTCCGAAGGCCCGGCAGCGTGGACGACTGGCACCGGTGCACCTGGGGAGGGTTCGGGGTCGCCTGGTGCGACAACCCCGGCGTCCACCCCTGCGGACCACTCGCCGAGGTACTGCGCCGGCTGATAGCGGCGCTCGAGCGTGAACCGGGCACGGACTGCCCGGTGTGCGATCGGTCCGACCTCGTGTGGACCCACGGCCTGGCGCACGAGCCCTCTTCGGGCGCCGTCTGCACGGGCTGCGGAATCGTCGTGCCGGCCCCGGTGCTCACGCCCGCCGCGATGGCGAGGGCGCGAGCACGGCGGACACGGCCGCTGGTCTCGGCATGAGGCCCGGCCGGGTCGTCCGCGGACCTAGGGCGTCGCCACCTCGGACTGTATGGCCAGCTTGAACTCGGCGAACATGAGCGGCGCGGCGATCTTCACGTCGCCGGGGCCGCGTGCCGATATCTTCAGGCCGACCGGTGTCTGCGGGTGGACGAACATCTGCCATGTGTGCGTCCGGTACTGCCCGCCCCTGGTGGGAACCCAGTCGGTGGTGGCCGTCGAGTCGTAGCCGGTGGAGAGGCCGAGCGGGTCGCGCACAAAGCGCACGCGGTACTCGGTGGGCCGGCCGTCCGGCTCCCAGAAGATCATCGCCGACAGGGTGCCCCAGCCGTCGTGGCTCGGCCAGATGAGCCCGGAACGGGCGTCCGGGAACTTCGACGGGCTCGTGCCCCCCTTGCCGGGGTCGTGCATGTGCCACGGGTCGTACGACTCCTCGGCCTCCGCGTACGGGAACCGCACGAGGTGGTAGCCGTCACTGTCGTACGTGATCTTCTGGCGCCCCGAGTGCGCGGCACTCCACAGCAACGAGCAGATGGCGATGCCCATCGGCCTTTCCCCCTGTGTGTTGTCGTCTGTACTGTCCTTGGGTGATGCAGGTTTGCGTGAACGGCGCCCGCGGCGCGAGCGATGGCGCGTTGATCCCGTTGTCGCCCGGGGCGATGGCCGAGTCCGTGGCACAAGCTGTCGCCGCCGGTGCTCGGGATGTCCATGTACACCCCAAGTCCCCTTGTGGGCAAGACACGTTGGCGCCACGTGCGGTTGCGGCCGCGCTGGAAGCGGTGCGCTCCAAGGCCTCGGTCCCGGTCGGCGTGACCACCGGTGCCTGGGCCGAGGCGGACCCCGAACAGCGCGTGGCGCACATCCGCGCGTGGACGGCGCTGCCCGACCACGCGTCGGTGAACTGGCACGAGCCGGGCGCGGAAGCGGTGGCCGAGGCGCTCCTGGACCGGGGCGTGGGCGTGGAGGCGGGCATCTGGTCCGGCACGGAAGCGGCGGAGCGCTTCGCGGCGTCCCCGCTCGGCCCGCGCGTCCTGCGGGTCCTCGCGGAGGTGACGGACCCCGACCCGGCCACGGCCCGCGACTCGGCCCGCGCCCTGCTCACCATGATCGGCCGCGCGCACGGCCGCACCGTCCTGCTGCACGGCGAGGAGGGCGGCACCTGGCCGGTGCTGCGCCTCGCCGGGCGTCTGGGCCTCGCGACCCGCATCGGCCTGGAGGACACGCTGGCCCTGCCGGACGGTGAACCGGCCGCTTCGAACGCCCAGTTGGTGTCGGTGGCGCTCTCCGTACTGAGCACGCAGTCCCGGTAGGGGCCGTTCGCCGAAGGCCTGACCGCCCACGAGCATCCAGACGCCGACGCGGTCACGACCTGGGTCGGCGCTCCACCAGCAGACGGGAGCCGGTGAGGCGTTCACCGAAGACGTCGTCGGGGTTGGAGAGCACGCACGTCTCCAGGGAGAGACAGCCACAGCCGATGCAGTCCGTGAGGTGATCGCGCAGCCGGCCCAACTGGTTGATGCGCTCGTCCAGCTCCGAGCGCCAGGTCTCCGAGAGGCGTGCCCAGTCCTCGCGGGTGGGGGTGCGCTCCTCGGGGAGCGAGTCGAGCGCCTCGCGGATCGTGGCGAGCGGGATGCCGACGCGCTGGGCGGCACGGACGAAGGCGACGCGGCGCAGCGCGTCACGGTGGTAGCGGCGCTGGTTGCCCGAGGTGCGGCGGCTGGTGATCAGACCCTTGGACTCGTAGAAGTGCAGGGCGGAGACGGCCGCGCCACTGCGGGCCGAGAGCTGGCCGACCGTGAGCTCGTGGATCTTCTCTGGGATCTGGGGCACCCACCCAACCCTAATGGCTGGCCACTCGGCATTGATGACCGCTCCGTTGACACACGTCGGCACACACAGCATGCTGAGCAAGCGCTTAGTTCGAATACTTTGAGGAGGCCAGGGACATGGCAGAGCCGAGGATCTTCGCGTCGGCCGACGACCTGCGTGCCGGAGTCGGCGAGCAGCTCGGGCACAGCGAATGGCTGGAGGTCGACCAGAAGCGGATCGACCTGTTCGCCGACGCCACGGGCGACCACCAGTGGATCCACGTGGACGCGGAGAAGGCGGCACAGGGCCCCTTCAAGACGACCATCGCGCACGGCTATCTGACGCTGTCGCTGCTGCCGAGCCTGGTGCCGCAGGTCATGCGGGTCGAGGGCATGAAGATGGGCGTCAACTACGGCACCAACAAGGTCCGCTTCCCCTCGCCGGTACCCTCGGGCTCCCGGGTGCGGGCCACCGCCGTGCTGACGGAGGTCGAGGAGACCAAGGACGGCGGCGTACAGATCACGGCCAAGGTCACCGTGGAGCGCGAGGGCGGCGACAAGCCCGCCTGCGTCGCGGAGTCGGTGTCCCGCTACTACTTCTGAGAGTGCCCCGGAGCTTCGGAGCTCAGGAGACCCGCTCCTGAGCTCCCACCATGCGCAGCACGAGGTCGGCGTAGAGTGCGCCGACCTCGTCCGGCGTCCGGGTGCCCGCGACGTTGAACCAGCGGGCCACGTCGATGCAGAGCGAGAGCACGGCCAGCGTGGTGCCCGGCACGTCGGGGACGTCGAACTCCCCGTCCCGCACCCCGTCGTTGATCATGTCCCGCACCGCGGCGTCCGACTGGCGGCGCAGCGCGACGATCTCCGTGCGGTGCTCTTCGCCGAGCGCGTCCAGCTCGTACTGGACCACGCGGGCGGTGGTGTGATGGTCCGCGTGCCAGCGGACGAAGGAGCGTACGGCGTCGGCGAGCCGCTCCGCCGCGCCGCCCGGACCGTCGGCCGCGGTGCGCAGGACCCGCAGGGCCTTGTCGTGGCCGATCCGGCTGATGCGGTGGAGCAGCTCTTCCTTGGTCTTGTAGTGGATGTAGAGCGCCGCCGGGCTCATGCCGGCGCGGCCCGCGATGTCCCGGGTCGTCGTCGCGTGGTACCCACGCTCGGCGAAGGCCTCGACGGCGGCGATCAGCAGCCGCCGTGCCGCATCGGGCGTGACCTCGCCCCAAGGCAGGTCCTCGCCCTCGGTCTTCTCCGCCGTGCTCATCGCCACTCCTTCCGCCGGTCGGGAGGGACACCATACCCCTGACGGTGAGCAAGCGCTTAGGACGCCGGTCAGGCCACCGGCTTGAACGGGTCGTGTTCGGCGAGGATCTTCTCCAGTCGGGCCTGGTCGACGCGGCTGACGAGCTGGTCCGCCTCCTGCCGGTCCCTGATCACCTTGGCGAGGGTGAAGGCGGATGTCGTCAGGTAGAGGACGGAGATGGCGAGGAAGGCGCGGATCCAGCCGCTGACGTCGAGGCTGTAGATGCCGATCGCCACCGCGCCGAGCGCCACGGCGAACGACGCGACCGCCTGACCGTAGTAGGCAGTGGTGCTCTGCTGCTTGACCGGTGTCTCACTCATGATCAGAGCCTCGCCCGGGAGCGGCGGCGCCACATCCGCTCCCGTACTCAGCTCGTGTACTCAGATCGCGTACTCAACTCGCCTGCGCGTGACCCGCGTTCAGAACGCCGAGACCCCGGTCAGCGCGCGCCCGATGACCAGCTTCTGGATCTGGCTCGTGCCTTCGTAGAGCGTCATCACGCGCGCGTCGCGCAGCAGCTTGCCCGCGGGGTACTCGTCGATGTAGCCGTAGCCGCCGAAGACCTGGAGCGCGTTGTTGGCGGCCCGCACCGCGGCCTCGGAGGCGAACAGCTTGGCCTTGGAGGACTCCGTGGTGAAGGGCTGCCCTCGATCGATCAGGTCGGCGACCCGCCAGGTCAGCAGGCGTGCGGCGTCCACGTCCACCGCGATGTCGCTGATCAGCTCCTGCACCAGCTGGTGGCCCGCGATGGCCTTGCCGAACTGCTCGCGCTCACTCGCGTAGGTCACGGCGGCGTCGAGGGCGGCCTGGGCGATGCCCACACACCCCGCGGCCACCGACATCCGCCCCTTGGCGAGCGCCGACATGGCGACCGAGAAGCCCTTGCCCTCGGGCGCGATCATGGCCGACGCCGGGACGCGGACGTCCTCGAGGGCCAGCTCGGCGGTGGCCTGGCCGCGCAGCCCGAGCTTGCCGTGGATCGTGCGGCGGCTCAGGCCCGGAGTGTCGGTCGGCACGAGGAAAGCGGAGACGCCCTTGTGCCCGGGGGCGTCGCCCGTCCGCGCGAAGAGCAGCACGACGTCGGCCCAGGTGCCGTTCGTGATGAACATCTTGGAGCCGTTGATGACGAAGTCGTCGCCTTCGCGCACGGCCTTCGTCGAGAGGTTCCCCGCGTCGGACCCGGTGCCCGGCTCGGTGAGCCCGAAGCAGCCGACGTACTCACCGGAGGTGAGCCCCGGCAGCCACTGCCGCTTCTGCTCCTCGCTGCCCCAGTACGCGATCGACTTGGCCACCAGGCCCAGCGAAACCGACACGATGCCGCGCACGGAGGAGTCGCCGCGCCCCAGCTCCTCGGTCACCAGGCAGTAGGCGAGGTGGTCGCCGCCCGAGCCGCCGTACTCCTCGTCGATGGTGAGCCCGAGGAAGCCGACATCGCCGAGCTTCTTCACGATGGACCGCTCCACGCTCTCGGCCCGGTCCCACTCGATGACGTGGGGCGCGATCTCGCGGGCCACGAAGTCCCTGGCCAGCTGCCGGACGGCGGACTGCTCCTCGCTGAGCTCCAGATTCATCGCGTGGCACCTCTTCGGGTCGGCTCTTCGGGTCGGCTCTTCGGATCGGTCTGTGGATCGGTCTGTGGATCGGTCTGTGGATCGGTCTGTGGATCGGTCTGTGGATCGGTCTGTGGATCGGTCTGTGGATCGGTCTGTGGATCAGATTTAAATTAGCACTGCTAGTTTCTTACGGCAGCCCTACTATGTGCCGCATGGCCCGACCGCGCAAGCCCCTCCTCAGCAGAGAACGCATCGTCGAGACGGCGCGCGCGCTCGTGGACGCCGAGGGCCTCGCGGCCGTCTCCACGCGCCGCCTCGCCGCCGAGCTCGGGGTGAGCGGACCTTCGCTCTACAACCACTTCCGCACGAAGGACGAGATCCTGGAGGCGGTCGCGGACTCGGTGAGCGCGCAGGTCGACCTGTCGATGTTCGAGGCCGCCGACGAGCGCGACTGGCGGACGGCGCTGCACGACTGGGCCGTGTCGTACCGCGCGGCGCTCACCCTGCACCCCAACATCGTTCCGGTACTCGCGAGCGGCCCCGGCCGCCGCCCGGCGGGACTGCGGCTCGCGGACGCGGTGTTCGGGGCGATGGTCGACGCGGGCTGGCCCGCCGCGCAGGCCACGTCGATCGGCGCGCTGATGCGGTACTTCATCATGGGTTCGGCGCTCGGCTCCTTCGCCGGCGGCTTCGTGGACGACGCGACCGCGTACGATCCGGCCGACTATCCGCACCTCGGCCAGGCCCACCTCCTGGCCGAGCGCCAGCAGGAGATCGACGAGCGCGCCTTCGAGACGGGTCTGCGCGCACTGCTCGACGGACTCGCGCTCCAGTACACGCGGGCGGCGGCGCCCACAGGGTGAGAGGCGCGCGCCTCGGTATCGCGGCGCCCGGACAGGTGGATGTAAAGTGCATCCGTCGTGTCGGGGGAAACATGGACGTAACACGGGAGCGAGCCGTGGGGCACTCAACGGATGCCAGGGGTCTGCCACTTGGGGCACTGTCCTTCGCCGCTCACATCCTGCGCGGCCAGGCGCAGGTCACCTTTCTGCCCAGCGCGGCGGCGGGCGCCTTCTTCTGTGCGGCGCTGTTCGCTGCGGGCTGGGAGTACGGGCTCTACGGACTGACGGGAGCAGCCGTCGGCACGGCTACGGCTCGGCTGCTCGGGGCGGCGCGGGAACGCGTGACAACCGGGCTCGAAGGCTTCAACGCCTGCCTCACGGCGCTGTGTTTCGCGGTGTTCCTCGGCGCCGGGCACCTGTCCACGGCCGTGCTCGCTCTCGCGGGCTGCGTGGTGGTCACGGTCGTGACCGCGGCCGCCGGCAACCTCCTCGCCGTCTGGCACCTGCCCTCGCTCACGCTCCCGTACTGCCTGCTCGCGAGCGTGACGACCATGGCGGCACCAGGCTTCGAGCGGGTCTGGCACCACAGGGTCGACCCGGCGGCGCTGACGCAGGCGGCGAGCGGCCCGACAGCCCTGAACCCCACCGACCTCGCGCGCGCGTTCTTCGCGGGATTCGCCCAGATCTTCTTCATGCCGCAGTGGTACGTCGGCGCGCTGGTGCTCCTGGGCCTCTTCGTCGCGAGCCGTCGCGCGGGGGCGGTGGCCTGCCTCGGCAGCCTGACCGGCATCGGCACGGCGGTCGCGCTCGGGGCGCCGGCCGCGCGGATCGCGGACGGCACGATGGGATACAACGCGGTGCTCGTGGCGCTCGCGCTGTGCGGCGTCTTCCTGCCCGTCCGGGGCATGACGCTCGCGTACGCGCTCGTCGGTGCCGCAACGGCGACCATCGTTGGTTCGGCCTTGACGGCGCTTCTCACGCCGTCCGGCGGGCACGCGTTCACCTGGCCGTTCGTGCTGACGACGCTCGCGTTCCTGGCGGCGGCGAAGTCCTTCTCGCGCCTGGGCGATCCGGCCGCGGCGCCGTCGGTGGAGACGGCGCCGCAGCCGGCCGGGACCGCTTCCGTCAGCGGGAACTCGCCCGTCCCGCAAGCACCTTGATGGAGATCAGGGCGATCACCGCGAGGCCGATGATGTACGCGGAGACGGCCATCGAGGTACCCGTCGCCTCCAGGAGCAGCACCATCACGAACGGCGCGAGCCCGCCGCCGAACACGGCCGCGATCTGGTAGCCGAGCGAGGCTCCCGTGTAGCGCATCTCGGCCGTGAACAACTCGGCGAACAGCGCCGCCTGCGGCCCGTACATGATGCTGAGGAAACAGCTGGTGACGAAGGTGCCGACGGCCAGCCACAGCAGCGAACCGGTGTCGATGAGCAGGAACATCGGCACGGCCCAGACCGCGAGTCCCGCGGCGCCCAGGGCATAGATCCTCAGCCGTCCGATGCGGTCGGAGAGCGCGGCGGACGCCGGGATCAGGGCGAGTTGGGTGAGGCTGACGCAGAGCGAGACGGTGAGCACCGCGCTGCGCTTCATGTCGAGTTCGCGGGTGGTGTAGTCGAGGACGCCGGTGATGATGATGTAGAAGGTCGCGGTGTTCACCGCGAAGGAGCCGCCCGCCAGGAAGACGGTGCCGAGGTGGTGGCGCAGGATGGTGCGCAGGGGCGAGTTGCCGCCCTCGCCGCCGGCGCCCTGCTGGGCCTTCTCCTTCTCCGCGAGCGCCTTCTCGGCCTCGCGGAACTCCGGGGTCTCCTCCACGCGCGTGTGGATGTACCAGGCGAGGACGAGCACGAGGAGCCCGACCATGAAGGGCACCCTCCACCCCCATGCCTCGAAGGTGCTCTCGCTGGTGACGGCCCCGGCGACCAGGAAGACCGTGTTGGCGGTCACCACGCCGATGGGGACGCCCAGTTGGACCAGGCTGCCGTAGAGGCCGCGCTTGCCCTCGGGGGCGTACTCGGTGGCCATCAGCATCGCGCCGCCCCACTGGGCGCCGACCGCGATGCCCTGGAACACGCGGAGGGTGACGAGCAGGATCGGCGCGGCGATGCCGACCGTCTCGTAGGTGGGGAGCAGGCCGATGCCCGTGGTGGACAGGCCCATCAGGGTCAGCGCGAGGACCAGCATGGGCTTGCGGCCCCGCTTGTCGCCGAGGTGTCCGGCGATGATGCCGCCGATGGGGCGGGCCAGGAACCCGACGGCGAACGTGGCGAACGCGGCGAGCACTCCGGCGGACGAGCTGCCTGAGGGGAAGTACAGGTCGCCCAGGACGAGGGCCGCCGCGATGCCGAAGACGAAGTAGTCGTACCACTCGACGGCGGAGGCAAGGGCGGCCGCGGTGGCCACCTTGCGGCGGTGGGGGTCCGCCGGGTTCTGCTTCTGGGACTGAGCGGAGTCGGGGTGGGGGGCCGCTGCGGGAGCGGACGGTGCGGGGTCCATGCGGGTGCACACTCCGGTGGGTCCGGGGACGGGACGGGGGGTGAGCGTGTGATTGCAGGGACCGTACCGACCGGTGGGTATGTGGTCAACGGTTCATACACGAGTTCCTTTCCCCCACCCCGCCCCTTCCCGAAAACCCGGCTCCGCCGGGACCGATGCTTACCGTCGATCACCGGCTTCGCCGAGTTCGTCCTCAAACGCCGGACGGGCTGAAAACGCCTAGAACACCACCAACGCCCGGCCCCCCTTCCCCGCAACCATGTTCTCGAAGGCCGCAGGGATGCCGTCCAGGGCGATCCGGTCCGTCACCAGGACACCCAGGTCAAAGCGCCCAGCCCGGATGTGGTCCGCCAGGACCGGCAGGTCCGCCGCCGGATCGGAGTTCCCGTACACGCACCCGGACAGCGTCCGCCCCCAGTGGAAGATCTCCAGAGCGTTGAAGGTGACCTGCTGGTCCTTGCCGCCGATGCCGACCACCGTCGTACGCCCGCCGCGCCGCGTGGACTCCCAGGCCGTACGGATCGTCACCGCACGCCCGACGCACTCCACCGCCACGTCCACGCCTTGGCCGCCCGTCAGCTTGCGGATGTCCTTCGCCGTGGTCTCGGAGGCGACCACGTACTCCGTCGCTCCCGCCGACCGCGCCAACTGCTCCTTCTCCGGGGACACATCGACCGCGATGATCTTTGAGGCGCCGGCGATCCGTGCCGCCTGGAGCGTCGCGAGGCCCACTCCCCCGACCCCGAAGACCGCCACCGTCTCGCCCTCGCGGACCTGCGCGGAGTGGTGCACGGCGCCGTACCCGGTGAGCACGGCGCAGCCGAGGAGCGCCGCGTCCGTCAGCGGGACTCCGGACGGGGCCGGCAGCACGCAGTTGCCCGCCACCACCGTCTCCTCGGCGAACGCCGCGACGTTCAGTCCGGGGTGGAGGTCGGCGCCGTCCGACGCGCGGCGCGCGTACACATCGGCCGCACCGGCGAGCGCGTTCACGCACAGCCACACCTCCCCGAGGGAGCATGCGTGACAACTGCCGCAAGAGGGAGCCCAGTTGAGCACGACCCCGTCGCCCGGCGCGACATGCGCGACCCCCTCACCCACGGACATGACCGTCCCCGCGCCCTCGTGCCCGAGCACGGCGGGCACGGGCACCCGCATCGTGCCGTTGGTCAGGGACAGGTCGGAGTGGCAGACCCCGGCGGCGGCGAGGCGCACCCGCACCTGGCCGGGGCCCGGCTCGGGCAGGTCGATCTCGGTGATCTCCAGGGGAGAACCGACGGCGGGCAGAACAGCGGCGCGGACCACGGTGCGTACTCCTCAGAAAGCACGGAAAAGCGCGGAAAAGCGGAAGCGGAAGCGGAAAGAGGAACTCAGAACTGGAGGGACTTCGTCTGGAGATACTCCGTGAGCCCGTGCGGGCCCAGCTCGCGCCCCACCCCCGACTGCTTGTAACCGCCGAACGGGGCAAGGGGGTTGAAGCTGCCGCCGTTGATGTCCACCTGCCCGGTGTCCATGCGGCGGGCGAACGCGATCGCCTCCGCGTCGTCGGCCGCCCAGACGGCGCCCGCGAGGCCGTACACGGTCCCGTTCGCGATCCGCAGGGCGTCCTCCTCGTCCTCGTACCTGATGATCGAGACGACCGGGCCGAAGATCTCCTCCTGGGCGATCGTCATCTGGGGGGTGACGTCGGCGAAGACGGTCGGCTGGACGAAGTAGCCCTGCTCGCGCGGCACTTCGGAGCCGCCGGCCACCACGCGCGCGCCTTCCTCGACGCCCTTGTCGATGTAACCCCGCACGCGCGCCTGCTGCTTGGCGTTGACGACGGGGCCGATGCGGGAGCCGTACTTGGCGGCGGCCGCCGCGGCGAGCTGCACCGCCTCGTCGTAGCGCGCGGAGTCCACCAGCATGCGGGTCCACGCGCTGCACGTCTGGCCCGAGTTGGACATGACGTTGGCGACGCCGACGTTGACCGCCTTGGTCAGGTCGGCGCTGGGCAGGATGACGTTGGCGGACTTGCCGCCGAGCTCGAGGGCGACGCGCTTGACCGCGGCGCCGGCGGTGGCGCCGATCTGCTTGCCGACCGCCGTCGAGCCGGTGAAGGAGACCAGGTCGACGTCCTCGTGCTCGGCGAGCGCCTGTCCTGCGACCGGGCCGAGCCCCGTGACGAGGTTGAAGACACCGGCGGGGATGCCCGCCTCGTGTGCGGCCTCGGCGAAGAGCTGGGCGGTGAGCGGGGTGTCCTCGGCGGGCTTCAGGACCACGGTGCAGCCCGCGGCGAGCGCGGGGGCCACCTTGTTGACGATCTGGTGGAGGGGGTAGTTCCAGGGCGTGATCGCCCCGACCACGCCGACCGGCTCCATGTAGACCGTGGAGTTGCCGATCTTCTCCTCGAAGGCGTACGTCGCCGCGAGCTCGGCATACGAACCGGAGACCAGGATCGGCACGCCCGCGTGCACCATCTGCGAGAACGGGAGCGGGGAGCCGAGCTCCGCCGTCACCGTCTCGGCGATCTCGTCCTTGCGCGCGACCAGTTGGTCGCGGAGCGCCCCGATGAGCGCGCCGCGCTCGGCGGGCGGGGTCGCCGCCCAGGCGGGGAAGGCCTCGCGGGCGGCGCGCACCGCCGCGTCGATGTCCTGCGCCGTGCCCGCGGGGACCTGACCGACCGGCTGCTCGTCGGCCGGGTTCAGGACCGTGATCGTCTCCGTACCGACGGCGGGCCGCCAGGCGCCGCCGATGTACATGCCGTCGTGGGCCTTCATCGCACTCCTCAGGTAAGCGTCCGCATGTCGTCCGCACCCCAAACTAGCGCTGATAGTTTTTCGCCGCCAGGGGCGTCAGGAGCGGGGACAGCCCTTCCTGCGTTCGAGGAGCGGGGTCCGGGGCGGCGACCCAGCTTCGGGAAGGGGTGGGGTGGGGGAAGGCCCCGCAGGGTCACGCCTCAGCCCCAACCCGGCAGCCACCAGCAACAGCCCGCCCAACATCACGAACGGCGCCGCGACCCCCGCGACCCCGGCGATCAGGCCCGCCCCCGCAGGCGCGGCAACCTGCCCAAGGCGATTGCCCGTGAGCCGCAGCGCGAGCGCGGTGGACCGCGCCCCCTCCGGCGCGGCCTGCACGACAGTCGTCATCGACAGCGGCTGCCCGACCCCGAGGCAGAACCCCAGCAGAACGAGCATCACCGCGAGCCCCCACACAGGCACCGGCAGCGCGACTCCGGCGCACAGCACGGCGGCCAGCAGACACGTCACGACGATCAGCAGCGTACGGCCGAGCAGATTGATCAGCGGCGTCATCACGAGCCGGCAGGCGATCGTCGCGGCGGCCCGTAGCGACAGGAGCACGCCGACCGTCGCGGGCGCGATGCCCCGGTGCTCGCCCACCACCGGCAGATAGGCCGTGAGGATGTCCGTGGCGGAGAGCACCGCGAGGCTGATGAAGATCCCCGCGGGTACGCCACGGGTGCGCAGGATGCCGAGCACCGGCACCTTCGCCGCAGCCCCTGCCCCGCCCCCGGCCCGAGGCGCCACCGACGGCACATGCTCGATGCGCCACAGCGAGGTGAAGGAGACCGCCGCGACGCCCGCCGAGACGAGCAGGGCGAGGGCACTCGTGCGGCCCATGTCCCCGCCGATGAGGGAGCCCGCGGCGATCGGCCCGATCAACTGCCCGAGCGAGGCGCCGATCGTGAAGTGCCCGAAGTTGCGGTCCTGTTCGTCGGGGGCGGACTGCCGGGCGACGATCGACTGGGCGCCGATCACGAAGCAGAGATGGCCAAGCCCCATCACTCCGCTCCAGGCGGCGAGCGCGCCGAGCGACCCCGCGGTACCGCTGAGCGCGCATCCCCCGGAGATCAGCACGACGCCGATCGGCAGGAGCGGCGCGCACCGCCCGGTGTCCGTCCTGCGTCCGAGCGGCACGGCCGCGAAGAGCGGCAGCAGGGCGTAGACACCCGCGATGACACCGATGGCACGCTCGTCGGCGCCCAGCGACAGAGCCCGGTAGGAGACGGCAGGACGCGCCATCGACACCGCCCCCTGCGCGAAGCTGAAGGCGATGACGAGGCGCAGCAACCAGGCACGGCCCGGTGTCGATGGCATCAGATGATGCCGAAGAGGATTCCGGAGCCGAGCACCACGAGCGAGGTGAGCACGGCCCATTTGACGGTGAACTTGGTGTGGTCGCCGAACTCGACCTTGGCCATGCCGACGAGGACGTACACGGCGGGCACCAGCGGGCTCGACATGTGCAGGGCCTGACCGGCGATCGAGGCGCGGGCGATCTCCAGGGTGCTGACGCCGTGCGCCTGGCCCGCCTCGGCGAGGACCGGAAGGACGCCGAAGTAGAAGCCGTCGTTCGACATGAAGTAGGTGAGCGGCAGCGAGAGGAGACCCGTGACCAGGCCCATCTGCGGGCCCATGCCCTCCGGGATCGCGTCGACGAGCCACGTGGCCATGCTGTCGACCATGCCGGTGCCCTGGAGGACGCCGGTGAAGACGGCGGCAGCGAAGACCATGCCGGTGACGTTGAGGACGTTCTCCGCGTGGGCGGCGATGCGGGCCTTCTGGTCGGGCATGTGCGGGAAGTTGACGGTCAGGGCGAGCGCGGCGCCGAGCAGGAAGAGGACCGGGATCGGCAGCCACTCCATGATCATGGCGGTGAGCAGGACCACGGTGAGACCGGCGTTGAACCAGTAGAGCTTGGGGCGCAGGGTGGAGCGGTTCGGGTCGAGTCCCTGGAAGCCGTCGTCCTCGTCGGCATCGCCCTCGGAGACCTCGGGGCCCTCGGGGGCGTCCGTTCCCGAGCCCGCTCCCCCGGTGGTCTTCTTCGTGAGCGACATACGCCCGCCGGTGGTGGTGCCACCGGCACCCACCAGGACCGTCTCGTTCGCCGTCTCCTTCTCCAGGACCTCGTCGAGGGAGAGCATGCCGAGCCGCTTGCGCTCCCGCAGACCGAGTGCGTAGGAGAGCAGGAAGACGGCCACGAGGCCCATGGCGAGCGCCGGGATCATCGGCACGAAGATGTCGGCGGCGTCGACCTTGAGGGCGGTCGCGGCACGGGCCGTCGGGCCGCCCCAGGGCAGGGTGTTCATGACGCCGTTGGCGGTGGCCGCGACACCCGTCATGACGACGAGGCTCATCTTGAGGCGTTTGTAGAGCGGATACATCGCCGAGACCGTGATCATGAAGGTCGTCGAGCCGTCGCCGTCGAGCGAGACGATCGCGGCGAGCAGCGCGGTGCCGACCACGATGCGCACCGGGTCCGCCTTGCAGAAGCGCAGGATGCCCCGGACGATCGGGTCGAAGAGGCCGACGTCGATCATGACGCCGAAGTACACGATGGCGAACATGAGCATGGCCGCCGTGGGCGCCAGATTCCCGACGCCTTCGAGGACGTAGTCCCCGAGATGGGCTCCCTTTCCTACGAACACGCAGAAGAGCGCGGGGATCAGCACCAGTGCCGCGATCGGCGACATCTTCTTCATCATGATCAGCACCAGGAAGGTGGCGATCATGACGAATCCGAGGATTGTCAGCATGGGGGCTACCTAACGTTCACCATCGAACTCCCACCAGGTCTGGCGGTCCGGTTGACGTTAGGACCCGTTCTCAAGCGTTAACAAGATGTTGACGTGTGAGCAATAAGCGCAAAACTCCAGGTCAACGACTTGCTGCAGGCACAAGGGGCTGCAACGACACCGGGAAGCCGTTGAGCACGGACGTCCCGGAGAGCGGGTCGAGGAGCGAGCCGTCCAGGAGCTGGTTCACATTGACGCCCGGGTTCTCGGCCGCGACGGCCAGGCGGGTGCCGGGCCGGTCGTGGCCCCAGCCGTGCGGCAGGCTGACCACTCCGGGGCGCACGGCGTCCGTCACCTCCACCGGGACGGTGAGCGAGCCGCCGGCGGCCTCCACGCGCGCGTGGCCGCCGTTCTCCAGGCCGATGCGGGCCGCGTCCTCGGGGTGGACGTGCAGGGTGCAGCGGTTGGTGCCGCCGGTGAGGGTGCGGACGTTGTGCATCCAGCTGTTGTTGGAGCGCAGATGGCGGCGGCCAACGAGGACGAGCTCGTCCGGGGCGGCGCGCAACGCGTTGGTGAGGCGCGGCAGATCGTCCGCGATCGGCCCCGGGAGGAGTTCCACGCGTCCGCTGCGCGTCTTGAGGACCTGCGGGAGGCGGGGCTCCAGCGGCCCGAGGTCGATGCCGTGGGGGTGGGCGAGCAGCCGGTCGAGGGTGAGCCCGTCCTCGCGTGCGCCGAATCCGTCACCGTAGGGGCCGAGCCGCAGCATCAGGTCGAGCCTGCGCTCGGGGCCGCTCTCGCCGGTGAGGAGAGCGGCCAGTTCCTCGGGGTCGCGGCCGTACGCGGCGGAGTGCGGCTCGGTGACGGCCTTGCCGATGGCCTTGTCGACGACCATCGCGTCGACGGCCGCCGGATCGGCGCCGTGCATGCCCCCGGCCGCCAGGACGAGCCGGGCCAGGATCTCCGTCTCCGCCATCCTGCCGTCCGTCAGGGGCAGTGCGGCGCGGGTGTAGCGGACCTGGTTGCGTACGGCGAATCCGTTGAAGGCGAAGTCGAAGTGCCCGCTCTGGGAGGGCGGGGGCGGCGGCAGGACCACGTGGGCGTGGCGGGAGGTCTCGTTCAGGTACGGGTCGACGCTGACCATGAAGTCGAGGGAGGCCAGGGCCTTGTCGAGGCGGTCGCCGTCGGGCGCCGAGAGGACCGGGTTGGCCGCGATGGCGACGACCGCGTGGATCGCGCCGTCGCCGGGGGTGTCGATCTCCTCGGCAAGCGCGGCGATCGGCAGTTCTGCCTTGGCCTCGGGGTGCCCGCTGACGCGGCTGTGCCAGCGGCCGAGCGCGAATCCCTTGCCGGGGCCCGCCGGGCGGGGTGCGCGGTCGGTGGCCGAGAGCGGGAAGAGGGCGCCGCCGGGCCGGTCGAGGTTGCCGGTCAGGACGTTCAGGACGTCGACCAGCCAGTTGGTGAGGGTGCCGTAGGCGACGGTGCTCGCTCCGACGCGGGCATAGACGGCGGCGGTGGGCGCCGCGGCCAGCTCGCGGGCGAGGGCCCGGATGGTGTCGGCGGGCACGTCGCAGGCCGCGGAGACGGCCTCGGGCGCGAAGTGGCGTACGGCCTCCCGCACGTCCTCGACGCCCTCCACGTGTTCCTGGAGCGTGCCGAGGGCGGTGAGCTTCTCATCGAAGAGGACCTGGACCATGGCCGCGAGCAGCAGCGCGTCCGTGCCGGGCCGGATCGCGAGGTGCCGGTCGGCGAGCTTCGCGGTGCGGGTGCGGCGCGGGTCGACGACGGTGAGGGTGCCGCCCCGGGCGCGCAGCGCCTTCAGCTTGCCCGGGAAGTCGGGGGCGGTGCACAGGCTTCCGTTGGAGTCCAGGGGGTTGGCGCCGAGCAGGAGCAGATGGTCGGTGCGGTCCAGGTCGGGCACCGGGATGGCGAACGCGTCACCGAAGAGGAGCCCGCTGGAGACGTGCTTGGGCATCTGGTCGACGGTGCTCGCGGTGAAGATGTTGCGGGTGCCGAGCGAGCTCAGCAGGACGGGCGGGTAGAGGCCGCCCGCCATGGTGTGCACGTTCGGGTTGCCGAGCACCACACCGACCGCCTGCGGCCCGTACCGCTCGATCAAGGGGCGAAGCCCCGCGGCGACGGCGTCGAACGCCTCGTCCCAGCTTGCCTCTTGGAGTACACCGTCCTTGCGTACGAGGGGGCCTTCCAGGCGGTCGGGGTCGGAGTCGGCCTCTCCGAAGGAGGCGCCTTTGGGGCAGATGAAGCCATGGCTGAACACATCGTCCCGGTCTCCGCGCGCACCGGTCACCCGTCCACCGGTCACGCGCGTGCCGTCAAAGGTCCCTTCGATGGTGAGCGTGAGCCCGCAGGTGGCTTCGCAGAGGGGGCAGATACGCAGGGCGGTGCTGGGCATGAGCCCTCCCCGGGGCGTGGGCGTACGAACACGTCGGGCGTGCGGACACATTGAGCATACCGACCGGTACGCATGCTGGGGAGGTCTTGAGAGGCCTCAGTCGAAGAGGACGAGTCCGTTGCGGGTGCCCACGGCAAGCTCCCCGTCCGGGCCGACGGCCAACGCGGTGCAGAACGAGGGGAGTTCGAGGCAGTAGCGGACCGCGCCGTCGCGCACACCCGCGACCACGAGGTCGCTGCCCGAGGCCACCGCGTACTCCGCGGCACCCGGGAGCAGGACCACGAATTTGGCTCCGAACAGGCGAGCCTCGTGCTCGTGGGACACGGAGGCGGGCGGCGTCAGGGCCTTGGCCCGCTGCTTGCCCTCCAGACGGGTCCTCCAGTCGACCGGCCGCGCGAGAACGGCGAGGACCTCCTCCATGCGCAGAATCCTGGTCCACTCCGACCACGAGCAGTTCGGGCCGCCCGTCCGTGCTCAGCGCGAACGCCCCGCGCGCGCCCAGGTACGGCCGCGGTAGACGGAGCCGCCGTCCTCGACGCTCTCCACGACGTACGACCCCGCGGCCTGGCGCAGCCACACGATGTGTTCGTCGCGGTAGTCGCGTCCGGTGATCGCTGCGGCGAGCCGCGGCCAGACGCCCGCCCAGGGCAGACCCGCGCCCTGGGCGTAGGCCAGCGGCAGGAGCAGGTCTCTGGCCTGTCCCGCCTTGGGGCCGAGGCGCTGCCCCAGGTCGCGTTCCATCGCCTCGCCCGGCAGGCGCGGGAGTTCGTCGCGCCACTGCCGGTCGTAGGGGTCGGGCGGGTGCGGTTCCCGGGCGAGGGTGCGGGCGGTGATGCGGGCGACGAGAAAGGAGCGTCCCGCCGCCTCGGCGACGGCTTCCGCGACGGCGTCGACGAGGCGCGGCTCGGCGGCGGCCAAGGCCGAGCCAGGGATGGTGAGCAGCTTGCGGGTGTAGGCGCGGACGGCTTCGGGGTCGGCGTAGCGCTCGTCGTCGAGGTCGACGCGCTGCGCGGTGGCGGGCAGACGCCGCGCGATGTGCGGGCGCGCGCCGATCAACAGGCGCAGCGGCAGCTGGCGTTCGGGGTCGGCGAGCGGGGTCAGGAGTTCGTCGACGGCCTCGCTCGGGGCGAGCGCCTCGTCCACGGAGTCGACGAGGACCACCAAGGGCCGCTGCCTTGCCTGGAGTTCGGCGGCGAGCGCGCCGAGCGATTCGGCGGCGCAGGCCACGGCGGCGGCGAGCGCGTCCAGGAGCTGCCGGGTCGACTTGTGGCTCGCGTTGACGGCGACGTCGACGGCGCCCGGCGCGGGCACGGCGGCGGCGGGCAGCTCGCCGCGCTCCACGGCGCCCCTGCGGTCCGGGTCCGAGAGCACCGCGACCATGCCGAGCAGCGAGGACTTGCCCGATCCCGGGTCGCCGGTGACCACGCAGAGCCGGTCGGCGGCGCGCTGCGGCGCGAGCCAGGCGGTGAGATCGCGCAGCGCGGTGTGCCACCCGGTGAAGTTCCACACCTCGTCGTGGGTCACGTCGGTGCCGCGGGCAAGGGCGGGTCGAGCAGGGAGAGGGTGCGTCCCGGCGGCCGGAACAGGTCGCCGTAGAAGACGCACGTCACGTCGTCGGGGGTGAGCGCGGGGGCCTCGGCGCGGGTCAGTCCGTCGGCCAGGGCGGGGAACCAGGATCCGTGCAACTCCCTCTCACCGCTGTGCTGTTGACCTATGCCGTGCACACAGACCACGCGAGCCATCGGTCGCCCCCAACCACCCTTGTCCGGCGAGATCACTTTAGCAACGCGGCCCGACGCGGGGAGCCTCCTCGGAGCCTCGCGGGTCCGCTACCGCGGCTCGCCGAGCCGACGCGTCAGATACGCGCGCGCCAGCTCCCGCGCCTCCACGATCAACGGGCCGTCCCCCGACGGGTGGGTGCGAAAGGCGAGCTGGAGGACGGCGTCGACCGCTTCGACGGCGACCACGACCGCGCGCCGCAGGGACGCGTCGAGGGGCCGGCCAAGATGCGCCGCGAGGAGCTCCCCCACGCGGTCGGCTACGTCGAGGTTGGCGTCGGGCATCGCGCCGGGGGCCGAGGGGATGCCGAAGTCGACCAGGCCGAAGCCGGGGACACTGCGTTTCATGGCGAGGTACTCGTCGAAGGCCGCATCGACGGCACCCCGCCAGTCGCCGCGCTCCACCCCGGCCATGCGCGCGGCTACGCGCTCGCCGTACGCGTCGAGGTTGCGGTGGGCCAGGGCGTCGGCCATGGCCCGCTTGTTGCCGAAGAAGCGGTAGACCGAGCCGATCGGGACACCCGCGCGGGCGGCGACGGCCCGGGTGCTCAGGTCTTCGTAGCCGACCTCGTCCAGGAGGTCGGCGCAGGCGTCGAGGATGCGGGTCAGACGCTCGGTGCTGCGCTCCTGCACGGGCACGCGGCGCAGGGTTTTCGGGGGCGGCGGGGGCTTCGGCTGATCACGGTGGGGCATCCCCGGGAGAGTAGAGCATTGTTCACATCCATGGACCCCCTTGCGGAAGGAAAACGTGAATCCTACGGTGTCCCATAGGAATCGTTGACGAGGGAGCGATGATGAGCCGGGAACACACCAGCGACGCCGGACGTGCGGACGCGAACGATCCGCGCAAGACGGCCGAGGCACTGACGTACCTCTCCGGCTTCGGCAACGAACACAGCTCCGAGGCGGTGCCCGGCGCCCTGCCGCACGGCCGCAACTCGCCCCAGCGCGCCCCCCTCGGCCTGTACGCGGAGCAGCTGAGCGGCACCGCCTTCACCGAGCCCCGCGCGCACAACCGCCGCTCGTGGCTCTACCGCATCCGCCCCTCGGCCGCGCACCCGGCGTTCACCCGCATCGACAACGGCGCCGTGCGGACGGCGCCCTTCGCCGAGACGCCCGACCCCAACCGGCTGCGCTGGAACCCGCTCCCCGACCCCGCACCCGGCACGGACTTCCTCGCGGGCCTGTGGACACTGGGCGGCAACGGGGACGCCACCCAGCGCACCGGCATGGCCGTGCACCTCTACCACGCCAACTCCTCCATGACGGAGCGGGTGTTCAGCGACGCGGACGGTGAACTCCTCGTCGTGCCCGAGCAGGGCGGCCTGCTCCTGCGCACCGAGTTCGGCCTGCTGCGCGCGGAGCCGGGTGAGGTGGCGCTGATCCCGCGCGGGGTGCGCTTCCGGGTGGAACTGCTCGACGAGACCGCCCGCGGGTACGTGTGCGAGAACTACGGGGCGGCGTTCCAGCTCCCCGACCTGGGCCCGATCGGCGCGAACGGCCTTGCCAACGCACGGGACTTCAGGGCTCCGGTCGCCGCCTACGAGGACGTCGACCGCCCGGTGGAGGTCGTGAACAAGTTCTGCGGCAACCTGTGGCGGGCGACCTACGACCACTCGCCGCTCGACGTCGTCGCCTGGCACGGCAACCACGTGCCGTACGTGTACGACCTGCGTCGCTTCAACGTCATCGGCACCATCAGCTACGACCACCCGGACCCGTCGATCTTCACGGTCCTCACCTCGCCGTCCGATACGCCGGGCCTCGCGGGCGTCGACTTCGTGGTCTTCGCGCCGCGCTGGCTGGTCGGCGAGGAGACCTTCCGGCCGCCGTACTTCCACCGGAACGTGATGAGCGAGTACATGGGCCTGATCGAGGGCGCGTACGACGCGAAGGCGGAGGGCTTCGTACCCGGCGGCGGCTCGCTGCACAACATGATGTCGGCGCACGGCCCCGACCGCGACACCTTCGAGAAGGCGTCGGCCGCCGAGCTGAAGCCGCAGAAGATCGACGACGGGCTTGCCTTCATGTTCGAGACACGCTGGCCGGTGACGGCGACCGAACAAGCAGCTCAGGCCGCCCATCTGCAGCGCGGATACGACGATGTGTGGGAAGGTCTGGAGCGCCATTTTCGAAACTGATCCCGTTTCGAAGCCGAAGCGACAGACTCGGACTGATTCGGAGAGACCGTGACCGCTTTCGCCCCGGACTCGATCGTCCTGAATCGCAAACTGCCGCTCTGGTATCAGGTGTCGCAGTCCCTGCGCGCCTCGATACTCGGCCGCACACCCGACGCCCCGCTCCGGCTGCCCACCGAGGAGCAGCTGGCGGGGCACTACGGCGTGAGTGTCCTGACCATGCGCCAGGCGCTCAAGGAGCTCGAGGACGAGGGTCTGATCACCCGGCACCGGCGGCGCGGCACGTTCATCGAGCCCAGTGTTCAGCGCGGCTCACCGGTCCGGCTGCTCGGCTCGGTCGACGCGATCGTGGCCCAGCAGTCGGGCATGAGCACCCGACTGCTCGCGCACGGCACGGCTCCGGTCTCCGGCGACCTCGCAGAGTACTTCCCGGATCTGGCCGATGTGGCGACGTACCACCGGCTGCGCAGCGACGAGAAGACGGGCGAACCGACCAATCACGCCCATAACTTCATCCGACCCGAGCTCGCCGAACGGGTCGACCTCGACGACCTCACGCGCTGGCCCATGACGAAGGTCCTGCGTGATGTGGTGGGCGTCCGCATCAGCCGCATAACGGACACCGTCGAGGCCACGCTCGCCGACCCGGAGACGGCCCGCCTCCTCGAAGTGCCGCTGCTCAGCCCGATCCTGTACTACACGGGCATCACGTACGACGAGAGCGGACGAGCCCTGGACGTGGCGCGCATCCACTACCGCGGCGACCGGTTCTCCTTCACGGTCACCCTCGACGCGACGTAAGGGTCTCGACGTACGATGCCGGGCGTGACGCACGACGAAGCGCCGCTGCTCGCGGATCTGATGCCGTGGTCCGTCGCACCGCTCCGGCCGGGCCGCGGGTGGCCGATGGGCCCTGATGCCGCATCCCTCAGAGCCCGTTGGGCCGCGTTCGTGCGGGCGGACACGGCAGGGCGCGATGAGCTGCTCTCCCCGTCCCGCTCGCGCACCCTGCACACCGCTGTCGCCCAACTCCCGGGCCACCAGGGTGCGACCGGCCCGCTGGCCGCCGAGTCGGGCCCCTGCCCCGACCCGGTGCGTGTCCTGCACGGCCCCTTCGACGAGCAGTGGCTGATCCCGGACCACCGGCTCATCGACGCCGCACGCCCGGAGCTGTGGCGGGTCGCGGGCGGGGGGCAGCTTTTCCTCGTGGAGCAGGGTTACGTCACCGGCTCCACCGGGCCCGCGGTGCTCGCCTCCGCCGTGCTGCCGGACGGCCGCTCCCCCGCCGGGCGGCCGGGGCGTATCCGGCCGCTGTTCCGCCGCCCCGGCGGACTCGAACCCAACACGGCTCCCGGGCTGCTCGCCCACCTCTCCGACTCGCTCGGCCAGGACGTCGGCGCCGGGGACCTGCTGGCCTGGACGCTCGCCGTCGCGGAGGCGTCCCGGGCCGGGTGCCGGGTGCCGCTGACGTCCGACGCCGACGTCTGGGCGCGGGGTACGGAACTGGGACGCCGCGTCCTCGCCCTTGAGGCGCGCGCCGACGGGGCGCGGCCGAAGCTCCCCGGCGGGCGGCGGCCCTACGTACGGGCGCCGCTCCCCGCCCGCCCCGCGGAGGTCTCGTACGACGCCGACGAGGAGGCCCTGTGTGTGGACGCGGGCCGCATCTCGCCGGTGCCGCGGGAGGCGTGGGACTTCGAGGTGAGCGGGGTGCGGGTCCTTGAGCTGTGGTTCGAGCGGCGCATGGCGGCGGGCGAGGCCGGCTCCCTGGAGGCGATCCGCCCCGTGGAGTGGCCGCAGGCCTGGACGTCCGAGCTCCTCGAGCTGATCACAGTGCTCGCGCTGCTCGCGGAACTCCGGCCACCGCAGGAGGAGTTGGTTGCCGGTCTCGGCCCTCGCGTCACGGCGGAAGAGCTGCGCCGTGCGGGCGTGCTTCCCGTGCCGGACGCCGCGCGGCGTCCCGCGTCGGTACTCGACCACCACGAGGAGGGGCCCGGCGGCCAGTTCGCCCTCCTGTGACCGGCGCCGCCTTCCCCGGCCGGGGAGTCACCTGGGCGTGGCATCGCGCGGTGAGCTGGCCCGGCTGGACTTCCGCGACCAGGAAGATGAGGTAGCGCCCAGGAAGGCCTGGAAGACCAGGAGCTAGGCGAACGAGTCCAGGAGACGGTTCAGCATCCGGTCGAAGAGCTCGTCGGCGTCCCCGGGTGACGGGCCCTGCGTGAGCGCCGCCGCGAGCCGCGGATAGGCCCCGCCCGCGACCTGCCCGGCGAGATAGGCGAACCGCACCTGCTGCTCCTGCTCCTTGGACCAGGGCAGGGCCCGCGCACGCTCCGCCATGGCCAACTCGTTGACGACGTACGTCATGACCGAGCCGTTGATCATCCCGATGAGTTCCACCTTGGTGCCGTAGGGCGCGTCGAGCCCTTCCAGGGCGCCGAGGCAGTGCTCCAGATACCGCAGGGCGTTCGGGCTGAAGCCGTAGAGCGCCGACATGATCCGCGGCAGCCACGGATGCCGTTGCATGATCCCGCGCGTCTGGCGGCCGAGTGCCAGCATCTCGGCTCGCCAGTCGCCGAGTGGAACCCGATCAGCGCGGTGGCCACGGCGGTGCGTGACCTGTTCGGCAACGCGCCCGTACCGGCGGACGCCGCCTGGCCGGTGGCGCACCCCGTGGCCGGGTCGGTCCTCTGGTCGCTCGTGCTGCTCGCCGTGTGAGTGCCGCTCGCCGTCCGCCGGTACACGCACGGGGGACGGTGAGCGGTCGGCGCCGCGCTCTCCAGCGATGCGGACTACTTCTGGGGGTCGAGCTCCGGTCCCAGCGTGGAGAACTTCTCCTGGGACACCACCCGCTTCGGCGGCCACGTGATGTTCGACGGCGGCCACTTCTGGCCCGTCTTCTTCAGGAACCACGCCGGGGGTTCGTACATCGGCGGCTCGTAGCCGTCCGGCAGGGCGGTCTGCCAACTGACGCCCTTCGTACGCTCCTTGAACTCGTCCTTGACCGCCTTCAGGCGCTCGGGCTGCGTGATGAGGTCGACCGCCGTCGCCGCCAGGTACTTCGCCGCGGCGATCACCGCGGCCCGGCCGGGATCGGCCGCCGCGCAGGCGGCGGTGGACCAGGTGTGCATCTTGGTGCCGATGGGGGCGAGGGCGGCGCCCATCGAGACGGTGGGGACGTTCCAGCTGATGTCGGCGACATCCGTCGAGCCGCCGCCCATGAACACCGGGTTGGGCGGGGTCAGTTCACCGATCTCGTCGTGCATGCCCTGCTGCGGCAGACCGAGGGACTCCTGGAGCTCCTTGGCCAGGTCGTGGGCCTTGTCGGTGAATCGGGGCGGGCCTATCTCCCGCATGTTCGCGTGCAGGAGTTCGGCGAAGGCCTTGGCCGGGAGCTGGTTCCAGCAGGCCGAGGTGACGCGGTGGCGGACGGTCGTCTGTGATGCCTTCGCGGCGGCCTCGGCGACCGCGATCACCTTGCCCAGGAGGACCTGGACGCGGGCGGGGCTCCCTTCGCGTACGTAGTACGAGATCTCGGCGATCTCCGGAGTGACGTTCGGGATGTCACCGCCGTTGTTGATCACCCAGTGCAGGCGGCCGCTCGGGGCGAGGTTCTCCTCGCGCAGGAACTCCGACATCGTCGCCATCATCACGGCGGCGTCCAGGGCCGACTTGTTGCCGAGCGGGGTGCCGCCGTGTCCTGCCACGCCGAGGAAGGTGAAGGTGACGGCGGTCATCGCGGTGGTGGTGCCCCAGCCGGTCGCGTTGGCCGTCGAGGGGTGCCAGTCGAGGAACGCGTCGAGCCCGTCGTACACGCCCTTGCTGACGGCGTACGTCTTGCCGATCAGCGCTTCCTCGGCCGTGGAGCCGAAGAACTTCACGGTGACGGGGAGCCGGTGCTTCTTCGCGGCCTGCGCGACGGCCGCCGCGGCGGCGGCTGCCGCGGTGCCGAGCGCGCTGTGGCCGCAGCCATGGCCGGGGCCGTAGCCGGGGGCGAAGGGGTCGTGGATGTACTCGCGCGGGTCATGGTGGCCGACGCCCTTGTGCTGCGAGAGGCCGGGCAGCGCGTCGTACTCGCCGCTGAACCCGAGGACCGGTCCGCCCTTGCCCTGCGTGTACGTCGCGGTGAAGGCCGTCGGGAAGCCCGCGGTCCCGAACTTCACGTCGAAACCAGCCTGTTCGAGGAAGTCGGCCTCGGCGATGGAGGACTTCCACTCGCGCAGGGACAGCTCGGCGTGGTCCCAGATCTCGGCGTTCAGGCCGGTGATCCGGTCGTCGTGGGAGGTGATCCAGTCGAGCGCCGCGCGCTTGGCGGGGGTGTCGGCCGCGAGACCTTCGGGAGCTTCGTAGGCAGCGGGACTGTCGTCGGCGCCGGCGGCCATCGCCGGGTCCGCGTCGGCGGTCACGACACCGGCGGTCACACCGGCCGCGCCGAGGAGCTGCATGATGTGGCGGCGGCTCAACGACGGGCCGCTCGCGAGGAGCGTTTCATGCTCATGCTGATCGTGCAGGTCACACACGCGCACCTCCGGGGGTGAGGTTGGTGTATCGGCCAATCAACCAGCCACATTGGGGCCGGGAAGTTGCGGCGTCAACAGGTGCGCATGACAAGGGTGTTACGCGGGGTGCTTGATGAGTGAGGTGTACGGAGAGGGTTGGGGCGGGTGGGTGGGAGCAATCCGCCGCTGAGCGGCGGCCGAACCCCCGACCACCCGTGGTCAGCGACCCCCAAAGAGCGACCGACGCAGCCTGCGCAAGGGAGCGAAGAGGGAAACCCTCCGCACACGTGCACCGCGGCCGCTGTGGTCATGCGCGCCCCGTGAGGTCAGCTCACGCATCAGCAACGTCGCTTCCGCCGTCTCGCGCTGCGGAACGGCGGGGCCGCCCAGCACTGAGAGATGGCGGTCGAGACGCGAGCTGGTCGCGCTGCTCCCGCAGGTGATCGCAGGGACACGCGCCCTGCTGCGCACCGTTATCTGTTCCATGTCACTCCCCACCCGTACGAGGGCACCCGGCCCAGGGCAGGTTAACCCTATCGCCCCGTCCCGACACTCGTGTATCCCGGTCACAGGATTCACCTACCCCGTAAGGAGGTTGACGATTACTCTCCGAATCCAACTGATTCCAGGGCGAGTTGGACAAGAGGGGCGGAAGTGGGCCTCTCTGAGTCGCCACCGGGCCCGATGGTCACGGGCAGTGACGCGGCGGACGCGCTCAGGCCCGTGGTGATCACGGGCGTTTCGCCGTCGCGCGTGATGCCTCACTCCCACACACCCCTCTTCCCGCCGGCGCGAGCGCCCGGAGCGACCAGGACGTGGGCTATCTCACGCGCTTCGGCCCGCTGACGGCCGAGCCGACCGTCGGAACGGACCAGTTGGAGCCACCCCGCCGCCCGGGGGCTGACGTCCTCCCGGGCTGCCCGCGGGCGGTCCCAACGTGACGCGGACCTACGACCTGGAGCTGATCAAGCTCCAGGACCAGAAGGTCACCTCGACCACGAAGGTCGCGGCTCCGCCTTCGTCGTGCTCGCCCTGGGGTGCGGATTGGTGTTCAAGGGGGCGGCAACCGCGCTCGGTTGAGGTAGTTTTGTGGAGAATCGCACGGCTGCGGATGGGGGACCCCCGTGAGCGTGAACGAGCGTGTGATCGCGGGGCGCTACCGCCTGCTCGCCCCGCTGGGCGAGGGCGGCATGGGCACGGTCTGGCGGGCCCGCGACGAAATCCTCGGCCGCGAGGTCGCCGTCAAGGAAGTGCGCGCGCCCGCGGGGCTCCCGGCCAGTGAGGTCGACCGGCTGTACGCCCGCCTGGAGCGCGAGGCGTGGGCCGCCGCCCGTATCCCGCACCGCAATGTGGTGACGGTCTATGACGTGGCGAGCGAGGACGGGCGTCCGTGGATCGTCATGGAGATCGTGCGGGGTCTTTCGCTGTCCGATGTCCTGGACGCGGAGGGACCGATGGCCCCGCAGCGGGCCGCTCGCGTCGGCGCCGAGGTGCTCGCGGCCCTCCGCGCCGCCCACGACGCCGGAGTCCTGCACCGTGACGTCAAGCCCGGCAACGTACTCGTCGCGAACGACGGGCGGGTCGTCCTCACCGATTTCGGGATCGCCATGGTGGAGGGGAGTTCGGCTCTCACCATGACGGGCGAGGTGGTGGGATCGCCCGAATTCCTCGCGCCGGAGCGGGCGTTGGGGCAGCGTCCTGGACCCGAGTCCGACCTCTGGTCGCTGGGCGTGCTGCTCTACGCGGCCGTCGAGGGCCACTCGCCGTTCCGGCAGGACACCCCCCTCAGTACGTTGCGCGCGGTCGTCGACGAGGAGCTGCCGCCGCCCCGGAACGCGGGGCCGCTGGTCCCCGTCATCGAGGGGCTGCTGCGCAAGGACCCCGCCGCCCGGGTCTCCGCCGCCGAGGCGGAGAACCAGTTGCGGCTCGTCGCGGCGGGCGGCACCCCGCGGATGGCGACGCCCCTTCCGTACATGCCGACCGTCACGTCACAGCAGCCGCATCAGCAACACCAACAGCAAGTACCCTCGCCGCTCCCGCCACCGCCGGACCGGCGGGAGCCCTACGTCACCACGACCACCACCGCCCCTCCGACGCGCTCGCGCCGCACGGCCCTCGTCTTCACCGCGGGCCTGGTCGCCCTGGCGCTCGCCCTGGCCGGCCTCGTCTACGCCCTGGTCAACCGCGACGACGGAGGCGGGGGCGGCGGCAGCAGCGGGTCTTCCGAAGGGGGAGGAAGCGACGGTGGCGGGAACGGGAGCGGTGGTTCCGACGGCGGCAAGAACGGCGGGAGCAGTACGTCGGGCAGCAGTGACGGCGGAGGGTCGGGCAACAGCGACGGCGGCTCCGCCGACGGCGGGTCCACGGACGGTGGCGGCGGAGGCGGCAACAACGGCGGTGGCGGCAACGGCGGCGGCTCGACCACGCACCCGGCGCAGTCCGTCAAGGTGTCGGTCACCGGCGCGAACACGCAGTACAGCGGCGTCTGTCCGCCGGCCGCCGGGCAGGCCCCCTCGTTCACGGCGACGTTCACCGTCGGGCGGGTCCCGGTCACCGTCGACTATCGCTGGGTGACCAAGTCCGGCGAACGGAGCGACCCCGGCTGGAAGACGCTCAGCTTCGCCTCCGGCGGCCCAAGGACCAAGCAGGCGCATCACACGGAGCCGGTCGGCGGAGAGCCGGGCTCGACACGTCAGAACGAGATCAGCGTGGAGGTGCGCAGCCCGGTGAAGGCCGACTCGAACTCAGTTGCGTACTCCGTGACATGCGAGGAGGAGACCCCGACGGGCGGGGCCTCCTCCTATGCGCCGAACGAGTAGGGCCGTACGCAGTGGATCAGGACGGGGTGGATCAGGACGGGGTGGGTCAGGACGCCGCGGCGCTGAACACGGGGAGGTAGCCGCCGGACTGGCCCGCGGCCTTGGGGTGGTAGGACTCGCCGATGTTGGTCCAGTTCACGCTGTGCAGCCACGGGTTGCCGGAGCAGATCTCGTGCCCGGCGAAGGTGGAGGACACATCGCCGAAGGTGAAGCCGTGGTCGGCGGCGCGCTTGGCGGTCGTGGAGTTGAGGAAGTCGGCGGCGCTGTTGATGGCGCCGCGCTCCTTCTCGGAGAGGCCCGCGATGCAACCGCCGCCGAGCTTGTAGAAGCGGGGGTAGCCGAGCACGACGACCTCGGCGGAAGGCGCCTTGGCGCTGATCGCCGAGTAGACCTTGTCGAGGTTGCCGGGCAGCGTCGTCTCGACGTAGCCGCGCGCCTGAGCGATGCGCGCGAGGCAGTTGCTCTCGGACTGGAGCACGCAGGTCGTCATGACGTCGGCGAAGCCGGCGTCGTTGCCGCCCACGGAGAGGCTGACGAGGCCCGTTCCGGAGCCGAGCGGGCCGAGTTGATTGGCCAACACGTCACCCGTACGGGCGCCCGAGCAAGCCGTGAAGTTGAAGCTGGAGGGTGAGTTGGCGGCCGCCCAGAGCGCGGGGTACGCGCGGGGGGTGCGCTTGCAGTTGCCGCTGCCGCTGTCGTATCCGCCGGCTCCGACGCCGGACGAGTAGGAGTCGCCGAGCGCCACATAGCCGGTGGCCGCGGCCTGTTGGTCGGATTGCTGGTCCGCTTGAGCCGCTGTGGCCCCGGTGAGGGCGAAGGCGGTGGCGAGGAGGAGTGAGGAAGCGTATGCCGTGATTCGGGACAATCTCATGGAACCTCCCTTAGCAGGATTTCTGCCACGACTGTGGTACCACTCCCCCCAGGGCGTCGATAGTGTTCATGTCAATGAGTTCTTCTGCAATTCCCTTGCCCGCACGGGGAGTTCCGTCGCGGTTCAAGGGCCCTGCGGCGAACATCTCCACACTCCCTCCGCATCTTGACGCGCCGCCGTGGACTGCGCGACATTGAAGCCCGGCATCCGGCGCGTCGGGGGGCAAAGTCGCCAATGCAGACGATCAGGATCAAGGCACCGTCATCAGACACCGGGCGAGAGCCCGACGACCGGCCGGTCCGAGGCGAGGACGCGCTCTCGCTGCTCGCGGGCACGGCCGTGGCGGTGGGCGCCGTCGGCGCGATGCTCGCACTCACGGACATCGATTCACCGCTGCGCGGCCCCCTCACCCTGTTCTTTCTCCTTGCGGCGCCCGGCTCGGCGATAGCGGCCGCTCTCAGGGGGCTTGACCCATGGGGCCGGATCATTGCTTCCGTTTCCGGGGCCGTCGCGGTCAACCTGTTGGTGGCCCAGGCGATGCTCGCCCTCCACATGTGGTCGGTGCGCGGCGGGGTCGCCGCCATCACCGTGATCGGCTCGCTCATCTATCTGCTGGTACTCGCACGGCGACTGCGACGCCGTGCCCCGACGAGGCGGACCTCCTGACGTGGACATCACCGTGCACCGCCCCGGAGAACTCACCGCCGCGGACCGGGTGGCCTGGACGGCGCTGCAGTCCAAGGCCCATCTCAACGGCTCGCCGGAGCTGGCCAATCCGTTCCTCTCCCCCGAGTTCACCCTCGCGGTGGGCCACTGGCGGCGCGGGGTGCGGATCGCGGTCGTACGCGAGGGCGGCGAGCCGGCGGCCTTCTTCCCGTTCCAGAGATCCATCACCGGCGTCGGCCGGGCCATCGGCCTCGGCGTCTCCGACTGCCAGGGCCTGGTGCACCGGCCCGGCTTCACCTGGGACGCGCGAGAGCTGCTGCGGGCCTGCGGGCTCGCGATGTACGAGTTCGACCATCTGGCAGGCGGGCAGGGGCCGTTCGAGGCGGGCGCCTCCGGCTCCTTCGCCTCCCCCGTCATGGACATCGACCAGGGGTACGAGGCATACCTGCACCGGCTCAAGGAGAAGTCACCGAAGTTCGCCCGCACGACCCTCGCCAAGGAGCGCAGGCTCGGCCGCGACCACGGCACCGTGCGCTACGTGCACGACGAGCGCGATCCCGCGGCCCTTCGCACCCTGATGGGGTGGAAGTCGGCCCAGTACCGCAGGACCGGCCGCAGCGACCGCTTCGCACAGGCCTGGATCAATCAGCTCGTGCGGCAGCTCCTCCACACCAGATCCGAGCAGTTCGCCGGCCTGCTCTCCGTGCTGTACGTCGACGAGGTGCCCGTCGCCGCACACTTCGGGATGCGCTCCGAGCGGGTCATCGCCCAGTGGTTCCCGGCCTACGACCCGGCGTTCGCCAAGTACTCGCCCGGTCTGATCATGCATCTGCGCATGGCCGAGGCGGCCGCCGCCGACGGCATCGCGTATCTCGATCTGGGGCGGGGCCAGAAGCAGTACAAGGACTCACTGAAGACACGCGAACTCACCGTGTCCGAGGGGTGGGTGGCTCTGCGCCATCCGGCAGCGATCGGTCACCGGGCGCGGCGCGCTCCGGTCAGGGCGCTGCGCAACACCGTCCTGTCACGGCCGGAACTCTTTGAACCGGCCGACAAGCTGCTGAAACGCATGGGCCAAATCCGATCAAGAAAGAAGGAATAAGAGGGAGCGAGAAGGAACAGAGCGCTCCATATGTGACCACCAAGATTGGCCAAATCATCAAAAGGGTGAGGCCTCGTTCCAGGTCTTGCCATACGGTCTCAATCATCAATACCGTCGTACATCCACCCGCATCGGTCCATCACGCATTGCGATCTAGGGGAGGGCTCAAGATCGCGGTGGAACCGGCGCGGGGCGCGGTAGGGGGGTGCCGTGCTCGGCGACTGAATCCGCGCCGAGTCACGTCCCGCGCGATGCCAGCTCACTCGGCATGCACGGAGATCTGTTTCGTCATGCGCAAGTGAGAACCCCCCTTTCGAACCGGATACATATCCGGACTGCCCGGGGGTGGGCGGTCCACCGGACGAGAGGGATCAGACTCATGAGTTCTGTCGTACACCCGGCGGTCGAGCCGGGCGAGAATCCGTTAAACCAGCCGAAGCTGTCCGGGAACTACCGTCCGATTACGACGCACTTGGCGATCACACCGCCGGTGAGTGTCGTGATTCCCGCCATGAACGAAGCGGAGAATCTTCCCTACGTTTTCAAGACACTGCCCGACTGGATTCACGAGGTCGTACTGGTGGACGGCAATTCCACCGATGACACGGTGGCCGTCGCACGGGAGCTGTGGCCGGGCGTGAAGGTCGTCCGCCAGCTCGGCAAGGGCAAGGGCGACGCCCTGATCACCGGATTCGAGGCGTGCACCGGCGACATCATCGTGATGGTCGACGCGGACGGCTCGGCCGACGGGCACGAGATCGTCAGCTATGTCTCCGCCCTCGTCTCGGGCGCTGACTTCGCCAAGGGCTCCCGGTTCGCCAACGGCGGCGCCACGGACGACATGACGCCGATCCGCAAGCTCGGCAACCACGTCCTGTGCTCCGTCGTGAACGCCAAGTTCGGCGCCCGCTACACCGACCTTTGCTACGGCTACAACGCCTTCTGGCGGCACTGCCTCGACAAGATCGAGCTCGACTGCACGGGCTTCGAGGTGGAGACCCTGATGAACATCCGGGTGGTCAAGGCCGGGCTCAAGGTGCAGGAGATCCCCAGCCACGAGTACCTGCGCATCCACGGCGTCAGCAACCTCAGCGCCGTACGCGACGGGCTGCGCGTCCTGAAGGTGATCCTCACGGAGCGCTCCAACCGCCGCGGGCGGGGCCGCCGCGCCCGTGGTGTTCCGTTCCGCACGCGCCAGGGAGAGGTGTCTTGAGCGGTTTCGGACACCACGGGGGAAGCACGGTCGCGGGCATCTCCGTCGTCATCTGCGTCTACACCGAGGACCGCTGGGAGGACATCCTCGCGGCGGTCTCCTCGGTGCGGGCGCAGTCACTGACGGCGCTGGAGACGCTGCTCGTGGTGGACCACAACGCCTCGCTCCTCGACCGCCTCGCCAAGGAGTACAAGGAGACCGAAGGGGTGCGGGTGCTCGCGAACGCGGGCCCCCGCGGCCTCTCCGCGGGCCGCAACACCGGGATCGCCGCCTCCAGCGGCGAGATCATCGCGTTCCTCGACGACGACGCCGTCGCCGAACGGGACTGGCTGCGCCACTTCGCCGAGGGGTACGCCGACCCGAAGGTCTTCGCGGTGGGCGGGCGCACCATGCCCGTCTGGGAGTCACGGCGCAGGCCCGCCTGGTTCCCCGAGGAGTTCGACTGGGTCGTCGGCTGTACGTACAAGGGCCTGCCCGAGGGGCGCGTGCGGGTGCGCAACGTCCTGGGCGGCAACGCCTCCTTCCGGCGCACCGCGTTCGAGGCGGCGGGCGGCTTCGCGACCGGCATCGGGCGCGACGGCGACAAGCGTCCGCTGGGCTGCGAGGAGACGGAGCTGTGCATCCGCCTCACCCGGGCACGGCCGGACGCGATCCTGCTCATCGACGACCGCGCGGTGATCCACCACCGGGTCCCCGCGCCGCGGGAGCGCTTCCAGTACTTCCGCACGCGGACGTACGCGGAGGGCCTCTCCAAGGCCCTCGTGGCCCGGAGCGTCGGCGCGCAGAAGGGCCTTGAGTCCGAGCGGCGGTATGCCACGCGCGTCCTGCCGGCCGGGGTCGGGCGCGGTCTGCGTGACGCGCTGCTCGCACGTCCGGGCGGTGCGGGCCGCGCGGGCGCCATTGTGGCGGGCGTGGTCACGGCGGCAGGGGGGTACGTCCTCGGCAGTGTCCGCGCGCGCAGGGGAGGCGCCACGTTCTCGGTCGTGGAGATCGGGACGGATGCGGACGGTGAGGGGGCTGCGGCATGAGCAGGGCACCGATCGGCAGAGGGGGGCCGCCATGAACGCTCCTGTGCCGATACTCATGTACCACTCGATCGCGCATGAACCGACCCTGGAGACACGGCAGTTGTCCGTGTCTCCAGGGGCGTTCGCCGAGCAGCTCGAGCTGCTCGGCGAGCGGGGTTTCACGCCGCTGAGCACGGCCGGGCTCGCCGCGATCTGGCGTACTCCCGGCCGCGCCCTGCCGCCAAGGCCCGTCCTGATCACCTTCGACGACGGCTACGAGGGCGTACACCGCCACGCGCTGCCCGTGCTCGCCAAGCACGGCTTCGCCTCGACCCTCTTCGTCTCCACGGGCTGGCTGCGCGGAGCGCACGACACCGGGGGCGGCCTCGACCTGATGCTCGACTGGGACCAGGTGCGCGAACTGGCCGCGTCGGGCACGGAGATCGGTGGGCACAGCCATACGCACCCACAGCTCGACCAGCTGGACGACGACGACCTCTGGTTCGAACTCCTTCGCTGCAGGGAGATCGTCACCGAGGAACTCGGCACCCGGCCGACCTCCTTCGCCTACCCGTACGGCTATTCGAGCCGCCGAGTGCGCCACGCGGTGCGCGGTGCCGGATTCGCCCAGTCGCTCGCGGTCGGCAACGGCCTCGCGCGGCGTACGCAGGGGCCGTACGCGATGCAGCGGGTGACCGTGCGCCGCTCCACCGGCATCGAGGAGTTCGAACGGCTCGTCGAGGGCCGTGCCATCGCCCGCAACTTCGCCAGGGACCGTGCCCACACCAAGGGGTACGCCGTGGTCCGCAGAGCCCGCCAGGCCCGCCGGAAGGCAACCCGTACCCGTGTCTGACACGTCGACCGCCCAGGCAGACGTCTCTGGGACTCCGAGCACCGAACAGCGTCCGCCGTCCGGCAAGTCGGGCAGGCCGCGCAGACTGCGCCTGCCCGGAAGGGGCGGCGGCGGTGGCGGGAGTCCGTTGTTCCGCAACGCCTACGCGCTGATGCTGAACACCGGCATCTCCGGCGTGCTCGGCGTCGGCTTCTGGCTGGCCGCCGCTCGGTACTACTCCGAGTCGGCGGTCGGCCAGGGCTCGGCGGCGATCGCCGCCATGAAGCTCCTCGCGGGGCTCACCGCCCTCACCCTGACGGGGGCCCTCGCCCGCTTCATCCCCGTCGCGGGACGCGCCACGGGCAAGCTCATCTTCCGTACGTACGCGACCAGTTCGCTCGTCGTCGCGTTCGCCGCACTGATCTTCCTGTTCACGCTCGACCTGTGGGGGCCCTCGTACAGGTTCCTGCACGGCCCACTGAACGGACTCGGTTTCATCGCCGCGGTCGTCGCCTGGTCACTGCTCACCCTCCAGGACGGGGTGCTCACGGGGCTGCGCAGCGCGCTGTGGGTGCCGGTCGGCAACACGATCTTCTCGGTCGTCAAGCTGGGGCTGCTCATCGCGGTGGCCGCGGCGATCCCGACGGCGGGCGTGTTCGTCTCGTGGGTGGCCGCGATCGCCCTGTCGGTCATCCCGCTGGGCTGGCTGGTGTTCCGGCGGCTCGTGCCACGGCACGTGAAGGCGACCCAGGACAAGACGCGGCCGCCGAGTCTGCGCGAGATGGGCCGCTTCCTGGCCGGCGACTACACGGGCTCGCTCTTCTCGCTCGCCGTGGTCTATCTCGTACCGGTGATCGTCGCCTCGCAGGTCAGCTCGGTCGACAACGCGTACTTCTACATCACCACCACGATCGGCGGCACGGTCAACCTGCTCGCCATCAACATGGGCGCCTCGCTGACCGTCGAGGGCGCGCACGACCCGGCACGGCTCGCGGCGAACACCCGGGCAGCGCTGCGCCGCATGGCGCGCATCATGCTGCCGGTGTGCGGTGCCCTCTTCGTCGGGGCGCCGTTCATCCTGCGGGTCTTCGGCCAGGGGTACGCGGACGCGGCGACTCCGCTGCTGCGCTGGTTCGCGGTGGGCGCGGCACTGCGGGTGGTCATGGAGACGTACTTCGCGGTGCAGCGCGCCCAGAGCCGTACGTCGGGGATCGCCTGGATGCAGGGCCTGTTGTGCGCCCTCGTGCTCGGTCTGACGCTGCTTCTGCTGCCGCGGATGGGTCTGACGGGGGCGGGTGTCGCCGAGATCTGCAGCCTCGCGGTGATCGTGGCGATCGCGGCACCGAAGCTGTACCGGGTGGTGCGGGGGGCCGGACCGCCCACGTCGGACGGCGGCGGGGCGCCGGACGGCGATCTCGCGGATCTGGGGACCCCCGTGACGCCGCCCACGGCCGCCGCGGACGAGGCGGGCCGGCGCAAGGAGCGGCCGCGCGGGCCCGCCTGGGCGCTGCGCGAGTCGCTCGACTCGGACACGCTGCAACTGGCGGTGCAGCCCGACTTCGAGCATCCGGAGCGCAGGCCCGACGTGCGTCCGGGGCCGGGCACGCCCGCGTCCGGGACTCCGGCTTTCGGGAAGGCCGCGTCGGGCAGGTCCGCGTCCAGGAAGCCCGCTTCCGGGAAGGTGGCGGGCACGGGGGGCGAGGGGGAGGACGTGCAGGACACGGAGGACATGGAGCACCGGCCGACCTGGGCGCTGAGAACACCGGTCAAGCCACGCGAACCGGCTTCGTCGGCGCCGCTGCCGCCTTCGGTGTCGTCGGCCGTCACCGCGCCCGCCGAGGAGCCGGGCACCGCACCAAGTGCGGCGGAGACCCCATCGGAGCCCGTGGTCGCGCCCGCGCCGCTCACCCGCCGCCGCGCCCTCTTCATGGCGCTGTTCCTCGCCTTCGCGCTCGCCCTGTACTGGCTGCCCACCGTGGGCATGACCGAAGCCGATCTGGACGCGATGGGCGGGCTCGGGCTCATCTCGATCCTGCCCGCGCCGACCCTGGTCGGGGCCGCCCTGCTCGTGGTCGTCTTCGCCTCGCTGCTCTGGACGGAACGGCCGCACAAGGCCCTGCTCCTGGTGACGCTGATCGCCACGGTGGTGTGTCTGCACGCGCTGCCGGCCGTCCTCGAGGACGAGCCGAGGTTCGCGACGGCCTGGCAGCACCTGGGCTTCATGGAGTACGTCGACAGGACCGGCTCCGCGGTGCCCGACCTGGACGCGCGCTGGAGCTGGCCCGGGTTCTTCGCCACGGCCACGTTCGTGGCGAAGGCGTGCGGTGTCTCGGACATGACCGAGGTGATCCGCTGGTGGCCGCTGGCCATGCAACTGCTCTACCTGGCCCCGATGTTCCTGCTGGTGCGCTCCATGCGGGCGTCCTGGCGTGCCAGGTGGGCCGGTCTGTGGATCTTCGCGCTGAGCGGCTGGGTCGGCCAGGACTACTTCTCCCCGCAGGGCTTCACGTATCTGCTCTATCTGGTGTTCGTCGCGGTGCTCCTCGTGTGGTTCCGCGCGCCGCACGTGCTGTGGGCCAAGCGGCGCCCCGGCGAACTGGAGGTCGAACCCGCCGACCGGCGCCAGCGCGCGGTCCTGCTCGTCGTCCTGATCGCCCTGTTCGCGGCGACGGTCCCCGCGCACCAGCTCACGCCGTTCGTGATGCTCGGTGTCCTGGCCGGGCTCGTCCTGGTGGGCCGTTCGGAGCTGCGCGGCCTGCCGATCCTCTTCGCGGTCTTCGTCGCCGTCTGGGTGGGCTTCCTCGCGGAGCCGTACTGGTCGGGGCACTTCGACGAGCTGTTCGGCGGGATCGGCGGCGTCGGCGGCAATGTGACCTCGTCGGTGTCCGGCCGGATCGAGGGCGGCAGTTCGACCCATCAACTCGTCCTGTACGCACGCGTGGCACTGGCCGGCGGCGTCATGGCGTTCGCCTGCTGGGGCTGGTGGCGGCGGCGCGATCACAAGTACACGGAACGCTCGCTGCTCGTCCTGACCTTCATCCCGTTCCTGGGCTTCGGCATGCAGTCGTACGGCGGCGAGATGGCCCTGCGGGTCTTCATGTTCGCGCTGCCCGGCGCCGCGCTCCTCGCCGGGCTCGCGTTCTTCCCGCGGGCGGGCATCACCGCGAAGGAGCGGGACCGCGACAAGGTGAGTCTGGCGCCCCTGGCCGCACTGATGGCGGGGCTCGTCCTGATGGGCGGCTTCCTGGTGGCGCGCTGGGGCAACGAACCCTTCGAGCGCACCCGGGCCGGCGAGGTCGCCGCGATGGAGTACGTGTACGAGCACGATGATCCGACGGTGCGGCTCCTGTGGATGAGCGACGACACGCTCAACAACGTGACGCCCGCGATGCCGTGGGGCACACGCGACATGGAGAAGGTGCAGTACGTCCCGACCCTCGCCCCGGCCGACCCGGTCCTGGTCTCCAGCCTGGTGAAGGCGCTCAAGGACGCCGGCCCCAACTCGTATCTGATGATCAACAAGAGTCAGACGGTCTATCTCCAGATGGACGTGGGCTACTCCAGGACCTGGGACACCCGGCTGATCAGGAATCTCGACAACCGCCAGGAGCTGAAGAAGGTCCTCACGAACGACGACGCGACCCTCTACACCCTGCGCAAGCAGCCGAACGGCAAGGTCGAGAAGGCCGAGCCCGGCCCGATCGGCCCGCAGGTGACATGGACCCCCTGGTCGGTGATCGGCGCGCTCGCGGCGATCGCCCTGGTCCTGCTGCTCGTCACCCGTGAGGTCGTGCGGGTGGCGTGGGAGCCGAGCGTGCGACAGCTGCGCTGGCTGCAGAGCAGTTTCTGGTTCTCACTGCCGCTGCTCGCGGTGCTGCTCGCCTCGCTGATCCAGCGGTTCCTGACGATGGCTTGATACGGGGGGCGGAGAGGGCTGAAGCGGATCACCGCTTCAGCCACTTCACCTCGTACCCCTTCATCCCGAACCGCTTGCCGTCGATCTTCGCGTCGATCGGGCGGTCGAGGGTGTTCACGACGAGCACGGTCTCCTTGTCGGCGAGGACGCGGACGTTCGGTGCGTCGTCGGCGGCGACGGAGACGTTGTCGTACTCCGTGCCGGGCGGGAACGCGTCGTTGAACCGGGAGAGCATCTTCAGCATGGGCAACTCCGTGCCCCCGTCGTCGAGTTGAGTGGAGCGCCACAGGCAGCCCGCGCAGGTCTCGCCCCTTTTCTGCGGGTTCCAGTAGAAGCCGCTGCTCGCGCCGCCGCGGGCCATCGCCATCAGTCCCGTGGCGTGGACGGCGACGCGGTGCGGCTCGGACCAGTCGTCGCGGTTGTCGTCGCTGTCGCCCGGTTCCACGTAGTACTCGGCCCACCACAGCGGCAGGTCTCCGGTGCGCTCCCGCACCCACTTGCCGACCGCCGTGAGCTTGTCGGTGGCCTTGAACTCGTCGGGGAGCAGCTCGTCGTCGACGGTGTAGCTGGAGCCGTCCACGACGACGAAGTCCGCGCCCGCCTTGTTCTTGTTCCAGTAGTCGAAGGCGTCGAGGACCCGCTGGTCCATGCGGCCCCAAGGTCCCTCGACCTCCGTCGAGGCGCCCTCGGTCTGGCGCGGGTCGACGCTGTCCATGACGAGGTAGGGGCCGCCGACCATGATGTCCTTGTTGACCTTCTTGAGCTCCTTGTAGACCAGGTTGTAGAGCTCGGTGTATCCCTCGTAGTCCCAGCGGGCCTCTTCGTTGTTCCAGAAGCCCTTGAACTCGTTCCAGACGATGAAGTGCCGTACGTCCGGATAGCGTTTGGCCACGGTCGCCGCGAGCTTGGCGTAGTCCTTGTAGTGGGCGCGTTCCGGGGCGGTCTCCAGGGACTGCTGGCTCCAGTCGGTGTTGTCCGCGCCGGGCTTGCCGCCCTTCATCCAGTCCGGGGCGCAGCACAGGGTGATGACCGGCGTGCCGTCGGTGGCGCGGATGAAGTCCATCCGCTGGTCCATCGCCGAGAAGTCGTAACGCCCCTTGACCGGCTCGGGGTTGCCCGCGCCCCAGCCCATGATGTGCTGGATCTGCGGCAGCGGGCGCGGTTGGCCGGCGAGCAGCTCCTCGGCGCGTCGCCTGGCCGCGTCGCCGCCCTCGTCCGCGCTGTACTGGGTGTGGGTGAAGCCCCAGCCGACGGCCGGCTTCGCCTCGCCGGGCGGGACGGCGGGGGTGCCGTGCACCTTGTCGCCGTCGCGCGTGGTGCCTTCGGTGCCCGAGTCGCCACCGGGAAGCGTGGTGGTGACGGTCAGGATCAGGGCCAGTGCGGCCAGAGCAACGCCGAGCAGCGCGGCGATTCGCCACCGCTGTGCCCCCGAATTCCACCCATGACGTGCCATCAAGGACAACAGTAACGGCGACAGTTGGCGGTAGCACAGGTTCCGTACCACAGGTTCGCAACCGGACGAAGTACGAGGGAGTGCGGCGGGAGTGCGGCGGGAGTACGGCGGAGTGCGTAAACCGGGATGCACGCGGGCACTTGTGTGCCGGATCATGGCGGCATGTCTGCGAACCCTCAGGACACCCTGCCGATCCGGCTCAACGTCGACGACAGCGACTCTCCGTCAGATGTCGTGGACGCCCTCTTCCTCGGCCGCTTCGCCACCGGCGAGCAGCCCTTCTCGCACAGTTCCAACATCGACCGCGTCAAGTCCGGTTCCACGCTGCTGCCGCCGGGGGCGACGGTGCTGCGCGCGGCCCGCGACGACGACCGCAGCGCGACGCTGGCCGAGGGTGCCGGCTGGACGCTCCTGATCTCGCGCTGGAACCGCGGCGCGGACGTCACGGTGACGGCGACGAGCGCCGACCTCGCGGAGAAGGTCCTGAAGCAGGCGACGGACGGCTCGCAGGACGAGCCGGAGCCCCAGCCGGACAACGTGACCATGGGGTTCTGGTACGTCTCCCCCAGGCGCGGCCCGCACCGCACCACGCGGCAGATCGCCGCCGGTACGTGGGAGGAGGTGCGGGAGAACTACACCGCGCCGGTGGCCGAGGCCATGGACTCCCTGATGAAGACGGGCCCCGAGGACATCTCGGGCCGCCTCCTGCTGCTGCACGGCCCGCCCGGCACGGGCAAGACGTCGGCGCTGCGCACGCTCGCGCGGTCCTGGCGCGACTGGTGCCAGGTGGACTGTGTCCTGGACCCGGAGCGGCTGTTCAGTGACGTCGGCTACTTGATGGACATCGCGATCGGCGAGGACGACGGCACGGCGAAGGGCCGCTGGCGGCTGCTGCTCCTGGAGGACTGCGACGAGCTGATCCGGGGGGAGGCGAAGCACACCGCGGGGCAGGCGTTGTCGCGGTTGCTGAACCTGACGGACGGGCTGCTCGGACAGGGTCGCAACGTCCTGGTCGGCGTCACGACGAACGAGGACCTGGAGCGGCTCCACCCGGCGGTGGTCCGCCCCGGCCGGTGTCTCGCCCGCATCGAGGTGGGTGGCCTGACCCGGGCCGAGTCGATCGACTGGCTCGGCACGGAGGAGGGGGTCTCTCGCGAGGGCGCGACGCTGGCGGAGCTGTACGCGTTGCGCCGCGGCACGTCCCCTACGTCGGTCCCGGATCCCCGGGGCGGGGCGGACGCGGGGCTCTACCTGTAGCCCGGCAGGCCGCCGCTTCGCGGCGATTTCCTCCCGCCGACCCATCCGTTCGCCCCGCAGTGCAAGCTCACCCCGAGTCCCCGTATGCCGCACGCAGCGCATCTCGCGCAGCGGCCAACGCCCCCTCCTCGGAGAGGCCCAGCCGCCGAACCCGCTCGGCAAAGGCCTGGGCGGCGGCCGACGCCTCCCGGGCGGCCGCGTCCCCGGCCGCGGCGACGAACGTCCCATGACGCCCCCGCGTCTCGATCACCCCGTCCGCCTCAAGGGCCCGATACGCCTTGGCCACCGTGTTGGCGGCGAGCCCCAGCTCCTGGGCGAGCCCCCGCACGGTCGGCAACTTGTACCCCACCGGCAGCGTCCCGCCCCGTGCCTGCTCGGCGATCTGGGCCCGCACCTGCTCGTAGGGCGGCACGCCACCCGCACCGGCGCCGCCCCCGGCGCTGCCGTCACTCTCGATCTCGATCTTCAAAGTCACGCGGCGATTGTCCCGCACCTCCGGAAAATAGAAGGCACCCCGACGTGCCCCGCGCGTAGCGTGCGGCCCCATGACCGTCCTAGTCCGCGCCCTGCGCCCCGGAAACAGACCCGACGCCGAGGCCTTCGCCGCCGTCCGTCGCGCCTGCGTGCCCGCCATGCTCGCCACCGCCGATTCGGTCAGGTTCGACCTGGCGCACGCCCATCCCGGCTCCCGGTACCTCCAGTTGGCCGCCGAGGCCGACGGGGAGATCATCGGCACGGCGCAGGTCGGCATCGCCTACGACAGCCCCGAACCGGGCCAGGGCTTCGCCAACGTCTACGTACTCCCGGAGCGGCGTTGTCTTGGCGCGGGTTCACTGATCCTGCGGACGGCGGAGGAGTACCTGGCGGACGAGGGGGCGACCACGGTCTTCGCCTGGGTCCTCGACGAGCCCGCGAACCGCGCCTTCGCCACCGGACGCGGCTACCGCGCGAGCCGCTCGGCCCACTTCCTGCGCCTCGACCTGGCCGGCGGCCCGCTGCCGCCGCGCCAAGAGCCGCCCGCCGGGGTGGAGTTGCGTACGGGAGCGGAGTTCGGGGACGACCCGCGCGCCCTCTTCGATCTGGACGCGGAGACCGTGGCGGACGAACCGAGCGATGTGGCCGCGGAGTTCACGGACTACGAGCACTGGCTCGCGGAGACCTGGAACCACCCTTTGGTGAACCGCGAACTGACCACGGTGGCAGTCGTGGACGGCCGCCCGTCCGCCTTCACCCTGGCCCGCACGGATGACGCGTCGCGCTACGCGAGCGGCATGACCGGCACCGGACGCGCGTTCCGCGGACGCGGACTCGCCAAGCTCGCCAAGAACGACTCCCTGCACCGGGCGCGGGCCGCCGGATACACGGAGGCGTTCACCGGAAACGACGCCGGCAACGAGCCGATGCTGGCGATCAACAAGTGGTTCGGCTACGAGATCTGCGCGACGGAGGTACGCCATGTCCGAGACCTCGGCTGACCAGCTGGACATCATCCTGATGAAGGCGGGCCGCACGAAGATCCGCTACCCGGCGGAGGTCGTCGCGGACGACGGCACCGTGGTGACGGTCCGCGCGCCCTGGGCCGGCGCCGGGGTACGGGACTTCGGCTTCGTACGCTTCGAGCCGGGCGACGTCTTCACGGAGCACTACTGGCGCGACCGCTGGTACGCCGTGAAGGAGGTCCGCACATCCGCGGGCGTCCTGAAGGGCTGGTACTGCGACGTGACGCGTCCCGCGGTACGGGACGGCGCCACCCTCACGGTGGAGGACCTGGACCTCGACCTGTGGTGCTCGGCGGACGGCACGACGATCCTCCGCCTGGACGAGGACGAGTTCGCCGAAAGCGGTCTGACGAGCCGCGACCCCGAGGCAGCGTCCAGGGCCTTGTCCGCCTTGGACGAGTTGGAGCAGCTGGCCCGCGATGGCGCCCCGCTGACACCGCCCCCGCCCCCGCCCGCTACCGGGCCCACCGCCCCCGGCGACCGCTGACCGAGTGGTCGGGGGCGGGCGAACGTCAGCCACCGACCACGAGCTCCACCTCGAAACCCGCCCCGTCCTCCAGATACGCCGCACAGTGCTCCGCCCCTCCCGCGTACGGATGCCGCTCCGGAAAGAGCAAGGACCAACCGTGCTCCGGAGCCTCCGCCACCAGGCGGTCGAGCTCCGCCGGGCCCGGCACGTGGAAAGCCAGGTGGTTCAGGCCGGGCCTCAGCCGGTCGTGTCCCCCGTCCCGCATGTCCGGCGACTGCTCAAGGACCACATACGTCGTGCCCCGCCGCCAACTGCCGCCGCCCTCCCACCACTGCTCACGGACATGCCCCAACTCCCCCAGCAGCCAGCCCCACGAGCCCTCTGCGGCAGCGAAGTCCGGCACCCACAACTCCACATGGTGCGCGCCCCGGGCGGGGGCGAGGGCTGCCGACCTGTCCGCCCCGCCCCTCTCGAACCTCACCGCGTCCCCCTCCTCCTGCCAGTGCAGTGCGAACCGCTCTCCCGCCCGCCACGCCTCGAGTGCCGCCCTGCAGTACGCCACCATGTCGTCCGGCAGTGTGGCCACCTTGTGCCAGGTGAGCTCGCCGCACTTGTCCGGCTCCGCGTTGCGGGGTTCGCCGCCCGCGCCGTACCGCGCCTCGAAGAACCATCCGATGCGGGCCGCCTCGCCCGGGCCACGGTGCTGGAGGACCAACTCGGCGCTCACGTCCTCGGGGGTGAGGTCAAGGCCGATCTCCTCCCGTGCCTCGCGGATCACCGCCGTACGGACGTCCTCGCCGGGCTCCACGTGGCCGGAGGGGAGGTTGAACAAGCCGTCTCCGTAACCGGTGTTGGCGCGGCGGGCGAGGAGCACCTCGTCGCCTCGGCGAAGGATGAGGTGGACGTCCACCACCTCCTGGTGACGGCTGGGTGCCGCGGGGAGGACCGCCACTACCGCGTAACGCTCGTCCTCCACCCTCTTGCCCCACAACCGCTCGTCGCCCGACAGGCGTTCGGAGTGGAGACGGGCCGCCGTCGGCGTCAGGGCCGCGATCAGACGGCTCGCGGGGATACCGGACGGGTTCGCCGTGCCCCACACGCCCTCGATGAGGACCAGGCGGCCCCCCGGCCGCAGCAGCCCGCACCAGTGCCGCAGCGTCGCCTCCGGGTCCGGCAGCATCCACAGCACATGCCGGGCCAGGACCACGTCGAAGCGGCGACCCTCAACCGGGGGCGCGTCCGCATCGCCGATCAGTACCTCAGCCGCGTGCCCCGACAGCTTCTCGCGGGCCCGTTCCACCATGGTCGGGGACAGGTCCACCGCCGTGACGCGATGCCCGCGCTCGGCGGCCAGCAAGGAGAGGCTTCCGGTGCCGCAGCCCAGGTCGAGGACGTCTCCGGGGGCCGTCGGCAACCAGTCCCGCAGGCGCCGCGCCCACGCGGCGCGCACCGCCCCGTCCCGCAGTCCGTGGTCCGGCTCGTCGTCGAAGGTGGCCGCCTCTGCGTCCCAGTCGATCGTCATCCGGCGATGGTGACACTCGCCACTGACAATCCAACTCGGATGAGAAACCCTCCCCGCAGAGGTCTACAGACGTCCCACCTTGGACATCGGTAGTACAGGGAGGCAGCCATGCGCCGTGTGACCGTGCACAAGACCGTCGGTAAGCCCACCAATCGGCAGATCCGGGAGAAATACGAGTCCGAGGAGCGGCCCCGCGAGCGCTCCGAGGTCCGCAAGGACATCCAGCGGACCTGGTGGCCGGACGGGTGAGATCCCGGGGGGTCCCGGGGCGGGCCCGGGTTCTAGTGGTCGTCGCAAGATCCCGGGGCGGGAAGAGCTAGAGCCTCTTCCGGTAGTGGTAGCGGTCGTACGGGCCGTCCACCCTGCGCTCCACCATCTCGTAGCCGTACCGCGGGTAGATCTTCCGGTTCTCCCACATCATCGCGTTCGTGTAGAGCCGGACCTCCGGCAGTCCCAGCGACCGCGCCCGCTCGTCCACGAAGGCGAGCAGGCGGCGGCCCACCCCTTGGCCCGCGGCCTCGGGGTGGACCGCGATGCTGTCCAGGAACAGGTGGTCCTTTTGCGGGACGAGGACCAGGACACCCACGACCGGGTCACCGGTGACATACACCCGCCCCGCCGCCACCTCCGCCGCGTGGTCCGCCTCCATGGGGACGGGCACGACACCGATGCGCTCGATGTAGGGGTGGTACGCCGCGTCCGTCACCGCCTTCACGGCGGGGACGTCGGCGGCGGTCGCGGGGCGGATGTCGTCGTTCGTGCCTCGGGTCATGCCTTTACGTCTACGTCACTCCTCCTGCCCCGCACCAGCAGTTTCTTCAGGAGAGGCCAGAGCACGATCAGCGCGATGATCACGTACACCGTGATGGAGAAGGGCGTGTCGACCAGGCCGCTGACACTGCCGTCGCTGATCTGCAGGGCGCGGCGCAGCTGCTGCTCGGCGTTCGGGCCGAGGATGACGCCGATGACCGCGGGCAGGACGGGCAGGCCGTAGCGCCGCATGCCGAAACCGATCAGGCCGATGATGAGCAGGATCACCAGGTCCAGGGCCTCACCGCCGACCGCGTACGCGCCCACCGCGGCGAAGAAGAGGATGCCCGCATAGAGGTAGGGCCTCGGGATGCGGAGCAGCTTCGCCCAGACCGGGGCCAGCGGCAGGTTCAGGGCCAGGAGCAGGACCATGCCCACGAAGAGGGACGCGATCAGGCCCCACACCAGGTCCGGCTCGCGTTCGAAGAGGAGCGGGCCCGGCTGGATGCCGTACTGCTGGAAGGCGGCGAGCATCACTGCCGCCACGGCCGTCGTGGGCAGACCGAGCGTCAGCATGGAGACGAGGGTGCCCGCCGCCGACGCGGATGACGCCGACTCGGGGCCCGCCACTCCCTCGATCGCGCCCTTGCCCCACTCGTCCTTGTGCTTGGAAAGGCGCTTCTCGGTGACGTACGAGAGGAAGGTCGGGATCTCCGCGCCGCCCGCGGGAATCGCGCCGAACGGGAACCCGATGAGCGGGCCGCGCAGCCACGACTTCCAGGTGCGCTTCACGTCCGCCTTGCCCAGCCAGGGGCGGCCGACCGGGATCGCCTCGCCGCTGGTGCGCCGCAGATGGGCCGCGACCCACAGGGCCTCGCCGATCGCGAAGAGACCGACGGCGACGATCACCACGTCGATGCCGTCGGCGAGTTGGAGCGAACCGAAGGTCAGACGCTGCTGCCCGGTCATCTGGTCGAGCCCGACCAGGCCGAGGGTGAGGCCGATGAGGAGGGATGCCAGTCCTCGTACGCGCGACGAGCCGAGCACGGACGTCACCGCGATGAACGCGAGCACCATGATGGCGAAGTAGTCGGGCGCCCCGATGTCGACCGCGAGGTCCGCCACGGTCGGCGCGAGCGCCACCAGGAGGATCGTGCCGATGATGCCGCCCGCGAAGTGCCCGATGGCGGCAGCCGCGAGCGCCTGTGCGCCCCGGCCGGACTTGGCCATCGGGTTGCCTTCCATGGCGGCCACCACCGCCGCGCTCTCACCCGGTGTGTTCAGCAGGATGGAGGTCGTGGAGCCGCCGAACATCGCTCCGTAGTAGATGCCCGCGAACATGATGAACGCGCCGGTCGGCTCCAGGCCGTACGTGACGGGCAGCAGCAGGGCCACCGCCATCGCGGGGCCGATGCCGGGCAGGACGCCGATCGCTGTGCCGAGCAGCACGCCGACGGCGGCCCAGAGCAGGTTGATGGGGGTGAGGGCCGTGCCGAAGCCGTCCATCAGGGAGTTGAAGGCGTTCATGTCACAGCACTCCCATCAGCGGCCCGCCGGGCAGCGGCACCCCGAGCAGGTTGTTGAAGACGACGTACGTGATGAGGGAGAGCCCGGCCGCGATGAGCGGATCGCGGTCCAGGTGGCGGCTGCCGAGGGCGTATGCCGCGCCCCAGAAGAGCAGGGCGCCCGCGATGGGGAAGCCGAGGGGTTCGATGAGGACGGCGGCGCCGAGGAAGACTCCGGCCAGGAGCAGGACGGTGCGCCAGTCGGCGGGTTCGGACAGGTCGATGTCCTCGCCGCCCTCGGCCTCGCCGCGGCCGCCGCGCAGGACGTCGATCGCCAGGAGCACGGCGACGACCAGGAGCCCGATGCCCACGGCGATCGGGACCGTCTTGGGGCCGATGGGGCCGCGCTGGGCGATCTCGACGTCCATGGTGAGCGCGTCGGTGAGCACGAGGACGCCGAGGGCGAGGAGCATGAGGCTCACGCCGAGTTCGGAGTGCTCCCGCAGCCAGGCGCGGCGGCCGCCGCCACTCCCGCTCCCGCTCGCGCTCTCGCCGGGCGGCGGGGTCGACGGAGATTCGGTCGTCGTCACAGTCCCAGCTCCTTCAGCACGGACACCACGCTCTTGTCCTGTTCGGCCAGGAAGTCGCCGAACTTGTCGCCGGTGAGGAAGGCGTCGTCCCAGCCGTTGGTCTTGAGGGACTTGCGCCACTGGGGGGAGTCGTGGAGCTTCCTGACCAGGCCGGTGAGCTTCTTGCGTTCGGTGTCGGAGAGGCCGGGCGGGGCGACGATGCCGCGCCAGTTGGTGAAGTCCACGTCGTAGCCGGACTCCTTGAGGGTCGGGCCGTCCAGGCCTTTGGCCCGCTTGGGCCCGGTGGTCGCGAGGAGGCGCAGCTCGCCCGACTTGATCTGGTCCAGGTACTCACCGACACCCGAGACGCCGAAGGCGACCTTCTTGCCGAGGATCGAGGCGAGGAGTTCGCCGCCGCCGTCGAAGGGGACGTAGTTGACCTTCTTCGGCGAGATCCCCGCGGCGCGTGCCATCAGCATCGGGGCGAGGTGGTCGGGGCCTCCGGGGGAAGAGCCGCCGCCGACGGGGAGTTTGCCCGGGTTCTTCTTCCAGGCGGTGACCAGCTGCTTGATGTCCTTGTACGGCGAGTCCTTGGCGACCACGACGACGTCCGGCTCTTCGGTGAGGCGGGCGATGGGGGTGGTGTCGGCGAGGGTCCTGGGCGAGTCGTTGGAGCGTGCGGCGCCGACGACTCCGAGGCCCATGGACATCGCGAGCTTGCCGTTGCCGTGCTCGCCGACGAGGCGGCTGAGACCGACGGTGCCGCCGGCGCCGGGCAGGTTGAACACCTCGATGTTGTGGGTGAGTCCGGCGTCCTCGGCGTTCTTCGCCGCGGTGCGGGCGGTGATGTCGTAGCCGCCGCCCGGGGTGTTGGGGACCATGAAGCGCAGGCCGGGGATCTGTGTGCCGGTCTCGGAGCCGCCGCCCGTCGAGAGCAGCGGCGGCCCTGCGAGCACGAGCAGCGCGGCCCCGAGCAGGGCAAGGGGTGTGCGCAGGCGCACGTGTGCCACCACCTGTCGGTACGTAGTCGGTACGTAGTTCCGTACGTCGTTCGGTACGGAGGAGTTGATGCGGCCGGGCTCCCCGTGGGGGCGGGAACCCGGCCGCTGTCCGCGGGGACGGGGAACCTGTGAGGTGGCCCACATGTTGCCTGGGCGTTAAGAAGCTGTCTCTCTTCCGGAATCAACGGACGTTGTGGTCGTTGTGGTCGCGCCCATAGCCTGCGGCGATGACAAGGGTGCTGGTCGTGGACGACGACTTCATGGTCGCCAAACTGCACAGCCGTTATGTGTCCGCGGTGGACGGATTCTCGGTGGTGGGAGTGGCGCACAGCGGTGCACAGGCGCTGGCCGCGGTGGAGCAGCTGCGTCCCGATCTGGTCCTCCTCGATATCTATCTGCCCGATATGGACGGCATCGCGGTGCTGCGCGAGTTGCGGGCGATCGAGGAGCGCGACCGGGACCGGCAGCCGCTGGACGCGCTGTTCATCACGGCCGCGCGGGACGCCGAGATCGTGCGGGCGGCGCTGCGGGCCGGGGCCCTGCACTACCTGATCAAGCCGTTCAACCAGGCGGCGCTGCGCGAGCAGTTGCTGCACGTGGCGGCGCTGCGGGCCCGCCTCGACGGCCTGGACGAGGCACGCCAGGAGGACGTCGACCAGATCTTCGGCCCCCGCCCGCCCGGCTCCCGCGAGCTCCCGAAGGGCCTGGCGGCCCACACCGCGGACCTGGTCGAGCAGACACTGCGGGCGCACCCGGCGGGCCTCTCCGCCTCGGAGTGCGCCCAGGAGGGCGCCCTCTCCCGGGTCAGCGCACGCCGCTACCTGGAGTTCTTCGCGGACACGGGCCGCGCCGAGGTGACGCTTCGGTACGGGGGGACGGGGCGGCCGGAGCGGCGGTATCGGTGGGTGCGCTAGCGGCAGGCCCGCAGGGCTTCCCCGGGGCAATTCGGGCACGACCTGAGCGGAGCCTGAGGGCCCCCTTAACCCCACCATAAAGATCGCCATCACCCCCTCCCAGCAGGCGAATTCGGGGATTTCAGCGGCTAGCTTTCTCGTCGCCGGGTCGGTTACGAACCGTCGGCGCCGCACGTGATCGGGGGGCGGCACCGGCCGTTCGCAACCGTCTCGTGTCCCCCACCCCCCAGAACCGCCGCTGAGGAGAACCACTCATGACCTTCCCCAAGCTCTCAAACCCCTTCGAGCAGGGGATGCCCCAGCGTCGCAAGCTCGCCGCGATCGCCGCCGTCGGGATCGCCCCGCTCGCCCTGACCGCCCTCTCCGCGGCTCCTGCCGCCGCACACGGTTCGATGACGGACCCGGTGAGCCGTGTGTCCGCGTGCTTCCAGGAGGGCCCGGAGTCCCCGAAGTCGGCTGCCTGCAAGGCGGCTGTCGCGGCCAGTGGCGCGCAGGCCTTCTACGACTGGAACGGCGTGAACATCGCCAACGCCGCGGGCAAGTCGAAGGAGATCATCCCCGACGGCAAGCTGTGCAGCGCGGGCAACGACAAGTACAAGGGTCTCGACCTGCCGCGCGCCGACTGGCCGTCCAGCAAGATGTCCGGCGGCAACCACACCTTCCACTACAAGGGCACCGCCCCGCACAAGGGCTCCTTCGAGCTGTACATCACGAAGGACTCGTACGACCCGAGCAAGCCCCTGAAGTGGTCGGACCTGGAGGAGAAGCCGTTCGTCGACGTCACCGACCCGAAGATGGAGAACGGTGACTACGTCTTCGACGGCAAGGTCCCGGCCAAGTCGGGCCGCCACCTGATCTACTCGGTCTGGCAGCGCTCGGACTCCCCCGAGGCCTTCTACACCTGCTCCGACGTCGTCTTCGGCAAGGACAGCGGCGGCGCCGGGGCCGCCGCTCCGGCCCCGGCCGCCTCCGCGCCCTCCGAGGAGGACATCGCCGCGGGCGCGGACAAGTCCACCGTCGAGCACCACGGCCACGGCGACAGCGACGCCAAGACCGGCGCCGAGGCCTCCGGGGCGGCCCCGGCCGCGGGTGACGACGCGGCCGCGGGTGACGACACCGCCGCGAACCAGCCCGAGGTGAACGGCGGCGCCGAGAAGCCCGTCGCGGCCGCCAACGAGAACCTCGCCGAGACCGGCGGCGACAGCACCACCCCGTACATCGCGATCGGTGGCGCCGCCGCCCTCGCGATCGGTGCCGCGGCCATGTTCGGCACGGCCCGTCGCCGCACGGCCCGCCACGGCCGCTGAATCCCCTGAGAACGAGAACGCGCTGAGCCGCCGCTGAGACCCCTCAGCGGCGGCTCTCTGCCAGGGGAAGGTTCTTGGCTCAGGAGAAGCTTCTTGGTTCAGGAGAAGCAGCTGCTCGGCGTCGCGTGCGCCGGGTCCAGTGCGTTCGCGACCTCGTGGTGCGCGACGCGGTCGAGGATCCCGATCGCCAAGTGCTCCGAAACGTCGACGGGGCACAGGTCCTGGATGGTCACGTTGCGCACTCCGGGGCCGTTCAGGAACTGCGTGCGGTACGGAGTGACCACCTCGTCGTACTTGGTGGCGATGACGGTGTAGCGCACACCGGGGACGGTGTCGCCGCCTTCGTTGAGCTTGGTCAGGAACGGCGATCCGGCCACCTGGTCGGCGAGGCCGGGAGTCTTGGTGGTGAGCAGGTCCTCGATGCCCGGGAAGTAGGGCAGCAGTCTGGTCAGGCCGAGCAGGGTGGTGCCGTGGTTGTCCGGTGCGAGGCCGACCAGGGCGTTCACCTTCTCCGCGCCGCCGAGGAACCTCAGGTAGTAGCGGGGCATCATGCCGCCCTGCGAATGGCCCACGAGATCGGCATCGGCGGCGCCCGTCGAAGCGAGCACCTTGTCGACGAAGCCGTCGAGCTGCTCGGCCGACTTGTCGATCGGGCCGAGCCCGTTGAAGAACGGCACTCCGGGCAGCTGGCCGTAGTCGAGGGAGTAGACGCAGTAGCCGCGCTTCACCAAGTAGGGCGCCAGGACGAGCCAGTTGTCGATGGAGTTGCCGAAGGTGCCGTGGACGAGGACCACGGGCCGGGGGTGTGCGGCGGACGGCTTGCAGTCGTAGTCGTTCCAGCCACTCGACGAAGAGGCAGCGGCGGTGGGGGCGGCGGACGCCGTGGTGGCGGCGGGGGTGAGGGTGAGCAGGCCCGTCACGAGAAGTGTCATGAGGAGGGCGGCGGTGAACGCTCTGAGCGTGCGTCTCCAGGGCAGCATCGTGTGATCTCCTTGCGGCTCAAGGGAGTTGCGATGAGTGAGCCCTGTGATCCGGATCACGAGGATGTCGTGCACGCGACAAATTACGGGCGAGTAGTAAAAGTGTGAAGTTGCGCGTCGGCAAAACTTCCAGCAGTCACTGGCACAGTCGCCCCGAGAACGCCTACCGCGGAGGCGACACCAGCCCCACCTCGTACGCGATGATGACCAGTTGGACCCGGTCACGGGAGTCCAGCTTGGTGAAGAGCCGCGCCACATGCGCCTTCACGGTCGCCACGGTGATGACCAGCTCGGCCGCGATCTCCGCGTTGGACAGGCCGCGGCCGACCAGCGTGAGCACCTCGCACTCGCGGTCGGTGATGCCGTCGACCGTCCGCCGGGCCGCCCGCTGCGCCGGATCGGGCCGCGCGGCGAACTCCGCGATCAGGCGCCGGGTGACGCTCGGCGCGATCAGGCCCTCACCGGCGGCCACCACATGGATCGCCCCGAGGATGTCTTCGAGCGCCATGTCCTTGACGAGGAATCCGCTCGCGCCGGCGCGGAGCGCGCCGTACACGTAGTCGTCGTCATCGAAGGTGGTGAGGACGAGTACGCGCGTCTCCTCCAGCTCCGCCGTGATCAGACGTGTCGCCTCGATGCCGTCCATGCCGGGCATGCGGATGTCCATCACGACGACGTCGGGGCGTACGTCACGGGCCATTCGGACCGCCTCGGCGCCCGTCCCCGCCTCCCCCACGACCTCGATGTCCGGGGTGTCGGCCATCAGGACGCGCAGCCCCGCGCGGACGAGGGGCTGGTCGTCGGCGAGCAGCACCCGGACCGCGGGGGCGGCGGGGCGTGCGGGGCCGGTCATCGGGTCTCCACCGCCGGCAGCGGCAGCAGCGCCGTCACCCGGAAGCCGCCCTCGGGCCGCGGCCCCGCGGTGAACCGGCCGTGCAGCAGGGCGACTCGCTCACGCATGCCGACGAGGCCGTACCCGGTGCCCGCGGGCAGGCCACCGCGGCCGTCATCCTCGATCGCGAGGGACAGTTCGCCCTCCCTCTGCTCGACGGTCACCCGGCAGGTCTCCGTCCCCGCGTGCCGTACGACATTGGTGAGGGCCTCCTGCAGGATGCGGAACGCGGCCAGGTCGATGTCGGCCGGCAGCGGCACGCGCTCCCCCACTCTGCGGATCTCCGCGCGGACCCCGGCGTCCCGCGCCGCCGCGGCGAGGCGGTCGACGTCGGCCAGCCCAGGGGCGGGTTCGCGGGGCGGCGCGGCGGTGTCACCGGCGGCGGGGGCGGCCTCCGGTCCGGTGGCGACGGCTCCCGGATCCGACTCCGACTCCGGCCTGCGCAACGCGACCAGCGTCCGGCGCAGCCCCGCGAGGGTCTCCCTGCTGGTGGCCTCGATGGTGCTGAGGGCGTTGCGGGCCTCCGCGGGCTGGGTGTCGATGACCCGGCTGCCCACGCCCGCCTGGATGGCTATGACGCCGATACTGTGCGCGATCATGTCGTGCAACTCCCTTGCGATACGCAGCCGTTCGGCGGTGACGGCACGAGCCGTGGCCTCGGACCGCAGCGCTTCGGCGTGCGTTCGGCGCTCGCGGACCGAACTGCCCGCCATCCAGGCGGCGATGAGGAGGACGGCGACGAGCACGGCGGCCTGACCTCTGTCGTCGGCCCACTCGGATGTCGTGCAGTGACTCGTCTCGTACTGGTGGGGAAAGCAGCCGGGGTCGACCGGGAAGCCGAAGAGACTGCCCATCTGCGCCGTGAACGCCAGGAGGGCGGCGACGACCGACGTGCGGCGCGGACGAGTGGCCGCGAGATAGGCGACGGCGCAGACCCCGGCCAGGGCCTGGAGATAGCTGACCTCCGTCGTGCGCATCTCCATCGTGGCCGTCACCCCGCCCAGGAGCAGCAGGGCCAGGGCGGGCAGCGGTCTGCGTCGCAGCAGCGAGGCGACCACGGCGACGAGCAGGATCGACGCGAGGACCATGAGGAGGTCGAAGCCCTGCTGCCCGCCGGAGAACGTGACGTAGGTGACGGCCGGGAAGAGGACGGCCCCGGTCCAGGCAAGGCCCGTGCGCACCGGCGGCCACAGGCGACCGGGCGCGCGTCGGCTCCGCCCCTCCTCGGCTACGGGCTGACCTGGGTCGATGTCCATGCGCCGATCGTATGTGCCCTTTCCTCGCAGGGGTATTGGCCCGTAGTCGTACGCCCGTGGGCTGCCGGAGCCCGCGGCGGGTGTGGCCTTCGGCCCGATGCCGCGCCGCCCCGGTCGCGACACCGTGGTCCACATGATCGAAGTCAACGAACTGACGAAGCGTTACGGCGACAAGAGCGCCGTCCAGAGCCTGAGTTTCACGGTGCGCCCGGGTCAGGTCACCGGGTTCCTCGGCCCGAACGGCGCGGGCAAGACGACCACCCTGCGGATGCTGCTCGGCCTGGTGGCCCCCAGCGGCGGCACCGCCACCATCGAGGGCCGCGCCTTCGCATCACGGCCGCGCGGCCTGCGCCATGTCGGCGCGCTGCTCGACGCGGGCGACGTGCACGGTGGCCGCACGGCCCGCGCCCATCTGCGTGCGCTGGCCCACGGCAACGGCATCCCCCGGAGCCGGGTGGCCGAGGTGCTGCGCGAGGTCGGCCTCACCGAGGTGGCCCGGCGGCGCGTGGGCGGGTTCTCTCTCGGCATGCGCCAGCGTCTCGGGATCGCCACCGCGCTGCTCGGCGACCCGCCGGTGCTCCTCTTCGACGAACCCCTCAACGGCCTCGACCCGGAAGGCGTGTTGTGGGTACGCGGGCTCTTCCGCCGCCTGGCCGCCGAGGGCCGAACCGTGTTCGTCTCCAGCCACCTCATGTCCGAGATGGAGAACACCGCCGACCAGCTCGTCGTCATCGGCCGGGGCGAGTTGATCGCGGCGGAGAGCGTCACGGACTTCGCCGCACGGGGCACGAGGCTGAGCGTGACGGTGCGTACTCCGGACGTGCTGAGCCTGACGGACGCGCTGAGCACCGAAGGCGCGTCGGTGGAGACCGTCGGCGACACGCTCGCGGTCACCGGCCTGCCCGCGGCCCGCATCGGCGACCTCGCCTTCCGGCACGGGATACGGCTCCACGAACTCGCCACCCGCGCCGCGTCCCTGGAAGAGGCGTTCATGGAACTCACCGCCGACAGCGTCGAATACCTCGCGGGGGATGCCCGATGACGACCCTCACCCTCTCCGCCCCCATCGCGGAGCCCCGCGCCCGCTTCCGCCACCTCCTCGCCGCCGAGTGGATCAAGCTGTGGTCGCTGCGCTCGACCTACTGGGTCCTCGCGGTCGGCGCGCTGGCGGTCACCGGGATCAACGTGAACTCGGCGCTGACCAATCTCGACTGGCTCGCACAGCAGGACCCGCCCGCGCGGATGGACCCGAGGATGCGGTTCGACGCGCTGTCCAGCGCGTTCGTCGACCCCGCCTGGCAGATCCTCATGGTCGTCGCGGGCAGCGTGGGCGCTCTCGCGGTCTTCGGCGAGTACACCAGCGGTCTGATCCGTACGACGTTCACGGCCGTCCCCGACCGGCGTGCGGTGATGCTGGCCAAGGCGGGCGTCATGACGGCGGTGATGGCCGTGCTCGGCGCGTTCGTCTCCGTGGCCTCGTTCGGCGTGACGCAGGCGATCCTGCGGGAGCACGGGGGTCTGTCCATCGGCGACCCGGGCGCGCTGCGTGCCGTCGCGGCGTCCGCGCTGCTCGTACCGCTGAGCGCGCTCGTGGGCATGGCCGTCGGGGCACTCGTGCGGCACGCCACGGGCAGCATCGTCACGACCCTCGTGACGCTGATCCTGGCGCCCGCCTTCCTCCAGGGCGACACGTACCGGTGGGTGAAGGAGCTCGGCAACACGATGCCGATCACGGCATGGAACGCCCTGATCGAGAACCCTGCGATGGACCACCCGCCGGCCAAGTACGCGGAGACGATCACGGAGGCGTGGATCGTGTTCGCGGCGTGGCCGGTGGCCGCGGTGATCGTCATGGTGCTTGCCGTGCGCCGCCGGGATCTGTGAGGTGTGTCCGGTGCTACGCCGGGATCTGTGAGGTGTGTCCGGTGCTACGCCGCCAGCGTTCCCGGCACGATCGCGCCAGGGCCGAACTTCGCCCGCGCCCGGTCGGCCACCGCCTCGATCCTGCGTGCCCTGTCGTCCACCGGGTCGAACATCAGCTGGTGGGCGGCGTGTTCGGCGGGGCCGAGCCCTTCGGCGCGCAGCGAGATGCCGCGTACCCGGGCCCGCTGGAGGCCGAGTGCCTCGTACATCCGGTACGCGGACGCGGTCAGCGCGCAGGAGTGCGCGGTCGGCTCGGGCAGCGCACGCGTGCGGGTCGTGGTGGAGCGGTCGGCGTACCGCACGGTGAGGGTCAGGGAGCGGCACACCTGCTCCTCGTCCCGCATCCGCGCGCCGAGTTCCTCGGTGAGGGAGAGCAGCGCTCTGCGGTGCCGCGTGGGGTCCAACTCGTCGCGGGGGAAGGGTCGTTCCGCGGCGAGGGAGCGGGTGGCGGCGTTCGGCACGACGCGTGCGCGGTCAACGCCTTGCGCCTTCTCGTGCAGCTCGCGGCCGGTGCGGGCGCCGACCAGGCGCTGCAGCGTGGACAGTGGGGCGGTGGCCACCTTGCCGACGGAGTCGAGTCCGTACGAGCACAGGGTGAGGGCGGTGGCGCGGCCGACTCCCGGCAGTTCGGCGACCGGCTTCGGCCCGAGGAACTCCGCGACGGCGTCCGGATCCGCACCCACGGCCCGGGTCACCCCGGGCGCGGCCTCCCGGGCGGCCATCCGCGCGAGCATCGGCCCCGGCCCCGCGCCGATCACGCAGTCCACGCCGTGGTGGGCGAGCGCCCGCACCCGTATCACCGAGGCGAGCTCGACGGCGTCCCGCCCGAAGTAGCGCATCGCTCCCCGTACGTCGACGAGCGCGGCGTCGGGCGGCAGGGCCTCGACGACCGGGCTGAACTCACCGAGCAGCGTGAGCAGTCGGGGCATGGCGGCCTCGTACACGGGCGGCAGGAGGAACCGTACGCAAAGAGTGCTCATCCCGCGCTCCCCGGGCTCTGGTGCCACAACTTCCGTCCCGTCGCCGCCCGTTCGCCGGGAGGCTGCAGGTCGGCCCAGGGGTGCATCTCGTACCCCGTGGACATCCGGATGCGGCGGCCGTCGTCCGCCGGGGCCCCGTCGGGCTCCCCATCGGGCCCCGGCTCGGCGAGACGTGCTCCCACCGCTTCGAGCCCGCCCTCCTGCCGCAGCTCCACCAGTTCCGCCAGGTTCCATGCGGCGGCGCCGACCACGCTGAGGCTGCGCGGCCCGCGCCGTTGCACCACTCCGCGGACCAGGAGCAGCCAGGAGTGGAAGACGGTGTGCGCGCACCGTTCGTGGGCGTCGTCGAAGAAGGCCAGGTCGACCAGGCCCGTGCCGTCGTCCAGGGTGGTGAAGATGACCCGTTTCCCGGAGCGGATCGGCGGGGTCTGGGTGGCCGCCTTGGCGCCCGCGACCAGGACGGTCGCCCCGTGTTCGGCCTCCCTCAGGCGGCGGGCGCTAAGCACGCCGAGCTCCCGGAGGAACTCCGTGTGGTCGCCCATGAGATGGCGGGAGGAGTCCATGCCGAGGACGCCGAGCTCGGCGCTGAGCCGTTCCGCGTCGTCCAGGTCGGGCAGTCCGGCGGACGCCGTCTCCCGCCCGCCGGACAAGGGGAGTTGGGCCCCGGAGGAGCTCCGCGCGCCTCGCCGGAGCTCCGTCAGGTGCAGTTGCAGATCGCGGCGGTTGGCTCCGAACGCATCGAGCGCGCCGACCTGCGCGAGCCGCTGCGCGAGCGGTTTGCCGGGCCTGGCCCGCTCCCAGAAGTCGAGGAGCGAGGCGTAGGGCTGCCCGTCCGCGATCCGCGCGGCCTCGGCCTCGCTGATGCCGTGGACGTCGGCCAGCGCGAGGCGCAGACCCCAAGCCTCCCTGGGATCGGACACCAGTTCGATACGGTGGGCGACCGCGGACCGGTTCACGTCCAGCGGAAGGATCGGCACCCCTCGCCGCCGCGCGTCCGCGAGCAGCAGCCGCTTCGGGTACATGCCGGGGTCGTGCGTGAGCAACCCCGCGTAGAAGGCGGCCGGATGATGGGCCTTCAGCCACGCCGACTGGTACGTCGGCACGGCGAAGGCCACCGCGTGCGCCTTGCAGAAGCCGTACGAGCCGAAGGCCTCGATGATCTCCCACGTCCGGCCGATCGTCTCGGCGTCGTAGCCCTTGGCCGCCGCCTGCTGCGCGAACCAGAACCGGATCCGCCCCTGCGACTCGGGATCGGAGAGCCCGCGCCGCACCCGGTCCGCCTCGTCGCGCCCGCAGCCGGTCATGATGTCCACGATCTGGATGATCTGCTCGTGGAAGACGACGACGCCGTACGTCTCCTTGAGCGGCCCCGCCAGATCCGGGTGCGGATAGCGGATGGGCGCGCGGCCGTGCCGGGCCTCGATGAAGGGCCGCACCATGTCGGCGGCGACCGGACCCGGCCTGAAGAGCGAGATGTCGACGACCAGGTCGTGGAAGGTCGCGGGCTGCAACCGTCCGACCAGGTCCCGCTGGCCCGGCGACTCGATCTGGAAACAGCCCAACGTCTCGGCGGACTTGATGAGGTGGTACGTCGCTGGGTCCCCCGGCGGCGCCGCGTCCACGTCCACCCGCTCACCCGTGGCCCGCTCGACCTCCTGCACCGCGTGCGCCATCGCCGACTGCATCCGCACGCCGAGCACATCGAGCTTGAGCAGCCCGAGGTCCTCCACGTCGTCCTTGTCGAACTGGGACATGGGCAGACCCTCGCCGCTGGTGGGCATGACGGGCGTACGCGCGAGCAGCGAGGCATCGGAGAGCAGCACTCCGCACGGGTGCATGGCGACCCCGCGCGGCAGCGCGTCCAGGGCCTCGACCAGCTCCCACAGACGGCCGTGCCGCTCCTTCTCCCCCGCCACCTCCCGCAGTTCGGGCAGTTCCTCCATCGCCGAGCGGGCGTCCCGCGCGCGGATGTGCGGGAAGGCCTTGGCGATCTTGTCGATCTCGGCCGGGTCCATGGAGAGCGCGGCGCCCACATCGCGGATGGCGTGGCGGACCCGGTAGGTCTCGGGCATGGCGACGGTCGCGACCCGCTCGGTGCCGAAGCGGTCGATGATCGCGCGGTAGACCTCGATGCGGCGGGCCGACTCCACGTCGATGTCGATGTCCGGCAGGACGGCCCGGCGCGTGGACAGGAACCGCTCCATGAGCAGGCCGTGCTCGACGGGGTCGGCGTGCGCGATGCCGATGAGGTGGTTGACCAGGGACCCGGCACCGGAGCCGCGCGCCGCGACCCGGATGCCCAAGTCCCGTACGTCGTCGACCACTTGGGCCACGGTGAGGAAGTAGGAGGCGAAGCCGTGGTACGCGATGATGTCCAGCTCGTGGTGCATCCGCTCCCAGTAGCCGCGGGCCTGGGGGGCGCGGTCGTATCCCCGCTGGACCATTCCCGCCGCCGCCCGCGAGGCGAGCACGCGCTGGGCGGTGCGGCGTCCGGCGCCGACGAGGTGTGGCTCGGGGAAGCGCACGGAGCCGATGCCGATGTCGTCCTCGGGGTCGACGAGGCACTCGGCGGCGGCCGTCCGCGTCTGTTCGACGAGGCGGCGGGCGGTGTCACGGCGGAAGCCGGCCGCCTCCACGATCCGCTCGGCGTTGCCCAGCATGGCGTCGGCGCCCTTCAACCACCGCTCGCCGCTGTCGAGTTCCTTGGTCGGGTCGACGGGGACGAGACGGCGCGCGGCATCGAGCACGTCGGCGACCGGACCCATGCCGGCGTCGGCGTAGCGGACGGCGTTGCTCAGGACGGGGCGGACACCCTGCTCGGCGGCGAAGCCGACGGTGCGGGCGGCGAGGCGGAGCGAACCGGGCCCGGTTCCTTCGCGGCCGTGCCACACGGACTCCAGGCGCAGCGCGTCCCCGTAGCGCTCGCGCCAGGGGACGATGAGGCGGGCGGCCCGGTCGGGGCGCCCGGCGGCGAGCGCGCGCCCCACGTCGGAAGCAGGGCCGAGCAGCACGGTCATGCCGTCGCCGTGGTTCTCCTCCCACGGAAGCACGGGCTGCCCCTCGCCGCTTCGGTGCGCGGCGGTGATCAGGCGGCACAGCGCGGCCCAGCCCGTGGCGCCGTCGCGGGCGAGGAAGGTCACGCGCGGGGTCGACTCATCGATGAAGGCACCTCCGCGCACGGGGGTCCGCCGCCGCGCACCGCGCGGCGGTGCCGGCTCCCCCACCGCGAGCTCGGCCCCGAACAGCGGCCGCACCCCCGCATTCGCACAGGCCTTGGCGAACCGGACGGTCCCCGCGAGGGTGTCCCGGTCGGTGAGCGCGAGGGCGTCCATGCCCCGCTCGGCGGCACGCTCGGCGAGCCGCTCCGGGTGCGAGGCCCCGTACCGCGGGGAGAACCCGGAGACGGTGTGCAGATGCGTGAACCCTGGCACACGCACCTCCTGAAACCCTGAACCGATCCGACCTCACATCCCCCGCCTCCACCATAGACCAACTTTCGAACGCGTGTACGACAGCCGAGTCGAACCGCACTCCTCTTCGCCCATTCGGCCCCGCCCACCTGCGGAAACGACGGGGGCCACGGAGCGTGGGGGCATGAGTTTCACCGATGAGTTGAAGAGCGCCGTCACCCCGCGAGCAGCCCTGCTGGTCATCGGTGTACTGGCCCTGCAGCTGCTGTTCATCGCCTCCTACGTAGGGGCCCTGCACGACCCGAAGCCGAGAGACGTGCCCTTCGGAGTCGTCGCTCCGGGTCCCGCGGCCAAGGAGACGTCGGACAAGCTCGGGAAACTCCCCGACGAACCGCTCGATCCGCGCGTGGTCAAGGACGAGGCCACTGCCCGGCACCAGATCATGAACCGCGACATCGACGGCGCCCTGATCGTCGACCCCCGGGGCACCACCGACACCCTCCTGGTCGGCTCGGGCGGCGGCACCGCCCTCTCCAGGACCCTGACCGAGCTCACCACCAAGGTCGATGCGGACGAGAAGCGCACGGTGAAGACCATCGACGTGGCCCCCGCCTCGAACCAGGACTTCAACGGACTCTCGTCCTTCTACCTGGTCGTCGGCTGGTGTGTCGGCGGTTATCTGTGCGCATCGATCCTGGCGATCAGCGCGGGCTCCCGGGCCGCCAACGTGCCGCGCGCGGTGATCAGGCTCGGCACCATGGCGCTCTACTCGATCATCGGCGGACTCGGCGGCGCGATCATCATCGGGCCGATTCTCGGCGCCCTGCCCGGCAGCATCATGGGCCTGTGGGGCCTCGGCGCCCTGGTGATCTTCGGGGTCGGCGCGATCACGCTCGCCCTGCAGTCGCTCACCGGCATCGTGGGCATCGGCCTCGCCGTCCTGCTCGTCGTGATCGCCGGCAACCCGAGCGCGGGCGGCGCCTTCCCGCTGCCGATGCTCCCGCCGTTCTGGAAGGAGATCGGCCCCTGGCTGCCGCCGGGCGCGGGCACCTGGGTGGCGCGCTCCATCGCGTACTTCAAGGGCAACGCGATCACCGGACCGATGCTGGTGCTCGCCGCCTGGGCGGTCCTCGGCACCGTCATCACCCTGGCCATGTCCGCGCTGCGCGGGGACCGCCAGCCGGGGCAGCGGCCCGCGATGGAGGAACCGGAAACGGACACCGGCGCCCACCGCCGGTGAGCCGAGCGGCCCGCCCCGAAGCCCGCTCCCGCGGCCGTTGTCAGACCCGGGTGCGAGGCTTGAGCGATGATCACCACCCTGGCAGTCGAGAACTACCGCTCCCTGCGCAAACTGATCGTCCCCCTGGACCGGCTGAACGTCGTGACGGGCGCGAACGGCACCGGGAAGTCGAGCCTGTACCGCGCGCTGCGGCTGCTCGCCGACTCCGCGCGGGGCGGTGCGGTGGCCGCCCTCGCCCGCGAGGGCGGGCTGCCCTCGGCACTGTGGGCGGGCCCCGCGAAGGCGGAGGCGACCAGCCTGCGCCTCGGCTTCGCGGGCGACGAGTTCGGGTACGGGGTCGACTTCGGCCACCCGATCCCCACCTCGGGATCCGGCGCGGCGCCCTCGATGTTCAACCTCGACCCGGAGATCAAGCGCGAGTGCACCTGGGCCGGACCCGTCCTGCGCCCCGCCGCGCTGCTCTGCGACCGCGCCGGCCCCGCCGTGCGCACCCGCACCGCCGACGGCGGCTGGCACCGCGCCCAGGGCATCAGGCCGTACGACAGCATGCTGAGCGAACTGGCCGATCCGCAGCTGGCCCCCGATCTGCTCAGGCTGCGCGAACTGATCCGCTCCTGGCGGTTCTACGACCACGTGCGCACCGACGCCGAAGCCCCCGCCCGCGCCGCCCGCATCGGCACCCGCACCCCCGTCCTCGGCCATGACGGCGCGGACCTGGCGGCGGCCCTGCAGACCATCCGCGAGATCGGCGATCCGGCGGCGCTCGACGCGGCGGTGGACGACGCCTTCCCCGGCAGCCGGGTGGGGGTCGTCGACAGCGGGGGCCGTTTCGAACTCCAGCTGCACCAGCGCGGATTGAACCGTCCCCTCGGAGCGGCCGAGCTGTCCGACGGAACGCTGCGCTATCTGCTGTGGACCGCGGCACTGCTCACTCCCCGGCCACCTTCGCTCCTCGTCCTGAACGAACCGGAGACGAGCCTGCATCCGGATCTCCTGCGGCCGCTCGCGGACCTGATCCTGACCGCGACGAAGGACACGCAGGTCGTCCTGGTGACCCACGCCCAGCCTCTCGCCGAAGCAGTCGCCAAGGGAGCGGCCCGCCACCGCGTCGACGTGAACTCCATAGAACTGCTCAAGGAGTCCGGGCAGACGACGGTGGCGGGCCGGGAAAGCCTCCTGGACGAGCCGCTGTGGTACTGGCCCAAGCGCTAGGCCCCGTAAGGGGCGCGGGGAGCTGCGCGACCAGCCACATGCGGCCCGCAGACGGCGAACCGGATCAGGCGCCCTCCCCGTTGCCGTAATACGCCTGCCGCATAAGCTCCTCCATCTCGGAGAGCATCGGCATCCGGGGGTTGGCAGGCGCGCACTGATCCGCATACGCGTTCATCGCCTGCTCCGGCAGCGCTTCGATGAAGGCCGCTTCGTCGACGCCCTCCTCCCGGAAGGAGCCGGGAAGGCCACACTTCCCGCGCAGCTCCTCGACGGCACGGGCGTAGGACTCCACCCCCTGCTCAGGGGAAGCCGCCGGAAGCCCCAGCATCCGGGCGATCTCCTGGAACCGCTCCGGCGCCCGGTAGACCTCGGCCTTCGGCCACGGCGTCGCCTTGGCCGACACCGTGCCGTTGTGCCGGATGACGTGCGGCAGGAGCAGCGCGTTGGTGCGGCCGTGCGAGACGTGGAAGGTGTTGCCGAGGGTGTGTGCCATCGCGTGCACCAGGCCCAGGAAGGCGTTGGCGAAGGCCATGCCCGCCACGGTCGAGGCGTTGTGCATCTTCTCGCGTGCCTCGGGGTCGGCGGCCCCGTTCACGACGCACCGCTCCAGGTTCTCGAAGATGAGCTTGATCGCCTGGAGGCAGAGCCCGTCGGTGTAGTCGTTCGCGTACACCGAGACGTACGCCTCGGTGGCGTGGGTCAGCGCGTCGAAGCCGGAGTCGGCGGTGACCGTCGCGGGGAGCTTCATCGGAAGCACCGGGTCGACGATCGCGACGTTCGGGGTGAGCGCGTAGTCCGCGAGGGGGTACTTCTGCGCGGCCTCCGGATCGGAGATGACGGCGAAGGGGGTGACTTCGCTGCCCGTGCCCGAGGTGGTCGGGACGGCCACCATCTGCGCCTTCTCGCCGAGGCCCGGGAACTTGAAGGCCCGCTTGCGGATGTCGAAGAACTTCTCCTTGGTGTCGGCGAACTCGATCTCCGGGTGCTCGTACATCAGCCACATGATCTTGGCGGCGTCCATCGGCGAGCCGCCGCCGAGCCCGATGATCGTGTCCGGCTCGAAGTCCCGCATGCGCGCGGCTCCGGCCCGGACGGTCGCGAGCTCAGGGTTGGGCTCGACGTCGTCGATGACCTGGACGGTGACGGCCTCGGGGCGCGCGGCGAGGATGTCGGTCACACGCCGCACGAAGCCGAGCGTCGACATCGTCTTGTCCGTCACGATCGAGACCCGCCTGATGCCGTCCATCTCCCCCAGGTAGCGCAGGGAGTTGCGCTCGAAGTAGATCTTCGGCGGAACCTTGAACCACTGCATGTTGGTGTTGCGCCGTCCGATCCGCTTGACGTTGATCAGGTTGACCGCGGAGACGTTGTCGGACACCGAGTTGTGTCCGTAGGAGCCGCAGCCGAGGGTGAGCGAGGGCAGGAAGGCGTTGTAGACGTCGCCGATGCCGCCGAAGGTCGAGGGAGCGTTGACGATGACGCGCACCGCCTTGACCCGCCTGCCGAACTCCTCGGCGAGCTCGTCGTCCTCGGTGTGGATCGCGGCGCTGTGCCCCAGGCCGTTGAACTCGACCATCCGGGCGGACAGTTCGAGGCCCTGCTCGGTGGTCTCGGCCTTCAGGGCGGCAAGGACCGGGGAGAGCTTCTCGCGGGTGAGCGGCTCGCCGTCGCCGACCTCCGCGCACTCGGCGACGATGACCGACGTGCCCTGGGGGACCTCGAATCCGGCCTGTTCGGCGATCCACCGCGGGGACCTGCCGACGACGGCCGCGTTCAGCTTCGCGCTCGCGCAGTCGGCGCCGAAGGCCGTCGTCCCGAAGACGAACTCCTCCAGCTTGGTCTTCTCGGCCGCCGTGACGACGTACGCGCCGAGCCGCTCGAACTCCGCGATCCCCTCGTCGTAGACCTCCTTGTCGAGGATCACGGCCTGCTCCGATGCGCAGATCATGCCGTGGTCGAAGGCCTTGGAGAGCACGATGTCGTGCACCGCGCGACGCAGCTTGCCGCTGCGTGCGACATACGCGGGTACGTTGCCCGCGCCGACGCCGAGCGCGGGCTTGCCGCAGGAGTAGGCGGACTTGACCATGGCGTTGCCGCCGGTGGCGAGGATGGTGGAGACGCCGGTGTGGTTCATGAGCAGCCCGGTGGCCTCCATCGAGGGCTCCTCGATCCACTGCACGCAGTTGGCGGGGGCGCCGGCCTCGATCGCGGCGTCGCGCACGACGCGGGCGGCCTCGGCGGAGCAGCGCTGGGCGCTGGGGTGGAAGGCGAAGATGATCGGGTTGCGGGTCTTCAGGGCGATGAGGGCCTTGAAGAGGGTCGTCGACGTCGGGTTGGTCACCGGGGTCATGGCGCAGACGACGCCGACCGGTTCGGCGATCTCGGTGATGCCGTTCAGCTCGTCACGGGAGATGACGCCCGCGGTCTTCAGGCCGCGCATCGAGTTGACGACGTGCTCGCAGGCGAAGAGGTTCTTGACGGCCTTGTCCTCGAAGAGCCCGCGGCCCGTCTCCTCCACGGCCAGCCTCGCAAGATCCCCGTGCCGGCCCAGCGCGGCGAGGGAGGCCTTCTTCACGATGTGGTCGACCTGCTCCTGGTCGTACGACGCGAACCGGCCGAGCGCGGTCAGCGCTCCCTTGACCAGTCCGTCCACCATCTCGTTGGCCTCCATGGCGGGGCTCCTTCGGTGAGACCTTTTCGCTGATACCTCAATTCGACACCCGTCCGCCGGCCTTCGGGCGCCGCAGAAGACCCCTCTGAGCAGGCCAAAGGTCCTTGTGAATGTTTTCACAAGCGCACATGAAAAAGAGACCGGTCCGCCCATGGCGGCGGACCGGCCCCTGTCCCGCTGCCCCCTGCCGGGGGCGCTCCTGGCTAGCCGATCTCCGCACCGAAGGCGGACAGCGCCTCCGGAACCGGCTGGAAGAACGTCTCCCCGCCGGCGCTGCAGTCACCGCTGCCGCCCGAGGTGAGACCGAGCGCGGTGTCGCCCGCGAAGAGCGCGCCGCCGCTGTCGCCGGGCTCGGCGCAGACGTCGGTCTGGATGAGTCCGTTGACGATGTCGCCGTTGCCGTAGTTCACGGTGGCGTCGAGACCCGTGACCGAGCCGTCGTGCAGCTGCGTGGTCGAGCCGCTGCGCTGCACCTTCTGACCGACGGTCGCGTCGCCCGCCTTGGTGATGGCCTGCGTCGAGCCGTTGTAGAGGTTCACCTCGCTCGGGTGCGCGGTGTCGCCGCTGTACTTGACGATGCCGTAGTCGTTGTCGGGGAAGCTGGAGCCCGCGTTCTCACCGATGGCCGGGCCGCCCTGCTCCTCGGACCAGCTGGTCACCGCTTCGGTGCAGTGGCCCGCGGTCAGGAAGTGCGGAGCGCCGTCCTTGACCACGTTGAAGCCGAGCGAGCAGCGGCTGCCGCCACCCCAGATGGCGTCGCCACCTGCGATGAAGGGCTTGAACTCCCCCTTGCTGTGCTGGAGTTCGACCTTGGAGCCGAGGCCCTTCACGACCGCGCCGAGCTTGTCGAGCTGGGCCCCCTTGACCGTGCGGTCCGCCGTCACGACGACCTTGTTGGTGGCCGGGTCGACCGCCCACGAGGTGCCGGGGATGGACGCCTTGTCGCTGAGCGTCGTACGGGCGCTCTTCAGCTCGGCGAGTGAGTTCTCGACGATTCTCGCCTTGGCGCCGGCCGACTCGACGGCGTCGGCAGCGCTCTTGTCGAGGACGTTCACGACGAGGTTCTTGGCCTTGGCGTCGTAGTACGTACCGGCCGCGTCCAGGCCGAGGTCCTTGCCGAGGGACGAGGCGAGCTTTCCGGCCTTCGCGACCGAGAGGGTGTCCGGCGTGGGGGTCGGGGCACTCTCACTCGCGTTCGCAGTCTGGAAGGTGATTCCGGCGGCGATCAGTGCGGTGATGCCCGCACCTGCCACGGCTGCACGTCGCTTGGATATGCGTCGGTGCTTCAAGTCACGTCCTCCTGTGGGGGGTCGGCCCGTTCGGTGTGGGGACCTGGGGACCGGAAGGCGTACCGGCAAGGAGTCGCTCACGCTGCGAAAGCCGCGTCCATGCCAAGGGGTGCGCCCACTATCCCGATACCGTCCGGTAGCACACAAGGTCTACTTCAGGACGCGCACGCGACAGTCACCGCGCGCCCCCCGCGCCTTCACCGACGCCGGTCCCACCACGTCGGTCCCCGCTGCAAACACCGCGTGCGAGCGGGTGATCGGCAGCGGGTAAGGACTAGTCCTGTCCGGTTCTCGACGTTCCTGGCGCGTCCCGCTCACCGGCTTCCGAATCCGGAGCACCGAAATCCGGCAGCGTGACGGCGGGAGATTCGGTCACGGCGGCGGGAGGCTCGGACCCTGCGGATACGGGACCGGGCGCACCCGCGGGCGGCTGCTGCCCCTGCGTGGACCGCTCCAGGAAGCGCAGGAGCTCCACGGGGAAGGGCAGGACGAGGGTCGAGTTCTTCTCGGCGGCGACCGCCACCACGGTCTGGAGCAGCCGCAGTTGGAGCGCCGCGGGCTCGTCCGCCATCTCATGCGCCGCCTGGGCCAGCTTCTTGGAGGCCTGCAGCTCGGCGTCCGCGTTGATCACGCGGGCCCGGCGCTCACGGTCGGCCTCGGCCTGCCTGGCCATGGACCGTTTCATGGTCTCCGGGAGCGACACGTCCTTGATCTCGACCCGGTCGATCTGCACGCCCCAGCCGACGGCCGGGGAGTCGATCATCAGCTCCAGGCCCTGGTTGAGCTGCTCGCGGTTGGAGAGCAGATCGTCGAGATCGCTCTTGCCGATGATCGAGCGCAACGACGTCTGCGCCATCTGCGAGACAGCGAAGCGGTAGTCCTCCACCTGCACGACGGCCTCGGCGGCATCGATCACCTTGAAGTAGATGACCGCGTCCACGCGCACCGTGACGTTGTCCCGGGTGATGCCGTCCTGCGCGGGGACCGGCATCGTCACGATCTGCATGTTGACCTTGCGGAGCCGGTCCACGAACGGCACGACCATGGTGAACCCGGGCCCGCGCACCGAACGCTGCAGCTTCCCGAGCCGGAGCACCACGCCCCGTTCGTACTGTTTGACGACACGCGCCGCAGCCATCACATAGACCGCTCCGACAGACCCGACGGCTACTCCCGCCACCACCAGCTCCTCGACCATGCCGGCCCCCAGGGTCCGAATTGGGCGTGTTGGGCGTGCACTTCGAAGGTAACGCCGCAGGGCGCACAAAGGGAGACGGGAGACAGGAGAGAGCCCCCGCCCGGTCTTCCGGACGGGGGCTCCCCTGCTGCTGGCTGCAGACTGGCCGTGCGTGGGTCAGCCGCGCGTGGATCAGGTCGTACATCAATCAGTCATACGCGGATCAGTCGTACCTGGATCAGTCGTACCTGGATCAGTAGACGCTCACGCCGTACGCGCTCAGCGCCTCGGTGACCGGCTGGAAGAACGTCGTGCCGCCCGATGAGCAGTTGCCGCTGCCGCCCGAGGTGAGGCCGAGTGCCTTGGACCCCGCGTAGAGCGGGCCGCCGCTGTCGCCGGGCTCGGCGCAGACGGTGGTCTTGATCATGCCGTAGACGATGTCGCCGCCGCCGTAGTTGACGGTGGCGTTCAGGCCGGTGACCCGGCCGCTGTGAGTGCCGGTGGTCGAGCCGCGCCGGGTGACGGCCTGGTTCATGGTGGCGTTGCCCGCGCTGGTGATGTCCTGGCTGCCGACCGTGCCCGACTTGGTGATCGACGAGTTCGTGTACCTGACGATGCCGTAGTCGTTGGTCGGGAAGCTGGAGCCATGCGTGGTGCCAAGGACCGTGGTCTTCGCGGAGTTGGCCCACCAGGTGCCCGCGCCGTCGGTGCAGTGACCGGCGGTGAGGAAGTAGTAGGTGCTGCCGCTGCGGACGTTGAAGCCGAGCGAGCAGCGCCAGCTTGACGCGTAGATCGCGTCGCCGCCGGAGATCAGCTTGCTGAACTTGCCGGGAGTGCGCTCGACCTTGAGGGCGCCCGCGTTGCTGCCCGCCGCCTCCTTGATCTTGGCGATCTCGGCCTTGGAGACGGTGCTGTCGGCGGTGACGACCAGGCGGTTCGTCGCCTTGTCGACACTCCATGCGGTGCCTGCGACATCCGCGTCGAGCACCGCGTCGCTCGCCTTGGTGAGCTGCGCCGAGCTGAAGGTGGTGACGTCGTTGGCGTTCGCAGCGGGGACGGCGAGCGCGCCGACGGCCACAAGTCCGGTGGCCACGGCCAGCAGACGTGTGTGTCTCGCTATGCCGCTGCGGGGGGTGGTGCGCTTGTTCCTCACTTGTTGTTCCTCCCGAGGGGAAGTCAGTGGGTCCGTGTGGGTTGCGGACCCGTGAGGCGCAGCCAATGAGCAAAGGGCAAGCCGGATTCCGGATACGCCGTGCTCCTGACAAGCGCTGCTCGGGAGTATTCGGGCCACGGACACCGCGCACAAGGGCGCCTTTCGGCCGTAAGCCGGATACACGGCAACCGGCCCCGACGGCTGTCGTACCTGTCGTACGCCGTCGGGGCTTGGGTCATCGGCTCTTCTTCTGACGTGTCAGCGGCCGATGAGGTTCCGCTCTCCTGCGGCGATCTCGGCGTCAAGGGTGTTGCCCGGCGGCGGGAACGGGCAGATGAAGTGGTCGGCGAAGGCGCACGGGGGAAGAAGCGCGCGGTTGAGGTCCACCGTCGTGCGCCCCTCGGCGTCCGGCGCGGCGGGCCGCAGGAACCGGAACCGGTAGCTGGACACTCCGCTGCTCGCGTCGGCGAACACCGCCCACAAGGAGCCGTCGCCCTCCACCGACGCCTGGAGCGTGTGCTCCTTTCCGGCCAGGGTGAAGGCCAGCTCACCGCCCAGTCCGAGCCCCCGCTCCACCCCGTCAGCGTTGCCGACCCGGACGGTGCGCACCCCGTCGGTGGTGCTCTCGGCGGCGTACGGCGTAAATCGCCCCGGTACCGCCCAGCGCGCGTCGTACCCCGTGGCCTCGATGCCCCGGAAGGCGCGGCGCGCGGCGGACTCCGGGTCGAAGTCGCGTACCGCCCAGAGCCCTTCGCGACGCAGCACGACCAGGCGGCGGTCGCCGTGCCCGACGCGGGCCGCGCCGACAGGACCGGGATCGGCGGCGAGGCGGGCCTCGCCGCTGAACAGCTGCCCGTCGAGGGTGAGCCCGTCGTCGGCGCCGGCGGTCAGGACGATCTCGTCGCCCGCCTCGGTCCAGCGCCCGGGGATGTCCGGAAGCGAACCATCCGGGTAGTCAGCGAGCCAGTGGGTGCCGGTGAGCGTGAGCGGGCCGTAGGGCGCGGACACCATCTCCGTCCGCTGCTCGTGCCAGTGCTTCCAGTCCCGTGAAGCGTCCGTCGTCATGTGATCAACCCTAGAGCCCGCAGTCGCAGCAGGAGCAGCACTCACAACAGGAGCAACATCCGCTGTCGCCGCAGTTGTTGCAGCACCCCTCGCGCCTCTTGCGGGACCAGGGGCCCTCGTACGAATCGGCGCAGCACAGCTTGCAGGTGCAGCAGAGGCCGATGGCGACCGCGCACCCCGCCCAGAAGCCCCGCTTGCCCGGCTTCGGCGGCTGCTGCTCGGGCCCGTGCCCACCCCCGAACCCGCCGGGGCCACCGGGACCCCCCGGCACCCCGCCTCCGTACGGGTTGCTGTTCCCGTACGGTCCGCCCTGCTGCCCGTACGGCCCACCCTGCCCCGGGGATGGCGGCGGCGGCCCGAAGGAACCACCCTGATGGGCCGTCACCTCATGGGTGTGCCCGCACGCGTCGGTCCCGAAGGCCCGGTCCACCGAGCGCCCCAGCTCATGCGCGAGCAGCACATGCGCCAGCTTGCCGTCCGTGAATTCGGCGTCGCGCAGCGCGAGCCGTATGCCGTGCAGGGCGTCGTCGGCGAGGCGCCGGGCCTCGACGAGACCGGTGCCCGTGGCCGTCAGCGGGTTCCACGCATCCGACGCGGCGTCAGCTTCCTTGTCCTCCACGGCATCCAGGAGATGCGCGAGCCTGCCGAAGAGCCGCCCGGCCTCGGCGAGTGGCTCGGCGTTGCCCGGCCTGCCCGCGATGACGGCGGTGTGCGCGAAGGCGGCTGCGGTCGCGGTCTCGGTCGGCTCGGTGACCGTGAGCAGCGAGGTGCCGGGGCCCGCCAAGCTCTCGATGCCGACCTGCCGTTCGACGGCGTCGAGCAGGACCGCCGTGTCGAAGCCCACATCGGCGCCGGTGCGGGCGCCCGCCCGGTCCCAGCTCCGTGCGACCTTCCGGGCGGCGGCGGCCACCGGCCTGCGCGCCAAGAGGCCGTCCCCGTCGGCGACGTGGTCGCGCACCTTCGCCGACGCGAGCACCAGCGAGACCGCGGCGGCGAGCCGTGCGCCCTCGCCCTGCGCGACGGAAGCGGTGCGCATTCCACGGAGGGGGCAGGGCCCCGCGGTGCGCCTCCAGCCGGTCGACCTGGCGGCCTGAGCCTCCGTCAGAACCGAGATGATCAGGCCGTCGTAGTTGGTCACGACGCGGGCGAACTGGCCGTGATCACCCCGCAGGGCGAGACAGAGCCCGCACAGATGCGCCATCCATTGCGTCTTGAGGCCTTCTCCCAGACGATGGCTGCAGGGCCTGACGATTCCGAACATACGACTCCCCCGTGAGCCCGTTGACGATCAACTCGGGCATCGTATCGAGGGGTCCGTTCACCCGGACGCACCGGTCGTCACCCATACGCCGCGAACAATCATATTTCACTCACTGTCAGCAGCCGTACACAGCAGGACCCTTGGGGAATCACGCGTTTACGGCGTGTTGACTCTGCACCAGTACCGTCACGAAAACCCCGCGCGGCGACTATCCACTTGGCGCACTATCCGCATCATGGACGAACATGGGGATGCGGAACGCAGAAAGCCCGCTGTGAGAGGAGGCGTCCATGGGATCGGTGCGCAAGGCGAGTGCCTGGCTTGGCCTCGTCGACGACAACAACAATGACGAGCGTTACTACGACGGCTACGACGACGACGGGGCCGAGGGGCCCGGCGAAGCCTGGGTGACCGACCCGCGGGTGCGGGTGGTCGCCGAGGCCGCCGAAGAGGAAGGGCGCCGGATCGGGACCGTGACCCCGGACAGTTTCCGGGACGCGCGCGGCATCGGCGAACTCTTCCGGGACGGTGTCCCGGTCATCATCAACCTCACGTCGATGGAGCCCGGCGACGCCAAGCGCGTCGTGGACTTCGCGGCGGGCCTGACGTTCGGACTGCGCGGCTCCATCGAGCGCGTGGCGACGCGGGTCTTCCTGCTCAGCCCCGCCGACACGAACATCGTCAACGGGGAGGCCCGGAGCCGTCCGGCGGACGGTTTCTTCAACCAGAGCTAGCGGGCGAGGCCGCTCACCGGAAGGCGTCAAGGCCGGTGAGCGCCTTGCCCAACACGAGTTGATGCATCTCGACGGTGCCCTCATAGGTGAGCACCGACTCGAGATTCGTCGCATGCCGCATCACGGGATACTCCAGCGAGATCCCGTTCGCGCCCAGGATCGTCCGGGACGTGCGGCAGATCTCGATCGCTTCTCGTACGTTGTTGAGCTTGCCGAAGCTGACCTGTTCGGGACGGAGCCTGCCCGCGTCCAGACGCCGGCCGAGGTGATGCGCGAGCAGGATGCCCTTGTGCAGCTCGACCGCCATGTCGGCGAGCTTGGCCTGGGTGAGCTGGAAGCCGCCGATGGGCCTGCCGAACTGCTCGCGGGTCTTGGAGTACTCGACGGCTGCCTCGAAGGAGGAGCGGGCGGCGCCCATGGCTCCCCAGACGATGCCGTAGCGCGCGTGGGAGAGACAGCTCAGGGGGCCCTTGAGGCCGGTGACCTCGGGAAGCACCGCGTCGGCGGGCAGCCGTACCTCGTCCATCACCAGCTCGCTGGTGACGCTCGCGCGCAGCGACCACTTGTGCTTGATCTCGGGCGCCGAGAAGCCGGGGGTCTCGGTGGGGACGACGAAGCCCCTGATCCCGTCGTCGGTGTGCGCCCAGACCACGGCGACCCCGGCCACGGAGCCGTTGGTGATCCACATCTTGCGCCCGGTGAGCACCCAGTCGGTGCCGTCCTTCTTGGCGAAGGTGCGCATGGACGCCGGGTCGGACCCGTGATCGGGCTCGGTCAGGCCGAAGCAGCCGATGATCTCGCCCGCGGCCATGCCGGGCAGCCAGCGCTGTTTCTGCTCCTCGGAGCCGAAGCGGTGGATGGCGTACATGGCGAGGGATCCCTGAACGGAGACCAGCGAGCGGATGCCGGAGTCGGCGGCCTCCAGCTCCAGGCAGGCGAGCCCGTACTGGACGGAGCTCGCCCCTGCGCAGCCGTAGCCCTCCAGGGACATGCCGAGGGCGCCGATCGAGCCGAGCTCACGAGCGAGATCGCGGATGCCGGGCAGCTCGCCCTTCTCGTACCAGTCGGCGACATGCGGCAGGACGCGGTCGGCCGCCCAGGTGCGGACGGTCTCGCGGATCGCGAGGTCCTCCGGCTCCAGGAGATCGTCGATGCCGAGGGGGTCGGCGGGGTCGAAGGGCGGCAGGGGGGTGCGGCTGCGTGCGGACATCTCGGGCCTCCGGCGGCGCAAAAACTAGCAGTGGTAGTTACTTACGACTCGCGTTGACGTTACCAAGGACCAAGGGCGGGTGGGTGGGGGAACTCCCCGGCCGAAGGCCGGGGAAGCACGTCAGCGGAGGGACTCCGCAGGAACGCCCGCCTCGCTCCGGGGCGCCGGGACCCCCTGCTCGGACGGCGCCGCAGGCGCCCCGCACTCCATGGTCCGCGGCAGCTTCAGCGCCATCAGCGCGCCGAGCAGCAGCAGCCCCGCGCTGACCAGCAGGGTCACGTGCAGCCCGTGCACGAAGGACTCGCGCGCGGCGGTGCGCAGCGCCTCGCCCGCCCCGCCACCGAGCCCCGAAGCGACCTCGTACGCCTCGCCGAGCGAGTGGCTCGCCGCGGAGCTCTCCTTGGCGGGCACGCCCTGGACGGACGAGAGGCCCGGCGCGTACGCCGCGTTCATGACGCTGCCGAGCAGCGCGATGCCGATGCCGGCGCCCAGTTGGTACGAGGTCTCGCCGATCGCGGCGGCGCCGCCCGCCTGCGACTGGGGCGCCTCGCTGAGCATCGACTCGTAGGAGCCGAAGAGCGTGGTCTGCAGACCGAGGCCGAGCAGGACGAAGCTGAAGAGCAGGAGCGGGTCGTTGACCTCGTCGCCCAGACCGGTGAGCACCAGCACGGCCACCGCGGTCAGGGTGAAACCGGAAGCGACCATCGAGCGCGGGCCGAAGCGGTGCAGGAGCTTGGATCCGGCGAGACCCGCGGCCATCGCGGCGACGGTGAGCGGCACGAGCCGCATACCGGTCTCCAGCGGGGAGAGGCCGAGCACCAGCTGCAGATACTGCGCGGCGACCAGTTCGAGGCCCACCAGGGCGAGCATCGCGAGCACGATGCAGCCGAGCGAGGTGCTGAACGCGGGCCGCGCGAACATCGACAGATCGATGAGCGGGTGCTTGCGCCGCCGCTGCCTGCGGACGAAGCCGACCAGGAGGGCAGCGCCCAGGAAGAACGACAGGAGGGTCGTCATGCCGAACGGCGACTCTCCGCCGCCCGCCCGCTTCACCGCGAACACGAGGCCGAAGAGACCGCCCGCGGCCATCAGCGCGCCGACCACGTCCCACGGCCCGTCGCGGTCGCCCGTCGACTCCGGAAGCAGCCAGCGCCCGATGGGCAGGCTGACCAGCATCAGCGGGATGTTTATCAGGAAGACCGAGCCCCACCAGAAGTGCTCGAGCAGGAAGCCGCCGAGCAGCGGCCCGCCCGCCGCGCCGATTCCGGCCACCGCGCTCCACACACCGATGGCGACGGCGCGCTCGCGCCGGTCGGGAAAGACCTGGCGGAGGATCGAGAGCGTCGCGGGCATGATCATCGCGCCGCCGACGCCGAGCAGGGCGCGGGCCGCGATCAGGATCTGGGCGTTGTCCGCCATGGCGGCCACGGCCGATGCCACGCCGAAGAGGGCGTAACCGAGGAGGAGCACCCGTCTGCGGCCCACCCGGTCGCCGAGGGTGCCGAAGAGGATGAGCAGCGAGGCGCAGACCAGTGGATAGACGTCCACGATCCACAGCAGCTCGATGCCACCGGGCTTCAGGTCCTCGGTGACTGCGGGCACCGCCACGTGCAGAACGGTGGCGTCGACGGCGACGAGCAACAGGCTTACGCAGAGAACGACGAGCACCAGCCAACGGTTGGCGCCGCCCTGCGACCCGGGTACCCGACGGCCGGAAGGAGCGGTGGCCGTGGTTGAACCCGACATGTGCGATACCTCCCAGTGATCCCTCGCATCGGCGGCCCCGCGGGACGTGATCTCCCAGCTGGCGGCAACGAAAGGCGAGTGAGCCGCCAGAGTACGCGAGTTCACGACTGTGGCGCGTGGCGGACCTCTCACGGTTGCACGGAGACGGTGTGGCATACGCCACGCTGCCCAGCCGGACCGCGCGAACCAGTCCATTCGCCATGAACCTGCGCGAACACTCCTCCGAACCTCAGAAGAACCTCAGAATCCGTTAGAGGGCGCCGCAATCAGGTGGCGGATTTCATAGGCTCGATCACTGATCGCAACCGGGGAGTCACAGACGATTCATCATTGCTTAGGACATCGAATGGTCGCGCATGCAACTAGTTCGGAAGCCCGGAACCCGCACCGCTCGACGCGTGACTTCCGCCTTCGCTCGCAGGCTCCGACCCCTCCCCGGCCCCGCTGATCGACAGCCACATCAAACACCCCGCGGACCAGAGGCCAAGACCAGGCCGCAATTCAGGTTCATCGGGGATCAAGCCACACAAAGAACACCAATACGGGGAATCATGATTCGCATAACTCTGACTCCATCGATTCTGGCGGCTACGCGCTTTACGATATCTCCGCTCATCCAAACTTGCCTGGTTTTGCATCCATACCACACCGGTAATGATTCTGAAATGGAGTCGATCTCGATCGAGGAGACCCTGGTATCCCATAGGCTCCACCTCCTGCAGACGCTACGTCACATTTGCAGCGACGTGACAGACTATCCTCCTTTCACCCCCATGACCTCGGACCCGCACGTGAACTACGAACTGGAACGAGTAGCGGGAGCCCCATCCTATTTGGCCGAAATACAGGCCAGAAAGGTAGCGGAAAACGCCCCGTGGGGGATGGATCTCCTCACGCGGATCAGAACCAGCGGAGAAACCTACGCCACCCGCCTGGCGTTGGAGATGAGAGAATTCTGGGAGCACTCCCTGGCCTCACACTGGCCGACATTGGCAGCCAAGGCGACGGCCGACGTCGTCCACAGGTCGAACCTGATGAGCGCGGAGGGACTGGGCGGGACTCTCGATTCGCTGCACCCGTCGATCACTTACTACAAGAACGAACTAATTATCGACAGCCAGTACGAGGTCGAAACGTCGCGGGTGGAAAGAATAACCCTGTGTCCATCCATTGCCACATCGCGCCCCTTGGTGACCATTGACCCGTGGGACAATCGAGAAATGATCGTGACCTACCCAGCCAATCCACACAGGAAATCACATGATGGGGAATGCAGGCCTACAGAGTCGCTGGAAACCGTGATCGGGTCTTCCAGATCTACGTTGCTACTGGACCTAGAGACCCCACGCACCACCACTGAACTCGCCAAACGGCAACACCTGAGCCTGTCCACCGTCTCCTATCACCTGAAGATGCTCTACCAGGCGGGCTGGGTAGAACGAATACGTGTCGGAAAATTCGTCTACTACCACCGAACCGCAAGGGCCCACATATGAGAGAATCTGCGGCAATTCGCGACGCAAGAGAGCATTGAACTACACCACTGAGGGCCACGCCTTCCTCGGCGCCCGGCACCTCTCATGACGCCGGGGCAGTCGAGATTGCCGTCAGTATCCCCTTACGTCCCATAGTCGCCCGCCCTAGGCTGGTGGGCATGGCCCCAGCACCCGCAGAGCCCCAGGACGCCCCGAACAGTTACGTCGGTCTCGCCGTCGAGCACGCTGAACATCAAGCTCGCGAGCGCGGCTGGTCCACTGTCAGATCACTCGCGCCAGGCGCAATCATCACCATGGAATACCTTTCAGGACGGCTCAACTTCGAGGTTGAACACGACACGGTGACCCGCTGTTGGAAGGGTTGACATCGTGCCGTGCAAGACCAGACGGCGGTGCGTCGAACCGGCGAAGGGCCTCAGTTCCGGCGGAACTGAGGCCCTTCGCCGTGTGGGGACGCGGGGTGTGTGCGTACCGTCGTCCCACTGTCTCCAGAGAGCGGCCGCCCGCTACCGGACGACCGACTTCGCACTTCGCGGGACGACGCGATCGGGGTGCGATGGGCAGCGGTTCCCCCCAGGGGCAGCCTGACTCCGCTCAGCGCGCACGCCGTGCGTACCCGGGGTGACGTAAGCGGGAGCCGGGGAGGAGCACCTGGCCCCGACCGGCTCGAGGGCAGAGCCACCGTCATCCGTACGGATCCTCTGCGGGAACAGGGCGGGGACGCCCGCCGGCGGAGCCGGGTGGTGCTTGGCGCTGCCGGCTCGGCGGGCACGCCAAACCTCGCGGTAGGCGAAGATCCAGCCTTCTGCCCGCGCCATCAGCGGCTCGACCCAGGGCAACGCGAGCAGAATGAGCAGACCTGCGGCCCAGCCGAGGAGCACATCGCTCAGCCAGTGGGTGCCGAGATACACGGTCGTGAGACCCACACTCAGGGAGACAACGGCGGAGACCGCGGACAGCCAGCGCCGGGTGACCGGCGTGGAGGCCATGTAGGCGAGGATTCCCCAGGTCACAACGGCGTTGGCGGTGTGGCCCGACGGAAATATGTCCCCTCCCCTCAGCATCTCGTTCGAGCCGATCAGCGTCGCGTAGTGCGGGCCGAGGCGGCCCATGCCCAGCTTGGCAGCGCCCACTGTCACATTGAGCAGCAGCAGAGCGGCACCGAACATCAGCAGTGGGCGCAGCGTGTGCTGCCGCCAGGAGCGCCAGCCGAGCCAGGCCGAGACCATGACGGCCGTCGGGCCACGCTGGCCCAGCACGACCCAGTAGTCGAGGAAAGCATGGACCTCGGGCCACTGCTGGTACGGGCGGAAGAACATGACCTGCCAGTCGAAGCGGACAAGCCAGGTCGTGATCACGATGGCGACGATGATGGCGAGATAGAAGGCGAGGGTCGCGCTGAAGAGCACGATCCGATGCCGGGTCATCGCTGGCACGTCGAGATGGCTTGACCGTTCGGGCTCCCGGTCTAGGCGGGCCCAGACCCGGTCTAGACGGGTGGGGTTTCGTTCGGTACGCACTCAATCGAGATTACAGCGGGTGAGTGCAGTCCCAGACCCGCGGGCGCATCTTCGTAACAACGATGTGATGTGGGATTTATCTCCAATGCGGGCCCCACATTCCAGGCCGTGCACACAGTTCTCTCATTCTGTTCATTGCCGGCTTGCGCACAGTTCACCCCAGGGGAACATTGACGATGTCTCTCCCAGGGGGTCTTTCCCCTTACCGGCAGCAAGAATCTATCACCTCTCCAGAACTCTGCGCGCCGCCGCCAAGTGCCTCTTATTCGCAGTTTTCATCTTGTCGAACTGAACAGCATGGCCACGGATGGTCTTCCTTTGCAGCTCGGTATCGACCTCTCGCCAAACGTCGACCACATCGGCGCTCCCCTTGCATCGGACGTCCGCTTTCGCCACCGCAAGCTCCTCGCGCGACGGCCTGTTCGTCTTCGACCACTTGCGATCCTCCGTCACACTCAACGGATCGCCGTAAGAGAATCCACTCACCTTCATGCATTTCCGCCAGGCGCGAAATGCACGTTCTACCTCCGGGTGACGCAACGTCGCACTGAACTCCTTCGACCTGAGATCATTCAGTGTCGGATTTCCAACGTCCGGCACGTCCCGTAGCAACTGCTCGTGCGCCTTCCCCCAGCAACCGCTGTTCCCGTCCTTCCCGAAGGAAGCCAACTGCTCGCGTACCGGAAGCCTCTCGCGCTCCTTCCAGGCGTTCTGCCTACGTGTCAAATCGGAACTGTCCGGTGGTACGTGGTAGCCAAAACGGCTCGCAATCTTCGGTTCCATCACTCCGTATCGTCGACGATTATCCGGATCGAGCGAATCCGAGGATGGAATCGGCAGCAACTCCCACTCCATCTTCTTCTTGCGCATGCAATCGCGAACTAGGATGTCTTCTGCGGACTCGACGATGTATATCTCACTGCTGGAGAGTTCATAGGCGTCAAAAGGGAGCACCAATCCCTTGACTTGCTCGGTCGCGGGAGGGACAGCCGGCGTTTCAGCCCGCCGGGGCTCTGTCGGACTGGGACTGCTCGAGCATCCAGCAACAAGAGCCAGCAGGATCAGCGAACCCAGGACCTTACGCGGCGTCATTTGTCTCCTCGCTGAGTAATACATAGGTGTGGCGCCGCACCGGAAACGGTGGGCGCCACACGAGCTAGCTTGCTCTCCAACGGCTACGAGAACTTGACGCAGCTCGCCTTGTTGTCGAAGCGGTTGTTGGTCAGGTCCTTGTCTTCGCCACGGGGCTTCATCTTGTGCTTGTCACCCGAGCAGCTGCTGGGGCGGTCCCACATCGTCACGTAGTGAGAAGTCAGGTTCTGAACGGAGCTGGTGCCGTTGTGAACGGTGCCGCCGGCCCACGTGTTGTTCCGGAGGTTCTTGTCCGTACCACCGACGGAGGCGTGAGCCCCCTGGAAGTTGTCGTGCTTGAAGAAGTGGAACCTGGCAGCCTGGATCCCCACATCACTGGAGCCGGACCCCTGCGGTGCAGCAGTGGCTCCAGCAGTAGCCGCCGAGCCGAACAGACCTGCCGCGCTCAGAGTGATGGCGCCGAGCGTCACAGCGAGCTTGCGCTTCATTAGTTCCATCCCTGTCTTCGATGTCGACTGAATGCAACCGGGCCCGAGGCCATGCGCATATCGCCATGGGCTTCAAGACCTGTGCATCCGTGTGGCCGGGACGTTCCCCTGCCGCGAGAGAGATCTAAACGCCTGGGGGGCTCCGCGAGAGCTCCATTCGACGAGCCTCGAAACGAAGCTCTCGGACATCGAGGTGCGCCGCTCTGTTGGAGTCAGGCATGACGCGAGCATGATGGTCCTGCTGTGGGTCACGGGTTGGCTCCGGTGAGCGCACAGGGCAGGACCGGGCGGCGCGACGGTGAAGGGGCGAGTGATGGGGACCGAGACCGCAACCGAGGCGGCACCGCCGGCCTTGCAGAAGAGTCCGGGCCGGGTCCTCGTGGACTGGCTGACCACCACCGACCACAAGAAGATCGGTCACCTGTACCTGATCACGTCGTTCGTGTTCTTCCTGATCGCGGGCCTGATGGCCCTGATGATGCGGGCCGAACTCGCCCGTCCCGGGCTGCAGCTCATGACCAACGAGGAGTTCAACCAGGCGTTCACCATGCACGGCACGATCATGCTGCTGCTCTTCGCGACGCCGACCTTCGCGGGCTTCGCCAACGAGATCATGCCGCTGCAGATCGGCGCACCCGACGTGGCCTTCCCACGGCTCAACATGCTCTCGTACTGGCTGTTCCTCTTCGGCGGCCTGATGGTGCTCGGCTCGCTCCTGGTGCCCAGCGGCCCCGCCGACTTCGGCTGGTTCGCCTACGCGCCGCTCAACAGCATGGAGCGGTCACCGGGGGTCGGCGCCGACCTGTGGATCATGGGGCTCGCGCTGTCCGGGTTCGGCACGATCCTCGGCTCGGTGAACTTCCTGACGACCATCATCGGGATGCGGGCGCCGGGCATGACGATGTTCCGGATGCCTGTCTTCACCTGGAATGTGCTGTTCACTTCGATCCTGGTGCTGCTCGCGTTCCCCGTGCTCGCCGCCGCGCTGCTCGTCCTGGAGGCGGACCGGCGCTTCGGCTCCATGGTCTTCGCCCCGGAGAACGGAGGAGCGCTCCTGTGGCAGCACCTCTTCTGGTTCTTCGGGCACCCCGAGGTGTACATCATCGCGCTGCCGTTCTTCGGGATCATCTCCGAGATCATCCCGGTGTTCAGCAGGAAGCCGATCTTCGGCTATCTGCCCCTGATCGGCGCGACGATGGCCATCACCGGGCTCTCCGTCGTCGTGTGGGCGCACCACATGTTCGCGACGGGCGCGGTGCTTCTGCCCTTCTTCTCCTTCATGTCCTTCCTCATCGCGGTCCCCACCGGCGTGAAGTTCTTCAACTGGACGGGGACGATGCTCAAGGGGTCGCTGTCGTTCGAGACGCCGATGCTGTGGTCGGTCGGCTTCCTGGTGAGCTTCCTCTTCGGCGGGCTCACCGGCGTCATCCTGGCCTCGCCACCCCTCGACTTCCACGTCACGGACTCGTACTTCGTCGTGGCGCACTTCCACTACGTCGTCTTCGGCACCGTCGTCTTCGCGACCTTCGGCGGCTTCTACTTCTGGTGGCCGAAGTTCACCGGGAAGATGCTCGACGAGACGCTCGGCAAGATCCACTTCTGGACGCTCTTCGTCGGCTTCCACGTGACGTTCCTCGTCCAGCACTGGCTGGGCGCGGAGGGCATGCCACGGCGGTACGCGGACTATCTGGCGGCGGACGGCTTCACCGCGCTCAACACCATCTCGTCCATCGGGGCGTTCCTGCTCGGCATGTCCACGCTGCCGTTCCTCTACAACGTCTGGAAGACCGCCAAGTACGGCAAGAAGGTCGACGTCGACGACCCCTGGGGCTTCGGCCGCTCCCTGGAGTGGGCCACCCCGTGCCCGGTGCCGCGCCACAACTTCGTCACGCTGCCCCGGATCCGCTCGGAGTCCCCGGCGTTCGACCTGCACCATCCGGAGTTCGCCGCGTTCCATCCGCCCCAGGCGCAGTACCCGGACCCGCAGACCGAACACCCCGGTCCAGGGCCCGGCTCAGGAGGTCCCTCGCCGAGCTGATCCGATCGGTGAGGTCCACGGGCTCGACGACCTCGAACTCGAAGCCCATCAGGAGCACATGGATCACCATGACGTCCAGGCTCATGGCTCCCGTGCGCAACAGGCAACTGCGCTCGGTCTCGGCCTCCAGCGTGCCGTCCGACGGTGTGGCCCGCTGGGCCGCCTCCTCCAGGGGCACCAGGAGCCGCAACACCGCCTGTGCGGCGTACGCACGCGTGGAGACACCCTTGGAGACGTACGCGGCGAGGTCGTCGGCGGGCGGGGTGCGCGGCGCGAAGCGCGGTCCGTGCGGCGGCCGGGGCTCGATGCGGTCCGCGCGGAACGTACGCCAGTCCTCGCGGTCGACGTCCCAGGCGACCAGGTACCAGCGGCGCTCCGTGCAGACGAGGCGGTGCGGTTCGACGGTACGCCGGGTCGAACTGCCGCCGTGGTCACGGTAGTCGAAGCGCAGGCGCTCGGAGTCCCGGCAGGCGTGGGCCAGTTCGGTCAGGACCGAGGGGTCGACGGCCTGCTGCCGCGGGCTCCGAAGCATCGGCACGGTGAACGCCGTCAGCGCGCCCACCCGGCGCCGCAGCCTGCTCGGCAGGACCTGCTCCAGCTTGGTCAGGGCGCGTACGGAGGTCTCGCCGATGCCCTCGATGCCCTGTCCGGCGGCGGTGCGCAGGCCGACGGCCACGGCGACCGCCTCGTCGTCGTCAAGGAGCAGCGGCGGCAGCTCCGCGCCCGCGCCGAGCCGGTAGCCGCCGCCCGTGCCGGGGCTCGCGTTCACGGGGTAGCCGAGCTCGCGGAGCCGGTCCACGTCACGCCGCACGGTGCGCGGGGTGACGCCGAGCCGGTCGGCCAGGTCCGCGCCCGGCCAGTCGCGATGGGCCTGAAGCAGCGAGAGCAGGCGGAGCAGTCGTGCGGAGGTCTCCAACATGGGCCGATTGTGCCCGGCGTCGCGGACAGCCACGGTCCGCGACGGCGTCACCCCCGCCGGCTTTGCGACATCAGCCCTCGACTGTGTTCGCCTCGCGGATCCGGACCGAGAGGTCGTTGTCGTTCGTGTAGTACGGCCCCGCCTCGAGCGGGCCGTGCGCCGCCGTGTCGAGCCGGACCACGGGGTAGGTGAAGATCTGCTTCTTGTCCGGGATGTCGTCCAGGAGCCGCGCGAGCCGGATCCGCGGCCCGCTCCCCCCCGCCGGGCGCAGCCAGAGGTCCCAGAGGCCGAGGCCGCTGTCGGCGAGCACGTCGCAGTGCAGGGTGAAGCCGAACTCCACGCCGTCGGCGGTCAGTTCGTAACGCTCGATCCGGTCGGGCTCGGCGCGGCAGGACGCCTCAGCGTAGGCGGCGCCGGTCAGCGCGGTGCCGTAGACGCGGCCCTGCGCGGTCACCGAAGCGTCGGCGATCCGCAGCTCGCCGATCTCCGCGTGCGGGGCGCGCAGCCAGCTGCGTACGGAGAGGTTGCCCTGCTTGGTGGCGTACGGGATGCGGACGGCGATGTGGCCGCGGGCGCCGCTGGGGGCGCGGTCGACCAGCGAGCGCAGGTCGTTGACGCCCGGCGCGAGGCGGCGCGGGGCGGCGCCCCCGACCTCGGCGTAGGCGTTCCAGCGTCCCTCGGCCAGCTCGACGCTGCTGGGCAGCGCGGCCCGCAGCCTGCCGTCGGCCGCCGGTGACAGCGGCAGGCGCACGTCCTCGTCGGTGGACGCGGCGTCGCGGTGGCGCAGCAGCAGATAGGCCGCGCCCTTGCCGCCGGGGTCGGTGACGTCGAAGGTGAGGCCTCCCGCGGAGTCGGCTATGCAGTCCGCGCGTGGTGCCGCCGCGACGTCCTGATCGCCACCGGCGTCGCAGGGCGATGAGGCGTCCGAGGTGGCCAAGGCCGTCATGCGGTGGATCCCTTCGTCTGTATGCCGCTGGTCGGTACCCCATGTCCGATGTCCCGCACCGCGTACGCGCCGTTCAGGAGCGCGCCGCGGGTGCGGTGCAGTGAGCCGCGCATCCGGCCGCCGAAGGAGCTGCCGCGGGCCAGCATCCCGGTGAACATCTCGTCGTAGCGTTCGGCGATGTGGGCCGGGTCGAAGCGCTCGGAGTCCTCGAGCGCGGCGCCCGCCATCCGCCGGCGGAGCGTGTCGTTGTTGATCAGTTCGAGCAGTCCGCCCGCGATCGCGTCCGGGTTGCCGACCTCGACGAGGCGCCCGTCGACACCGTTGTCGATGATCTCGCCCGGTCCGTGCGGGCAGTCGGTGGCGACGACGGGCAGGCCGCAGCGCATCGCCTCGACGATGGTCATGCCGAAGGACTCCAGGCTGGAGGTGACGGCCGCTATGGAGCCCTTGGCCCACTCGGGCTCGATGGGGTGGGCGGGCCCCATCAGGAAGACGTGGTTGTAGAGGCCGAGTTCGTCGATCAGGGCACGCAGCTTGTCCTTCTGCTTGCCGCCGCCGTATATCCGAAGGCGCCAGTCGGGGCGCTCCGCGCGCACCTGGTCGAAGGCCCGGATCAGCAGGTCGTACCGCTTGACGGGGGCGAGCCGCCCGGCGGCGACGACCCATTTCTGGTTGCCGTCGGCGGGCTCGATGCCGGGCGCGGGCACCGGGTTGGGCACGGCCTGGACGTGGACGCCGGGCAGGCGCATCATGCGGCGGTAGGCACGGGCGTCGGCCTCGGTCGTCGTGGTCAGGACGTCGAGGCGGGGGTAGACGCTGCGCAGCTGACGGCGCAGTTCCTTGGAGTGGCTGTCGAGCGTGAGGTGCTCCTGGCCGACCCGCAGCGGGCCGCGCGCGGTCTCGCGGGCCAGATGCACGTTCAGGCCGGGACGCGTACCGACCACCACATCGGCGCTGACCGAGGAGAGATGCTCGGCGATGCGCCGGTCGGTGAGGGCGCTGTACTGGTCGTAGCGGCCTTCCGCGCTGGGGAACGTCCGGGCGGGCCGCAGAGCCTCGGCGGTCTCCCCTTCGTACCCGGGGCTTTCCTTGCGCATGTCGACCAGGTGACTGAGCCGGACGCGGGAGTCGGGCGAGAACACGGGGTCGTCGCGGTGCCGGAAGACGGAGACGATCTCGACGTCGTGCTGCTCGGCGAGTGTGTTCGCCAGGTTGTACGTCGTCCGGATCGTCCCACCGATTCCGTACGCGTTGTGAATCAGGAAAGAGATATGCATGCGTCCCCGTATCCCACGCTTCCCCGCGGACAGTCCTTCTCGTCCGCCTACCGCAGGGTTAGACGGGGATTAAGGGCAGAGGGTTGGGCTTCATCATCGTCTTGTTCTTGAACAGTTGTGCCATCGGTATCCGGTTTCGGGAACTTTCCTGCTAGGTACACGCATCATGGCTGGTAGGAGAGCTGCGGCACGTCGAAACAGTTGTCGTTCATGTCCCCCTGTGTGACCCAGCCCTCACTGTCCTTCCAACGGGCCACCGACACACAGGTCCGCCGCGTCCGGGGCGGCTCGGCCCGCTCCTCGTACGTCACCGGCAGCAGCAGCCCACGCGCCGTGTACGGCTCGCCGCGGTTCATGAAGCCGTCGACACACGCGCGCGTGACGTCACCCCGGCACGACTTCGCCGCGTCCGTGAACCACATGGCGGCGGCCCACCCCTCCAACTGCCACTGGGAGAGCTCCTTGTGGTCCTTCATGGCGTCGCGGAACTCGCGTACGGCCGGCTGGTCCGTGTCCTCGTGGTTGCGGCTCGCGCCGGTGGCCCACAGGGCGTTGCGGCAGCGCGGCGCGTCCTTGTAGTCGTCGGCCACCGAGGAGGTCCAGTTCTGGACGTTGGTGACCTTGGCGGTGACGTCGGCGCCCACGTCGTCCATCGCCTCGCACAGCTGGGCGTTGCCGTGGCTGTCCATCGCGTCGAAGACGAGGTCGGCGCCCTGCTCCTTCAGGTCGGCCGCCGCCGCGCGGAAGTTGGGCAGCGCGAAGTCGACCTGCTCGGTGACCACCTTGTAGCCCTCGGCCTTCAGGCCCCGGGTGACGAGACGGGCGTACGCAGCGGAAGCGGCCTGGTTGTAGGAGACGACGGCGGCGGTGCGTGCGCCCTGCTCCCGCTTGAAGTAGCGGTAGACCTCGGTCCCGCCGACCAGCTTGCCGCCCCAGCCGGGCTTCCCGTCCCGCGGGGCGAGGCTGCCGTAGATGCCGTACAGATGCGGGTAGGTGTCGTACGCGGACCCGATCGGCTGGCCTCCGACATCGGGCACGCGTGCGCGGGAGACCCGGGAGGCGCCCGCGTAGTCGAGGGAGCTGGTCGCGACGAGCGCGACGACGCGCTCCTCGTCGAGGAGCTTGTGCACGCACTCGTTGTTGCCGACGCCGCTGCCGCCGTCGTCACACGTACGCACCTCGACCTTGCGACCGTCGATCCCGCCGCGCGCGTTCAGCCGTTCGAAGTACGCCTTGGCCCCGTCCCGGGGCCCGGTGAACGCGGAGCCGCCCACCGGGCTCGTCGCGCTGGTGATGATGCCGACCCGGACCGGCGCCCCCGACGGGGCGGGCGCCGTGCTCCTGGCCTCGAAGTCGCTCTCGGGGAGCCGGCTGCCGCACCCGGCCACCGCCACGAGCAGCGCGGCTGCGGCACAGGCCTCAGCAGCCCGGACCGGGCGACTCATTGCCGCTCAGCTTCACCAGTGCGCAGAGAGTCTTGACGGACACCTTCCAGGTGTCGTCCTGGTTGACGGAGGTGCCCGAGGCGTCGGGCAGCGCGGTGGCACCCTTCAGAGTCAGGGCGTACGTCACGTCCGCCTCGGTCGCCGAGGTGAACTCGACCTTGTTGACGTCGGCGCTGACCTGCTTGCCGCGCTCGTCGCCGCTGAAGCTCTTCAGGACGGACCGCATCTTCGGCCCGTTCTCGAGGACTGCCTCCTTGTCCTTCATGGAGACAGCCGGATCGAAGAACTTCTCGAAGTTCTCCTTCACCTGCTTCTCGGCAGCCGCCGGATCCGCGGGCGCGTCCTTTGAAGGCGCGTCCTTCGAAGGCGCTTCCGAAGAGGCGTCCTGAGTCGACTTCTCGGCGGACGGCTTGGGCGGATCGCTGTCGCCGCCCCCGCCGCTGTCGTCACCGCATGCCACGGCGGCCGGAGCGACAAGCAGGACCGCGGCAGCCGCAAGGGCCGCGCTCCGTACCCTTCCCCGCCTGAGATCGCTCCCCCGCTTGGGGCTGGTCCAGAGAACCATCTGGTTCACCACCGGGTGTCGGTCCGGGCCATCAGGGCCCGGTGCTTTCAGGGTCAGCTTGCAGAAGGCATAGTGCAAGCCATCGGCTGACATGGACAGCCCACCGACGCTACGAACGTGTCCCAGGGGGCGCAGATGCGGGCGGACCAACCGGATCAGACAGCTCGTTCGGCCCGGCTCCGTGCTGTGCGCCCCGTCCTGTGGGTGGCCTTCGCCGCCCTCGCCGCCGGAGCGGTGCTCTGCGTGGTCGGCTGGTACGGCATGTCGGGCGAACGCTTCGCCGAGCGGCAACTCCCGTATCTGGCGTCGTGCACGGTGCCGGGCGCTGCGCTGATCATCGCCGGGGCGGTGCTCTTCGCCCACGGCAGGAGCGCCCTGTCCACGGCCCGCGTGGAAGAGCTGTACGAGCTCCTGGTGACGGCGGGCACGCCGCCCGCCACGACGGAGCAGCCGGCCCCGGAGGCCACCAGCGGCGACGTGCTGATGATCCCCGGCGGCACGCTCTGGCACCGGGCGGACTGTCCCCTGGTGGCGGGAAAACCGGAGGCGGTCCCCGCGGACGCCCGCATCCTCGCGACCGGCGACCTGAGCCCGTGCCCCATCTGCGAACCGCAGCCGACCCCCCTCACCCCGTCACCGGAGCGATGACCCGGTGGCCTCCCTGAGCTACGACCTGACGCTGGCCGGGCTCGCGGTCGGCAGCGCGGCTGCCCTCACCGGCATCGGCCTGATCGTCACCTACCGCGCGACCGGAGTCCTCAACTTCGCGCACGGCGCCATCGCGATGGTCTGCGCGTACGTCCTGCGCCAGCTGACGGTGGAGTGGAACTGGCCGCTGCCGCTGGCCACCGCCCTCACGGTCCTCCTGATCGCCCCGGCCATCGGCCTGCTCCTGGAGAAGGCGGTCTTCCGCCCCTTGGCGGTCCTGGGCAGCGACCCGGCCCGGACCCTGGTGGCGTCCATCGGTGTCTTCATCCTCATGGTCGGCGGCGCCGCACTGATCTGGGGCCCGGGAGCGAAGGCGGACGCCCCCGAGCTCGTACCGGCGGAACCCTGGGCGCAGTTGGCGGTGACGATCGCCCTCGCCACGTCGATCTGGGCAGTCACCCGCTGGACCCGCTTCGGCAGCGAACTGCGGGCCGTGGTCGACAACCGCCCCCTCGCGGTCCTCAGCGGCATCGACGCGGACCGGGTCGCGTCGGCGGGCTGGGCGTTCGGCGCCTTCACGGCGGGGCTCACCGGCGTGCTGCTCGCCCCCTTCGTTCGCCTGGACCCCTACGGCATGCCGCTCCTCGTGATGGAAGTGGTGGCGGTGGCCGTGGCGGCCCGCATGCGCAGCCTGTTCATCGCGGTGGCAGTGGCCCTCGGAATCGGCGTGGCCCAGAGCCAGCTGACCCGCCTGCACCCGTCAGGCTGGGCGGAACCCCTCCTCCAGGCCGTGGGAGCGAACCTCTTCGTAGTGGCCCTCCTCATCGCGGCCCTCGTTCTCCCGGGCATCGGCTCGCAGAACACACTCCCCCGCATGGCGACGGCACGCGTCCCGACGCCGACGGGCGCGTGGATAGTGGCGGCGGTCCTCTTCCTCATCCCCTTGGGCTTCGCGGGCTCGGACCTCACCACGTCCGTCCAGGTCCCGGCCCTGGCGGTGATCCTCCTCTCCCTGGTGATCGTCACCGGCAGGGGCGGCCAGATCTCCTTGGGCCAGGCGGCGTACGCGGGTCTTGGCGCGCTCTTCACCGCACTCCTGACGGCGGGCCGCTTCCCCGGCCTGCCCGAACTCCCCCACCTCCCCGCCCTGGCCGTGGCCGTCCTCCTGGTCGCCCCGCTCGGCCTCCTCACCGGCTGGCCCGCGATCAGCCGCCGCGGCCTCGCGCTCGCCCTGGCGACGTTCGCGGTCGGCGTCGGCGTCAGCCGCTTCGTCTTCGCCCAGCCGTACGCGACGTCGGGGCTCAGCCTGGACCGTCCGGCGGGCTTCGACAGCGACCGCGCGTACTACGTTCTCGAACTGGTCCTGCTCGCCGGGGCGTTGCTCTTCGCCTCCAGCATGCGCCGGGGCCGCGTGGGGCGCGCGCTGGCCGCGATGCGGGACCACGAGGCGGGGGCGGCGGCCGCGGGCGTGCCGGTACGCTCCCTCAAGCTCACGGCCTTCGTGGCCGGCGCGGCGCTTGCCGCCCTGGGGGGCGGGATGCTGGGCATGGGTCTACGGGCCTTCGACCCCGCCGCGTACGACCCTGTGCGCGGGCTCCTCTGGTTCGCTGCGGTGGTGGTCCTCGGCGCGGACAGCCTGCTGGGGGCCCTGCTGGCTGCGGCGCTTCTGGTGGGTCTTGACGCGGGGACGCGGGGTGGCGTGGCGGCGGCCCTGATCGGTGTCCTCGCGGTGCTCGTCGGCCGCGTGCCGGCTGCCGCCGGGGGCCCACGCCGTCCTTCCCTGACGCCGCTGGGGCGGCGGGCCCGCAGCGCCTTGACCCCCACTCCCCACCCACCCACCCGTTCACCCCGCAGCCCCACCACAACGAACAAGCTCTCCCACCCACCCGCCCGTTCACCCCGCATCCACCCCTGGACGAACAAGCTCTCCCACCCACCCGCCCGATTGCCCCGCGGTGGGCGGGTGGGCCCCGATCGGTCGCCCGACAGCGGGCGGGTGGGCCCCGACCACTTGCCCCGCAGCGGGCGGGTGGGCCCCACCTGGCTGCTTCGTTGGCGAGCGGGGCCCGATCGCCCGCCACACAGCCGACGAGCAGGCCTCACCCGGCTACTTCGTTGGCGACCGGACCCCGATCGCCCGCCACACAGCCGACGAGCAAGGCTCACCCGGCTGCTGCGTTGGCGGGCGCGGTCCGATCGCCTGCCCCGTGGCGAAATTGGTGACGAGTCGCAGACGCCGTCGTCACCGGAGGGGACGTGCCGGTATGTCTGCCCGGAGCACGGTTCGCGGCGCTCCGGTGCCGAAGCAGCCCCGCGGCCACCGGACGATAGCGAGGACGGACATACCGGCGCGGCCCCGCCCCCAACAGCCGGACCACGGCGCCTCACCACGCACCCGCAGCCGCACACGCACCCGCACACGCACCCGCACCCGCACCCGCAGCCGCAAGCGGTCCCGCCCCCTGACGCACCCCGCCACGAACCCCCGCGCCCCCTGACGGCCCACCACATCACCGCCGCCTACGACGGCTTCACCGCCCTGGACGACGTGGATCTCGCCGTACCCCCGGGCACCATCACCGCCGTAGTAGGCCCCAACGGCGCAGGCAAGAGCACCCTCTTCCACTGCCTGGCCGGCACCCTCAGGCCCGACAAGGGCCGCATCACCTACGACGGCCAGGACATCACCCGCACCCCCGCCCACGCCCGGACCCGCCTGGGCGTGGCCCGCACCTTTCAGCAACTGGCGGTGTTCCCGTCGCTGACCATCACAGAGAACGTCCAAGTGGGCGCGGAACAAGCACGCCTGAAGCACGCCCAGGACACGACCGCCCAAGCCCTCCGCCTCCTCGCCCTGCACCACACCGCAACCCGCCGCCACCTCGCCGCGGACCTCCCCACCGGCACCCTCAGACGCGTGGAACTGGCCCGAGCCCTCGCAGGCCGGCCCCACACCCTCCTCCTGGACGAACCGGCAGCAGGCCTGGACACCGCCGAAGTGGCCGCCCTGGCCCGCGTCCTGCGCGCCCTGGCCGCCGACGGCATGGCGCTCCTGGTGGTCGAGCACGACATCGACCTGGTGGCGGACCTCGCCGACACCGTGCACGTCATGGCGGCGGGCCGCATCGTCACATCGGGCCCGCCGGCCGAAGTCCTCCACAGGGCGGCCCCATGAGAACCGGCATCGAACTCCACGAGGCCCGAGTCCGCTACGGCCCCCTCGAAGCCCTGCACGGCGTGACCCTCGCCGCTCCGTCCCCGGGGCTCACCGTCCTCCTGGGCCGCAACGGCTCGGGCCGCACCACCGCACTGCGCGCCCTGGCCGGCACGGCCCTCCTCACCACCGGCACCGTCACCTGGGACGGCACGGACGTCACCCGGCTCACCGCTCACGAGCGCGCACGGCGGGGCCTGTGCTTCGTCCCGGACGGCCAGGCGGTGTTCGGCCACCTCACGGTCGCCGAGAACCTCCGCCTCTGCGCCCCCACGCCCAACCCCGACCCCACCCCGGCCCTGGACGCGTACCCCGAACTGCGCCCTCTGCTCCCCCGCCCCGCAGGCACCCTCTCCGGCGGCGAACAACGCATGCTCGCCCTCTCCCGCGCCCTCCTGACGGCCGGCACCGGCCCCCACACCCAGGTGATCCTGATCGACGAACCCACCCAGGGGATGTCCCCCGCGGTCGCGACCCGGACATACGGCCTCCTCATCGCCCTGAGCACACGAAGCCGACCCACCTGCGTCATGACCGCGGAACAGCAACTACCGCCCGGCCTGCGCGAACACGCGGGCCGGACGGCAGTGGTGGTGCACGAACTGCGCCGTGGCGCGGTCGTGTTCAGCGGTGAGGCGAGCGAACTCAGCCGACCGGAGCCGCAGGCTTAGCCGACTCGGCAGGTTCGGCAGACTCCACAGGCTCGGCAGGCTCAGCCGAGTCCCCGGCCTCCGCGGTCTCAACCGGCTCGGCAGGCACCCCCGACTCTCCAGGCTCAGCCGACTCAGCGGGCTCAGCGGGCTCAGCAGGCTTCCCCGACGCCCCAGGCTTCGCAGGCTGACCCGGCTTCTCGGTCGCACCGGGCTTCGCGGAAGCGCTCGGCTTCGCAGACTCCGGCGGCTTCGACGGCTTCGACGGCTTCGGCGACTTCGACGGCTTCTCCGCCCCCGCCCCCTCGGACGTCTTGACCGCCTTCTTCGGGATGACCAGCTCCGTGCCGATGGCCAGCCTGTCGGGACTGCCCCCGACCTCCTTGCGATTGGCTTGATACAGGGCTTTCCATCCGCCCTTCACGTCGTGGCGGCGGGCGATGGAACTCAGCGTCTCCCCCGCCTTGACGACGTGCACGATCCCCCAGCCCTCGCGAATCTCCTTGGGGATCTTCTTGGAGCACACGGGCCAGGCCTTCCAGCCCTGGACCCGCAGCACCTTCTCGGCAACCTTGATCTGCTCCGCCTTGGTGGCCAGGTCGGCGCGCGGCGCGTACTTGCGCCCGCCGAACTCCTCCCAGGTGGACTGCTTGAACTGCAGCCCTCCGTAGAAGCCGTTCCCCGTGTTCGCGTTCCACCGGCTCGTGCTCTCGCACTCGGCGAGGCAGCTCCAAGCCCCCTCGGTCCGGGAGCAGTCGTACGCCCCGGCCGCGGACCCCGATCCCGGCAGGGATCGCGGCTGGGTCGGAGCCGCGTGCGCGGAGACGGGCAGCAGCAGCGAGGAGACAGCGGCGACGACCAGACCAGCGGGCCACAGCGACCGAAGACTCTTGATCGGCATCGGATACATCCGGCCACGCTAGGCAGCCCGGTCGCGGCACGGAGCCGTGCCGCGCCGCGACGGACGCGGCCCCACCCGGTCGGACGACCGAGCGGGACCGCGCTCCTGATGCCGCGACGCTCAGAGATCGAGCCGCTGCCCGGGCAGGATCACGTTCGGATCCGCGCCGATCACCGCCTTGTTGGCGGAGTACACCTTCTGCCAGCTGACGCCGTGCGCGGCCGCGATCCGGCTGAGGGTGTCCCCCTGCCGAACGGTGTAGTCACCGCGCCCGGAGCCCCGGTCGGCATGGCTCGGCGTCCGCTTCTGCGGCTTGGCGGGCTGCTGTTCCGCCGCCTTGGGCGCCTTGGGTGCCGTCTGGGCGGCCTTCGGGGCCGCCGGAGCGGCTGCCGCCGCCCCCGGCGCGCTGCCGGACGCACCCGCCCGCGCCGAGCATGAGGGCCAAGCGCCCCACCCCTGGGCGCTCTGGACCTTCGTGGCGACAGCGATCTGCTGCGCCTTGGACGCCTTGTCGGCGGTCGCCGCGTAGGCGCCTCCGCCGTACGCGCTCCAGGTGGACGCGGAGAACTGGAGTCCTCCGTAGTAGCCGTTCCCGGTGTTGATGTGCCAGTTTCCGCCGCTCTCGCACTGAGCGATGCGATCCCACACTCCGCTGTCCGCCGCTCCGGCCTGGCCGGTGGCGGTGAGCAGTCCCAGCGGGGCGAGCAACGCCGCTCCGCCGATCACTGCTGTCCTGCGAACGCACTTGGGACGTGCGGACATGAATTTCCCTCTCGAAGGACCCGGGGTCCCCCAGGTGACCCGGACCTCCTCGCGCATCTGACGCCGGAGGCCCGCTCACCCCGTCCGCCGGAGTTCGGCACGTTCGTGCCGTGGTGCTTGAGCTGGCTGCCTGGTGCGGCCGGCGGACGTACCCGAGCGGTGCTCGCTGCACACGGCGGTGGAATCTAGGCGCCCGCTCGCCCCGGTAACAACCAACTCCTTGTCATTCCAGGCCAGTTGGGCGTTACCCGGAGTATCGGCGAAATCAGGCCAGCCACTTAATTCACTGATTTCATGATTTATCGACCTGTCGCCACAGCGATCTGTGACCCACCTCACCGACCCAACTTCCCTGTGCACGGTAGACGTTGGCGCGGAGTGACGGATTTCGCCGGGCAACTCACCCTCCGCTGCGGATGGTTCGATTCCGTTCGCCTTCGCGCGTGACTTGCGCCACTGATCGCCCGTTGTCTCCTTATGAGCCGGGCACCCCCGGTCCGCACGCACACGATTCCGAGGAGCCCCCCGTGCCGCGCATGCTCGACGTCGGCGACGACGTACGCGCCGAGATCGGCGACGAAGAAGCCGACCGGCTGCTCGCCGGAGACAACGCCCCGGGCAGTTACGACTGCACGTCCTGCCGTACCCCGGGCGACACGGAGCAGGAACGCACCAGCACGGTCCTGTTCATCGGCGACGAGACCGCCGTACTCGCCTTCGCCCACGCCTCCTGCCTGCCCTCCCAGATCGTCCAGGTCTCCGAGGAGCAGCTCCAGGGTGCCGTCCGCTCGATCACCGGTGAGGACGGCACCGGCCTCGCCGGTGTCGCGGGACCCGGCGAAGGAGTGCCCGACCAGGCGGTCCTCGGCGTGACCAGCGGTCTCGTCCTCATCGAGGGCGAGCTGCGGCCCGCCCTCGTCGTCGAGCCGACCGGCGCCATCGCACGCCCGGGTTCCGCTCCCGGCGGCGGCGACGACTTCCTGCAGCTCCTGGTCGAGCAGGGCTTCACGCCGGTGGCCTCGCTCGACGGCGTACCCCCCGTGCTGCACGGCTGGTCGGTGCTGCTCGCCGCGGGCCAGCTGCACGCCGTGCTCCAGCCCGGCGCCGGCGGCGGCGCCCCCGTCGCCTGGTGGCAGGCGCACCAGGCGCTCCAGGTCACCGAGGCCTGGCGGACGGCGGCGAACAAGCTCCAGTCGGTGCTCCTGTTCGCCGCGCCGGTCGGCTCCATCGGCCGCCAGCCCCGCGAGGACCTGCTGCGCGACGCCCTGGACAAGGCGGCGACGCACGGCCGCCTGGTCGCGGCAACGATGCCGCTCGCGGGCACCTGAGCCCGTGCGGGCCGCGTCGCCGCCCCACCCCGAGGCACGACTGCGCCGGTCACGCTCCCGGCGCCCCGTGAAAGCGGCGCGGTCCCCGCATCCGTACGAGCACGGGGTCGTTGGCACATACGTGCACACATACGACCCCTCCCGCCCCCGGCCGGCGTACCAGACCCCCATCCCCTCCATGCGCTCGCCGCAGGACATGGGGGGCGACCACTCGGCCACACCGATCTACGACGCGCTCTACTCGGAGTACCGCAGGTCGTTCAAGGCCCTTCCGGGAGACCGGACCGGTGAGGAGGATCTGGGGTTCACGTCGTTCGGCAGTGCGCCGTACGGCACGCACCGCGTCGGCGACCGGCACGACCCCCGGCACAACACCTTCAGCCAGCTGCACGTCACCCGCTACTGCCACGAGCAGCACGGCACGGTGCACCAGCAGTTCCCGGCGGCGCTGCCGCCCGGTCCGCGCAGGGGGATCTGAGGCAGCACCATCACCAAGGGGCCGGGCCCCGCCTTCTTGATGAAGGCGGGGCCCGGCCCCTTGGTCCATCCGTGGCTACTTCTTGCGGCCGCGCTTCTCGCGCACCCGCACCGAGATGTGGATCGGCGTGCCCTCGAAGCCGAACTCCTCACGGAGCCTGCGCTCCACGAAGCGGCGGTAGCCGTGCTCGATGAAGCCGGAGGAGAAGAGCACGAACCGCGGCGGCTTCGTGCCGGCCTGCGTGCCGAAGAGGATGCGGGGCTGCTTGCCGCCGCGGATCGGGTGCGGGTGGGAGGCCACGAGCTCGCCGAGGAAGGCGTTGAGCCGACCCGTCGGGACGCGCGTCTCCCAGCCCGCGAGGGCGGTCTCGATCGCCGGGACGAGCTTTTCCATGTGGCGGCCGGTCTCGGCGGAGACGTTGACCCGGGGGGCCCACGCGACCTGGAGGAGCTCGGTCTCGATCTCCCGCTCCAGGTAGTAGCGGCGCTCCTCGTCGAGGGTGTCCCACTTGTTGTACGCGACGACGATGGCGCGGCCCGCCTCGACGGCCATCGTGACGATGCGCTGGTCCTGGATGCTGATCGACTCGCTCGCGTCGATCAGGATGACCGCGACCTCCGCCTTCTCGACGGCGGCCGCCGTGCGCAGCGAGGCGTAGTAGTCGGCTCCCTGCTGCAGGTGGACGCGCTTGCGGATGCCCGCGGTGTCCACGAACTTCCAGACGACGCCGCCGAGTTCGATGAGTTCGTCGACCGGGTCACGGGTGGTGCCCGCGATCTCGTTGACGACCACGCGGTTCTCGTTCGCCACCTTGTTGAGCAGCGAGGACTTGCCGACGTTCGGGCGGCCGATGAGCGCGATGCGGCGCGGGCCGCCGATGGCGGTGCCGAAGGACTGCTCGGGCGCCTCGGGCAGCGCGTCCAGGACGGCGTCCAGCATGTCGCCGGTGCCGCGGCCGTGCAGTGCGGAGACGGGGTACGGCTCGCCGAGGCCGAGGGCCCACAGGGCGGTGGCGTCGGCCTCGCCGGAGGGGCCGTCGACCTTGTTGGCGCACAGGACGACGGGCTTGCCCGACTTGCGGAGCAGCCGTACTACGGCTTCGTCCGTGTCGGTGGCGCCGGTCGTGGCGTCCACGACGAAGACGACCGCGTCGGCCGCCTCGATCGCGTACTCGGCCTGGGCGGCCACGGACGCGTCGATGCCGAGGACGTCCTGCTCCCAGCCGCCGGTGTCGACGAGCTTGAAGCGGCGGCCCGCCCACTCGGCCTCGTACGTCACGCGGTCGCGGGTCACGCCGGGGCGGTCCTCGACGACGGCCTCGCGGCGGCCGATGATGCGGTTGACGAGGGTCGACTTGCCGACGTTCGGGCGGCCGACCACCGCGAGGGCGGGCAGCGGGCCGTGGCCCGCGTCGCCGATCGCGCCTTCGACATCCTCGGGATCGAAGCCTTCCTCCGCGGCGAGCTCCATGAACTCCGCGTACTCGGCGTCGCCAAGCGCCCCGTGCTCGTGTTCAGCCGAGCCTTCGGGCTGGATCTGGTCGTTCATGAAGTCCGTACCTCTGTCGTATTCGTGATCGGTGGCCCGCCTCGCGACGATCCACTACTGAAAGTCTCGCTCAGCGCCCGGTCAGGCGCCTGGCGTCCGCCAGGTGCGCGGTGAGCCGCTCCTGGATGCGCACGGTCGCCTCGTCCAGCGCCTTGCGCGTACGCCGACCGCTGTCGTCGCCCGCCTCGAAGGGGTCGCCGAAGACGACGTCGACCCTGCTGCGCAGCGGGGGCAGCCCCTTCAACAACCGTCCGCGCTTCTCCGTGCTTCCCAGAACCGCGACCGGAACGATGGGCGCACCGCTCCGTACGGCGAAGTACGCGAGGCCGGCGCGCAGCGAGGCGAAGTCGCCCTCGCCCCGGGTGCCCTCGGGGAAGATCCCGAGGACGCCGCCGTGGTCGAGCACGCCGAGCGCCCGGGTGATCGCCGTGCGGTCGGCGATCTCACGGTCCACCTTCACCTGCCCGATGCCGAGCAGGAAGCGGTCCAGGGGGCCGATGAACGCTTCCTTCTTGATGAGGAAGTGCGTCGGCCTGGGTGCCGTCCCCATCACCATCGGACCGTCGACGTTGTGGGAGTGGTTCACGGCCAGGATCACCGGGCCGGCCGCCGGGACTTTCCAGGCGCCGAGGACGCGGGGCTTCCACAGGCCGTACATGAGGCCGACGCCGATGCGGCGGCCGACCTCCGCACCCCGTTCCGACGGCGCCGCGGTCACTTCGCCGCCCGCTTCTCCTCGACGAGGGTGACGATGCACTCGATGACCTGCTGCAGCGTGAGCTCGGTGGTGTCCACCTCGACGGCGTCGCCGGCCTTGGCCAGCGGCGACGTCTTGCGGCTGGAGTCGGCCGTGTCCCGCTTGATGAGCGCCTCGCGCGTGGCGGCGACGTCGGAGCCCTTGAGCTCGCCGCTGCGGCGGGCGGCCCGGGCCTCGGGCGAAGCCGTGAGGAAGATCTTCAGGTCGGCGTCGGGCAGGACCGTCGTACCGATGTCACGCCCCTCGACGACGATGCCCTTCTCGGCGGACGCGGCGATGGTGCGCTGCAGCTCCGTGATGCGGGCGCGCACCTCGGGGACGGCGCTGACGGCGCTGACCTTGGAGGTGACGTCGGTCGTACGGATCGGCCCCGCGACGTCCGTGCCGTCGACCGTGATGGTCGGGGCGAGCGGCTCGGTGCCGGAGATGATCTCGGGCTTGCCCGCGACCGCGGCGATGGCGGTCGGGTCCGTCAGCTCGATGCCGTGGTGCACCATCCACCAGGTGATCGCGCGGTACTGGGCGCCGGTGTCCAGGTAGCTGAGGCCGAGCTGGGCGGCGACGGCCTTCGAGGTGCTCGACTTGCCCGTGCCGGAGGGCCCGTCGATGGCGACGATCACTGCTGCGGGCGCCGAACCGGCGGTTTCCACGGTTTCCACGGGGTGCGAAACCTCTCTCAGGACGCGGGGACGGGGTAGCGGGACGCGGACACGCCCCGCACAAGGTTACTGGCTCCCGCGCGCACCTCTTACTGCCGGATGCCCCGGGCCTTTACTGCCGGATCGCCCAGCCCCGCTCCCGCAGCGCCGCGCTGAGCACCGGGACCGCCTTCGGCTCCACGACGAGCTGCACGAGTCCCGCCTGCTGGCCCGTCGCGTGCTCGATGCGGACGTCCTCGATGTTCACTCCGGCCCGGTCCGCGTCGGCGAAGATCCTGGCCAGCTGTCCCGGCTGGTCGTTGATGAGCACCGCGACGACCTCGTACGCCGTCGGGGCGGCCCCGTGCTTGCCGGGTACCCGGACCTGTCCGGCGTTACCGCGCCGCAGCACGTTCTCGACGCCGGCGGCACCCTCGCGCCGCTTGACGTCGTCCGCCGACTGCAGCGCCCGGAGTGCCGTCACCGTCTCGTCGAGATCGGTGGCGACGGCGGAGAGCAGGTCGGCGACGGGACCTGGGTTGGCCGACAGGATGTCGATCCACATCCGCGGATCGGAGGCGGCGATGCGCGTGACGTCACGGATGCCCTGCCCGCACAGCCGGACCGCCGTCTCCTCGGCGTTCTCCAGGCGGGCCGCGACCATGCTGGAGACCAGGTGCGGCATGTGCGAGACGAGCGCGACCGCGCGGTCGTGCGCGTCGGCGTCCATGACGACCGGCACCGCGCGGCAGAGGGCGACGAGTTCCAGGGCGAGGTTGAGGACCTCGGTGTCGGTGTCGCGGGTGGGCGTCAGGACCCAGGGCCGTCCCTCGAAGAGGTCGGCGGTGGCGGCGAGCGGGCCGCTGCGCTCGCGCCCGGACATGGGGTGCGTGCCGATGTACGGGGTGAGGTCGATGCCGAGCGCCTCCAGCTCCCGGCGCGGGCCCCCCTTGACGCTCGCCACGTCGAGGTAGCCGCGGGCCGCCTCGCGCCGCATGACGTCGGCCAGCGTGGCCGCGACGTGCGCGGGCGGCACGGCGACGACGCAGAGGTCGACCCTTCCCTCGGGGGCTTCGTCGGTGCCGGCGCCGAGCGCGGCAGCCGTGCGGGCCTGCCCGGGGTCGTGGTCGGCGAGGTGCACGGTCACGCCGCGCGACGCGAGGGCCAGGGCGGCGGAGGTGCCGATCAGGCCGGTGCCGATGACGAGGGCGGTTCTCACTGGGCGATGTCCTTGCGCAGGGTGGCCGCGGCGCCGAGGTAGACGTGGGTGATCTCGGAGCGGGGCTTGGGGGACTCTGTGTGGGCGAGGACGCGGACGACCCGCGGCATGGCTCCCTCGATCTCCAGCTCCTGCGCGCAGATCAGCGGGACGTCCACGATGCCGAGCCTGCGCGCGGCCGCCGCGGGGAAGTCGCTGTGCAGATCGGGCGTCGCGGTGAACCAGATGCTGATCAGGTCCTCCTGGGTCAGCGCGTTCCGCTCGAGGATGGCGGTGAGCAGCTCGCCGACCTGCTCGTCCATGTGGTCGGCCGCGTCCCGCTCCAGTTGGACGGCGCCCCGGACCGCTCGTACCGCCACAGTGCTGCTCCTCGCTCGCGTTTCGTACGACTGCTGTGCGGACCAAGGGTAGTCAGCGCCCCGGGGACGAGTGCGCGGCGCCCGCCTGCCGAGACGGACGCCGCGTGCCCACCGGGGTGGGGTCGGAGCTTCTGCTCCGTCAGAGCTTTCGCCTGATCAGAGCTTCTGCTCCTTGATGATGTCCTCCAGGGAGCCCGTCGGTACCTGCCCCTGGGGGGTCAGCTTGTCAACCGCCTGGGGCAGCTGCTGGGCGATCTGGTCGGCGGCCTCGTCACGGCTGACACCCGCGTCGTTGGCCACCTTGTCCAGGGTCTCGTCAGGGACTGCCTGCTTGACCTGGTCCGGGCTCAACGGGTGGTTGTCGCCCTTGCCGACCCAGGAGTCCAGCTGTTCCTGGCTGACCAGGCCCGAGTTCTTGATCATGTCGAGGATGCCGCCCAGCGGGTTGCCTCCCGCGGAACCGCCCTGCCCGCCGCCACTGCCGCCGGCGCCGCCGCCCAGCAGGCCGCCGAGCAGCGAGCCGAGGATGTTGCCGCCTCCGGAGCCGCCTGCCGCGCCGCCTTGACCGGCTTGGCCGCCGCCGAGGAGACCGCCGAGAAGGCTTCCCAGATCGTTACCCGCCATGGTCGCGCCTTTCGAGTGAGTGGCCGGGCCGGCGCCTCAAAGGGGCGCGGACCTCAGACCATGACAATGTCGCCCGAATCGCCCCCTGTCGCCACTTGGCCCGATTGGTGGACGTTCAACTATGGACGCCGGGGGCGCGGGTCCGCTTGCATGGAGGGGCCGGCAAGGCCACGCCTCGGGGGAGGCCCGCATGAAGCGCTCCGGACCGCTCTACACGCTTCTCGGGGGACTGCTGCTCGCCCTGTTCATGCTGTCGCTCAACGCGACGACAGGGACGGGCGATTCGTCGTACGGAGGGGACTCTCCCGACGCCGCGTCGTCGGCGCCCACGTCCGCGAAGCCCACCGAGGCCGCTCCGTCTCCCACGCCCACCGAGAGCCCCTCCAAGAGCCCGCCGAGAAGGCCTCCCGGCAAGTCCGAGTACGCGGGCCGCACGGCCGACGACGCCGCCGCGGTCTCTGTCTCGATCCGCGACGACAAGGCCATCGCGTACTACTGCGACGGCCGCGACACGGAGTCCTGGCTGAAGGGCGACGTCGAGGACGACGGATCCATGCGCCTGACCGGCAAGCACGGCGCGAAGCTGGACGGCACCCTCGCCGGCAACGCGGTCACCGGCAAGGTCGAGGTCGGCGAACGGCCGCGGGACTTCACCGCCGCCAGGGCGAAGAAGCCCTCCGGCCTGTACCGCGCGACCACCGAGGTGCGCGGCGCCGAGATAGACGGCGGCTGGATCGTCCTGCCCGACGGGCGGCAGGTCGGGATCCTCAAGGAGGACGGCAGGCCGCGAAAGGCACCGCGCCTCGACCCGGAGACCGGCGCCGTCCCGTTCGACGGCGGCGACCTCACCGCCCGCCCCGTCGTGCCCTGACCCCGCTCCGCCCCGACCAGGGAGCCGCCATGAGCGTCGATCCGAACGCCGCGACCCAGGGCGGCTTCGGCCCGCCCCCCGCCATGGGCGACCACCGCCGTCCGAGCGCCGCACGCTATCTCGTCCCCGCCCTGGTCGCCGCGGCGGTCGCGGTCGGTCTCGGGGTGTACGGCAGGACGCACGACCCCGAGGGCACGGCCTTCAACCTCGCCGGGTTCAGCAGCACCGGCGCGGTCAAGGCCTGGCTGGGCACGACGGCGTTCGCCTTCGCGCTGGTCCAGGTCGTCTCGGCGCTCATGGTGTACGGGCGCCTGCCGGGGCCGTCGTGGTCGTCGGCGCTGCACCGCTGGTCGGGCCGGATCGCGTTCCTGGTGTCGGTCCCCGTGGCGGTCCACTGTCTCTACGCCCTCGGGTACCAGACGTACTCGACCCGGGTGATGTGGCACTCGCTGCTCGCCTGCTCCTTCTTCGGCGCGTTCAGCGCCAAGATGCTGCTGCTCCGCGCACAGAAGCTGCCCGGCTGGCTGCTTCCGGTGGTCGGCGGCCTGGTCTTCGTGGTCCTCACAGCGGTCTGGTGGACGTCGGCGCTGTGGTTCTTCCGTACGTTCGGGGTGACGACATGAGCGGCGCGCAACCCTCGCGGCGCACGGTCCTGGCCGCGGGCGGTGCGGTCGCGCTGACCGCCGGTTGCAGCAAGTACGGCGACGAGGGCGCGGAGCCAGAACCGCCGAAGTCGGAGGCCACTTCCGCCGAGCCCTCGAAACCGGGCGGGAAGGACGAACCTCCTCCCGAGGCCGAGGAGTTGGCCAGGACCTCCGACATCCCGGTGGGCGGCGGCAAGGTCCTCAAGGACGAGAAGATCGTCGTGACCCAGCCCGAAGAGGGCGACTTCAAGGCCTTCTCCGCGGTCTGCACCCACTCGGGCTGCACGGTCAGCGAGGTCGCGGACGGCACGATCAACTGCGCCTGCCACGGCAGCAGGTACCGCGTGGCGGACGCCTCGGTCGCGGACGGCCCGGCACCGCGCCCGCTCCCCCCGCAGAACATCAAGGTCACCGGAAACTCGATCACGCGCGGCTAGCCGGTGGCCGTACGCTCCCGGCATGCACCGCCCCACGGACACCGCCCTGGACCTGGTCCGCAACCACACCGTCTACGCCTGTGTGATGGGCTCGCGCGCCTTCGGCCTGGCCACGGACGGCAGCGACACCGACCGCAGGGGTGTCTTCCTGGCCCCCACCCCGCTGTTCTGGCACTTCGAGAAGCCGCCCACGCACGTGGACGGCCCGGACGACGAGCAGTTCAGCTGGGAGTTGGAACGCTTCTGCGAGCTGGCCCTGCGCGCCAACCCGAACATCCTGGAGTGCCTGCACTCCCCCGTGGTGGAACACGTGACGGACACCGGCCGCGAACTCCTGACCCTGCGCGACGCGTTCCTGTCCCGCCAGGTCCACACCACCTTCGTGGGCTACGCGCTCGGCCAGCACAAGAAGCTGGAGGCGGACGTACGCCGGCACGGCGCACCCCGCTGGAAGCACGCCATGCACCTCCTGCGCCTCCTGACGAGCTGCCGCGACCTGCTCCGCTCCGGCGAACTGACCCTCGACGTCGGCGCCCAGCGTGAATCCCTGCTGGCGGTCAAGCGCGGCGAGGTGTCCTGGCGGGAGGTCGAGTCCCGGATGAACCGCCTGGCCGAGGAGGCGGACGCGTCGGCCACGCGCACCCCGCTCCCCGCCGAACCGGACCGGGACCGCGTGGCGGACTTCCTGTTCCGCGTGCGGCGGGCGTCAGCTCTGGAGCCGTACGCGGACGACGAGATCGTGCAGGGCGTCGAACGCGGAGTGAACCCCAGGAAGCCCTGAGTCCGCCTGCGCCTGGTCCAGAACTCCGTGCAGCCGCTCCACGTCGGCGGCCACGCGGGCACGGTCCACGTCGGCGCCGCCGTGTTCGGCCTCGGTCTTGGCGGCGACGAGGTCGGGCAGGTAGACGGGCGCCACCCAGTCGCCCGCCTCCCCCACGAGCGTGGGCAGATGGGCGACCAGGGAAGCGCTGCGCATCAGGTGTATCCCGGTCAGCAGGGCGCGGAAGGTGTAGAGCAGCGGCTTGAGCTCGCCGTTCCTCTCGAAGAGCCGCCACTGGGTCTTGGCGAATCCCCGGTAGTGGTGGGCGTGATGACTGGTGAGGACGGTGGGCGCGAGCGCGACGAGCTCCGCGTGGACGTCGGTCGTGTGCGCCACCAGCGGCGAGAGCAGCTGTTCCAGGACGTAGCCGTTGTGCCGCAGCATCAGTCGCACGAACTTGCGCAGGTCGTGCGTCACGAGGTCCATTTCCACGCCCTCGTGGTCCCACATCTTCGAGCGGGTCTCCTCTGGCTCCCGCAGCCCCACCAGTTCGGCCACGGGCAGCAGGTGCACCCCGCGCAGATCGACGTCGGAGTCGCGGGACGGGAAGCCGTACAGATGCGCCCCGGAGACCGTCGCGAACAGCAGCGGGTCCGTCTGCTCCGCCGCGACGGAGGCGAGATCGGCGTAGAGGTCCGGGCCCAGGTCCACAGTCATGGCTCAAGAATCCCAGAGCGCCCCCAGCCCGAGCAGCTCCCCCCGGTACTCGATGCGCTCCGCCCACGCGGCGGGCCAGGCGTCCGCGCCCAGGTGGGCTCCCGCGAAGGCGCCGGTCAGGCACGCGATCGAGTCGGAGTCGCCCGAGGTGCACGCGGCCCTGCGCAGAGCGGTCACGGGCTCGTTCACGAACTGCAGGAAGCACAGCAGCCCCGTGGCGAGCGCCTCTTCGGCGACCCACCCCTCACCCGTGGCCAGGCAGGGGTCCGTCTCCGGGTTGGCGTGCCTCAGCGCGGACTCGAGGCGTTCGAGGACACCCAGGCACTCGTCCCAGCCACGGGCGATGAACATCCCCGGCATCGGATCGTCGCCCCGCGCCCACAGCTCGCCGAGCCAACGCCCGTGGTACGTCTCCCGGTTCTCGTAGGCGTACGAGCGCAGCAGCCCGACGAGACCCGTCGGCTCGGCGCCCTCCGCGAGCAGCCGCACGGCGTGCGCCGTGAGGTCCGACGCGGCGAGCGCCGTGGGGTGGCCGTGGGTGAGCGCGGACTGCAGCTGCGCCGCGCCCGCCCGCTGCTCGTCGCTCAGGCCGGGGACGAGTCCGATCGGCGCGACGCGCATGTTGGCGCCGCAGCCCTTGGAGTGCACCTGGCTCGCCTCCTCCCATGGCTTACCGGTCTTCAGGAGGTAGCAGGCCTTGAGGCACGTGTTGCCGGGCGCGCGGTTGTTCTCCGGCGACTGGTACCACTCCACGAACTCCTCGCGCACCGGCCGCTCCATCCGCTTCGGCCCGAGCAGTCCCCGCTCCATGGCCGTCCGCAGGCCGCGGCCCAGCGCGAGCGTCATCTGCGTGTCGTCCGTGACGATCGCGGGCCGTGGCAGCTCCATCTCCCGCCAGGGCCCGCACTTGGCGAGGATCGACGGCACGTCGTTGAACTCGGTCGGGAAGCCGAGCGCGTCCCCCAGGGCGAGGCCTGTCAGGGATCCGGTGGCGGCACGCTTCATGAGGGCTTTCCTTCCGGGGGAACGATCGAAGGGCGGAGCAGCGGCGGGTGCAGGGAGGTCGCCGGGCCCGCCCGGTAGAGAGCCGCCGGTTTGCCCCGGCCGCCCGTCAGGCGCGCGGCCCCGGGGATCGCCTCGACGAAGCCGGCCGTGCCGAGCGCCTTGCGTCGGAAGTTGGCCGGGTCCAGTTCGGCGCCCCACACCGTCTCGTAGACCTGCCGCAGCTCGCCGAGCGTGAACTCGGGCGGGCAGAAGGCGGTGGCGAGGCCGGTGTACTCGAACTTGGCGCAGACGCGGTCGTGGGCGTCGGCGAGGATCCGGTCGTGGTCGAAGGCGAGCGGCCCCCGGCTGCCGTACGGCAGCCACTCCGCGCGGGCCGCGTCGCTGCCGCCGCGCACCGCGGGAGGGTCGGGGACGAGCGCCGCGAAGGCCACCGACACGACCCGCATCCGCGGGTCGCGGTCCGGTTCGCTGTAGGTGCGCAGCTGCTCCAGGTGGAGCCCGGCGCTGTCCGTGAGGCCGGTCTCCTCGGCGAGCTCACGCTCCGCCGCGGTCTCGGCGGACTCCTTGGGCAGCACGAATCCGCCGGGCAGCGCCCAGCATCCCGCGTACGGCTCTTGGCCGCGCTCGACGAGCAGCACGTGCAGACGGCCTGCTCGGACGGTGAGGACGGCGAGGTCGACGGTGACGGCGAACGGCTCGAAGGCGTACTTGTCGTAGCCCTGCATGGCCCACCACCTCCCCTTTATAGTCGCTCTGACTATAAAGGGGAGGTGGTGCACCCCGCAAGCAACACGCAAAAAGGCGGCCGGCCCCTGCGCGTGCAGGGACCGGCCGCCTCAGTCGGCCTCGGGCTCGCCTAGAGGTCGACCTCCTGCATCAGCATGCCGACCTCGGTGTTGGACAGCCTGCGCAGCCACCCCGACTTCTGGTCGCCGAGCGTGATCGGCCCGAAGGACGTCCGCACCAGCTTGTCGACCGGGAAACCGGCCTCCGCGAGCATGCGGCGCACGATGTGCTTGCGACCCTCGTGCAGGGTCACCTCGACCAGGTAGTTCTTGCCGGTCTGCTCGACGACACGGAAGTGGTCGGCGCGGGCGTACCCGTCCTCCAGCTCGATCCCGTCCTTGAGCCGCTTGCCCAGGTCACGAGGGATCGGACCGACGATGTGCGCGAGGTAGACCTTCTTCACGCCGTACTTCGGGTGCGTGAGGCGGTGGGCCAGCTCACCGTGGTTGGTGAGCAGGATGACACCCTCGGTCTCGGTGTCCAGGCGACCCACGTGGAACAGCCGCGTCTCGCGGTTGGTCACGTAGTCGCCCAGGCACTGGCGCCCCTCGGTGTCCTCCATGGTGGAGACGACGCCGGCGGGCTTGTTCAGCGAGAAGAACTGGTACGACTGGGTCGCGACCGTCAGGCCGTCGACCTTGATCTCGTCACGCTCCGGCTGGACCCGCAGGCCCTGCTCCATCACGATCTCGCCGTTGACCTCGACGCGGGCCTGCTCGACCAGTTCCTCGCAGGCACGCCGTGAGCCGTAGCCCGCGCGCGCGAGGATCTTCTGCAGCCGCTCGCCCTCCTGCTCGGCGCCGGGGAAGGTCTTGGGCGGGCTGACCTTGGGCTTGCCCGCGTAACGCTCGCGGTTGCGCTCTTCCTGCCGCGCGTCGTACTCACGGGAGGTCGCGGGAGCTCCCGCGCCGCGCCGGGTACCCCTGTCGGAGCCCTGAGGCGCCCTGGGGCCGCCCTTGGCGCCACCGCGGGCTGCCGCGCCACGGCCCTTCTTGGAGGCATCGCCGCCTACGTCGTAGCGGCGCTCCTCGGGACGAGGCTTGCTCTCGCGCTTGGGTGCCTGGTCGTCGCGCGCGCCACCGGCGCCGCGACCCTGCCGGTCGGGGCTGTTACCGGAACCCCGGTAGTCACGCCCGCCACCGCTGCCGCGTCCGGCGCCGCCGCCGCTTCCGCGACCGCCGCCGCTTCCGCGCCCACCGCTGCTGCCACGGCTGCCGCTGTTGCCACCACGGCTCCCGCCGTTGTTTCCGCTGCTGTTCCTGCCGTTGCTGCTTCGCATCAAATTTCCGTTAGTCGACTGTGCCCTCGGTGTACTCGTAACCCGGCGCATCGGGTGCGTCCGGATCGAACGACGGAACGCCTTCCAGCGTCTCGGCCTCGATCGCCTCCGCCTCGGGGAGGAAAGGCGCGAGCTCCGGGAGCTCGTCCAGGCCGCGCAGGCCCATCCGCTCCAGAAAGTAGTTCGTCGTCCTGTACAGGATCGCACCTGTTTCGGGTTCCGCGCCCGCCTCCTCCACCAGCCCCCTCTGGAGAAGCGTCCGCATCACGCCGTCACAGTTCACTCCGCGCACCGCGGAGACCCTGGAACGGCTGACCGGCTGACGGTACGCGACGACCGCGAGGGTCTCCAGGGCCGCCTGGGTGAGCCGTGCCTGCTGCCCGTCGAGCACGAAGCGCTCGACGGCCGCGGCGTACTCGGGCCGGGTGTAGAACCGCCAGCCGCCCGCCACGAGCCGCAGCTCGAAGCCCCGCTTCTGCACCGTGTACTCGTCGGCCAGCTCCCGCACCGCGTCGGCGACCTGCCGCCGTGGCCGGTCGAGGATCTTGGCGAGGTGTTCCTCGGTGGCCGGTTCGTCGACGACCATGAGGACGGCCTCCAGGGCGGGCCGCAGCTCCAGATCGGCGACGGCGCCCACCAGGTCGCCCGCGGGGCTCGCGGGACTCACAGGGTTCTCCACGCTCATGTGGCCGTCTCCTCACTCGTCTCACCCGTCACCTCGGGCGCGCGGTCGAACTCGTCGGTCACCGTCGGCTGCCCATCGCCGTCCCCGCCGGTCCACCGCACCATCAGCTCGCCCAGAGCGGTCTCCTGGTCCAGCTCCACGGCCTTCTCGCGGTACAGCTCCAGGAGCGCCAGGAAACGGGCGACTACGGTGAGGGTGTCCCCCGCGTCCTCGACGAGCACCTGGAAGCTGACCTCGCCCCGCTCCCGGAGCAGGGCCACGACAAGGCCCGCCTGCTCCTGCACGGAGACCAGCGGCGCGTGGATGTGGTCGACGTACACCTGGGGCTTCGCCCGGGGCTGCATCGCCTTCACGGCGAGAGCGGCGAACCCCTCGGCGCCGATGCTGATGACGACCTCGGGCAGCAGCTCAGCGTGGTGGGCCTCCAGGCCGACGGTCCGCGGATAGCGCCGCGCCTCCTCGTCGAGCCGCCCGCTGAAGATGTCGGCGATCCGCTTGTACGCGCGATACTGCAGCAGCCGCGCGAAGAGCAGGTCCCGCGCTTCGAGCAGCGCGAGATCCGCCTCGTCCTCGACCTCGGCGGTCGGCAGGAGACGGGCCGCCTTGAGGTCGAGCAGGGTGGCGGCGACCACGAGGAACTCGGTGGTCTGATCCAGATCCCAGTCGGGCCCCATGGCGCGGATGTACGCCATGAACTCGTCGGTCACCGTGGACAGCGCGACTTCGGTGACGTCCATCTTGTGCTTCGAGATGAGCTGAAGCAGCAGATCGAAGGGACCCTCGAAGTTGGCGAGCCGGACCTTGAACCGCCCGTCGTCCGGCTCGGGAGGCGCCGGCGGTTCCGGCTCGGGGGCCGACCGAGGCTCCGGTTCGGGCTCCGCGGGAGCCACCCCGGGGCCCCGCCCCAGGGCACGGCGAGGGGCAGGTGGTGCGGAGTCGTCGGTCGTTGCCATCAGGCGGGAACGCTACCGCTACCGCCCGCGAAGCCGTCGTACGAGAATGCTCGCGTCCCCGCGGGACTCGAGATCCGCGAGAACGACAGCCACCGCCTCGCGGACGATCCGCCCGCGGTCGACGGCGAGCCCGTGCTCGCCTCGCAGCACCAGACGCGCGTGCTCCAGGTCCATCAGCTCCTCGGCGGACACGTACACGGTGATCTTCTCGTCGTGCCGCTCGCGCCCGCTCGGCCGCCGGTTGGCAGCCCGCGCGCGCCGCCGCGCCTGTGCCGTGGAGGAGGAGTTGGCGGCCCGGCCGCCGCCGCTCTGCGCGGCGTCTTCCTGGCCCTGGGCGGAACGGCGCCCGTCCTGCTCGGCATCGGCGGCGGCCGACCGGCTGCGGGATTCGCCCGACTCCGCGTCGGCGGCGCCGTGTTCGGCGGCACCGCCGCCATCTCCCGCCGCGGCACCGCCGCGTGCGTCACCGGCGGCGGTCTCGTCGCTCTCGCCCGCGGGCGACGGCACCCGCGCCTCGCCGTTCGCCTGGCGACGCGGGGACGACGACGTCAGCGCCATCCCCCCGGTCGTACGGAACAGTTCGTCGGCCCCCGGCAGACTCACTCGGCGTGACACCGGGCGAGCACCTCCCTGGCGAGCTGGCGATAAGCGGCCGCGCCGACCGAGTTCGATGCGTACGTCGTGATCGGCTCACCGGCGACCGTGGTCTCCGGGAAGCGGACCGTGCGTCCGATCACCGTGTGGTACACGTGATCGTCGAAGGCCTCGACCACCCGCGCGAGCACCTCACGGCTGTGCACCGTGCGGGAGTCGTACATGGTGGCCAGGATGCCGTCGAGCTCCAGGTCGGGGTTGAGCCGCTCCTGGACCTTCTCGATGGTCTCCGTCAGCAGGGCCACACCGCGCAGCGCGAAGAACTCGCACTCGAGCGGCACGATCACCTTGTGAGCCGCCGTCAGGGCGTTCACGGTGAGCAGGCCGAGCGAGGGCTGGCAGTCGATCACGATGTAGTCGTAGTCCTGCATCAGCGGCTTCAACGCCCGCTGCAGCGTGGACTCGCGCGCGACCTCGCTCACCAACTGCACTTCGGCGGCGGACAGGTCGATGTTGCTGGGCAGCAGGTCCATGTTCGGGACCGCCGTCTTCAGCAGCACCTCGTCCGCCGACATGCCCCGCTCCATGAGCAGGTTGTAGACCGTCAGGTCCAGCTCCATCGGGTTCACCCCGAGGCCCACCGAGAGGGCGCCCTGCGGGTCGAAGTCGACGAGCAGGACCCGGCGTCCGTACTCCGCGAGCGCGGCACCCAGGTTGATGGTCGACGTCGTCTTGCCCACGCCGCCCTTCTGGTTGCACATCGCGATGATCTTCGCGGGACCGTGGTCGGTCAGCGGACCCGGAATCGGGAAGTACGGCAGCGGGCGTCCGGTGGGACCGATGCGCTCACGGCGCTGACGGGCCGCGTCCGGGGCCAGCGTGGCCGCGTACTCGGGATCGGGCTCGTACTCGGCGTCAGGGTCGTAGAAGTGCCCCTGGGGCAGTTCCTCGTAGTCGGCGAGTTGGGTGTGGGTGGTGTTCTCGCCACTCCGGTCGCCGGCCATGGCGTTCACGTGATGGCCATCCATGCTCTGGGGTGCAGACGATGTCGACTGGGTCGCCCCAGTCGGCTGTGCCTGCTGGGGGTTCTGGCGGGCTGCGAAGGTGCGGACAGCGACGGAGCCGACAGCCTCGAGCCCCACGGGTCCTTGGCCCCGCTCAGAGGTTCCTGGTTGACCACCCCCGGGAGCAAATGTCGACTCATTCACAAGTCGTCTTACCTCCTTGGTGACCAGGAAATTTCTCGATAGGTCAGCGTGGCACCATGCCGACGGTTGGCGACTCTATGGCGTGTCACCGGTCCGCAGCAACACAATCCGCCGGACCCGGCCCGATGTGTCGGCAATCGAACGCCCCCATGTCAAGGGCGCGCGGGGTGCCGTTGGCACATTTCCGGGGTGTGCGAATCGGTTAAAGGGTTACGTTCAAGGCGAGTTGACCATGTCCACGGACATACGCATACGGCCGGACCCCTCTCAAGGTCCGGCCGTGGGCGTGAGATTGACGACTTTCGTTGACGAAAGCGGTCAGGTTCAGCCGAGGAGCGTCTCGAGCTCGACGTGCTCGAGGCCGTGCGACTCGGCGACCTCCTTGTAAACGACCTTGCCGTCATGGGTGTTGAGGCCCAGGGCGAGCGCGTGGTCACGGCGCAGCGCCTCGACCCAGCCGCGGTTCGCCAGCTCGACGATGTACGGCATCGTCGCGTTGGTCAGCGCGTACGTCGAGGTGTTGGGCACCGCGCCGGGCATGTTGGCGACGCAGTAGAACACCGAGTTGTGGATCGGGAAGGTCGGCTCGGCGTGCGTCGTCGGGTGCGAGTCCTCGAAGCAGCCGCCCTGGTCGATCGCGATGTCGACAAGGACACTTCCCGGCTTCATCCGCGACACGAGCTCGTTGGTGACGAGCTTCGGCGCCTTGGCACCCGGGATGAGAACGGCGCCGATGACGAGGTCGGCGTCGAGGCAGGCCTTCTCGAGCTCGAAGGCGTTGGAGACGACGGTCTGGATCTTCGTACCGAAGATCTTGTCCGCCTCCTTGAGCTTGTTGATGTCCTTGTCGAGCAGGGTCACGTGGAAGCCCATGCCGATGGCGATCTGCGCGGCGTTCCAGCCGGAGACGCCACCGCCGATGACGACGGCCTTGCCGGCCGCGACACCCGGGACACCGCCGGGCAGGACACCGCGGCCGCCCTGGGCGGCCATCAGGTGGTAGGCGCCGACCTGCGGGGCCAGGCGGCCCGCGACCTCGGACATCGGGGCGAGCAGCGGGAGCGCGCGGTTGGCGGTCTCGACCGTCTCGTACGCGATGGCGGTGGTGCCGGACTCCAGGAGCGCGTCCGTGCACTCCTTGGACGCGGCCAGGTGCAGGTAGGTGAAGAGGGTCTGGTCCTTGCGGAGGCGGTGGTACTCCTCCGCGACCGGCTCCTTGACCTTCAGGAGGAGGTCGGCGGTGGCCCAGACCTCGTCGGCGGTGTCCAGGATGACGGCGCCCGCGGAGACGTACTCCGCGTCCGTGATCGAGGAGCCGACACCGGCGTTCCGCTCGATGACGACCTGGTGGCCGTGGCGCACCAGCTCGTGCACGCCGGCGGGGGTGATGGCCACCCGGAACTCGTTGTTCTTGACCTCGCGGGGGATGCCGACCTTCACGTCGATCACGGTCCTCTTGGCTCAGGGTTTCTTCGGGCAATGCACTACATACCGATACACAAGAGGGCGCATCGGAGACACCACGGAAGTACGCGGCGGAGCCAGTCTAATGAAGGACTTCTCGCTGTCTAGCCTTTCAATGCATCAATCTTCTGCGGAAGCGCTACGGATTTCGTAGGCGGAAGCCCCGGGTCCATCCTTCGAATCCTTCGATGCAAGGCCCCTGACCTCCTCGAGCTCCATTCCCAGGATGCGCTCGGCGGCAGCGCGGTGCAGCCGGGCGGCCGCCGGGTCGCCGAGCCGGTCGAGGGTGTCGGCCAGCCTGAGCTGCAGCGCCGCCTGGAGACGAACGTCACCGGCCTGCCGCGCCCACTCGACGGCTTCCTGGCAGGTGCGCAGCGACTCCTCGGGCCGCCCCGCGTACTCCTGCACCCGCGCCAGCTCGCTCAACGCCCGCGCCTGGCCCGCCACATCACCGGTCTTGCGGTGTCCGGTGACGGCCGAGCTCCAGTTGCGCAGCGCCTCGCCGTAGCGGCCCGCGTAGGTGTGCGCCGTTCCGATGCGGCCGTAGAGCCGTGCGGCGTCGGTGCGCTCGCCCCGCGCCAGCCGATGGGCGAGGGCACGCCCGAACCAGTCCGATGCCCGCGACCAGTCCCCGAGCTCCTGGTAGGCGCCGCCTACGGATTCCATCGCGCGGCCGGTCGCGTACGGGTCATTCGCTTCCCGTCCGGCGTCAAGAGCGAGCCGGTAGCGCACCAGCGCCTCCTGCGTACGTCCCGTCCTCGCGTCCAGATCCGCGAGATTCAGGAGGGCCGCCGCCTTCTCGCGGGGCAGATTCCGGCGCTCGGCGACATCGAGGACGAGGCGGTGGATGCCGTACAGCTCGGGGGCCGCCTCCTCCGTACCCCGGTGGGCGACCAGGGCCCGCGTCAGGGCCGCCATCAGGCGTCGCGCGAGGGTGTCGAGCTCCCCGTCGGCGACCGCGAGGCGGGCCGCGGCAAGCAGGGCGGGCCGCCGGACGCACAGCCACTCGGCGGCGGCGCCGGGGTGGGGGAAGCGCAGGGCCCGCGGCAGTCCTGCGAGCTTCTTGCGGGCCCCGGAGCTGTCCGGCTCCGTGATCGCCCGGCAGGACTGGAGCAGGCGTACGGTCCGCTCCAGCATCCTGGCCCGCGCGAGCTGCACCTCGGCGGCGCGGTCCTGGCTCTCGGTGCGTGCGCGCAGCAGCGGCACCAGGCAGGCCGGCAGGTCGTACTGCGGAAGTGACGAATCCACGGCCCTGACCAGGCCGAGCTTCACGAAGTCGTCCAGGGTCGTGCGGGCGGCGGAGACCGAGCAGCCCGCGAGCGCGGACGCGGTGTGCGGGTCGACGTAGCCGGCCGGGGCGAGGGAGAGGTAGCGCAGTATCCGCGCCGCCGCCCCCGGCAACGAGGTGTACGAGAGCTGGAACATGCGGGCGAGGGCGCCGGGCGCGGTGTCGTCCTCGGGCCGGTCGTGCACCTGCTTGGCCAGATCGGCGACGGCCGCCTTGGGCCGCCCGGAGAGCCAGCCGCCGGCCAGGACGAGGGCGGCGGGGTGCGCGGCGCACGCCTCGACCAGGCTCTCCGCCGACCGCGGGTCGACGGTGATGCGCACCGGGCCCGCCGCACGGGAGAGCAGTTCGACCCCCGCGGCGGTGTCCAGGCCGCCCAGGGTGCACGGCCGCACGTCCGGGATCCCGGTGAGCGGGCCCTCCGACACGGCGACGACCAGGCACTCGGGTGCGTCCGGGAGCAGCGGGTCGACCTGCTCGGCGTCCGCGGCGTCGTCGAGGAGCAGCAGGGCCCTGCGGCCCGCGAGGGCCTCGCGGAGCACTTCGGCGAGCTCGTCCTCATCGGCCCCGGGGGGTGCGGGGACCTCGAGCGCGTCCAGGAGTTCGCGGGCGGTGCGTTCCGTGGGCACGCGCGCGCCGTCGGGTTCGGTGAGCTGGGCGCGGAGCACGCCGTCGGGGTAGTCGTCGGCGACCTGCCGCGCGAGTTCCTCGGCGAGCGCGGTGCGCCCCGAGCCGGGGCGGCCCGCGATGAGGAGCACGCGCGCCCTGGGCGCCTTGCGGCCCGAGATGGTGTCGAGCCCCGCGCGGTCGATGTCGGCCCGGAGCTCTTTCAACTCCCTGCGACGGCCGACGAATTGACCGTCCTCGGAGGTCTGGGCCGGAGCGGGCCGCGGCACCGCGCCGCCCGCTGCCGAACCGTCCGTGTCGACCGCCTGATCCGTCACGGGCCATGCTCCGTCCGCCTGCGCGCGAACCCGCCGGGAATCCGGTCGGGACGCTTCCAGAGCCTAGTTCAGGCCCTGCCCCCTCCCCCGGCGAGCGGCGCGCACAGGTCCCCCGATCGGATCAGCAGATCGTCACACTGCGAGCTCCAATGGCGCAGAGCGCGGCCTCTCAGGCCTCGAAGGGGCGCGCGGGCCAGGGAGCGTCCGCGGGGCGCAGCGCGTCGACGCCGTCACCGCTGAGCGCGGCGGTCAGCGAAAGGGCACCCACGACGAGGCAGTTGTTGTGCAGCTCACCGGCGAGCACGCCCCGTACGAGCTCTTCGAGCGGTACGCGCGCCAGCTCCATGTCGGCCTCCTCCTCGGAGACTTCGAAGCGCTCGCCCTCGGCCTCGGAGAGGTCGCGCGCGAGGAAGATGCGCACGGCCTCGTCGCAGCCGCCGGGGGTGGTGTAGACGTCGGTCAGGACACGCCAGTCCTCGGCCTTGACGTGCGCCTCTTCGTAGAGCTCGCGCTGGGCGGCGTGCAGGGGGTTCTCGCCGGGGATGTCGAGCAGCCCGGCCGGGATCTCCCAGAGCTTGTGGCGTACGGGGTGGCGGTACTGGCGCAGCACCAGGACGCGGCCCGCGTCGTCCAGGGCGAGCACGGCGACCGAGCCGGGGTGCACCTGGTAGTCGCGGTGGACGACGGTCCCGTCGGGCATCACCACGTCGTCGGTGCGGACGGAGGTCTTGTTCCCCACGAAGGGCGTTTCCGTCGCCGTGACCTGCCACTCCTCGGCGGTGTCCTTGATCGTCATGTCGCCCTGTCCTCCCACACGTGCAAACAGAAACCGGGGCACGCGCCTCATAAGGCCCGTACCCCGGCAACCGTATCGCTCTTGTGTTACTTACCCGTCTGGCGTGCTTCTTCCTGCCTCGCGACTGCCGCCTTCACCAGGCCCGCGAAGAGCGGGTGCGGGCGGGTCGGGCGCGAGCGGAGCTCCGGGTGCGCCTGGGTGGCGACCAGGTAGGGGTGGACCTCGCGGGGGTACTCGACGTACTCGACGAGCTTGCCGTCCGGGGACAGGCCGGAGAAGAGGATGCCGGCCTTCTTCTCGAGCTCGGCGCGGTAGGAGTTGTTCACCTCGTAGCGGTGACGGTGGCGCTCCTCGACGTACTCCTTGCCGTCGTACACCTCACGGGCGATGGAGCCCTCGGCGAGCTTCGCCGGGTACATGCCCAGGCGCATCGTGCCGCCCATGTCGCCCTCACCGGCGACGATGTCCAGCTGCTCCGCCATGGTCGAGATGACCGGGTGGGCGGTCGCGGAGTCGAACTCCGTGGAGTTGGCGTCGGGGATGTCCGCGAGGTTGCGGGCGGCCTCGATCACGATGCACTGCAGGCCGAGGCAGAGACCGAGCAGCGGGATCTTGTTCTCGCGGGCGAAGGTGATGGCGCCGACCTTGCCGGTCACGCCGCGGTCGCCGAACCCGCCGGGGATGCAGACCGCGTCGACGTCGCCGAGCTGCTTGGCGGCGCCCGACGGGGTCTTGCAGTCGTCGGAGGTGACCCACTTGACCTTGACGCGGGCGCGGTTGGCGAAGCCGCCCGCACGCAGCGCCTCGGTCACCGAAAGGTAGGCGTCGGGCAGGTCGATGTACTTGCCGACCAGCGCGATGGTGACCTCGTGGTCCGGGTTGTGCACCCGGTCCAGGAGGTCCTCCCACTGGGTCCAGTTCACGTCGCGGAACGGCAGGTCGAGCTTGCGCACCACATAGGCGTCGAGGCCCTCGGTGTGCAGGACCTTCGGGATGTCGTAGATCGACTTGGCGTCGATGGCGGCGACCACCGCGTCCTCGTCGACGTCGCACATCAGCGAGATCTTGCGCTTGATGGCGGTCGGCACGTCGCGGTCGGCGCGCAGCACGATGGCGTCCGGCTGGATACCGATGTTGCGCAGCGCCGCGACGGAGTGCTGGGTCGGCTTGGTCTTGAGCTCACCGGACGGGCCGATGTAGGGAAGCAGCGAGATGTGCACGACGAAGACGTTGTCGCGGCCGACCTCGTGGCGGACCTGACGGACGGTCTCCAGGAACGGCAGGGACTCGATGTCGCCGACCGTGCCGCCGACCTCCGTGATGACGACGTCGACGTCATCGGTGGCCATACGGCGGATGCGGTGCTTGATCTCGTTCGTGATGTGCGGGATGACCTGCACCGTGTCGCCGAGGTACTCGCCGCGCCGCTCCTTGGCGATGACCTGCGAGTAGACCTGGCCGGTGGTGACGTTCGCCGAGCCGTCGAGGTCGACGTCGAGGAAGCGCTCGTAGTGGCCGATGTCCAGGTCGGTCTCGGCGCCGTCGTTCGTGACGAACACCTCACCGTGCTGGAAGGGGTTCATCGTGCCGGGGTCGACGTTCAGGTACGGGTCGAGCTTCTGCATGGTGACGCGCAGGCCGCGCGCCTTGAGGAGCGCACCCAGGCTCGAGGCAGTCAGACCTTTGCCGAGGGAAGAGGCGACACCCCCGGTGACGAAGATGTGCTTGGTCGTCGTGGACTTGGGCTGCATGGCCAAGAGGGGGCTCCCGTGGTCGCGGTCTGAAGGGTGCGTACCGGCACCCTCACCGGGGATTCTGGGGAGGTGCCGTCGCTGCGGTTCGGGGGTTCAATGACCACCGGCTCACGGGCTACCAGGGTATCAGCGACGGGACGGGGCTGCTTCCGGCGACGCTCGGGCACCCACGTCACACCTCCCTCACCTGGCGCTCACCCGTTCGGCGCAGGCTGGTTGCCATGAGCGGCGCGCAGATCACCTAGGTGCGTCGTATCCTGCTCGGACACTCGCTGCCGAGCCGGTCCGATCAACGGCAATCACCCCCCGCCCGTTCCCCGGAACAAGAGGCTCGCGCAGTTCGTTTTACAGCGAAGCCTTGACCGTAGAGCGAGCGCCCCCGAGAGGGCGACGTGGCCGTTTGACTGGAGATGCACGTGGCCGGGCGCATCGAGGATTACGCACTCATCGGAGACATGCAGACCGCTGCCCTGGTCTGCCGGGACGGCACAGTCGACTGGCTGTGCCTGCCCCGCTTCGACTCTCACGCCATCTTCGCCGGATTGCTCGGCACGGAGGAGCACGGATTCTGGCGCCTCGGGCCCGCTCACAGCCCCGACGCACCACCGCCGACCGCCGCGCGGCGCACGTACCGCGGCGACTCGCTGATCCTGGAATCCGAGTGGGACACCCCGCGCGGCACGGTCCGTGTGACCGATTTCATGCCGCCGCGCGACACGGACGCGCCGCAGCTGGTCCGGATCGTCGAGGGCGTCAGCGGCCGGGTGCCGATGCGCTCCGCCCTGCGGATGCGTTTCAGCTACGGCCGCATCGTGCCCTGGGTGCACAAGGTCGACGAGCGCACGGTGGCCGTCGCCGGACCCGACTCCGTATGGCTCGACACGTCGGCCGAGACCTACGGCAAGGACCTCACGACGTACGCGGACTTCACGGTCTCGCCCGGTGAGCGGGTCGCGTTCACCATCTCGTGGCAGCCCTCGCACAAGGAGCCGCCGCCGCCCGCCGAGCCCGAGAACGCCCTCACGGCCACCCAGGACTTCTGGCGGGAGTGGGTCGACCACTGCACGTACCACGGCCCGTACCGCGAGGCCGTGGTCCGCTCGCTGATCACCCTGAAGGCCCTGACGTACGCCCCCACGGGCGGCATCGTCGCCGCGCCCACGACGTCGCTGCCGGAGGACGTCGGGGGCTCCCGGAACTGGGACTACCGCTACACGTGGCTGCGCGACGCCGCCATCACGCTCTCCTCGCTCCTGCGCACCGGGTACCGCGAGGAGGCCCGCGCCTGGCGCGAGTGGCTCCTGCGCGCGGTGGCGGGCGACCCCGAGAACCTCCAGATCATGTACGGCATCGCGGGCGAGCGCGAGCTCGGCGAGGCCGAGCTCGACTGGCTTCCCGGGTACGAGGGCTCCACACCGGTCCGGGCCGGCAACGGCGCCGCGCACCAGCTCCAGCTCGATGTGTACGGCGAGGTCACCGAAGCCCTGCACCTGGCGCACATGACGGGCCTGGCCCGCAGTGACTACGCCTCACTGCTCCAGCTCAAGCTGATCCGCTATCTGGAGACGCACTGGGACGAGCCGGACGAGGGGATCTGGGAGGTGCGCGGCCCGCGCCGCCACTTCGTGCACTCCAAGGTGATGGTCTGGGTCGCCGTCGACCGCACGATCAAGCTCATCGAGTCCGGAGACGCGGACGGCCCCCTGGAGAGGTGGCGCGACCTGCGCGACGACATCCACCGGGACGTCTGCGAGAAGGGCTACGACCCGGAGCGGAACACGTTCACGCAGTCGTACGGCTCGAAGGAGCTGGACGCCTCGCTGCTGCTCATCCCGCAGATGGGCTTCCTGCCGCCCGACGACAAGCGGGTGATCGGCACGATCGAGGCGATCCAGCGGGAGCTCTCGACGTCGGACGGCTTCATCCTGCGTTACCCGACCACCGGCGACGCCGCGGGCGTGGACGGGCTCGAGGGTGACGAAGGCGCCTTCCTGGCGTGTTCGTTCTGGATGGCGGACGACCTGGCGATGATCGGCCGGGTGGACGAGGCCCGCAAGCTCTTCGAGAAGCTGCTCGCGCTCCGCAACGACCTGGGGCTGCTCGCCGAGGAGTGGGATCCGCGCCTGCAGCGCCAGGTCGGCAACTTCCCGCAGGCGTTCAGCCACGTGCCGCTGATCGACACGGCACTGCGGCTGACGGCCAGCGGGGCGTACGGCGGTTAGCGGCTGACGGTTGGCGAGGCCCTTCAGGTCCGGACGGCGACGGGTTCCCCGTCGCCGTCCGTGCGTTCGGCCGCGTCCTCCAGGACGATCCGGCCGATGATCTCGTAGCGGGCGGGGTGCCGTGCCTTCAGATACAGGCCGAGGCCCAGGCCCCCGAAGAAGACGAGGCCGACGGTCCAGGGGATGGCCTTGAAGAACAGGGAGTCCGCCGCCGTCCCCGCCGCGGTGTCCATGTTGATCACGAGCAGGACGACGACGGCGATCATGCCGATGCCGCCGAGCAGCGGGGCGACCAGGGTCGTGAACCAGTGCCGGTCCTCGGGGTGGTTCCGGCGGAAGTAGCCGATGACGGCGAACGAGCAGAGGGTCTGCACGATGAGGATCGCCATCGTGCCGAGGATCGCGAGCAGCGTGTACAGGTGGATGTACGGGTCCTGACCGGTGAGCCAGAAGGCGGCGACCAACGCGACGGCGATCGCGGACTGGACGTAGGAGGCGATGTACGGGGAGCCGTGCGTGGGGTGCGTGCGGCCGAGGCCGCGGTGCAGGAACCCCTCGCGCCCGATCGCGTACAGATAGCGCGACGCGCACTGGTGGAAGGCCATGCCGCAGGCGAACGAGCCGGTGATCAGGAGCCATTGGAAGGTGTCGACCGCCCAGGCCCCGATGAAGGTGTGGGCCGGGTCGAAGAACAGGTCGAGCGGGCTCGTGGACTGCGAGACCTTCACGGCACCGCTCAGGCCGTTGCCCGCGATCGTCATCCAGGAGACGTAGATGTAGAAGAGTCCGACGCCGACGACCGAGACGAGGGTGGCGCGCGGGATGACCTTCTTGGGGTTGCGGGACTCCTCGCCGTACATGGCGGTGGACTCGAAGCCGACCCAGGACCAGAAGGCGAAGAAGAGGCCGAGCCCTGCCGAGGTGCCGGTGAAGGCGTTCTTCGGGTTGACCGGCTCGACGGGGATGCCGTCGGGGCCGCCGCCGTGGATCAGTACGGCGGTGGCGACGGCGAAGAGGACCGCGATCTCGGCGATCAGCATCACGCCGAGCGCCTTCGCGGTGAGGTTGATGTCGAAGTACGACAGGACGACGGTGACGGCGAGCATCGCGGCCGCGTAGAGGGTCCACGGCAGGTCGGCGCCGAGCTGGTCATGGACGGTGGTCTTGGCGAAGTAGGCGAAGACACCGACGATCGACGCCTCGAAGACGACGTACGCGAGGACGGCGAGCATCCCGGACGCCATGCCCGCTATGCGGCCGAGGCCGTGCGAGATGTAGCCGTAGAAGGCTCCGGCGGCGGTGATCCGCTTGGCCATGGCGACGTATCCGACCGAGAACACGGTCAGGACGAGCGTGGCGAAGAGATAGCCCGCCGGCGCTCCGGTGCCGTTGCCCGCGCCGACGGCGATGGGGAGGTTGCCGGTCATCGCCGTGATCGGCGCGGCGGTGGCGACCGCCATGAAGACGACGCCGACGAGGCCGACGGAGTTCGCCTTGAGGCGGTGGACCTCGGGTGGGGTGGGTCGCTCTGGCATGTGCTCTGACGTGCGCTCTGGCATGTGCTCTGGCATGTGCTCTGACATGGCGGGCACCCTGCCGTGGCGTGACGTACGCCACAACCGACAGGAGGTCGCGCAATTGACCTTCCGGGGCGACGAGTTGTCGGGGTATGAGCGGATCAGATCATTCCCGTAACGGGTCGGAGATGTTCCCGGAACGTATGCGCAGGTACCGTCCGCCCCATGGAAAGTCAGGGCACGCAGGGCACTCAGGGCGGCATCACCGTGCAGCGGGCCCTGGAACTTCCCGGTCTTCGCGGCGGGCTCCCCGAGGTGGTCGCGGGTGCCGAGCGGCTGCAGCGCACCGTGCGGTGGGTGCACGCGGGCGAGGTGCCGAACATCGCCTCGCTCCTCAAGGGCGGCGAGCTGCTCCTGACCACGGGCCTCGGCCTCGGCGCACGCCCCGCCGAGCAGCGTGTCTTCGTGCGCAAGCTCGCCGAGCGCGGCATCGCGGCGCTCGTCGTCGAGCTGGGCCCGCGCTTCACACGGCTCCCCGCGGCCATAGTGGAGACGGCGCGCGCCGCGGGTCTTCCGCTGGTGCAGCTGCACCGCGAAGTGCCCTTCGTGACGGTCACCGAAGAGGTCCACACCGAGATCGTCAACGGCCACTACGCGCTGCTCCAGCAGGCCGAGGAGGTCCACCGGCGTTGCACGGAGGCGCTGCTCGGCGGGGGCGGCGTGCCCCAGGTCCTGAATGTCCTCGCCGACTTCAGCGGTAACCCGGTGTTCCTGGAGACAGCGGACGGACAGCTTCTCTACGCCGCGGGGGCGGGCACGGAGTGTGCCGATCCGCTCCAGGTGTGGGAGGGCCTGCGGGGCCACCACAAGGACGGGCCGCCCGCGGGCGCGCTGCTCGTGGATGTGCCTGGCGGCGGCCCCGGCTCGGGCTCGGTGCGCGCCAGGCTCGTGCTGCTCGCCGTGGAGTCCGCGCTGCTTCCGGTGCACCGGATCGCGGCGGAGCGGGCCGCGGGCTCGCTCGCGGTGGTCCTGATGCAGGCCCGGCAGGAGGAGGAGCTCGCCGCGCGGGGCCGGGGCGACTTCCTGACCGATCTGGCGGAGGGGCGGATCCAGGCCGAGGACGCGCCCGCCCAGGCGAGGGTGCTCGGCTTCAAGCCCGGCGAGAGCCCGCTGCTCCCGGTGGTGATGCGGCTCGCGGACGGGCTGCCGCCTGGCGGCGGCTGGGCCGTGCTCGCGCGGGCGGTGGCGGAGGAGCTCGCGGCGGTGGGCGTACCGGTGCTGCTCGGCGTACGGCCGGTCGAGGGGCGCGTCCCGCTCCTCCTTGGGCTCCGTACGGAATCCGAACGCACCGCGGTGGCCGACCGGGTCGCCGCCGCGCTGCGGGCCGGCGTGGAGCGGGCGGGGATGCAGCGAGCCGGGGCGCTGCCGCCGGTCGTGGTGGTCGGGGTCGCGGGCGGCTGGGCGGCGGCGTCGGCGGGGCTCCGGCACGCGGCGGAGACGGCGACGGCCGCGCAGGGTCTTGTCGACCGCCCCTGGTACGACGCGCGGCGCCTGGACATCGACCTGCTGCTGTGGCGCCTGCACAACTACGACGACTCGGCGCTCGCGGCGTTCGTGGACCGCGCGATCGGCCCGCTGAGGACGCATGACCAGCGCTCGAAGCCACCACTGCTTCCGACCCTGCAGACGTATCTGGCCCATGCGGGACGCAAGGCGGAGACGGCGCGCGAACTGCACCTGAACCGTCAGACGCTCTACAACCGCCTCGCCCGGATCAGTGAACTCCTCGGCACGGACCTGGACGACCCGCAGACGGTGCTCGCGCTGAGCCTGGCGCTGCGGGCGCGGAGGCATGTGGCGTAGGGGCTGCGGGACCTCCCGGGGGCGCTACGTGGCCAGTCGCTGCGTCAACTCGTCGTAGACGCTGAGGACTTGGGCGACGGTCTCGTCCTCGGTCGGCCACGTCGCCGCCTGGGCCGTGCCCTTGTCCTTGAGCCGCTCCCTGAGCGCGGGGTCGGCGAGGAGGCGTGCCACGGCGGTGGCCAGGGCCTCGGCGTCGCCGTACGGGACGAGCGCGGCGGCGTCGCCGACCAGTTCGGGGATGCCGCCGACGGCGGTCGCGACGAGCGGCACGCGCGCGTGCAGGGCTTCCTGGGCGAGCACGGAGCGGGACTCCCAACTGGTGGGCAGCACCACGAGATCGGCCGCCGCGAGCATCTCGGGCACGTCGTCGCGCCGCCCGACGAGCCGGACCGGAAGGCCCTCGCCTTCGATACGGCGCTGCAGGGCGCCGCGCTCGGGCCCTTCGCCCGCGATGACGAGGAGCGGCAGGGGGTCGAGGTGGCGCCACGCGCGCGCGGCCTCCAGGAGCACGTCATAGCCCCGCTGCCGTTCGAGCGTGCCGACCGTGACGATCAATGGCCGCCCGACGGCGCCGAGTTCGGCGAGGGCCTTGTGTCGTAGCCCTTCGGCATCCTCGACAGCCCCTGCCGCGGGACGCGGCGCGGGGAACGTGACGGGGGCGAGGCGGGCGTCCCGCGCGCCCCTGCTGCGGGCGCGGTCGACGAGGTCGGACGAGGTGCCGAGGACGACGGCGGCGGCCTTGGCGGCGCGTCGCTCCAGGAGGCGCAGTACGCGGGCGCGCGCGCCTTCCGCGTGTGCGCGTGTGTGCCAGGTGACGACGAGAGGGATGCGACGGCCGGTGAGCGCCAGGGCGGCCCGGAGTGCGGCATGCAGTCCGTGCGCGTGCACGAGGTCGGCGTCGGCGCAGGCCAGGCGGAGGGAGGCGACGGACGCGGGGTCGCTGCTGCGCGGTACGTGGACGTGCCGGGCGCTGGTGCCCGTGAGGTCGTAGGCGCCGGCGGCATCGCTGGGGGCGCACACCGTGACCCGCACGCCCCGCGCCGCGAGTCCCGCCGCGAGCGACCTGACGTGGGCGCTGCTGCCCGCGCTGCCACCGCCCAGTACCTGCACGGTGTGCAGTGAGGTCTGACCGTGCGGTGAGTGGCTGCTCACGTGGCTCACGTAGCCGGGGCTCCTGGGTCGGCGTCGGGGGGCTGCGCCAAGGATGCCAGCCCGCACGGACGTTCCGGCACCGCCGAAAGGCCTCTTCCGTGTCACACCGGGCAACTCCCTGACCCGGATCACCCACACGGGTGAGGACAACGGGGATTCAACACCGCAAACGACCTACGGCCCTCGCATCTTCGCAGCGCCGACACCGTAACGAAAGCCTTCCGAGACCCCGGGCGCGGCAGCCCTCAACGAGGAGACGCACCCGCGCGGCACGACTCAACCGCGGGCGGCACCTTGAACGGTGGGACTCAACCACAAGGCCGCACCCCCACCGAGCCCAAGCCCCACGCCGACCCCACCCGCCCTCAGCGCTTCACGCTCCCCCACGCCTTCGGGCAGCACCGCCCCCGCAGCCGCCACGCCAAGGCGCACGCTCTCAGCTCAGCAAGGCCACGGCTCAGCCCTGCCGCGCCCCTGGAGCCAGCCTCCCGCTCCCCCCGCAACGGCGCTGACCTTCTCGCCGTACGCGGCCGCCGCCACAACGCCCGCCGCATGGACGGCGAGTCCCGCGCGGCCGTTGCCCGCGGCGACGGCGAGACCGAGTGCCGCGCCCAAGGCGTGTGCTCCCGCGTCGCCGATCATGGCGCGCTCCCCGATGTCCTCCGGCAGCACGGCCGCCGCGGCTCCGACGGCGGCGGCGGAGAGTACCCCGGCGGCGCCTTGGCGCAGCAGCCCCGGCATCCCCAGCGCGACCACCGCTCCGGCTGCCCTGCCCGGGCGTACGTCCACGAGGTTGACGAAATGAGCGGCGCCCGCGATCACGACACCGGCAAGAAGCCTGTCCACCGGCCGCTGCTTGAGCAGCGCACCGGCGGCAAAACCCGCCGCGGAGACCCCGAACAACTTCACGGCCCCGCTGGTGACTTCACCCGCCCGCAGCGCGCCCAGGTGCGCACGGAAGCCCCGGCGCGGATCACCCTCCCCCGCCCCATCGTCGTACGCCCCGCACGCCCCCGCGGAGAGCACGGCGAGCGCGGCGGCGGCGCGGGCCCTGGCGGGCAGCACCACAGCTCCCGCCGCCGCACCGAGGGCGGCGGCGGGCCCGGCGTACAACTCCACTGTCCGCCCGGCATAGTTCTTCCGCTGCCAGCGGCCGGCTCCGCCTGGAGCGCGCGAACGCAAAGCGGTGGTGGCGGCGCGGGTGACGGCGGCTGCGGCGAGAAGGGCGGTGCTGCGCTGGGCGATCATGCGTTTCAGCGTACGCCGAGCAGGTCACAGCCCGTCCGGCGGCTGAGGACGAACTCGGCGGAGCCAGCGATCGCGGTACTCAAAGCCCACCCGCCGAAGGCGACCCGCCAGTCACCCGTCCCCCCGAGCCGAGCGGGTCACAGCTCCGTCCGGCCTCCGAGGACCAACTCGACGGAGCCGGTGATCGCCGGTACGCGAAGCCCACCCGCTGAAGGCGACCCGCCAGTCACCCGTCCCCCCGAGCCGTCGCCAACAGCTCCTCCGCATGCGCCCGCGCAGTCTCCGAGTCCTCCTGGCCCGCCAGCATCCGGGACAACTCCCGCACCCGGTCCTCCCCTTCGAGCACCAGGACCCCGGACCGCGTCACGGACCCGTCGTTCGTCTTCTCGACAAGCAGCTGCCGGTCGGCGAACGCCGCCACCTGCGGCAGATGCGTCACCACCACGACCTGCGCGGACTTGGCGAGGCGGGCGAGTCTGCGGCCGATCTCGACCGCGGCCTTGCCGCCGACACCCGCGTCGACCTCGTCGAAGAGGTACGTCGGGACGGGATCCGTGCCCGCGAAGACGACCTCGACGGCGAGCATCACGCGTGACAGCTCACCGCCGGACGCGCCCTTGGCGATCGGCCGCGGCGGGGCGCCGGGGTGAGGGGCGAGGAGGAGTTCCACCTCGTCCACGCCCGTGGGGCCGTACGCGACGAGGCGTCCGTCGACCGGCACTCCGTCCGCGCCCTCGGGCACCTCCGTGGCGGTGATGTCGATCGTCACGCGCGCGTGCGGCATCGCAAGCGAGGCCAGCTCTTCGGTGACGGCCGCCGCGAACCGCGACGCCGCCTCCTGACGCGCGTCGGTCAACGCCTGTGCCAGCCCCGCCAGTTCACCACGGAGCGCGTCCCGCTCTGCGGTCAGTTCCTCAAGGCGGTCGTCGTCGCCCTCGAGTTCGGTGAGCCGCGCGGCCCCCTGCTCGGCCCAGGCGAGCACGGTATCGATGTCGGAGCCGTACTTCCGGGTCAGCTGCGTGAGTGCGGCCCGCCGTTCCTCCACCGCCGCGAGACGCAGAGGGTCGGCGTCGAGGTCGTCGGCGTACCCCGCGAGCTCCCCCGACACGTCGCCCAGCAGAATCCCGATCTCGCCGATCCGCTCGGCGAGCGCTGCCAGGGCGGGGTCGTGGGAACGCACCGCCTCAAGGGCCCGGTGGGCGCCCGCCACCAGCGTCGTGGCGTCGACACCCTCCGGGTCCTCGGGGACACCGGCGAGTGCGGCGTGCGCGGCCGTGGCGGCGGAGGCGAGGGCCTCCGCGTGGCCGAGCCGCTCGGCCTCGGCGGCCAGTTCGGTGTCCTCGCCCTCGCGCGGCTCCACGCCGGCGACCTCGTCGAGGCCGAAGCGCAGCAGATCGGCCTCCTGGGCCCGTTCACGCGCGCGCGTGGTGATCTCGTCGACCTCGGTCGTCACGGCCCGCAGCCTGCGGTACGCCGCCGTGTACTTGGCCAGCGGCACGGTGACCGCGTCGCCCGCGTACCGGTCGAGGGCACCGCGCTGCCGGGCCGGCTTGAGCAGGCCCTGCTGGTCCGTCTGACCGTGCACCGCGACGAGGTCGTCGGCGAGCTCGGACAGCAGTCCCACCGGGACCGACCGCCCGCCGAGGTGCGCACGCGAGCGCCCCTCCGCCGAGACCGTACGGCTGATCAGCAGCGCCCCGTCGTCGAGTTCGGCCCCCGCTTCCTCCGCGCGCACGGCAGCCGTGGCATCCGCGGGCACAGTGATCCGCCCCTCCACCACCGCCGCCTTGGCGCCGATCCGCACCAAAGCGGGATCCGCGCGTCCGCCGAGCAGCAGGCCAAGGCTGGTGACCACCATCGTCTTGCCCGCACCGGTCTCGCCGGTCACGGCGGTGAACCCCGGCGACAGCTCGACCACCGCGTCGTCGATGACTCCGAGCGACCGTATCCGCATCTCCTCCAACACGGACACGACCTTACGAGGTCATGGGCCAGGTGTGCGACGGCCCCTGGCCTCCTTCCACCTTCCTTGCACGAAGACGCAGGTGGCAAAGGCGGACCGAACGGACGCTGTCACTCGCAGGGGGTGGGACTCTCGGGGGGGGCTACCAGGGGGGGTGGGGATTACCCCACCATGATCTTCCTGGCAGCCTCCTGGTGCACGAGTGACCCGGCACCCCACCATGATCAACATGGGAACAGGACTGGCACAGGCGGCGCTGCGCGCGCACCGCCCGGCATTCATGGGCACGGCGGTGGCCGCGCTCTTCGCGGCGACCGTGGTCAGCGCGTCGACGATGATGCTCGGCACGACGGGCACCGACGGGCTCTCCCCGCGAGCCCGCAGGCAGATCACCGAGAACGGCGTGGGCGACATGGCCGTCGTCCTGCTCATCGGGTCGATCTACATGTCGATATTCGTGGTCGCGTCGACGATGGGCACGGCCGTCACGCAGCAGCACCGCGAGCTGGCCATGGTGCGCTCCATCGGCGCCAAGCCCCACCAGGTCCGCCGTGCGGTGGCCGTCCAGGCCCTCGCCGCCTCGATCCCGGCGGCGCTCGCCGGCTTCGTGGTCGGCGGCCTCGTCGCGCGCTGGTGGCACGCGGGCATGGTGTCGCACGGGCTGCTCCCCGCCGAGGTGGACTTCCGGTTCGGCTGGGTCGCCCTGCCGGTGTGCATCGGCGTGGCCGTGGTGACGACGACGCTCGCCGCGCTCCTCTCGGCACTGCGGTTCTCGCTGCTGCGCCCGGCCCGAGCCCTGAGCGAGGCGGCGACGGGGCAGCGGGGGCTCGGCATGCTCCGGGCGCCGCTCGGCCTGATCGCGGTCGCGGGGGCCTGCGCCGTCTCCGTACTGCTTTCGAAGCAGCCCGCGGACGAGGCGAGCGAGGGCGCCTTCCTCGTCCTGATCCTCTTCTGCGTCGGCGCGGGGCTGCTCGGCCCGCGGATCATCGGGCCCGCGGCCTGGCTGGTCTCCGCGCTGGTGGGCCGGTTCGGCAGCAGCGCGCGCCTGGCGATGCTGAACGTCCGCTCGCAGCCCCGCCGTTTCTCCGCCGCGGTCGTGCCGCTCGTCCTGGTCGTGGGCTTCGGCCTGACCAAGATCGGCATGCACACGACGGCGCAGCACCACACGGGTTCGGCGGGCAGCACGGGCGAGGTCTGGCTCGACTATGTGGGCACAGGGCTCTACGCGGGCTTCGCCGCGATCGCCGCGGCGAACACGCTCGCCATGATCTCCTTCGAGCGTCGCCGCGATGTCGCCCTGCTGCGGGTGGTGGGCAGTCAGCGCGTCCAGGTGCGGGCGATGGCGGCCTGGGAGGCCGTGGTCATCGCGGGGACGGCGCTGCTGCTCGGCACCGCGATCGCGCTCGGCACGCTGGCCCCCATCCTCAGCACGGCCTTCGGCTCGTCACTCCCCCACCTGCCGTGGGCCGTGCCGACAGGGATCGCGACGGGCACCCTCCTCCTCACCCTGCTGGCCACAGGGCTCCCGGTAGGTGCGGCCATGCGGAGGAGGGCCATCTCCGTGGTCAGCTCAACGTAACCGGCAAGGAGCCAACCGGGCGGCTCCACGCCCCGTAAGGGGCGCGGGGAACTGCGCGACCAGCCCCCACCGGCCCGCAGGTCATCACCGCCCCTCCAGCCGAAGGCTAATGCGGCGCCCCGCGCCACCCCGAAACCGGCAGCGCGAACTTGGCCACGAGGCGGTCGGTGAACGACGCGTGGTGCAGCCGCGCGAGCCGCACCGGCACCTCTCCCCTGCGCACCTCGACCCGCGCGCCCGGCGGCAGTTCCACGGTCCGCCGGCCGTCGCACCACAGCACCCCGTGCGACGTGTGCTGCTGGACCTCGACGGCGAGCACCGAGTCCGGGGAGGTCACCAGGGGCTTGGCGAACAGGGCGTGGGCGCTGATCGGCACCATCAGGAGCGCCTCCACCTCCGGCCACACGACGGGCCCGCCCGCGGAGAAGGCGTACGCCGTGGAGCCGGTCGGCGTCGCGCACACGATGCCGTCGCAGCCGAAGCCGGTGACCGGACGCCCGTCGATCTCCAGGACGACCTCGAGCATCAGCTCGGCCGACATCTTCTGCACGGCGGCTTCGTTGAGCGCCCAGTCGCGGTGCACGACACCGCCGTTGCTGCGCACGACGACGTCGATGGTCATCCGCTCCTCGACCTCGTACGCCCTCGTCACCACCCGGTCGACGACCTTGTCGAGGTCGTCGCGCTCGGCCTCGGCGAGGAAGCCGACACGTCCCAGGTTCACGCCGAGCATCGGCACCCCGGAGGCGCGGGCGAACTCGGCGCCACGCAGCAACGTGCCGTCGCCGCCGAGCACGACGAGCAGTTCACAGCCGTCGAGGCACTGGGGAGTGGCCTCCTTCACCGTGCCCACCTCGGGCGGCAGCGGCAGATCGGCCGCCTCCGCCTCCAGGACCCGTACGCCGATGCCGCTGCGCAGCAGCCCCTGGACGACGAGTTCGGCACTGCGGATGGCGGCAGGCCGTCCGGTGTGCGCGAGCAGGAAAACTGTACGAGCTCGGGTCTGGGTCACTCGGGTCTGAGTCAACGGGGCCCCTCCGCCACGGCACGGTCAACGTCCGCCGGGTCGAGTTCGGGCGCCCCGGCACGCAGCCACAGAAAGTACTCGACATTTCCGGAAGGTCCGGGCAGCGGGCTCGCGGTCACGCCACGCACACCGAGCCCGAGCCCCCACGCCTGGCGCGCGACGCCGCGGACGGCATCGGCCCGCAGCTGCGCGCTGCGCACCACACCGCCGCTGCCCAGACGCTCCTTGCCGACCTCGAACTGCGGCTTGACCATCAGGACCAGGTCGGCGTCCGGGGCCGCGCACCGCACGAGGGCGGGCAGCACCAGGCCGAGCGGGATGAACGAGAGATCGCCGACGACCAGGTCGACAGGGGTGCCGTCGATGATCTCCAGCGTCAACTCACGTACGTTCGTACGGTCCTTGACGGTGACCCGGTCGTCGCTCTGCAGCGACCAGGCGAGCTGGCCGTAACCGACGTCCACCGCGACGACGCCCGATGCGCCCGCGCGCAGCAGCACATCGGTGAAACCGCCGGTGGACGCGCCCGCGTCGAGCGCGCGCCGCCCCTCGACGAGAAGCCCCTGCGGCACGAACGCGGCGAACGCGCCCGCCAGCTTGTGGCCGCCGCGCGAGACGTAGCCGGGATCGCTGTCATCGGCCGCGACCACGATGGCCGCGGCGGTCTCCACCTGCGTCGCGGGCTTCGTCGCGGTGTTCTTGTCGACGGTCACCCGCCCGGCGGCGATCAGCTGGCTGGCGTGCTCGCGCGAGCGCGCGAGCTCGCGACGGACCAGTTCGGCGTCGAGGCGGCGACGTGCCACTCCTGCCACGTTCTGTTCAGCTCCTGTTGTACGAGGTCGAGTGCTGGGGCTTGGACGGGGATGAGCGCTGGGACGAAGCCGCGGGCGTCCCCATGGACGGGGGCGCCGGCGGTCCGGGGCGTGCGTCGAGCGCCGTCAGCGCGTCACGCAGTCCCCGGTGTACATCCTCGTACACCTCGATGTGGCCGTCCGTGGCGAGGTGGTCCGCGTCGCCGAGACGCCGGAGCAGACCGTCCACCTCGGCGTCACCGGTCGGGACTCGCTCCACCCCGAGGGGCGCGGGCCCGACGGGGTCGTACGTCTGCGGTTCGGGGTCGTACGCCTGCGCCCGCTCTTCGGCGGCCTCGGGCTCCACCGGCTCAGGCTCGGGGCCCGGCGTCGAGTCGTTCATGCCACGACGCTACCGCGAAGCGCTGCGGTACCGTCGATCACGATGGCGACGATGGAAGAGTGCCGCGCGGCACTGGGCAAGCTCTCGGACAACCTGGCGGACGCCGAAGGCGGCGTGCGCGGCGCCGCCGCGCTCGACCGCTCGCTGAGCTGCCGCATCACCGATCTCGACGTGACCTTCACGGGGCGTCTCGAGAACGGCCGGATCACGGTGCTCGACACGCATCCCGGCGCCCCGCGCGAGAAGGCCGAGATCCGCCTCGCCATGACCGGCGACGATCTCGTGGCGCTGGTCGACGGCGAGCTGAACTTCGCCAAGGCCTGGGCCTCCGGCCGGGTCAAGCTGGAGGCGGGCCTGCGCGACTTGCTCCGCCTCAGGTCGCTGCTTTAGCTCCAGCGCCGACCGCGTCCGCGGGCTTCCTGCGCCCCCGCCGCGCCGCGGGCACCACGAGCGGCGTCCCTGTCTCCGGGTCGTCGATGATCTGGCAGTCCATCCCGAAGGTGTCCCGCACCAGCTCCGTCGTGACGACGTCGGACGGCGCTCCCTCGGCGACGACCGCGCCGTCGCGCAGGGCGATGAGATGGGTGGCGTACCGGGCCGCGTGGTTGAGGTCGTGCAGGACGGCGACGAGGGTGCGGCCCTGTTCCTCGTGGAGGTCGGCGCACAGGTCGAGCACGTCGATCTGGTGCTGGATGTCGAGGAACGTCGTCGGCTCGTCCAGGAGAAGGAGCGGGGTCTGCTGGGCGAGCGCCATCGCGATCCAGACGCGCTGGCGCTGTCCGCCCGAGAGCTCGTCGACATAGCGGTCGGCCAGTTCGGCGACGCCGGTCGAGGCCATCGACTCGCCCACGATCCGCTCGTCGTCCGCCGACCACTGCCGAAGAAGCCCCTGGTGGGGGTAGCGGCCGCGCGCCACGAGGTCGCCCACGGTGATCCCGTCGGGCGCGATGGACGACTGCGGGAGCAGGCCGAGCGTGCGCGCGACCTTCTTCGCGGGCATCGACTGGATGACGTTGCCGTCGAGCAGGACACGGCCCGCCGAGGGCTTGAGCATCCTCGACAGGGCGCGCAGCAGGGTGGACTTGCCGCAGGCGTTCGGGCCGACGATCACCGTGAAGGAGTTGTCGGGGATCTCGACGGACAACTTCTCCGCGATGACGCGCTGGTCGTAGCCAAGGGTCACGTCGTCCGCGATGAGCCGGTTCACTGCGGCACGCTCCTGCCTGTCGGTGCTCTCAGAGGTGTTCGTATCGATGGCGATGCGCGTCTTCGTGCCCGCACCGCTCATATCCGCCCCGCTCATATCCGCCCCGCCTTGCGCTCGATGACGAGGAGCCACAGCAGGTAGATGCCGCCGAGCACTCCCGTGACCACGCCGACGGGCAGCTGGTCGGCGCCGAACGCCCGCTGCGACGCCCAGTCAGCGACGATCAGCAGGGTCGCGCCCATGAACATCGCGGGCAGCAGGTTCGGCCCCGGCGAGCGGGTGAGCCGCCTTGCCAGCTGCGGCGCGGTGAGCGCGACGAAGCTGACGGGGCCCGCCGCGGCGGTGGCGGCGGCGGTGAGCAGCACGGCCGAGGCCATGAGGACGATGCGGGTGCGCTCGACGGGCACGCCGAGCGCGTAACCGACGTCGTCGCCCATCTCCAGCATCCGCAGCGGACGGGCGTACGTCATGACGAGCGGTACGAGGATGGCGCACAGGACGAGCAGCGGCCAGACCTGGTCCCAGTCCCGGCCGTTGAGCGAGCCGGTCATCCAGACGACGGCGCGGGCGGCGTCGACGATGTCCGCCTTGGTGAGCAGATAGCCGTTGATGGCGGTGACGAAGGCGGAGACGCCGATGCCGACCAGGACGAACCGGAAGCCGTGGACACCCCGCTTCCAGGCCAGCACATAGATCGCGAAGCCGGTCACCAGACCGCCCACGAGCGCGCCCCCCGCGACCTGCACCGCGCTGCCCTGGAAGAGGACGATCATGATGAGCGCGCCCGCGGTGGACCCCTGCCCCAGGCCGAGGATGTCCGGACTGCCCAGCGGATTGCGGGAGATGGACTGGAAGATCGCGCCGCCGAGCCCGAGCGCGGCCCCCACGAGGAGGCCGACGAGGACCCGTGGCAGGCGCAGGTCGTTGATGATGAACTCCTGCCCGGCGTCTCCGTTGCCGAGCAGGGTGCGGATGACGTCGGCGGCGGGGATGGGGAAGTCGCCGGTGCCGATCAGGACGACGCTCGCCACGAGCGCGGCCAGGATGAGCACGGCGACGACCACGGCCGTGCGGACGTCGAGGCGGAAGCTGAGCCCGCCCCGGGTGCGTATCGCCTTCACAGCTGAGCCAGCCTCCGCCGTCGTACGAGAAAGATGAAGACCGGGGCGCCGATCAACGCGGTGATGATGCCGACCTGCAGCTCCGCGGGCCGCGCGACGATACGCCCGATGACGTCGGCGCCGAGCAGGAGCACCGGCGAGAGGATCGCCGCGTAGGGCAGGATCCAGCGCATGTCGGGCCCGGTGAAGGAGCGCACGACGTGCGGCACCATCAGGCCGACGAACATGATGGGCCCGCAGGCCGCGGTCGCCGCCCCGCAGAGCAGGGTCGCGGCGGCCATGGACAGGGCGCGGGTGCGGTTCAGATGGGCGCCGAGCGCGCGGGCGGTGTCGTCGCCCATGGCCATGGCGTTGAGCGGCCGGGCGAGGCCGAGTGCGAGCACGATGCCGATGACGAGGAAGGGCAGGACCTGAAGGATGGTCTCGTTCTTGGCGGAGGCCAGGGAGCCGACCGTCCAGAAGCGCATCTTGTTGAGCGCGGCGTTGTCCGTGATCATCACGGCCTGCAGATAGCCGTAGAGCGCGGCGCTCAGCGCGGTACCGGCGAGCGCGAGCCGTACGGGCGTCGCGTTGCGGGTCCCGCCGAGGGCGTAGACGGCGGCTCCGACAACGGCCGCTCCAGCGAAGGCGAACCACACGTAGCCGCTCAGCGAGGTGACACCGAAGAAGCTGATGGCGGTGACGACGGCGGCCGACGCTCCGAGGTTGATGCCGAGCAGTCCGGGGTCGGCCAGCGGGTTGCGCGTCAGCGCCTGGAGGACGGCGCCCGCGAGGCCGAGGGCCACGCCGACGAGCACGCCGAGCAGTGTCCGCGAGAGCCGCTCTCCGACGACGACATCGCCGTACGTCCCGGTGTCCTGGAAGAGGCCGTGCCAGACCTGGTCCATGGACAGCTGTTTGGCACCGACCGCGATGCTCGCCACGACGACGAGCAGCAGCACACAGACCGAGACGAGGAGCCCGGCGCTGCGTATCGCGCGGCGGTTGGGTGGCGCGGGGGCGGTCTCCGCGCTTGCTTCGGGGGGACTGTCGACCAACACCAGGTTAGGTTAGCCTACCCTCGCACTGGACTTCGACGAGAGAAGCACCACCTATGCGCGCCCGCCGCCCGACAACTCCCACTCCGCCCCGCCGTGACTCACTCGTCGCCCCAGGCATGTCCCGCCGCGGCCTGCTCGCCTCCGGCGGAGCCCTCGGCATCGGCGCCCTGCTCAGCGCCTGCGGAAGCGAGGAGAAGTCCGGGAAGAGCGCGGGCTCCACAGCCTGGACCTTCAAGGACGACCGCGGCAAGACCGCCAAGGTCAACCACACCCCGAAGAATATCGTCGCCTACATCAGCACGGCGGCGGCCCTGCACGACTACGGCGTCACCTGCACCGGGGTCTTCGGTCCGTCCAAGCCGGTGGACGGCAAGCCCAACCCCCAGGCAGGCGACCTCGACGTCAGCAAACTGACGAGCCTCGGTGAGTCCTTCAACCAGTTCAACATCGAGAAGTACGCGGGTCTCGACCCCGACCTCCTGATCAGCAACATGTTCCCGCCGCCGGCCCTCTGGTTCGTGCCCGCGGACAGCACCAAGAAGATCGAGGCGCTCGCGCCCACGGTCGGCATCAAGGGAGCCCGCGTCTCGCTGCTCGAACCGCTCAAGCGCTACACGGAGCTCGCCGAGGCGCTCGGCGGGGACCTCGGGACGGAGAAGGTGCGCGCCGCCAAGGCCCGCTTCGACAAGGCCGAGCGCCGACTGCGCAAGGCGGCGAAGGCCAACCGCGGCCTGAAGGTCCTCGCGATGACCGGCGACGCCGACCAGTTCTACGTCGCCGTGCCGGACTCCTACTGCGACCTGAACTACTTCAAGGACCTCGGCGTCGAGTTCGTCGAGGGCAAGAAGAGCGACGAATGGGGCTTCTGGGAGTTCCTCAGCTGGGAGAACGCCGACAAATACCACGCGGATCTCATCATGATGGACAACCGGTCGACCGCGCTGCCGCCCAAGGAGCTCGCGAAGAAACCCACCTGGGAGCTGCTCCCCGCCGTGAAGGCCGACCAGACCGTGCCCTGGTCCATGGAGGAGCGCTACAGCTACGCCGGTTTCGCCCCGGTCCTCGAACAACTCGCCGCCGCCATCGAGAAGTCGAAGAGGCTCACCTGATGACTGACTCGCCGTACCACTTCTTCGACTGCCACGTGCTGCGCGCAGAGCACGTCACCCCCTCCATGATCCGTGTGGCCCTCGGCGGTGACGGCCTGGCCCGGATGGCCTCGGCCGGCCGTGACCAGCGCATCAAGATCTTCCTCCCGCACCCGGGCCAGGACGCCCCCGTCATGCCGGACACGACCGAAGGCGACGCGTCCAGCTGGTACGCGGACTGGTGCGCCCTCGACCCCGATGTCCGGGGCATCATGCGCACCTACACCACGCGTGAACTGCGCCGCGACCCCGACGAGTTGATCGTCGACTTCGCGGTGCACGGCGCGGCTCCCTCGCCCAACGACGGCCCGGCCACCAGCTGGGCGCGGTCCGCGGGCCCCGGCGCGCGGATCGGCGTACTCGCCCCGATCGAGGAGGAGAACGGCGCCTACGACTTCAGGCCGCCGCAGGACACCGACTGGGTCCTCCTGACCGCCGACGAGTCGGCGCTCCCCGCGGTGGCGGCCATCCTGGAGACGCTCCCGCCGGCGACACCGACCCGCGTGTGGATCGAGGTCCACGACCCGGCGGACAAGCAGGAGCTGCCCACGAAGGCCGACGCCGAGATCACCTGGCTCACGGAGGAGGGCACGACGCCATCGGCGATCCGTGCCGCGGAGCTGCCCTCGGGCACTCCGTACGCCTGGGTCACGGGCGAGTCCGCCACGGTCAAGACGGTCCGCCGCCACTTGGTCGGCGACCGCGACTTCGACCGCAAGCGGATCTCGTTCTCGGGCTACTGGCGCAGGGGCACGACCACGGACGAACTGATAGACCGCAACGAAACGGCCTGACCCCAACCCACGCCGGCCCAGAACTACAGCCCCAACCGCGTCAACGCCTTCTCCCCGTCCAGCGCGCACTTCCCGTCCCCCGCCTCTGTCCACGCCGCCGCGCACAGCGCCCGCAGCCCGTCCATGGCGTCGCCCTCGCCGTCGAGCACCAGCTCGTGCCCCCGCGCCGCCGCCGTCCAGCCGCCGCAGCCGAAGCCGCCCTCCGCCGAGGTCACTTCGGGCTGGCCGGTCAGCATGGAGCGCAGGTCCGCGTCCACGTACGTGGGCCGGTGCTCGGGCGGGGCCGCGAGCAGCTGGGCGCCGTCCGTGACCCCGGTCAGGACGAGGAGCGAGTCCACCTGGCCGTTGAACGCGCCTTCGATGTCCGTGTCGAGCCGGTCCCCCACGACCAACGGCCGCTCGGCGCCCGTCCGCAGAATCGTCTCGCGGTGCATCGGAGGCAGCGGCTTGCCCGCCACCTGCGGCTCCGCGCCCGTCGCGATGCGTACGACCTCGACCGCCGCGCCATTGCCGGGAGCGATGCCCCGCGCACTGGGAATCGTCAGGTCCGTGTTGGACGCGAACCACGGCACTCCCCGCGCGATCGCGTAACAGGCCTCGGCGAACCGGCCCCACGCCATGTCGGGCCCGCCATACCCCTGCACGACCGCCACAGGACTGTCGTCCGCCGACTCCACCGGCTCGAGCCCACGCTCCCGCAGCGCGACCCGCAGCCCTTCCCCGCCGACCACCAGCACCCGCGCCCCCGCAGGCACTTGCTCGCTCACAAGTCGCGCCGCCGCCTGCGCCGACGTGATGACATCCGCGGCCCCGGTCGGAATGCCGAGCTCCGTCAGATGCCGGGCCACCGCGTCCGGCGTACGCAGCGCGTTGTTCGTCACGTACGCGAGATGCATGCCGCCGGACCCGGCCGTGCCGAGCGACTCGACGGCGTGGGCGATCGCGTGGCCGCCCGCGTACACCACCCCGTCCAGGTCGAGCAGCGCCGTGTCATACGCCTCACTCAGCACATTCTGGCTGCCTTCGGGCCGCGTCCTGACGGTCTGGCTCATTACGCATCGCTCCTCGATCGATCCCACTCCCCCGATCATCGCTCATGCCACTGACACACATACGATGCAGCAATGAACACAGCGGGTCATACCGACGACCAAGGCCTCGACCTGATCCCGTTCCGAGGCGTTCGCTACGTCCCCGAACGGGTCGGCAGCCTCGCCGCCGTGACGTCCCCGCCGTACGACGTGGTCGTACGGCCGGACGGCTTGCTCCACCTGGAGTCCGCCGACCCGCACAACATCGTCCGGCTGATCCTGCCGCAGGCCACCACACCGGCGGCCCGCAACCAACAGGCGGCCGAGACCCTGCACGCCTGGCTCTCCCAGGGCATCCTCGCGCCCGACCCGGAGCCCAGTCTCTACGTCTACGAGCAGCAGGACGCAGGCATCCTCCAGCGCGGCATCATCGGCGCACTGCGCCTGTCCGAGGCGAAGGACGGCATCGTCCTGCCCCACGAGGGCGTCATGTCCCACGTAGTGGAGGACCGCGCGGCCCTGATGCGCGCGACGAGCGCCAACCTCGAGCCGCTGCTCCTGACCTACCGGTCGCACGGCGACGACAAGGGCGCGACAGCCGTCATCGAGCGCACCGTGACAAGCAAGCCCCTCTTGTCGACGACCACAGAGGACGGCTTCAGCCACCGCCTGTGGGCCGTCACCGACCCCGTCGACCTCGCCGAGATCCAGTCAGATCTCTCCCACCACCAGGCCCTGATCGCGGACGGGCACCACCGCTGGGCGACCAATCTCCGGCTGCGCTCCGAACAGCCGTCGTCCAGCCCATGGGACTACGGCCTGGTCCTCCTGGTGGACACCGCGCGCTATCCCCTCCGGGTCCGCTCCATCCACCGCTACCTGCACCGGCTCCCGGTCTCCGACGCCCTGGCCGCCCTCGCGGGCTCCTTCCGCGTACGCACCGTCGAGGGCCCCCTGCCGGGCGCACTCGAGGCCCTGGCCGAGGCGGCGGCCGAGAGCAACGCCTTCCTCCTCGCGGGCGACGGCGCCTTCCACCTCATAGACCGCCCCTCCCCCGACCTCCTGGCCCGCACGATCCCGGCCGAGCCCCCCGAGGCCTGGCGCACCCTGGACGCGACGGTCCTGCACGCCACGCTCCTCGATCACATCTGGCAGATCCCGGACGCCCCGGAGCACATCGCGTACATCCACGACACCGAGGCGACCGTGGAGAAGGCGGAACGCGACGGCGGCACGGCCGTCCTGATGCACCCGGTCCGCGAAGAGGTCGTACGCGACCTGGCCCGCCAGGGGGTCACGATGCCCCGCAAGTCCACGTCCTTCGGCCCCAAGCCGGCATCGGGCCTGGTCCTGCGCAGCCTCGACTTCTGAGTCTTCCCGCATACGACAACGGGCGGGACCCCTGATGGGATCCCGCCCGTTGTCGTACTACCAGGTCAGTGCTCAGGCCTTGCGGTCCTCGTCACCGTCGTCGTCCAGCTCGAAGTCGTCCTCGTCATAGAACTCTTCCACGCCCTCGTCCTCGTCCTCGTCCTGGCCTTCCTCGACCGGGGCGACGAAGACGACCTCGGGCTCCGAGACCGGCGCCGCCTCTGCGACCGGCGCCTGGGCGTCGTCCTGCAGCACGTCGAGGAACTCGACACCGTCCAGCTCGGCGAGGCGGTCCGACGCGTCGGTGCTGCCGTCCTTGTCGGACTCGATGACCTTCGCGAACCACTCGCGCGACTCGTCCTCACGCCCCGCCGCCAGCAGTGCGTCGGCGTAGGCGTACCGCAGCCGCGCGGTCCACGGCTGAACGGAGTTCGACGCCAGCTCGGGGCCCTGGAGAGTGACGATGGCGGCATCGATCTGCCCCAGGTCACGCCGCGCACCGGCGGCGACGAGACGCATCTCGACCTGCCCGGGCTTGTCCAGCTTCTGCACCTCGGGCGCACCGGCCATGTCCAGCGCCTTCTCGGGCCGGCCCATACCGCGCTCGCAGTCCGCCATGACGGGCCAGAGCTCGACGCCGCCGGTCATCCGCTTGGCTGCCCTGAACTCCCCGAGCGCCTCGCTGTACTTCTGGGTCGCGTACGCGGCGAAGCCCGCCGCCTCGCGTACGGCGGCGACGCGCGAGGCGAGGCGCAGCGCGATCCGCGAGTACTCGTAGGCCTGCTCGGGGTCTTCGTCGAGGAGGTTGGCGACCATCACCAGGTTCCTGGCGACGTCCTCGGCGAGCCCCTTGGGAAGGCTCTGCAGCTCCTGCTGCACATCCTTGTCGATCTCGTGGCCCGTTACGTCATCGGGGATCGGCAGCCGCTTGATGGGCTCGCGGTCACGGTCCCGGTCGTCGCGCCCGCGGAAACCACCGCGGTCACCGTCACGCCGGTCGTCACGCCCACGGAAGCCGCCGGGCCGCCCACCACGGTCGTCACGTCGGGGCCCACGGTCGTCACGCCCGCGGAAACCACCACGGTCGCCCCCGCCACCACGGTTGTCATCGCGACGGAAGCCACCACGATCGCCACCACCACGGTTGTCGTCACGACGGAACCCACCGCGATCGCCGCCACCACGGTTGTCGTCACGACGGAACCCACCGCGATCGCCGCCGCCACGATTGTCGTCACGGCGGTCATCGCGCTGGAAGGCGGGACGGTCACCACCACGGGGGCGGTCATCGCGCCGGTCATCACGACGGTCGTCACGACGGAACCCGCCACGGTCCCCACCGCGGTCATCGCGGCGGTCATCGCGACGGAACCCGCCACGGTCGCCGCCACCACGGTTGTCATCTCGGCGGTTGTCGTCACGACGGAATCCGCCGCGGTCGCCACCACCGCGGTTGTCGTCACGACGGAAGCCACCACGGTCACCGCCACGGTCGTCACGCCGGTCGTCCCGGCGGTCGTCGCGTCGGAACGGGGGACGGTCGCCACCACGGTCGTCGCGGCGCGGAGCACCGGAGGTCGAGCGGTCGTCACGACGGAACGGAGGACGGTCGCCACCACGGTCGTCGCGGCGCGGACCACCAGAGGTCGAACGGTCGTCACGGCGGAACGCGGGACGGTCGCCACCACGGTCGTCGCGGCGCGGACCACCGGAGGTCGAGCGGTCGTCACGACGGAACGGAGGACGCCCACCGCTCTCACGGTCATCGCGGCCGCGGTAGCCCCCACCGCCGCCACGGTTGTCATCGCGGCGGAAGCCACCACGGTCACCGCCACGGTCGTCACGCCGGTCGTCACGACGGAACGGGAGTCGGTCGCCACCGCCACCACGGTTGTCGTCACGGCGCGGGCCGCCGGAGGTCGAACGATCGTCACGGCGGAAACCACCACGCTCGCCACCGCCGCCGCGGTTGTCGTCACGGCGGAAACCGCCGCGCTCACCGCCACGGTCGTCACGACGCGGTGCGCCCCGGTCTCGATCATCGCGGCGCGGCCCACCCGAAGTGGAGCGGTCGTCACGGCGGAACGGGGGGCGCCCACCGCCGCTGCGGTCGTTGTCACGACGCGGTGCGCCGCCACGGTACCCGCCCCGGTCGCCACCGTCCCGGCTGCGCTGCTCGCGCTCCGGTCGCTCGTCGGGAGAGTTGGTGGACATCGGTGACTCCTAGTCTTCGGTACCGCAGTCATTCTTGCGCAGCCGGGTAGCCGGCGCGCTTCGACAAAACAAAAAAGGACCCCTGGTCCCAGCGTGGACGCTGGGACCAGGGGTCCTCCAAAGATTGTTCGGCGGCGTCCTACTCTCCCACAGGGTCCCCCCTGCAGTACCATCGGCGCTTTGAGGCTTAGCTTCCGGGTTCGGAATGTAACCGGGCGTTTCCCTCACGCTATGACCACCGAAACCCTATGAAATATCCCGCCGCAAAAGCGGGATCTCAAACAGGGCAGCGAACAAGCACACTCTTCAATTAAGTGGTGTAGCCGTTCAGCCGACACAACTGTTCGTTGTTTCAGAACTAACACAGTGGACGCGAGCAACTGAGGACAAGCCCTCGGCCTATTAGTACCAGTCACCTCCACCCGTTACCGGGCTTCCAGATCT
>NZ_JBVIPU010000003.1:634330-699242 GCF_055577645.1 Streptomyces sp. NPDC033180 | reverse complement strand
GGCTTTCCTCCGGGCGCTTCCCTTCGGTGTTTCTTCTTGTTCTTCGTTCTTGCGTTTCCGACTCTATCAGACTCTTTCGTGTCCGATTTCCTCGGCGCCTTTCCGGTTCCCGCTCCGGCCTTTCGGCTTTCGCGTTTCCCTTTCCAGCGGTTCCGACTCTACCAGATCCTTTCGGGCCTGATTCCCAGTCAGCGGGGCTTGTCCTCCCGGCCGTTGGGCCGTTCCGACGAGTGAGACTTTAGCGGAATCCTGGCTCCCGAGCTAATCGGGGGCGTCCTTTCGAACGCGGATTCCTCATTTCGCAAAAGCGCATGAAAACGAACAGACGACGGGGCATCGAAGATGACACGGCATCGATCGTTTGAATGGTTGTGCGGAATGGCTGCCCGGGGACCGACCGAGGGTCGGCGCTCACGCCGGACAACTCGGAGAACACTACGTACGCGGTCTGGGCGTGTCAACCCTGGTACACGGCGGCCCGCGAGGGCTACCGTGGGGCCGTGACTACACATGCGCACACCCAGCTGTGGTGGGCCGCCTGACGGCGGCCGTACATACGCATGTACCCAACGGCTGCCGACTTGGCGGCCGTTTCTTGTTTCTCCCCCTGGAGGACCCGGAGCCCGGTCGTCGGGCCGGCGGTCCTGACCAGGAGGCGGAGAGATGACGAGGATCTTCAGCGGGATCAAGCCGACGGGGCACCTGACCCTGGGGAACTACCTGGGCGCCGTGCGCCAGTGGGCAGAAGTTGATCAGCACCGTGCCGAGTCGCTGTTCAGCGTCGTCGACCTGCACGCCCTGACCGTGGACCACGATCCCGGTCGGGTGCGCAGGCTCAGTCGGCAGGCCGCGACGCTGCTTCTCGCGTCGGGGATCGATCCCGGGCGGGCCACCGTGTTCGTACAGAGTCATGTGGACGAGCACGCCAGGCTCTCGTATCTGCTCGAGTGCGTCGCGACGGACGGCGAGATGCGGCGGATGATCCAGTACAAGGAGAAGTCCGCGCTGGAGCGGGCCCGGGGCGGGAGCGTGCGGCTGTCGCTGCTCACCTATCCCGTGCTGATGGCGGCGGACATCCTGGCGTACGGGGCGGACGAGGTGCCGGTAGGGGACGACCAGGTGCAGCACGTCGAGCTCACCCGGGATCTGGCGGTGCGGTTCAACCAGCGGTACGGACACACGTTCGTGGTGCCGCGGGCCACGTATCCCAAGGTGGCGGCCAGAGTCATGGATCTGCAGGATCCGATGTCGAAGATGGGGAAGTCCGGCGATGCCGGGGCCGGGATCGTCTATCTGCTGGACGAGCCGGAGGTCGTGCGGAAGAAGATCCTGCGTGCTGTCACGGACAGCGGGAGCGAGGTCGAGTACGACCGGGAGTCCAAGCCGGGGGTCTCGAATCTGCTGGAGATCCTGGCTGCCTGTGAGGGTGGGAACCCCGAGGGCTTGAGCGGTGTATATGAGTCGTACGGGTCTTTGAAGAAGGACACTGCCGACGCCGTGGTGGAGCTCTTGAGGCCCCTGCAGGAGAAGCACAAGGAGCTGGTTGCGGATCCCGCGTATGTGGAGGAGGTGTTGCGGCAGGGGGCCGAGCGGGCCAGGGCGATGGCCAGGCCGACGGTGGACACCGCTTATCGCGCGATCGGCCTGCTGCCGCCGGTGAACGAGGAGCGGTAGCGGCGTAGCGCTCTCCGGGGTGTGCGGGGCCGCGTCGGGGGGGGCGGCCCCGGGCCCCCGGGTCCGCGGGGGTCAGCTGTTGTTGCCGGAGGCCAGTTCGCGGCTGCGGTCGCGGGCGGCTTCGAGGGCGGCGATGAGGGCTGCTCGTACGCCGTGGTTCTCGAGTTCGCGGATGGCGTTGATGGTGGTGCCGGCTGGGGAGGTGACGTTTTCGCGGAGCTTGACCGGGTGTTCGCCGCTGTCGCGAAGCATCACGGCGGCGCCGATCGCGGCCTGGACGATGAGGTCGTGGGCCTTGTCGCGGGGCAGGCCGAGGAGGATGCCGGCGTCGGTCATGGCCTCGACCAGGTAGAAGAAGTACGCCGGGCCTGATCCGGAGAGGGCCGTGCAGGCGTCCTGCTGGGTCTCGGGGACGCGCAGGGTCTTGCCGACGGCGCCGAAGATCTCCTCGGTGTGGGCGAGGTGGGCGGCGGTGGCCTGGCTGCCTGCGGAGATGACGGACATGCCCTCGTCCACCAGGACCGGGGTGTTGGGCATGACGCGGACGACGGGGGTGCCTTCGGCGAGGTGCTCCTCGATGAAGGAGGTGGTGATGCCGGCGGCGGCGCTGATGACCAGACGATCGGGGGTGATGTGCGGTGCGAGTTCTTCGAGGAGGCGGCCCATGTCCTGCGGCTTGACGGCGAGGATGAGGGTGTCGGCCTGCTTGGCGGCCTCGGCGTTGCTGACGGGGTCGACACCGTAGCGGGTGCGGAGCTCGGCGGCGCGTTCGGAGCGGCGGGTGGTGACCAGGAGGTCGGCGGGGGCCCAGCCGGCCCGGATCATTCCGCTGAGGAGGGCTTCGCCGATCTTGCCGGTACCGAGGACTGCGACGGGCTGGGGCATGTGTGGGTCACCCTCCAGGTGCGGGTCAGCGGGGTCGTGCGGGGGTCGTTCTGGTGGGGGTCATCCTCGCATTGGTGAGTCAGGCCGTGCGGCGGCGGAGGGTGGCGGCGCCCAGGGCGAGGACGAGTACGGCGCAGCCCGCGACGACGACAGCGTCGCGTACGAAGTTGCCGGTGACGGAGGGGTGGCGCAGGACTTCGTTCATGCCATCGACGGCATACGACATGGGGAGGACGTTGGAGATCGCTTCGAGGACCGGCTGCATTTTGTCGCGCGGAGTGAACAGGCCGCAGAGGAGGAGCTGGGGAAAGATCACGGCCGGCATGAACTGGACGGCCTGGAACTCGGATGCCGCGAAGGCGGAGACGAAGAGACCGAGGGCCGTGCCGAGCAGGGCGTCGAGGAGCGCGACCAGGAGCAGCAGCCAGGCGGAACCGGTGACGTCGAGTCCGAGGGCCCACAGGGCGAGGCCGGTGGCGAGGAGGGACTGGATGACAGCGAGGAATCCGAAGGCGAGGGCGTAGCCGGCGATGAGGTCGCCCTTGGCCAGGGGCATCGCGAGGAGGCGTTCGAGAGTGCCCGATGTGCGTTCGCGGAGGGTGGCGATGGAGGTCACCAGGAACATCGTGATGAGGGGGAAGATGCCGAGGAGTGAGGCGCCGATGGAGTCGAAGGTCTGCGGGCTGCCGTCGAACACGTAGCGCAGGAGCAGCAGCATCACGCAGGGCACGAGCAGCATCAGCGCGATGGAGCGGGGGTCGTGACGGAGCTGCCGCAGGACGCGGGCGGCGGTGGCGAGGGTGCGGTGCAAGTTCATCGGGCGCTCCTGGTGGGGGTGGTGCCGCTCCGGGCGGCGTCGGCCTCGTCGACCAGGTGGAGGAAGGCCGCCTCGACGGTTTCCGTGGCGGTGCGGGTGCGCAGGGCGTCCGGAGTGTCGTCGGCGAGGAGTTCGCCTTCGCGCATCAGGAGGAGGCGGTGGCAGCGTTCGGCCTCGTCCATGACGTGTGAGGAGACGAGGATCGTGGTGCCTCGGTCGGCGGCGATGGAGTGGAAGAGGTTCCACAGGTCGCGGCGGAGTACGGGGTCGAGGCCGACGGTGGGTTCGTCGAGGACGAGGAGTTCCGGGGCGCCGAGGAGGGCCACCGCCAGGGAGACGCGGCTGCGCTGGCCGCCGGAGAGATTGCCCGCGAGGGCGTCGGCGTGGGTCGTCAGGTCGACGTCGTCGATGGCCCGGGTGACGTGTTCGTGGCGGCGGTGGGCGGCGGGGCCGCGGCCGGGGTCCAGGACTGCGGCGTAGTAGTCCAGGTTCTGGCGGACGGTCAGGTCGTCGTAGACGGAGGGGTCCTGGGTGACGTAGCCGATGCGGGAGCGGAGGGAGGGGGCGCCGGCCGGCTGGTCGAGGACCTTCAGGGTGCCGGTGACTTTGGCCTGGGTGCCGACGGTTGCGCGCATCAGGGTGGATTTGCCGCAGCCCGATGGGCCCAGGAGGCCGGTGATCTGGCCCTTCGGGACGGTGAAGTCCAGGCCGCGGAGGACGGTGCGGGGGCCTCGGACGACGGTCAGGTCCCGCGCCTCGATGGCGGGTGGTTCCTCAATATTCATCATTCGATGATTATGGCGCCTTCGAGGCCGGGGACGTCAAGGGGCGACCGCGGCTGGGGCTGTTTCCTCCGGGGGGTGCGGTCGTGCGGGCGGTCGGCCGCGCGACGTGCCTGCGGCTGCGGAAGCTGCTCGACGTGTTGGGCTAGACGCGTTGGGCTCTACGTGGCTGAGGGGCCGCTACCTAGGGGGCCGAGATTGCCTACGACCTACCTAGGGGGCCGAGATTGCCTACGACCGTGAGGTCCCGGGGGGGGAAGCCAGCACCGCGAAGTATGGACGGCTGCCGAGGTGCGCGAGGTGTACGGAGGCCTGGGAGCGGCCGGCGGTGATCCCGGGGGCGGGGGCGCTGATGTCGCGACGGTGGTGGCTGGGGATGCGGGACTTGAGGTGCTCCTCCTGGGCTGCGGTCCAGGTGGTGTCCGGGTCGGGCACGTTCCAGCAGAGGGCGAGGGCGTCGCCGGGGTGCAGGAGGCGCAGTGCCTCCTGCAAGGGGCGGGCCGGGGTTGTCCGGTGCCAGGACCGGGCGCAGGTGATGAGGTCGGCCGCGTCGGCCGCGTCGGCCGCGAGAGGGAGAGCGTCGCCGAGGCTGCGTAGTAGGGGGGACGTCCGGCAGAGCTGCGGGGAGCTGGGCGACCATGGCCGGGCCTGCGGTGTCCGCGCCCTCGTCGACGGCACGGGCGCCGCGCACGTGCCCTCCCTCGCATGCACCTTGCGGGTTACGCGTGCACCTCGCGGGCCTCGCGGGCCTCGCGGGCCTCACAGGCCTTGCAGGCCTCGCAGGCCTTCGTGCGTGTCCCAAGGGTCAGGGCTTGCACTTCTTTCGGGACGGGTTGCCTGTGCGGCGTGAAGTGCGTTTCGTGTACTGCTCGCGGGCCGCTTCGTGTTCCTCCCGGTGAAGTTGTTCGCCCGGGGCCTCGGTGAGGCTGCGGAAGAAGTAGGCAAGGAAGACGCCTACGAAGCCGATGGTCATGAGGCCGCGCATCGACGACTGGGACGCCGGGTCGTGGCGGCGGGTGAAGCCCTCCCACGTGCGGCGGAAGGCGATCGCGCTGCAGATCGAGAACATGATGAGGACGAGGAAGTTCACGAACGCGCCCACGTCCGCGATCGCCATGCCCTCGTACGCGAAACGCAGCACGAAGCAGCCGGCCGCGGCCGCGAGCAGAGAGCCCACCGCAACGCCCGCGCGGCGCGCGCCGTAGCCGTTGTCGTGGCCGACCCAGGTCGTGCCGAAGAAGCGGAGGGGCTCGGGCTGCGGGCCGGGGGGCGTCGCGGCGGCCGGGGATGACGCGGCTGTCGCGGCCTTCGCGCCCGTGCGGTCGGGGGTGCTGGAATCTGCGCTCACCCTGCGAGTATCGCCCGGGGCGACCGCGGCGCGGTGGCGCCGGGCAGGCACGCCCTATTCGTCCCCCGCCTTGCCCTGCCGTACCACTCGGCGGCTAGTTTGTGAGGCAGGACAGGTAAATGGGCCCATGCGAGAACTGGTGAACGCGGGACGGGAGGTCGGGGAGAGTGTCGCTCCGCGGAGGTGATCCAGCCGAGATCGGCGGCTACGCGCTCGAGGCACGGCTCGGCTCGGGCGGCATGGGCACGGTCTATCTGGCGCGTACGGCGTCGGGTCGACCCGTGGCGATCAAGCTGATCCACCAGCAGTTCGCGGGGGACGAGGAGTTCCGTATCCGCTTCCGGCAGGAGGTGGCGGCGGCTCGGCGGGTGAGCGGCGCGTTCACCGCCGCCGTGGTCGACGCCGATCCGGAGGCCGAGCACCCGTGGATGGCGACCTCCTATATAGAGGGGCACACGCTCGCCCAGCGGATCGCCAAGACGGGCCCGCTGACCGGCGCGGAGCTGCGCACGCTCGCCATCGGTCTGACGGAGGCGCTGCGTGACATCCACCGCGTGGGCGTCGTGCACCGCGATCTGAAGCCCTCGAACGTCGTGCTTTCGCCCGAGGGGCCGCGCGTCATCGACTTCGGCATCTCGCGTGCCGCGGACCAGCAGACGCTGACGATGACGGGGCGGGTCATCGGTACGCCGCCCTTCATGTCGCCGGAGCAGTTGCAGGCGCCGCGAGGTGTCGGGCCGCGGTCCGATGTTTTCTCACTGGGTACGTTGCTGGTGTACGCGGCGACGGGGCAGGGGCCGTTCGACGCGGACAGCCCTTACATGACGGCCTATCAAGTCGTGCATGAGGCGCCGGAGTTGGACGCCGTGCCGGCCGCCCTGCGTGCGGTGGTCGAGCCGTGCCTCGACAAGGACCCGGACGCGCGCCCTTCGGCGGACCAGCTTCTTGAGCGGTTGCGGGACCTGCCGGTCGAGTTGGGGGACGCGGCGGGGGTGCGAGGCAGTCGCACTCGGGACATCGATACGCAGCATCATCATCGGTCCTCCCTGGGTGGCGGGACCGAAAGCACCCCCGCCAGCCCTCGCCCGCGCCGCCGTTGGCGCCCCGCGCTTGCCGCTGCCGTCGCCGTGGCCGCCCTCGGCGGCGGGCTCGCGGCGCTCCAGCTCGGCTCCTCCGACGCCCCCGCAGGGGACGGTGGCGAGGACGGCAAGGACCGCACGGTCGCGGCTGCCGAGGCGCCCCTGCCCGACGGCTTCCGGCCGTGGCGCACGACCGTGCCCAACGACAAGGGCATCCCGGACGAGGTGCGCTGCGTGCCGCGCGGGGACGCGTTGTTCTGCGGGGGCGGCGGAGTCGTCGCGACCCGGCTGCGGATCTCCGACGGCAAGGAGATCTGGAAGGTGAAGAGCCCCGGCGTGCCCATGCAGGGCATGCACATCGTGGGCGCCACGGACGACACCGTCCTCGGCTACCGCATCCCGGATGACGCGGCGTCGTCCGGAAAGCCCGTCCAGCTGGTGGCGTTGGACGCCCGGACCAGCAAGGAACTGTGGTCCCGCCCGGTCAGCGGCCAGTCCCAGATCTACACCGGGCGCTCGCAGGACGCGGTTCTCTCCGGCTCGACGGTCCTGTCGGTCGAGCCCGGCCGTACGCGCGTCGAGGCCAGGGACGCGCACAGCGGGCGCTTGCTCTGGTCGACGCCGTTCCCCGCGGGCTCGGAGTGCACGCCGGTCCCGGCGGGTCAGCGGATGTACGCGATGTGCGCGCCGTCCGCCCAGGTCGCGAACATCGAGGTGCGCAACCCCGTCCTCCATACCCTCGACCTCGGGTCGGGGACATTCGGCAAGGGCATCGCGGTCGAGGGGCCCGTGCACCCGGTGGGTGGCGACAAGGGCGGGCTCGTACTTCTCCACCAGCGGTTGAAGGGGCCCGAGTTCCTCGGGTACGACAAGGTGCTGCGGGTCGATCCGGGCAGCGGTCGTGTCTCGACCCGGCCGCTGAAGCAGACGTACGGCGCTACGCCCGGCATCGCGGACGGCACGGTCTACTTCGCCGAGCCGACCGGGCGGATCAGCGCGGTGGATCCCGCTACCGGGCGGCAGAAGTGGTCCCGGCAGACGGGTGTGGAAGGGGCCTCGGGGCCGACGGCGAGCGGCGGTGTCCTTTACTTCAGCTCGCCCAGCGGGCGCGTGGTCGCTGTTTCGCCGCGGGGCAAGGCCCTGTGGAGCACCGATCCGCGGGCCGAGGGGCTCAGCGGTGAGGTGAACGCGAGTCCGCGGGTCGCGGTTTCGGGGCGGGTGGTTTTTGTGGCGGCGGCCAAGAACACCGTGTTCTCCTTCGACACGACGAAGCCGCCGAAGTCCGGGTGAGCTTGGACGCGGCGAGGCGGCGCGAGACCGCCGGAGGCCGGGTGCACTTCGACGCATCGAAGCCGCGCGAGACCGCCGGAGCCCAAGTGCACCTCGACGCGACAAAACCGCGCGAGACCGCCGGAGCCCAAGTGCACCTCGACGCACCGAAGCCGCGCGAGACCGCCGGAGCCCAAGTGCACTTCGGTGGCCTGCGCGGCTTTTGCTGCTTTCCGCGTGTGGTGGGTCAGCAGCGGGGTGCCACGTAGCCGTCGCTGCCTGTGCGGACGTACGTGTCGGAGACGTAGCGGCCGCTGCCGATGCGGTCCCAGAGCTTCGATGTGCCGGTCGGGCCCGTGACCTTCTCGCCCGGCTTCTGGCAGTGGATCGATACTCGGGTTCCCGCCGAGAGGCGGCCGACCTTGCCGTAGGACGTGCCCGGGCCGGAGCGGACGTTGACGTCCGCCGCGATGGGGTACGTCTTTGCCGCCGCGGCTTCGATTGCCTCTGCGGATTCCGGTGCTATGACGTTCTCGCTCATGCTTCTCTCCCCCGTGAAGCGGCGGCTCGTGGCCGCCCTTGGCATGTTCGTCACTGGGGGGACGCGTGGGGGTGGCGGGGCGGTTGCGGAGTGGGGAGTTCCTTTCCCCGACCCCGCCCCTTCCCGAAAACCCGCTCGGCGCGGGGGCCTTGGTGGTCGTCATCGTCGGCAGCCTTGCTCACCGTCAATCACCGGCTCCGCCGAGTTCGTCCTCAAACGCCGGACGGGCTGAGACAACCCGCCCCGCCGGGTGAGGGCGGGGGCGGGGGCCGGGGCAGGCGTGCGGCAGGGGCCGGGGCAGGCGTCTGGGGCCGGAGAAGACGTCGGAGGCAGGGGCAGGCGTGGGGTAGGGGCCCGGGCATGGGGGGCGGAGGGCGGGAGCAGGCCCGGGCGGAAGGCGGAAGCAGGCCCGGACGGAAGGCGGGCAGGCCCGGACGGAAGGCGGGCAGGCCCGGACGGAAGGCGGGCAGGCCCGGACGGAAGGCGGGCAGGCCCGGGCGGAGGGCAGGCAGGCCCGGGCGGAGGGCGGGAGCAGGCCCGGGCGGAAGGCGGAAGCAGGCCCGGGCGGAAGGCAGGCAGGCCCGGGCGGAAGGCGGAAGCAGGCCCGGGCCGAAGGCAGGCAGGCCCGGACGGAAGGCGGGAGCAGGCCCGGGCGGAAGGCAGGCAGGCCCGGGCGGCGGGCGGGCAAGGCCGGCGTCTAGCCCAGCCTTGATACGTCCCGCACCGCGCCGCGGTCCGCGCTTGTGGCCATGGCTGCGTACGCCCGCAGCGCTGCCGAGACCTTGCGCTCTCGGGCCTTGGGGGCGTAGACGCCGCCGAGTGCCTCGCGGCGGGCGGTCAGCTCCGCCTCCGGGACCAGGAGTTCGATGCCGCGGTTCGGGATGTCGATGCGGATGCGGTCGCCGTCCTCGACCAGGGCGATCGTGCCGCCGGACGCCGCCTCGGGCGACGCGTGGCCGATCGACAGGCCCGAAGTGCCGCCGGAGAAGCGGCCGTCCGTGACCAGTGCGCAGGCCTTGCCGAGGCCGCGGCCCTTCAGGAACGAGGTGGGGTAGAGCATTTCCTGCATGCCGGGGCCGCCCTTGGGGCCCTCGTAGCGGATGACCACCACGTCGCCCGGCTGCACCTGCTTCTTGAGGATCTTGTCGACCGCTTCTTCCTGTGATTCGCAGACCACCGCCGGGCCCTCGAACGTCCAGATCGACTCGTCGACGCCCGCCGTCTTCACGACGCAGCCGTCCTCCGCGAGGTTGCCCTTGAGGACCGCCAGGCCGCCGTCCTTCGAGTACGCGTGAGCCACGTCCCTGATGCAGCCGCCCGCGGCGTCCGTGTCCAGGGTGTCCCAGCGCTTCGACTGGGAGAAGGCCGTGGCCGAGCGCTCGCAGCCCGGGGCCGCGTACCAGAGGTCGACCGCCTCGGCGGAAGGCGAACCGCCGCGGACGTCCCAGGTGTCCAGCCAGTCCTTGATGGACTTGGAGTGGACCGCGTGCACGTCCTCGTTCAGGAGACCCCCGCGGTACAGCTCGCCGAGGAGCGCGGGGATGCCGCCCGCACGGTGCACGTCCTCCATGTAGTACGTGCCGCCGGGCGCCACGTTAGGGGCGACCTTGGCCAGGCAGGGCACGCGGCGCGAGACCTCGTCCATGTCGGCGAGGCCGTAGTCCAGCTCGGCCTCCTGCGCGGCGGCCAGCAGGTGCAGGATCGTGTTCGTGGAGCCGCCCATGGAGATGTCCAGGGCCATGGCGTTGTCGAAGGCGGCGCGCGTGGCGATGTTGCGCGGCAGGACCGACTCGTCGTCGCCGTCGTAGTACCGCTTGGCGATCTCGACGACCGTGGCGCCCGCCCGCTCGTACAGCGCCTTGCGGCCGGTGTGCGTGGCGAGCATCGAGCCGTTGCCCGGCAGGGAGAGGCCGATGGCCTCGGTCAGGCAGTTCATGGAGTTGGCGGTGAACATGCCGGAACAGCTGCCGCAGGTCGGGCAGGCGTTCTCCTCGATACGGAGGATGTCCGCGTCCGAGATCTTCTCGTTGACCGCGTCGCTCATCGCGTCGACCAGGTCGAGTTTTCGGACCGTGCCGTCGACCAGGGTGGCCTTGCCGGCCTCCATCGGGCCGCCGGAGACGAAGACCGTCGGGATGTTGAGGCGCAGGGCCGCGTTCAGCATGCCGGGGGTGATCTTGTCGCAGTTGGAGATGCAGATCAGCGCGTCCGCGCAGTGCGCCTCCACCATGTACTCCACCGAGTCCGCGATCAGGTCGCGGGAGGGCAGGGAGTACAGCATGCCGCCGTGGCCCATCGCGATGCCGTCGTCGACCGCGATGGTGTTGAACTCGCGCGGGATGGCGCCCGCGGCGACGATCGCCTCGGAGACGATCCGGCCGACCGGCTGCAGGTGGGTGTGGCCCGGCACGAACTCGGTGAACGAGTTGGCGACGGCGATGATCGGCTTACGCCCGATGTCCGCGCCGGGTACACCGGAGGCACGCATTAGGGCGCGTGCGCCCGCCATGTTGCGGCCGTGGGTGACTGTGCGGGACCTGAGCTCGGGCATCGTCGCTCGCTCCTTCAGGGATCTGGAGAGACATAAGGATCGACTGTTCTCGAGCGTACGCCGACGCTCCACGATCTGGACAGGCTGTCCGAATAGCGGGACGGCCGTCTCGGTGAGCGGCCCGTGCAGAAGCGTGCTCAGGGCCCCGTCAGATGCCCCTGCACCACCGGCGCGATCCGCGCGATGATCGCCTCCGGGTCCGCCGATGCCAGCGGCTCCACCTGGATCACGTACCGCAGCATCGCCGTGCCCACCAGCTGCGCGGCCGCCAGTTCCGCCCGCAGCTCCGCGTCCGGCTGATCGATGCGGCTCGCCATCCTGCCGAGCAGCTGCGTCGCGATGAGGCGGCGGAAGACGGCCGCCGCCGTGTCGTTGTTCACCGCCGAGCGCACGATCGCGAGGAGCGGTACGCGGGTCGCGGGGTTCTCCCAGACGCCGAAGACGAAGCGGGTCAGGCGCTCTCCGACGCCGTCGAGCGGGCCGTCCTCGATCGACGACGGCGCGTCGAGCGCGGGCGCGAAGGCCACCTCGATCGACGACTCGAAGACCTGCTCCTTCGTACCGAAGTAGTGGTGCACGAGCGCCGAGTCCACCCCGGCGGCCTTGGCGATCCCGCGCACGGACGTCTTCTCGTACCCCCGGGCGGAGAACTCGGTGCGGGCCGCCTCCAGGATGCGGTCCCGCATCGCAGGGCCCTCGGCGGACTGCGTACGCGAAGGACGCCCCCTGCGGCGCGGAGCCGCACCGCCGGCTGCCGGAGCCGTCACGAGCGGGGCACCTTCACCGCGGACGCCAGATGCAGCCGCGTGTAGGCGAGGGCCTCGGCGAGGTCGGCCTCCCGTTCGGCGCTGGACATCGCGCGGCGCGTATTGACCTCGATGACGACGTGCCCGTCGAAGCCGCTCGTCGCCAGGCGCTCCAGGAGCTCGGCGCAGGGCTGCGTGCCGCGGCCGGGCACCAGGTGCTCGTCCTTGGCGGAGCCCTTGCCGTCGGCGAGGTGGACGTGTCCGAGGCGGTCGCCCATGCGGTCGATCATCTGCATCGCGTCCGTGCGGGCCGTCGCGGTGTGGCTGAGGTCGACCGTGAAGTGGCGGTAGTCGTCCTTGGTGACGTCCCAGTCGGGGGCGTAGGCGAGCATCTCGCGGTCGCGGTAGCGCCACGGGTACATGTTCTCGACGGCGAACCGGACGTCCGTCTCGTCCGCCATCCGCCAGATTCCGTCGACGAAGGCGTTCGCGTATCCGCGCTGCCAGCGGAAGGGCGGGTGCACGACGACGGTCGAGGCGCCCAGCTTCTCGGCGGCGGTCTGCGCGCGCTGGAGCTTCACCCAGGGGTCCGTCGACCACACGCGCTGGGTGATCAGGAGACATGGCGCGTGCACGGCGAGGATCGGGATCTGGTGATAGTCGCTGAGTCTGCGCAGGGCTTCGATGTCCTGACTGACGGGATCCGTCCAGACCATGACCTCGACACCGTCGTAGCCGAGGCGCGCGGCGATCTCGAAGGCCGTCGCCGTCGACTCCGGATAGACCGAGGCCGTCGACAGGGCGACCTTCGCATCCGGGATGCGCACCACTGGTTCTGCCACGAGGGACAGCGTACGGGCCGCGCCCGCACGCGGGGGAGGTGGTCCGGGTGGTCTCCCGCACACCCGGGCCGTATGTGACGTACGTCTACGCCCCGGTCGACGGCAGGTGATCGAGCCTGCGCAGGATCACGCCCTCGCGCAGCGCCCACGGACAGATCTCCAGCGTCTCGACCCCGAAGAGATCCATCGCACCCTCGGCGACGAGCGCCCCGGCCAGCAGCTGTCCGGCCCGCCCCTCGGAGACTCCGGGCAGCTCGGAGCGCTCGGCCGCCGTCATCGCGGCCAGCTGCGGAACCCAGTCCTCCAGGGACTTCCGCTTCAGTTCACGCTGGACGTAGAGGCCATCGGCGGAGCGAGCGGCGCCCGCGAGCCTGGCCAGCTGCTTGAACGTCTTCGACGTCGCCACGACATGGTCCGGGGCGCCGAAGCGGCTGAACTCGCCCACCGAGCGCGCGATCTGGGCGCGCGCGTGCCGCCGCAGCGCCTTCACGTCGGCGGGGTCCGGCGGGTCCTGGCGGAACCAGGCGGAGGTCAGACGGCCGGCGCCGAGCGGCAGGCTGACCGCGGCGTCCGGCTCCTCGTCGATTCCGTACGCGATTTCGAGCGAGCCCCCGCCGATGTCGATGACCAGGAGCTTTCCCGCCGACCAGCCGAACCAGCGGCGGGCCGCGAGGAAGGTGAGGCGGGCTTCCTCGGCACCGGTGAGGACCTGGAGGTCGACGCCGGTCTCCTCCCTGACGCGGGCGAGGACCTGATCGGCGTTGCTGGCCTCGCGTACGGCGGAGGTCGCGAACGGCAGCAGATCCTCCACGCCCTTGTCCTCCGCGGCTTCCATCGCGTCACGGACGGTGCCCACGAGGCGGTCGACGCCTTCGGGGCCGATCGCCCCGGCCTCGTCGAGGAGTTGGGCCAGGCGCAGGTCCGCCTTGTGCGAGTACGCGGGCAGCGGGCGCGCGCCGGGGTGGGCGTCCACCACCAGCAGATGCACCGTGTTCGAACCTACGTCGAGGACACCGAGTCTCATATACGGAACGCTACTGCGCGTCCGGCGGTCGCTGGTCCTCGGACCGGGTACAGCGCGCATACCCTGGAGACGTGCCAAAGACGAAAAAGGCGAAGACCGACAAAACGAAGTCGAAGAAGAAGTCGGGGAAGCCGGAGAAGGTGCTGACGTCGCCGCCGGACGAGAAGGGGCTCGACTTCGCCCGCGCCTGGGTGGAGTTCCCTGATCCCGCGGACGACGAGCAGGTCTTCCGCTGCGATCTGACATGGCTGACCTCTCGGTGGAGCTGCATCTTCGGCAGTGGCTGCCAGGGCATCCAGGCGGGCCGGGCGGACGACGGCTGCTGCACGCTGGGCGCGCACTTCTCGGACGAGGACGACGAGAAGCGGGTCGCCGAGTCCGTGGCGCGGCTCACACCGGACATCTGGCAGCACCACGACATCGGCACGGTGAGCGGGTGGGTGTCGACGGACGACGACGGCGAGCGCCAGACCCGTCCGTACAACGGCTCGTGCATCTTCCAGAACCGTCCCGGTTTCGCCGGGGGCATGGGCTGCTCGCTGCACATCCTGGCGCTGAAGGAGGGGCGCGAGCCCCTGGAGACGAAGCCGGACGTCTGCTGGCAGTTGCCGGTCCGGCGGACGTACGAGTGGATCGACCGGCCCGATGACACACGCATCCTCCAGGTGTCCATCGGGGAGTACGACCGGCGGGGCTGGGGCCCCGGCGGCCACGACCTGCACTGGTGGTGCACGTCGGCGACGTCGGCGCACGGCGCCGGTGACCCGGTGTACGTCTCCTATCGCCCCGAGCTGACGGAGCTGATGGGCAAGGAGGGCTACGCCCGGCTCGCGGAGCTGTGCGAGGAGCGACTGGCTTCGCAGCTGCCTTTGCTTGCGCCGCATCCGGCGGATCCCTCTCGCTGACATCTGCTGCCCCGAGGCCTTGCGTGCCGCTGTCACCGGCTTCGCCGAGTTGCCCGCGGCGGAGCCGCGAACGTCTCAGCCGGGAAGGGGCGGGGTTGGGGAGGAATTAGCCCTCGCTCGGACTCGGGTCGCCGCTGTCGCTCGGCGGGGGCGATGACTCCCCCGGTTCCGACGGCGTGGGCGTCGGGGTAGGGGTCGGATCCGACGGCGTCGGCGTCGGCGTGGGCGTCGGGTCCGGGGTCGTCGGGGTCGGCTTCGGCTTCGGTGGGATCGGGGTCGGCCGGGGGCCGGGATGTGTCGGGCGGCCCGATCCGGCGCCGTACCCGCCGATCGAGATGATCGCTCCCGCGGGCGCGATGGAGACCCGTGCGCTCCAGTGCCCTGCGGGCTCCCGCTCGTGGTCGACGTACACGCGGATCGTGGACGTCTCCCCCGGTGCGAGCGTCCCGGAGGACCGGCTCAGGTAGAGCCAGGACGCCCCCGTGCTCGCCGACCAGTGGACCGGTTCGCCCCCCGACGCGGAGAGCGTGATCAGCGTTGTCCCGCCGCTCGGCTGCGCATCGACGGTGAGGCGGCCCGCGCCGGTCCCTGAGCGTGACGGGGACGATCCGGCGCTGATGACTTCCACGGAGACGTCCGGTGAGCGGCTGCCCGCGGTGAAGCGGGGGTCGGGGGGCGTGTGGGCGTTGCCCGCGTTCTCGTAGTCCTCGCGTCTGCGGTCGCCGTTCATCCCGTCGGCCCCGGCCTCGCTCGCGCTGACCGAGCGGCCGTCCTGGCCCTCGCCGGTCAGCGGCGCTCCCCGGTACGCCGCCCAGAGCGCGAGCACCGGGGCGGCCACGACGGTGGCGACGACCGTCGTCGTCACGGCACGCGCGCGCATCCGGTCGCGGCGGGCCGCGTGGTCCTTGGGGTCCATCGGGAATCCGTGCCGGTCGAAGCGCGGACCGCCGCCCCGCGCGCGCGGGACATGCGCCATCGCCATGTGCACGGCGGCCCGCGGGGCCTCGATGACGGGCAGGGCGGCAGGGGACGCCGCCGTGCCGGGCCAGGCCCCCGATCCCGCGCGCTCGGCGGTGCGGCGGCAGCGCGGGCAGTCGTCGACGTGCCGGACGAGCTCGCGGCGCAGGGCCGTGCCGAGGAGGAGTTGGTTGTCGCCGGTGAGGCGGGCGACGATCGGGCAGGTGCCGGTCTCCACGACGGCGAGCGCGGCCCGGGTGCGCTCCACCTCGCAGGCGGCGGAGGCGAGGAGGTCGCGGGTCCTCACGAGGTCCATGCCGATGACCGCGGCGACTTCCTTGGGGGTGAGCTGGTGGCGTACGGCGAGTTCCAGGGCTTCACGCTGCTCGGGGGTGGTCCCGGCGGCCTCCGGCCAGGCCAGCTGGGCGAGCTCGCGGTGCCGCTGCCGCTCCGCCTCGTCCGGCGGTGTGTCGGAATCGGTCGTCTTCGGGGCCTCGGCGGCCTTCGGGGCGCGAGAGGCCGCTCCGGAGGCGTGCGCGCCGCCCTGCCGCTTGCGCTTGGCGTCGGCGAGGGCGCGCAGGCAGACCCAGCGGGCGAGTGCGTACAGCCAGGACTTCAGTTCGGCCTCGGTGGCGGGGCCGCGTGAGCCGCGGCGCTCGGCGATGGTGAGGACGTCGCCCAGGGCGGCGGTCGCGGCGTCGTGATCGCAGAGCACGGACAGGCAGTACGTGAACAGGCCGTCCAGGTAGGGCTCATAGCGCGCGGGCGGCGCCTGCGGCGCCGAGCGGGGCACAACGCGCGGGCGCGCGTCACGATGCGCCCGGTGTGCGCCGGTTGCTTGGGTGGGGGTTTCCGGGCTGCTGCTCATCACCCGTGCGAAGTTAGGCGGATGATGCCGGGTCCCTCCTCCCCCTTGAGCACATTTAATCCTTACGGGTGAACAGATCCCTCAAAAGGGGACAGGAGCCCTTGGTTCCGTGACTCGCGCCCCGGAGCGATCCGGATCGCGTGCGCCGCTGTCAGTGGCGCCCGCTACGGTTCGGTTCATGGCTGCCCGTACGAAGTCCGGCAAAGACCGGCCGTCCTATCGCTGCACCGAGTGCGGCTGGCAGACGGCCAAGTGGCTCGGCCGCTGCCCCGAGTGCCAGGCCTGGGGGACGGTCGAGGAGTACGGCGTGCCCGCGGTCCGCACCACCGCCCCCGGCCGCGTCACCTCCTCCGCCCTGCCCATCGGCGAGGTCGACGGCCGCCAGGCGACCGCACGCACCACCGGGGTGCCCGAGTTCGACCGCGTCCTGGGCGGCGGGCTCGTCCCCGGCGCCGTGGCGCTCCTCGCGGGCGAGCCGGGCGTCGGCAAGTCGACGCTGCTCCTGGACGTCGCGGCGAAGTCGGCGAGCGACGAGCACCGCACGCTCTATGTCACCGGCGAGGAGTCGGCGAGCCAGGTCCGCCTGCGCGCCGACCGCATCAAGGCGATCCACGACCACCTCTATCTGGCGGCGGAGACCGATCTCGCCGCCGTTCTGGGCCACTTGGACGCGGTGAAGCCGTCCCTGTTGATCCTCGACTCGGTCCAGACGATCGCGTCCCCGGAGATCGACGGGGCGCCGGGAGGCGTGGCCCAGGTCCGTGAGGTGGCGGGCGCGCTGATCCGCGCGTCCAAGGAGCGCGGCATGGCCACGCTCCTGGTCGGCCATGTCACCAAGGACGGCGCGATCGCGGGCCCCCGGCTCCTCGAGCACCTCGTGGACGTCGTCCTGTCCTTCGAGGGCGACCGCCACGCACGCCTGCGTCTCGTCCGTGGCGTCAAGAACCGGTACGGGACGACGGACGAGGTCGGCTGCTTCGAACTGCACGACGAGGGCATCACCGGCCTCACCGACCCCAGCGGCCTCTTCCTCACCCGCCGCACGGAGGCCGTCCCCGGCACCTGCCTGACGGTCACGCTCGAAGGCCGCCGCCCCCTGGTGGCCGAGGTCCAGGCGCTCACCGTCGACTCCCAGATCCCCTCACCCCGGCGCACCACTTCCGGCCTCGAGACCTCCCGCGTCTCGATGATGCTGGCCGTCCTGGAGCAGCGGGGCCGCATCACCGCGCTCGGCAAACGCGACATCTACAGCGCGACGGTCGGCGGCGTGAAGCTCTCCGAGCCGGCCGCGGACCTCGCGATCGCCCTCGCCCTGGCCAGCGCGGCGAGCGACACCCCGCTGCCGAAAAATCTCGTCGCGATCGGCGAAGTGGGCCTCGCGGGCGAGGTCAGACGGGTCACGGGAGTGCAGCGCAGGCTGGCCGAAGCACACCGGCTGGGCTTCACGCACGCCCTCGTCCCGGCCGACCCGGGCAAGATCCCGGCCGGTATGAAGGTCACCGAAGTCGCCGACATGGGGGACGCGCTGCGTGTCCTTCCGAGGTCGCGTCGCAGAGAGGCCCCACGGGAGGCCGAAGAGCGCCGGTAGACTTTGCCCTGGTCTCGCCCATCCGTACGAAGCAAAGGTACGGACCGGGGCTTGGACAACCCGCGACCCGAGGAGTGCAGTGGCAGCCAACGACCGGGCGTCAGCTCCCGGCAAGCCCGGTGGGAGTTCCGGCGCCGACGGGCTGATGCGGGCCTCCCTGAGCGCGGTCGCGCCCGGCACGGGCCTGCGCGACGGACTGGAACGCATCCTGCGCGGCAACACCGGAGGGCTCATCGTCCTCGGCTGGGACAAGACCGTCGAATCGATGTGTACGGGCGGATTCATCCTGGATGTCGAGTTCACGGCGACCCGGCTGCGCGAGCTCTGCAAACTCGACGGCGGCATCGTCGTCGACAAGGACATCACCAAGATCCTGCGGGCGGGCGTGCAGCTCGTCCCCGACCCGACGATCCCCACGGAGGAGACGGGCACCCGGCACCGCACCGCGGACCGCGTGTCCAAACAGGTGGGCTTCCCCATCGTCTCCGTCTCCCAGTCGATGCGCCTCATCGCGCTCTACGTGGACGGGCAGCGCAAGGTCCTCGAGGACTCGGCGGCGATCCTGTCCCGCGCGAACCAGGCCCTGGCGACCCTGGAGCGCTACAAACTCCGCCTCGACGAGGTGGCGGGCACCCTCTCCGCCCTGGAGATCGAGGACTTGGTGACGGTCCGCGATGTCACGGCGGTCGCACAGCGCCTCGAGATGGTGCGCCGCATCGCCACGGAAATCGCCGAGTACGTGGTGGAGCTCGGCACGGACGGCCGGCTTCTCTCCCTCCAGCTGGACGAGTTGATCGCGGGCGTCGAACCCGAGCGCGAGCTGGTCGTCCGGGACTATGTCCCCGAGCCCACGGCCAAGCGGTCCCGCACGGTCGAGGAGGCGCTCTTCGAGCTGGACGCGCTGAGTCATGCGGAGCTGCTTGAACTGCCCACCGTGGCACGGGCGTTGGGCTACACGGGCTCTCCGGAGGCGCTGGACTCCGCAGTGTCGCCGCGGGGCTTCCGGCTGCTCGCGAAGGTGCCGCGGCTTCCCGGCGCGATCATTGACCGGCTTGTCGAGCACTTCGGGGGGCTGCAGAAGCTTCTCGCTGCGAGCGTTGATGATTTGCAGACGGTGGACGGGGTGGGGGAAGCGCGGGCCCGGAGTGTCCGGGAGGGCCTCTCACGCCTTGCCGAGTCGTCGATTCTGGAGCGGTACGTCTAGCGGGTGCTGCTGAGTGGGTGGGGATTTTTCCGCCCACCCACCCGTTACTCAGCGGTCAGCTGTCCTCAAGTACGAACGACGTCTTCACCGACCCGAGGCCGGGGGACCTGGCCTCGACGAGATACGTACCGGGGGACGCGCTTCCCGCCGAAGGCGTCGCGCAGTTCGGCTCGCTCTCCCGGCGGTCCCACTCCACGGTGTGGGTCACGCGCCCGTCACCCGGCACCCGTAGCGACAGGCTCCCGCCACCGGCGGGGCAGTCCGCCGAGGACCAGACCTCCTTGTCGCCGTCGGCCTGAGTGATCGTCAACACCGTCTTCTTGCCGCCGAGATCGACCTTGCAGGACTTGTCCGCGCTGTTCAGGGCGATGAGTTCGAACTTCGGCTTCTCGCCGATCTCGTACCTGTTGTGGACGCTGCGCAGCTTCAACTTCGCGTCGCCGCTCACGCAGTTGGGCAGGCTCGACCCCGCGGGCAGCTGTCCGCCCGACCCTCCGCCCCCCTTGGCGCCGTCGTCCGAACCGCTGCCGTCACCGCCGCCGGAGTCACCCGAGCCGTCGGAGCCCTCGGAATCGCCGGAGCCGCCGCCGGAGCCACCGGAACCGGAATCGCCGTCACCCTCGTCGCCCGACTCGTCGCGCCCGCCCGGCTTTTCACTGATGGCCGGCCCGGAGCTGGAAGGGCCGGGAGTGATGGACGTGGCGGGGCCGGAGCCCGAAGGGCCGTCGGCGCCATCCTTCTTGCCCCCACCACCCATGGTGAGCACCCACACGACCAGGAGCGCCATCAGTCCGATCAAGGACAGCAGAACGGCCCTCCGACGCCAGTAGATGGTGGAGGGAAGCGGCCCGACCGGATTGCGCAGAGATCCCACGGCCCAAACCTTACGAGACATCCGCGCCTTGTCCTGCCCCACCCGCCGCCCAGAGCCACAAAGTTTACGGATCATCATCACGGAACGACTAGCTCCGCTTTCCGTACCCCTGTCTTTCGTCAGGGGGCGTGACCGGACGATCGCCGGATGTGACGATTCGGTCCCACTCCGTACCGTCCGTAATCATGGACACCATGGACGACGATCTCTATCGCGATGTCACCGACTTCGCCCACGACACCCCTACCTGGTTCCAGCATCTCGCCGAGGTGTGGACGGAGCTCGGCCTGCTGCTCTTCGGCGTGCTCTTCATCGTCGCCTGGTGGCGGGCGCGGCGCGGCGAACCGCGCGCCCTCGCGATAGCTGTTCTCGCGCCCCTCGTCACGGCGGTGGCGTACGTCTGCAGTGAGTTGCTCAAGTCCGCGGTCGACGAGGAGCGTCCGTGCCGGGCCGTCGCCGGTGCGCTCCCCTCGATCGTCGAGTGCCCGGCGTACGGCGACTGGTCCTTCCCCAGCAACCACTCGACGATCGCGGGCGCCGCCGCCGTCGGTCTCGCGCTCGCCTGGCCGCGGATCGCGGCGCTGACGCTGCCGATGGCCGTGCTCATGGCGTTCTCACGGGTGTTCGTGGGCGTGCACTATCCGCATGACGTAGCGGTGGGCCTACTCCTCGGCGCCGCGCTCGCCTTCCTCCTCGTACGTCTGGCAACGCGCCCTGTCGGGCGGCTGATCGAGGCGATGCGCGGTTCGTCCACGGGCGTCGTCAGGTGGTTCGCGGGGCCGGGGAGTCCGACGTCGCACTCGACATCGCACCGGCGGCCCGCGGCGCGTCGCCGCTGAGTCTCGGAGCCGCTGAATCTCGGAGCCGCTGAGCCTCAGAGCCGCTGAGCCGCTGAGCCGCTGAGTCTCAGAGCGGCACAAGTCCCGCCTCGTAGGCGACGATCGCCGCCTGGACGCGGTTCTTGACCCCGAGCCGGTCGAGGACCGCGCTCACGTACGCCTTCACCGTGCCTTCGACCAGGTGGAGCCGGGCGGCGATCTCCGGGGTGGAGAGCCCCTCCCCGACGAGCCCGAGCACTTCGCGCTCGCGCGGGGTGAGGGCCGCGGTCCTGGCGCGGGCTTCGGCGCCGCGGACCGTGCGCTGCGCGCCGTAGCCGTCGATGACGTGACGGGCCACCTTGGGCGAGAGGAACGCGGCGCCGCCGGCCACCGCGCGTACGCCCGCGATGAGTTCGTGGGGGTCGCCCGACTTCAGGAGGAAGCCGGTGGCTCCGCCGCTCAGCGCTCGCGCGACGTACGCGTCCTCGGAGAAGGTCGTCAGCATCGCGACGGCGGTGCCGGGCAGCGTCCGTACGATCTCCTCGCCCGCGGCCAGGCCGTCGAGGCCCGGCATGCGGATGTCGAGCAGCGCGACGTCCGGCCGGTGGGCCTGGGCGAGCGACACGGCCTCTCTCCCGTCACCCGCCTCCGCGACGACCTCGATGTCGTCGCCGGCGCCCAGGATCGCGCGGACGCCCGCGCGGATCATCGCCTCGTCGTCGGCCAGCAGTACGCGGATCACCGCACCCACTCCTTCTCCTTGGCTCTGGCCTGCTCCTTGGCTGTGGCCTGCTCCTTGGCTCCGGCCTTCGATCCGGCCTTGGGGATCACGCTCTTCTCCACGACGACTCCGTCCCTGAAGCAGACCCTGAAGTGCTCGACAGTGACGAAGAGTTCACCGCTGGCGCGGTAGTAGCGGCAGTCGGCACCTTGGGGCGGCGGGGTCGGCGCGCGCTCCTCGGGAGGGTCGGACGCGGCTCTGTCGGGCAGCAGCCGTTCGGCTTCGGCTCGCGCCTGACCGCTCGTCAGCCGTGCGAAGTCGGCCGGTTCCAGGACGGCGTTCGACCGTGAGTACGCGTACCAGGCGAGGGCGCCGCCGACCAGCAGGGCCCCGGTGGCCAGGGCGGCGCCGAAGGCCAGCAGGGTCCGCCTGCGGGCGTACGCGAGGCCGGGCACGGGGGGCGTCGGGCGCGGCTTCGGGGCGGCGCCCTCCGCAGGGAGCCGTGCGAGGACCCGGAAGCCGTCGCCGTGCGGCCCTGCTTCGATGGTGCCGCCGAGGTCTTCGACCCTGGCCCGCAGGCCGATGAGGCCGGATCCTGCGCCGGGCCCCGAACCCGGCCTCTGGGCGGCTCCATTGGCAACGACGACGGCCACATCCCGCACCTCCACCGTGATGGGTGCGCCGGGGGCGTGTCTGGCGGCGTTGGTCAGGGCTTCCTGGACGATCCGGTAGACGGTGCGGCCGGTCTCCCCCTCCGGGGCGGTCAATTCCGTACGTTCGTCCTCTCCCCCCGCGATGTACCGGACCGGCAGCCCTGAATCCGCGGCCCGTTCCACCAGGGCCCGCACGCTTTCGCCCGCCGGGGCGAGGGGCGCGGCCTCGTCCCCCTCTTCCCTGAGCAGCCCGATGATCTCGTGCAACCGGTCCGTGGCGTCCGACGCGGCCACGCGCAGGTCGGTTACGGCGCCTCGGTGCCGTTCCGGCAGATCGGCGGCCACCTGGAGGGCGCCCGCCCGCACCGCGATGAGGCTCAGTTCGTGTCCGAGGGAGTCGTGCATGTCCTGGGCGATCCTGGCCCGTTCGCGCAGCCGGGCCCGGTCGGCGACGATGCGCTGCTCGCGCTCCAGCTGGGCGGCGCGGGTCCAGCCGGCGGCGGCGAGTTCGCGGCCCTGGCGGAGGTAACGGCCCGCGAGCCAGGGGAAGACGGCGCCGAAGAGGAGGGTGCCCGTCAGGACGAGCCACTCCACTACGGGATCGACGTCGCGTACGACGATCTTGGCGGTGCCGATGAGGGCGGTGGCCCCGAAGGCGAGGAGGGCGGGCCTGGCGCGGTCGGCTCTGCGCCCCATGAGCAGGGCGAACCCCGCCAGGGCGGGGCCGTACGAGAGGGTGAACAGGGAGGGCGCCGCCGCGAGGCCCAGCGCTGCCGCCGCCGCGAAGGCGCCCTGCGGCCACCGGCGCCAGGTCGCTGCGGCCAGTCCCAGGACGACGATCCCGGCAGCCTGCTGCCACGCTGCCCGGGGCTCGTTCAGGCCCAGGCGGTCCGCGCTCAGCGCGGGCGCCGCGAGCGCCACCCAGAGGAGGGCGTCCCGCCCCCATGCACTCTCCACCCCCCGGACGCTACTGCCCACTCCCGGTGAGCACCCCTGCCGATAGTCATGCCGTGACCCCCGACTTCTCGCTCCGCACAGGCTCTCCCCCCCACCCACCCGATCACCCCGCATCCACCCCTCCACGAACAAGCTCTCCCACCCGCCCACCCGATTACCCCGGGTCAGGGGGATGGGCCGGGGTGGGTGGGCGACCCGCAGGCACGGGGTGGGTGGGTATGCGTACCGCAGCTCGGGGCGGGCGCTCCGCGCGGGCCGGGAGGGAAAGCGGCACAGCCGGGGTGGGCGGGGGGGCGTACGGCAGCTCTGGGCCGGGAGGGAAAGCGGCACAGCCGGGGTGGGCGGGGGGGCGTACGGCAGCTCTGGGCGGGCGCTCCGCGAGAGCGGCACAACCAGGGTGAGGGGGCGCGCGCACGGCACCTCGGAGCGGGGTGTGGGAAAGCGGCACAACCAGGGGTGGGAGGGCACGCGCACGGCAGCACACGGCCAGGGGAAAGCGACACAACCGGGGGCGGGAGGGATGCGTACCGCAGCTCGGAGCCGGGGGAAAGCGACACAACCGAGGTGGGCGGGCACGCGCACGGCAGCACGGGGCCGGGGGAAAGCGGCACAACCGGGGCGGGAGGGATGCGCACGGCAGCACACGGCCAGGGGAAAGCGGCACAACCAGGGGTGGCCGGGCACGCGCACGGCAGCACACGGCCAGGGGAAAGCGGCACGACCGAGGTGGGGCGGGATGCGTACCGCAGCTCGGGGCGGGTGTTTTGCGCTTGTGGTGCAGCCGGTGGGCGCCGCCATACGCCCCCACCCCGAGAAGCGAAACGGGTCGAGAAGGCCCCGCCTGGCCCGCCCTCCGCCACCCCCGTGGCAGGATCGTCCTGCCATGACTGCGCCCACGAAGCCCATGCCAATGTCCGACAGCCCCGAGCCCGCCGGCGAGGCCCTGCACGGTCCCGTCATCGCCTGGTTCGACGCCAACGCCCGTGATCTGCCGTGGCGTCGGGCCGACGCCGGGCCCTGGGGCGTGATGGTCAGTGAGTTCATGCTGCAGCAGACGCCCGTAAGCCGCGTCCTGCCCGTGTACGAGCAGTGGATCGCCCGCTGGCCCCGCCCCGCCGACCTCGCCAAGGAAGCCCCGGGTGAGGCCGTCCGCGCCTGGGGACGGCTCGGCTACCCCCGCCGGGCGCTCCGCCTGCACGGCGCCGCCGTCGCCATAACGGAACGGCACGGCGGCGACGTACCGACCAAGCACGCGCAGCTGCTCGCGCTGCCCGGCATCGGTGAGTACACCGCGGCGGCCGTGGCGTCGTTCGCCTACGGGCAGCGGCACGCCGTCCTCGACACGAATGTGCGTCGGGTCTTCGCTCGTGCCGTGACCGGCGTCCAGTACCCCCCGAACGCCACCACCGCCGCCGAGCGCAAGCTCGCCCGCGCCCTCCTCCCCGAGGACGAGCGCACGGCGTCCCGCTGGGCCGCCGCCTCCATGGAGCTCGGCGCCCTCGTCTGCACCGCCAAGAACGAGAGCTGTGGACGATGCCCCATCGCCGCGCAGTGCGCGTGGCAGACGGCCGGCAAACCCGCGCACGTAGGCCCGGCCCGCCGGGGCCAGACGTACGCGGGAACGGACCGCCAGGTCCGCGGCAAGCTTCTCGCGGTGCTCCGCGAGGCCGTGGCTCCCGTGCCGCAGGCGGCCCTCGACCGCGTATGGGACGAACCCGTGCAGCGGGCCCGCGCGCTGGACGGGCTCGTCGCCGACGGGCTCGTCGAGCCGCTTCCCGATGGGCTCTACCGCCTGCCTCTCACCTGAGAAGCGACGCCAGAACACCACGAAACGCCCCCGCTTTACGACCCGCCTACATCTGTTACACAACCGACGGAAGGCCGTGCGCCCCCCGGTGGCTGCTCCGCACAGCCTCGTGACAACGCCTCCGTAGCGTCATAGCCGTACCGCACAAGCAGCGGTGGTCGGCGAACGGAGGCGGTTGGGTATGGCGCACGGCGAGGTGCTCGAGTTCGAAGAGTACGTCCGCACTCGGCAGGACGCCCTGCTGCGCAGTGCCCGGCGCCTGGTCCCCGACCCCGTCGACGCCCAGGACCTGCTGCAGACCGCGCTCGTGCGGACGTACGGCCGCTGGGACGGCATAGCCGACAAGCGGCTCGCGGACGCCTATCTGCGCCGCGTCATGATCAACACGCGTACGGAGTGGTGGCGGGCCCGCAAGCTCGAAGAGGTCCCCACCGAGCAGATGCCCGACGCCCGCGTGGAAGACTCCACCGAACAGCACGCGGACCGCGCCCTCCTGATGGACATCATGAAGGTGCTCGCCCCCAAGCAGCGCAGTGTCGTCGTGCTGCGACACTGGGAGCAGATGTCCACAGAGGAGACGGCCGCGGCACTCGGTATGTCGGCGGGAACGGTCAAGAGCACGCTGCACCGGGCGCTCGCACGGCTCCGCCAGGAGCTGGAGAGCCGGGACCACGAGAGCCAGGACCGCGAGAGCCGGCACCGCGAGGAGCCCGCCACCGGCGCGCTCGAACGTGAGGAGCGGGAGCGTTGCGCGGCCTAAGCACCCGGGCTGGCAGGACGATCAGGGCGGGGAGTGCGGCAGTGGTCGCGCTCGCCGCCTCAGGCCTTTTCCTCACCGCATGCTCGACCGGCGGCTCCGGCGCCCGGGACGAGGGCCCCGGCAACCGGGGCGAAACGGTGATCTCCCCGTCCGCGACGCCGTCCCCGACACCTGCCACGAAGTCCGCGCCCTCGCCGCCCTCCACCACCGAGGCGGTGAGGCTCGTCAAGGACGACCCGAAGGTGAGCCGGGCGGTCAAGCGCGACCTGAAGCCCTGCGCGGCCGACGAGTATCCGGTCGACGTCAGTTACGGCAACCTGACCGGCGGAGCCGCGTCCGATGTCGTCGTGAACATCATGACCTGCGACGACGCGGTCGGAACCAGCACTTACGTGTATCGCACCGAGGGCAAGAAGTACGAGAATGTCTTCCAGGACGAGGAGCCACCCGTCTACGCGGAGATCGACCGGGGCGACCTGTTGGTGACCAAGCAGGTGTACGACGACGATGATCCTGTGTCGTATCCGTCCGTCGAGGACGTCATCACGTACCAGTGGGCCGCGGACCACTTCAAGGAGATGGATCGCACCCGGAATCACTACAGCAGCGCGGCGGGCGGCGACGCACCCGCTCCGACGGAGAACTGAGAGCACCCGATGGCAGAGCACACGCATGTCCTGTTCGTCGAGGACGACGACGTCATCCGCGAGGCGACGCAGCTCGCGCTCGAACGGGACGGCTTCGTCGTCACCGCGATGCCCGACGGCCTGCAGGGCCTTGAGGCGTTCCGCGCCGACCGCCCGGACATCGCGCTTCTCGACGTGATGGTGCCGGGCCTGGACGGCGTCTCGCTGTGCCGCCGCATCCGCGACGAGTCCACGGTCCCCGTGATCATGCTTTCGGCGCGTGCCGACTCCATCGACGTCGTGCTCGGCCTTGAGGCGGGCGCCGACGACTACGTGACCAAGCCCTTCGACGGCGCCGTCCTGGTGGCCAGGATCCGAGCCGTGCTGCGGCGCTTCGGGCACGCGAGCGGACCCGACTCGGGAGCGCCCGCCTCGGGTGAGGAGGGTTCACCGGACGGCGGCGTGCTGCACTTCGGCGATCTGGAGATCGACACGGAGGGCATGGAGGTCCGCAAGGACGGCGCTCCGGTGGCCCTGACCCCGACCGAGATGCGCCTGCTGCTCGAGTTCTCGTCCGCGCCCGGCACGGTCCTCTCCCGCGACAAGCTCCTCGAGCGCGTGTGGGACTACGGCTGGGGCGGTGACACCCGCGTCGTCGACGTCCATGTCCAGCGGCTGCGCACGAAGGTGGGCCAGGACCGGATCGAGACGGTCCGCGGCTTCGGCTACAAGCTCAAGGCGTGAACCGACGGCATGGTTGATCTCAACAGCGCGGTACGGCCGGACGGCGGGGCGCATCTCGGGGGACACATATGAGCAGGGGTTCGGTGGCCGCGCTGAGCGCCCGACTCCGCGCGAGGCTGGGCTCCGGCCTGCGCACCGGCGTGCGCTGGAAGATCAGCGCGGCGATCGCGCTGGTCGGCGCGCTGGTCGCGGTGGCGCTGAGCCTGGTCGTGCACAACGCGGCGCGTGTCTCGATGCTCGACAACGCGCGTGACGTGCAGGACGAGCGAATCATGTTCGCCCAGCGGATCTACGAGACGTCCGGGCGCACGGGCCAGTTCGGCATGAAGATCGACGACCCGGAGATGCCCAAGGACCTCCTGGCGAAGGTGCTCACCGGGCGTCGCGCGACCTACGTGGAGGACCACGCGGGCGGTGTGCCGGACATCTGGGCGGCGGTGCCGCTGAGCGACGGCCACATCCTGTCGCTGCACACCCGCTTCACCGACCGCAGCGCCACCGTCATGAAGGACCTCGACCAGGCCCTGGTCATCGGCTCCATCTCGGTGGTCTTCGGCGGCTGCGCGCTCGGCGTGCTCATCGGCGGCCAGCTCTCGCGGCGCCTGCGCAAGGCGGCGACCGCGGCGCAGGAGGTGGCGCAGGGGCAGACGGACGTGAGCGTACGAGATGCCATCGGCGGCGTCGTACGCGATGAGACCGATGACCTCGCGCGGTCGGTGGACGCGATGGCGGACGCGCTCAAGCAGCGCCTCGAAGCCGAGCGGCGGGTGACGGCGGACATCGCACACGAGCTGCGTACGCCGGTGACGGGCCTGCTCACGGCCGCCGAACTGCTTCCCCCCGGCCGCCCGACCGAGCTGGTCAGGGACCGGGCTCAGGCGATGCGCACGCTGGTGGAGGACGTGCTCGAAGTGGCCCGTCTGGACAGCGCGGCCGAGCGGGCCGAGTTGCAGGACCTGATGCTCGGCGAGTTCGTGACGCGGCGGATCGCGGTGCTCAACTCGGACGTGAGCGTGACGGTGGTGCACGAGTCGGAGGTCACCACCGATCCGCGCCGCCTGGAGCGCATCCTGGGCAACCTCCTCGCCAACGCCGCCAAGCACGGGAAGCCGCCGGTCGAGGTCAGCGTCGAGGGCCGCGTGGTGCGGGTCCGCGACCACGGCCCCGGGTTCCCCGCGGGGCTCCTGGACGAGGGACCGAGCCGCTTCCGCACCGGCAGCACGGACCGGGCGGGCGTCGGCCACGGCCTGGGTCTGACGATCGCCGCGGGCCAGGCGCGGGTGCTCGGCGCGAGGCTCACCTTCCGCAACGTGACGCCCGCGGGCGCGGGCCCGGATGACCCGGCGGAGGGCGCGGTGGCAGTCCTCTGGCTCCCGGAACACGCCCCGACGAACACGGGCAGCTTCCCGATTTTGCGGCTGCCGGACAAGTACAAGTAGCGCGGGCAGCCGCCGTGGTGGGCAGGCGTTCCGCAGGGCGGAGCGGGTGGGCACGACGCCGAAGCCGGGGGGCGCCGAGGCAGCATGGCGGCACGCACAGCAACGGGCCCCGGCACCAGAAGGTGCCGGGGCCCGTTCAGCCGAGGGGAGTCGGACCGCGGGTCAGACGACCTCTGCAACCGCGTCCCGCGGACCACCCGCGGCGTCCCCAGCCGCGCCCTCGGCCGGCTTCTGCGCCCCGGAGCCGGAGTCCTTCGCTTCCCCGGAGCCGGAGCCCTTGGGCTCGGCGTCCTTCGGGCCGGCTCCCCGCAGGGGAACCTCCTTGACGAACAGCGCAGCGACAAGCGCCGCGACCCCGATGACCGCGCCCAGCAGAAACGCCGAGTGCGTACCGGCCGACACCGCGTGCTGATACGCGTCCCGCACCGGCGCAGCCAGCTGCCGCAGGCTGTCCGCGTCCAGCTGCGCCGACTGCTCGGTGACCTTGCCGCCGAGCTCCCCGGCCCGCGAGGCCATCGTGTCCTCGACCCGGCTGTTGAACAGCGCGCCCATGATCGCGACGCCGAACGAGGAGCCGAGCGTACGGAAGAGTGTGGCCGAGGACGACGCGACGCCCATGTCCTTCATCTCGACGCTGTTCTGCGCGACCAGCATGGTGATCTGCATCAGGCAGCCCATGCCCGCGCCGAGCACCGCCATGTAGACGCCCGCCATGAACCGCGAGGTGTCGGTGTCCATCGTGGACAGCAGGAACAGCCCGAGGACCATCAGTACGGTGCCGGCGATCGGGAAGATCTTGTACTTGCCGGTGGAGGTCGTGAACCGCCCCGAGAAGAACGAGACGACCATCATCGAGAGCAGCATCGGCAGGAGCAGCAGCCCCGAGTTGGTGGCCGAAGCGCCCTGCACCGCCTGCTGGTAGAGCGGCAGGAAGAGCATCGCGCCGAACATCACGAACCCGGTGATGAAGCCGATCACCGACATGAGCGTGAAGTTGAGGCTGCGGAAGATGTGCAGCGGCAGGATCGGCTCGGCGGCCTTCTTCTGCACGATGACGAAGCTGATGAGCGCGACGACGCCGATCGCGATGAGCTCCATGATCACGGTCGAGGTCCAGGCGTACTCCGTACCGCCCCACGTGGTGACGAGCACGAGCGAGCTGATGCCCACGGTCAGCAGCGCCGCACCGAGGTAGTCGATGCGCCCCTTCGCCTTCTTCTTCGGCAGGTGCAGCACGGCGGTGACCATGGCGAGCGCGACGGCGCCGAGCGGCAGGTTGATGTAGAAGGCCCAGCGCCAGCCGAGGTGGTCGGTGATGGTGCCACCGACGAGCGGCCCGCCGATCATGGCGACCGCCATGACGCCGGTCATCATGCCCATGTACTTGCCGCGCTCCCGCGGCGTGACGAGCTCACCGATGATCGCCATGACGCCGACCATCAGACCGCCCGCGCCGAGCCCCTGCACGGCACGGAAGCCGATCAGCTGGCCCATGTCCTGCGCCATTCCGCTGAGCACGGAACCGAGCAGGAAGACCACTATGGAGGTGAGGAAGACGCCCTTGCGCCCGTACATGTCGCCGAGCTTGCCCCAGATGGGAGTCGAGGCCGCGGTCGCGAGCATGTACGCGGTGACGACCCACGACAGGTGCTCCATGCCGCCGAGGTCACCGACGATCGTCGGCATCGCGGGGCTCACGATCATGTTGTCGAGCATCGCGAGCAGGATCGTGACCATCAGCGCCATCATCACGACGCGCACACTGCGCGGCTGTGGTGCTTCCTTGGTCCGCTCCACCGGATGCCCGTCCGGCTTCGCCTGCTCCCCCGGCTTTTTCCTGATGTCCGCCATGTTCCCCACTCCCCGGTTACCCCGACTCCGTACTGGTGCTGCGCCTACTTACTTGCCGACCGACAAGCTGGCTACACTGAGGGAAACTAAACCCCTAACTAGCCGGGCGTCAAGTAAGTAAAATCGGGTCCAAGGATTCGAGTCGAGGGAGCCGAGGAGCAAAAAGATGGTCACGGGCAAGCAGCAGCGCCGCGGGGACACCCGCCAGCGCATCCAGGACGTGGCCCTCGAACTCTTCGCCGAGCAGGGCTACGAGAAGACGTCACTGCGTGAGATCGCGGAGCGTCTGGACGTCACGAAGGCAGCGCTCTACTACCACTTCAAGACCAAGGAGGACATCCTCACCAGCATCTTCGAGGACCTGACCAGGCCCATCGACGAGCTGGTGGAGTGGGGCAAGGAGCAGCCGCGCACGCTGGACGTCAAGCGGACGATCCTGACCCGCTACAGCGAGATCCTCACGGACGCGTCCCCGCTCTTCCGCTTCATGCAGGAGAACCAGGCGACGATGCGGGACCTGAAGACGGGTGAGACCTTCAAGGACCGCATGCTCAGCCTGCTCGACATCCTGAGGGAGCCGGACGCGCCGATGACGACCCAGGTGCGCTGCTTCAGCGCGCTGTTCACGATGCACGGCGGGATGTTCGTGCTCAAGGACGCCGAAGGCGACCCCGAGGAGAAGCGCAAGGCCATCCTCGAGGTCGCCATCGATCTGGTGACACAGGCGCACGAAGGCGCCTAGACACTCGCTCGTCAGACGGTGACACCGTTGGAGCGCAGGAACGCGACCGGGTCGACCGCCGAGCCGTAGTTCGGCGTCGTACGGATCTCGAAGTGCAGGTGCGGGCCGCTGGAGTTACCGGTGTTGCCGGACGCGGCGATGTGCTGGCCGGTGCCGACGGTCTGGCCGACGCGGACGTCGATCTTCGACAGGTGCGCGTACTGCGAGAACGTGCCGTTGTCGTGCTTGATCACAATGGCGTTGCCGTACGCGGGACCGTCACCGGCGCCGTTGCCGCCGGCCTTGACGACGGTGCCGTTGTGCACGGCCTCGACGGAGGTGCCGATCGACACGGCGAAGTCCTGGCCGGAGTGCTTGCTGGACCACATGTTGCCGCCGAGTCCGAAGGTCGCGGAGAGCGTGTACTTGTCGACCGGGTCCTGCCAGGCGACGGCCTTCTTGGCGGCGGCCTGCTTGGCCTGCTCGGCCTTCTTGGCAGCGGCCTGCTTGGCCTTCGACGCGGCCTTGGCCTGCGCGTCGGCCTGAGCCGAGATCGAGTTCGCGGAGACGCCGGGCAGCGCACTGTTCTTGGCGTCCGCGGCGGACGCGACGCCGGAACCGAGAACGGCCGACGCTCCGAGCCCGAGGCCCGCGACGGTGACGACGGCCGTCCGCGTACGGAGCAGGGACAGGCCGGACTGGTGGGACGTGGCGCGCTTCGACATGGCGGATGACCTCCGGGATGGGGAGCGTGTACGTGACACCGCCGCATGTCGCTGCGAGGCACGTGGGACACAAAGGGACCCGGCCACACGCTTCGCTGCGTTCCGCCGGGGCCTCACCTTGGTAACCCGCGCCCCGCCCACCACTCAAACACCCCATCTACTACCTAATGCCGTAGTCAAGCGCCCGTCTTTCGACCCCTTGACACCGACAAATCCCGACAATTACCCCTTAAACTACTTGCCGGAATTAGCGGCCGCAGCCAGGTTTAACCACACTTCGACAGGGCATCTCCGGCCAGCGCCGGCAGGTCCCGGGGGTGAACTCCCCCGACGCCCCCAAGGTCCCGCGGGTTGCGTGCTGAAGGTCCCCACCACCCCTCTCGGTGTCACCACTATTCCGTCTAGTACCGGACATATCGCCTGTGCGTCATGTCACCGGCCCCCGAGATCCACAACCCCCGGAATGTGACCGGCGCTACGCTGCGGCGCATGGATCCCGCGGCCGTAGGCTCCGTCACCCGACTCGCGTCGAGCGTCGTCACTCCCCTGGTCAAGCGCCTTTTCGTACGTGAGGGTCCGGGCGCGGGCCTGGTGGAGAGACCCGTCCGGCTTTCGGGGCTCGTGTCCTTCCGGGGCGAGAAGCGAAAGCTGACCGACAAGGACCTGGCGAGGCTTGCGGCGGAGCTGGTGCGCCAGGCCGTACGGGCCTCCGGCGAGCGCGCCGTCCCCGCCGACGAGGAGCAGGCGGTCGTCGACGCGCTGGCCCGCACCCTGCACGCGCTGGGCGACCTCGCCCTCACGGACGTCCAGGCCGTCGAGCTCGGCCACAACGCCCTCGCGCTGCGCCTGCGCCGGGCGAGCGGCAACCCCGACCGTGACCTGTCCGCCGACACGGCGTACTTCTACGACCGCCTGCTCGACATGACGTGCCTGCACATCCTGCACTTCTTCACGCAACGCTCGGCCTTCGTGGCCCGGACACTGGTGGAACAGAGCCGCCGCCAGTCGGAACTGATCGCCAAGATCGACGAACTGATCGCCCGCAGCCCCCTTCCCGGGGCGGAGGACGTGGCCTTCGAGCAGCGGTATCTCGCGTACGTCGCGAAGAAGCACGGGAAGCTGACGATCTTCGGAATCGATCTGCCCCGTACGCCGGGGAAGTGGCCGCTGGACGCCGCGTACATGTCGCTGGAGGCGACGGATCGGACGCAGGCCCCGCGTCCGACCTACCCGCCCGGGTACGCCGAAGGACTGTGGAGCGCGCCGATCGCCCCCACGCCCCGCCCCGCCGACCAGTCACTGGCCGAGCACGACCGGGTGCTCCTGCGCGGCGAGGCGGGCTCCGGCAAGACGACACTCGTCCAGTGGCTCGCGGTCAGCGCCGCGAGCCCCGCCCCGGACGACGACCGCATGACGTACCTCTACGACCGCGTTCCCTACGTCCTCCCCCTCCGTACCCTCACCCGGCACGGCGAGCGCCTTCCCGCCCCCGCGGACTTCCTCTCGGCGGTCGGGTCCCCGCTGGCCGGCACGCAGCCCAAGGGCTGGGAGTCCCGCGTACTGACGGCGGGCCGCGCCCTGGTCCTGGTGGACGGCATCGACGAGATCCCGGAGTCGGAGCGCGCCCGCACGCGGGAGTGGCTGACGGACCTCATCGACGCCCACCCTGGCAACCGCTGGCTGGTGACGTCGCGGCCGGCGGCGGTACGGGAGGACTGGCTGGCCGAGGAGGGCTTCGCGGAGCTGACCCTGTCCCCCATGGGCAGGAAGGAGGTCACCGCCTTCATCAGCCGCTGGCACGGGGCGGCCGCGGCCGGTGTACCGGAGGAGGATGACGCGCTGGCTTCGTACGAGGCCCAGCTCCTGCAAGCCGTGTCCGCCAAGCCCGACCTGGGCCTCCTGGCGACCAATCCCCTGATGTGCGGACTGATCTGCGCCCTGCACCGCGACCGCAGGGGTTTCCTGCCGCTGAGCCGCAAGGATCTCTATACGGCGGCGCTGTCCATGCTGCTCGTCCGCCGCGACCGCGAGCGCGACATGGGGATGCCCGAGGTTCGCGAGGAGCCGCAGCTCCAGTTGCTGCAGCGTCTCGCGTACTGGCTGATCCGCAACGGCCGTACGGAGATGGACCGTTCGCGCGCGGAGACGGTCATCGCCGACGCTCTGCCGTCGGTCCCGGAACTGACCGGCCTCGGCGACGCGCAGGCCGTGTACGCCCACTTCCTCCACCGCAGCGGACTGCTCCGCGAACCGAGCCCCGGCACGGTCGACTTCATCCACCGCACCTTCCAGGACTTCCTGGGCGCGCGGGCCGTGGTGGACGAAGGGGACTTCGGCCTCCTGGTGCGGCAGGCCACGGACGACCAGTGGGCGGACGTCATCCGGATGGCCGTGGCGCAGGCGCGGCCACGTGAACGTGCGGAGATCTTCCGCGACTTGATCGAACTCGGCGACGCGCACACCGACGTACGGGCACGGAACAAGGTCCATCTGATGGCGGCGGCCTGCCTGGAGCACGCGGCGGAGCTGGCGCCGGATGTGCGGCGGGAGGTGGAGCGGCGGATGGCGGCGCTCATCCCGCCGCGCGGCACGAAGGAAGCTCGTGAGCTGGCGGCGATCGGGCCCATGGTTCTTGACCTGCTGCCGGGTCCGGACGCCCTGAGCAGGGACGAGGCTCGCCACGTGGCGGTGACCGCTACGCATGTCGCGTCGGACGCGGCGATCCCGTTCCTCGCGCGGTTCGCGCGGCATCCGTCCTGGCGGGTGCGCAGCCAGCTCATGTGGGGCTGGGGCAGATATGAGGCCCGCCCCTACGCGGAACAGGTCATCGCCCAACTCGACGACGGTACAACGCATTTCTCGCTCCAGAGCGACGCGCAGGTCGGAGAGCTCGAACGGCTGGGCCTGCGGCCGAAGCACCTGGACATCCGCGGCTCTGTTTCCGCCGAGGCCGCGTCGGGACTGATCGCGTCCTGTGTCCCCACCTCGCTGGCCCTGGAGATCGCCCCTGACCAGCTCACGACCGAGGCGCTCGACGGCCTGCGCCGCCTTGACTCACTGCGCTTCCTCAATCTCTCCCTCGACAGCGGGTGGTGGAGCCTCGCGCCCATCCCGGCCGAGGCTCCGCTGCGGACGCTCGGGATCGTCGGCAGCTGGGACGCGCTCGGTGACTCCCACCGCATGCGCAGGTGGCGGGAGTTGACCTGGATCATCTTCGGTTCCGACGACGGCCCGAACACCGCGGCCGACTGGCAGCACCTCGAAGACCTCCCCCGGCTCGAATGCCTGAGCCTGACGCCTTCCGTCCTCGCCCACGCGACTCCCCCGTTGCGTCTGCCGGCCCTCAAGGAACTGATCCTGACCAGCACCAACGGCTGGCAGGCAGCGACACCCCACCTGGCGGAGATCTTCCCGACGGTCACCCGCCTGCAGGTGACCACGCGGCCGGGCGAGGAGACATTGGACCTGAGCGCCGCCCCCCTCCCGCCGGCCCTCCGGCACGTGATCGTCCCGGACATCCAGGTGACCGGCCTCGACGCGATCCCTGACGGGGTCGAGGTCGACGTCTACCCGGCCACTACCGATTGAGCTGAAACCACACCCCCTTGCCACCCCCGGTGGGCGTCACCGGGACTGATCAACTACCGTCCCCCCAGGCGGGCGGCGCTCTTCCTCGTGCACGTCACCCTTCGTGTGCTGATGGACGTTGGTCACCAGCTCCGACGTACAGAGCGCGGCGGCCTCGGCGAGGTGACCGAGCCCCAGGGTGAGCAGCGTGCTGCGTACGAAGTCGCGGCAGATCTTGGGTGAGCTGGGTCCGACGGGGGCGAACAGGGTGTAGGCGCGCGGGAGTTCGTGTCGCTCGGCCCCACATACGAGGTCATGCACGGTTACGCCCATGAGACGCCTCCAAGGCGCGCGTAGGGGTTCGTTCGCTATGACGGGTGAGGTGCTGGGTGGCCCGGCCGCAGTGGCCTACTACCCTTCGCGAACAAGTCGCCCCCCGGCACGGGGACTTGGATCGGGCAGTGCGCTTCTGCGGCTGGGCAGGGGTTACCGCGTCCACGTGGCCGCCGACCACGACACCAGGACCATCCACCTCCGGGAGAGCGACACCCCGGAGGTAATCCTCAGCACAACACCCGAGGCCCTCGCAGCTCTGGTACGTACCCTCGTGAGCTGTCGGGGCCCGGCGTGATGTTGGTTACCGCTCAAAGCCAGGCGGCTTACGACTCGCCGCCCTGGCCGGCGCTGCCGATCGGGCCGACGTTGACCGAGGAGCCGGAGCCGTCGCTCGCGGGCAGCGTGGCGGCGCCCGGCCACTCCAGGGAGTACGACTTCGTCTCACCGGGAGGGGTCACCACGAGGCCCGTGACCCGGACCCCGGAGCCGCCCGTGTCGTTCATCGGGTAGCTGACGTAGAAGGACACCGACTCCCCGCCCGTGAGGACCATCTGGTCGGCGGGCTTCCCCTCACGCGTGGCGGACAGATTCCCCGCGTTGGTCTTCAGGTCGATGCCCGCGAACCCGGAGAGCAGGCAGCCCCGGTCACCGGGGTTCTTGAACGTCACCGCGACCGAACCCTTGTCGTCACCGTCGATGGTGCTGTCCGTCGCCGAGATGTCGAGATCATCCGTACGGCACTTCTCGGCCCGCTCGACGTTGCCCGCATCGCTCCCGGCCGCAGTGCCCTGCCCGCCCGAGCTCTTCCCGGCCGTGTCCTTCCCGCCGCCGCCCTGCTCAGTGCCGCCCGAGCCGGAACCACCCTGCTCCGAACCGCCGCCGGAGGAGGACTCGCTGGACGCGGCCGACGGGTCGCCCTGCCCCGTGACGTCATCGCCGTTGCAGGCCGTGAGCGAGAGGCTCGCGGCGACGGTGAGGGCTGCGGCGGCGAAGCGCAGGTTGCGGCGGCGGGTGGCGCGGGCGGTGGTGTTGGAACGCATGGCGGATCCCCCGGAAGGTAGTGGGTGGGTGTCGTTCCCCCTTGGGAACAACACCGACTCTGATCGAGGCCACTAACGCAGGGCTCCCACCCCACTAACATCCGCCTAACGCACCCGCGAGCAGCCGCGGGGGCCTGCACGGCGGACTGCCGGACAGGCCCCTGACCAGGCCATCAGCCCCAACGAGCGAGGCTCAGCGCTTGAGCGTGAAGGTGAAGTCGCCGGAGAGCTTTCCGCTCAGCCGGACCGCCGAGACGAGCTTTCCCTCCACGATCAGCCTCTCGACCTCGGCCCGCGAAAGACCGCAGCCTTCGGCGATCAGTCGCGCCGGCCGGACAGGAATCCGCGCCGCGAAGCGGACCGAGATGTCGATCGCCTCGCGGCCCAGGTGATCCGATCCGCCGGTGTCGAGGCGCCAGGCATCGCCCCAGTCGAGGGCGACGCGATTACGGCGCCGCAGGACCGGGTCCTGCAGCAACTCGCCCGCCAGAACAAGGTCGTTGTCGTGCATCCGCGCCAGCAGCTCAGGACGTATGGAGCGCACCTGCGCCCGCTCCAGAACCGTGAGCTTCGCGGTCTCCCCGCAGCCGGTACACAGGACGAGGAGCCAGGCGTCGAGGAGCTTGTGGTTGGCGTTGACGCGAAACTTGCCGTTCGCCCGGAAGCGTTCGGACGCGCAGTCGGGGCAACGGCGGAGGACGGTAGGCAGGCAGGTGGGCATGACCACCCAGCGATTGAGCACGAAGTACACCGGTTTCAGTGAGAAGTCCGCAGCAAAAGACAGCGCGGCGCGCAGGCGCGACGCGCGACGAATCAGCGCTCGGAAAAACTCACACGGTGTACAACGGCACGCCCTTCCCCAGACGACTCGGTCCGCCAGCACGGTAGTGGCACGCGACGCCCCCGCTCCACCGGTTTCCTGAACGCCTGTCTCCCCACCAGGCACGGCCCCGGATCGGCCGGCCACCGGAATACCCCGCCCCCGCCGACAGGTTGGCCCCCACATGACGACAGACGCGCACTTCGACCCCCACGCCCTGCTCGCGCAGAGCAGCCTCGGCGTGCTGGCCACGATCAAGGCCGACGGGCGGCCCCAGCTCTCGCCCGTCACGCCGTCGTACGACCGCTCCGCGGGCCTCATCCGCGTGTCGACGACGGCGAGGACCGCGAAGATCGCGAACCTGCGGCGCGACGCCCGCGCCACGCTGGAGGTGACGGGCCCCGACGGCCGTTCCTGGGCCACCGCCGAGTGCACCGCCACCCTCGTCGGCCCCGGAACCGACCCGCAGGGCCCGGAGGTGCGGGCCCTGGTGGACTACTACCGCGCCGCGGCCGGCGAGCACCCGGACTGGGACGAGTACCGCGCGGTCATGGTGTCCGACCAGCGGGTGCTGATCACCATGACGGTCGACAAGGTGTACGGCGCGAAGCTCGGCTGAGGACGCTGACTGGCGCCGAGGCCATCAGATTGCAGAAAAGTCCCGCTGCCCCGCCGCCCGGGGCACCCGAGCGGGCCTTCTGCACCGCCCAACTCCCCTCGGCACAGAAACTCTTCACCTACCCTCGACACATGGTCGAAGCCAGCGCGCTGGGCGCCCGCATCGCGTCCGGCGTCGTCGTGCCGCTCATCAAGAAGCTGTTCGTGGCGGACCAGCCGGGCGCGGCCCTGATCGACAGACCCGTGCGCATCGCCTCGCTCGTCTCCTTCAGCGGCGAGAAGCGCAGCGTCACGCCGAAGGACGTCGACAAGATCGCCGACGAGCTGGTCCGCAGGGCGCTCAAAGCCGCCGGGCCTCACGAACAGCCCATTGACGCGGCCGAAGCCCTCGCCGTCAGAAACGCCCTGGCCCACTCCCTCACCGCCCTCGGCACCATCACCATCGAGGACTACGAAGCCGTCGCCCTGGGGCCGGAAGGCTTCGCGGGGCTTCTGCGCTCCAACGCGGGCTCCGTCGTCATCTCCTTCGGCCTCAGCGAAAGCGCCGAGCTGTTCCACCTCCAGCTCCTGCGCACCGCCTCCCTCCACATCCTCAACTTCTTCTCCCAGCGCTCCACCTTCATTGCCCGCCAACAGGTGGCCCAGACCCAGCAGTTGGCCCGCATCGCCCAAACCGTCGACATCCTTCTCGACCGCCTCCCCTCCCAGACCGCCGAAGACGCCGCCTTCGAAGCCCGCTACGCCACCCACGTCGCCGAGCGCCACGGCACCCTCACCATCTACGGGCTCGACGCCGGTACCAGCGAGTGGCCCCTCGACACCGCCTACCTCAGCCTCGAAGCGACCCGCGAGCGCTCCGGGCCCGGCGGCAGCGGGCTGCACGTGCCCGCCGAGCAGGTCCTCGCGCAGCACGACCAGGTCCTGCTGCGCGGCGTCGCCGGATCCGGCAAGACCACCCTGGTCCAGTGGCTCGCCGTGACGGCGGCGAGCAGGACGTACGAGCATGGGCTCACGCATCTCATCGGGCGCGTGCCGTTCGTCCTGCCGATGCGGCGGATCCTGCGGCCGGGAGCCGAGCTGCCCATTCCGGGGAACTTCCTGGAAGCCGTCGCCTGCCCGGTCGCGGGCGAGCAGCCGCCCGGCTGGGTCGAACGCGTCCTGCGTGCCCGGCGCGGCGTACTCCTCGTCGACGGGATAGACGAAATCGCCGGCGATCGGAGGGAGTCCGCCCGGCGGTGGCTGCGTGAGCTGGCGCGGACCTTTCCCGGCAACCTGTGGCTCGTCACCTCACGCCCCTCCGCCGTCCCCGAGCAGTGGCTGACCGCCGCCGGCTTCAACGAACTCACGCTCTCCCCGATGTCCCGCCACGACGTCGCCACCTTCGTACGCCGCTGGCACAGCGCGGCGGGGGCGGACGAGTCGACCGGGGCCTTGCTGCTCCAGGCCGTACGGACCACGACCGAGCTGAACCGCCTCGCCACCAACCCCCTGATGTGCGGCATGCTCTGCGCCCTGCACCGCGACCGGAACGGCTTCCTGCCCGAGGACAGGAAGTCGCTCTACGAGGCCGCGCTGTCCATGATGCTCGAACGGCGGGACAGGGAGCGGGGGTTGGATGATCCGGGCGGGGTGCGGATTCCGTACGCCGCGCAGATCCAGCTCTTGCAGCGGCTCGCGTGGTGGCTGATCCGCAACAGCCGGTCGGAGATGGACCGTTCGGACGCGTTGCACATCATCTCGCAGGCGCTTCCCTCCCTGAACCTGAGCAGCGACGCGCAGGAGATCTACACCTCGCTCCTGCTGCGGTCCGGCCTGCTGCGTGAACCGGCCGACGGGCGCGTCGACTTCCTCCACCGCACGTTCCAGGACTATCTCGGCTCCCGTCTGGCAGTTCAGGAACTGGACTTCGATCTGCTCCTGAACAACGCGGACAAGGACCAGTGGGAGGACGTCGTCCTCCTCGCCATCGCCCACGCGCGCCCGAAGGAGGCCGAGCAGATGCTGCGCCGCCTCGTGGAGCGGGGCACCCCGCGCGGCAAGCTCCTCGCGGCGGCCGGGCTGCCGTATGCGGCGGAGGTGGCGCCCGCGGTCCGTTCGTTCGTGGAGGTCGGGGTGCGGCTGCTCGTGCCCCCGGGATCCAGCGCGGATGCCGAGGAACTCGCCCAGGCCGGCGGTGAGCTCGTACTCTCGCTGCTGCCCTCCGCCAAGGGGCTCGACGACCGCACGGCCCGCCATGTGGTGCGTACGGCATGCGAGTTGGGCAGCGAGTCGGCGCTGAACTTCCTGAGCCAGTTCCGCGATCACCCGAGCGCGGACGTCCAGCGGACCCTCGCCGCCTCCTGGCCGCGGTTCGACCGCGAGCTCTACGCCCGCGAGATACTCGCGCACCTGACCCGCCAGGCCCGCGTCACCGTGCGCGACACCGAGGACCTGCTCGCCCTGCGCTCCATCGGCGGCTGGGCCGACATCCAGGTCGTCGGCGCCTACCGCGTCGAGGACCTGACCGAACTCATCGTGCGCGAGCGGCTCACCCGGCTCAGTCTGGAGGCGTCCCATCCCGTCGAAGGACTCGCCTGGCTCTCGGCCTTCCCGAACCTCCAGCGGGTCCATGTGACCTCTGAGGTGACCGAGGCCGTGGCGCAGCAGATCCCGGACCGGATCGAGCTCATCACCCCACCACCGTGGCGGAGTTGACCTACCCTTGACCCTTCACGACGCACGCATGCTCCACGACGCACGAACGCCCCTTCACGACACACGAAATCCCACCCGCAGGGACCACCCATGTCCATGGAGCCCGTTGTCCGCATCCCCTCGACCCTCGCCGCACCCCTGGTACAACGGCTCATCCGGCAGCCTCCCGCGCAGCCGCCCACCACGCCCGACCTGATCGCCGCCCTCGCCACCTGGCGCGGCGCCGAAGCCCCTGCGACACCGGACGACGTGCACCGCGCCGCCGCGGACTTCGTCCACCTCGCCGCCGAGGCACACTCCACACCGACGACCGAACTGGCCTCCGTCGTCGACGTGTTGACCCGAACCCTCCTCGCCATCGGCGAACTGGACCTCACGGACGTGGACGCCGTGCGCCTGGGCCCACAGGACTACGCGCGGCGTCTGAGGGGCGCCGTGCAGGGCGCGGACCGCGCGCTCTCGCCCGGCGCCGCGTGGTTCCACGACGAGCTGCTCGTCGCCGTGTGCCTGCACGTCCTGTACCACTTCGTCCGGCGCTCCCCGCACATCCAGCGGCACATGGCCGAGCGGGCCAGCCGCATCCGCCAGCTCATCGACCTGAACGACGCGGAGGCCGCCTCCCGCCAGCCCGAACGCTCCCAGGAGGACCGGGACTTCGAGGCCGCGTACGGCGAAGAGGTCGTACGTCAGCACGGCTGGCTCACCATCGTCGGTGTGGACCTCGCCAACGCGCCGGACCGCTGGCCCCTGGAGGACACCTACCTCAGCCTGGAGGCCGAGGAGAGCAGCGGCAGCGGCGTACCGGGCGAGCCGCGCACCGTGCTGCTCGCCGACCGGGCCCTTGAGGGGCACGAGCGGGTGCTCCTTCGCGGCGACGCGGGCTCGGGCAAGACGACCCTCGTGCAGTGGCTCGCCGTGGCCGCGGCACGCGAGGGCGCCCGCGTGCCCTTCGTCCTGCCCGTACGCCGCTTCGCCCGCGAGGGCTTCCCCGCCCCGGACGACTTCCTGCACGCCATCCGCCACCCGCTGGCCGACCGGGCCCCGGAGGGCTGGGTCGTACGCACCCTCCTCGCGGGCCGCGCCATGCTCCTCGTGGACGGCATCGACGAGGCCCCGGAGGCCACCCGCGGCGAACTGCGCAACCAGCTGCGCCGCCTGCTTCGCATCTTCTCCGGCAACGGCTGCCTGGTGACGTCCCGCCCCTCCGCCGTCGAGGACGGCTGGCTCGCCCAGGAGCGCCTCGCCGAAGAGGGCTTCAAGGAACTCTCCCTCGCGCCGATGTCCCGCGACCAGGTCACCCACTTCGTCCACGACTGGCACGCGGCCGCGTTGAGCGACGACCAGTGCAAGGAACAGGCGGAGCGCGACAAGCTGCGGGAGTACGAACAGCGCCTCCTGCACTCCGTGCGCATCTACCGCGAGCTGCGCCAGCTCGCCACCAACCCCCTGATGTGCGGCCTGATCTGCGCCCTCAACCGCGACCGCTCCGGCTCCCTCCCCAAGGGCCGCAAGGAGCTGTACGACGCCGCCCTGGAGATGCTCCTCCAGCGCCGCGACCCCGAGCGCGACGTGTTGTACGCCGATGATGTGCGGCTCCAGCAAGGTCCCCGGGAGCTGCTCCTGCGGAAGCTGGCCCACGCGATGGTGGAGGAGGGCGTCTCGGAGCTGCCGCGCGAGCGCGTGGTCGCCATCCTGGACGGCGCGCTGCCCGCCATTCCCTCCGCACGCGCCGAGGGCGACGGCGAGAAGATCTTCCGCCATCTGCTGCACCGCACGGGCCTGCTGCGTGAACAGGCCGGGCTTTCGGTGGACTTCATCCACCGCACCTTCCAGGACTATCTGGCCGCCAAGGAGATAGTGGCCCGCGGCCAGTTCCGCACCCTGGTCGAGCACGCGCACCGCGCCGAGTGGGAGGAGGTCATCCGCATGGCCGCCGCCCACGCCCGGCCCGAGGAGTGCGCCGACTTCCTTGAGCGGCTCCTTGCCGCCGCCCCGAACCTACGCCGCCCGCACGTGAACCACCGGCGCCTGATGGCAGCGGCCTGCCTGGAGCACGTCACCGAACTCGACCCTGCGGTGCAGCAGCTCGTCCACGACCGTACGAAGAACCTGGTGCGGCCCCAGACGGAACTGGCCGCCCGCAGCCTCGGCTGGGTCGGCCCGATCGTCCTCGAGCAGCTGCCGGACCCCGAGCAGGTGCCGAGCGACCAGCAGGCGCTCCTCCTGGCGATCACGGCCACCCGCGTCCAGGACGACGCCGCCATCGACTACCTCGCCCGCCTGCGCCACCGCTCGGCGCTGTCCATCCGGTTGGAACTGGTCCGACCGTGGCGGCACTTCGACACCGAGCGGTACGCGCGCGAGATCATCGCCCACCTCGACCCGGTCGGCCTGTACTACCCGGTCTCCGACCCCGCCGAGCTTGCGGCGCTGCGGAATCTCGGCGGGCGGCCGTGGATCCAGGTGGTGGGCGTGATGCGCACCGAGGAGCTCCTCGACGGCCTGGAGCACGACCAGCTCACCCACCTGTGGATCACCGCCGAGCTGGCCGACACGGACGTCTCGTGGCTCTCGCGCTTCCCGAACCTGAGCGTGCTGCGAGTGAACCCCCGCCTGCCCCGCATGCGGAACGTCCCGGAGGGGGTCACGATCACGGCGTAGGGGGCGGGGAGCGCCCCGTAAGGGGGCGCGGGGAACTGCGCGACCAGCCACAAGGCACCCGCAGCCAAAGGTCAAGGCAAAAGGGGCTGCCCCGGACCATGAGAAACGGTCCGGGGCAGCCCCAGTGAGCCTCTACGGCGTAAGCCCGGCGGGCTACGCCTCCTTGCTCAGGTTGGGCCCGGCGCCACCAGCCGCCTGCTCGATCGGCGGGACGTCCGGAAGCGCCGCCTTCTCCTCGCCGCGGAAGGTGAACTTGGCTTCCTCGCCCTCACCCTCCGTGCCGACGACCACGATGTGGCCGGGGCGGAGCTCGCCGAAGAGGATCTTCTCCGACAGGATGTCCTCGATCTCGCGCTGGATCGTCCGGCGCAGCGGCCGGGCGCCCATGACCGGGTCGTAACCCTTCTTGGCCAGGAGCTTCTTCGCGTCACCGCTGAGCTCGATGCCCATGTCGCGGTCCTTGAGACGCTCGTCGACCTTGTCGGTCATGAGGTCGACGATCTGGATGATGTCTTCCTCGGTGAGCTGGTGGAAGACCACCGTGTCGTCGACACGGTTCAGGAACTCCGGGCGGAAGTGCTGCTTCAGCTCGTCGTTGACCTTGGTCTTCATGCGCTCGTAGTTCGTCTTGACGTCACCCGCGGCGGCAAATCCGAGGTTGAAGCCCTTGGAGATGTCACGCGTGCCGAGGTTGGTCGTCATGATGATGACCGTGTTCTTGAAGTCCACGACCCGGCCCTGGGAGTCGGTCAGGCGACCGTCCTCCAGGATCTGGAGCAGCGAGTTGAAGATATCCGGGTGGGCCTTCTCGACCTCGTCGAAGAGGACGACCGAGAACGGCTTGCGGCGGACCTTCTCCGTCAGCTGACCGCCCTCTTCGTAACCGACATATCCGGGCGGCGAACCGAAGAGACGCGAGACCGTGTGCTTCTCGCTGAACTCCGACATGTCGAGGGAGATCAGGGCGTCCTCGTCACCGAAGAGGAATTCGGCGAGCGTCTTGGAAAGCTCCGTCTTACCGACACCGGACGGGCCGGCGAAGATGAACGAACCACCGGGACGCTTCGGGTCCTTCAGACCGGCGCGCGTACGACGAATCGCCTGCGAGAGCGCCTTGATGGCGTCCTTCTGGCCGATGACCCGCTTGTGGAGCTCGTCCTCCATGCGCAGCAGACGCGAGGACTCCTCCTCGGTCAGCTTGAAGACCGGAATGCCCGTCGCCGTGGCGAGGACCTCGGCGATGAGCTCGCCGTCGACCTCGGCGACGACGTCCATGTCGCCGGCCTTCCACTCCTTCTCGCGCTTGGCCTTCGCCGCGAGCAGCTGCTTCTCCTTGTCACGCAGAGAGGCGGCCTTCTCGAAGTCCTGCGAGTCGATCGCGGACTCCTTGTCGCGGCGGACACCCGCGATCTTCTCGTCGAACTCGCGGAGGTCCGGCGGCGCGGTCATCCGGCGGATGCGCATCCGGGAGCCGGCCTCGTCGATCAGGTCGATCGCCTTGTCCGGCAGGAAGCGGTCCGAGATGTACCGGTCGGCCAGGGTGGCGGCCTGCACCAGCGCCTCGTCCGTGATGGAGACCCTGTGGTGGGCCTCGTAACGGTCGCGCAGACCCTTGAGGATCTCGATGGTGTGCGGCAGGGACGGCTCCGCGACCTGGATGGGCTGGAAGCGGCGCTCGAGGGCCGCGTCCTTCTCCAGGTGCTTGCGGTACTCGTCCAGCGTCGTGGCACCGATGGTCTGCAGCTCGCCTCGCGCCAGCATCGGCTTGAGGATGCTCGCGGCGTCGATCGCGCCCTCGGCGGCGCCCGCACCCACCAGGGTGTGGAGCTCGTCGATGAACAGGATGATGTCGCCGCGGGTGCGGATCTCCTTGAGGACCTTCTTCAGGCGCTCCTCGAAGTCACCGCGGTAGCGCGAACCGGCGACCAGCGCGCCCAGGTCAAGCGTGTAGAGGTGCTTGTCCTTCAGCGTCTCGGGCACCTCGCCCTTGACGATGGCCTGCGCCAGGCCCTCGACGACGGCGGTCTTGCCGACGCCGGGCTCGCCGATGAGCACGGGGTTGTTCTTCGTACGGCGGGACAGCACCTGCATGACCCGCTCGATCTCCTTCTCGCGCCCGATGACCGGGTCGAGCTTGGACTCACGAGCGGCCTGGGTGAGGTTCCGGCCGAACTGGTCGAGCACCAGGGACGTGGAGGGCGTGCCCTCCGCAGGACCGCCTGCGGTGGCGGTCTCCTTGCCCTGGTAACCGGAGAGCAGCTGGATGACCTGCTGCCGCACCCGGTTGAGATCGGCACCCAGCTTCACGAGGACCTGGGCGGCGACGCCCTCGCCCTCGCGGATCAGGCCGAGCAGGATGTGCTCCGTGCCGATGTAGTTGTGGCCCAGCTGAAGGGCCTCGCGGAGCGAAAGCTCCAGCACCTTCTTGGCACGGGGGGTGAAGGGGATGTGCCCGGACGGGGCCTGCTGGCCCTGACCGATGATCTCCTCCACCTGCTGGCGGACCGCCTCGAGCGAAATCCCGAGGCTCTCCAGGGCCTTAGCGGCGACACCCTCGCCCTCGTGGATCAAGCCCAGGAGGATGTGCTCGGTGCCGATGTAGTTGTGGTTGAGCATCCGGGCTTCTTCCTGAGCCAGGACGACAACCCGCCGCGCGCGGTCGGTGAACCTCTCGAACATCGTTAATCGCTCCTCAGAGCGGTCAGGCAGTAAGGGGGCTGTCCCCTCCCTGTCCTTCCGCAGCTTAGTCCCGCAAGCGGGGACCGCTCATTCCAACTGCCGACACCCGGCCGAGAACAAGAGGTGCCTCCTGACCCCGAACGCCGACAACTGCTCCAACCCGATGGTGCGAGACGATGTTCCCGCAGGCCAAGCACTTACCCTCACCACCACTACGCCGATGGCGAACGTGAGACGGCCTTGCGCGTGTGTCGCCCCTCCCCACTAGGGATGTCTTACCCGCAACGACTGACACTCCATGCGGCGCGCGCCGGTTCCCTCCGCTACGGGCGAACACCCTTGCGCGGCCGAACACGCCTTTACGCCCTCTTTCCGGGCACTGAACGCAATCGCAACACCACGCTGCGTAACCCGAGACCCTTCCGGCCGGTTGCTCCCTGCATGGCCTTCACCGTTCCCCAGCCCCGTGTACCGGTCGAGCAGAGCGACCCGGTGCGGCGGTGGTACGCGAACGAACTCGGCTGGGCGACGGACGACCGCCTTCCCGGGCTGCCGGTGCGGCTCCTGACGGGGCTCCGCTTCGACGTACTGCAGCTGCCCGCCGAGGCCGGTTTCGCCGCACTGCGCCATCTCGGGCCGAAGGCTCCGGTGGCGCTGCGTGGAGACTCGATGCGGCTCTTCGTGGCCGCGGGGAGCGCCGACGAGCTGCCGGGGCTCCTGGAGTGGCTGGAGTGGGGCGGCATCCCCCTGGACCTCACGGCCATTGGTGCGGGCGGACGGATCGACGCGCCCACGCCTCCGGGGTGGTCCGGCACGCAGGGGGCCGCCGTATGGCTGCGACCCCCAGAGCCCGGGTGCGAGGTGGAGCCGACGCTGCCGGCACTGCCGTCCCTGTCGTGCGTGGGGGGTGGCACCATGCCCCACAGCGACCCCGCCGTGGGCTCCGGTCTCGTACGACTTGTGGACACGGCGGCAACGCAGTGCCACCGGGTCCGATTGCGACGGACCCGTCGTCAGCCGTTGGCCTTCTCGTAGGCCTCGCGAATGGAAGCGGGGACGCGGCCGCGGTCGTTGACCTCGAAACCGTTGTCCTTCGCCCAGGCGCGGATCGCCGCGGTGTCCTGACCGCCGCTCGCGGCGGAGGCACGGGCTTTGGAACGCCCGGCCGAACCACGGCCACCGGTACGACGACCACCCTTGAGGTAAGGCTCAAGGAGACCGCGGAGCTTGTCCGCGTTCGACGTGGTGAGGTCGATCTCGTACGACTTGCCGTCCAGCGCAAACGTCACGGTCTCGTCTGCCTCGCCACCGTCGAGGTCATCGACAAGAAGGACCTGAACCTTCTGTGCCACCGGATTTCCTTTCATCGATAACTTAGGGCGGGATCGCACGGCACGAGCCGCGGAATCGCCGCCCCCTGTTATATGCAGTACTGCAGTACGTCGGAAAGCAAACCGCTTTTGCTGGAAAAACACAAACCCCCGGGAGAGACCGGGGGCCCCGAGAAGCCAGGAAACATGCGCGTTTCGGACATAGGGAACCGGGGCAGCAGGCAGCTCGGAATACCGGCGAACGATCACAGATGCAGAAGCATCCGGCTGTTGCCCAAGGTGTTCGGTTTCACTCGTTCGAGGCCGAGGAACTCCGCGACACCCTCGTCTTTGGAACGCAGCAGCTCGCTGTAGACATCTCCGTCGACAGGCGTCTCCCCGATCTCCACGAAGCCGTGCTTGGCGAAGAAGTCGACTTCGAAGGTGAGACAGAAAACCCGCCGGACACCGAGCCAGCGAGCGGTCTGGAGCAACTTCCCCAACAGCTGATGACCCACTCCGGCGCCCTTGACGTCGGGGTTCACCGCGAGAGTGCGCACTTCCGCGAGGTCTTCCCACATCACATGCAGGGCGCCGCAGCCTACGACCTCGGCGTTGTCATCGCGTTCCGCCACCCAGAACTCCTGGATGGACTCGTAAAGGGCGACTGTCGCTTTGTCGAGCAGGATCCCCTGACGGGTGTAGGAGTCGAGGAGGTTGCGTACGACCGGCACATCGGCTGTGCGCGCCCGGCGTACGGAGACTGCTTTAGCGCTGAGTTCAGGGGGTTCCGCTGGCATGACCGGACGCTATCGCTCTGCTTCCGGCTCCGCCTCGCCGGGGTTCTCCGGGGCTTGAGTGGCGGGAGCTTGAGTACCGGGGGCTTGAGTGGCGGGGGCTCGGGAGATCGGCGCTTCGGAGATGGGGGTTTGAGAGTCCGGGCCCACGATCCGCATCGCGTCACTGAGTGCTTCGCGCTGTTCCGCCGACATCATCCCGAAGAACGCGACGAGAGCGGCGGCCGGGTTGTCGCTCTGCGACCATGCTTCGTTCATCAGTGCGGCGGCGTAGGCGGCCCGAGTGGAGACCGCCTCATATCGATAGGCGCGGCCTTCCGCTTCACGGCGCACCCAGCCCTTCTGATGAAGATTGTCCAAAACGGTCATGACGGTGGTGTACGCGATGGACCGTTCCTGCTGAAGGTCTTCCAGGACTTCTCGAACGGTCACGGGGCGGTTCCACTTCCACACCCGTGTCATGACTGAGTCTTCGAGTTCTCCCAAGGGGCGAGGCACACCAGAACAATAGTGGGAGATGTCACTAATGGCGTGACGGACGTGGCGGAGGTGCCATTTCCCCAACAAAAAGGGCGTACGACTCGGAATGTGAGCGAGTCGTACGCCAGTCGGCCCTGGGTGGGGTGTCAGGCCTTGGGGGTCTGCCGGGCGCCCTCGGCGCGGGAGATCACGGCGTCGACGGCCGCGTCCTCCTTGGCCTTGTTGGCGCCGCCCTGGGTCTTCACGATGGTCACGATGAGACCGCCGAAGAACACGGCCATCACTACGGGGGGCAGGAGCGCGGAGACGTATTCCATGCCCCCCAGAGTAGCTAGCCCGCGGCGCGCTGGTGCGGCGGGTCCGCGGGACGGCGCTTGGGAGGGAAGACCTCGGCCGGGGTCGGCACGGGGCGGGGCGGCTCCGGAGTGGCCGGTTTCGCCGGTGGGGAGTTCGGCGTCTTGGGCTTCGGCGCCGCACGGTCGTCCGCCCCGCTCCGGCCGCCGGGGAGGGCGAGCAGGCGTGTGCGCGAGGCGGGCACGAGCGGGCGGGGCGCCGGGACGGTCGCATGGGACCGGCCCGAGAGACGGGCGCGTACGGCCTGTTCGGCGACGGCCCGGCAGCGGGCGAGGAGGGCGGCGGCGACCGGGTTGCCGCGCAGGGCGCGCAGCGCGGCGAGATCGTCGGCGCCCGGCTGGTAGCCGGAGCCGAGGGCGTCCTCCAGGAGCGCGAGGTAGCCGGTTGCGGTGCCGGGCAGGGCCGTCCGGTAGCGGGCGAGGTCGGCCAGCAGGAAGGCGCGGAGCCTGGCGCCCTCGCTCACCGCTTCGTCGACGGCGCCGGCGAGGCGTAGGCAGTCCTGGACGTCCTCGTCGGAGACGGGGCTGGGATGCAGGGCGAGGCCCAGAGCGCGGCGGAGCACACGCAGTTCCTCCGCACCGAAGGCCATGCCGCCGCGAGATCCGTATGGCGTGGGCATGGACTGACGATACGTGCAAAGTGGACAAAATCGGCTTAACGCCAATGTGTGGCGTGTTAACGCCAATGTGTGGCGTGGCTTCCTACGCACTCACTCCGAGCGGCGGCGGATCATCGCGAAGACGACCGCGCCGACTCCGAGGGCCCCTGCCGCGGCGGCGGCGATCCAGGGGAGCACGCCCGCTCCGGTGTCCGCCATGGTGCCGTCGGGGCCGCGCTCCTCCCTGTCCGGTGAGGTGCTGGAGGCAGGGGTCGTGCTTGAGGTGGGGGATGACGTGGGGGTCGTGCTCGAGGTGGTGGACGGAGCGGGCGTCGCGGCCAGGACACTCACCGCGTGCACGGCACGACCGCCCTCGGACCCGCTGGCCGTGCTCGCCGTCGCGGCAGGACCGGCAAGGCCTGCCAGCACCCCGGCCGCCACGGCCGCGACCAGTCTTCCCCTACGCCCCATTTGCTCCACGCCCGCTCGAACCTTCTCAAGTCCCGTCCCTGCGCAGACTCTTGTATGGGGCGCAGGGTTGTGTGCGCAACCCCCGCTTATGAGCCGACCGTTATGAGCCGGTGCCCCGGCCGCGGATCTCGGCCGGGACGCTCGGCTCTCAGCTCCGGGAGACGTTCCGCTCGTATACGAGACGCAGGCCGATGAGGGTCAGCCACGGCTCGTGCTCGTCGATGACCGTGGCCTCGCCGAGCACCATGGGCGCCAGGCCGCCGGTCGCGATGACCGTCACGTCGTCGGGGTCGCCGCCCGGGCCCGCGAGCTCGCGGGCCATGCGCTGCACGACGCCGTCCACTTGGCCCGCGAAGCCGTACAGGATGCCCGACTGCATGGCCTCCACGGTGTTCTTGCCGATGACGCTCCGCGGCCGGGCCAGCTCGATCTTGCGGAGCTGGGCGCCCCGCACCCCGAGGGCCTCGACGGAGATCTCGATACCGGGGGCGATGACGCCTCCGGTGTACTCCCCGCGCGCGGAGACCGCGTCGAACGTCGTCGCCGTACCGAAGTCGACGACGATGGCGGGGCCTCCGTAGAGCTCGACCGCCGCGACCGCGTTGATGATGCGGTCGGCGCCGACCTCCTTGGGGTTGTCCATGAGGATCGGGACGCCGGTCTTGATGCCGGGCTCCACGAGGACAGCGGGCACGTCTCCGTAGTAGCGACGGGTGACTTCGCGCAGTTCGTGCAGGACGGAGGGGACCGTCGAGCAGATGGCGATGCCGTCGATGCCGTCGCCCAGTTCGTCGCCGAGCAGCGGGTGCATGCCCATCAACCCGTTGAGGAGCACGGCGAGTTCGTCCGCGGTGCGGCGGGCGTCGGTGGAGATGCGCCAGTGCTCGACGATCTCTTCGCCGTCGAAGAGGCCGAGGACGGTGTGGGTGTTTCCGACGTCGATGGTCAGCAGCATGTCGTCGTCACTCCGCCGCGCGAAGGTCGAGGCCGATGTCCAGGATCGGCGAGGAGTGGGTGAGGGCGCCCACCGCGAGGAAGTCCACGCCCGTCTGCGCGTACGCACGGGCGTTCTCCAGGGTGAGGCGTCCTGAGGACTCCAGGATCGCGCGGCCGTGCACGAGGGCCACGGCCTCCTCGGTCTCGCCCGGCGTGAAGTTGTCCAGGAGGATCAGGTCGGCGCCCGCGTCCAGGACCTCGCGCAGCTGGTGGAGGGTGTCGACCTCGACCTCGACGGCCAGCTCCGGGAAGGCCTCGCGCACGGCCTTGAACGCCTGCTCCACGCCTCCGGCGGCCACGACGTGGTTGTCCTTCACCAGAGCCGCGTCGGAGAGCGACATGCGGTGGTTCACGCCGCCGCCCATGCGCACCGCGTACTTCTCCAGGGCGCGGAGCCCGGCCGTCGTCTTGCGGGTGTCGCGGACCTTGGCGTTCGTGCCCTCCAGTGCGTCGGCCCACGCGCGCGTGGCCGTCGCCACGCCCGAAAGGCGGCACAGGAGGTTGAGCGCGCTGCGCTCGGCGGTGAGCAGGTCGCGGGTGCGGGTGGTGACGCTGAGCAGCTTGTCGCCCGCCTCCACCTGCTCGCCGTCCTCGACGTGCCGCTCGACTTCGAAGGTGTCGGTGCAGACGAGGGAGATGACGGCTTCGGCGATGCGCAGGCCCGCGACGGTGCCGGCCTCGCGCGCGGTGAAGTCGCCGGTGGCGACCGTCTCTTCGGGGATGGTGGCGACCGAGGTGACATCGACGCCGCCGTCCAGGTCTTCCTCGATCGCCATGTGCGCGATGTCCTCGACCTGCACGGGGTCGAGCCCCGCCTCGGTCAGGAGCTGCGCGAGAGCGGGGTCGAGGCCGCACTCCAGAGGGTCGTACGCGTCGTCTCCGCCGCAGCCGCAGGCATCGCCGCAGCCGCCGCCCGTGGGGGCGAGAGGGAGGTCGTCGGGGGTGCTCACGGTCACTTCTCCTGAGGGCTGGTCGTCGGAGGGAAGTCTGCGGTCTCGGTGGTCTGTACGGCCAGGGTCCGGTCCGCGTTGAGGCGTACGACGATGTGGCGGCGCCAGGTCTCGTCGTCGCGGTCGGGGCGGTCCTCGCGCCAGTGGCAGCCGCGGGTCTCCTCGCGGCGCTGTGCCGCGGTGACCAGGACGCGGGCGACGCACAGCAGGTTGGTGGTCTCCCAGGTGTCGACGCCGGGCTCGGCGGTCTTGCCGTCCTCGGCGAGCGCGCCCGCTGCCTCGGCGTGAATGCGGGCGAGCCGGGCCGCTGCCTCGGAGAGGGAGTCGGCGGACCTGAGCACTCCGGCGCCCTCGGTCATCACGCGCTGGATGGCGAAGCGGGCCTCGGGGGGCAGCAGGGGGTGCGCCGGGGTGGCGGAGTGGGCGGCCGGCGCGGGCGCGGGCACAGCGACGGGCACGGCGGCGTAGAGGGCGGGGAGGGCCTTCTCCGCGTGCTGTGCCGCGATGTCCGCCGCGATGCGCTCGGCGTAGACCAGGCCCTCCAGAAGGGAGTTGGAGGCGAGGCGGTTCGCCCCGTGCACGCCGGTGCAGGCGACCTCGCCGCAGGCGTACAGGCCCGGGACCGTGGTGCGGCCGTGCGCGTCGGTGCGGACGCCGCCGGAGGCGTAGTGCGCGGCCGGGGCGACGGGGATGGGCTCGGTCACCGGGTCGATGCCGTGGGAACGGCAGGCGGCGAGGATCGTCGGGAAGCGGTTCTCCCACATGTCGGCGCCGAAGTGCCGGCCGTCCAAGTACATGTGCTCGGCGCCCTGTTCCTGCATGCGCCGCGTGATGCCCTTGGCGACGATGTCCCGGGGCGCGAGCTCGGCGAGCTCGTGCTGGCCGACCATGAAGCGCACGCCGTGCGCGTCCACGAGGTGGGCTCCCTCGCCGCGCACCGCCTCGGAGACCAGCGGCTGCTGGCCCTCCGCGTCGGCTCCCAGGAAGAGCACGGTGGGGTGGAACTGCACGAACTCCAGGTCGCTCACCTCGGCGCCCGCGCGCAGGGCGAGCGCGACACCGTCGCCCGTCGACACGGAGGGGTTCGTGGTCGCCGAGAAGACCTGGCCCATGCCGCCGGTGGCGAGAACGACCGCGGGGGCGTGGACCGCGCCCACGCCGTCGTGCTGGCCCTCGCCCATGACGTGCAGGGAGACACCCGCGGTCCGGCCTTCGGCGTCGGTCAGCAGGTCAAGTACGAGGGCGTTCTCCACCGTGGGTATGCCCTGCGCGCGGACCGCTTCGACCAGGGCGCGGGAGATCTCCGCGCCGGTCGCGTCGCCGCCCGCGTGCGCGATGCGGCGGCGGTGGTGGCCGCCCTCGCGGGTCAGCTCGATGGCGCCTTCGGGACCCGTGTCGAAGTGGGCGCCGGTCTCGATGAGGCGGCGTACGGCATCGGGGCCCTCGGTGACCAGGGTGCGCACGGCTTCCTCGTCGCACAGGCCCGCGCCCGCCACGAGGGTGTCGTCCAGATGCTGCTCGGGGGTGTCGCCATCGCCGAGCGCCGCTGCGATGCCGCCCTGGGCCCAGCGCGTGGAGCCGTCGTCCAGGCGGGCCTTGGTGACCACGACGGTCTTCAGGCCCGCCGCCGAGCAGCGCAGCGCCGTGGTCAGTCCGGCCACTCCGGAGCCGACGACGACGATGTCGGCTTCCAGGGACCAGCCGGGCGCGGGGGCGTGCAGCCGTATTCCGGTGGCACTCATGGGGTGGCTCCGAACGTGAGCGGGATGTTGTCGATCAGCCGGGTCGCGCCGACCTTGGCCGCGACGGCGAGGACCGCCTCACCGGTATGGCCCGGCTGTACGTCCGTGAAGTCGGCGGGGTCGACCAGCGCCAGGTAGTCGAGTTCGAGCGGGGGCCTGCTGCGGGCCGCCTGGTCGAGGACGTGGCGGGCGGCGGCGCGGACGGCCGCGGGGCCGCCGGGCACGGTCGGCGTGACGGACTGGGCGAGCGCGTGGGTGTCGGCGGCGGCGCGGGACTCCCCCAGGGCGTTCAGGGCGGCGGCGCGCGCGTGCGTGACGGGGGCGAGCGCGGCCCGCGCGTGCAGGGCCTCCTGCGCGGCGTGCCGGTCGCGGCCCGCGAAGAGGGCCTGGGAGAGCGCGAGCGCGGTGCGCCGCTCGTCCGGGGAGAGGTAGCGGTTGCGGCTGGAGAGAGCCAGCCCGTCGTCCTCGCGCACGGTGGGTACGCCCACTATGTCGACGCCGAAGTTCAGGTCGCGCACCATGCGGCGGATGAGCGCGAGCTGCTGGGCGTCCTTCTGGCCGTACAACGCCACGTCGGGCCTGGTGAGGTGCAGCAGCTTGGCGACGACCGTGAGCATGCCGTCGAAGTGGCCGGGGCGCGTGGCCCCTTCGAGGAGGGTGCCCATGGGTCCCGCACTGATCCGGACCTGCGGTTCGCCGCCCGGATAGACCTCGTCGACGGACGGGGCGAACACGAAGTCCGCGCCCTCCTGTTCGGCGATCTTGACGTCGGCGTCCAGGGTGCGGGGGTAGCGGTCGAGGTCCTCGCCCGCACCGAACTGGAGGGGGTTCACGAAGACCGTGACCACGACTTCGCCCTCGTCGCCCGCGATGTCGCGTGCGGTGCGGATGAGGGTGGCGTGGCCCTCGTGCAGGGCGCCCATGGTCATGACGACGACCCGGCGGCCGCCACGCGCGCGCGTACGCAGGGGTTCGGCGGCGTGCACAAGGCTGGTCATCGGGCTCCTCCCTCCGCGTCGCCGGCCCCGCCCCCGCCGTTGGCCAGGACTCCCAGGAGGTCCTCGGCGAGCTCGGGCTTGAGCAGTCCGTGGGCGAGCGCGCGGTCGGCGGTCGCGCGGGCCATCGCCAGATATCCGGCCACGGTCTGCGGGGCGTGCTTGCGCAACTCGGCGACGTGCGCGGCGACGGTGCCCGCGTCACCACGCGCGACGGGCCCGGTCAGGGCTGCGTCGCCGGAGCGCAGGGCGTTGTCCAGGGCGGCGCCGAGCAGCGGTCCGAGCATCCGGTCGGGGGCGGCCACGCCCGCGTCCCGGAGCAGCTCCATGGACTCGGCGACCAGCGTGACCAGGTGGTTCGCGCCGAGCGCGAGCGCCGCGTGGTAGAGCGGGCGCGACTCCTCCGCGATCCACTCGGGCTCGCCGCCCATCTCGATGACCAGCGCCTCCGCGGCCAGGCGCAGCTCATCGGGAGCGGTCACGCCGAAGGAGCAGCCCGCGAGGCGCTGCACGTCCACGGGGGTGCCGGTGAACGTCATGGCGGGGTGCAGGGCCAGCGGCAGGGCGCCCGCGCGCAGCGCGGGCTCCAGCACCTTGGCGCCGTACCGCCCCGACGTGTGCACCAGGAGCTGGCCCGGGCGGATCGCCCCGGTCTCCACGAGGCCCTCGACGAGGCCCGGCAGGGCGTCGTCCGGCACGGTCAGAAGGACCAGATCGGCGCGCTCGAGCACCTGGGCCGGCGGGACGAGGGGGACGTCGGGCAGCAGGGCCGCCGCGCGTCGTACGGAGGCGTCGGAGACCCCGGACGCGGCGACCGGACGATGCCCGGCGAGCTGGAGTGCCGCGGCGAGCGCGGGGCCGACACGGCCCGCTCCCACGACGCCCACCGTGAGCCTCGCGGGACGGTCCCGCGGGTCTGGCTGATGAGGTGCGTTCACGCGATGACGCCTTCCCGTTCCAGTCCGCTCGGGGTACCGGACGATTTCTCGTCATGCTAACGCGATTGGTCCGCGCCGCGTCCTCGGCTGTCCACAGGCTGTGGGTATTCGTATGACCGGCGACCGACCGCACGCCATGCTCGGGGGATGACTTCACACGACGGAGAAACCGAGGTGAGCGAGCAGGACCTGCTCGCCGCCCGCCGCCGCGCCGCCGCCCTCGGCGCCTCCCGCATCCTGCACCGCTGGTCCGGGCACCTCCCGCTCACCGCACGGCTCTCGGCGCTCGCGGACGCGGCCTCGGAGGTCGTGGACCCGGACGAGCCCGCCGACATCTACGGCAACGCGGTCGTCGCCCGCCTGGAGGACGAGGTCGCGCGGCTGCTCGGCAAGGAGGCGGCCGCCTTCTTCCCGACCGGCACGATGGCCCAGCAGGTCGCCCTGCGCTGCTGGGCGGGCCGCACCGGCAACGCGACCGTCGCCCTGCATCCGAAGGCCCATCCCGAGGTCCACGAAGGGGGCGCCCTCTGGGCGGTGAGCAGACTGCGCACCGTACATCCGACGAGGGAGCCGCGGCTGCCCACGGCCGACGAGGTGCGGGACTTCGAAGAGCCCTTCGGGACGCTGATGCTCGAACTGCCGCTCCGGGACGCCGGTTTCGTGCTGCCGTCCTGGGAGGAGCTCGAAGAGGTCGTGGAGGCGGCCCGGGAACGCGACGCCGTCGTGCACTTCGACGGAGCGCGCCTGTGGGAGTGCACACCGCACTTCGGGCGCCCCCTCGCGGAGATCGCCGGGCTCGCGGACACCGTGTACGTGTCGTTCTACAAGTCCCTCGACGGCCTGAGCGGCGCGGTGCTCGCGGGCCCGCGCACCCTGGTCGACGAGGCGAGGACCTGGCGGCACCGCTACGGCGGCCAGGTCTTCCAGCAGTACCCGGCCGCCGTCGCCGCCCTGCTCGGCCTGAAGAACACGCTCCCGCGGCTGCCGGACCACGTCGCCCACGCGCGCGTGGTCGCCGACGCGCTGCGCGAAGGGTTCGCGGCCGCCGGTGTCCCCTGGTCGCGCGTGCACCCGGAGCGGCCGCACACCCACCAGTTCCAGGTCTGGCTGCCGTACGACGCCGAGGCGCTGACCGAGGCGGCGCTGACGCAGGCCGAGGAGACCAAGACCCAGCTGTTCGGGCGCTGGTTCCCGGACGGGCCGCCCGGCCTCTCGGTCACGGAGGTCACCGTGACCGAGGCGGGCCTGGAGTGGACGCCCGACGACGTCAATGATGCGGTCGCGGAGTTTGTGCGGCGGATCCCCGGATGAACCGGGCCACGGCGGCGCGGAACCGTCCCTGGACGGGGCGTTCCTCGACGACGGCACGGAAGCGGCCGTAGTCGCGCACCTCGCGGATGACCTGCCAGTCCTGCTGACCAGGTGCGGGCGGGGTCCGCTCGTCGTGCTGGGCGGCGCGGTAGCTGTCGAGGAGGTACTGCTGCGTGATGCTCATGACGAGGTCGCCTCTCTAGACAAAGAGTACTTATCGGGCACCGCTGGGTCGACGGGAAGCAGGGTCGGCACAGAGGTGGGTCGAGGGGTGGGTCGTGGTGGATGCCAGCCCGGCGGCGACGCTGCCGCGGGGCGTGGTCAGCACGGGCCGAGTACGGCCCGGTCAGCACAGACTGCCTCCGCCGGCACGTCCCCGTCGCGCCGATTGACGCCGGTCGTCAATCGGCCGCCGGGTTGTCGGTGGCGAGGTGCACGATGGGTCCATGAGCGTGCACATCGACATCGCGGGCCTGCCGCAGGAGCGGATCTTCTTCGACCCTTCGCCCCTTGCGGAGCTGGGCGTTGCCCTGCACGCGCTGGCCGAACCGGGGCACCACCCGGGGCTGCACGGCTGGGCGACGGCGACCACCGCCTGCCTCAAGCCGGACCTCGCCGACCGGCTGTGCGAGGCCGACTTCCTGTGGCGGAACACGTTCTCGGACGTCTTCATGCCGTTCGCCGGGCTCGTCGACGGCGACGGCAGGCCGGGGGCGACGCTCGCCGACGAGCTGGACCTGCTCGACCGCCTGGACGACGAGCGATTCGTCATGGCGGCCCTGGAGTTCACCTGCGGCACGACGTACAACGAAGGCGGTCCCTCGCCGCTCACCGACCCCACCCGCGGCGCCCGCGCCCTGGAGCTCGCCGCCACCCGCGGCACGAGGCAACTGGACTTCGCCGAGCGGCTCCTGACCGAACCGCACACCGTCCGGGCCTGGCTGCGCCGCCTCCTTGAGGACTGCGACGAGGCCTTCTTCGCGGACACCTGGCGCCGGGTGCGCGTCCAACTGGCCGCCGACGCCCGGCACAAGACCGAGATACTGCGCCACAAAGGCCTCGCCGACGTGCTGACCTCGGTGTCGACGGCCCTCTCGGTGGACGCGGACAACCGCCGCATCACCGCGGACAAGCTGTGCCCGGGCAACGCGACGGCCCTGAACCACTCCCTGGGCGCGGGGCTCACGTTCGTGCCCTCGCACTTCGCGTGGCCGCACCTGATGGTCCTGCACGCCCCGGGCTGGCGCCCGGTGATCCACTACCCCGTGTCCACCCCGGACCTGGCCGAGCCCACCTCGGTGGAGACGCTGGAGCGGCGGCTCACGGCCCTCGCACACCCCGTGCGTCTGCGGCTGTGCCGCAACCTGGCCCGCGCGCCCTACAGCACCGGCGAGCTGGCCCACGCGACGGGACTGACGTCACCGGAGGTCTCCCGGCACCTCGCGCTCCTGAAGAAGGCGGGCCTGATCACCACGGCACGGCGCGGCCGGTATGTCATGCACCAGCTGGACGTCACCGTGGTGGCCCGCCTGGGCAGCGACTTCCTGGAGGGCATCCTGCGCTGACCCGGCCGACCCCGTACCGGCCCCGTACCGGCCCCGCCGGCCTCCGTCAGGCCGCCCCGCCGCCCGCCCGCACCAGGCCCGTCTCGTACGCGAGGACCACCACCTGTACCCGGTCCCGCAGGCCGAGCTTGGTCAGGATGCGGCCCACGTGGGTCTTCACCGTGGCCTCCGACAGGACGAGCCGCGCCGCGATCTCCCCGTTCGAAAGCCCCTGGGCGACGAGGATCATGACCTCGCGCTCGCGGTCGGTGAGCCGCTCCAGCTCCTTGTGCTGCGGCTGCCCGCCGGCGTTCGGCAGCATCGGCGCGAAGCGGTCGAGCAGGCGCCGCGTCGTGGACGGCGCGACCACCGCGTCACCGCTGTGCACGGACCGGATCGCGGCCAGCAGCTCGCCCGGGGGCACGTCCTTCAGCATGAAGCCGGATGCGCCCGCCTTCAGCCCCGAGAAGGCGTACTCGTCGAGGTCGAAGGTCGTCAGGATCAGCACCTTCGGCGGATTCTCGTCCTGGCAGATGCGCCGGGTCGTCTCCACGCCGTCCAGCTTCGGCATGCGTACGTCCATGAGCACCACGTCGACCTCGGTCGTCCGCAGCGCCTGAAGCGCCTCGACCCCGTCGCCCGCCTCCGCGACGACCTCCATGTCCGGCTGTGCGGCGAGCACCATCCGGAACCCCGTGCGCAACAGCGCCTGGTCGTCGACGAGCATGACGCGGATCGACATCAAAGGCCCCTTCGTGGATGTGTTTCGTGAGCGAACGGTTCGTGAGCGAACGGATGGAACGGACGTGGTCAAGAGCGTATGGCGTGGACGTACCGGTGACAGGTGTCAATGTGCGGGCTTGAGCGGGAGAAGCGCGCTGATGCGGAAGCCGCCGCCCGGCCGCGGTCCCGCGTCCAGCGTGCCGCCGACCATGCCGACGCGCTCCCGCATGCCGATCAGGCCGTGTCCGCTGCCGTCGGCGCCGCCGTCCTCGTACAGCTCGTGCGGGGCGCCCTTGCCGTCGTCCTCGACGAGCAGCCCCAGACCGTCGTCGAAGTAGACGAGGCGCACGCTCGCTCCGGTGTTCTCGCCACCGTGCTTGCGGGTGTTGGTGAGCGCCTCCTGCACGATGCGGTACGCCGTGAGCTCGACGCCGCTGGGCAGCGGACGCGGGGTTCCCTCGACCTTGAAGTCGACCGGGAGGCCGGCCGTGCGCACCTGCTCGATGAGCTCGTCGAGCTGCTCGACGTCGGGCTGCGGGACGTACTCACCGCTCTCCTGGTGTTCGCCGGTGCGCAGCACGCCGAGCAGCCTGCGCATCTCGGCGAGTGCCTGCCGTCCTGTGCCCGAGATGGTCTCCAGGGCCTGCTTGGCCTGCTCGGGGGCCGCATCAAGGACGTACGCGGCGCCGTCGGCCTGGACGACCATCACCGAGACGTTGTGCGCGACGACATCGTGCAGCTCGCGCGCGATCCGGGCCCGCTCGGCCGCCACCGCGACCTTGGACTGCGCGGCCCGCTCCTTCTCCAGGCGGTCGGCTCGCTCCTCCAGCTGCGCGAAGTAGGCGCGGCGGGTGCGGATGGAGTCGCCGAGCACCCAGGCCAGGGCGAAGGGCACCATCTGGAAGACCGTGAAGAGAATGCTGCTGAAGGTGCCTATGCTCTCCTCCGGCCAGCGCAGCGACGACAGCGGAGCCGCGCACAGACCGCCGATGAGGGCGAACCGCGAGGCCCACTTCGTGCCCTCGACCGAGGCCGTGTAGATGATCACCAGCATCGCGAAGTCGGCCGGCATCGTCTGGATGTCGAAGATCAGCTGGGCCACGCCGAGAACGGCGGCGAGGACCAGCATCTTCTCGACGTACTTGCGGCGCAGCGCCACCACGACGGACATGCCGAGGATGACGACGACGGACGAGACGGGTTCCCGGCCTTCCGCCGCGGCCATGGAGACGAGACCGACGCCGGAGATCCCGAACAGGACGAGGGCCCAGAAGCCATCGACCCCGGTCGGGTGTCTGCGGAAGAAGTCATAGACGCGCTGCACGTAACCCAGCGTAGGCAGCGTGACGGCCCTCCGGGGTCAACCGGAGGTCCGATCCGTACCGCTCGCGTGTACTCCCCAAGGTGGAGGCCCGCTTAGCCTTCTCGCGTGACGAACGAGGTCCGAGGTGAGCGGCGAGACGTGCGGCGTGGCTGGCGAAAGGCCATGGAGGCCGCTCTTTACGGGCCTGACGGCTTCTATCTGCGCCCCGAGGGACCCGCGGGACACTTCCGTACGTCGGTGCACGCCTCGCCCCTCTTCGCGGGCGCGGTGGCCCGGCTGCTGTGCCGCGTGGACGAGGCGCTCGACCACCCGGACGAGTTGGCCTTCGTCGATCTTGGCGCAGGGCGAGGCGAGTTGACCGCGGCCGTCCTCGCCGCGCTGCCCGCCGACGTGGCGCCACGCGTGCGTGCCTGTGCCGTCGAGCGGGCCGGGCGCCCGGCAGGACTCGACCCGCGCATCGGGTGGCGCGACCAGCCGCCCGCCGGCGTCACCGGACTGCTCTTCGCCAACGAGTGGCTGGACAACGTCCCCCTGGACGTCGTCGAGGTGGACCCCGACGGCCTGGTGCGACACGTACTCGTGGGCGCCGACGGCACTGAATCCCTGGGCGACACGGTGGAGGGCGCCGACGCCTCCTGGCTCGCGCGCTGGTGGCCGCTCGCCCCGGAGCCCGGCCTGCGCGCGGAGACCGGGCTTCCCAGGGACGAGGCGTGGGCGGCGGCCGCGGCGACGCTGGAGCGCGGTCTCGCGGTCGCGGTGGACTACGCGCACGACCGCGCCGGACGGCCGCCCTTCGGCACGCTGACCGGCTTCCGCGCGGGCCGCGAGACCAAGCCCGTGCCGGACGGCACGTGCGACATCACGGCCCATGTGGCACTCGACGCGTGCGCGCTGCCCGGAGCCCGGCTGCTCACCCAGCGCGCGGCCCTGCACGCCCTGGGCGTCAGCGGCGGCCGCCCGCCGCTCTCCCTGGCCTCCAGCGATCCGGCGGAGTACGTCCGCGCCCTCACGCGCGCGGGAGAGGCGGCCGAACTGACCGCCGAGGGCGGGCTCGGCGACTTCGGGTGGCTGACCCAGCCGGTGGGCATCGCGAACCCGCTGCAGGCTTGAGCGGGCCCCTGCTCGAGGGCTGGAGCGGCCCCTCCTTCTGGAGCGGCCCCTACTTGTCGATCACTCGTCGATTACTTGTCGATGTCGCCGACCACGAAGAACAGCGACCCCAGGATCGCCACCATGTCGGCGACCAGCTGGCCCGGAAGCAGTTCGGCCAGGGCCTGGATGTTGTTGTACGACGCCGAGCGGAGCTTCAGGCGGTACGGGGTCTTCTCGCCCTTGGAGACCAGGTAGTAGCCGTTGATGCCCAAGGGGTTCTCGGTCCACGCGTACGTGTGGCCCTCGGGGGCCTTGAGCACCTTCGGGAGGCGCTGGTTGACGGGCCCCTGCGGCAGCTCGGCGAGCCGCTCCAGGCAGGCGTCGGCGAGGTCGAGCGCGTTGTGGGTCTGCTCCAGGAGGCACTCGAAGCGGGCCAGGCAGTCGCCTTCCTGACGCCTGACGACCTTCAGGGTGTCCTGGAGCTCCCCGTACGCGAGGTACGGCTCGTCACGGCGCAGGTCGAAGTCGACTCCGGAGGCGCGGGCGATGGGACCGCTCACTCCGTAGGCGTGCACCGCCTGAGGGGACAGCACGCCGACGCCGCGCGTACGGCCCCGGAAGATCTCGTTGCCGAGCACCAACTTGTCGTACACGTCCATGCGGGAGCGGACTGAGGCGACAGCCGCACGCGCGCGCGTGGACCAGCCCGCGGGGAGGTCCTCCTTGAGGCCGCCGACGCGGTTGAACATGTAGTGCATGCGGCCGCCGGAGATCTCCTCCATCACGTTCTGGAGCTCCTCGCGCTCCCGGAACGCGTGGAACACCGGGGTGATTCCGCCCAGTTCGAGCGGATACGAGCCGAGGAACATCAGGTGGTTGAGTACGCGGTTCAGCTCAGCGAGGAGCGTGCGCAGCCAGACGGCGCGCTCGGGCACCTCCATGCCGAGCATCCGCTCCACGGCGAGGACGACCCCGAGTTCGTTCGAGAACGCGGACAGCCAGTCGTGCCGGTTGGCGAGCACCACGATCTGCCGGTAGTCACGCGCCTCGAAGAGTTTCTCCGCACCGCGGTGCATATAGCCGATCACCGGCTCCGCCTGCTGGATCCGCTCGCCGTCGAGGACGAGGCGCAGCCGCAGCACGCCGTGCGTGGACGGGTGCTGCGGGCCGATGTTGAGCACCATGTCGGTGCTCTCCGCGGCGCCGCCGATGCCGAGCGTGGTCTCCGTCGTGGGGCTCATGCGCGCATTCTCTCGTACGCGCGCTCATACGCGACTGTCACATCGCTACGTACGCTTGAGGCATGGAAACGGGGACGGCGGGACCGGCACGGCCGGCGCAGCCGGAAGAGTCAGACGCGGAGCCGGTGTGGACCGGGCTGCCACGAGGGTTGCTGCGGATGCGGCGACTGCTGCTCGTGGTGTGGCTGGTGCCGCTCGCGGCGGCGGTCGGGGTACTCCTGTGGATCTTCGCCGGACCCGCGTGGGCCGCCTTCGCGGCCATCCCGCTCGCCTTCGTGGCGTGGGGCTGGCCGATGCTGGGACGCAACTGGCGCTCGTGGCGGTACGCGGAGCGGGCCGACGACCTGCTGATCAGCCGGGGGGTGCTCTGGCGCGAGGAAACGATCGTTCCGTACGGCAGGATGCAGCTCGTCGAGGTGACGTCGGGGCCCGTGGAGCGGCACTTCGGCCTGGCGAGCGTGCAGCTGCACACGGCGGCGGCCGCCACGGACGCCCGGATCCCCGGTCTCATCCCCGAGGAGGCCGAGCGGCTGCGCGACCGGCTCACCGAGCTGGGCGAGGCCCGCTCGGCGGGGCTGTGAGCGGCGTACGGGAGGTGGCCGGGGAAGAACGCGCCCCTGGCGCCGAGGACGTACGAGAACGGCGTCTGCACCCCGTCACGCCCCTGCGCCGGGCCTGGGCGCCGGTCGCGGTCCTCGTGGGCTTCGCGGTGCACGACCCGAACGGCACGCAGCGGAGGGTTTCCGAGCTCCCCGTGACCGGGCTGCTCGCCGGAATCGCCGCCGTCCTGCTGGGCGGGGCCCTCTACGGCTTCATGAGCTGGTGGTTCACGCACTTCGCCGTCACCGACACCGAACTGCGCATCCGCACAGGACTGATCTTCCGCCGCACCGCGCACATCCGACTCGACCGGCTCCAGGCGGTGGACGTGACGCAGCCGCTCGCGGCCCGGATCGTCGGCGTCGCCAAGCTCAAACTGGACGTCGTCGGGACGGAGAAGAAGGACGAACTGGCCTATCTGGGCCAGGAGGAGGCCTCGGTCCTGCGGGCCGAACTCCTCGCGCGTGCGGCCGGTTTCGCGCCCGAGACGGCCCGCGAGGTCGGCGAGGCGCCGGTCAACAACCTGGTGCACGTACAGCCGCGCATGCTCGCGGTCTCCCTGCTGCTGACCGGAACCACATGGGCCATGCTCGTCGCCGCACTCATCGTGCCGCCCTTCCTTTGGTTCGCCACCCACAACCTGTGGACAGTCCTGGCGACCGGGCTTCCCATGCTGGGCGGCGCGTTCGCGAGCAGTGTGGGGCGGTTCATCGGGGAGTACGACTGGAAGGTCGGCGAATCCCCCGACGGCCTGCGCATAGACCACGGCCTGCTCGACAAGGCGCACGAGACGGTCCCCCCGGGGCGGGTGCAGACGGTGCGCGTCGTGGAGCCGTGGCTGTGGCGGCGGCGGGGCTGGGTGCGGGTGGAGCTCGACGTGGCGGGCTCGTCGAACGGCGTTCTGGTCCCCGTCGCGCCGCGGGAGGTCGCGGAGGACGTGATCGCGCGGATTCTGCCAGGTGTCCAGGTGCCGGCGGCGGCTGAGCTCGTCCGCCCTCCCGCGCGGGCCGCATGGTGCCTCCCGGTGTGGTGGAAGGGGTACGGCCTCACGGTGACGGACACGGTGTTCGCGGCACGGCACGGCCTTTTGCGCCGCCGCCTGTCCCTGGTACCGCACGCGAAGGTACAGAGCGTGCGGCTGACACAGGGACCATGGGAGCGGTTCAAGGGGGTGGCGGACGTGCAGGTCGACACCGGGGCGAACAAAACAGTGACGGCCCGCCTGCGCCCCGCCGGCGAGGCAGCCGCACTACTG
>NZ_JBVIPU010000003.1:597563-634230 GCF_055577645.1 Streptomyces sp. NPDC033180 | reverse complement strand
TCCGCGCAAGCGGAAAGGTCCCGCACGGGACGCAGGACCGCGCGGCCTGACCGATGGATGGCCTGACGCGCTGAAAACCCAGCCCGCCCGGCGCTCAAGAACAAACTCGACGAACGTGCCAGTCGACACCGGGGCGAACAAAACAGTGACGGCCCGCCTGCGCCCCGCCGGCGAGGCAGCCGCACTACTGTCCGCGCAAGCGGAAAGGTCCCGCACGGGACGCAGGACCGCGCGGCCTGACCGATGGATGGCCTGACGCGCTGAAAACCCAGCCCGCCCGGCGCTTGCGTACGAACTCGGCGGAGCCGGTGATGACGGCAGCCAAGGCCCAGGGGCCCGCCTACGCCCGCAGCGCCGTCCGCAGCTCCGCCACGTCGATCTGCTCGGTCTCGTCGTGCTCCGTCAGGTCGATGACCTGGCCCACGGCCCGGTCCGAGCCCTCCGCGGGGGCCTTGAACTCCGCCTCGGACTCCGCCTTGTGCACGGCGAGTGCCTCCTCGCCCACCACGTCCGCGAGATCCACGTTCTGTACGGACTCCAGCGCTCCGGCGGTGGCCTCGCTCTTCGTGCCGAAGAAGTCGAAGCCTCCCTGGGCGGCCTGGCGTCGCCTCTGCGCGGGCGGCGCGACGGCGACCGCGCGCTCATGCCCGCCGTACCCCTCGGCCGCCCCGGACTTCCCCCGCGCTTCGTCCCCGTCCGCGCGCTGCCGGGAGGCCCCGCTCTCGGGGGTGGGCTTCGGTGTGAGCCGGTCGAGCGCCGAGTTCGCCCGGTCGTACAACGACGGAGGCGCGATCGCCCCTGGACGCACGACGGTGGCCGGGGCCTCGACCCGGGCCGGGGGTTCCACACGGACCGGGGCGGGCGGCAGGGCTCGCGCCGGAGTGGATGCCTCGATGGCGAGCAGCCGCCGCCCCTCGAGCGCGCTCGCCCGCTCGGTCTCCGCGGTCGCGTACCGCCGCAGGAGCGCCGCGTGTTCGTTCCGCAGGGCGGCGAGCTCGGCCCGCTTGGACCGCAGCTTCGTCTCCAGGCGGCCCCGGATCTCCCGGGACTCGTCCAGGTCGGACTCGCACTCGGCTATGCGTTCCTCGTAGCGCCATTCGTCGCTCTTGCGGGCGCGGCCCAACTCGGCGACCTGTTTTCCGGCCGCCAGGTCCCAGCGGCGCATGACGACCGAGCCCACGACGGCAGCCGCCGCCGCGGCCGCGGCCAGGCCGCGGAGCACGACAGGTTCCGCGAACAGCCAGGCGCCGCCGGCGCAGACAAGGGAGAGACCTGCGACCGTCGAGGGAGGAAGCAGCCTGTGCAAGGGTGGGGAATGGCGGTGACGTCCACGTGGCATGGCCAGAAACTTACCGCGCGTAGGCGAACTCTGGTGCCCCGCCCGCCAAAATGACAGCGCCATAGTGCTGACTCCCCACCTTCCCGCTCCTCTTCGGCCACTCAACTCCAGTTTCGGCCGAGCCACTTCGAGGACCACTTCAAGGATGCGTCCTTCGAAGGCGGCCCCTTCGCCCGCGCTACTTCTTGATCAATCCCTTCGACTCCAGATACTCCTTGGCGACATCGGCTTCCTTCTGCCGCTCCACATCGACCTTCCGGTCGAGTTCCGCGAGATCTTCCGTCGTCAGGGCCTTGGTCAGCTTCCCGAGGGCGTCGGCTATCTCCTTGTCGCCCGCTTCCTTCGCGTTCACAACCGGAAGGATGTTGTCCGCGTTCTGCAGCTTCTTGTCGTCCTCAAGGGCCACGAGACCGAAGCTGTCGAGCGTCGCGTCGGTGGTCGTGGTCAGCACCACCTGGTCCGTGCCGTTCTTCACGGCCTGCTTGGACTGCGTGGTGCCGACGCCCTTGGGGTCGATTCCCGCGACATCGATGCCGTACGTCTTCTTCAGTCCCGGAGCGCAGAACGGCCGCGACTCGCATTCGTCACTCGCGGCGATCTTGACCTTCTCGCCGGACTTACCGAGATCGGAAAGTGTCTTGAGCTTGTGCTCCTTCGCGTAATCCTTGCTCACCGCGAACGCGTTCTGGTCGACGGCCTCACCCACGGGAAGCACCTTCAGGCCGCGCGGTTCGGCGAGCTTCTTCAGCGCGGCCACCGTGTCGTCCACATCATTCGAGGCGACCGGCTTCGCCTTCGGGCCGTTCTTGCCGAGGTTGAGGAACTCCGCGAGCGTCGCCGCGTATTCGGGAGCGACATCGATCGAACCCTTCTTGAGCTCGGGTTCGTACACCTCGCGGTTCTGGACGGTCTTGACCTCGGCGTCGTATCCGGCGTCCTCGAGCACACCCGCATAGAGCTCGGCGAGGACCTTCTGCTCGGTGAAACGGGCCGACCCGACGACGATCTTGCCCTTGCCGCCCGCCTTGTCGCCTTCGCCCTTGCCGTCCTTCTCCAGGCTGTCCCCGCCGCACGCGGTGAGCCCCGCGGTCAGCGCCACGACGGCCACGGCCGCCCCTGCCATCCGTCGCGCGCGACGCGTTGTGCTGTTCATCGGTGAACCACCATTTCGAAAGACCTTGGAAAACACGGAAAACTGCCGCAAAACTGCCGCACGGAGATCACTGCGCCACCCCCGAGCGCCCTCGCATGGGATTGAAGACCTTCCCCACCACGACGAGCACCACCTCCACGAAGAGCGCGAGCAGCGCCACGAGGAGCGCGCCCGCCACCACCTGAGGCGTGTTCTGCAGGTTGAACCCGGCGGTGATGATCCGGCCGAGGCCCCCTTCGCCCGCCATCGCGGCCAGCGTCGCCGTGGCCACGACCTGCACGCCCGCCGAGCGCACACCGGTCATGATCAGTGGGTAAGCGAGGGGCAGTTCGACCCGGGCGAACAGCTGGCGGCCGCTCATGCCCATCCCCCGGGCGGCCTCCACCACCGCCCGGTCGACCTCGCGCATCCCGATGTACGCGTTGGTCAGCAGCGGCGGCACCGCGAACAGCACGAGCGCGATGAGAGTCGGTAGGTCCCCGTGCTCGCCGAGCGGGGTGAGCGTCAGCAGCACGAGCACCGCGAGCGTGGGCACCGCACGCCCGATGTTCGAGATGTTCACCGCGAGGGCGCCGCCCTTGCCGATGTGGCCGAGGAACAGGGCGATCGGCAGCGCGATCAGGCACGCGACGGCGAGACACACACCGCTGAAGTAGAGGTGCTCGGCGAGGCGGTGCCACACCCCCTTCTCGCCCTGCCAGTTGGCGCCCGTGGTCAGCCAGTTGTACGCGCCGGTTATCGCGTTCATGCAGGTTCAGCCACCTTGGCCGTGCGCTCCGCCGGGGCGGGACGCTTCGTACGTATGCGATGGACGCGTGTCCACGGCGTCAGCCACCGCTGGAGGGCGAGCAGGAGCAGGTCGGCGACCACGGCGAGGACCACGCAGAGCGCGGAGGCCGTGAGCACCTGCGCCTTGAAGGTCGTGTCGAGGCCGTCGAGGATCAGCGATCCGAGGCCTCCGTAGTCGACGATCGCCCCTACCGTCGTCAGGGCCACCGTCGAGACCGTGGTGATGCGGACACCGGCGAGCAACGCGGGAAGCGCGAGCGGCAGTTCGACCTCCCACAGCAGCCGCAGCGGGCCGTACCCCATCCCCTTGGCCGCGTCCCGAGCCTCCTGAGGCACGGCCTGGAGCCCCGCCAGGATGTTCCGCACCAGGATCGTCAGGGAGTACAGCACGAGGCCCGTGACGACCAGCGAGGCCGAGAGCCCGAAGAAGGGCAGCAGGAGCGAGAACATCGCGAGCGAGGGCACTGTGTAGAGCACGGTCGTCACGCCGAGGATCGGACCCGCGAGGAAGTGCCAGCGCCGGGCGAGCAGCGCGAGCGGCAGCGAGACGGCGACGCCGATGGCGACCGACGCGGCGGTGATGCCCACGTGCTGGACGGTGGCGTCGATCAGCTCCTGACTGCGGGAGCTGACGTACTCCCCGCAGATCCAGTCGTTCGTCACCAGACAGTTCTGTTCGCTCATCCCGCCCCACTCCCCCCGAGTCCCGTTTGCTGAGGCGCTCTGGCGACCCTAACGCGGAGCACCGACAATCGCCGAGACTCGTCGTACTGGCGCAACATGGGCTTTACACAACGCCCGCAACAATGGGGAATCATGATCCGGTTCGAGCACGTCACCAAGCGGTACGAGGACGGCACCACGGCTGTCGACGACCTGTCCTTCGAGGTCACCGAGGGTGAACTGGTCACGCTCGTCGGTCCGTCGGGCTGCGGCAAGACGACGACGATGAAGATGGTGAACCGCCTCATCGAGCCGACCGAGGGCCGGATATACGTCGAAGGTGATGACATATCCGCCATCGACCCGGTCCAACTCCGGCGCCGTATCGGCTATGTCATCCAGCAGGTCGGCCTCTTCCCTCACAAGACGGTCCTGGAGAACACGGCGACCGTCCCGCATCTGCTCGGAGTGAAGCGCGGCAGGGCACGCGAGCGTGCCGCCGAACTCCTCGACCTGGTCGGCCTCGACCCCGCCACCTTCGGCGACCGCTACCCCGAGCAGCTCTCCGGGGGACAGCGCCAGCGGGTGGGCGTCGCGCGTGCGCTCGCGGCCGATCCGCCGGTTCTCCTGATGGACGAGCCGTTCGGCGCGGTCGACCCCGTGGTGCGCGAGCACCTGCAGAACGAGTTCCTCCGCCTCCAGCAGGCCGTCCGCAAGACCGTCCTCTTCGTCACGCACGACATCGAGGAGGCGGTCCGCCTCGGCGACCGCATGGCCGTCTACGGAGAGGGCCGCATCGAGCAGTTCGACACCCCCTCCACGATCCTGGGCGCACCGGCCAACGACTACGTGGCGGACTTCGTCGGCGCGGACCGGGGCCTCAAGCGCCTCTCCGTGACGCCCATCGAGGAGGGCGACCTGGAGCAGCCGCCCGTCCTGCACCTGGACGACCCGCTGCCCGCGAAGCTCGACGCCCGCTGGGCCGTGGTCCTGGACGGTGAGAACAATCTGCACGGCTGGATCTCCGCCGAGCACGCGCACGGCGGCAAGGGGACGGTCCGCGACCACGCCCGCCGCATGGAGGCGTGGCTCCCGGTGGGCGCCACCCTGAAGCAGGCGTTCGCGACGATGCTCCAGCACGACGCGGGCTGGATCGCGGTCATCGACAAGGACAGCGAGGGCCGCTTCCTCGGCGTCCTCACCCCGGCCCGGCTGCACGAGGCGCTGCGCAAGTCGACGGCGGCGGACGCGCGCGACATCGCGCGCGGGGAGGTCGAGTTGGAGACCATCACGGCCATCGGCAAGATGTGAGGCGCTACTTGCCGTCCAGCCGCCCGCTGATCCACTCCAGGGTCGCGGGAATCTCCCGGCGCCACGTGTTGAAGTTGTGCCCGCCGCTGTCGAGCGTGATCGACGAGACCCTGGTGGGCGACTTCACCTTGCCGATGAACTTCTCGGTGTCCGCGTAGTTGTCCTCTCCTTGTTTGCTGGTGGTGACAAGGAGGGACGTCTTGGGCGCCGGCATGTGGTCGAGGTACCACATGAGGTCGGCGCGCTGCTCCAACTCCTTGTCGCCGTGGAAGAGATCGCCCGTCGTGACGTCGATGGGCGCCTTGTAGTACGCGGAGAGACCCGCGCCCGCGGCGTACACATCGGGGTGGTGCGTGGCGAGCTTCAGGGCGCAGTAGCCGCCCGTGGAGTCACCGATGACGCCCCAGCTCCCCGCGGTCCGGCCCGTCCTGTAGTGCTCGGAGACGGCACCGGGCAGGTCCTTGGCGAAGAACGTCTCGGCCTGCGGGCCCCCGGGGACGTCCACGCACTCGGTGTCCCGAGGCGGCGCCACGGTGGGCCGCATCATGACCAGAATCATCGGCTGCATCTTGTCCCGCCTCACGAGGCCGTGGGCGGTCTGCGGGTAGTGCAGGCCCTTGATCAGCGCCTCGGCGGTGCCGGGGTATCCGGTGAGCACCACGGACACGGGGAACGTGCGCTTCTTGTACCGCGGCTGGAAGTACTCGGGCGGCAGGTAGACGTACGCGGGGCTCGCTATGTCCGCCTCCTTCCCGCTGATGACGACCTTCTGGATCTGGCCGCCGGTCGACGGCCTGCCGCCGCCGGGCACGTTCACGGGCCGGGTGCTGCGCACGTCGACGGGCGTCCCGCCCTTGGCCGGGTCGTGGTCGACGACGACACCGGGGCTCGTCTCCTGGCCGAAGAGGTCCGCCCATGTGGCGTAGAAGCCGAACGCCTGGTTCGCGGCGAGGCCGACCGATGCGAAGATCGCCAACTGGGTGACGATGAGCAGCCCGACACGGCCGGTGATGGCCCGCCAGGACTGGCGGGCAAGGCGGGGCCAGAACCAGATCGTGCCGATGAACAGCACGACGGCGAGGAGAACCGCCAACGCGAGGACCTTGTTGCTCGTCAGACCCATGGGGTGTTCTGCCTGCGCTTTCTGCCTGTTCCGTCGTTCTTTTCCAGCGGTTTTCCGGTCGGGAGTGAACCCGAGCCCCAGAAGGACCGTCCTAGAGGGCGCAATGTCGCCGGATGCCGTTTTGGTGCCGGAATCAAGCTCTCTCGCAGAACCACGGGATGCGATGTCTGTCAGGATAGATGCGGAAATGTCAGGTGCGGTTCCGGACGGTGAGGGCAGCCGCCCCCAGGGACGGCGCCGTACCGACGGACTCCGTGACGGCATCCGCAGCGGATTCAGTCGACTGCTCCGCGGCCCACGCGCCGAAGCCGTACCGACCCTCGTCGCCCGCGCCTGCACCCTGGTCGGCCTGCTGAACGTAGCGGCCGGCGTCTTCCCGCGCTTCCGGCACAGCCGGATGCACGCGCTCGCCGAGGTCCTGCCCGGCGCGCTCGGCCCCTTCGCCGCCGCCCTCGCGCTCAGCTCCGGCATCCTCCTGCTGCTGCTCGCGCACGGCCTGCGCCGCCACAAGCGGCGGGCCTGGCGGGCCGCCGTGGTGCTGCTCCCGGCCGGCGCCGTCGCGCAGTTCGCCTACCGGCACTCGATCATCGGCGTAGTGATCTCGCTCGCCCTCCTGACCCTGCTGCTGCGCCATCGGGGTGAGTTCGCCGCGCTGCCCGACCCGCGCAGCCGCTGGCGGGCGCTCGCCAACTTCGTGCTCCTCGGGGCCGGTTCCCTCGCCCTCGGCCTGGTGATCGTCAGTGCGCACCCGGGCAAGGTCATCGGGGACCCGAGCATCACGGAACGCCTCGCCCACGTCCTGTACGGCCTGTTCGGCTTCGAGGGGCCGGTCGACTACTACGGGACCACGTCCTGGACGGTCGGCTACTCGCTCGGCGCACTCGGCATGCTCACCGCCCTCACCACCGTCTACCTGGCCTTCCGCCCCGAGCACCCCGCCGCGCGCCTCACCGAGGACGAGGAGGCGAAGCTGCGCGCCCTGCTCGACAAGCACGGTGCCCGCGACTCGCTGGGCCACTTCGCGCTCCGCCGCGACAAGGGCGCCGTCTTCTCCCCCAGCGGCAAGGCGGCGGTCACCTACCGCGTCGTCTCCGGAGTGATGCTCGCCAGCGGCGACCCGATCGGCGACGTGGAGGCCTGGCCCGGCGCGATCGAACGCTTCATGGACGAGGCCAAGGCCCACTCCTGGACGCCCGCCGTCATGGGCTGCTCCGAGACGGGCGGCGAGGTCTGGACCCGCGAGACCGGCCTGGACGCGCTCGAACTGGGCGACGAGGCGGTGGTGGACGTCGTGGATTTCTCCCTGTCCGGGCGTGCGATGCGCAACGTACGCCAGATGGTCAAGCGGATCGAGCGCAATGGCTACGAGACGCGCGTACGGCGCGTGCGTGACCTCGGGGAGCGCGAACTGGAGCGGATACAGCGCGCCGCCGACGACTGGCGCGGCACCGACACCGAACGCGGCTTCTCCATGGCGCTCGGCCGCATCGGCGACCCGGACGACGGCGACTGCCTGATCGCCACCGCCCACAAGGCCGACGACGAACCGGGCGACTACGGAGACCTCAAGGCCGTCCTCCACTTCGTCCCCTGGGGCAAGGACGGCGTCTCCCTGGACCTCATGCGCCGCGACCGCTCGGCCGACCCCGGCATGAACGAGCTGCTCATCGTGGCCGCCCTGCAGGCCGCGCCGAAGCTCGGCATCGCGCGTGTGTCCCTCAACTTCGCCATGTTCCGCGCGGCCCTCGCCCGCGGCGAGAAGATCGGCGCGGGGCCGGTACTCCGCGCCTGGCGCGGCCTGCTCGTCTTCCTGTCCCGCTGGTTCCAGATCGAGTCCCTGTACAAGTTCAACGCGAAGTTCCGCCCCCGCTGGGAGCCCCGCTTCGTCGTCTACCGCTCCTCCAAGGACCTCCCCCGCATCGGCTTCGCCGCCATGCAGGCCGAGGGCTTCGTGACCCTCGCGATGCCCCGCTTCCTGCGCAGGGGGAGGGCACAGCGCCGCCCCTGCCCGCACCGCGCGACGGAGCGCGAGGTCCGGACGGCATAGAGCCGGCCCGCTCGGGCCTAGGCTGGAGGTATGAGTACGTTGCGCGGGCGGGGATCGGTCGAGGGGCTGCCGGAGTGGGGCCGCTGTGCGGTCATGGGGGTCGTGAACGTGACCCCCGACTCCTTCTCCGACGGGGGCCGCTGGTTCGACACCACGGCCGCCGTCAAGCACGGCATCGACCTGGTTGCCCAGGGCGCCGACCTGGTCGACGTGGGCGGTGAGTCGACCCGTCCCGGCGCCACGCGCGTGGACGAGGACGAGGAGCTGCGGCGCGTGGTCCCCGTCGTGCGGGGCCTCGCGGCCGAGGGCTTGACGGTCTCCGTGGACACCATGCGCGCCACCGTCGCCGAGCGGGCACTCGCCGCGGGCGCCGTCCTGGTGAACGACGTCAGCGGCGGCCTCGCCGACGAGCGCATGGTCCCCGCGGTCGCCGCCGCCGGGGCGCCCTTCGTGGTGATGCACTGGCGCGGCTTCCTCGCCGACATCCACGCCAAGCCCGTCTACGAGGACGTGGTCTCCGAAGTCGTCGACGAGCTCCACGCGCGCGTGCAGGCCGCCATCGAGGGCGGCATCGCCCCTGAGCGCATCGTCATCGACCCCGGCCTCGGCTTCTCCAAGGACGTCGAGCACGACCTGGCGCTCCTGGCCCGCGTCGACCGCCTTCGTGAGATCGGCCACCCGATCCTGGTCGCCGCCTCCCGCAAACGCTTCCTCGGCCGCGTCCTCGCGGGCCCCGAGGGGGCCCCGCCGCCCGCCCGCGAGCGCGACGCGGCCACCGCCGCGGTCTCCGCCATCGCCGCCCACCAGGGCGCGTGGGCGGTCCGCGTGCACGAGGTGCGGGCCACCGCCGACGCCGTCCGGGTCGCACACGCCGTGACCAGCGCGGCGGGCGGTCCTCAGTGACCGGGGCAAGGACCGACGTCGAACAAGTCGAGCAGGCCAACACGGCCTTCTACGAAGCACTGGAGCGCGGCGACTTCGACGAGGTCTCCGACCTCTGGCTGGACGCGGACGCCGCCCCGGAAACGGAACCGCCCGACCCCGACGCCCGGGACGACGAGGACGCAGCGGAAGACGGCGACGAAGCCAAGATCTCCTGCGTCCACCCCGGCTGGCCGGTCCTCACCGGCCGCGGCGAGGTCCTCAGGTCGTACGCGCTGATCATGGCGAACACCGAGTACATCCAGTTCTTCCTGACCGACGTGCATGTCGGGGTGGCCGGGGACACCGCCCTGGTGACCTGCACGGAGAACATCCTCAGCGGCGGCCCGCCCCCCGAGGGCGGTGGCGAACTCGGCCCGCTCGTCGGGCAGCTCGTCGTCGCCACCAATGTGTTCCGCCGCACAGTCGACGGGTGGAAGCTCTGGTCGCACCACGCCTCACCCGTACTCGCCGAAACCGACGACGAAGAGGGCGAGGACGCACCCTCCTGAGTGGGTAGGGGCGGTTCCGGGAGCCCCCGCGGGCTGGAGCTGTCAGTGCGCGCAGGTAGATTCGATCGAGGCTGGTGTGCCGACCGCACTCGGTGCAGGCCTGCCGATAACGACGATTGCAGGAGTGATTCGCGTGGATCGTGTCGCGCTGCGCGGCCTCAAGGCCCGCGGGCACCACGGTGTCTTTCCGCGGGAACGCGAAGAGGGCCAGACCTTCATCGTGGACCTGGTCCTTGGCCTGGACACCCGTGCGGCCGCCGCCGACGACGACCTGGCGAAGACCGTGCACTACGGCGTCGTGGCCGAGGAGGTCGTGGCCGCCGTCGAAGGCGATCCGGTGGACCTCATCGAGACTCTCGCCGAGCGCATCGCCCAGACGTGTCTGAAGCACGAGGGGGTCCTGGAGGTCGAGGTGTGCGTCCACAAACCGGACGCGCCGATCACCGTCCCCTTCGACGATGTGACCGTCACCATCACCCGGAGCCGAGTATGACCGCGTTTTCCACGCAAGGGCAGAGCGACCCGACCGTCCAGCCGGTGCCCACCGCCGTGGTCGAGCAGGTCGACGCCGCCGACACCACCCTCTCCAACCCCAAACGCGCCGTGATCTCCCTCGGCAGCAATCTCGGCAACCGCCTGGAGACGCTGCAGGGCGCCATCGACGCCCTGGAGGACACCCCCGGCCTGCGCGTCAAGGCCGTCTCTCCGGTGTACGAGACCGAGCCCTGGGGCGTGGACCCCGGCAGCCAGCCGTCGTACTTCAACGCGGTGGTCGTGGTGAAGACGACCCTGCCGCCGTCCTCGCTCCTGGAGCGGGCCCAGGCGATCGAGGAAGCCTTCCACCGCGTACGGGACGAGCGCTGGGCCGCCCGCACGATCGACGTCGACATCGTGGCGTACGCGGACGTCGTCTCGGACGACCCCGACCTCACGCTCCCCCACCCGCGCGCGCACGAACGTGCCTTCGTCCTCGCCCCCTGGCACGACGTGGAACCCGAGGCCCAGCTGGCGGGCCGCGGCCCGGTCACCGACCTGCTCGCCAAGGTCACCCGCGAAGGCGTCACGCCCCGTGTCGACCTGGAACTCCGCCTGCCCGAGTAATCGTTAGGGTCTATCGAACCCGCACGATGCAGATCTCCGAGAAGCGGGTCCGTACGACGATGAAGGGTCATCCGTGAAGCAGCTGCGCATCAGGACACTGGCCGGCCTCTTCGTGGTGGCCGGTGTGCTGTCCTGGGCGGGCGCCCGGCTGTGGGACTCCGTGGGCACACTCCCGCGGGTCCCGCTGGCCGCGCCCATCGTGCTCTCGGTGATCGCCGCGGTGCTGCTCGCCACGGCGCTCTCGCTGCGCTCCCGGCTGCGCGCTCAGCGCGAGCGACGCCCCGGGGCGAAGGGCGTCGAGCCGATGATGGCCGCGCGCGCGGTCGTCTTCGGCCAGGCGAGCGCCCTGGTCGCCGCCCTCGTCGCCGGAATGTACGGCGGCACGGGCGCCTTCCTCCTGGAGTACCTGGACGTTCCGGCCCGCCGCGACCAGGCGATCTACGCGGGCCTCTCCCTGGTGGCAGGCATCGCGGTGATAGCGGCCGCCTTCTTCCTGGAGCGGGTCTGCAGGCTCCCGGAAGACGACGACGAAAACGGCGGAACGGCCGCGGCCGCATAAGCGGCCGGCGCGTGGGCTTTCGTTAGCGCGCCATGATCAGGCTCATCGCCTCGTTGCGCGTCGCGGGGTCACGGAGCTGCCCCCGCACCGCCGAGGTGATCGTCTTGGCGCCCGGCTTGCGCACCCCACGCATCGTCATGCACATGTGCTCACACTCGACGACCACGATGACGCCGCGCGGCTCGAGGATCTCCATCAAGGAGTCCGCCACCTGCGTCGTCAGTCGCTCCTGGACCTGCGGACGGCGCGCGTACACGTCCACGAGGCGGGCGAGCTTGGACAGGCCGGTGATCTTGCCGTCGGACGACGGGATGTAGCCGACGTGCGCGACGCCGTGGAAAGGGACCAGATGGTGCTCACAGGAGCTCTGTACCTCGATGTCCTTCACCAGGACCATCTCGTCATGGCCGAGATCGAACGTCGTCGTCAGGACATCCTCGGCCTTGAGCCACAGGCCGCCGAATATCTCCCTGTACGCCCGCGCCACGCGACCTGGAGTCTCCCGCAGGCCCTCGCGGTCCGGGTCCTCCCCGACCGCGATCAGCAGCTCGCGCACGGCGTTCTCGGCTCGCTTCTCGTCGAACTCGCCGATCGTGCCCTCGCCGTCCAGCGTCACGGGGTCGGTCATGTGTGCCTCGTTCCTAGCGTTCCACGCACCGGTTGCGTCAGTACGTACGAAAAACTGCGCCCCCCAGGCTAGAACCAGGGGGGCGCAGCATCCATTCCGGGCCTGCTGAGGCGCTCGGGGTCAGCTCTCGGGGCGGTCCTCCGGAGCCACCTCGATGCCGGTCGCGGGCGGGGCCTCCGTGCCCGCGGTGACCGCGGGCGTGGCGCCGTTCGCACCGTTCGTCAGCGACAGCTCCCGGGGGGAGAGCACCGGCGGGCGGGTCGAGGGCGTGCGCCGCGAGGATCCGGTCCACGCCGGACGGGCCGGGCGCTTCACGATGCCTGCGAAGACCTCGGCGATCTGCTCCTTGTTGAGGGTCTCCTTCTCGAGGAGCTGGAGGACCAGGTTGTCGAGAACGTCGCGGTTCTCGACGAGGATCTCCCAGGCCTCGTTGTGCGCGGTCTCGATGAGCTTCTTGACCTCTTCGTCGACCAGCGCCGCGACCTCTTCCGAGTAGTCGCGCGGGTGACCCATCTCGCGGCCCAGGAACGGCTCGGTGTTGTCGCCACCGAACTTGATCGCGCCGAGCCGCTCGGTCATGCCGTACTGCGTGACCATGGCCCGTGCGGTCGCGGTGGCCTTCTCGATGTCGTTCGCCGCGCCCGTCGTCGGGTCGTGGAAGACGAGCTCCTCGGCCGCGCGCCCGCCCAGCATGTACGCCAGCTGGTCGAGCATTTCGTTGCGCGTGGTCGAGTACTTGTCCTCCTCGGGCAGGACCATGGTGTAACCCAGGGCCCGGCCGCGCGACAGGATCGTGATCTTGTGGACCGGGTCCGAGTTCGGAGACGCCGCCGCGACCAGGGCGTGTCCGCCCTCGTGGTACGCGGTGATCTTCTTCTCCTTGTCGGACATGATCCGCGTCCGCTTCTGCGGACCGGCCACGACACGGTCGATCGCCTCATCGAGAGCGTGGTTGTCGATCAGCTTCTTGTCGCCGCGCGCCGTCAGGAGCGCCGCTTCGTTCAGCACGTTCGCCAAGTCGGCACCGGTGAAGCCCGGCGTACGGCGGGAGACCGCGCCCAGGTCGACGTCCGGGGCGACCGGCTTGCCCTTCTGGTGAACCTTGAGGATGTCCAGACGGCCGACCATGTCCGGGCGGTCGACGGCGATCTGCCGGTCGAAACGTCCGGGACGAAGGAGCGCCGGGTCGAGGATGTCGGGGCGGTTCGTGGCGGCGATCAGGATGACGCCGCCCTTCACGTCGAAGCCGTCCATCTCGACGAGCAGCTGGTTCAGCGTCTGCTCGCGCTCGTCGTGACCGCCGCCCATACCGGCACCGCGGTGCCGACCGACGGCGTCGATCTCGTCGACGAAGACGATCGCCGGGGCGTTCGCCTTGGCCTGCTCGAAGAGGTCACGCACTCGCGAGGCACCGACACCGACGAACATCTCGACGAAGTCGGAACCGGAGATCGAGTAGAAGGGGACGCCGGCCTCACCCGCGACAGCGCGCGCGAGGAGCGTCTTGCCCGTGCCGGGCGGCCCGTAAAGGAGCACGCCCTTGGGGATCTTGGCCCCGACGGCCTGGAACTTCGCCGGCTCCTGGAGGAACTCCTTGATCTCGTGGAGCTCCTCGACGGCCTCGTCCGATCCGGCCACATCCGAGAACGTCGTCTTCGGGGTGTCCTTGGTGATCAGCTTGGCCTTGGACTTCCCGAACTGCATGACCCGGGAGCCGCCGCCCTGCATCTGATTCATCAGGAACAGGAAGACAACGACGATGAGTACGAAGGGGAGCAGGGAAAGAAGGATGCCGACGAACGGGTTCTGCTTCGACGGCGAGACGGTGTAACCGTCCGGGATCTTCTTGTCCTGGTACTTGTCCTGCAAGGTCTTGGCGATGTCGACACCTTGGTTGCCGATGTAGCTCGCCTGGATCTTGCTGCTGTCCTTGACCTTCTGGCCATCCTTGAGCTCGACCTTGATGGTCGACTCGTCACCGGTGGTGAGCTTGGCGCTCTCGACCTTGTCGTCGTTGATCGCCTGCACTACCTGGCCGGTGTCCACCGTCTTGTAGCCACCGGACGAACCGACGACCTGCATCAACACGACCACGGCAAGGACGGCCAGCACGATCCACATGACTGGCCCACGGAAGTATCGCTTCACGTCCATCCATACGGAGCGATGACGCCCCGTCCCTCCTGCCATAGTGAGTTTGATAAAGACTGTTCTTCGGACGGTACCCCAGCATTGTCACCCGAAGCCGCACGGGACGGCTGACAAACCCGTCTTCGCATGCTTCAACGCCGGGAAACGGGTGAGGGTTCCCGTCCGCCTCCCCGGAGTTGACCGGGAGGGCCGGGAATCGGCCGCCGTCAGCCGCCGTAGACGTGCGGAGCGAGCGTGCCGACGAACGGCAGGTTGCGGTACTTCTCCGCGTAGTCCAGGCCGTACCCGATGACGAACTCGTTCGGGATGTCGAAGCCGACCCACTCCACGTCGATCGCGACCTTGGCCGCCTCGGGCTTGCGCAGCAGCGTGCAGACCTTCAGCGACGCGGGCTCGCGCGAGCCGAGGTTGGACAGCAGCCACGACAGCGTCAGACCGGAGTCGATGATGTCCTCGACGATCAGGACGTGCTTGCCCTTGATGTCGGTGTCCAGGTCCTTGAGGATCCGCACGACACCGGAGGACTGGGTGCCCGCGCCGTACGACGACACGGCCATCCAGTCCATGGTGAGCGGGGTGGACAGCGCACGCGCGAGGTCCGCCATGACCATCACCGCGCCCTTGAGCACACCGACGATCAGCAGGTCCTTGCCCGCGTACTCCGCGTCGATCTTCGCGGCCAGCTCGGCCAGCTTCGCGTCGATCTCTTCCTTGGTGATGAGCACCGACTGAAGGTCGGTGCCCATGTCTTTCGCGTCCACCCGCATCACTTTCGGTCGTCCGTCACACCGGCTGCGTGGGACCCGGGGGTCCCTCGGTCAACAGCCTTGCCGGATCACCAGTCTGCCACCCTGGCGCTGGGCGACGACTTTGCCCGGGAGATTGATGGCTCCCTGGCCGCGCCAGCCCGTGATCAGCCGGTCGACTTCTTCGAGATGCCGGGCGAACAGCGCCCCGGCCGGGGCGCCTGCCTCGATGGCCGCGCGGCGGACGATGCGGCGGCGCACGGCGGGCGGCAGGGCGTAGAGCTTCGCGCACTCCAGGAGTCCCGCGGCGTCGCGCACGGAGGCTTCCGCCTGCGCGGCCCAGTGGTCCAGGGCGTCGGCGTCATCCCGGGACAACTGGGCCGTACGGGCGAGGGCTTCCACGACGCCCTTGCCGAGCGCCTTCTCCAGGGCGGGCAGGCCTTCGTGCCGCAGCCGCGAGCGGGTGTAGGCGGGGTCGGTGTTGTGCGGGTCGTCCCAGACGGGCAGCGACTGGACCATGCAGGCCTTGCGGGCGGTCTGCCGGTCGATGTGCAGGAAGGGGCGGCGGTAGCGGCGGTCGGCGCCCGGGCCTCCGGACACGGCCGCCATCCCGGACAGGGAGCGGATGCCGGAGCCACGGGCGAGACCGAGCAGGACGGTTTCCGCCTGGTCGTCGCGCGTATGGCCGAGCAGGATCGCGGCGGCGCCGTGGCGCTCTGCCACGGCGTCGAGCGCGCCGTATCGCGCGTCGCGGGCCGCGGCCTCGGGGCCGCCGTCCCTGCCGACGTCGACGGCGACGGACTCGATGGGGTCGAGGCCGAGCGCGGTCAGCCGCGAGACGACCTCGGCTGCGCGCAGATCGGACCCGTCCTGCAGTCCGTGGTCGACTGTGACACCGCCGGCGCGGATGCCGAGTTTGGGGGCCTCGAAGGCGAGGGCGGAGGCGAGCGCCATGGAGTCGGCGCCGCCGGAGCAGGCGACCAGCACGAGTGGCGTCGTGGCCTGCTCGCGTGGAGGGTGGGGGTGCGCGGGGCGTGCGGGGACGTGCTCGGGGGTGCGCTGTGCGTCGGGGCGCCTCAGGTCGGCGCGCTGGGCGTCGTCGGTGCGCTGTACGTCGGTCAGTACGTCGTGGAGTACGCGGCGGACCGCCAGGCGTATCGCCGCGACCGCAGGATGGGGACCCATGTCCGGTTCCCTTCATGAAGTTCGGGGGTGAGCCTCGGACCTGTCACTCAGGACCACTACTCGGGAGATCGGGCCTCAGACAGATCCCACGAGATTAGTCACTCAGAGTGTGTCGATGGTGACAGAGCCGAGCCGTTCCCCGAGCATTGCACGCCTACCCATGGCTCACGGTCCCTCGGACGGGTGATTGCGGGGGCGTTCGCCTGCCATCGGCCGCAACTCGCTCCCTTACTGCCCTCACTCTCCCTTACGGTGCACCCGCGCGACCCAGTCCGCCGGTTTGGCGATCTCCGACTTGGTGGGCAGCGTGTTCGGCGAAGTCCACACCCGGTTGAAGCCGTCCATTCCGACCTCGCCCACGACCGCGCGCACGAAACGCTCACCGTCCCGGTATTGGCGCAATTTCGCGTCGAGGCCGAGCAGCTTGCGCAGCGCCTGGTCAAGGCGGCTCGCCCCGCGGGCCCTGCGCTGCTGGAACTTCTCCCGGATCTCGCCGACGGAGGGCACCACGTCGGGGCCGACTCCGTCCATCACGAAGTCGGCATGCCCCTCGAGGAGCGACATGACGGCCGTGAGCCGGGCGAGGATCTCGCGCTGGGCGGGGGTCTGGACCAGCTCCACGATGGAGCGGCCCCCGTCGTCCTCCTCGCCTTCGGGGCGACCGCCGGCGAGGGACTGGGCGGCTTCCCTGATGCGCTCCAGGACCGTCATCGGGTCGACTTCGGTCTCGGAGAGGAATGACTGGATCTCACCTTCGAGGTGGTCCCGCAGCCAGGGCACGGCCGAGAACTGCGTGCGGTGCGTCTCCTCGTGCAGGCACACCCAGAGCCTGAAGTCGTGGGGGTCCACGTCGAGTTCGCGCTCGACGTGCACGATGTTCGGAGCCACCAGGAGGAGCCTGCCGCCGCCGTGCTGGCCCGCGGGGAGGTCGCGGGTGGCCGGGGCGAAGGTCTCGTACTGCCCGAGGACCCGCGAGGCGAGGAAGGAGAGCAGCATCCCCAGCTCCACGCCGGTGACCTTGCCGCCGACCGCGCCGAGCACGGCTCCGCCGGGGCCGCCGGAGCGCCGGTCCTGCATCTTGTCCAGGAGGGGTTTGAGGATCTCCCGGAAGCCGGCGACGTTCGCCTTGATCCACCCGGCCCGGTCGACGACGAGCACCGGGGTGTCGTGGATGTCCTCCGTGCCCATCCGGGTGAAGGAACGGACGTGCTCCTCCGAAGACTTCGCATGCTTCCTGAGCTCGGCGACGATGGCCCGTGCCTCGTCGCGGCTCACTTCTGGACCCGGCCGAACCAGCCGGGTCGCGGTCGCCACCGCGAGATTCCAGTCGACCATCTCCACACCACCGATGCTCGTCATGCGTCAACGGTACGTGCTCGGCCCCTCCTGCGGAGGTGGTTGACCCCCGAGATTGCCCCACTCCGGGCCCGTAGGGGTCAACGGGAAGCGATTGCGCCGTGAGGCTGCTGGCCGGCCGCCGACACGACGGCGGACGAGGTCCCCTGCCCCACCGGCCGGGGACCCGGGGGGGCGCCCCCGGGGAAAACAGACCGTCCATCGTCTGCGACACCGACGCGGCTGGTCGCGCAGTTCCCCGCGCCCCTTTGGGGCCCGGCCCGCCCCCACCGTCCGAGGCCCAGGGGCCCGCTACCGGCACCCGCACTTCGCCACCGCCGACGCCATCTCGTCCAGTGCCGCCTGTGCTGCCTTGGGGTCGCTCGTGCCTGTCGTCATGAACGCGAAGACGAGGAGGCGGCCCTCCGCGTCCACGACCGTGCCCGCCAGGGTGTTCACGCCTGTCAGGGTGCCGGTCTTGGCCCGGACGACGCCGGTACCCGGGGAGTCCTTGGGGTAGCGGTCGACCAGGGTGCCCGTGAAGCCCGCCACGGGCAGGCCCGTCACCACGGAGCGCAGTTCCGGGTGGGCGGGGTCGGCGGCGCGGGCCAGGAGCGCGGCGAGCAGTTCGGCCGAGCTGCGGTCCGCGCGGTCCAGGCCGCTGCCATCAGCGAACTTCGTACCGGCCAGCGGGAGTTGGGACTTCCTGAGCTGGGCGTCGATCGCCCTGCCCGCGCCGTCGAAGCTGACCGGTTCCTTGGCGGCGAGCGCCGTCTGGCGGGCCAGCGCCTCGGCGATGTCGTTGTCGCTGTGCGTCAGCATCCGCTCGACGAGCGCCGAGAGCGGCGGGGACTCGACCTTGGCGAGGGACTCGGCGCGGTGACTTGCCTTGGAGGGGCCCGGGTCCTTCTTCTCCCTGGCGCCCGTGCCGGTCTCGATGCCCTCCTTCTCCAGGAGGCCCGCGAACTTCTTCGCGGCGTCGCCCGCCGGGTCGCCCGAGCGCGGGGCTGGACCGCTGGATGAGTCGTCGAGGCGGCCCTCGTCGGCCATCAGGGCGCTGACCAGGGTGAGGTTCTCGTTCGGGCCGATGGGGTGCTGCTGCTCTCCCGAGTAGAGCGAGGTGTCGTACGTCAGGGTCACCTTGTCGGTGCCGCGGTCCTTCAGGGCGCGGGCGGTGTCCTCGGCGAGGTCGCGCAGGCTCGCGGCGCTTCTGGAGTAGGGGCCGTCCTTGCGGGCGGTGAGCGTGGGGTCGCCGCCTCCGACCAGGATGACCTCCTTCGAGTCCGGCTCGATGACCGTCTTCGTGGTGATGCGGTGGTCCGCCCCCGCCGAGGTCAGTGCCGCGACCGCCGTGGCGATCTTGGTGGTGGACGCGGGCGTGAGGGCGTCGCCGCCGCCCTTGCCGTAGACCCGCCGTCCGGTGCCCGCGTCGATGACGACCGCCGAGCGCTCGGGACCCAGCGCCTTGGCCTTCAGGAGCGGATCGAGGACGCCCGCGAGCGCCTTGCCGTCCGGAGCGGGCGCGGAGCCGCCGTGCGCGGAGCCCGCGTGCACTCCGAGCCCCTTGAGCACGGAGGGCGCGCTCGGAGGCGCCGCGGGCGCCCGTCCGGACGTACGACCGCCGTGATCTGTGCCACCCCCGGCCTCCTGGTAGGCCGCCCAGTCCCGCTCGGCCGTACGCTGACCGGAGGAGTCCCAGGGGCCGGCCGCGGCCACGGCACCCGCCGCGATCGCGAGTCCGACGGTTGCCGCACCCGCCGTGAGCTGCAAGGTCTTGCGCTTCGCAGGAGTCTTGAGAGCGGCGGAGACCTTGGGAGCCGACGGCTTGGGAAGCCGCCTCAGCAGCTTCCCGACGTGCTGCCGGGTCTGCTGCCAAGGCTTGAGCTCGGGCACGACGACCAGCCCCTTTCGCGATCACACATCTGCGTGAGGGACACTTAACCACCCGAAGTATGTGCTGATCATGGAGGAGCCACCCGTGGAGTTCGACGTCACCATCGAGATTCCGAAGGGTTCGCGGAACAAGTACGAGGTGGACCACGAGACCGGCCGGATCCGCTTGGACCGTCGCCTCTTCACGTCGACCAGCTACCCCGCTGACTACGGATTCGTCGAGAACACCCTCGGCGAGGACGGTGACCCGCTGGACGCCCTCGTCATCCTGGACGAGCCGACCTTCCCGGGCTGCCTCATCAAGTGCCGCGCGATCGGCATGTTCCGGATGACCGACGAGGCGGGCGGCGACGACAAGCTGCTCTGCGTTCCGGCGTCGGATCCCCGTGTGGAGCACCTGCGCGACATCCACCACGTCTCCGAGTTCGACCGCCTGGAGATCCAGCACTTCTTCGAGGTCTACAAGGACCTGGAGCCCGGCAAGTCCGTCGAGGGCGCCGACTGGGTCGGCCGCGCGGACGCCGAGGCCGAGATCGAGAAGTCGTACAAGCGTGCGGAGGCCCAGGGTCACTGAGTGCCCCTGCGAAGCCCCTGACGGGCCGCGCGATCTTCACGAAGACCGCGCGGCCCGTTCGCGTATCTGTGCGCATACTGTTCGTACTGGAGGTGCGCAAGGTTCGTATGTGGGAGCGAGGCAGTGAAAGTGGCTGACCAGGAGGCCGAAGACCGTAAGCCACAGTCGGATGAGGCCCGGAGTGCGTTCACTCAGCCCACCGGTGTGATGCCGCAGCCACCGGCACCCGAGGACGAGTCGCAGACCACCTCCGAGTTCGCGCTCCCGAACGGTCTGGCGAATCCCTCGTCGACCACGCAGGAGACCGAGAAGTCGGCGTTCACCACGCCGCACACCTACAGCTCCCGCAACGCGCCGGCCGCGTTCACGCCCCCGCACGGCATCCCTCTGGTGAAGCTCACCAAGGAGACGCCCTGGCAGGACCAGATGCGCACGATGCTGCGCATGCCGGTCGCCGAGCGGCCCACTCCGGAGGCGACCCAGAAGCACGAGGACGAGACCGGGCCCGCCGTGCCGCGCGTCCTCGACCTGACGCTGCGTATCGGCGAGCTGCTGCTCGCGGGCGGCGAGGGCGCCGAGGACGTGGAGGCGGCGATGTTCGCCGTCTGCCGCAGTTACGGCCTCGACCGCTGCGAGCCGACCGTCACGTTCACGCTGCTCTCGATCTCGCACCAGCCGTCCCTGGTCGACGACCCGATCACGGCCTCCAGGACGGTGCGCCGAAGGGGCACCGACTACACCCGTCTCGCGGCCGTCTTCCAGCTGGTGGACGACATCAGCGACACGGACATCGAGATCACCCTGGAGGAGGCCTACCGCCGCCTTGCGGCGATACGCCGTAACCGCCACCCCTACCCCGGCTGGGCGCTCACCGCGGCCAGCGGGCTGCTCGCGGGCTCGGCATCCGTGCTCGTGGGCGGTGGCGCCCTGGTCTTCCTGATCGCGGCGTTCGGCGCGATGCTCGGCGACCGTCTCGCCTGGCTCTGCGCGGGCCGCGGGCTTCCGGAGTTCTACCAGTTCGTGGGGGCCGCGATGCCGCCCGCCGCGATGGGCGTCACGCTCAGCGTCCTGCACTCCCAGGAGGTCAACGCGTCCGCGGTGATCACCGGTGGCCTCTTCGCGCTGATCCCGGGAAGAGCCCTGGTCGCAGGCGTGCAGGACGGCCTGACCGGTTACTACATCACGGCCGCCGCCCGCCTCCTCGAGGTCTGCTATCTCGTCGTGGGCATCGTCTGCGGCGTGCTGCTCGTGCTGTCGCTCGGCGTGATGCTGGACGCGACGAGCCTGAAGGCGGAGACGGCGTTCGTGGCGACCGACTCGCGCCCGGTGATCCAGATCCTGGCGTCGATGGCGCTGAGCCTCGCCTTCGCGATACTGCTCCAGCAGGAACGTCACACCGTGCTCATCGTGACCCTGAACGGCGGTATCGCCTGGGTCATGTACGGCGCGCTCGCCCAGACCTCGCTGGAGCTCTCGCCGGTGGCCGCGACGGCCGTCGCGGCCGGGCTCGTGGGTCTGTTCGGCCAACTCTTCTCGCGCTACCGCTTCGCCTCTTCACTGCCGTACGTCACCGCGGCGATCGGCCCGCTGCTGCCCGGTAGCGCGACGTACTTCGGCCTGCTGGCCCTCGCCCAGAACGACATGAACACGGGCATCAACTCGCTCACCAAGGCGGCGGCGACGGCACTGGCCATCGCGATCGGCGTGAACCTGGGCAGCGAGGTCTCGCGGATGATCCTCAAGATCCCGGGCGCCACGACCGCGGCGAACCGCCGTGCGGCGAAGCGGACCCGAGGCTTCTGACCCCGGGTCCCACTGGTGTCCGTCCTACCGCTTCGCGTGCCGGCCGCGTGAGGCCTGGGCCGCCCCGGGGGCGTCGCCCTCGGCCGCGGCGGCCTTCTTGGACTTGCTGCGCGCCCGAAGGAACTCGATCGCGATCGGCACCACCGAGATCAGGACGATCAGGATGAGGATCGCCTCGATGTTCTTGTGCACGAAGTCGATGTTGCCCAGCCACGCGCCGAGCAGCGTCACGCCGGCGCCCCAGAGGACGCCGCCGATGATGTTGAACGTGATGAACGAGCGGTACCGCATGCCGCTGACGCCGGCGATGATCGGCGTGAACGTCCGCACGATGGGCACGAAGCGGGCCAGGACCAGGGACTTCGGGCCGTACTTCTCGAAGAACTCGTGCGCCTTGACCACGTTCTCCTGCTTGAACAGCTTGGAGTCCGGGCGGTTGAAGAGCGCGGGGCCGACCTTCTTGCCGAAGAGATAGCCCGCCTGGTCGCCGAGGATCGCGGCGATGCAGATGAGGACGACACAGAGCCAGAGCGGGAAGTCGAGCTGCTTCGTCGTGATCAGCAGGCCCGTCGTGAACAGCAGCGAGTCACCCGGCAGGAAGAAGCCGATGAGCAGGCCCGACTCGGCGAAGACGATCGCGAGCAGGCCCCAGACCCCGAACGTGTTCAGGAGGTAGTCCGGATCCAGCCAGCTTGGTCCGAGCGCAAGCGTCGTCACGGTTCGGGGCTCCTGTGGGTGAGAGGGCGGTGCGGCGGGGGGATGGCCGCCCAAAGCTATCAACGCGAGGTGACGGGCCCAGGTTCCACTGTCCTCCCCAGGGTGCACTGTGCGTGTTCTGGGGCAAAGCTGTGTGCCATGGGTATCGAAGATTTCGGCGGCGGCACCGATCCGCGCTCCGACGTACTGGTCGTGACGACGAACGACGTACCGGGCTACCGCGTGCAACAGGTTATCGGTGAGGTCTTCGGCCTCACCGTGCGCTCCCGGCACTTGGGCAGCCAGATCGGCGCCGGCCTCAAGTCCATGGTCGGCGGCGAGCTGAAGGGCCTCACGAAAACGCTGGTGGAGACCCGTAACCAAGCGATGGAGCGGCTCATCGAGCAGGCACGCGCGCGGGGCGCCAACGCGGTCCTGATGATGCGCTTCGACGTCACCGAGGCCGCGGACGTGGGTACGGAGGTGTGCGCGTACGGCACGGCGGCCGTGATCACGCAGGAGCAGTGAACCGATGGGTAAGGGGCGCCCACCCGTGGTGGACGCCCCTTACCGGGTTTCGGGTCTCCCCTGCTCAGCCGTTCCGCGCCGCGTTCGCCACGATCGCGTCCCGCATGTAGAGCGCGAGCCCCGGCCGGATCGCCTCGTAGGTGGCCGTGAACCGCTCGTCCGCCACGTACATCTCGCCGAGGCAGGTGTGGAGCTCGTGCGAGCAGGTGTAGTGGAAGTGCGTGATGGAGCGGCGGTGTTCCTCCGCGACGTCCATCGCCTCCGCGGAGTCCGCCGGCAGCCCCTGGGTGAGCAGACCGGCCATGCGCGCGTGCACCGCGTCGAACTCGTGGTTGATCCGCTGCCAGTCCTCCTTGGTGTACGAGGCGGCCTTGCGCTGCGACTCCTTGTAGGCGTCGGTATCGCCCCAGCGTCGCTCGACCTCGTCCGCGTACTGGTCGGGGTCGTGGTCCCCGAAGACCTCGAACTTCTCCTCGGGCGTGAGGTTGATGCCCATCTTCTTCGCCTCCATGGCGGTCTCGACGGCGGCGGCCATCTCCTGGAGCTTGGTGATCCTGGCGCTCAGCAGCTCGTGCTGACGGCGCAGGTGCGCCCGCAGGTCCGTCTCCGGGTCGTCCAGGAGTGCCGCCACCTCGTCCAGGGGGAAGCCGAGCTCCCGGTAGAACAGGATCTGCTGCAGCCGGTCCAGGTCGGCGTCGCTGTAGCGCCGGTGGCCCGCGCGGCTGCGCTCGCTGGGCGCGAGCAGGCCGATCTCGTCGTAGTGGTGCAGCGTGCGCACCGTCACTCCGGCGAAGCCGGCGACCTGTCCCACGGAGTAGCTCATGGCTTTCGCCCCTCTCTCGGTACGCGCCTCAGCCTGGGTCCTCACGCCACGTGAGGTGCAAGTGCAGACCCCGGCAGCCGCCCATATCCTCACCAGCAGGGGCCACGAAAGCCCCGTACAGGGACAGAAAACCTCAGGCCCGAGGAGACCGCCCATGCCGCTCCACCGCAGCGAGGACCCTAACGGTGGCTCCAAGGGGCGCACCCTCGCGGTGAACCCCTTCTACGGAGAGGCCGATCCGGTCAGCGGCATGACCGAGGCCCCGCCCAAGCACCGCCTCCCCGACGGACCCCTGCCGCCCACGACGGCGTACCAGCTGGTGCACGACGAGCTGATGCTGGACGGCAACTCCCGCCTCAACCTCGCGACCTTCGTCACCACCTGGATGGAGCCGCAGGCCGGCGTCCTCATGGCGGAGTGCCGGGACAAGAACATGATCGACAAGGACGAGTACCCGCACACCGCCGAGCTGGAGCGGCGCTGCGTGGCCATGCTCGCCGACCTGTGGCACGCCCCGGACCCGGCCGGCGCCGTCGGCTGCTCGACGACCGGGTCGAGCGAGGCGTGCATGCTCGCCGGGATGGCGCTCAAGCGCCGCTGGGCCACGGACGGGCGCAACAGCGACCGCTATCCGTCGCCCACCGCGCGCCCGAACCTCGTCATGGGCGTCAACGTCCAGGTCTGCTGGGACAAGTTCTGCAACTTCTGGGAGGTCGAGGCACGCCAGGTCCCCATGGAGGGCGACCGGTTCCACCTCGACCCGGTGGCCGCCGCCGAACTCTGCGACGAGAACACGATCGGCGTCGTGGCCGTGCTCGGCTCCACCTTCGACGGGTCGTACGAGCCCGTGGCCGAGCTCTGCGCGGCCCTCGACGACCTCCAGGAGCGCACAGGACTCGACATCCCCGTGCACGTCGACGGGGCGTCCGGCGCGATGGTGGCGCCCTTCCTCGACGAGGAACTGGCGTGGGACTTCCGGCTGCCGAGGGTGGCCTCGATCAACACCTCGGGCCACAAGTACGGCCTCGTCTATCCGGGCGTCGGCTGGGCACTGTGGCGCGACGCGGACGCGCTGCCGGAGGAGCTGGTCTTCCGGGTGAACTACCTCGGCGGTGACATGCCGACGTTCGCGCTGAACTTCTCCCGGCCCGGCGCGCAGGTCGCCGCGCAGTACTACACGTTCCTGCGCCTGGGCCGCGAGGGCTACCGCGCCGTCCAGCAGGCGGCCAGGGACGTCGCCCGCGGCCTCGCGGACCGCATCGAGGCGCTCGGCGACTTCCGGATGATCACGCGCGGGGACCAGCTGCCGGTGTTCGCCTTCACGACACGGGACGACGTGACGGCGTACGACGTCTTCGACGTGTCCCGGCGGCTCCGCGAGCGCGGCTGGCTGGTCCCCGCGTACACCTTCCCGGCCCACCGCGAGGATCTGGCGGCCCTCCGCGTGGTCTGCCGCAACGGCTTCACGGCCGACCTCGCGGAGCTCTTCCTGGCGGATCTCAGCAGCCTGCTGCCCGAACTGCGCCAGCAGCCAGGCCCGTTCACCCGGGACAAGGACGCGGCGACGAGCTTCCACCACTAGGTGGCACCCCGCGCCCTGGGGAGGGCTACTTGCTGAGTCCTGCGAACCTCCGCACCGCCAGCGGCATGAACACCCCCACGAGCACCACGGGCCACACCACGGCCATCAGCCCCGCGTGCTCGGCGGCCCACGAAGTGCCCACCACCCCGGGGTCGTTGCCGAACAGGTCGCGGACCGCCGTGGCCGTCGCCGACATCGGGTTCCACTCGACCGCCGCGCCGAGCCAGCCCGGCATGTTCTGCGGGACCGTGAAGGCGTTGGAGAGGAAGCCGACCGGCCAGACCAGGATCTGCACGGCCATGACCAGCTCCGGCCTGCCCGCGACCATGGCCAGGTGGATGCCGATCCACAGCATCGCGAACCGCAGCAGGAGCAGCAGGCCCACCGCCCCGAGCGCGGCCCCGAACGAGCCGTGCCAGCGCCAGCCGATCACGAGGCCGACGCCGATCATGACGATCAGCGAGACGAGCGACTGCAGCATGTCCGCGACCGAACGACCCACCAGGACAGCCCCGTTGGTCATCGGCATGGACCGGAAGCGGTCGATCACTCCCTTGTTGAGGTCCTGCGTGACGGCGACCATGGTGGCGTCCAGACCGAAGGTCATGGTCAGCGCGAACATGCCGGGCACCAGGAACTCGGCGTAGTCGCCCGCGATGCCCTTTCCGCCGCCGATCAGGAAGTTGAACATCAGCAGGAACATCACCGGGAAGGCCAGGCCGACGAGCACCTGCACGGGCTGGCGTGCCCAGTGCGCGAGTTCGCGCCGCGTCATGGTCCACGAGTCGATCGCGGCCCACCGGACGGGCGCTCCGCCCGCCACCGGCATACGGCTGCGCGCCGGTGTACCGCTCGTCATCGTCGTACTCACACGGCCTCCTTCGTACGCCCCTGGTCGCCCGCCGTACGTTCCTGTTCGCCCGCCGTACGTTCTCGGTCGTCCGCCGTGTGTTCTCGGTCGTCCGCATGGCCCGTCAGGCGCAGGAACACCTCGTCCAGAGTGGGCCGGCGCACCGCGATGTCCTCGGCCTCGACGCCGGCTTCCCGCAGGGCCTGTACGACCCCGGTGAGCGCCTCCATGCGGTCCACCACCGGCGCGCTGGCAAGGCGCCGGTCCGCGTCCACGGTGGCGTCGCCGGGCAAGAGGCCTGCGGCCAGCTCCAGTTGGGCCGCGTCCCGCACCACCACGTCGATCCGGTCACCGCCCGTCTTCGACTTCAGCTCGTCCGCGGTGCCGTCCGCGATGACCCGGCCCCGGTCGATCACCGAGATGCGGTGGGCGAGCTGGTCCGCCTCTTCGAGATACTGCGTGGTGAGCAGCACCGTCGTCCCGCCGTCGACCAGCGAGCGCACCGCCTCCCAGACCTCGGTGCGCCCCCGCGGGTCGAGCCCGGTCGTCGGCTCGTCCAGGAACAGCACGTCCGGCTCCGTGATGAGCGAGGCCGCGAGGTCCAGGCGGCGCCGCATGCCGCCGCTGTACTGCTTGACCGCCTTGCGTCCCGCGTCCCCGAGCCCGAACCGCTCCAGGAGCTCATCGGCCCGCACGCGCGCGTGGCGTGCGCCCAGGTGGTAGAGCCGACCGAACATGTCCAGGTTCTGCCGTCCGCTCAACTCCTCGTCAAGGGCGGCATGCTGACCGAGCAGACCGATGCGCCTGCGCACCTCGTCCGGCTGCCGCCGCACGTCGTAGCCGGCGACCTCCGCCCGACCCTCGTCCGCCCGCAGCAGCGTGGCGAGCACCCGCACGGCGGTGGTCTTGCCCGCGCCGTTCGGGCCGAGCACGCCGTGCACCGTGCCGCGCCCGACCGTCAGGTCAAGGCCGTCGAGCGCCCACTTCTCCCCGTACCGCTTCCGTGCGCCCTCGACGACGATCGCGTCCGTCATCCGTCTCCCTCCGAGCTCCCGCCAGCCCGTAGTCAAACTTGACTACGGGGTCAACGCGAAGGAAGGTATCCCCGAAACCAGGATTAGTCAAACTTGATCAATGGCCTGGCTCTCCGTGGCTCAGCGGTCGTCCCCCGCGTGCGGCTCGCCGGACCCGTACGGGTTCTCCTCGCCCTCGGCGAGGATGCCGACGAACGGCTCCCCCTCGCCCGCGAACGTGTACGCACCGCCCTCGATCCGCCCGATCAGGCCCCGCGTCCACTCCACGCCCCCGTCGGCCGTGTGGACCCAGAGGTTCATGATCTCGCCGATGTGCCCGAGCTGCTCCGGGCCGTCCTCGGGCGTGTAGTACTCGGTGACGGACCTGCGCCACTCCTCGATGCCCCGCACCCGCTGCTTCAGCAGGTCGACCGCTTCACCGCGGGGCAGGTCGACGATGAAGCCGAGCGCCGCCGAGAGCATGTCGGGCCGCTGGTCGTACGAGACCAGGTTGGACCGGAGCAGGTTCAGGTACTCCTCGGTGCCCGCCTCCGTGATCTCGTACTCCGTGCGCGGCGGGCCCCCCGCGGTCGAGGGGGCGATCTCGTGCGCGAGCAGCAGGCCCTGCTTGGCCATCTGCTTCAGCGCGTGGTAGATCGATCCGGGCTTGGCGTTGGACCACTCATGAGCGCCCCAGAACTCCAGGTCGTTGCGCACCTGATAGCCGTGGGCCCGTCCGTGCTGACGGACCGCGCCGAGGACAAGGAGTCGGATCGCCGACATCAAAGCCACCTCCTTCTAATCAATTTTGATTAGGCTAGCGGTATGGCCGAGACAATGATCCCCTTGTTCCCCTGCCACGAGCTCGACGAGACCCTCGACTTCTACAAAGCCATCGGCTTCGAGGTGACCTTCCACCAGAAGAGCCCCTACCAGTACGGCGTCGTCGAGCGCGGCGACATGCAGTTCCAGTTCTTCCGTATGAAGGGCTACGACCCCAAGGTGTCCATCAGCGCCTGCTACGTCATCACCGACGACGTGGACGCCCTGCACGCCTCCTTCCGGTCCGGCCTCAAGCAGACCCTCGGGCGGATACCGACCCGCGGCCTGCCCCGCATCGGCGCCCTGAAGGACATGAGCTACGGGGTGCGGCAGTTCCTGATGTCGGACCCGGCGGGCAACAACATCCGCGTCGGGCAGCCCATCGCCGACTCCTTCGAACACTCGGCGGTACCGAAGGAGAGGTACGCGCGCGCCCTGCACCAGGCCGTACTCCTCGGCGAGTCCAAGGAGGACCCATCGGCCGCGGCCCGCATCATCGACCACGCGCTCGCGGCGGACGGCACCCCCACCCCCGTACAGCTCGTGAAGCTGTACGTCGTGCGGGCCGAGATGGCCGAGCAGCTCGGCGAGCCGGAGCGTCCTGCCGAGTGGCTGGACCGGGCCGCGGCGGTCCTGCTGACCGAGGAGGAACGGCAGGCGGCCGCTGACGAGCTGCTGCGGGCCGAGGATCTGCGCGGGTCCCTCTAGCCCTCGGTCCCGCCCTGACCCCGGCTCTCGCCGCGCTCCAGGGCCACCAGCTCGAACGCCGTCCTGCCGTCGAGGCTCTCGCGGATGATGTCGGCGTGGCCCGAGTGCCGGGACATCTCGGTGATCAGGCGGAGCAGCACCCACCGCATCGACACGTCCTCCTTCGGGAACCACGGCTGATCGGGCAGCGAGAAGGTCTCGTCGAGGGTGGGCAGGGAGCGGATGAACTCCTCGGTGCGGTAGGCAACTTGGCGCCAGTACGCGAGCGCTGATTCGACCGTCTCGCACTCGACGAGGCGGAAGCACTCGTCCCAGTTCGCCTCGGTGCGCTCGACGGCGGGATCGACGCCCTTCGCCCGCGAGATCCACCCCTCCTCGACCTCCGCGACATGCTTGAGGAGCCCGGAGAGCGAGAGCTCGCCGGCGCTCGGCCTGGTGGCCGCCTGCTCGTCGGTCAGGCCGATCAGGGCCCGACGGATACCGCCGCGCTCGGCGTCGAGGAAGGCGAGCAGCGCGCCCCGCTCGTCGCCGGGGCCTCTGCGTTGACGTGAGTGACCATGGGGTCCGCCTCTCCGGGCCTGTGGAGCCTGCCGGGCTTTCCGACACCACTGACGTCAAGGACCCTTGCGGTCAGGTGCTGTCCGCAAGGGTCCGGGAGTTCGCGACGTACGCGAAAGGGGCCGGGAGGGCGTAGCGCTCGGGCTCAGAAGGGGAACCGGGAGCGTCCGTGCTGGACGGAGATCCACTTCTGCGTGGTGAACGCGTCCACTGTCGACTCGCCGTTGAGACGCCCGACGCCCGAGTGCTTCTCGCCGCCGAAAGGCACGATCGGCTCGTCGTGCACAGTGCCGTCGTTCACGTGGAACATGCCGCTGTTGATCCGCCGCGCGAACCGCACGCCGCGCTCGACGTCGGCCGTGTGGACGGCGCCGCTGAGCCCGTACGGGGTGTCGTTGGCGATGCGAACGGCCTCTTCCTCGCCGTCGAAGGGCACGAGCAGCGCCACCGGGCCGAAGATCTCCTGCCGCAGGGTCGGCGAGTCGGCCGGCAGGTCCGTCAGGACGGAGGGGGCCACCAGATTGCCGTCGGCGCGGCCGTGCAGGAGGGCCTTCGCGCCCGCGGCCACCGTCTGGTCGACGGTCTTCGACACCGCGTCCGCCTGCGAGGAGTTGATCAGCGGGCCGATGTGGGTCGCCGGGTCCGCCGGGTCGCCGACGTTCAGGGACGCGACCTTGGCGACGAACTTGTCGGTGAACTCCCCCTGCAGCGACCGGTCCACGAGGATGCGGTTGGCGGCCATGCAGACCTGGCCCTGGTGCACGAAGCGGCTGAAGACCGCGGCGTCCACCGCGTAGTCGACGTCCGCGTCGTCCAGGACGACAAGGGCGCTGTTGCCGCCGAGCTCCAGGATCGACCGCTTGAAGTTCGCGGCGCAGACCGTGCCGACGTGACGGCCCACGCGGTCCGAGCCGGTGAAGGAGATGACGCTCGGCACCGGGTGCTCGATGAACGCGTCACCTATCTCGGCGATGTCGGTGATGACCACGTTCAGCACGCCGACCGGAAGGCCCGCGTCCTCGAACAGCTTCGCAAGGAAGCTGCCGCCCATCACCGGAGTGTTCTGATGCGGCTTGAGCACCACCGCGTTGCCGAGTGCGAGCGCCGGGGCGACCGTCTTCAGGGAGAGCAGCAGCGGGAAGTTGAAGGGGCTGATGACCCCGACCACACCCACCGGCTCGCGGTAGACGCGGTTCTCCTTGCCCTCGCCTGGCGACGGCAGGATGCGGCCCTCGGGCTGCAGGGCGACGTGCACGGCCTCCCGCAGGAATTCCTTGGTGAGGTGGATCTCGAAGGCGGCCTTGAGCCGGGTGCCGCCCAGCTCGGCGACGATCGCGTCGGATATCTCTTCCTCGCGGTCCTCGATGATGCGCAGGGCACGCTCGAAAACCGCGCGCCGGACGTAGGGGCTGGTCCCGCCCCAGTCCTTCTGCGCGCGGTCGGCGGCTCGGTAGGCCTGGTCCACTTCGTCGGCCGTCGCCACGGTGATCGACGCCAGCTTCTCCCCGTCGTACGGATTGAAGTCGATGATGTCCCAGGAGCCGGAACCGGCCTTCCACTCACCGTCGATGTACTGGTGAGCCAGGTCAGTGAAGAAGGACATGAGACCCCTTGCCGCAAAGTGTGCAGACATCTGATTTCACGTCATCGTACTGACCGGTCACGTCAGTTGGAGCAGACCGCGCAGAAGATCGCGACTATCGGCCGGATTCGGGCTGTCGCTCTGCAACTCGCCCACCACCCGCTCGTACTGGCCGACTTCCTCGGCTTTGTCGAGGTACAGGGCTCCGGTCAGCTGTTCCACGTACACGACGTCCGAGAGGTCCGACTCCGGGAAGCGCAGCATGGTGAACGCTCCGCTCTCGCCCGAGTGCCCACCGAAACTGAACGGCATGACCTGAAGGGTGACATTCGGCCGTTCGGAGATGTCGATCAGATGCTGTAGCTGACCCCTCATCACTTCTCGGTCGCCGTACGGGCGTCGAAGCGCTGCCTCGTCGAGTACGCAGTGGAAGCGAGGGGCGCGCTCGGAGATGAGCAGCTTCTGCCGTTCGAGGCGCAGGGCGACGCGGCGCTCGATGTCCGCCCTGCTCGCGCCCTTCATGCCGCGCGCGACGACCGCGTGGGCGTACGCCTCGGTCTGCAACAGGCCGTTGACGAACTGGACTTCGTAGACGCGGATGAGCGATGCGGCACCCTCGAGACCGACGTACGTCTGGAACCAGCCCGGCAGGACGTCCGAGTAACTGTGCCACCAGCCCGCGAGGTTGGCCTCTTTGGCGAGTGAGAGAAGCGCGACGCGCTCTGTCTCGTCGGTGACGCCGTACAGCGTCAACAGGTCCTCGACGTCTCTGGACTTGAAGCTCACCCGTCCCAACTCCATGCGGCTGATCTTCGATTCTGAGGCTCGGATCGAGTAGCCGGCCGCTTCACGGGTGATGCCGCGCGATTCCCTCAGGCGCCTGAGTTGCGAGCCAAGGAGCATGCGCCGTACGACCGAGCCGCTCGACTCCCCTGCGGTCACTTCGCTCAATCCTCCCCATCACTTGGAAGCCAGCAGTCTGCCATTAAACGCTTCAGGCCGTACTCGTTCGGTTACAGAAACGGAAAGCCTTCGGAACTCCTCCACAAGAAGTCGTAGGAAGAAATGGGCAAGAAGTGGCACGGGAACGACCAAGTCCGGCGCGTGCACGTGCATCTGCCCTTGCATCTGCTGTGCGCATTCGGAACCATGGTCCGCGCGCCACCGCTGTAACCGACCGCACCACCGCTCCATCGCTATGTACCGCGAAACCGGGGAGTGCCTCGCATGGGGACGAATGGATCGACCATGCTCGAGCCGTTACGGCAGGGGCTTCCCCCACTCGACCCCTCAGCCGTCTCCAGCGCGGCGTCCTGCTCCCTGCCCGCCCGCTATGAAGCAGTGGGCAGCGCGCGGCAGTTCACCCGTAAGACGCTGAACCAGTGGGAACTGGAAGAGCGCTTCGACGACATCGCCCTCGTCGTCTCCGAACTGGTCACCAACGCCCTCAGACACGCCCTGCCGTCGGACACCCCGCGCGACCACGGCCCGCCGGTGCGGCTGCACTTGATGCGCTGGACCTCACGTCTGGTGTGTGCGGTGCGCGACCCCAGTGACGACAGTCCGGTCGCGCGCGAGACCGACGACGACTTCTCGGCCGAGTCGGGCCGCGGCCTGTTCCTGGTGGACTCGTTCAGCGACAGCTGGGGCTGGCACCCGCTCGCGGGCGCGCTGCGGGGCAAGGTCGTGTGGGCGCTTTTCCAGCTGGCTTAGAGCCGGCTTAGAGCCGGCGTGGAGCCGGCCGGGAACTAGCGTGGAGTCGACCGGGAACTGGCGTAGTTCAGGCCGAGAACTGGCGTAGATCCGGCCGAGAACTGGCGGGTTGCGGGTCATCCACCTATCAGGTGGTCGAACTCCCCGTCCTTCATGCCGAGCAGCATGGCCTCTATCTCGGCGCGCGTGTAGACGAGCGCCGGGCCGTCGGGGAACCGTGAGTTCCGTACGGCGACGTCGCCGCCCGGCAGCCTCGCGAACTCCACGCAGGCCCCCTGCGAGTTGCTGTGCCTGCTCTTCTGCCAGACCACCCCGTGAAGCTCCGTGGCAGCCATGCCGTTAAACACGTGATGCACAGTCGCTCCCCGGTGGTGGTGCAGTGCCTGGTGTGGCTCCAGAGCGCTCTGGACAGCTCTAGATGCAGTGGTCAACTGTCCCGGATCATAGCTGTGTTCACATGCCGATGCATGGGCAGATGCACGTGCACGCGGGGTGCTCTCTTGATTACAGCTCTGTCAGCACCTGCCCCCAGTCCCCACGCCATGCGAACACCGTCCGGGCCGACGCCCTCGCGTACTGGTTCGTGTGCCGGCTCGTGTACTAGGTAGAGACGCACGGGGTGCCTTTCGTGTTCCAACGTTTACGCAACAGCCTGACGGCGGTTCGGTTCAGCGAGCGGAGCCGTACGGCAGCAGCGCCATCTCCCGTGCGTTCTTGATCGCGCGGGCAAGGAGTCGCTGCTGCTGGGCGGAGACCCGCGTGACCCGCCGGGAGCGGATCTTGCCGCGGTCGGAGATGAACTTGCGGAGCAGCTCCGTGTCCTTGTAGTCGATGTACGTGATCTTCGCCTGGTCCAGGGGGTTGGGACGCGGCTTCTGTTCGCGGCCGGACGGCTTGCGGGGGGACATTCAGACCTCCAGGAGGGTGTCGAAAGCAGGGGGCAGGTGTTTCCAGGCGTCGCGCCCTGCGGCGTACTCCTCGTCCGTCAGCAGGCAGGACTCCAGGACCTCTTCGAGCCCTTCGCGGTCCAGGCCCGGCGAGACGAACACCAGGTGCTGGCAGCAGTCGCCGTGCTCGGGATGCCAGTCGAGCGCGGCGGCGGCCCGCCGCACCGGCGGCACCATCTCCCACGCGGCGTCCGGCAACGAGGCCAGCCACGGCCCCGCGCTCTCCACGCACAGCGCGCCGCCCGCCGCGTCCCAGCCGAGCAGCGTGTCCGGATGGTCGGCCAACCAGAACCGCCCGCGGCTGCGGGCCGCCGCACAGGTCAGGTCCTCCAGGGCCTGATAGAGCCGCTCCGGGTGGAAGGGCCGGTCCCGGTGCCATACGAGGGTGGCGACCCCCGCTTCGTCGGCGTCGGTCGGCAGCAGCGCACAGGACGGATGCTGGGCCGCGGCCGCCGCCTCGACGTCGAATCCCGCGAGCGCGGCAGCTGCCAGGGCCCCAGGCCCGCCGTCACCGCCGCGACCGCCGCGACCGTCGTGACCGCCTCGATCACCGCGACCGCCTCGATCACCGCGATCACCGCGATCACCGCGACCGTCGTGACCGCCTCGATCACCGCGACGACTGATGGGGACCTGACGGGCGGTCGGGTGGAGCTGGGCGAGGAGCGCGCGGTCCTCGTCGTCGGCCTCGGGAGAGTCCGCGACAGCGAGGACGGGGGCGTACTCGAGCTGGCGGGCCCAGGTGTCGGCGACGGTGCGCTGATCCGTGGCGGCCGCGGCGAGCCCGGCCTCCATGAGGTCGTCGCCGTTGCCGAGGTAGGGCAGCAGGAGCGCCGGGTCGACGGCCGTGATCACGCCGCTCAGCCGCAGCCCCTCGTGCCCGTGCGCCGTGATGACCTCCGCCATCGCCTTGGGTTCCACGGAGTCCCACAGCTCGACGATCGCGAGCCGCGTGAGGCCGGAGTCCGCGAGCCGTTCGAGCTCGGGCACCAGGTCCTCGCGCAGGGCGCAGCACGCACAGTCGTTGACCAGCGGCGCCTCGCCGGTGGAGAGCACTCCGCCGATGTCGCGCACCGTGCGTACGACCGTGCCGTGCACGGCCGTCGCCAGGTCGTGGTGGAGTGCCACGCTCCCGGGCACGGTGGCCAGGAGCCGCTCGACGGTTTCCTTGCGGGCGTCGGAGTGGAGCCCGCCCACGATCGCGATGTCCATGGATCGCACAGGGTTCACGGGGTTCGCCGGGTTCACGGGGTCCATCGGGTTCACAGGATCCATCGGGCTCACCGGGCGCCGTAACGGCGCTCGAAGCGCTCGACGCGGCCCGCGGTGTCGAGGACCTTGGCCGTGCCTGTGTAGAAGGGGTGACTCGCGGAGGAGACCTCGACGTCGATGACGGGGTACGTGTGCCCGTCCTCCCACTCGACGGTCTTCTCGCTGGTCGCGGTGGACCGGGTGAGGAAGGCGAAGCCGGCGGACTTGTCGCGGAAGACGACGGGGGCGTACGGCGGGTGGATGTCCTTGCGCATGAGGGTCAGCGCTCCTCTCGGAAATCGACGTGACGCCCGACGACCGGGTCGTACTTGCGCAGCGTCATGCGGTCGGGGTCGTTACGGCGGTTCTTGCGGGTCACGTACGTGTAGCCGGTTCCGGCTGTGGACCGGAGCTTGATGACGGGGCGGAGTTCGTTGCGAGCCATGCCGGTAGTGTATGAAAATGATTCCCGTTTTCAAAACGCCGTTTTCGAACGGGTCCACAGGGGAGCCCAGCGCCTCCCCGCGACCGAGAGGTGCGTCACCATGTCCGCCCACTGCCAGCTGACCGGCGCCACGCCGGGCTTCGGCAACCAGATCTCCCATTCGCACCGGCGCACGTCACGCCGGTTCGACGTCAACGTCCAGCGCAAGCGGTACTGGCTGCCCGGCGAAGGCCGCTACGTACGGCTGCGGCTCAGCGCCAAGGGCATCAAGACCGTCGACTCCATCGGGGTCGAGGCCGCCGTCGCCAGGATCCGTGCGCGTGGAGTGAGGGTCTGATGGCCAAGAAGAGCAAGATCGCGAAGAACGAGAAGCGGCGCGAGGTCGTCGCGCGGTACGCCGTGCGGCGGGCCGAGCTGAAGGAGGTTCTCCGGAGTCCCTCGACCAGCGATGCCGAACGGCGTGCAGCCCAGGCCGAGTTGGGGCGCCAGCCGCGGGACGCGAGTGCGACGCGCGTACGCAATCGGGACAGCGTAGACGGTCGCCCGCGGGGATACGTCGGGAAGTTCGGCCTCTCCCGGGTGAAGCTGCGTGACCAAGCGCACGCCGGATTCCTGCCCGGGGTGCGCAAGTCGTCCTGGTAGCTTGGCGCGCGATTTCACTGACCTGATTCGAGCGTCATACAGCTTCACGTAGGGGGACTTCAGTGCGCACGCACGTCCGGAACGTACGTATCGGTGCCGCGGCGGCGGGTCTTGTCGCCGCCCTGGTCCTGACCGGTTGCAGCAGTGACGGCGGCGACGGGGACGAGGGCAAGGACAAGAGCTCGGCGGGTTCCTCTGCCGGGGCCGACGGGTCGGACGGGTCGGACGGGGCCGGGACGCCGGACGAGGGGGCGGATTCCGGTGCGGATTCCGGTGCCGAGGGCGGCAGTTCCGAGGGCAGCTGGGTCGCCACCGCCGACGGGAATCCGCTGGCGCTGGTCATCGCCGGGAAGCAGGCGACGCTGCTCGGGGAGAACGTCCTGTGCAGTGGGACCGCCGGCGGCGAGACCATCAGCCTCAAGTGCGCCAAGGGCGAATCGGACCGCACCGAGGGCACGGTCGAGTCGGTCAACGGGACGTCGATGACGGTCGCTTGGCAGGGCGCCGGCAAGGATCAGTTCACCAGGACCAAGGGCGGAAAGCTGCCGGAGGGGCTGCCTACGGCGGGGCTTCCGGAGTCCTGAGGAGCTGAGGGTCCTGAGGCCTGAGGGCCTGAGGGCCTGAGGGGTCTGAGGGCCTGAGGGGTCTGAGGGGTCTGAGGGGTCTGAGGGCCT
>NZ_JBVIPU010000003.1:442604-597465 GCF_055577645.1 Streptomyces sp. NPDC033180 | reverse complement strand
CTGAGGGGCCTGAGGGGCCTGAGGGGCCTGAGGGGCCTGAGGGGCCTGAGGGGCCTGAGGGGCCTGAGGGGCCTGAGGGGCCTGAGGGGCCTGAGGGGCCTGAGGATTTGGTGCCGGCTTTGCCGGGTGTGATGCGGTCAGCGGGCCGTGGGACCTCGATCGGGGTCCTGCGGCCCGTTGTTGTCTGTTGGGGCGGCTGTATCCGTCGGGGCGGTTGTGTCGTCCGTCGGGGCGGTTGTGTCGTCCGTCGGGGCGGTTGTGTCGTCCGTCTGGGCGGTTGTGTCGTCCGTCGGTACGGCTGTGTCCGTCTGCGGGGTCGTGTCCGTCTGCGTGGATGTTTCTGAGCCGTCCACCAGCATGGGCGGCGGAGCCGTGTCCAGGGCGTCCGACAGTTCCTCGAGGGTCGCGAGGAGGAGGCCCGCCCCCCTGCGTACGACCCGGTCGGGGACGCCCTCGCCGTCCCACTCGTCGAGAGCTTTGCGTACGGCTTCCCACTTCGGGACGCGGCGTTCGCGTACGGCCTTCGCGCCATCCTCGGTCGACTTGCGCAGGGCCTTCGCGAGGCGGTCGGCCGCGGGGACGGGGGTGGCGTCGCGGTCCGGGAGGTGGGCCTCCATCAGCATGGCCACGCGGCCGAGTTGGGCGAGGGTCTCCTCGGCGTCGGCGGCCGCGGCGCGGGAGAGGCCGCGGTGACGTACCGGTTCGTTCTTGGCGCGGGCGGCGGCTTCCTGCCAGGCGATGCGGGCGTCGCGTGCGGCGAGGAGCGCCTCGCGGACGTTCGGGCAGGAGCTGCCGGTGGGGTCGGCGTAGCGGCTGACGACGGCAGCGGCGTAGCGGCCGTCCGCGATCAGCCAGTCAGCCAGGCGGTTGCGCAGGCGCGGGGTCTCCCAGGCCGGGTACACGGCGTACGCGATCATCGCGAGGACGCCGCCGAGGAGGGTGAGGACGACGCGTTCCGGCACCGTCTGCGTCCACTGCTCGCCGCCCATGCCGAGCAGGAAGACGACGTACGCGGCGACGCAGGCCTGCGCGGCGACCTGGCCCGTGCGCATCAGCAGGTACATCATCCCGGCGCAGAGCACGGCGAGTGCGGCGGAGAGCTCGGTGCCGGGGTCCGCGAGTTGCACCAGGCCCGTGGCCAGGGCGACGCCCACGAGCGTGCCGCCGAAGCGGGCCACCGCGCGGGAGTACGTCTGCGAGAAGTCCGGGCGCATCACCATCACGGAGGCCATGGGGGCCCAGTAGCCGTGGCCGAGGGGAAGCCAGGTGCCCAGGAGGTAACCGGCGGCGGCCACCGCGGTGACGCGGATCGCGTGGCGGGTGACGGGGGATTCATGGCGGCGGCGGAGTTCGCTTCTTATGGCGCGGAGGGCGGCGGGGAGCAGGGCGGGGAAGGTGGGGCGGAGGAGGGGGGTGGAGGTGGAGGTGAGGGGCTGGGTGGGGGTGCTTTGCGATTCCTTCTTGGTCGCGCTGGGCGCGCTGCTTGCGCTCGTTGCGTTGGGTGCGCTCGTTGCGTTGGGTGTTGTCTCGGTGAGGGCGGCGGCCTTGTCGGGGGGCTTGCCTGCTGTTTCGACCACGTCCCGCAGGAGCGCCGCCAGGCGTTTCGCCGCCCGCTGGGCCGGGCCCGTGAGGATCGCCCCGGTGTCAGGGGTGCGGAGGGTCGCCACGGCCGCGGGTGGGATCTTCACCGGTTCGCCCTGCCGGATGGCCCTGGCCGCCGCGTCCAGGATCGCGCCTGCCGCGGCGAGGATCTCGCGTACGCGATCGCGTTCGGGACCCTCTTCCGGTGCGCCCACCGCGGGGTCGGCCAGGGAGGCGAGCACCGGACGGATGCGTTCCGCCACGCCGCGGGCGCCGTGGAGTTCGGCGGGGCGGGTGCGGGCCTGGCGCGGGGTGACGGTCGCCGCGTCACGGGCGGCCATCAGGGGTTCCGGGTCGAAGTCGGCGTGGGGGTCGTGGCGGAGGCGGCGGGCGTAGTCGGCCTCGGCCGCGAGTGCGTCGGCGAGGGCGTCGCGGTGGGCGCCCCATCTGCGTACGGGGAACAGGACCACGAGGGCGGCCTGGACCGCGCCGCCCACCACCATCATCGCGGCGTGGCCCGCCGCGGCGGCCAGGGAGCCGGGGAGGGTGACCGTGACCAGCATGATCGCGACGTTGGAGGAGGCGATGATGCCGATGGTCGGGCCCGCGGCCCAACTCAGCCCCGAGAGGAAGGTCCAGAGGGCGAGGAGGGCGAGGAAGAGGAGGGTGTGGGAGCCGGTGAGGTAGCCGAGGAAGGTGGAGATGGCGAGGCTCGTACCGGAGGCCAGGGCCAGTTCAGGGCGGGGGCGCCAGCTGCGTTGGAAGGTGGCGATGGCGGCCTGGTAGGCACCGAAGGCCGAGCTGGCGGCCACGGCCGGCCCGAAGAGGGTGAGGCTCACGCCGATGACGAGGGCGAGTCCGGCTGCGCCGCGGAGCGCGATGAGGGGCTCAAGCCGCTTCCGCTCGACGGTCAGCCCCGAGCGAGTGGTCTCCTTCAACGCTCGAAGCCAGGTCACTCTGTGATGATACGGGGCATATCGGGCGGGGTTGCGGCGGGGGTGGCCTTGGTGTGGGGCTGCGGCTGCTTGGGCGGGGGCGGCTGGGGGCCCCGGCTGGGGCACGACTGGAGGGCGGCTAGAGCCCGGCTGGGGAGCGGCTGGAGCCCGGCTGGGGAGCGGCTAGAGCCCGGCTGGGGGGGCGGGGCCGCGCCGGTATGTCCGTCCTCGCTATCGTCCGGTGGCCGCGCGGCTGTTTCGGCACCGGAGCGCCGCGAACCGTGCTCCGGGCAGACATACCGGCACGTCCCCTCGCGTCTCGATGCCGACTGCGGGCGCGTGGAGCTGTCCCACCCCACCCCACCTGCCATCTCCCCCTCGCCCCGCCGCACTCTTGCTCCCACCCACCCCCATCACCGCGGGGCAATCGGGTGGGTGGGCGGGAAAGGCTTGTTCGGGCAGGGGCGGATGCGGGGTGAACGGGCGGGTGGGTGGGGAAGGCCCGTTGGAGCACAGGTGACCGCGGGGGCCGCCGGGAGAGGGGGCGGGCGGGCTCGCGCCGCAGGCGGGTTACGGCCCACCCAGGGCCACATGCGCCTCATCCGCCGCCGCAGCCCCCTGCGTCCAACCCTCCGCGTCAGTAACTCCCCGTACCCGGGTGACAGTGGTCTCGGGGAACATCCGCTCGGCACGCGACGTGACGGCCACATCCCGGGCGGCCAGGACAGGCAGCAGCTCGCCCGCGTCCGGGGCGCCCACGGCGACTCCCTCCGCCGCCGCGGCGAGCCGCGCACCAAGGCGGTTCGCGTAAGCCAGCAGGAAAGCCTGACGGAACGTCTTCGTACGCTTCCGGCCGCCCGCCCGCTGCCCCGCCTCCGCCTTCGTCATCGCCGCCGTCCCCTGCACGAGGAGGGAGGTGTGGAGGAGTTCGACCACTTCCAGGTCGGGCTCGAAACCGACGACGGTCGAGAAGCCGTACGCCTCGTTCCACACCGCCCGGCAACGGTTCGCGGTGGCCACCGCGTCCAGGAGGATCGCCTTCGCCGTCTCGTACGGAGCGTCCACGCCGATGCGGCAGGCGCCGGGAACGTCCTTGGCGTGGGTACGGGACGCGAGCAGGGCCTCGTCGATGGTGTGCCTGGCCATCAGCTCCTGCGCCTTGGCGGTGAGCGCCTCCGCCTCCTCGGGAAACCCGGTGGCCTCGGCCTTCGCCAGGAGGGCGCGGATACGGCTGAGGATGCGGGGCTCTTCGTGACCGGGGGGCGGCGGCGCGTGGAGCGGAGTGCCGGGGGCCGGGCCCACGGGCTCGATCGCGGGCAGGCGCAGGAGGAGGCGGTAGAGGGCGAGGGTGAGGGTGGCCTGCGAGAAGCGGTCGGGCCTCGGGCCGTCCCGGAGGGTGAGCTCGGCCAGCTGCGCGTTCCAGCGGGGCGGGAGGGTGTCGCCGTACCGCCTGATCTCCGTGGTGATCAGTTCTGCGGCCAGCTGCGTCTGGTGGGCACGGTCAGCGCCGTGGGCGATGGCGATGGCTATGGAGCCCTGCGCGCGTCCGACCATGCGTATGACGTCCGCAGGCTGCCACCCCCGCTCCCACGCCCGACGCACCAGCTCCTCGCCCCTGCGCCACAGCTCCGCGTCGGCATCGGGGGCGGCCGCGAGGAGGGACGCGCCGGTGTCGAGGCCCTCGTCGCCGTCCGCGTACAGCGCTGCCGCGAACGCCTTGTCGATCACCTCGGTCACCGGATCCATACGTCAAGGGTAGGGCTGGCCCTACCCTCAGGACGCCCCTCAGTGGTCGTGCCCGGCGGGGGCTCGGGCGGTTGGGTTGAGGCATGACCTCAACTGCCGTACGGCTCACCGCCGTCCGCCGCATCTACCATGACGTGACCGCCCTCGACGGCGTCGACCTCGCGATACGTGCCGGTACCTTCACCGCGATCATGGGACCGTCCGGCTCCGGCAAGTCGACGCTGCTGCAGTGCGCCGCCGGGCTCGACCGGCCGACGTCCGGGACGGTCGAGGTGGGCGGCACGGAGCTCACGGGGCTGAGCGAGCGGCGGCTGACCCTGCTGCGCAGGGACCGCATCGGCTTCGTCTTCCAGTCCTTCAACCTCCTCCCGTCACTGACCGCCGCCCAGAACGTCGCCCTGCCGCTACGGCTCGCGGGGCGCAGACCCTCGCGTACGGAGGTGGGGGACGCGTTGGGCCGGGTGGGCCTTGGTGACCGTGCCCGACATAGGCCTGGAGAGCTTTCGGGCGGTCAGCAGCAGCGGGTGGCGTTGGCGCGGGCGCTTGTCACACGGCCTTCCGTGCTGTTCGGCGACGAACCGACCGGCGCGCTGGACACGACGACCAGCCGCGAAGTGCTTTCGCTGCTACGGGGGTTGGTGGACACGGCCGGCCAGACGATCGTGATGGTCACGCATGACCCCGTGGCGGCATCGCATGCTGACCGGGTGGTGTTTTTGGTGGACGGGAGGGTGGCCGACGAGGCACTCGCGCCGGACGCGGGGGAGGTGGCTCGGCGGATGGCGGGGCTTGAGGCGGGTCGCCTGGAGCGGGGGCGCGTGGAGCTAGGGCGCGTGGAGCGAGGGCGCGTGGAGGCTGGTGGGCTTCAGGAGGGTCGCCTGGAGGCTGGTGGGCTTGAGGAGGGTCGCCTGGAGGCTGGTGGGCTTGAGGAGGGTCGCCTGGAGCCCGGTGGGCTTGAGGCGAGTCGTTCAGAGCTGGGTGGGCTTGAGGCCAGTCACCGGGAGCCGGGCGGCATTGCACCGGGGGGCCCTGCACCGGGCGGCATTGCACCGGGGGGCTCTGCACCGGGCGGCTTTGCGCCGAGCGGCCCTGAATCGCGCAGCCCTGCATCGCGCGGCCCTGCATCGCGCAGCCCTGCATCGCGCGGCCCTGCATCGCGCGGCCCTGCATCGCGCGGCTTTGAATCACGCGGCCTTGCATCGCGCGGGCCCGCCTCGGGTTGCGGAGAGGCGGTCGGCCGGTGATGTTCCTCGCTTCCCTTCGTACCCGCTGGGCCGGCCTTCTCGGCGCCTTCGTCGCTGTCGCGCTCGGCGTGGCGCTCACCGCCGCTATGGGGCTCGGGCTTGCCTCGTCGTTCAGCGCGCCGGAGCGGGAACCCGTACGGTTCGCCAGGTCGCCCGTGGTCGTTATGGGACAGAACACCCTTACTGTCCCGGTAAAGCGCGGCTCGGACATCGCGCACGTATCAAAGCCGCTCACTCATCCACACCCTGTGGATATCGAACTTCTGCGCGAGCTTCGACGTCTTGGGCCTGTCCGCCTGGACGAGGCGAAAAGGGACGCGGTGGGGGTGGATGCCCCGGTTGGGGAGGTGCGGGAAGTCGTCGGGAATCGGGCGCGTGTCCTGACCGGAGGTGATCGGCGGCTCGCCGATGCGGAGCCGCCGGGGCGGGACGCGGAAGCGCTCGTGGCGGTGAATTCGTTCCTGGGGACGGCGGGCGGGGTGTCCGCGTTCGTGTCCGTCTTCGTCACCGCGTCCACCTTCGCCTTTGTCGTGGCGCTGCGGCGGCGGGAGTTCGGGCTGCTGCGGATGGCGGGAGCGACGCCGGGCCAGGTGCGCAGGATGCTGCTCGCGGAGGCACTCGCGGTGGGGGCAGCGGCCTCCGGGGTGGGGTGCGTGCTGGGGGCGCGGGGTGCGCCGGTGCTCGCCGAGGGCCTGGTGGAGGCGGAGATCGCTCCCGAGTGGTTCGGGATCGGCGGGGCGGTGTGGCCGTACCATCTCGCTTTCTGGGTCGGGGTGTTGGTGGCCTTCTCGGGGGCGTGGGCGGCCTCGCGGCGGGCGGGGCGCGTGGGCCCCGTCGAGGCCCTGCGAGACGCGTCCGTCGATACCGGGGTCATGCCGTGGAGTCGGCGGATCGTGGGGGGCGCGCTGCTGGTGGCGGGGGTCGGACTGACGGTCTCGACGCTGTGGAGCGATCCGTCAGCGCTGATGAAACGGAAGACGTACACGACGCAACCGATGATCCTGATCACCGCGCTCGCCGCGCTCACTCCCCTTCTCGTACGTCCCGTCCTGCGCGCCGTCCGCCTGCCCGGCGCGATCGGGCTCCTGATCCGCGAGAACTCCGCCGCGTCCGTTCGGCGCACCGCGGCCGTCGCCGCGCCAGTGCTGGTGGCGGTGGCTCTCGCGGGCTCGCTGCTGGGCTCGGCGGAGACGGCGGGCGAGGCGGTGGCGGCGGAGGCGCGGAAGCGTACCGGGGCTGAACTGGTTCTGACGGGAGATGACTTGAGACTCTCGGAGGCAAGGAAGGCCGACGGGGTGGAGGTGGCCGCGGCGTCGGCGTCCACGGCCGTGTTCGTGCGGGAGGAAGGCACGGCGCTGATCCGCTCGGACGCACGGGCGGTGAGCGATCCGGCGGCGTTCGCCGCGGTGTCGCGGCTTCCGGTGGTGGCGGGGGACGTACGCGATCTCGACGACCGGTCGATCGTCGTCAACGAGGAGTGGGAGCGGCGGCGTGTGGGCGAGCGGGTCGATGTCTGGCTCGGGGACGGCAGGCCCGCGCGGCTGCGGATCGTCGCGGTGCTTGCGCGGGGGACGGGGAACAACGGGGCGTACGTCACGTCCGCGACCGCGGGGACTGCCGCGGCGATGGACCGCGTTGACGTGGGGCTGCGGGACGGGGCGGACCGGGGTGAGGTGGCGGGGGCGCTGCGGGCGGCCCATGGCGGGGGCGAGGGTGGCTTCCGGGTGCGGTCGGCGGAGGAATGGCTGGCGGACACACATCCGGCGACGAAGCCGCAGACACGGCTGGGCCTTGTGGTGTTGCTGGGGATCGCGTTGGTCTACACGACGATCTCCCTCGCGGGAACGCTGCTGATGGCGACATCGGTACGGGGCCCTGAGCTGCGCTCGCTGCGGATGGCCGGGGCTACGCGGGGTCAGGTGCGGCTGGTGGTGGCCGGGGAGTCGCTGCTGGCGGTGGGGGTGGGCGCGGTCCTCGGCCTGACGGTGACGCTGCTCAATCTGGGCGCACTGAGCGCGGGCCTGACCCGCCTGTCGGCACCGGCGGGGGTGACGGTGCCTTGGGGGATGGTGGGGCTGGCTGCGGGGGTGTGCGCGGTGGTGGGGGTGGGGTCGGGGGTGTTGGGGGTGTGGCGGCGGGTCTGAGGGGGGCGGCGGCACGCTCCACCCCCCTTTGACGCTACGGGGCAATCGGGCGGGCGGGAAAGGCCCGTTCGTACAGGTAGAACTGCGGGGCAATCGGGCGAAGGAAGGGCGGGAGAAGCCCGTCCGTACAGGCAGAACTGCGGGCAATCGGGCGGGTGCGCGGGAAAGGCCCGTTCGCACGGGTAGAACTGCGGGGCAATCGGGCGGGGGAAGGGCGGGAGAAGCCCGTCCGCGCAGGGAAGGCTCCGGGCAACGGGAGACCCCGGCCCGGCCACGCCCAGTGACCGCACAAACCACCGCCCCGCCCGCCGCAAAGGCACCCCGTCAGCTGTCGCCGCCCTCGTCAATCAGCCGACGTACCTCCCGGTCGACCAACCCCAGCCGCGCCTCAGCGACAAGCGGCACCGCCCGCCGATGCCGCCGCGCCTCGTGGACGTCGATGTCCACCGTCACCAGGCCCGGCTCCCACTTCGGCGCCTGCGCGACGACCGTCCCCCGCGGGTCCACCACCCTCGAACCGCCCCAGAACGACGCCCCGTTCTCGTTCCCGACCCGGTTCACGAACACCACCCAGCACTGCAGCATGCGGGCCGTGTAGGAGAGCAGCGTGTCCCAGTACAGGCCCGTGTCCATCGCCTCGGGATCCAGGCTCGCCGCGCTGTTCGTGGGGACGATGATGACCTCGGCACCGTCCTGCACGGCCAGCCACGGAAGCACCGGCTGCCACGCGTCGTTGCAGACGAGCGTCGCGGCACGCCCGTGCCCGCCCGGCAGGTCGTACGCACGCAGGTGCTGGCCCGGGCTGACGTGCTTGCGCTCCTCCCAGGCCAGGTAGTTCGGCAGGTACAACTTCCGGTGGGCGTGCAGGAGTTGGCCGCCCGTGTAGTACGCGGACGTGTTGTACGCGCGCAGACTCGTGTGCTCGTGCAGGCCGACGATGACGTCGGGCCCCGAGGTGGAAAGTTCCCGGAGGCGGAGGTCCGTCGCTTCCAGCGACGTGTCCCGCTTCAGACCGCCCAAGTGGTACCCGTGCAGACTCAGCTCCGGGAAAACGACGAGATCGGCACCCTGCGCCGCCGCCTGACCGACTTGGTCCCGGGCCTCCGCGAGGTTCTCGTCCACCTCTCCGAGGACACAGTCGGTCTGCGCAAGGGCCACTCTCATGGCGTCGAGCCTCGCAGCGCACGGCGCCCTCCGCATGTCGAGACGCCCGGACGTGCGGCGCACGGCAGAGCCGGGCCACAACCTCCACCCACCCCTCACCCAAAAGCCCTCCACCCCATTGTCCGTGCCTGCTGTCCGTGCCTGCTGTCCGTGCCCGCTGTCCGTGCCCGCTGTCCGTGCCCGCTGTCCGTGCCCGCTGTCAGTGCCCGCTGTCAGTGCCTGCTGTCAGTGCCTGCTGACACACTCAGTCGCATGACCGAAAGGTGGGCCCTCGCCGCCGCCGAGGCCGGAGGCGCCACCCTCGCCCCCCTCGGGGAAGACGGCCTGCCCGCAGGGCCGGTGCGGCATGAGCGGGACCTCGCCGCGGCCGTCCGCGCCAGGCCCGACGCCAGCCGCTGGGTCTGGCGGTCCACCGCCGAGATCTATCCCGCGCTGCTCGCGGCAGGCGTCAGGGTGAACCGGTGCTACGACATCGAGGACGCCGAGCTCCTCCTCCTCGGTCACGAGGGCCGCCTCGGAGAGCCCCGTTCGGCCGCCGCCGCCTGGGCACGCCTGCACAACGCCCCCGTACCGACCGATCCGCCTCCCAGAGCGGCAGCTCCCGGCGCACAGGACTCCCTCTTCGAGCCCTCCCCCGTCACACCCCTGCCCTTCGACGCCCTCCTGGAGGTGTATGCCGCGCAGCAGCGAAGACACGAGGCCGCCGAGCACCCCGGCAGGATGCGGCTGCTCACGGCAGCCGAGTCGGCCGGCATGCTGGTGGCCGCCGAAATGAACGTGGCGGGCCTGCCCTGGCGCGCGGACGTCCACCACGCCCTGCTCACCGAACTCCTCGGCGAGCGGTACGCGGGCGGCGGCAGGAACGCGGGTGCGGCCGAACCCCGCCGCCTCGCCGAGCTCGCCGACGAGATCTCCCTGGCCTTCGGCCGCCGCGTCCGCCCCGACCTGCCGAACGACGTCATCAAGGCCTTCGCGCAGGCCGGGATCAGGATCAAGTCCACCCGCCGCTGGGAGCTGGAGGAGATCGACCACCCGGCGGTGCGGCCCCTCGTCGAGTACAAGAAGCTGTATCGGATCTGGACGGCGCACGGCTGGAGCTGGCTCCAGGACTGGGTGCGCGACGGCCGCTTCCGGCCCGAGTACACCCCGGGCGGAACCGTCAGCGGTCGCTGGACCACGAACGGCGGCGGCGCGCTGCAGATCCCCAAAATCATCCGGCGCGCGGTCGTCGCCGACCCCGGCTGGCGGCTCGTCGTCGCCGACGCGGACCAGATGGAGCCGCGCGTCCTCGCCGCGATCTCCCGCGACCGGGGCCTGATGGAGGTGGCCGGGAGTCACGAGGACCTCTACACCCGCCTCTCGGACCGCGCGTTCTCCGGCGACCGCGACCACGCCAAGATCGCGCTCCTCGGCGCCGTGTACGGGCAGACGTCGGGCGACGGCCTGAAGAACCTGGCGGCACTGCGCCGCAGATTCCCCGCCGCGGTCGCGTACGTCGACGATGCGGCCAAGGCTGGCGAGGAGGGCAGACTCGTACGGACCTGGCTGGGGCGGACGAGCCCGCCTGCAGCCGGCGCGGGAGACTTCGACGAGGCGGGCATCCCGCAGGAGGGGGCGTCCGAACTCCCCTCCCAGGACGGTGAGTTCACTCCTGGGTACGCCTCCAGCAACACCCGCGCCCGTGGCCGCTTCACCCGTAACTTCGTCGTCCAGGGCAGCGCGGCCGACTGGGCCCTGCTGATGCTGGCCGCGCTGCGTCAGTCCATCGCCGCGGCAGGGCTCCGTGCCGAGCTGGTCTTCTTCCAGCACGACGAGGTCATCGTGCACTGCCCGCAGGAGGAGGCTGAGACAGTCACGGCGGCGATCCGCGCGGCCGGGGACCTGGCGGGGCGTATCGCGTTCGGCGAGACGCCGGTGCGTTTCCCGTTCACCGTCGCCGTGGTGGAGTGCTACGCGGACGCGAAATAGCCCTCGCTGAGGGCAACTTCAGCCTGCCGGAGAGCCCGTGGGTGAGCCCGCCGAAGTGCCCGTGGGTGAGCCCGCCGCCGAGCCCGCACTTTAGCCCGCAGCTGAGCCCGCACTTGAGCCCGCGAGCAAGCTCTTCAGCTCCCCGACCACCTCGCTGCTGTCCGTGCCGTCCAGCGATGCGAGCGCCAACTTCCACTGCTCGTACGCCTCTTCGGCACGCCCGTCGCCGTACAGCAGAAGCCCTCGCTGATGGCGGGCCAGACCCGCCATGTGGGCGTCGGCCCGCTGTTCCGCACGCTCCAGGAGGTCGGCGCACTCGCGCCCCGCGTCCTGTGTGCGGGACGTCTCGCGCAGGGCGCGGACCATGCCGAGGCGCACCTTGGACTCGTTGTGCCAGTCCTCGGCCTCGCCGTGGATGCGCAGGCTCTCCTCGAAGTGCTTGAGCGCGACGTGCGGTTCGTCGAGGACGAGGTAGGCCTTGCCCATGTCGCAGTGGACCTCCTGGCGCAGCCCTGCGTGCCCGAGGGCCTCGCCGATCGTCAGGCTCCGCTCGTAGTAGGAGATGGCGGCGCGGGCGTCGGTGTGCTCGTATACGTTGCCCAGAGTGCTGAGGGCGAATGCCTCGCTCAGCGGGTCGTCCATGGCCATGGCGAGATCCAGGCTCTGGCGCAGCGCATCGGCGGACTCCTCGTAGCGGCCGAGCGCTTCGAGGAGGAGGCCGCGGTTGATGACGCCGCGGTGGACGCACGACATGCGGTCGAGCTTCCGCCACAGGTCGAGGGCCTCGTCGATCAGGTCGAGCGCCGTGCCGCTGCGGCCCGACACGTAGTTGAGACCCGCGAGGTCGGTGAGCGCCTGGGCCTCGGCCGCCGTGTCCTTCCAGCGGCGGGCCGCGGTCACCGCGAGGCGGTTGAGGAGGTCCGCCTCGGCCAGCCGGCCACGGCGTTTGAGGTACGAGAAGAAGCAGCGGACCAACACGGGCAGGAGGGCGGACTCACGGCCGTGGCGGTCGGCGAGGGCGATGACGTTGGCGAGCTCGGTGTCGCCCCAGGCGAAGGCGTCATCGGTGGACATCGGCGGCACGGCCGGAATCGGACAGCCGTCGGCGCCCTGCGTGGAGACGTCCCCCGTGCCCCCCGCGTCCCCCGTGCAGCCGGATTCCGCATCGTCGTCTCGCGCGACGGCTGCTCGCTCGACGACCGCTCGCGCGACGGCCGCTCGCGCATCGGTCTCTCCCGCATTGGCGCCTCCCGCATTGGCGCCTCCCGCGTCGGCGGTCGTGCGCGGGGGCAGCAGCTGGTCGGGGAGGTCCCCGAGACGGTCGTCGCGGTCGAGCCCCTCCGGCATGATCGCCAGAAGGCTCTGTCGCGCCGACTCCGCGTACCACCGCAGGGCCGATTCCACGACGTACACCGCCCCCGCCCCGTCCTGGTGCGCCGCCTCCCGCGCGAAGTCGCGTACGAGGTCATGCGGGGCGTAGCGGCCGTAGGCCGTCTCGTCGAGGAGCGCGACGTCGACGAGACGGTCGAGCGCCGCCCCCGCGCGCCATTCCTCCACGCCCAACAGGCGGGCGACGAGCGGGACTCCGTACGCCGGGAGGTCGAGCGCGCCGATCGCGGCGAGGGCGGCGGCAGCGTCCCGGTCGGACTCGCGCTCCGACGTACGCAGCGCGTCCAGCGCCACGGCCAGCGAGCGCCGGACGCTCAAGTCGTCGTGTTCCAGGTGGTGCAGGCGTCCCCCGCTGACGGTGAGGAGGTCGGCGAGGGCGTCTGGGGTGAGCGCGCGGCGGGCGGCGAGGCGGGCCGCGATGATCCGCAGGGCGAGCGGCAGTCGGCCCGCGAGTTCGACCAGGGGGTGCCCTGCGTCGAGCCCCTCGCGCCCGGAGACGGCGCGCAGCAGGGCGGCGCTGTCCCCCTCGGAGAGCGGCTCGAGCGGGAAGCGTCCCGCACCGTCGAGCGCGGTGAGCGGAGAACGGCTGGTGACGATGACCGCGCAGCCGGGGCCCGCTGGCAGCAGCGGCCGCACCTGCGCGGCGGTCGCCGCGTCGTCCAGTACCACCAGGGTGCGGGTGGGCGCGAGCAGCGAACGGAGCAACGCGGCTGCGGCATCCGGGTGTTCGGGGCTCTGACCCGACTCGATCCCGAGGTCCCGGATCAGGGCGGCGAGGGCCTGGCCGGGCGTGAGGGGTGTCATGCCGGGGGTGGCCCCGCGCAGATTGACGTAGAGCTGCCCATCGGGGAAGTGCTCACGCAGCCGGTGCGCGACGTGCAGGGCGAGGGCACTCTTCCCCACGCCCGCCATGCCGGACAGGACGGCGAGGGGTGGTGCGGCGCCGGGGGATGTGACGCCGGGAGGTGCGACGCCGGGCGCCGCTCGGTCGAGCGAGCCACCACCGGCGCCGGGCCCCGCGAGGAGCTGCGCCAGGGAGCGCACCACTTCCTCGCGCCCTGTGAAGTGGGGTGGGCAGGGCGGCAGTTGGGCGGGCCGGGTGGACACACGCGTGGGGCCGGCGGCGACGGACCCGGAGGGGGGCGGCACGGCAGTGCTCGGGGCGAGGGGTGCCTGGGAGGCCGGTCCGGCGGAGGGTGGGGAGGCTGGGCCGGCGGAACGCGGGGAGCTTGCTCCGGCGGAGGCCGACTCTGGACCGGCCGCCGAGAACGCCGACTCTTGACCAGCGGAGAACGGGGACTCCGCACCGGGGGATAGCAGGGCCCCTGGACCGGCGGAGCACGGGGACTCCGGGCCGGGGCAGGGCGGGGCCCCTGGGCCACCAGACACCGAAGACCCCAGACCGGCGAAAGCCGAAACCCCCGGACCAGCAGACACCGACGACCCCAGACCGGCGAAAGCCGAAACCCCCGGACCAGCAGAGGCCGAAGACCCCAGACCGAGATCCGCCGCGCTGTCCCTCGGGGCAGATGGCGCCAGGTTAGAGCCCGCCCGGGCAGCGGACGCCCGGCCAGAGCCCGCCTGGGTGGAGCCCGCCCGGGCAGCGGCCGCCGGGGCAGAGGCCGCCGGGGCAGAGGCCGCCGGGGCAGAGGCCGCCGGGGCAGAGGCCGCCGGGTCGGAAGATGCCGGGACAGACCCCATCGGCGCAGAGCCCGCCCGGGCAGAGGTTGCCCAGGCAGAGGATGCCGGGGCAGAGCCCGTCGAGGCAGAGCCCGCCCAGGCAGAGGTTGCCGGGGCAGAGCCCGTCGAGGCAGAGCTCGCCCGGGCGGCGGATGCCGTGGCAGAGGAATCTGGGGCAGAACCCGTCGGAGCGAACGCCGATCCCGCAGGCACGGCGAACGCCGATCCCGCAGGCACGGCGAACGCGGAACCCGCAGGCACGGCGAACGCCGATCCCGCAGGCTCCTGCAGCACCACGCGATGCGCTTCCCGTACCGAGGCGCCCGGCTCCACGCCCAGCTCGTCCACCAGCCTGCGCCGCAGCTCGCGGTGGACGGCGAGGGCTTCCGCCTGGCGGCCTGTGCGGTGCAGCACCAGCATCAGCTGCCGGTGGAAGGCCTCCCGCAGGGGATGCTCGGCGACCAGTTCCGCCAGCTCCGGCACGAGCCCTCCACCGCCGGCCCCGGCCGCAAGCTCCGCGTCGTACCGCAGTTCGAGGGCGAGGAGCCGCGCCTCCTCGAGGCGCGGTACGAGCGCATGGCCCGCCGCGTCCGCGGGCAGCCCGCCCAGCGGGGCACCGCGCCACAGGGCGAGCGCGCCGGACGCGGCGGAAACGCAGCCGTTCCAGTCACGTTCCGCGTGCGCGGACCGCGCCTGTGCGACCCGCTGCTCGAAGACCCGTACGTCCAACTCGCCGTCGGCCACCCGCAGTCGATACCCCGGAGGCACCGCCCGCAGCCGGTCCGGGTCGTCCAGAAGCCGGCGCAGCCGCGTCACGTGATTCTGCAGGGAGGCGTGTGCGGACGCGGGCGGGGCGCCGCCCCACAGTGCGTCCTTGAGGGCGCCGACGGAGACCACCCTGCCCGGTTCGAGCAGCAGCGCGGCCAGCAGGGCGCGGCCCTTGGCGCTCTGCACGGGCTGCGGCTCGCCCTCGGCGTCGTACACGGCAGGCGTGCCCAGGAGCCCGAACCGCAACCCGTCGCACCGCACGTCCACGCCATCTCCCGCCAACCGTTGGCCTCATGTTAGCGATCGGTTGGCGGGCCCTGATGGGATCAATACATCGGGCCCGGCCCCGCCGGTACTCGCGTGTAACGCGTAACTCGGGGGAGTGTCACCGTTGCGGCCGGGCCCGCTCAGTTTCTGCGACGCACCCTTAACTTCCTTACGGGGTGGGGGAGTTAAGGGGCTCGCGGAACGAGAGCAGCCGCGCACGCGTCGCCGTATCCGCGCGAAAAGCACCGTACCCACTCGGGAAGATCCGTCCCACGAGCCTCAACGAGCCTCGGCCCCGCGCTCCGGCCGCCGTATTACCGGCACCAGGTGCTCACTGATCACCCACCACTCGCGCACCCTTCGCCCACCGTTCGCTTACGTCGGCCGGGCCGTGCGATGAGCCTGCGATGAGACCTCGGAATGGTATCCCTCGGTAACCCCGGCCCTCGGGACCGCAATTCCGCCCGCCAACATCAGCCGCCCCCCTCCGACCCTCCGACCCTCCGACCCTCCGGCCCTCCGGCCCTCCGGCACCGGTCGTTCCCGGCTCCCCCCGGCACCAGTCATTCCCCCGCACCCACAATTCCGCCGACACCCCGCACCGCACCGGCGCCTCCTTCATTCCGCCGGCACCCGCACCGTGAACACCGCACCCTCCCCCGGCGTACTCCGCGCCGTCACCGTCCCGCCGTGCCCCTCCACCAACTGCCGGACGATCGCGAGGCCGAGCCCGCTGCCGCCCGTCGCCCGCGTACGCGACTTGTCCGCGCGCCAGAAGCGGTCGAAGACGTGCGGCAGATCCTCGGGGCTGATGCCGGTGCCGGTGTCGGAGACTTCCACCACCACCGCGTCGAGCGTGGCGCGGCAGCTGATCGTGACGCTGCCGCCCTCGGGGGTGTGCCGGATCGCGTTGGAGACCAGGTTGCCGATGGCCTGGCGGAGCCGGAGCGGATCGGCCGTGAAGCAGGGATCGCCGAGCGTCGTCGCGCTCAGCCGTACGCCCGCCGCTTCGGCACCCGCCTGGTGCGCCGCAGCGACCTGGTCCACGACATCGGACGCGTGTACGGGCTCGCGGTGCAGCCGGAGCGTACCGGCGTCGGCGGCGGCGAGATCCTGCAGGTCATTGACGATGTGCTGGAGCAGCACGGCCTCTTCGAGGAGCGAGGAGACCAGTTCCGGGTCGGTGGCGACCACGCCGTCCTCGGCCGCCTCCAACCAGCCGCGGATATTTGACAGCGGCGTACGCAACTCGTGCGCGACATCGCTCACCATGGCCTGGCGCTGGTCCTCCAGGGCCTTGCGGTGGGCCGCCATGTCGTTGAACGCGTCGGCGAGTTGGCGGATCTCCCCCGCCGATCCCGCCGAGCGCGCCGTGACGGGTTCGGCCGCCTCGCCCTCCTTCATCCGCTGCGTCGCGGCGGTGAGCGCTCGCAGCGGGCGGGTCAGCCGGCTCGCGGCGAAGGCGGTCACGGCGACGGTCGCCGCGAGGATCCCGGCCGAAAGGCCCGCGAGCCGGGTGGTGTTGGCCCCGGAGAGGCTGAACCCCGAGTTCTCGCCCGCGCGGGCCGCCGCGCTGCGCGAACCGTCGGAGCTGGTGACGAAGAGAAGGGCGGGCGCGGAGACGTACGAACCGAGCTGCTCGCGCCGGGCGCTGCCCACACAGGCGGCGGTCTTGGTGTCGAACGCGCTGTCGACGCGGCTGACACCGCCCCACGGCTCGTTGGGGTACGGCGATTCCGAGGGGGTGCTCGTCAGCGCACCCCGTCCCTTGGCGGGAGCACTCGGCACAGGGGAGGCGCCACCCCGTTCGGCCCGGCCGTCCGGCTTCGTGGGCGCCTCGGTTTCGGCGGGCGGAGCCACGTCGCCAGGCGGGTCCGCTTCCGTGCGCGGGTCCGCTTCCGTGCGCGGGCCCGCTTCCGTGCGTGGGCCCTCCGTGCGCGGGCCCTCCGTGCGCGGGCCCTCCGTGCGCGGGCCCTCCGTGCGCGGGTCCGCTTCCGTCGGCGGATGCGCGTCCGTCGGCGAGTCCGCGTCCGCGTCCGTCGGCGAGTCCGCGTCCGTGGGCGGATCTGTTTCGGTGGGGATATAGCGCCCGGATTGACGGTCGAACACCCCCACCGACTGCCACCACGTCAGATCGAGCCCGACCTTCACGGGCGGGGCGTCCCCGCGCCGCAGGCACGCGTTGGTGAGTTCGTTGAGCCGGTCGAGCGCCTTGCTCTCGGTACGGGTGGGCATGTCGAGGCGGTAGTCGCGGCAACTGGAGTCGAGGAACTGGGACGGATCGTTGGGGGCCTCGACGCGAGGCCGCCCGCTGGGCCCTTGGACGGCGTGGGCGGAAACCCCGAGGTCGTGCATGCAGCCCACGACGCTCGCGGCCACCTTCGCCAGCTCTTTCCGCTCCGCCACCGGCAACCGGAAGGGCCCGACCGCGCGCGGATCGATACGATCCTGGCCCCCGGCCTCCGCGTCCGCGCTCCCCGCACCGGTGGTCAGCGCCCCGTCGACGGCGAGCGGATCGACGACGGCCGAGGCCTTGGACGGCAACTCGGCACCGGCCGGCTTCTCAGCATCCTTACTGCCCTGGCCGCCCTCACTCTCCCGACCGCCCTTACCGTCCTGACCATCCTTGCTGCCACTGCCCCGCGAGTCGGCGATGACCACACGATCCTGCGTGGTCAGGGCGATACGCCGACCTGTCTGCCGGGCCAGTTCCCGCACGGTCTTCTCGGCACCCCGCCACCCCGGAGCACCGGCCCCGAGACCGAGCAACTCGTCGTAGACACGCGCGTCATCGGCAAGTACCTGCCCCTGTTCCTGCCGGATCGCGCCGGACGTGGTCTGCGCGGCGAGCCAGGCGGTGGCGGCGATCGAGACCAGGGAGACGAGCACGGAGACGGCGAGCAGCCGGGGCAGCAGACTCTTGCGGAACGGTATGTCACGCACCACGTCGCGCCGCCGCCCCGAGGGCTGCCGCACCGGCCGCACCGGCCGCACCGAAGGCCGCGCCGAACGCCGCACCCGTGAGCTTGTACCCGACGCCGAAGACCGTCACGAGATGCCGGGGCCTGCGCGGATCGACCTCGATCTTCTTGCGCAGATTCAGTACGTGTACGTCGACGGTGCGCACCGATATATACCCGGACGACCCATGAATACGATCAAGCAGCTGGGGCCGCGTGAACACCCGCTCAGGCTCCGCCGCCAGCGCCGCGAGCAGCTCGAACTCCCCCGGAGTGCACTCGACGAGCCGCCCGTCGACGGTCACCTCATGCCGCACCGGGTCCACGGAGAGCCCACCCACCCGCAATACACGCGGCACGGCCTCGGCACTGTCGACGACGGGATGGTGTGTGCCCTGGGAGCGCCGCAGCAGCGTACGGACGCGGGCCATCAGCTCGCGCGGGCTGTAGGGCTTCGTCAGATAGTCGTCGGCCCCGAGGTCGAGCCCGAGCAGCAGATCGTCCTCGGTGGTTCGAGCGGTCAGCATCAGAATCGGAATCCCGGCGACCGGACCGCTCCCGCCCCTGCTCCCACCCCGCAGGACACGTGTGACGCCGAGGCCGTCGACCCGCGGCATCATCACGTCGAGCACGAGCAGGTCCGGCGGCCGGCGCCGCACCTCGTCGATCGCGGCACGCCCGTCGTGGACGACGGCGACCGTGTGGCCCTCGCGCTCCAGATAGCGGCGGACCAGCTCGGCCTGTTTCTCGTCATCCTCCGCGACCAGGACAAAAGCGCACATGGCGTCGAGCATAAGCGGGGCGGCGCAGGCCTGACCGGATACGGACAGCGGCCTGACAGGATCCTCATAACTCCCGGCAGGCTGCCTACGCCTCGTTCACCTCATACGCCTGGTTCACCTCGTACGCCTGGTTCACCTCGTACGCCTCGTACGCCTCGTACGGCACGACCACGACCTGGAACTCGTCCTCGTACACAACCCGCCCCGGATCCGAGGACCGCACCACCCGGCACTCGATGCCGTGCGCGTCCAGAATCTCCAGATAGCCGGGGAGGCGCTCGATGAGATGAGTGGCGGTGACCTTGAACCAGGCCACGGCGCCGGGCGTGATGTCGTGGTCGTAGACGGTGGGGTCCACCTTGGAGGGGGTCGGGTACGCGGAGTCGTACCAGTCGTTGTTGACCCGCCGGAACCGCTCCTGTTCCGGCGTCAACTTCCCTTCCCTGGCAAGCCCGTTGACGAGAACGAACACTCCGGGAAAATGCCCGCGCGGATGGCGCGAGGGCGACTCGTACCGAACGTAAGCGGCAACACCGTCATCACTCATCGCGGCATCCTCGCACCCCTCGGGCGCCCACCGGAACGGGCCCCCGACCCTGTCCCCCAACCCGACCGAACAAGCCTCCCCCCCCACGCCCCGGCCGTCGGCAGTCGGCAGTCCGCAGTCCGCAGCCGGCAGCGAGACGCGGGGGGGACGTGCCGGTATGTCCGCCCGGAGCACGGCTCGCGGCACTCCCCCACCGAAGTGGCCCCCGGCCACCGGACGATAGCGAGGACGGACATACCGGCACGTCCCCGCACCCACACACGAACCCGCCCCGCAGCAACACACAGCCCCCGCAGCAGGCATCGAGCCACGAGAGGACGCACCAGCACGCCCGCCGCCCCGCCCGCCGCCCCCAATCCAACCCAGCACCGAACCCCAACCTCCGCCCCCAACCCCGCTCTCACCCCATCCCACCCCACCCCGCCCCAGCCCCGCAGGGACCCCGCAGGGACCCCGCACCCAAACGGCCGCCCCACCTCGCGCCCAAAGCCCGCCACCCCGAAGGTGGTCCGCATGAGCCGCACCCAAGCAACCCGCACAACCCGTCGCGCCGCCCGCCACCCCGCCCGCCGCGCCCCCCGCATCGCCACCGCCGCAGCCACCACCGCCCTCCTCGCCCTGGCCACCACGGCTTGCTCGGACAGCGACGTGGACAAGGTCAAGGACAGGGCCGCCTCCGCCACGGCCAAGGCAGGCGAAGCCGTCTCGTCCGCCACGGAGGCCGCCGCCTCCAAGATGGCCGAGGTGAAGGATGGAGTGGACGCGAAAGGCGACGTGAAGGTCGACGGCCCCACCAAGTCCGAGGACGACCGGGCAACGGCCAAGATCACGGCCACCAACCCCACGGACAAGAAGGCGGACTACACCGTTTCCGTCAACTTCCGCGACGGCGACGGCAACCTCCTGGACACAGCCGTCCTCAACATCACCGGCATCGACGCCAACCAGTCGAAGTCCGCCACGGCCCGCAGCAACCGTTCCCTCTCCGGCACACCGAAGGCAGAGATCAGCAGGGCACTACGCCACTGAGAGCCGAGCCCCAACAACCGCCCCCCCATAGCAGCCCCCAACAGCCACCACTCCCCCTCAGAGAACAAATCGACCTCAGGGAACAATCGACCGCAAAATCCGCTCCGGCAGGAGCCGCGCGGCCTGATCGAGATCCACGTCGTCGAAACCCGCGAGCCAGCGGCGCGCGGTCGCGACGACGGGCCCCAGGACCAACCCCTCGATCAAGGACATCGGCAGCGGGGCGACCTCACCCGAGTCGACGTGCTGCTGCATCCAGGCGGTCAGCGGGGACAGCCTGGCCTCCTGCGCGTCCCGAAGCTGCCGGGCCTGAGCCATCCCGAGACGGTCGGCGTACGAGGAGTGCAGGAGCCGGGCCCCGTCCGGGTTCTCCTGGATGAACTTCAGGTAGGCCCGCACAAGGGAGCGGATACCGGTCCTGGCCGTACGGGAGCGCTCCACGGAAGCAGCGAGTTCGGCGAGGAGCCGGCCGAGCCAGCGCAGCAGCAGCGCGTTCATGAGGCCGTCGACGCTGCCGAAGTGGTGGTAGAGGCTACCGAGGCTGACACCACTGGCCTTGGTGAGCGCACCGACGGTCACGCCCTGCTCTCCGGAGTCGGCGTACACCTGGAGCGCGGCGTCCAGGAGTCGGTCGGCGGTCTCTTCACCGCGTTGCTGCTTGGGGCTCATGGTCCACCCAGCCTAGAGCACCCCTGGAGCCTCCCATTCCTAGAGCGAATTTCTAGAAAACCACTCCACTCGAACGGCCCGCTGAAACATACTGCCCTCGTGTCCGAACCCATATCGCCAGCACCGCGACCTGGCCCCCCGCCCGGCTCCAACGCCCGAAGCTGCCTGGCAACGCTGGGCGCCATCGGCGCCGTGCTCATCGTCGTCCTGCTCCTGAACCAGGAAGAGGACGACAGCAGCGACAGCGACAGCGCCGCTCCACCCCCCGCGACAAGCCAGGGCTCGTACAACACCGAAACACCCCCCGTCACCACGCCCACACCCGTGGCCACGCCCACAAGCGCCCCCACCCCCACAAGCGAGGCCCCCACCCCCTTCAAGTCGGGGACCTGCCTCAACGGCACCCTGCCGGACTCCGCGACCGCGCAGGAGGTCAACGACGTGGAGGAGGTGGCCTGCTCAGCATCCGACGCCCACTACGAGGTGATCGAGACGATCCCCATGACGTCGAAGATGAGCCGCTGCGACAACAACCCCAGGACGCAGTACGCCTTCTCGTACCGCTACACCCTCAACGGCTCGACCATCAACGAGTACGTCTACTGCTTGATCGGCCTCGGCTCGTACGCCCGCTGACCACCCCGAACAACCGGCCCGCCACAGCCACACCCCTCCAGGCAAAGCAAAAGCCCCAGGTCACGGCGAGTGAGTCCTGGGGCTTCCACAGAGCCGCCTTCGGGATTCGAACCCGAGACCTACGCATTACGAGGGCCTGCAAGATCATCCCGAGTGGTGTCGGGCGATGCCGCCGAATCCCGTTTCCGCTGATCAGAGGCTTGGGGCCTTGATCGGCGTGACGGCTGGTCCACCCTGGTGCCGCCCAGTCCGCTCACGCAGCGCTCACGCACGAGCGGCGATACATCGGCACCCCGATCACGCGGCCGACGGCTCGGCCACCTTCGCCCGGACGGGAGGCGTGAGGCGTGAGCAGGGGGAACGCGCAGTTCTCGGGGCGGCGCCCGAATCGCTGCACCATGAGCGCCCCGAGCAGCGCGATGCCACGGGATGTCACGGGTTCGGGCTTCATGCCGACGTAGTAGATCCCGTTCTCGTCGGGCTCCACCTCGACGTCCTGTGCGCCGGTGGCGGCGAATGCCGCGCAGAACCCCCACAGGTCCGCCTGTAGCCCGATGGGGACGTCCGTCCGGACGAAGACCAACGGGCAGCGCTCACCCTCCTCGTTCCAGCCGAACGTGAGGGCTGCGCCGACTCCCTCGGGCAGCGGGTACACGTGCTCGGGGATGTCCTCGGCGAGGCCGTTCATCGCGTCGGCGATCAGCGAGCGGACCTTCTCGATCACCTCCTCGTCACTTCGCCAGCCTTCCATGGGCGCCCAGTTGGAGCCCTCGTACAGACTGGGCACGTCGGCGACCAGGTTCTCGGACGCCGGTCCGGCGGATCGGGTTCTTGGTCGTCGGCCTCCAGCGAGGAGGCGACCTGGGCGCACATCGCCGAGTCGATGGTGATGACACCCCAACCACCGGCGATGTGCTGGGCGATGAGGAGCCGGAGGAGTTCTTCCCTCCTGCGCTCGGTAAGCCCCGGGACGGTGAGGGCCCTGAGCCGGCCGTTGTGCACGATCAGCGCGCCCTGCGCGTCGTCGATCAGGTCACGCTCGTACGCCTCCCCTCCCAGTACGTCCAGGAGGACGGGCACGGCCAGCGCCCAGGCGTCGTGGGCCCGGAGGGCGAATCCAGCAGGTTTCCCCGCTCGGGACGGCGCGTCGGACTCTAAGTCGTTATCGGTGACGGCACGGGCGGAATCGATGGTCATGGTGCTTCCCTTCGCTCTGGAATCGACCGAGACCAGTCTTTGTGCACGTCGACCGCAGTCTCACGTATCGTCGCGAATTGCCCTTTTCTGCCTGCTGCGCTCCCTACGATGCAGGCACCGGCTGCCTCTACGGGTCCGTCAGAGACGGGCGGCGACGACGGCCCGCCGGGCCCATCCGCTCACGGCTTCGCTGCGGGAGCCGGTGCGCAGCAGGCGCATCCCGGGCCGCAGGTGGGGCACGCGTCCGCGCCGCCGGCCGTGGAGGCGGTCGCAGGCGTTGGGCGCGCAGCAGCCCTTGCCCTGCCAGGCGTCGCGGCCCTCATTGACGGCAATGGCGGCGATGACGAGGGCGGCGACGGGGTCGGCCCAGGTCCAGCCGGGGGTGGCGTTGAGTACCAGGGCGCTCAGGATGACAGCCGACAGGTAGGTACAGAGGAGACGGCGATGACCCGCAGCGCCGTCCTCTCCCGGGCCTCGCGGACGGTGTGCTCGGCGGCGGAGAACTGCCAGGCGACGGCTGCGGCGGAGGAGACCTCGATGATCGAGTCGAGTCCGAACCCGATCAGGGCGGTGGAAGAGGCGAGGGTGCCGACGGGGAAGGCGACGACCGCTTCGTTCACGTTGTAGGTGATGGTCGTGGCGACGAACAAGCGTATTCGGCGGGTCAGCACGTCGCACCGGGCCGGGGACGGCCCGAGGGGGAGTGCCTGCAAGATCGTGACGGGTGGTGCCGGGAAGTGATGCTGGATGACGTTTCAGCTGGTCATGAACCTGTGACCACGACCGGCGTGACTGCTGATCTGTCCTCGTGCCGCCCAGTCCGCTCACGCGCATCGGCACACCGCTCGGTGGTGCGAAGCTCAGACCAGACCGAGGTAGACCTCGACCGGCAAGGAGGCCGAGGCCACGGCTGGCATGGTCACGTGCAGCCGGGAAGCAACACCCCAGGAAGACGACCAGAGCCAAGGGCCACTTCGGTGAGCCCGGGGATCAGCGTAGTGACCCTCGACTCCGCGAACGGGTCTGAAGTTCATTGCCCACTGCACGTGAAAAGTCCCAGAACACCGGTCCGAACAGGTAACGGCTCACGTACCATCAGTTTTTGGGGCGGGAACTCACATCTGCGGAGAGCTGCCCCTGTTGAGAGGTGCTCGCCCGCTTCGTTCCAGTGCGTCTCCGGGACAGCCTCCACTTCGAGAAGCGGCCGTAACGGGGAAGCAGTGGAAACACCCATCGCGTACGACATCGCAGCTCCCGAGCCGGCAGGCATGGTGGCCTCGCTCAGCTCCCTTGGCTACTCGCTCCCCGCGGCCGTCGCGGACCTCGTGGACAACAGCATCTCCGTCGAGGCCAAAAACATCGATGTCGAGTTCACCTGGGCCGGAGCCGAGTCGTGGATCGCCGTCGTGGACGACGGCTGGGGCATGACGGCCGAGGAGCTCGTCACGGCCATGACGGTGGCAGCCCGAGGGCCTGCGACCGCACGCTCCTCCACCGACCTGGGCCGTTTCGGCGTCGGACTCAAGTCCGCCTCGTTCTCCCAGGCCAGACAGCTCACGGTCACGACGGCCAAGGACGGCGAGTGGGACACCCGGACGTGGGATCTCGACGTCGTCGAGGGCTCCGGCCAGTGGCGGCTGCTTCACGGGGCCAATGACGACACGATGGACGTGCTCGCCAGACTCCGAGGTGCTTCCGATCACGGCACCATCGTGCTCTGGAGACGACTCAACGGCTATCGCACGGACAGCGCCAGCCTGGACGACGAAGGCACGCAGAAGCAGTTCTACGCCGAGGCAACCCGCACGGAATCGCACCTCGGCATGGTCTTCGCCCGCTTCCTCACCGGAACCCGCCGCCGCAACCTGCAGGTCCGGGGAACCCTGGTGGAGCCTTGGGACCCGTTCATGAGCAACCACCCCTCGGTACAGCGCCTGCCCTCCGAGGAACTCCCCCTGAACGGCAGCTTCGTGAAGGTCGAGGCGTTCGTCCTCCCCAGCGCCCAGAGGCTGACTCCCGAGGAGTACGACCAAGCCGCCGGTCCGGAGGGCTGGCTCGACCAGCAGGGCTTCTACGTCTACCGCCGCAACCGGCTCATCCTCGCAGGTGACTGGCTCGGACAACGTGGCATGCGGCGCGAGGAGAAGTACAACCTGGCGCGCATCGCCATCGACATCCCCACCGAGACGGACGCCGAGTGGGGTGTCGACGTGAGGAAGTCGAGCGTCGTCCCTCCGGTCAGCCTCCGCTCGCACCTCAACCGCCACGCACGCAATGCGCGGGCCACCGCCGCGGAGGTCCTGAAACGCCGGGGCCAGATCGCCGCACGTACCCACGGCGACCCACTGGCGTACGCATGGCTCGTACGTCGGCCCGACGACAGGGTCGTCTGCAAGATCAACCGAAGTCATCCGCTGGTGCAGGCAGCACTGCGTCCCGGAGGAAACAGCGCCGCGGACGTGCGCGCGCTGCTGCTTCTCCTTGAGGAGACCATCCCGGTCACCGCCCTCCGAGTGATGCATGAGACGGACAGCAGCGACGATCCCGAGCCGTTCGGCGGTCCGGGCGTCGCCGACGACGCAGCGGTCGAGGTCGCACAGCGAATCTTCGAGTCGCTCGTCTCGGGCGGACGTTCGCCGGCATCCGCGCGAGATCGCCTCCGAACCATGTCTCCCTTCGACCAGCTCCAGGGTTTCTGGAGCAGATGACCCCCCGTCAGTGGTCGCCTCTAGGCTCCACACATACCGACCGTGTCCAGCTGGAGGTCTCCTGTGAGTGACGTTTCTGACGACTCGATGGCCAAGGCCAAGCGTCTTGTTCTCGGCTTCCTGCCACAGGATCGGCAGCCGAAGGCGGAAGAGGTCCAGACCGCGGTCAACGCCATCTTCGGCCTGCTGGCCGGGCAGGGCGAGGACCTCGACCGTGAGCTGCTGGTCAAGGAGATCGAGGCGATGACCGCGGTCTTCCAGGAGCGATCTCTCGCGCTCACGGACGCCAAGGGACACGAGCCGTGGCTTCCAGAGGCGAAGATCGACCGCGACTGGGAGTTCTGGGAGCGGTACCGCAGGTATCTCGAGGACGTGGTGAGCCTGCCGCCGTGGGTGGTGCGTCGCCTGGACCAGACCTCGGACGACGTGCTGAGCCAGCTGGAGGATCCTCGACGGTCCGGGCCCTGGCGTCGTAAGGGCCTTGTGATCGGTCAGGTGCAGTCCGGGAAGACGGGCCAGTACATCGGCCTAGCCGCCAAGGCGGTCGACGCCGGCTACCGGTTCGTCGTGGTTCTCGCAGGTATCCACAACGACCTTCGCAGCCAGACCCAGCTCCGGATCGACGAAGGACTCCTGGGTTTCGACACCCAGAACCAGAGCCGCTCGGACGAGGACGGACGTTCCCGGGCCATAGGCGTGGGCAAGATGCCACTGGCAAAGAAGCTGAAGATCGCCTCACCGACCAACAGCGGCGAAAAGGGTGACTTCGGGCTCGCCACGGCCAAGGCGATCAACTTCCCCCTGGGCAGTTTCCCCGTCGTCCTTGTGGTCAAGAAGCACTACAAGATCCTTGAGTACGTCCGGAAGTGGGTACTGGACGTCCACGGGACCGAGGACGAGAACGGCGAGAAGATCGTCAAGGATCTTCCCCTGTTCGTCATCGACGACGAGGCCGACAACGCCTCGATCAACACGGTTCGCGACCCCGAGGCGGACCCGACCAAGACGAACGCGGCAATCCGCAAGCTCATGAAGAGCTTCGACAAGTCCGCTTACGTTGGTTACACGGCAACTCCCTTTGCCAACATCTACATCGACCCCGACGCCAAGCACACCGAAGCTGGCGAGGACCTGTTCCCCGCCAGCTTCATCCGCAGCCTTCCCTCACCCACGAACTACCTCGGTCCTGAGAGGGTTTTCGGGCTCCGGGTGGACGACGAGGACGAGGCCGATGTGGAGCCCCTGCCTCTCGTCCGGCACGTGAGCGACGCAGATGCCTGGCTGCCGGCCAAGCACAAGGCCAGCGACGTTCCAGCGAACACCCTCCCTGGGTCTCTGCGCGAGGCGATCTTCTCGTTCGTGCTGTCCTGTGCAGCTCGACGTGCCCGCGGACAGACGAAGGTCCACAACTCGATGTTGGTGCACGTCACCCGCTTCACCTCGGTGCAGACCCTCGTCCGCGACCAGGTCGACGACCATCTGCGACTCGCCATCGACATGATCCGGGACCGGTACGGAAAGGCACCCGAGCTGCGGGCGGAGTTCCGGGCTCTCTGGGAAAGGGACTTCGAGCCGACCACGGACTGTTTCACGCCTGACCAGGCCGAGCGTCTGACCTGGGAGCAGGTCTCGGAGCAGCTCCTGCCCGCCCTCAGGAAGATCCAGGTCAAGACTGTCAACGGCACATCGAAGGACGCCCTCGACTACTACGAGAACCGGAGGAGCGGACTCTCGGTGATCGCCATCGGCGGGCAGAAGCTCTCCCGTGGCCTCACGCTCGAAGGGCTGACGGTCAGCTACTACCTGCGGACCTCGAAGACGTACGACACCCTCCTGCAGATGGGCCGATGGTTCGGCTACCGCCCCCGTTACGAGGACCTGTGCCGCCTGTACACCACCTCTGCGCTTGAGGACGCGTATGTGGAGGTCACCGCCGCCACGGACGAGCTACGTCGGGAGGTGGAGGAGATGGCCACGCGCGGGCTCACCCCGACAGAGTTCGGCCTGAAGGTCCGGGCGTCCTCGTTGGGTCTCACCGTGACTGCGGCGAACAAGATGCGTCAGGGCACGAAGATCCTGCTCAGCTACTCCGGTGAGGGGCCGGAGACCGTGATCTTCAAGCTCGCCGACAAAGCCGTCGAGCACAACTTCGGGGCACTTGAAACCCTTCTCCGCCGTGCGAAGGAGAGCAGCGACGCCGCCCAGCCCGTCGAAAACGGCAACGTCCGATGGGACAGCGTGCCCGCTGACGCGGTGACCGAGTTCCTGAACTCCTACGAGGCCGACCGCATGGCGCAGCGTGTACGTCCTCGGCTCATCGCCAAGTACATCGAGCAGTGCACAAAGGTCGACGAACTCGGCAACTGGACAGTCGTCCTGGTGGGCAGCACGACGTCGACGAAGCCGGAGAACATCGGGGATCACACCGTCGGTCTGGTGAAGCGCAAGGCTCTCAACGAGCGCTTCAGGGACGAGGGGCGGTACACGATCCGGCGCGTGCTCAGCCCGCCGGACGAGCTGATCGACCTCGACGACGACCAGCTGAAGGCAGCGGACAGGGCTGCAGCACGGGCAGCGGAACTCCAAGACAAGCAGTCTGTGCCGAAGACGCCGGCCGGTCCTCACATCCGGCGGCAGCGCCGCACCGACCAAGGGCTGCTGCTGATCTATCCCCTCGCGGTCCCGGACGCCGACAAGGCAGGTACGAAGGCGCCCCTCGTCGGTTTCCAGCTGAGCTTCCCGCACTCCGACTACCAGGCCAAGACCGAGTATGTCGCCAACTCCGTCTGGTTCCAGGAGGACATCTACACGATCGACGAGGAGGAGGACGACGCGTGACCGTCACCGAGGACGAGTGGCACAAGCTGGAGAGCCCGCAGGGGGTCCCAGGGCGGTCCAGCCTCCGCCTGCACCCGGAGTCGCAGCTCGACATCTTCCTCGCCGTCTCTCACCCCGCACGGCAGCGCATGCTGGTCCTTCGGGCTGATGCGCGCTCCGCGGACCCGATCGTGCGCTCCGTCGGGCGTCTGCCCAGGGCTGCCGGGATCGAGATGAACCTGAGTGCCGTGTCACGCCTTGAGTACGAACTCCAGGTGATCCTGACCGCCAACGACCTCAGCGAGGTGTTCAACCCGCTCGTCGCTGACGTCGCCGACGTCGCGAAGGCCGCCCCTGACGCCACCGAGGCCCTGTCCGCAGCCGTGGAACGGTTCGGCAGGTGGCAGGACCTCCTCCGTGCCGTCAGCAGGGACGGGCTGAGCGTCGAGGCGCGTCGTGGCCTCTACGGAGAGCTGTTGATGCTGGGAGACGTCCTGTTCGCCGAGCTGTCCCAGCCCGAGGCCGTCGAGGCGTGGACCGGCCCCACGGGAACCAACCAGGACTTCGAGCTCCCCGACGTGGCCATAGAGACGAAGGCCAGCACGGCGAAGCGCCCCCGGAGCATCCGGATCGCCAGCGAGCGGCAGCTCGACGGAACCGGCACGTCCGCGCTGCTGCTCACCCTCGTCCAGCTCGACGAGCGGCGCGGTGGCAGGGGCGAGAGTCTGAACCGACGGGTGGAACACGTGCGTCAGCAGCTCACCGACCCCACAGCGCGTGCCCGGTTCGACGGTCTGCTGATCCAGGCCGGGTACCTGCCCGGGCACCGGGACCTGTACGACGAACCCCGGTACACCCTCCGCGACCTGAGGTTCTGGCACGTGCGGGACGAGTTCCCGAGGCTGGTCGAGTCCGACCTCCCCGACGGGGTCGGCGACTGCTCGTACCACCTGGATGTGTCGGCACTGGGGGCGTACCGCGCCGAAGTCGACGAAGTGAAGGAACTGATCGGGGGATCAAATGGCTGAGCTCGAACTCACGGAGTTCTCCAGAAGCCTGGTGGCCGACGTCCAAGCGACGGCCGACGCCGAGGGGACGACCACCCCGGAGACGTTCACACGACGCGTCTTCGAGGACCTGGAGCAGGCAGGCGTGGTGTCCAACACCTTCACCGCCTTCCACAAGGCACATGGTCACGAGGTGCACGGCTACGGCATCGGTGAGTCGGGCGAGTCCCTGGACCTGTTCGTGACTGACTTCCAGCTCACTCCACTGGACACCAAACTCACCAAGGGGCAGACGGAGACGTGCTTCAGGCGCCTCCTGACGTTCGCCGTGCGGTGCCGGGATGGACTGCAGCAGCACATCGACGAGTCCTTCGACGTGTACGACATGTGCGCGGCGGTCGAGAAGGCACTCACCGAAGTCCAGCGGATCAGGCTCTTCCTGCTGAGCAACCGGGTCGCCACCTTCACCGAGGTGCCGGCCTCGGACCTCGACGGCCTGCCGGTGACCCACGAGGTGTGGGACCTCGCGCGACTGCACCGCCACGCCACGTCGGGTGCTCTGGGCGAGCCCATCGTGGTTCCCTTCTCCCCGCCCCTCCCCTGTGTCTCGGCTCCCAGCTCGGAGGAGGACCACTCGGTGGTCCTGGCCGTCATACCCGGGCAGATGCTCGCTGAGCTGTACGCGGAGTACGACACCCGGCTCCTGGAACTGAACGTGCGTTCCTTCCTCCAGACCCGGGGCGCGGTCAACCGGGGCATTCGGGAGACCCTGCTCCACGTGCCCGGCCGGTTCCTGGCCTACAACAACGGGATCACAGCTACGGCGTCGCAGGTCGACTTCGTGAGAGGGCCGGACGGAGTGCCCACCCACATCTCCGGGGTGCACGGTCTCCAGATCGTGAACGGAGGACAGACCACAGCCTCGCTCCACCACACACTCACGCGTGACAAGGCCGACCTGTCCGAGGTGCGGGTCCAGATGAAGCTGACGGAGGTCGCTCCCGACCGGCTCGCGGAGATCGTTCCGAAGATCTCGGAGTACTCCAACACCCAGAACAGGGTGACCCAGGTCGACTTCAGCTCGAACCACGAGTACCACGTGGAGATCCAGCGGATCACCCGTTCCCTGTGGGCGCCCGCGACGGACGGCAGTAGCCAGGAGACCCACTGGTTCTACGAGCGGGCCCGCGGCCAGTACACGGACGCCTTGGCGAAGGCTCGGACTCCTGCCCGGCAGCGGCAGTTCAAGAAGCTGAACCCGGCAAAGAGAAAGTTCACGAAAGCAGACCTGGCCAAGTACGTCCACTCGTGGCATCGGCTGCCCCACTTGGTCAGCCGGGGTGCTCAGAAGAACTTCGTAGAGTTCATGCTGCGCGTCGAGGAGGCACCACCGCGCGTAGACCTCCAGTACTGCCAACGCGTGATCGGCATGGCCATCCTGTTCAAGGCCGTGGACCGCATCGCTGCGATCCACGGTGCCGGCAGCCACAAGAGCATGATCACCACGTACACCGTGGCACGCCTCTCCCTGGCGACCGACCGTCGGATCGACCTCGACCGGATCTGGCGGGAGCAGTCGCTGTCTCCGGTTCTGGAGTCAGCGGTCCATGACCTCTGTCCCAGGGTCATGCGGGCGGTGACCACACCTCTGGCGGGAAATCACGTCGGTGAGTGGGCCAAGAAGGTCGCCTGCTGGGACGCCGTGTCGGAGGTGCCCTGGACCGTTCCGCGCGCTCTCTCGTCGGAGCTGCTCGACCAACCGCTGGACGAGACCGCGCTCGCGGGCGGTACCGGCGACGAGACGGGAGCGGGCGAGGAGGCCGCTCAGTTCCCCGCCGACGAGTGGTACGCGATCGAGGACTGGGCCAAGGAGACACGCGTCCTCGAGCCGTGGCAGCGGCAGCTGGCTCACTTCGTGGGCAAACGCCTCGAGCTCGGCGAGGAGGTTCCCGAGGCGCAGGCCGTGCAGGCACTTCACACACGGACCGAGGCACTACGCCTGGGGTTCACCCCGGCCCCGTAGGCGATCGGGAGGAAGCCCCAGCGGGTTCGCACATCAGCCGCGAACCCGTCCGGCGCGTCAGAGGTGCCCCTTCTCGATCAGATCCCTCATCGCGTCCTCTGCCCGCCTCAGCACGGTGCGACCGTCCGTGTCACTGAAGGCGACGAGCCTGGCGCCCGGTGAGAGGCCGGCCTCCGCCAGCAGCCCGAGCGGCAACTCGACTCGGCCATGGTCATCGACGCTGAGTTCGACTGGTTCCCGGAGCATGGGGAGAGTGTGGCACCCTCCCTTACCCACCACGTCGACAGGCTCGGGTTCTGATCATGACCGAAGGTGACAGCAGACCGGGACAGCAGTGGGTCCCCACTGCCGAAGGAGAACACCTGCGCGGCCGCCGTGCGCGGAACACCAGGCCGGAGATCCTTCTCAGGAAAGCGGTACACCGCCTGGGACTCAGGTTCCGTCTCCAGCAGCAGGTGGCCCCTCGCTGCACCGCCGACTTCGTACTGCCCCGCCATCACGTCGCCGTGTTCGTGGACGGCTGCTTCTGGCACGACTGCCCTGATCACGGCCCCCAGAGGTTCCGAGGCCCCAACGCCTCCCTCTGGCGGGACAAGATCAATGCCAACAAGGCCCGGGATCGACGGAACACCGAGCAGGCCACAGCTGCCGGCTGGACCGTGGTCCGGATCTGGGAGTGCGAGGTCCGTCGAGACGCGATGGAAGCCGCGCAGAAAGTGGCGAAGTCCGCAGACGGGGGCACCACGACATCGCGTCGCCCGTCGGCTACTCCTGCACGGCAGCCAGGGTCAGCAGATCGTCCGGACGCGCCTTCCGGCGGGGGCAGTACGCGATCAGCGGACAGTCAGAGCAGACCGGCCCCTCATCCCGGCACAGGTCGGCTCCTATGAGCCGGATCGCCCCCATCCGCAAAGGGGCGTCCTTCCCTGCACCGACGAGCTTCACAAGGTTGACGCGCCCCTCGCTGAGCCGGTTCGGGTGATCCGCCTCCTGGCCGTTCATCCGCGCCGCGACCCTCAGAGTTGCCTGTCCGACGAGCATCAGGTCCTCGCCGATCAGCAGAAGGTAGAGGGACCTCTCGGCCGGCTTCATACCCAGCTTCTCGGGAACGTCGAGCCGCTTGTCCCAACGCCAGGCGTAGGGCTTGTCCACCAGCGGGGTCAGGCGGTCGAGACGGGACCTGGCCGGCACCGTGGGCGCCGCCTCAAGCAGCTTCAGGAACAACGTCGCAGTCAGCGTCTTGGAACGCCGGACGGTGTCCATGAGCTCAGCCATCGCGGCCGGTTTGATCTTCGCCCCGGAAATTATGGCGACGACCGCTGCATGGAGAGAGAACCGCTCTCCGTCACGCTCACGCGGAAGCTGGTACCAGTCCGCTCCGTCGCGGCGTCGCTCCGCCCACTCCGTGAGGGCACTCCGGACCTCCCGCCAGTGAGGCTGAAGTCCCTCAGCCCCACCGGAGGTACCGTCGACTGGCCTGAGCACCTCAGCAGCAGCTTCCCCCAACAGAGGAGGAACGGCGTTGCCGATCTGCCGGAACGCGTCACTCCGAGTGCCTGCGAACCGGAACTTGTCAGGGAAGGTCTGGACGCGTGCGGCCTCCCGCACGGTGAGGGTGCGCAGCTGCTCGGGGTGGATGTACCAGTAGCCGTCCTTGGCGATGTGAGCCGTGATCGTGCGGCTCAGCTCTCCCCAGTCCAGTTTCTTGTACTTGTCCGTGTACTTGTCCGCGCTGTAGCGCTGATACGTCTTCTCTTCATCGGTCTTCAGCAGCTTGTGCAGATCCGAGTACTTTGTGTCGGACTCCATAAGCTCGAAGATCCGGTGGTCGTCCTTCCGGACCCTGCGCGTCATGTGATCCCAGACGCGTCCGCGTGGCGCGTCCTCGCGCATCACCTCGGCGAAGGGCGGCAGGCTACGCGACTTGCGGTAGGACATCTCCCGCTCGCCGACCCGCTCCGTGGGCACGACATCCAGCGCTGGGAGATCGCCGATCGCGTCGCGCAGGGTGGTGTGCTTCTGATCGCGTTCGCGCCAGCTGAAGTCGGCGACATCCCTCCTCGCCAGGAGAATGAGCCGCTTCCGGTGCTGCGGAACGCCGTAGTTCCACGCGTCGACAAGCCGCACCTGCGTCGCGTACCCGAGCTCCTCCAGCTCCTCCTCGATCGTCCGGATCACGAAGAAGTCGTCGTGCAGCCCCATGTCGGGCACGTTCTCCATGAGGACCACGCGCGGCCGGATCCGCTTGACGATGTCGAGGTAGGCGCTCCAGAGCTCCTTCCGACGGTCCTCCGGATCACGCCCGTGGTTCTTGACCAGGTCACGGATCTTGTTTCGCCCGGCTCGGCTGAAGGGCTGGCACGGCGGGCCTCCTGCCACGAGATCGATGTCGGCAGGCTCGAGAATCTCCACGAGCCTGTCGCGCTCGTCGGGATCACCAAGGTCCATGTGCAGGCTGAGTCCGGGAAAGTTCGCCCGGTGGGTCTCCAGCGCGCGCTCGTCGAAGTCCACCGCCGCCGCAGTGGTCCACCCCGCCCGCTCGACGCCGAAACTGAGCCCCCCGGCGCCGGAGAAGAGATCGACGGCCAGCCGCTTGCCCTTACCGAAGCCTTCCAGCCACTCCTGGAAACCCTCTGGTTCGCAGCTGTCCTCGTGTGGGGCAAGCTCAAGGTAGTCACTGCGTTCAAGAGGTACGCCGTAGCCGCTCCCCTTCACAGCACAACCCTCCGTACGCATGACATGAATGAGCACCAGGAGATCACAGACCTCCTGGTGGAAGCAAGGATTCCGACGCCTTGGGCATCGGGAACAGCTGGGCCGCCGACCAGTTCCCAGCTCGGCTTGCCTACCCCCGCCAGCAGCGGGCTCGAACCAGTGTTCCACGCCTCAAGATGATCGATCATAGTGGAGTCCAGCGCCGAATTCCGCTCACTCGTCAGGAGTGATGCACCACTCCGCTTGGCTAACGACACCAGGGCGCAGAAGACACGTTCGAGCCGTCGGGAAAACGTCGAACATTATCGGCCACCAGCGCCCTTCAATCACATGGTCCGCACTTGAACCAGCTGTAGGATTCCGCCAGTTCACTGCGATCCATGGTGCAACAAGCTGAAGGTCACCAGGAGCGGGGGCGCGGGTGGACTCCGAGAACGCCAAGGCTTATCTCCGGCCTCGGGCTCGCCTCATGAGCACCCTGGGCGAGGAGCTGATCAGTAACGAGCGCGTCGCGCTCACCGAGCTGGTGAAGAACGCGTACGACGCCGACGCAAGCCTCGTCGTCATCCGGTTCAACGCGCCCCTCGTGGCGGGTAGCGGTTCCATCGAGGTGTGGGACGACGGCCATGGCATGTCGCCGGAGACCGTGCGTGGCACCTGGCTGGAGATCGCCACGCCCCATCGCCACCGGTCCCCGCAGAGCGAAGGACTTGGCCGACGGGTCCTCGGCGCCAAGGGCATCGGTCGCTTCTCCGCGGCCCGCCTCGCTCAGGTGACGTCCCTGACGACTCGCCGACGGGACGAGCAGGAGGTCACCGTACGAGTCGACTGGGGAAGGTTCACGAAGGACGACGACGCCTACCTCGACCAGGTGTCGGTCGACTGGATCTCCGGAACTCCACGTGCCTTCTGATCGAGGCCGTTAAGGCCGCGATCCCGGCGCGTACCGCGTGGCTCGGCTCGCACGGCTACCGCTCGTGGTGCCCGGAGGCGGCCGAGGTGCAGAACGACCCGGCGCACTCCTGCCGCAAGGATGGGCGGGCGTGTGGCTGCGCGGGCATGGCCTACCTGATCTCGTGGTTCGAGGAGGCCGCCAACACCCTCGCCCGCCTGGACGACGACGTGTTCACCACGATCGCCCAGGAAGCCCGCTCGGCCGGTATCTCGTTGATCATCTCCATGTAGCGGGCCAGCGGCTACCAGATCAGCACCGACACCCGTGCGAGCCTGCCCGCCTCACTGTGCTTCGGCGTGGACGAGCGGGACGCCTCCTTCGCGCTGCCGGAGGACGTGCTCGATGCGGGCGCCAACCCCGGCGCGTGGAAGAACCGCAAGCCCGGCTACTGCTACCTGGTGGCCGCAGGAATCGAGGAAGAGCTGTACGCCAACCCGGCCCGCACCTTCCGCAACGACCCCGTGACCCTCGAATGGGTCGACCGCGAGTTCGCCGCCCACCGCATGGCCATCGACGACGTGACCGCCCACGCGGCGGCCAGCGTCGCCGGAAGCGCCTACACCGACCGCACCCGCCCGGAAGACCCCGCAGCCCCCTCGGAGGAAGACGAGATGGACGACGACCACCGCGCGGGCGCCGACCCCGAAGACCAGGACATCAACCCGGAGGCCGAACTCCCCGACAACCAGCCGGGCGACGAGACGCCGGTGTTCGGGCAGGAGCAGGGCCACAAGCCCGCCCCGGAGGGGGCCCGGCGCCTGCTCGATGAGGCGCTCGCGCAGTTCGAGGACGAGGGGCGCATGGTCGTGGGCCCGAAGGACTTCACGGACTGGTGCGACCAGCACGGACTGTCCCGCTCCTGGGTGTCCAAGCGGCTCAAGGACGCGGCTCTGGACGGCCGGCTGGAGCCGACCAACCAGAGCGGCCGGTGGCGGATCGTGCCCACCCTCGCAGCGGCCTGACGCCTGTCACATGTGACGGGCTACGTCACACCCAAACCCCTAGGTAGACACGGGTGTGACGCCCCATCACAGCGGCCCGTCACACCGCATCACACCTCTCCGTCACACCCGCCGCGGGCCCGCATCACACCTGACGCGGGCCCCGCCGCCCTACCCGCCGGAGTGCCCCATGGACTACCCCGAGCAGGCCACCGCCATCGAGGTCCACCACCCCATACCGATCACGCCTGCCGTGCCACACGCGGCGCCTCCCGCACTCGTGCAACCGGGCCACGCGCCCGCGGTGCAGAGCATCGTCCTGCCCGACGGCCGCGTGGTCACCGGCTACACCCTTACCCCCGCACCGACCACCTCGGCCCCGGCCGAGCCCCGCCCAGGTGTCTCGCGTACGGCGGTGAACATCGCGCTCGGTGGCGTCGGCTTCGCCGCGGTCTGCGGCGGCCTGCTCCTGCTCACCGGCTTCATCGCCGCACTCGCGGCGTTCGTGCAGCAGCTCATCATCCTGGCCGCAGTCATCTTCGGCGGCTGGATCGCCGTCCAACTCCTCGGCCCCTGCTCCCGCGGCGGGGCCACGATCAACATCCGCAAGGCCGTGGTCAAGCGAAACCACTTCCGCAGCTAACGGGGCAGGGGGCTCTGGCGCTTCAGGCGCTGCTCTGGGGTCGGTGTAATTCCCAGTGCGTCGTCAGCCAGGTGCGGTGGCCCTTGCCCAGTGTCACGGTCACCGGACGGCCGTGCAGGCGTGCATAGTCGTCGAAGGCCGCCAGCGCCGGTGCCACATCCAGCGTGCCGCGTCCGAGGTCGACCGCGATGAGTCCCAGGTCGAACAGGCGGTGCAGGTCCCGGCGCAGCAGCAGGCCGCCCTGGGGGTGGTGCTGGCCGTCGGTGGCGTAGCTGTACAGGTGGGCCGCTTCCAGCGCTGCCGCCGGGGCGGGCCCGGTGAACGCACAGACCTCGCCGTGCTCGTCCAAGAGCCTCTTACGGAAGGTGGCTTGGCCTAGGCGAGCCCGGACGGTGGTCGTACGGTGGCCGCCAGCAATCTGGCGCTGGGCGGCATCGGCGATGTCCACCGTGGTTGGCGCACCGCTGGCGGTGATCTGGGCGCGCATCCGGGGCCAGTCCAGCGGGCGCAGACTCAACTGGGACTTGGGGGAATGGCACAACCCCCGCAGGTCGGCCGCTGTGAGCAGGCCGGCCATGTCGACCCAGGCAGTCGCGTGGCGCGAACGGTAGGTGGTGACGGGCTTGCGGTGCACCGTCGGGGCGTCGAACTCGGCCTTGCAGGTCCAGCACCGGTAGGCCGGCGTCTTGTTGCGCCGGGGGCGCGAGGCCCGCGCCCGGCCGCACTCCGGACACGTGTAGGTCTCCTTGACCGCCTGCCCGGTGTCGATGCCCTCGATGACCGAGATACCCAACAGCGACTTGGTGTCCCACAGCGCGATCACGTCGCCCGCGGCCAAGGCGGCGTGATTGGGCACGGTGCTGTCCCAGCTGTAGTGCCGGGACGGCTCATCGTCATACCCGTCGTTCCCGCCGTGCGTACGCTCCGCATCCTGCACGGCCAGCACCAGCCACGCCCCCGCCATCCGCTTCCCCTGTCCCATCCCCGGCCTCTTGAGCCGAGGACGGTCCGAACTCACGCCAATGACACCGGACCGCCCCCGTCACCCAGCCCCTTCACAGAGGACTGGAGACCTCCAGCATGACCCACCCCACCGACAGTCCGCGCAGGTTTCTGCCCGGACCCGCTGCCCTCCGGCAGCAGCCGGGCATCGCTTCCGTGCTGCCGCTGCGCCGCCCCAACGGACTGAAGCTGCTGGACCTGTGCTGCGGAGCCGGCGGCCTGTCCATGGGCTACCACCTGGCCGGGTTCGAGGTCGTCGGCGTGGACATCCGCCTGCGGCACACCCAGATCAGCCAGACGAGGCGCTACGTGAAGGGACGATCCCACCTGTCGAAAGGACGCGATGCGGCGCATGGGAGAGTGCTTCGTTCCGCCGTCTGCGGGCCCCACTGAGACCAGAACTGAGACCACCGACACCCGCGCGGCTCGTGCTCAGCGCCGTCGCCGCATCCGATAAAAGCAAAAGCCCCAGGTCACGGCGAGTGAGTCCTGGGGCTTCCACAGAGCCGCCTTCGGGATTCGAACCCGAGACCTACGCATTACGAGTGCGTTGCTCTGGCCATCTGAGCTAAGGCGGCACGCGGCCCGCACCTATGGTGCGATCAGCAGCGACGCCAAGTCTACACAGTTTCCGAGGGTGCTCCGTCCACCCCCGGCGGGCGGCCCTCCGGGGGCCGCGTCACCCCTGCGAGCAGCGCTTTCCGTCGTCCGGGGCCTTGCCATCCAGCAGGTACGCGTTGATCGCCGAGTCCACGCACTTGCTGCCGCGCCCGTACGCCGTGTGGCCGTCCCCCTCGTAGGTGAGCAGCTTGCCGGAGGAGAGCTGGTCGGCCAGGGCCTCGGCCCAGCGGTAGGGGGTCGCCGGGTCGCGCGTGGTGCCGACCACGACGATCGGGGCCGCGCCGTCCGCCTCGATGCGGTGCGGCTCGCCCGTCGCCTTCACCGGCCAGTACGCACAGTTCAGCGAGGCCCAGGCCAGACCCTCGCCGAAGACCGGGGAGGCCTTCTCGAAGTCCGGGAGGGATTTCTCGACGTCGGCGGCCGTGTCGAAGGCCGGGGGCAGGTCCAGGCAGTTCACGGCGGCGTTGGCGAACATGAGGTTCGCGTACGTGCCGTCGCCGTCGCGCTCGTAGTAGCTGTCCGAGAGGGAGAGGAGGCCCGCGCCGTCCTTGTCCCTCATCGCGGTGGCCAGCGCCGTGCGCAGTTGGGGCCAGGCCCCTTCGTCGTACATCGCGGCGATCACGCCCGTCGTGGCCAGCGCCTCGCCGAGCTTGCGGCCGTCGGAGTCGCCGGTGGGGATCGGCGTGCGGTCCAGCTCGTCGAAGAAGGACTTGAGGCGCTTGCCCGCGTCCGCCTCGCTCTTCGTGCCCAGAGGGCAGTCCGACCGGCCCACGCAGTCCTTCGCGAACGACTGGAACGCTGTCTCGAAGCCCGCCGTCTGGTCCCGGTTCATGCGGCGTGCCGGCAGCGAGGGGTCCATCGCGCCGTCCAGGACGAGGCGGCCGACGCGGTCGGGGTAGAGGCCGGCGTACGTCGCCCCCAGAAAGGTGCCGTACGAAGCGCCCACGTAGCTCAGCTTCTCGTCGCCGAGCGCCGCGCGCAGGATGTCCATGTCGCGAGCCGCCTCGACCGTGGAGACATGCGGCAGCACCTCACCGGACCGCTTCTCGCAGCCCGCCGTGAACTTCTTGAAGGAGAGCGACAGTTGGCCGGCCTCGCGCTCGTCGTCCGGGGTGACGTCCGTCTGCGTGTACGCGTCCATCTGCTTGCCGTCGAGGCAGGTGACGGGCTCGCTGCGGGCCACGCCGCGCGGATCGACCGCTGCCATGTCGTACTGGGCGCGGACCTCTTCGGGGTAGCCGAGGGCCGCGTACGACTGGAGGTAGCCGATCGCCGAGCCGCCGGGGCCGCCCGGGTTGACCAGGAGCGAGCCGAGGCGCTTGCCGGGTCCGGTGGCCTTCTTCCGGGATACGGCGAGCTTGATCGCCGGGCCGTCCGGCTTCGCGTAGTCCAGCGGCGCCTTCATCGTGGAGCACTCGAAGCCGGCGACGCCGCACTCGCGCCAGCTCAGCTTCTGTCCGTAGTACGGAGACAGCTCCTGCGGCGTGGCGCGGGGCAGCGCGGCCATGGACACGTCCGCCGTCGTGCTCCCGGCCGAGCAGCCGGAGATGAGCAGTCCGGCGGCCAGGAACGCGGTCGCGGGGGTGCGGAGTCCTCTGATGCGCATCACGTGAGCCTAACGCCCTGCGTTGGATCAGTGACACAAAGTGCCCGTATGGGTGACTCCGTCAACCCGCCCCATATGGACGGCAGCCCACGGGGCGGCCCGCCCCCGCGACGCGGCTAACCCGCCCGCAGCGCCACCGTCATGGCCTCCACCGCGAGCAGCGGCGCCACATTGCGGTCCAGTGCCGTGCGGCAGGCGCCGATCGCCTCGATGCGGCGCAGCGTCGACTCGGGCGAGGTGCCGCGCGCCAGGCGTTCCAGCATGTCGATCACCTCCGTGTTCGCCAGTGCCACGCGGGAGCCGAGCTGCAAGGTCAGCACGTCTCGGTAGACACCGGTCAGTTCGATGAGCGCCAGGTCGAGGCTGTCGCGCTGGGTGCGGGTCCTGCGGCGCTTCTGCCGGTCCTCGAGGTCCTTCATGACGCCCGCGGTGCCGCGCGGCATCCGGCCGCCCTTCTCCGCGCCGAGCGCCGCCCTCAGGTCGTCGGTCTCCTTGACGTCGACCTCCTCCGCGACCTGCTTCGCGTCGTCTCCTGCCGTGTCGATCAGCTCCTGCGCCGCCCTGAGGCAGCCGCCGATGTCCTCCACCCGCAGGGGCAGCTTGAGCACGGCGGCGCGGCGCTCGCGTGCCCGCGGGTCGGTCGCGAGACGGCGGGCGCGGCCGATGTGCCCCTGGGTGGCGCGCGCGGCGGCAGCGGCGACATCGGGCTCGATGCCGTCACGCCGGATGAGTACGTCCGCGACCGCGTCCACCGGAGGCGTACGCAGCGTCAGGTGGCGGCAGCGCGAGCGGATGGTGGGCAGCACGTCCTCGAGCGAGGGGGCGCAGAGCAGCCATACGGTGCGGGGGGCGGGCTCTTCCACGGCCTTCAGGAGGACGTTGCCCGCGCCCTCGGTGAGGCGGTCGGCGTCCTCCAGGACGATGACCTGCCAGCGGCCGCCCGCAGGCGACATCTGGGCACGCCTGACCAGCTCGCGGGTCTCCTTCACGCCGATGGACAGCAGGTCCGTGCGCACCACTTCGACGTCGGCGTGCGTGCCGACCAGGCTCGTGTGGCAACCGTCGCAGAAGCCGCAGCCGGGTGCGCCGCCGAGCGCGCGGTCCGGGCTGGTGCACTGAAGCGCGGCACCGAAGGCGCGGGCGGCGGTGGACCGCCCGGAGCCGGGCGGTCCGGTGAACAGCCACGCGTGCGTCATCTTCGACGCCTCGGGGCGCGGGGTGCCCGCGGCCACGGCGGTGACCAGCGTGTCGGCGTCCCGGGCCGCGGCGCCGAGCTGCTCACTCACCCGCTCCTGGCCCACCAGGTCGTCCCATACGGTCATCGGTCACCGCCTCCACCCTGCACACCTGCGTCGCACACGTCGCACGTCACGCTGTCGAACTCATTGTGGAGCACGCCACTGACAACGCGGTCCGCTCGGCCGACAACGCGGGCTCGGCGAGGCTCAGCGCCTCTTCCGCCCACGGCCGCCCCGGCCGCCCTCGTCCTCGTCCCGCTCCCCCAGCAACTCGTCGGCCAGCGACGGCAGATCGTCCAGCGGAGTCTCCTCCGCCCAGTCCGAGCGAGGCCGCTCACGAGGCTCACCGTGCTCATCGACCTGGGGCAGCTCACGGGTGCGGTCGTTCCCGCCGTCGGGCGAGGACGCAGGGCGCTCGTCGCGGAAGTAACCCGGCGGCACCTTGTCCTCCTCCCGTACCGGGGGCAGCACGGCCGTCTCGTCGGCGTCCTCTCGTACCGAAGGCAGCACGGCCGTCTCGTCGGCAGCACCCGGCACCGGCGGCTGCGACAGCACCTCGGTCTCCTCCGAGTGGGAGGCGTCCTGTACCTGCGGGAGCACCGCGGTCTCGTCGGCCGCACCCGGCGCGGGCGCACCCGGCTGCACCACGGGAGTGGGAATCGTCGTCTCGTTGTCCGGCACGGCGTCCGCAGGAGCACCGGACGAAGCGGGAGTTGGAGCAGTAGTCGGCTTCTGAGCAGAACTCGGTTTCGGAGCCGGAGCCGGAGCCGGAGCCGACGCAGGCTTCGCAGCCGGAGCAGGAGCAGGAGCAGGAGCCGAAACAGGCTTCGCAGCCGGAGCCGAAGCCGCCGCGCTCGAAGCGGCAGCCGCAGCCGCCGCGGAAGCCGCAGCCAGCCGCCGCGCCTCCTCGGCCCGGAGCAGCGCCTCTTCAGCCTTGCGCTGCTTCTCGATGCGTCGCGCCTCGGCCTCGGCACGCAGCCGCGCCTCTTCCTCAGCCTCCTGGCGGCGCCGCTCCGCCTCGGCCGCCCGCACCTTCTCCTCGGCCAGCAGGCGTGCCTGCTCCTCCTCGGCCCGGCGCTTCGCCTCCTCGGCGCGCTGCCTTGCCTCCTCCGCCTGCCGTTCCGCCTCCCGGCGCTGCGCCTCCTCCAACTCGCGGCGCTTGCGCTCCTCCTCCTCGGCGCGGAGCTTGGCGAGCTGCTCCTGGCGCTCGCGCTCGACCCGCTCCTCCTCGGCCTTGCGCGCGGCTTCTTCCTCGGCCTTGCGCCGCGCCTCTTCCTCGGCGGCCTTGCGGGCCTCCTCCTGCGCCTTCACCTCGGCCTCGGAGAGCGGCAGCATCAGGTCGAGCCGGTGCCGGGCCACGGTCGTGACCGCCTCCGGCTCCTGGGCTGCGTCGATCACCAGATAGCGCCCCGGGTCGGCCGCGGCGAGCGTCAGGAAACCGGACCGCACGCGCGCGTGGAACTCGGCGGGCTCCGACTCGAGGCGGTCGGGCGCCTCGGTGAAGCGCTCGCGGGCCGCCTCCGGAGAGACATCGAGCAGCACCGTCAGATGCGGCACGAGCCCTGCCGTCGCCCACCGCGAGATACGGGCGATCTCGGTCGGCGACAGATCGCGGCCCGCGCCCTGGTAGGCGACGGAGGAGTCGATGTACCGGTCGGAGATGACGACCGCGCCCCGCTCAAGGGCGGGACGTACGACCGTGTCGACGTGCTCGGCGCGGTCGGCGGCGTACAGAAGTGCTTCGGCGCGGTGCGAGAGGCCTGCCGACGAGACGTCGAGCAGGATCGAGCGCAGTCGCTTGCCGACCGGGGTCGCCCCCGGCTCGCGCGTCACGACGACCTCGTGGCCCTTGGCCCGGATCCACTCGGCGAGCGCCTCGGCCTGCGTGGACTTGCCCGCGCCGTCGCCGCCCTCCAGGGCGATGAAGAACCCCGTGGCGGCGATCCCCTGCTCGGGGTCGTCGCCGCCGCGCAGCGCGTCCCGCAGGTCGTGGCGCAGCGGCACGCCCTGCCGGTCGTCGATCTTGGCGAGGACCATCGCGGCCACCGGCAGGAGCAGCGCGCCCACCAGCATCAGCGTGAAGGCGGCGCCTCCGTGGTCGAACACGAACTTGCCGTTGACGAAGCGGTGCGGCCCGATCGCCGCCGCGACCACCGGGGCGATGAGCGCGCCGAGCGCGATGAAGAGGCGTACGACCGCCTGGAGATGTTCCGTCGTGCGCGCCCTGCGGTAGTCCTCGACCTCCTGGTCGAGCAGCGCGTGCCCGGTGTGCGCGGCGATGCCCGCGGCCACCCCGGCGAGCGCGAGGAGCAGCAGCACGGTCGTCACGTCGGGCACGAGTCCTGCGGCGAGCAGCGCGACGCCGGTGAGGGCGATCGCGAGCGCGAGCAGCCTGCGGCGCGAGAGCGAGGGCAGCAGCGACGGCGCGGTGCGGATACCGACGGCCGTGCCGCCGGTCAGCGCGAGGACGATCAGGCCGTACGTGACGGGCCCGCCGTCCAGGTCCTTGGCGTGCAGCACGGCGACCGCGACGGAGGCCGCGACGGCCCCGGCGATCGCGGCGCAGGCGGCGACGAGCAGCGGGATCGCGCCGGTGCGGCCGCGGTCGGTTCCGCTGCCGGTGCGCGGCCTGCGCAGCCCTTCGAGCGGGCTACGCGCGCGTGGCGTCTGCGTGGCGGGAAGTTCGAGGAAGTAGACGATCGACAGCGAGGCCGCGAAGAGCCCGGCGGCGACGAACGAGGCGAGCCCCGCCTGATGCGCCTCGAACCAGTCGATCCCGGCGCCCAGCAGATTCCCCACCAGGGTGATGGCGACAAGCGCGGCGGCCGCGAGCGGCAGCGCGATGAATCCCGTACGCAGCGACAGGCGCCGCAGCGCGTCCATGTGGTCCGGCAGCGGACGCACCGTCGCGCCCTCCAGGGGCGGCGAGGGCAGCAGCGCGGGCGCCGCGCTCTCGCGGCAGACCGTCCAGAAGCGTTCGGCGACGCCGATCACGAAGGCGGTCACGAGCAGCATCGCGAGCGCGTTGTCCGGCGTCCAGTCGATCCACAGCGGCGCGACGATCAGGAGTCCGGCCCGCAGGCCGTCCGACACGACCATCGTCCAGCGCCGGTCCAGCGGCCCGTCCGGTGAGGTGATCGAGCTCAGCGGCCCGAGAAGCACCGCTCCGAAGAGCAGCGTCGCGAGAACGCGTGCCCCGAAGACAGCGGTGACCGCGAACGCGACCCCTCGGTAGCCGCCGCCGAACGCCGCCTCGGCGATGGCCGCTTGAAGGGCGAGCACCACCAGGACGAGGAGGGCGAGGGCATCGCCGACACCGCCGACGAGCTGGGCGCTCCAGAGCCGCTTCAGCTGCGGCACGCGCAGCAAGGCGCGGACCGCACGCTCTCGGGAATCTGCGACCAGGGCGTTGTCGGGGGCCGGGTTTCCGGCCGTTGGCTGCTCTGCACGCGTCATCCGTCCAGCCTATCCGCACGGTGTGACACTCCGAAGGGGCGCCCGAACAAACGGGCGCCCCTTCGGTTCACACATTCACAGCGCCGTCACCAGGTGACGTACGCGGCTGCCTACTCGGAGTCGGACGCCTTCGTGGCCGAAGCCGCGGTCTTCTTGGCGGCGGCCGTCTTCGTAGTGGTCTTCTTCGCAGCCGTCGTCTTCTTGGCAGCCGTTTTCTTGGCGGCTGTCTTCTTGGCTGCGGTCTTCTTCGCGGGAGCCTTCTTCGCCGCCTTCTTGGCGGTCTTCTTGGCCGGACCCTTCGCCCGCTTCTCGGCGAGCAGTTCGTAGCCCCGCTCGGCGGTGATGTCCTCGACACTGTCGGCGGCCCGCAGCGTCGCGTTCGTCTCGCCGTCCGTGACATACGCCCCGAAGCGGCCGTCCTTGACGACGACGGGCTTCCCGCTGACCGGGTCCTCGCCGAGCTCCTTCAGCGGCGGCTTGGCGGCGGCCCGCCCGCGCTGCTTGGGCTGGGCGTAGATCGCGAGGGCCTCTTCCTGCGTGATGCTGAAGAGCTGCTCCTCGGTGTCGATGGACCGCGAGTCCGTGCCCTTCTTCAGATACGGGCCGTAGCGGCCGTTCTGCGCGGTGATCTCCACGCCCTCGGCGTCCGCCCCGACCACACGCGGCAGGGACATCAGCTTGAGGGCGTCATCGAGCGTCACCGTGTCGAGTGACATGGACTTGAAGAGCGAGGCCGTCCGCGGCTTGACCGCGTTCTTGCCGGTCTTCGGGGTGCCCTCGGGGAGCACCTCGGTGACGTACGGGCCGTAACGGCCGTCCTTGGCGATGATCTCGTGGCCCGACGTGGGGTCGGTGCCGAGCGCGAAGTCACCGCTCGGCTTGGCGAGCAGCTCCTCGGCGTACTCGACCGTCAGCTCGTCCGGCGGCAGGTCGTCGGGCACGTCGGCGCGCTGGTGGCCCTCCGCGTCCTTCTCGCCGCGCTCGATGTAGGGGCCGTAGCGGCCGACGCGGAGCACGATGCCGTCGCCGACGGGGAAGGAGGAGATCTCCCGGGCGTCGATCGCGCCCAGGTCGGTCACCAGCTCCTTGAGCCCGCCGAGGTGGTCGCCGTCGCCGTTGCCCGCGCTGGAGGCGACGCCCGCGTCGTCACCCTCGCCGAAGTAGAACCGCTTCAGCCACGGCACGGCCTGCGCCTCGCCCCGCGCGATGCGGTCGAGGTCGTCCTCCATGCGTGCGGTGAAGTCGTAGTCGACGAGCCGCCCGAAGTGCGTCTCCAGGAGGTTGACGACAGCGAAGGACAAGAAGGAGGGCACGAGGGCCGTGCCCTTCTTGAAGACGTAACCGCGGTCGAGGATCGTGCCGAGGATCGACGCGTACGTCGACGGGCGGCCGATCTCGCGCTCTTCGAGCTCCTTGACCAGCGAGGCCTCGGTGTAGCGGGCCGGCGGCTTGGTCGCGTGGCCGTCGACGGTGATCTCGTCGGCGGTCAGCGCGTCGCCCTCGCTGACCTGCGGGAGCCTGCGCTCGCGGTCGTCGAGCTCGGCGTTCGGGTCGTCCGCGCCTTCCACGTAGGCCTTCATGAAGCCGTGGAAGGTGATGGTCTTGCCGGACGCGCTGAACTCGGCGTCGCGGCCGTCGGCCGCCGTGCCACCGATCTTGACCGTGACGGAGTTTCCGACCGCGTCCTTCATCTGGGAGGCGACGGTCCGCTTCCAGATCAGCTCGTAGAGCCGGAACTGGTCGCCCGTCAGACCGGTCTCGGCGGGCGTGCGGAAACGATCACCCGAGGGGCGGATCGCTTCGTGCGCCTCCTGCGCGTTCTTGACCTTCCCGGCGTACGTGCGGGGCTTGTCCGGCAGGTAGTCGCTGCCGTACAGCTGCGTGACCTGCGCGCGAGCGGCGGTGACCGCCGTGTCGGACAGCGTCGTGGAGTCCGTACGCATGTAGGTGATGAAGCCGTTCTCGTACAGCTTCTGCGCCACCTGCATGGTCGCCTTCGCGCCGAAGCCCAGCTTGCGGCTGGCCTCCTGCTGCATCGTCGTCGTACGGAACGGCGCGTACGGAGAGCGGCGGTAGGGCTTGGACTCGACGGAGCGGACCGCGAAGCGGGTGTTCTCCAGCGCCGCGGCGAGCGAGCGGGCGTTCGCCTCGTCCAGGTGCAGCGTGTCGGACTTGAGCTGCCCGACCGAGTTGAAGTCGCGGCCCTGCGCGATGCGCTTGCCGTCGACCGTGGTGAGGCGCGCGACCAGCTGCGAGGGGTCGGAGGCGTCACCGGTGCGGCCGGTGCCGAAGGTGCCCGTCAGGTCCCAGTACTCGGCGGAGCGGAAGGCGATGCGCTCGCGCTCGCGCTCGACGACGAGGCGGGTCGCCACGGACTGGACACGGCCCGCCGACAGGCGCGGCATGACCTTCTTCCACAGGACCGGCGAGACCTCGTAGCCGTAGAGACGGTCGAGGATGCGGCGGGTCTCCTGGGCGTCGACCATGCGCTTGTTGAGCTCGCGCGGGTTGGCGACGGCGCCCTGGATCGCGGCCTTGGTGATCTCGTGGAACACCATGCGCTTGACCGGGACCTTGGGCTTCAGGACTTCGAGGAGGTGCCACGCGATGGCTTCGCCCTCGCGGTCCTCATCGGTGGCGAGGAAGAGTTCGTCGGAGTCCTTCAGCAGGTCCTTGAGCTTCTTGACCTGTGCCTTCTTGTCGGAGTTGACGACATAGATGGGCTCGAAGTCGTTCTCGACGTCCACGCCGAGACGGCGCACCTCGCCGGTGTACTTGTCGGGGACCTCCGCGGCGCCGTTGGGAAGGTCGCGGATGTGCCCGACGCTTGCCTCGACTACGTAGCCGGGGCCGAGGTAACCCTTGATCGTCTTCGCCTTGGCAGGCGACTCGACGATGACGAGTCGGCGGCCGCCCTTTGCGGTCTCGCTGGTCGGGGACAACTTCGCTCTTCTCTCCGGTCGGTACTCGGGGCCGTGCTCTGTGGCCTCGCTCGGTGCGCTTGAGTTGCGCTGACGCTGCGGAGTGTGACGGTACATCCCGCCCCCGTGTCAAACGGGAAAAGCCCGCAACGGCCACTCGAACGGTAACCCGACTACCGCCATTCCTGCCGCCCGGAGTGGCGACCTGCCGTTTCACCACGGGGTTCACCACCGGCTCGGCACCGGCGCCGGGCCTACGGCCCGTGTGCGCCCTGAGGCCACCGACCTCTTTCGGTCACATCCGAGTGAAACACCACACTCCGAGCACCAGTGCCCCCGATCCGGCGAGCGCGGCGAGCGTCGCCGATGCGACGGGGCTCACACCGTCGGCGACGGGCGCGCGGTGCGCCACACGTGCCCCGGTCCACAGCAGCAGTCCCGCTCCGAACAGCGCGAACACCGTGCCCGCGAAGATCGCTGGTCCACTCTCCATGTCATTGCCTCCCCGTACTGAGTTCCCGGATCGGCAACCTGACACGCCCGGGAAACCGCGGCACGAACCCCGGGTGAACGGAGGGCTCCCGGCTTCAGTCACCGGCCGCCGCCCCCGCCCAACTCGACCGGAACCGGTCGCCGGCGTCCATCCATCCCACTCACAACGGGGGATCGATGTCCGCGAAACGTACGAGACACGCCGTACGCGTACCGCCAACGGCCCGAAGAGCGGCCCGAAGAGCGATATGCCCCTACGCTCCGGCCGGCTCCAGGAAGCCCTGCTCGACGAGGAGCCGGATCTGCGCGGGCGTGCGGTCCCGCAGCAAGACGGGGTCCTCCCCGACCAGTTGGGCGATCGCGTCGAGGATCCGCCCGGCACTCAGCGTCCCGTCACACACCCCGGCGAAGCCCGCGCCCACCGTGTCCACCTTGGTGGCCCGCCGCATCCCGCGGTGCTGGCGCAGCACGACATGCTCCGGGTCCTCGGCGCCGGGCAGCCCGACCTGCTCCTGGACGACCTCGTCCGCGAGTTTGAAGTGCCCTGCGAGCAGCGCTGCGTCGTCGTGCGTCCGCAGGAAGTCCTGCCGTGCGAAGAACTCCCGCACCGTCTCGCCCAGCGGCTGCTCGACGGGGTGCGGCCATTCCTCCACGGTCACGGACGGCTCGGCCACGCCGGACTTGCGGAGTGTGATCCACCCGAACCCGACCGCGCGCGTCTTGCGGGCCTCGAACTCGTCCAGCCACGCGTCGTACCGCGCCGCGTACTCCTCCGGGTCCGTCCGGTGGTCCCCGGCGTCCCGCAGCCACAGCTCGGCGTACTGCGTGACGTCCTGCACCTCACGCTGCACGATCCACGCGTCGCACCCGCGCGGCACCCAGGAACGGAGCCGCTCGGTCCACTCCTCGCCGTCCACGTGCTGCCAGTTGGCGAGGAAGTGCGCATACCCCCCTTCGTTCAACCGCTCCCCCGCCTCCTGAACGAGCGACCGGCACAGATCGTCCCCGCCCATGCCACCGTCGCGGTAGGTGAGCCGCGCCCCGGGAGAGATCACGAAGGGCGGGTTGGAGACGATCAGGTCGTACGTCTCCTCGCCCACGGGTTCGAAGAGGGAGCCCTCGCGCAGGTCCGCCTCGGGGGCACCGGACAGGGCGAGGGTGAGCCGTGTGACGTGCAGCGCGCGGGGGTTGAGGTCGGTCGCGGTCACCCGGGTCGCGTGGTGCGCGGCGTGCAACGCCTGGATCCCGGAGCCGGTGCCGAGGTCGAGAGCGCTGGCCACAGGCGTACGCACCGTGAGACCGGCAAGCGTCGTCGAGGCCCCGCCGACCCCCAGTACGACCCCTTCGTCGTGGCTGCCGATGCCTCCGGCGCCGCCGACCGCGCACCCCAGGTCCGAGACGATGAACCAGTCCTCGCCGCTGGGACCGCCGTAGGGGCGCACGTCCACCGTCGCCCTCAGCGCGCCCTCACCGTCCGCCGCGGTCAGCCAACCGCTCTCCAGTAGAGGGCCGACCGGCAAAACGGCCGCCACGCGCGCGTGCGGGACGGATCGCTGCAACAGGAAGAGCCGTACGAGCGTCTCCAGCGGCCCTTCGCCGCGGGTGGCCCGCAGCGCGGGCACGGTCTCGCTGCGGGCGAGCGCCGTGTAGGCAGGCGCCCCGAGGAGCTCGAGCAGCCCGTCAGCGGTGAAGTCGGCCTCCAGCAGGGCTTCGCGCAACTGGGCGGAGACGTCGGCACGATCGGACGAGGGCAGGGGGGCGCTAGCAATACTCACCCCCTCATTGTGACCCGCATCCGCTTGTATCCACCGCTGTGGGCAATCGTTCCGCAGGGCGGATCCCACCCCGGCCGTCTCCGCTGTGGGCAATCGTTCCGCAGGGCGGATCCCACCCGGATGGATACGCCGCTGCCCCGACGCCGGGGGATCGTTCCCAAGGCGCCGGGGCAGCGGGCAAGAAGGGGGCAACCCCCTAGGCGGCCGAAGGCGTAGCGCTAGCCGACTTGCAGCTGTCCTGCTTGCCCATCGCCTTGCCCACCTCGCCCTCCTGCAACTTCTCCAGCGCCTCGTTGCCGCTCTTGCTCAGCTTGTCCAGCTCCCCCGCGACGGTCTTGAGGCCGTCCGCGAAGTCCGCCTGGTTCTTGGTGTCCAGGCCGTCGACCTTCTTCTTCAGGTCGCCGTACGACTTGGAGATGGCGTTCAGTTCCTTGACCGCGTCGTCGGTCTTCTTCTGGCCGCCGTCGACCGGCGGGGCGCCCGCGTCCTTCACGGCGGCGCCCATCGCCTTGTAGGCGTCGGACATGTCCTGGAACGCCTTGGAGTCGGTCTTCTGGACGTCCTCCGGCGAGCTGTTGTCCGAGGTCTCCTTCTGGATCGCCGCGTTGGCGGCAGCGATCTTCTTCGACTGCGGCTGAACCGAGTCACAGACGTCCTTGGCCCAGGAGTCCAGCTTCTCGTTGCCGTCGTCGCTGCAGCCCGACAGCGCCAGTACCAGTACCGCACCGCCGGACAGTGCGGCTGCAAGCTTCTTGTTCACCGGATTGGTCCCTTCCATGGCTCTCGGCCCCGGAACTTACACGCCAACTGGGCTACAACCGCATGCCGGGGGCCCGGTACCACCCCTATTAAAGCCATTTGCACCAAGCAGATGGCGCATGAGAAGGCTCACCAGACAGCTCACGACGCACACGAAGGGCGGACGCCGCGTCAAAACGCGCCGTCCGCCCTTGTGTTGGGCAGAGTCTGACCCGGCGTTACGAAACCACGGCCGGGTCAGCCGAGTTACCTACTCGCTCCGCACCACCTTCCTCCGCGTCACCCACGGCGATGCCTCGCCTCTTGGAGACGTACACCGCGCCGATGATGACCAGGATCGAGAGCACGGCGATCACTGCCCGCACTCCCGCACTCGCGTCATCCCCGTAGCTGAACTGGACGACCGCGGGCGCGATGAGCAGCGCCACCAGGTTCATCACCTTCAGGAGCGGGTTGATCGCCGGCCCCGCGGTGTCCTTGAACGGGTCACCGACGGTGTCACCGATGACCACCGCGGCGTGGGCCTCACTGCCCTTGCCGCCGTGGTGGCCGTCCTCGACGAGCTTCTTCGCGTTGTCCCAGGCACCGCCGGAGTTGGCGAGGAAGACCGCCATCAGCGTGCCCGTGCCGATCGCGCCCGCCAGGAACGAGCCGAGCGCGCCGACGCCGAGCGAGAAGCCGACCGCGATCGGCGTGAGCACCGCGAGCAGACCTGGCGTGGTCAGCTCGCGCAGCGCGTCCTTGGTGCAGATGTCGACGACGCGCCCGTACTCCGGTTCCTCGGAGTAGTCCATGATCCCGGGGCGCTCGCGGAACTGCCGCCGCACCTCGTAGACCACCGCTCCCGCCGACCTCGACACCGCGTTGATCGCGAGCCCCGAGAAGAGGAACACGACCGCGGCGCCCAGGATCAGGCCGACCAGGTTGTTGGGCTGCGAGATGTCCATGACCAGGTTCATGGGAGCGCCGTCGCCCATTTTCTCGCCGACGTCCTTGGCCGCGGTCGCGATGGCGTCGCGATACGAGCCGAAGAGCGCCGCGGCCGCGAGGACGGCCGTGGCGATGGCGATGCCCTTGGTGATGGCCTTGGTGGTGTTGCCGACGGCGTCCAGGTCGGTGAGCACCTGCGCGCCGGCGCCCTCGACGTCACCGGACATCTCGGCGATGCCCTGCGCGTTGTCGGAGACCGGACCGAAGGTGTCCATGGCGACGATCACGCCGACCGTGGTGAGCAGGCCGGTTCCGGCGAGCGCCACCGCGAACAGGGCGAGCATGATCGACGTACCGCCGAGCAGGAACGCCCCGTACACGCCGAGCCCGATCAGGAGCGCGGTGTAGACGGCCGATTCGAGGCCGATGGAGATGCCCGCGAGGACGACGGTGGCCGGGCCGGTGAGCGACGTCTTGCCGATGTCCTTCACAGGCCGCCGGGTGGTCTCCGTGAAGTACCCGGTGAGCTGCTGGATCAGCGCGGCCATGACGATGCCGATCGCGACGGCGATGACCGCGAGAACGCGCGGATCGCCGTCGTGTCCCGCGACCGCCGTGTCCGTGACGCCGTCCAGGTCGGCGTACGACGACGGCAGGTAGACGAAGACCGCCACGGCGACGAGCACCAGCGAGATGATCGCCGAGATGAAGAACCCGCGGTTGATGGCGGTCATCCCGCTGCGGTCGGAGCGCCGTGGCGCCACCGCGAAGATCCCGATCATCGCCGTCACGACACCGATCGCCGGAACGATCAGCGGGAAGGCGAGTCCGGAGTCGCCGAACGCGACCTTGCCGAGGATCAGCGCGGCGACCAGGGTCACCGCGTAGGACTCGAAGAGGTCGGCGGCCATTCCCGCGCAGTCGCCGACGTTGTCGCCCACGTTGTCGGCGATGGTCGCGGCATTCCTCGGGTCGTCCTCGGGAATGCCCTGCTCGACCTTGCCGACCAGGTCGGCGCCGACGTCGGCGGCCTTCGTGAAGATGCCGCCGCCCACACGCATGAACATCGCGATCAGCGCCGCCCCGAGGCCGAAGCCTTCGAGGACCTTCGGCGCGTCGGCCGCGTAGACAAGCACCACAGTGGAGGCGCCCAGAAGACCGAGCCCGACCGTGAACATGCCGACAACGCCGCCCGTGCGGAAAGCGATCTTCATGGCCTTGTGCGAAACGGCGGTGAGATCCTTTTCGGGTTCACCTGCCGCCGGAGTGGCCTCTCGTGCGGCTGCCGCCACACGGACATTGCTGCGTACGGCGAGCCACATGCCGATATAGCCGGTGGTCGCCGAGAACACCGCACCGATCAAGAAGAAGATCGATCGACCTGCACGCTGATTCCAGTCGTCTGCGGGCAGCAGCATGAGCAGGAAGAACACCACGACGGCGAAAACGCCGAGTGTGCGCAACTGCCTGCCCAGGTAGGCATTGGCGCCCTCCTGGATCGCTTTCGCGATCTTCTTCATGCTGTCGGTGCCCTCGTCGGCCGCGAGCACCTGGCGTACCAGCACCCAGGCGACCGCGAGGGCCGCGACCGCGACGGCCGCGATGACCATCACGATGAGGCGGTTGTCGTCGGTCAGTACTGCGGCTGCGAAGGTTGAGGTGTGGTCAAACTGATGAGGGGTAGAAAGCCCCGCCATTCGTCCTCCTTGACGCCTGGGGTGAGCTCAAGATGTGGACGGATTGTAGGGAGCGGAACCTGATCAAAACAGAGCGCCGCAAACGGAATTGGCGCAAGATTGCTTCCCAGCAAATGATCGCGACCGCAGACTGGCCCCGAAAGCGGTAATGCCCCAAAACCGTTGACGGCGACCGGCAGGCCCGCGGCAATTGACCGGGGCAATGATCCACAAAAGAAAAAGGCCCTGCTCCCGGGTGGGGAGCAAGACCTTGGTGGAGCTCAGGGGTGGACCGACGGACCGGCCAGAAACGGACCGACGGACCGGTTCAGACGAGTGGCGCCGGGGTCGTGGGCCACGTCATCCGGATGAGACCGCCACCCTCGCCCGCGGTGACCTCCACGTCGTCCACGAGCCCGCTGATGACGGCGAGGCCCATCTCGTCCTCACCCTCGGCCTCCGGATCGTCGACCACGCCGGACCCCGAGCCGGGTGCCCGGTCGCCGGGCGTCGCGTGGGGGGCCTCGTCGCCGACCTCGATGGAGAACTGCTTCTCGTCCTCGATCAGGGCGACCCGCACCGGCGCCGATACGCCGTTGCTCTGGTGGAGCCCGACGGCGCGCGTGCAGGCCTCGCCGACAGCGAGCCTGACCTCGTCGAGGACGGCCTCGTCCACTCCGGCCCTGCGCGCGACCGCCGCCGCCACGAGCCGGGCGGTCCTGACGTGCTCGGGCAGCGCGCTGAAGCGGAGTTCAACGGTGGCCATGTATCCCCCTCGGACATACGCGCGTGCTGTCAGGGGGCCGGGCCGAGGGCCCGGTCCCCTGCTGTTCTGCCACACCCGGGCCGAGCAAGCAGCCGACCCGGGACATCCGGCTCTCAGTCGGTGGCCGCGACCGCTTCCTCGACCGAGGTGTGAATGGGGAACACCTTGGTCAGGCCGGTGATGCGGAAGATCTTCAAAATACGTTCCTGGTTGCAGACCAGGCGCAGCGAGCCCTCATGGGCACGCACCCGCTTCAGGCCGCCGACCAGAACGCCGAGCCCGGTGGAGTCGAGGAAGTCCACGCCCTCCATGTCGACGACCAGATGGAAACTGCCGTCGTTCACCAACTCGACCAACTGTTCGCGCAACTTGGGCGCGGTATAGACATCGATTTCGCCACCGACCTCGACGACCGTACGATCGCCGACGGTACGGGTCGACAGGGACAGGTCCACGGATCCTCCAGCACCTTGCTATCGAGCGGTCATCCCTCGGGACACCTCGGCAGAGCCCCCAGGACGGATCGCCAGCCGCGATGGCATTCAATCACTTACAGGCAGGCGCGCACGACGCCTTGGGACCATTGTCCATCCCGCCAGTGACACACTCGGTGCCGATGGCCAACTTTTCTCCGCCGGGAGGACCCTCCACGGGCGCCCCGGTACGCACGTCTCCACGGACGGTCCTGGACCGGCTCACCGCGGGGCCGAGCCGTGCTTCGCGCGTCACTCATACGGAGCACTTGCCCCCGCGCGAGGCTCGGTATGCAGTCTGGCCTGATCGCATCCGTTCGGAAGTCGTCGCCGCGGTCCAATCGGCCGGGATCGAGCACCCCTGGGCCCACCAGGCACTCGCCGCCGAGCACGCTCTGGACGGCGAGTCGGTCATCGTCGCCACCGGCACCGCTTCGGGCAAGTCGCTGGCGTATCTCACTCCCGTGCTCTCGGCTCTCCTGGACGGCTCCGAGGCACCGAACGGACGCGGCGCGACCGCGCTGTACCTCGCCCCGACGAAGGCCCTGGCCGCCGACCAGCGCCGGGCCGTGCGCGAGCTCGCCGCGCCCCTGGGCAACGCGGTCCGCCCCGCCGTGTACGACGGCGACACCCCCGTCGAAGAACGCGAATGGGTGCGTCAGTACGCCAACTACGTCCTGACCAACCCCGACATGCTGCACCGCGGGATACTCCCGTCCCACCCCCGCTGGTCCTCCTTCCTGCGAGCCCTGCGCTATGTCGTCATCGACGAGTGCCACACCTACCGCGGCGTCTTCGGCTCGCACGTCGCCCAGGTCCTGCGCCGCCTGCGCCGCCTCTGCGCCCGCTACGGCTCCGACCCCGTCTTCCTCCTCGCCTCCGCCACTTCCGCCGACCCCGCCATCGCCGCGGAACGACTCACCGGACTCCCCGTGAAGGAGGTCGCCGACGACGCCTCACCCCGCGGCGACCTCGTCTTCGCCCTCTGGGAACCCCCGCTCACCGACCTCCACGGCGAGAAGGGCGCCCCCGTCCGCCGCACCGCCACCGCCGAGACGGCCGACCTCCTGACGGACCTGGCCGTCCAGGGCGTCCGGTCCGTCGCCTTCGTACGGTCCCGGCGCGGCGCCGAGCTGATCTCGGTGATCGCCCAGGAACGCCTCGCCGAGGTCGACCGCTCCCTCGCCCGCCGCGTGGCCGCCTACCGGGGCGGATATCTCCCCGAGGAGCGCCGTGCCCTGGAGCAAGCCCTGCACTCCGGGGAACTTCTCGGCCTCGCGGCCACCACCGCCCTCGAACTCGGCGTGGACGTCTCCGGGTTGGACGCCGTGATCATCTCCGGCTATCCGGGGACCCGCGCCTCGCTCTGGCAGCAGGCGGGCCGCGCCGGACGCTCCGGGCAGGGCGCACTGGCCGTCCTCGTCGCCCGCGACGACCCGCTGGACACGTATCTCGTCCACCACCCCGAAGCACTGTTCGATCAGCCGGTGGAGTCGACGGTCCTCGACCCCGACAATCCGTACGTCCTCGCGCCCCACCTCTGCGCGGCCGCCGCGGAACTCCCGCTCACGGACGACGACCTGGCGCTCTTCGGCCCGGCCACCGAGGACCTGCTCCCGCAGCTGGAGGCCGCGAAGCTGCTGCGCCGCCGCACGAAAGCCTGGCACTGGACCCGCAGGGAACGGGCCGCCGACCTCACCGACATCCGCGGCGAGGGCGGGAAGCCCATCCAGATCGTCGAGGAGGGCACGGGCCGGCTGCTCGGCACCGTCGACGCGTCCGCCGCGCACACCGCCGTCCACGAGGGTGCCGTCCACCTCCACCAGGGCCTCACCTATCTGGTGCGCCGCCTGGACCTGGAGGATTCGGTCGCCCTGGTCGAGGAGGCCCGGCCGCCCTACTCCACGACGGCCCGCGACACCACGGCCATCTCCATCCTGGAAACCGACACCGAGATCCCCTGGGGCTCCGGCCGCCTCTGCTACGGCTCCGTCGAGGTCACCAACCAGGTCGTCTCCTTCCTGCGCCGCAAGCTGATCACCGGCGAGGTGCTCGGCGAGACCAAGCTGGACCTGCCGCCCCGCACGCTGCGCACCCGCGCGGTCTGGTGGACGGTCACCGAGGACCAGCTGGACGCCGCCCGCGTCAACCCGGAGATCCTCGGCGGCGCCCTGCACGCCGCCGAGCACGCCTCCATCGGCATGCTGCCGCTCTTCGCGACCTGCGACCGGTGGGACATCGGCGGCGTCTCCGTGCCGCTGCATCCGGACACGCTCCTGCCGACCGTCTTCGTGTACGACGGCCACCCCGGCGGGGCGGGCTTCGCCGAGCGGGCCTTCCACACGGCCCGCGCATGGCTGACCGCCACCCGCCAGGCCATCGCCTCCTGCGAGTGCGAGGCCGGCTGCCCCTCCTGCATCCAGTCCCCGAAATGCGGCAACGGCAACGACCCCCTGCACAAACGCGGTGCGGTCCGCCTCCTCACCACGCTCCTCAAGGACGCCCCCGACCCCTGAGAGTCCAAGGACGCCCCCACACCTCCCATCCCCCGAGAGGCATCGGTCGACCACTGCGAAACTCACGCCCGACCGTGGAGGGACAGCGGGGGCTGCGGCTGCTGTTGCGGCCGCTGCTGCGCTCGCGCCTGGCCGGGGCGGGGCTGCAGACGCCACGGCTGTGCGGCTTGCTCCTGACCGGAGCATGGCAGCGGGTGCCACTCTCGCTCCTGGCTGTGCGTCGGTGGGCGATGCGGAGTCGCCGCCCGATAGCGGTCCGGCATCCGGCGGTGACCTCATTCCAGGCCGCCACAGAACGGGCGACACCTTCGCTTCCGGGGGCGCGCGGTACGCGTTCGATCGTCGGGCGGCGGGGCCGCCCGTCCTCGCCTCAGGCATCTGGCCAGCAGGCGCCACAAGGGGGTCTGGCGGGCCTGCGGCGTCTCGCGCCGGCCACAGGTCTGGGTGCCACCCTGCGTGCGCCACAGCGCCCGCCCCGGGCTCGGCAGCCGGGCCCGGCGCAACCGGCCCCGCCGGGCCCGCCCGGGACCTGACCTCCGTCTCGAACGGGCCGAAGCCCGCTGCCGCGGTCACGTCCGCGATCTCGCCGCGCACCGCGCACCGCACGAGGCGCGTCCCCTGCGCCCCGGCCACCCGCCCGGCCCTGGCGCACGCCCCGGAGCGCCCCTCCATCCAGTGGTCCGCAGCGGCGAGCGCCGCCAAGTCGGCGGCCCCGCCGGCTCGATGGCGGGCGACGATCACCTGCCCCATCGCGAGGACCGCGCCGCAGATTACGCACAGCACGGCCATCACGACGACGACCCACACCGTGGCGGCTCCACGGTCCGACATGGCCCCGGCTGCCCGGAACCCGGTCCGCCCTCTCACGCGCCCACCCCCACCGTCTCCTCCGCCAACGCCACCGCCTCCGACCTCAGCCGCAACCCGAGCCCCAGGGCTTCGGGGCCTGGCGAGTGCGCCACGACCTCCACCCGCACCAGGTCGCCGTCACGCCGCACGGCCACCGCCGCACCACGCGGCGCCGCCTGCCGAGCCGCTGCCACTGCCGCGCTCTCGGGGTCCTGCCTGGCCAACGCCCGCGCCCCGGCCCGTGCCGCGTCCACGCACTGGATCTGCGCGGACGCGGTCAGCAACGCCCAGACCAGCGCCATCGTGAACAGCACGAGCGTGGGCAACACCACGGCCGCCTCAGCCGTCACGAAGCCTCGGTCCCCACCACGGCCCCGGCTGTCCCGCGTCCGCTCAGAACTGGACATCGAGCGCCTTCTCCACGACCGCCTGCAACGCCGCCCTGACCTGCCCGCTGGTCACCACCTTGTAGAGCAGTCCGGCGAACCCGACCGCCGCGATGAGTCCCATCGCGTACTCCGAAGTGACCATCCCCGCGTCCTTCCGCACCGCACGCGCCTTGCGCCGCAGCGCCCGTGCACACAGCTGTCCCCACATCTCAACCCCCGTTAAATTCCAGTACGTTCAGGTCACAACAGCCGCCTCACGAGCCGCCGTCCCGCCACTCAGCCGTCCGGACACAGAGCCATAGAGCCGCTCCGATACCGCTCAGGTGCCGCTCAACAACCCATCCGCCAGGCCGATCACCACAGGCAGCACTCCGACCGCGATGAACGCGGGCAAGAAGCACAGCCCCACCGGCGCCGTCATCAGCACTCCGGCCCTGCGCGCCGCCGCCGTTGCCGTGCGGCTCCGTTCCGCGCGGCAGTCCGCGGCGAGACGTGCCACCGGTTCCGCCGCCGGAGCCCCCGAGTCCCCCGCCCGCTCCAGCAGGCGAGCCAGCGCTCCCGCGCCCGGTATCGCGCCCAACCTCCGCCAGGCGTCGACTGGTTCACCGCCAAGCCGCACCTCCGCGGCCCCCTGCGCAAGGCGATCCCCGACCGGCCCCTTCAGCGCATCGCCGACAGCCTGAGCGGCCACGACAGGCCCCGCGCCGGCAGCGACGCAAGCCGCCAACAGGTCGGCTGCCAAGGGAAGTTGCCGAGCCGCCTGCACCGCGTCGAACTCAGAGGCACGTGTGCCCCGCCCCCGCCACCAACGCCACACCCCGTACCCGGCACCCAACCCCGCCAGACACCCCGGAACACCGCCCACCAGCACCCACCCGGCACTCACCGCCCCGGCCACCGCCAGCCACACCCGCACCGCGCCCCGCCACCGGAGCCACTGCCTCCGCGATCCCCCTGGGATCCGGTCCACCACGCCCAGTACGACCCCTGCGCGCCCCCGAACCGCCCGCTCACGCCGCGCCGCAAGGGCAGCCGACATCAGCCACAACACGGCTGCCGCACCCCACACGGCCACCCCCAGCTTGTGCACCACAAGGCTCATCGCTCCTCCGCCCCTCGCACGATCCGCAGCGCCCACCACACGCCGGCCCCCTCCAAAGCTCCGCCCACCGCCAGGCACCCGAGCCCCGCTCCGGTATGCAGCAGCACCCGCAAGGGCGAGGCACCCAGCGCGCTGCCCATGAGCAACCCGAGGACCGGCAGCCCCGCGAGCATCACCGCCGTCGATCGCGCTCCCGCCAACTGGGCCCGCAGGTCGGCGCGTTGATCCCGCTCCGCCCGCAGCGCGCCCTCCAGCCGCTCCAGCCCCGCCGCGAGCCCGGCGCCGCGGTCCACCGCCACCCGCCAACACGCCGCGAGGCCCACAAGGCCCTGCGCCCCCGGCTCCCTCGCCGCCTCCTCCAGCGCCCCCGGCACATCCCCGCCGAACCGCGCCGCCGCCAGCACCCCGGCCCGCACCTCCCCCGTCCCCGTTCCAGCTCCAGGTCCAGGTCCAGCAGCAAGTCCGAAATCGCCCCCGGCCGCCGCAGCCCGCAACGCCTCCCCCGGCTGCCGCCCGGCCCGCACCTCTCCCGCGAGCGCCCCGCACAACGCGATCACCGCGGTGGCCCGGCGCTCGCTTTCGAGCCGTGCGTCCCTGCCCCGCCGTACGCGCCGTATCAGCGGCACCCCGGCCGCTCCCAGGACCAGCGGCAGCACGGACTCGCCGAGCAGCGCGACCGCCGCCCCGCCCGCCAAGGCCCACCACTCGTGCCCCACCCGGCTGCCGAGCCGGCCCACCGCCCGCTGCCACGCCGACTCCCCCGACTCGACCTCCCCTCCGCCCGCGAACACCGCCCGCGTCCGCCGGCGCCCCTTGGCTCTTCCGACCGTCAGCCAGGCCGCGCTTCCGGCGCACAAGGCCGCCGCCACCCCCATCGCGCTCATCCCCCATCACTCCAACCACCGTTCGCCAGAAGTGCCTTCAGCTGCTCCCAGCCCCGCTCCCGGACGAACTCCCGCTCGCCCCACCGCAGGGCAGGCACCGTCACCACAAGTCCGGACCGATCCCGTTCCAGGACATGCACCTCGGCGATTCGCCGCCGTCCGGTCCGGTCCCGCACGAGATGGAGCACCACGGAGAGCGCGGCCGCCAACTGACTGTGCAGGGCCGCCCGGTCGAGCCCCGCAGCCGTCCCCAGCGCCTCCAGGCGCGCGGGCACGTCCCCCGCGGCATTGGCGTGGACCGTGCCGCAGCCTCCCTCATGGCCCGTATTCAGAGCGGCCAGAAGATGGACCACCTCCGCGCCCCGCACCTCACCCACGACCAGCCGGTCGGGGCGCATCCGAAGCGCCTGCCGCACCAGGTCGTCCAGGCCTACCTGACCGGCCCCCTCCTGGTTCGCGGGCCTCGCCTCCAGGCGCACCACGTGAGGGTGGTCGGGGCGCAGCTCCGCCGAGTCCTCGGCGAGCACGATCCGCTCCCCCGGCCCGACGAGACCGAGCAGCGCGCTCAGCAGCGTCGTCTTGCCCGACCCCGTCCCGCCACTGATCAAGTAGGAGAGCCGGGCGTCGAGCAGCGCCCGCAGGACGCGGTCCCCGCCCGGCGGCACCGTCCCCGCAGCGGTCAGTTCCGCGAGGGTGAAGGCCCGGGGTCGTACGACACGCAAGGAGAGGCAGGTCGACCCGACGGCGACCGGGGGCAGTACCGCGTGGAGGCGGGTGCCGTCCGGGAGCCGTGCGTCCACCCAGGGCCTGGCGTCGTCGAGCCGGCGCCCCGCCACGGCCGCGAGCCGCTGTGCGAGACGCCGCACCGCCGCCGCGTCCTCGAAGGACACCCCGGTCAGCTCCAGGCCCCCGCCGCGGTCCACCCACACCCGGTCGGGAGCGGACACCAGCACATCGGTCACCGACTCGTCCGCGAGCAGCGCTTCCAGGGGCCCCGCGCCCACCAGCTCCGACCGCAGCCGCGCCGCCGCGCCCAGGATTTCCGCGTCGCCGAGCACCCTGCCCTGGGCCCGCAGCGCCTCGGCGACGCGGGCCGGGGTCGGCTCCGTCCCGTTCTCCGCGAGCCACTGGCGCACCCCGTCCAGCATCCTGGCCCCGACGACGGCGCTCATGAGCCGCCTCCGGTGGCGTCGACCGGGACCCGGTCCCAGAAGGCCCTGCAGAACCGCGCGAGTGGGCCCCGCGCGATGCCGCCGGGCGGCATGCCCCCTGCCTGCGCCGCCAACAGGCCTGCCTCCCGTGGCAGCTCCCCGACAAGTGGCAGCCCGAGCAGTCGCGCGACCTCCTCGGCGTCGAATCCACCGAGGCCGTCGAGTCCGCCTCCTCCTCCCGCGCGACCTGCGCCGCCCCTGCCGACCACCACGCGCAGGTCCCGCAGCACCATTCCCGCCGCCGAGGCGACCCGCCGAGCCCCGGCCACCGCGCGCAGCTCCGCGGGCACCACAAGGAGCCCCAGATCCACCTGGGCCAGCGCCTCGGCGACTCCTTCGTCCACGCGGCGCGGCAGGTCCACGACCACCACCCCGCCCCGCCTGCGGGCCGCGGCGATCACCGCCCGCATGGCCTCGGGCGCAATGACCACCGCGTCGCCCCGATCCCAGCTCAGCACCCGCAGGGAATGCAGCTCGGGCAGCGACTCCTCGAGCGCGCCCCCGCCGACCCGGCCCCTGGACTGCGCGAAAGCGGGCCAGCGGAGCCCGTCGGCCGCCTCACCGCCGAGCAGCACATCGAGGCCGCCGCCGAGCGGGTCGGCGTCCACGAGCATCGTGCGCCGCCCCGCGCGGGCCGCCGTGACGGCGAGCGCGCACGCCAGCGTCGAGGCGCCGGCTCCCCCACTCCCGCCGATCACCCCCACCGTGAGCGCGGGCGGGCCCACGCCCTCGGCGACATCGGCGATGCGGTCCACGAGCCATCGCTCGCCGTCGGGCAGGACCAGCACATGGTCGGCACCGATCTCCACCGCGCGCTGCCAGACCCCGGGGTCGTCCTGGTCACGCCCGACCAGCACGACCCCTCGCCTGCGCGCGGCGCCCCGCACCCGGCCCACCGCGTCGTCCCCGACCAGGACCAGTGGCGCCGCGTCCCAGCCGCCTCTGCGCTCCGGCACGCCGTGCTGCACCTCGGGCCGCGCCCCCGCCGCGGCGCACAGCCGCAGCAAGTCGTCCAGCAGGTCCACATCTTCCGTGACGATCAGCGGTCCGCCCTGCCGTCCATCGGACGACGCCGGCCCGTCACGTGTAATCACTCCAGCCACGATCTCCAGCCCCCTCTCACTGCAAGCCCGTTGAATGCCGCGTTCCACATCAGCGCTGAGCCGGCCAAAGCAATCCGGCCATGAACTTCGCGTGCAGAACGAGCGGAATCAGCGTGCAGCGATCCGGGATAACGTGTGGATCTTGGTCAATAACTGTGGACAAGGCGGGGGCTGTGAATATCCCCATCACCCATACCGGTGACATCCCGAGGACTTCCGCAGAGCAGCCTGACGACTACACACAGTGACGGATCTTGGGTATACGGAAAGATCGCCGAAACGGCCGCCGGAAGGCGCCAGGCGATCAGATGAGGGTCGGAAGAGGCCCGGAAAACCCATCCGGACATGCGACGACCCCCGCCGGGGGGGAGAGCGGGGGTCGTCCCCACGGTCCGACTCGGGGGGGGAGGAGCCAGACCGGGTTAGCACGGTCGCGAACGATCCGTGACTTCCATGGTGTACCCGAGAGCCTTCTCAGGCAAACCCACGCGCCTCACCTTACGCCGAATGGTGGGCGCCTATGCTCGGCCTCGTGGAAAACCACTCCTTGCCGCGCACTGCTGCCTTCTTTGACCTGGACAAGACGGTCATTGCGAAGTCGAGCACACTCACCTTCAGCAAGTCGTTCTACCAAGGCGGGCTGATCAACCGCAGGGCAGTACTCCGAACTGCATATGCACAGTTCGTCTTCCTCGCCGGCGGGGCCGATCACGACCAGATGGAGCGGATGCGCGAGTACCTGTCCGCGCTCTGCCGCGGTTGGAACGTGCGGCAGGTCAAGGAAATCGTCGCCGAGACGCTGCACGATCTGATCGACCCGATCATCTACGACGAAGCCGCTTCCCTCATCGAGGAGCACCACGCCGCCGGCCGGGACGTCGTCATCGTCTCCACCTCGGGCGCCGAGGTCGTCGAACCGATCGGCGAACTGCTCGGCGCGGACCGGGTGGTGGCGACCCGGATGGTGGTCGGCGACGACGGCTGTTTCACCGGCGAGGTGGAGTACTACGCCTACGGCCCCACCAAGGCGGCCGCGATCAAGGAGCTCGCGGAGTACGAGGGGTACGACCTCGGCCGCTGCCACGCCTACAGCGACTCGGCGACCGACCTCCCCATGCTCGAGTCCGTGGGGCACCCCCATGCGGTGAACCCCGATCGCGCGCTGCGCCGCGAGGCTCTCGCGCGCGGGTGGCCGATTCTCGACTTCCACCGCCCGGTCCGGCTCAAGGAGCGGCGCCGGACACCGTCCCGGCCCGCACTCGTCGCGGTGGCGGCCGTGGGCGCCGCCGCGGCCACGGCGGGCCTGGTGTGGTTCGTGAGCCGTCGCCGGACCTCGCGCGCCCGATTCGCCCTTGTTTGAACCTAAAAGTAAAGAAGTAGTGCCAGGACTTCCGCTTACCCCAGGACAGGAGTACAAAGGAGTCAACGGCCCGCGAGACCAAGGACATCCGAGAGGATTACCTTTAAACGCAACGACGGCCCCACGGACCGGAGCATGAACACCGAGCACCCACGCGACGTCGACCCGTCGATTACGGGCCAGCCGCACCAGGTGACGGGCCAAGTTCCCGACCTGATGGGCAATCTTCGAGGACGCTTGGTAACACGGTGAACATGCCAGCGGCGGTACGAGAACTCGTACCGCCGCGTCCCTGTTCAGGGCCCCTTCGCAGGCACAGGCCCAAGCGCCCTCAGGCCGCGCCCCGCTGCATCGCCTCGCAGACGGCCGTCGACTCCCTTGCTCCCAGTTCAACCGCGCGCCCGCAGTGGGCGATCCAGGCGGCCATGCCCTCCGGCGTCCCGGACACGTAGCCGTCGAGCGCCCCTACGTAGGCCGCACGCCCCTGCTCCGCGTGGCCGGCCTCCGCCGGACAGACGGACTTCGGGTCGAGCCCGCTGCCCACCAGGACGATGCGCTCGGCGGCCCGTGCGACCAGGCCGTTGTGCGAACCGAAGGGGCGCAGGCTGAGCAGCTCGCCGTGCACCACGGCCGCCGTCACGAGGGCCGGCGCGGAGCCACCCGCGATGATCAGCTGCGAAAGGCCCTCCAGGCGGCCGGCCACCTCGTCGGAGTCCGGCACATCCAGCTCGACCAGCGGCTCGTCGACCGGCTCGCCGGTCAGGCGCGGCCGACCCGCCGCCTCGTCGTTCTCCGCGGCGGCCACCAGGTGGAGGCGCGCGAGGACCCGGAGCGGCGACTGCCGCCAGATGGACAGGAGTTGACCGGCCTCCGCGGTCAGCCGCAGGGCCGCGCCGATCGTGCGGGACTCGCCGTCGCCACTGAAGTCGCTGCGTCGGCGCACTTCCTCGAGTGCCCAATCGGCACCGGAGAGCGCCGCCGAGCCGCGTGCCCCCCGCAGCGCCGCCTCGGAGGTGACCTCATTGCTGCGGCGCCGCATGATCCGGTGGCCGTAGACCCGGTCCACGGCCTTGCGCACGGAGTCCACGGAGTCGGCCACACCGGGCAGTGCGCCCAGGGCCGCGAGCGGATCGGCTGTCGTACTCATGAGTACGACCCTACGCAACCCCGGCACCCGCCCCACGAAGGAGTGGTCTTCTTCACGCCGCATCGATACGTCAGGTGATCGCCCGGCTACCCTTGGTGAACATGAAGATCGCTTTCGTAGGGAAGGGCGGCAGCGGCAAGACCACGCTGTCCTCGCTCTTCATCCGACACCTCGCCGCCACCGGAGCACCGGTCCTCGCGGTGGACGCCGACATCAACCAGCACCTGGGCCCCGCGCTCGGTCTCGACGAGGCGGACGCCGCCGCCCTGCCCGCCATGGGCGCGCGGCTGCCCCTCATCAAGGAGTACCTGCGGGGCTCCAATCCGCGGATCGCCTCCGCAGACACGATGATCAAGACGACACCACCCGGCGAGGGGTCGCGGACCTTGCGGGTGCGCGAGGACAACCCCGTGTACGACGCGTGTGCGCGGCCGGTGGAACTCGACGACGCAGCCGTGCGTTTGATGGTCACAGGGCCGTTCACCGAAGCCGACCTCGGTGTCGCCTGCTACCACTCCAAGACGGGGGCGGTGGAGCTGTTCCTGAACCACCTGATCGACGGGCCCGACGAGTACGCGGTCGTCGACATGACCGCGGGTTCGGACTCCTTCGCGTCCGGCATGTTCACCCGCTTCGACATGACGTTCCTGGTGGCCGAGCCGACCCGGAAGGGGGTCTCCGTCTATCGCCAGTACAAGGAATACGCACGGGACTTCGGCGTCGACCTCAAGGTCGTCGGCAACAAGGTGCAGGGCCAGGACGACGTCGAATTCCTGCGCGAGCAGGTGGGCGACGACCTCCTGGTGACGGTCGGGCACTCGGACTGGGTGCGCGCCATGGAGAAGGGCCGCCCGCCCCGGTTCGAGTTCCTGGAGGACGACAACCGCCGTGCCCTGCAGGCACTTCAGAGCGCCGTCGACACCTCGTACGACCGCAGGGACTGGGACCGCTACACGCGTCAGATGGTCCACTTCCACCTGAAGAACGCACAGAGTTGGGGCAACGAGAGGACGGGGGCCGACCTGGCATCCCAGGTCGACCCCGACTTCGTTCTGGGCGAGCGGACCGTCGCTACGGCCTGAGCTCTCCGAGGAGAGTCACGACTTGGACGCCGGGGCGCCCGGTACGCCCTTCGGGGCCGGTGCGGGCTGGGCGGAGAGGAAGGACGCCCAGCCCTCCTTCGGAGCCTTGCCGACCGGGAGCTCGGTGAGGCGCTCGACGGTCTGCGGGTCCTGGGCGTCGAGCCAGTCGGCGAGTTGGCGGAAGGAGACACAGCGCACGCCGGGCTTGGTGCAGACCGACTCGATGGTCTCCTCGATGGCGCGCATGTACGTGCCGCCGTTCCAGGACTCGAAGTGGTTGCCGATGATCATCGGGGCGCGGTTGCCCTTGTAGGCGCGGTCGAAGCCCTCGAGCAGACCGTCGCGCATCTGGTCGCCCCAGTACTCGTGCTTGCTGGGGTCGCCCTGCGATGTCGTGCCCGACTGGTTGACCATGAAGTTGTAGTCCATGGTCAGCGTCTCGAACTTGCGGCCGGGCACGGGGACCAGCTGCATCGACAGGTCCCAGAGCCCTTCCTTCTTCTTGGGCCAGACCTGGTTGTTGACGCCGCTGGTGTCGTAGCGGAAGCCCAGATCGCGGGCCGCCCGCATGAAGTTCTTCTGGCCTTCGAGGCAGGGCGTGCGAGCGCCGATGAGTTCCTTGTCGTAGTCGAAGGGCAGCGGTTGCGCCTTCTTCATCCCCGTGTTCGTCTTCCAGGCCTTCACGAAGGACTTGGCCTGCTTGATCTCGCTCTTCCAGTCGGCGACCGACCACTCGCCCACACCGCGGCCGGCGCCGCAGAAGTGGCCGTTGAAGTGGGTGCCGACTTCGTTGCCCTCGAGCCAGGCGCCGCGGAGCTGCTCCACGGTGTCCTTGATTCCCTTGCGGTCGTTGAAGCCGATGTCCGAACTGCCTGCCATGTGCTGCGGCGGGTCGTAGAGCTTCCGTTTCCCCTCGGGAAGCATGTACACGCCGCTGAGGAAGTATGTCATCGTGGCGTCGTTCCGCTTGGCCACCTTGCGAAAGTGCGAGAAGAGCTTCTGGCTGTCCTCGCCGGCGCCGTCCCAGGAGAAGACCACGAACTGAGGCGGCTTCTGGCCGGGTCTCAGACGGGTGGGCTCGGGCAGATTCGGCTGTCGACCGGTGAAGGCGGTGGAGCCGTCGCCGATCATGCGGACCGCGCTCTTGGGGGCCGGGGCGGGGGCCGCCTTCTTGGCGCCCGGTGCGCCCTTGGCGCCGGTGTCGCCGTTCGAGCAACCGGCCAGTACCGCGACGCATGCCACGAGTGCGGTGGTGCCCGCGGCGATCCGCTGGATCCTCTGGGTGGCGGCCATCTTCCGCCCACCTTCTTCCTTCGAGTCGGCTTGGAACCGGGGCACGGACTGCAGGGGTGCTGCAGGAGCCCACGGGGCACTTCTGGGGTCACCACCGGGAGAGATTGGGTAGCAATTGCCCGGAAATAACCCATAGCGCCGCCAACGTCGCACGGGGGCATGAGTCAGATGTTCCGACAAGCCGATGAATAGCTTTATTCACCCTTCAGAGTGATCTAATGCCCCATTTGCCCCGCTTGCCTATCCGATGTCTTTACTCTCCATTACGATTCGTTTACCGAGAGTTGAGAAATCCCGCCGCTGCAACGCCGTGACCCACGGCCGCGACCCGCCCACCGGAGACCCTCCGGAGGACCCCTTGTCCCGCGACCGCGCTGCCCCGGAGGAGACGGGAAACCATGTCTGCCTGCGTCCCCACCCATGCCACCGAATCGGCCCACGCATCACGCGACCACGAGCCCCACGCGCCGCCGCCCGGCAGGTTCCGTAAGTTCCGCATCGCCGGCGCCGACGTGTCCGCGTCGATCGCCGTCTTCTTGATCGCCCTGCCGCTGTCTCTCGGCATCGCGCTCGCCACCGGAGCACCGCTCCAGGCGGGCCTCGTCGCCGCCGCCGTCGGTGGCCTCGTCGCTGGATGGGTCGGCGGATCACCTCTGCAGGTCAGCGGCCCCGCCGCAGGGCTCACGGTCGTCAGCGCCGACCTCATCCACCAGTACGGCTGGCGGACCACCTGCGCCATCACCGTCTGCGCCGGATTCGCCCAACTCGGCCTCGGCTGCCTGCGCGTGGCCCGCTCGGCGCTCGCCGTCAGCCCCGCCGTCGTGCACGGCATGCTGGCCGGCATCGGCGTCGCCATCGCCGTCGCCCAGCTGCACATCGTGCTCGGCGGCACCCCGCAGAGCGCCGTGCTCGACAACCTCCGCGCACTGCCCGCCCAGTTGGCCGACCTGCACCCGGCCGCGCTGTCGATCAGCGTGCTGACCCTGGCGGTGCTGCTGCTCTGGCCGCGGATCCCCGGCCGTACGGGCAGAGCCCTCCGCGTCGTACCGGCACCCCTGGTCTCCGTTGCCGTCGCGACGGCCGTCGCCGTGTTCGCCGGGCTGAGTGTGGCCAAGGTCGACCTGCCGTCCTGGCGCAGTCACGCGCTGGTGGGCCTGCCCGAAGGGCCCGCCCTCGGGCTCGTCGCCGCCGTCCTCACGGTCACGCTGGTCTGCAGCGTGCAGTCACTGCTCGGCGCCGTCGCCGTGGACAAGCTCGCCTCCGGGAGGCGCGAACCGCGCGCCGGCGGCGTCCGCTCCGACCTCAACCGCGAACTCCTCGGCCAGGGCGCCGCCAACGCCGTGTCCGGGGCTCTCGGAGGGCTTCCCGTCGCCGGTGTCGTGGTGCGCAGCACAGCGAATGTGCGGGCCGGTGCCGTCAGCCGGAACTCCACGATGCTGCACGGCGTCTGGGTAGTAGTGGCCGCCCTGCTCCTGGTCCCCCTCCTGGAGCTGATCCCGCTCGCCGCGCTGGCCGCCCTGGTGATGGCGGTCGGCATCCAAATGGTGAGTCTGAACCACATCCGCGTCATCACCCGCCATCGCGAGATCCTCGTTTACACCACCACGACCCTCGGCGTGGTCTTCCTGGGCGTGCTCGAAGGCGTGGCCATCGGCGTCGCCGTCGCCGTGTCCGTCGCACTGCACCGCCTCGCCCGCACCCGGATCACCCACACCGACGATGCCGGGGTCCACCACGTGCGTGTCCGCGGGCAGTTGACCTTCCTCGCCGTGCCCCGCCTCAGCCGGGCGCTGCATCTGGTGCCTCACGGCGCGGCGACCATCGTCGAGCTGGACGGATCGTTCATGGACCACGCGGCGTACGAAGCGCTTCAGTGCTGGCAGGACGCCCACACCGCGCAGGGCGGCACCGTCGAGGTGACCGGGCGTGCCGGGACGCGGATCGCCGAGCCCGCCAGCTCGTCGCACTCCTGCTGCCGGCCCTGGACGGCCTGGCGCAACCACCACTGCGACCGGCCCCAGGAGGCCCCTCGGGGCGAGGAAGGTCGGCGCAGCGGGCATCAACTGGAAAGCGGGATCAGCGCGTTCCAGCGGAACACGGCGCCGCACGTGCGGGGCGAGCTGGCCCGGCTCGCCCGCGAGGGGCAGCAGCCCTCACAGCTCTTCCTCACCTGCGCCGACTCGCGGCTCGTCACCTCGATGATCACGTCGAGCGGCCCCGGCGACCTCTTCGTCGTCCGCAATGTCGGCAATCTGGTGCCGCTGCCGGGCGCCGAGAGCGGTGACGACTCGGTCGCCGCCGCGATCGAGTACGCGGTGGACGTACTGAAGGTGCGGTCCATCACCGTGTGCGGGCACTCCGGATGCGGGGCGATGCAGGCGCTGCTCGCCACCCCGCCCGGGGGCGCCCAGACGCCCCTGAAGCGATGGCTGCGGCACGGGCTGCCGAGCCTTGAGCGCATGGCGGCCCACGAGAAGGGGGGTTGGGCGCGGCTCGCCGGGCGGGCGCCCGCCGACGCGGTCGAGCAGCTCTGTCTGACCAACGTGGTCCAGCAGTTGGAGCACCTGCGGGGCCACGAGGCCGTGGCGCGGCGCATGGCCGAGGGCGCGCTCGAACTGCACGGCATGTACTTCCATGTCGGCGAGGCGCAGGCCTATCTGCTGACCGGGAGTCCGGATGACGTACCGGATGACGTATTCGACCGGGTGACGCCTTCACCGCACCAGGGAACCCCACGCGAGGAGCCGCCCGCCCGAGTGCAGGTCTGAACCGACCCTCGCCGAGCCCTTGCTGCCAGGGGCAACGACCAACGCCCCGCAGGCAACCCGCCGCGGGGCGTTGGGGCACGCACACAGGTCGAGCTCATGCCCTGTGGATCTTCCAGTCCGCGACGCTGGCACTGCGGTTGAAGTAGGCGTTGGTGCAGAGGTCGAGCTTGCCGCCTGCGACAGGGCTGTGGCTGTTGGTCTCCAGGAAACCGCCGTTGTCGCCGTACGCGTTCCACAGATGGACCACGTCACCGACCCGGACGTGCTGGTCGGCCGGCGAGGAGGCCTGGGCGAAGATCCGCCAGCGGCCAGTGCCCGCGGCGCGGTCTTGGACTGGGAGGTGGACACGTCGTACTTGGCCCCGGAGGTCTTCTGCGCCTCACCGGCATGGCCGTTGGTGTCGAGGTAGCCGCCGTCGCCGCCGTAGAGGTTGCGCAGATGGACCACGTCGCCGCTCTCGACCGGCTGCCCGGCTGCCTTGCCGGAGGCGGAGAGGACCTCCCAGGTCCCCGTGCCCTTGCCCCGCGTGAGGGTGTCGGCAGTCGCCACGTTGTACTTGCCGCCGGTGGCGGAGCTGTGGCCGTTGGTGACGAGGTAGCCGCCCTGCCAGCCGTTGTAGCCGTTCTGCAGGTGGATCTGTGTCCAACGCCCTTGCCGCGAACACGGCGTCAACCACCCTCGGCGCCCCATCCCGGTCAACTTCACCGCCAACGGACAGGCGCGGATTCGCGGCGTCGTCGGGAGCACCATGGCCGGAACCCTCCCGGGACGGATACGTGCGTCCCGCCGCCCGACTCCCCGCCCCCCCGGCGGAACAGCGACACGCGCCGCTGCCGTCCTTACCCCCCTGTACCTCCGCTGTTCGCGAGTGCCAGGATCGGAAGGGGTTGACCTGCACTCACAACCGCAGAAGAATCCAAGCGGTTGTCAGATTGGTCTAAACCACGAGCCGGAATTGTCTGCATGTTGTTGGGAGCCCACCAGTGAACGAGCGTCCGTCCATCGCCAACATGCTTAAGGAAGAGCGAAGGTTCGCGCCGCCGGCCGACCTGGCTGCCAACGCCAACGTCACCGCGGAGGCGTATGAGCAGGCCAAGGCCGACCGGCTCGGCTTCTGGGCCGAGCAGGCCCGCCGGCTGACCTGGGCCACCGAACCCACCGAGACGCTCGACTGGTCGAACCCCCCGTTCGCGAAGTGGTTCGCGGACGGGAAGCTCAACGTCGCGTACAACTGCGTGGACCGTCATGTGGAGGCCGGGAACGGCGACCGCGTGGCGATCCACTTCGAGGGTGAGCCCGGAGACAGCAGGGCCATCACCTATGCCGAGCTCAAGGACGAGGTCAGCCGGGCCGCCAACGCGCTGACCGAGCTGGGAGTCCGTCAGGGCGACCGCGTCGCCGTCTATCTGCCGATGATCCCCGAGGCCGTCGTGTCGATGCTGGCCTGTGCCCGCATCGGCGCCGCGCACTCCGTGGTCTTCGGCGGCTTCTCCGCCGACGCCATCGCCAAGCGCGTGAAGGACGCCGACGCCAAGGTCGTCATCACCTCCGACGGCGGCTACCGCAGGGGCAAGCCCGCCGCCCTCAAGCCCGCTGTCGACGACGCCGTCGCACGCGAGGACAGCTCCGTCGAGCACGTCCTCGTCGTGCGCCGCACCGGGCAGGACGTGGCGTGGACCGAGGGCCGCGACGTGTGGTGGCACGAGCTCACCGAGCGCCAGTCCGCCGAGCACACGCCGGAAGCCTTCGACGCCGAGAACCCGCTCTTCATCCTCTACACGTCGGGTACGACGGGTAAGCCGAAGGGCATCCTGCACACCTCCGGCGGCTATCTCACCCAGGCCGCGTACACCCACCACGCCGTCTTCGACCTCAAGCCTTCGAGCGACGTCTACTGGTGCACGGCCGACATCGGCTGGGTCACCGGGCACTCGTACATCACGTACGGCCCGCTGGCCAACGGCGCGACGCAGGTCATGTACGAGGGCACGCCCGACACCCCCCACCAGGGGCGCTTCTGGGAGATCGTCCAGAAGTACGGCGTCACCATCCTCTACACGGCGCCGACGGCCATTCGTACGTTCATGAAGTGGGGCGACGACATCCCCGCGAAGTTCGACCTCAGCAGCCTGCGGGTCCTCGGGTCGGTCGGTGAGCCGATCAACCCCGAGGCCTGGATGTGGTACCGGAAGAACATCGGCGCCGACAAGTGCCCCATCGTGGACACCTGGTGGCAGACCGAGACCGGCGCGATGATGATCTCGCCGCTGCCGGGCGTGACCGAGACCAAGCCGGGAAGCGCCCAGCGCGCACTGCCGGGCATCGCCGCCACCGTCGTCGACGACGAGGCGCGCGAAGTACCGGACGGCGGTGGCGGCTACCTCGTCCTGACCGAGCCGTGGCCCTCGATGCTGCGGACCATCTGGGGCGACGACCAGCGCTTCATCGACACCTACTGGTCGCGCTTCGAAGGCAAGTACTTCGCCGGAGACGGTGCCAAGAAGGACGACGACGGCGACATCTGGCTGCTCGGCCGCGTGGACGACGTGATGCTCGTGTCCGGGCACAACATCTCCACCACCGAGGTCGAGTCGGCGCTCGTCTCGCACCCGTCGGTCGCCGAGGCCGCGGTCGTGGGAGCGGCGGACGAGACCACCGGGCAGGCAATCGTCGCGTTCGTGATCCTGCGGGGCACGGCGAACGCCGACGACGAGGGCCTCGTGGCGGACCTGCGGGGCCACGTGGGCACGACGCTCGGGCCGATCGCCAAGCCCAAGCGCATCCTTCCGGTGGCCGAGCTGCCGAAGACGCGGTCCGGGAAGATCATGCGGCGCCTGCTGCGTGACGTCGCCGAGAACCGCGAGCTGGGTGACGTCACCACGCTCACGGACTCCTCCGTGATGGATCTGATCCAGACCAAGCTGCCGGCCGCGCCGAGCGAGGACTAGTCAGACCTGAGCCATCAAGGGGCACCCGGCACCGCGCCGGGTGCCCTTCTTGCGCATAAAGTGACGATCACCGGATACGTCCGGACGCACGTTAGGTACGCTAAGGATCGCGTCAACAACGCAACAAGAAGACACAGCGAAAGGTCGCGAGCAGTCGCGAGAAGAAGTACCTAGGTGCGCCGGGAAGTCTGGTCGGCAAGCGATTCGTCCTGCCCACCGACCGGAGGTCGACCCCCGTGGCCGCGCCCGCACCCAGCAACGCACCCCGCAACAACCGCAAGGTTCTCGGACGGCTCTCGCTGCCCGAGCGGAACTTCGTCGCGAACGCGCTGCGCACCGAGACCGTCGGCGGTGTCCTCCTCCTCGTCGCCGCCGTCACCGCGCTGATCTGGGCGAACACAGCCGGCGGCTCGTACGAGTCCGTGAGCGGCTTCCACCTGGGGCCCGGCGCCCTCGGCCTCGACCTCTCCATCCAGCACTGGGCGGCCGACGGACTGCTCGCCGTCTTCTTCTTCGTCGCCGGCATCGAGCTCAAGCGTGAGCTCGTCGCGGGCGACCTGCGCGACCCGAAGGCCGCCGCACTGCCCGTCGTCGCCGCGCTCTGCGGCATGGCCGTACCCGCTCTGGTGTACGTCCTGGTCAACACAGTCGGCGGCGGTTCCATGGACGGCTGGGCGGTGCCGACCGCCACGGACATCGCCTTCGCGCTCGCCGTCCTCGCGGTCATCGGCACCTCGCTGCCGTCCGCACTGCGCGCCTTCCTGCTCACGCTGGCCGTCGTCGACGACCTCTTCGCGATCCTGATCATCGCGGTGTTCTTCACCAGCGACCTCAACTTCGCGGCGCTGGGTGGCGCGGTCATCGGCCTCGCGGTCTTCTGGCTGCTGCTCCGCAAGGGCGTACACGGCTGGTACGTCTACGTTCCGCTGGCCCTGGTCATCTGGGGGCTGATGTACAACAGCGGCATCCACGCCACGATCGCCGGTGTCGCGATGGGCCTGATGCTGCGCTGCAGCCGCCGCGAGGGTGAGGAGCACTCACCGGGCGAGCACATCGAACACCTCGTGCGCCCCCTCTCCGCCGGACTCGCCGTGCCGCTGTTCGCGCTGTTCAGCGCGGGTGTGGCGGTGTCGGGCGGCGCCCTCGGGGACGTGTTCACCAAGCCGGAGACGCTTGGCGTGGTGCTCGGGCTCGTGATCGGCAAGGCGGTCGGCATCTTCGGCGGCACCTGGCTCGCGGCGCGGTTCACCAAGGCCGAGCTCAACGACGAACTGGCCTGGCCGGACGTGTTCGCCGTCGCCTCGCTCGCCGGCATCGGCTTCACCGTCTCGCTCCTGATCGGCGAACTCGCCTTCACCGAGGACCCGCTCCTCACCGGTGAGATCAAGGCAGCCGTCCTGATGGGCTCTCTCATCGCGGCCGTGCTTTCCGGGATCCTGCTCAAGGTGCGCAACGCCCGCTACCGCGCGCTGTACGACGAAGAGGAGCGCGACGACGACCTCGACGGCATCCCGGACGTGTACGAACAGGACAAGCCGGAGTATCACCTGCGCATGGCCGCGATCTATGAGAAGAAGGCGGCCGAGCACCGCAGGCTTGCCGAAGTGTCGGCCGGGGCACGCACCGATGACGACGGTCCGGCATGATCTGAGCAGACTTGACCGCGCGGCATCGGCTGGGCGGCCGTATCTGAGCAGACGTACGTGAGCACGCTGACGCAGACTGACGCGGACTTACGCAGACTTACGGAGAAGGGGAGAAGCGATGAGCACACCCGACGGGCCCGTTGGCACCGAACGCAGCCTCGGCCAGCTGGTCTCCACGGCGACCAGCGAGATGTCCGCCCTTGTGCACGACGAGATCGCGCTGGCCAAGGCCCAGCTGCGCCAGGACGTCAAGCGGGGTGCGGTCGGCGGTGGCGCGTTCGCCGCGGCGGGGGCGGTGCTGCTCTTCTCGCTGCCGATGCTGAGCTTCGCCCTGGCGTACGGCATCCGTACCTGGAGCGGCTGGAACATGGCGATCTGCTTCGTGCTCTCCTTCGCGGCGAACGTGCTGGTCGCCGGGGTGCTCGCGCTGATCGGCGTCGTCTTCGCGAAGAAGGCCAAGAAGGGCAAGGGGCCGCAGAAGGCCGCCGCCTCCGCCAAGGAGACGGCCGCCGTACTGCAGAACGTCAAGCCGCACCCGCGTTCGATCGGCCCCGCGCCCGTCACCGGTGCCACCCTCGACCGTGGCAGTGAGAAGGCTGCGGCTGTGGCACGCTCGTCTTCATGACGGACCCCGCCACACCCGCCCCCCATCCGGCCCAACCGACGTCACTCGTACGCATCGAAGGACCGTGGACGCACCGGGACGTCGCCGCCAACGGCGCCCGCTTCCACATCGCCGAGATGGGCGACGGACCGCTCGTGCTGCTCCTGCACGGCTTTCCGCAGTTCTGGTGGACCTGGCGGCATCAGATGGTGGCACTCGCCGACGCGGGCTTCCGTGCGGTCGCGATGGACCTGCGGGGCGTGGGCGGCAGCGACCGTACGCCGCGCGGTTACGACCCGGCGAACCTCGCGCTCGACATCACGGGCGTCGTGCGGTCGCTCGGCGAGCCGGACGCCGCGCTCGTCGGGCACGACCTGGGCGGATACCTCGCGTGGACGGCGGCCGTGATGCGGCCCAAGCTGGTGCGCCGCCTTGCCGTCTCCTCGATGCCGCACCCGCGGCGCTGGCGCTCGGCGATGCTGTCGGACCGCAAGCAGACCTCCGCGGCCTCGTACGTGTGGGGTTTCCAGCGGCCGTGGGTGCCGGAGCGTCAACTCGTCGCGGACGACGCCGCTCTGGTGGGGCGTCTGGTGCGGGACTGGTCGGGGCCGCGGCTTCCGGACGACGAGTCGGTGGACACGTACCGCCGTGCCATGACGATCCCGTCGACGGCGCACTGCTCGGTCGAGCCGTACCGCTGGATGGTGCGGTCGATGGCCCGCCCCGACGGCATCCAGTTCAACCGGCGCATGAAGCGCCCTGTGCGGGTTCCCACGCTGCACCTGCACGGCTCGCTGGACCCCGTGATGCGGACGCGCAGCGCGGCCGGCTCGGGCGAGTACGTCGAAGCGCCTTACCGGTGGCGGCTGTTCGACGGCCTGGGGCACTTCCCGCAGGAGGAGGACCCTGTCGCGTTCTCCACCGAGCTGGTGAACTGGTTGAAGGATCCCGAGCCGGACCGGTAGGCCGGTCGGGGCTCTGAACGGGCTCGGGTCGCGGCCGTGGGAACACGTGTCCTTCGAACGGCCAATTGCCTCCCGCATAGGCCAATTGGGGCCCGTGGGCGCGATTACCGACCTTGGGGCACGGGCACACGTCGGGGTATGGGCTGGACGCACGACTACAGTGACGCAGCACGCAACCGCCGCTCGGCCACAGCGCTGAACAGCCGTGAGAGGGGCGGTCCGCACGATCCGGGCCATGAGGGCCCTGCTCAAGGCATCGGCATTCCCCACATCCTGCGCCGCAGGGCCCGCTGGGTCTCGGCGCGGCTGAGGCATACGCGCGACTGATCGCATCGCTTGCGCGCGGCTGATCGCGTCGCTCACGCGCGACTGATCCGCCTGTTCCCCCCGGCTGCGCGCCCCCTAGAGCGCGCAACCCTCGCTGTCGACCTCTTGGTTGGCGGTGCGGCCTGCCTTGATGTCCTCGCGGACCTCGTCGGCGGTGAGTGCGTAGCCGGTGTCCGGGTCGTCGAGGGACTTCGCGAACACCACGCCGTAGACCTTGCCTTCGGACGTGAGCAGCGGGCCGCCGGAGTTGCCCTGGCGGACGGTCGCGTAGAGCGAGTACACATCGCGGCGCACCGTGCCCCGGTGGTAGATGTCCGGGCCGTTGGCCGTGATGCGACCGCGCACGCGCGCGGGGCGCACGTCGTACGGGCCGTTCTCGGGGAAGCCCGCGACGATCGCGTTGTCACCGCTGACCGCGTCCTTGGACGTGAACTGCAGCGCGGGCGCCTGGAGGGTCGGCACGTCCAGTACGGCGATGTCGCGCTCCCAGTCGTAGAGCACGACCTTCGCGTCGTACGTCCTGCCGTCCCCGCCTATCTGCACCGTCGGGTCGTCCACGCCGCCCACCACGTGCGCGTTGGTCATCACGCGGCGGTCGGAGAAGACGAAGCCGGTACCTTCGAGAACCTTGCCGCAGCCACGGGCCTCGCCCTGCACCTTCACGATGGAGCGCCTGGCCTTCGTGGCGACCTCGCTCTTGGCGAGCTTGGGGTCGGGCGCCTGGACCTCGGTGATGGGCTCGTTCGAGAACGGGCTGAAGACCTGCGGGAAGCCGTTGCGCGCAAGGACCGATGAGAAGTCCGCGAACCAGGTGTCGGCCTGGTCGGGCAGCGTGCGCGAAACGCCGAGCAGGATCTTGGAGTTGCGTACTTCCTTGCCGACCGTCGGCAGCGTCGTACCCGCGAGAGCGGAGCCGATCAGCCAGGCGACGAGGAGCATGGCCAGTACGTTGACCAGCGCGCCACCCGTGGCGTCCAGGGCGCGGGCGGGCTGCCAAGTGATGTATCTACGGAGCTTGTTGCCCAAGTGCGTGGTGAAGGCCTGGCCGATGGAGGCACAGACGATCACGATGACCACGGCGACGACGGCGGCCGTCGTGCTCACCGCTCCCTCGTCGTCCGTGAGGGCGGCCCAGATGACGGGCAGCAGGTACACCGCGACGAGTCCGCCGCCCAGGAAACCGATCACCGACAGGATGCCGACGACGAATCCCTGGCGGTAGCCGACGACCGCGAACCACACGGCGGCGACCACCAACAGGATGTCCAGCACGTTCACCGATTCAATCCTCGCCTCGCATCGCGGTCGCCACGTCCCCGCAACCTTGTCATGCGCGCCAGTCGAGCGGCACCTGCTTGGTGCGGTCCCAGGGGCGCTCCCAGCCTGCGAAGTGCAGGATTCTGTCGATCACTCCGGCCGTAAAACCCCAGACCAGGGCGGATTCGACGAGGAAGGCCGGTCCTTGGTGGCCGCTCGGGTGAACCGTCGTCGCGCGGTTGGCGGGATCCGTGAGATCGGACACGGGAACCGTGAAGACGCGGGCCGTCTCGGCCGGATCGACGACGCCGACGGGGGTGGGCGTGCGCCACCAGCCGAGCACCGGGGTCACCACGAAGTCGCTCACCGGGATGAAGAGCTTGGGCAGCACGCCGAAGAGCTGGACGCCTCGGGGGTCGAGCCCGGTCTCCTCCTCGGCCTCGCGCAGGGCGGCGCGCAGGGGCCCGTCGGTCAGCGGATCGCCGTCCTCGGGGTCGAGGGAGCCGCCGGGGAAGGAGGGCTGGCCCGCGTGCGAGCGAAGGCTTCCGGAGCGCTCCATCAGGAGCAGCTCGGGGCCGTGTGTGCCCTCTCCGAAGAGGATCAGAACGGCGGACTGGCGTCCGGCACCGTTCTCCGGGGGCAGGAAGCGGCTGAGCTGGGTCGGCTGGACGGTGCCGGCGGCGCGGGCGACGGGGTCCAGCCAGGCGGGGAGTCCTTCGGTGGTGAGGCGCACGTGTCCGTTGGGGCTGCCTGCTCGCGCGGGTTCTTGTCCGGGCCCCTGGCCGTGTCCCTCGAAGCCGTTCCCATCGCTCATGTGCGTATCGCTCGTGTCGGTTGTCTCGCTCGTGTCGCTCGCGTGCGTCATCGGCACCCCCGTCCAACTGTGGACAACGCCCGTGGACCCTCGGTTGGTTCCTCGCTCATGCGGCGCCCAGCGGGGGCGCGGCCTTCCCCGGGTAGTCCGGCGGGGGCTTGAGGCGCTGGCCCGGCAGGCCGCCCATCTCGTACTTCAGGAGCTTCTTCGCCTTCTCCGGGTCGGTCTCACCCTCTCCGTACGAGGGGCAGAGATCGGCGATCGGGCAGGCGCCACAGGCGGGCTTGCGGGAGTGGCAGATCCGACGGCCATGGAAGATCACTCGGTGCGAGAGCATCGTCCACTCGCTCTTCGGGAAGAGCTCGGCGACGGCGGCCTCGACCTTCACCGGGTCGGTCTCCTCGGTCCACTTCCAGCGCCGGACGAGCCGCCCGAAGTGGGTGTCCACAGTGAGGCCGGGCACTCCGAAGGCGTTCCCGAGCACGACGAACGCGGTCTTGCGACCTACGCCGGGCAACTTGACCAGGTCCTCTATGCGGCCGGGGACCTCGCCGCCGTGGTTGTCCCGCAGGGCGGCCGCCAGCCCCATGATCGACTTCGTCTTCGCCCGGAAGAATCCGGTCGGCCGGATCAACTCCTCGACCTCTTCGGGGTTCGCGGCGGCGAGCTCCTCCGGGGTCGGATACGCGGCGAAGAGGCGCGGCGTCGTTTGGTTCACCCGCAGGTCGGTGGTCTGCGCGGAGAGGACCGTGGCGATGAGCAGCTCGAAGGGGTTCTCGAAGTCCAACTCGGGGTGGGCGTACGAGTACACCTCGGCGAGCTCGCGGTTGATGCGGCGGGCTCGGCGGACGAGGGCGGCGTGGGACTCGGGTTTGGCTTTTGTCTTGGCCGTGGGCTTGGTGGTGGCGGTGGCGGTGGCCTTGGCCGTGGCGGTGGCTGCTGGGGCGGGTTTCTTGGCCACGGCTGCCTTCTTGGCTGGAGCGGCCTTCTTGGCCGGAGTGGCCTTCTTGGCCGGAGTGGCCTTCTTGGCCGGAGTGGATTTCGCCGCGCCGGCTGTGGCCTGTTTCTTCTCCGAAGGCTTCCTCACCGGTGGCACCTTTGTCCCTTTTGTCGCATTCTCTGGTTCAGTGGAAGCCTGTTCGCCCACAGCGGAATCTGGGCGGCCTCTCACCTTCCCAGCCCTCCTGGCCTGTGCTCTCACCGGCTTTTTGGACACCCGGCCAGCCTAGAGCCCGACACTGACATCCGCCCTGGACCCTATGGATCGGCCCCCAATTGGCCCCCTCCCGCACAGCTCGCGACGCCGGTGCGGCAGACTTGTGACTGATCACACTGTTTGGACCGTCCGGCAAAATGGGGGACCACAGTCCCCTGATGCAGGCCGACAAGGAGAGAACTCGTGGACGACGTTCTGCGGCGCGCCCCGCTCTTCGCGGCGCTCGATGACGAGCAGGCCGCGGAGCTCCGCGCCTCCATGAGTGAGGTGACGCTCGCGCGCGGGGATGCGCTTTTCCATGAGGGCGACCCCGGAGACCGCCTTTACGTGGTCACCGAGGGCAAGGTGAAGCTTCACCGCACCTCACCCGACGGCCGCGAGAACATGCTCGCGGTGCTCGGCCCCGGCGAGCTCATCGGTGAGCTCTCGCTGTTCGACCCGGGCCCGCGTACGGCAACCGCCTCCGCGCTCACCGAGGTCAAGCTGCTCGGCCTGGGCCACGGCGACCTTCAGCCGTGGCTGAACGCGCGGCCCGAGGTGGCCGCGGCGCTGCTGCGTGCCGTTGCTCGGCGCCTGCGCAAGACCAATGACCAGATGTCCGATCTGGTCTTCTCCGACGTGCCCGGGCGTGTGGCCCGCGCCCTTCTGGACCTGTCGCGCCGCTTCGGTGTGCAGTCCGAAGAGGGCATCCACGTCGTGCACGACCTCACGCAGGAAGAGCTGGCCCAGCTGGTCGGCGCGTCCCGCGAGACGGTCAACAAGGCTCTGGCGGACTTCGCGGGGCGTGGCTGGCTTCGGCTTGAGGCGCGTGCGGTGATTTTGCTGGATGTGGAGCGGTTGGCGAAGCGGTCGCGCTGACGCGGTTTCGCTGACGCTGTTTCGTACGCGGATGGGTCCTGCCTCGGTTTGAGGCGGGGCCCATCCGTGCTTCCGCACAAGCTTTCCCACCCACCCGCCCGATTGCCCCGTGGTGTTGGGGGGTGCGGGCAGGGAGGGTCCGCCGACCAGCCGCCCCGGCCGACCTGGGGTGGCCGGGACGGGGTGCGTCCGCCAACCAGCCGCCCGGGGCGGCCGGGCAGGGAGTGCCCGCCCAGCTGACGCCCCGGCCCCGTCGGGGGGCGGGCGGGAATGTCGCCGTCCTGGCGCCCCGGTTCGGCCTGGGGCGGGGTAGAAGAGGCCCGCCGGCCAGGTGCCCCGGGGCGGGCGGCTGAGGGGTGGGCGGGGAACGTCGCCGTTCTGGCGCCCCGGGGCGGGTGGTGGGCGGTGGAGGAGGTCCGCCGGCCAGGCGCCCCGGAGGTGGGTGGTGGGGGATGTTCGTCATCCAGGGGCCTGGGGCAGTTCGGGGTGGGCGGGGCACTTGGAGGGGTGGGGGAACTCACCCGTTCAAGGCCCCCCGGCCCGGCTAGATCAAGCCGTGTTCTCGCAAGTAGTCCAGTTGCGCCCTTACCGACAGTTCCGCTGCCGGCCACAACGAGCGGTCCACGTCCGCGTAGACGTGGGCGACCACGTCCGACGGTGCCGCATGGCCGTTCTCCACGGCCGTCTCGACCTGGGCCAGGCGGTTCGCGCGGTGGGCCAGGTAGAACTCAACGACCCCCTGTGCGTCCTCCAGGACCGGGCCGTGGCCCGGCAGGACCGTGTGCACGCCATCGTCGACCGTCAGGGACCTCAGGCGCCGCAGGGAGTCCAGATAGTCCCCCAGGCGGCCGTCAGGGTGCGCCACGACCGTCGTACCGCGGCCCAGGACCGTATCTCCCGTCAGGACCGCCCGATCGGCCGGGAGATGGAAGCAGAGGCTGTCCGCGGTGTGGCCCGGCGTCGGGACCACACGCAGCTCCAGGCCGCCTGTCGTGATCACGTCACCCGCACCGAGGCCCTCGTCGCCGAGTCGCAACGCGGGGTCGAGGGCCCGCACCTTGCTGCCGGTCAGCTCGGCGAAGCGCGACGCGCCCTCCGCATGGTCCGGGTGGCCGTGAGTGAGGAGAGTGAGCGCCACCCGCTGCCCGGCCTTCTCGGCCGTGGCGATGACGTTCTGGAGGTGTACGTCGTCCAGGGGCCCGGGGTCGATGACGACCGCGAGCCCGGAGTCCGGCTCGGACACGATCCAGGTGTTGGTTCCGTCCAGCGTCATCGCGGACGCGTTGGGGGCCAGGACGTTGACCGCACGGGCGGTCGCGGGGCCACTGAGGACTCCGCCCCGGGGCTGGCCGGGAAGGGCGGCGGCTTCGGTCATGCGGAGATGGCTCCCGTCCGGTTCGTTGCAGGCAAGGCTGTGGTGGCGGGCGTGGCCGAGGCGGGAGGAGCAACGGCAGCGGCAGACACAACCGAGGCGCGAAGGCCAGCCGCACTGACAGACCCAGCCAACGCGGAAGGAACAACCGCAACCACAGACACAAACGAGGCGCGAAGGCCAGCCGCACCGACAGACCCAGCCAACGCGGAAGGAGCAACCGCAACCGCAGACACAACCGAGGCGGAAGGGCCAGCCACAGTGGCAGGCGCAGCCAACGTGGAAGGGCCAGCCACAGTGGCAGGCGCAGCCAACGTGGAAGGGGCAGGTGCCGCGGCAAGCGTGGCCGTAGTCATGCGGAGCCCCCCGTAGGGATGTGCTTGGTGAACTCCTCGTGGCCCGGCCAGGTCAGCACCAACTCGCCCTCCTTGAGGCGCGCTTGGGCCAGGACCGGGGTGAGGTCGCGCTCCGGGGCGGCAGCAAGGGCGTCCGCAGCCGACCCGTAGGGGCTCAGTTGGCGCAGGGTCGCGATGGTGGGCGGCATCATCAGGAGGTCGCCCTTGTCGTACCCCGCCGTGGCCTCCCTGGGAGCGATCCACACCGTACGGTCGGCCTCCGTGGAGGCATTGCGGGTGCGCTGCCCCTCCGGGAGGGCCGCCACGAAGAAGAACGTGTCGTAACGCTTCGGCTCGAACTCCGGAGTGATCCACCGGGCCCAGGCGGCGAGCAGGTCACTACGGAGGACCAGGTCCCTGCGGTCCAGGAACTCCGCGAAGGAGAATTCGCGGGCCACCAGTGCCTCGCGGTCCGCCTCCCAGTCGTCGCCGGTGGTGTCGCCGACGACGCTCGACGGGGTGGGCCCGGCGAGCAGCACGCCCGCCTCCTCGTACGTCTCGCGGACAGCGGCGCACACGATCGCCTGGGCGCCCGGCTCGTCCACGCCGAGACGCGCCGCCCACGTCGCACGGGACGGGCCCGCCCAGCGCACGAGGTGGTCGTCGTCCCGCGGGTCCACGCCGCCGCCCGGATACGCGTACGCGCCTCCGGCGAAGGCCATGGAGGCGCGTCTGCGCAGCATGTGCACGGCGGGGCCCGTCACGGCGTCCCGAAGGAGCATGACCGTGGCCGCCCGGCGCGGAGTCGCGGGCGTCAGTTCCCCGCTGCTCAGCGCACGGATTCGGTCGGGCCACTCCGGGGGGTACCACTGCCCATTAGCCATGGGCGGAGGCTATCCCCTAGTGGGCTGATGTTCGAGAGGCAACTATCGGGTGCCAGAAGGCAGCGGTCGGGCTTCATCGAGGCTGGACTACGCCTCGGTCAGCCCCACAGCCATCGCTACTACGCCTCGGTCAGCTCCACCTGGATCTCGACCTCGACCGGCGCGTCCAGCGGCAGGACCGCCACACCGACCGCGCTGCGTGCGTGCACGCCCTTGTCGCCGAGCACCTCGCCGAGCAGCTCGCTCGTGCCGTTGATCACGGCGGGCTGGCCCGTGAAGTCCGGGGCCGATGCGACGAAGCCGACGACCTTCACGACGCGCGCGATCCGGTCAAGGTCACCGGCGATGGACTTCACCGCGGCCAGGGCGTTCAGACCGCACGTGCGGGCCAGTTCCTTCGCCTCTTCGGGGGTCACCTCCGCGCCGACCTTGCCGGTCACCGGAAGCTTGCCCTCCACCATCGGGAGCTGGCCCGATGTGTAGACGTAGACACCCGACTGGATGGCCGGCTGATAGGCGGCGAGCGGCGGCACGACCTCCGGCAGGGTCATGCCGAGCTCGGCGAGCTTCGCCTCTACGGCCCCGCTCATGCCTGCTTCTCCCGCTTCAGGTAGGCCACGAGCTGCTCAGGGTTGTTCGGCCCGGGCACGACCTGGACGAGCTCCCAGCCGTCCTCGCCCCAGGTATCCAGAATCTGCTTCGTGGCATGGACGAGCAGCGGCACGGTTGCGTATTCCCACTTGGTCATATGGCCGACTGTAGCCGTTGTGAGGCGCTGCTCACGGTGGCCTCCTGCTTAGTCCGGACGGCGACTGGTTAGGCTCGGAAGTGTGAGCAGGCTCCAGGTCGTCAGCGGCAAGGGCGGTACCGGCAAGACCACGGTGGCCGCCGCACTCGCGCTCGCCCTCGCGACGGAGGGAAAGCGCACTCTCCTCGTGGAGGTGGAGGGCAGACAGGGCATCGCGCAGCTCTTCGAGACCGAAGCGCTGCCGTATGAGGAGCGGAAGATCGCCGTCGCTCCCGGGGGCGGGGAGGTGCATGCCCTCGCCATCGATCCCGAACTGGCGCTGCTCGACTACCTCCAGATGTTCTACAAGCTGGGGGGCGCCGGACGGGCGCTCAAGAAACTCGGCGCCATCGACTTCGCCACCACCGTCGCGCCGGGTCTGCGGGACGTCCTGCTGACCGGCAAGGCCTGCGAAGCCGTACGCCGGAAGGACAAGAACGGGCGTTACGCGTACGACTGCGTGGTGATGGACGCGCCGCCCACCGGGCGCATCACTCGCTTTCTGAACGTGAACGACGAGGTGGCCGGGCTCGCCAAGATCGGGCCCATACACAATCAGGCGCAGGCCGTGATGCGCGTCCTCAAGTCACCGGAGACAGCGGTCCACTTGGTGACGCTCCTCGAGGAGATGCCCGTCCAGGAGACAGCCGACGGGATCGCCGAGCTGCGTGCCGCCAAGCTCCCCGTGGGGCGCGTCATCGTGAACATGGTGCGGCCCGCGCTGCTCGACGAGGACGCCCTGGAGCTCGGGCTCGGGCAGACACCGCGCACCGCCATCGCCAAGTCCCTGGCCGCCGCCGGGCTCGGCGGGGCCCGCCGCGGAGGTGTCGCCGAGCGTCTGGTCGACCCGCTCCTGGAGCAGGCCGCCGAGTACGCCGAGCGGTACGCCCTGGAGGGCTCCCAGCGGGCCGTCCTCGGCGAGCTCGGCCTGCCCCTGCACGAACTCCCGCTGCTGGCCGGGGGAATGGACCTGGCGGGGCTCTACGAACTCGCGACGGAACTGCGGAAGCAAGGGATCGCATGACTTCGGACCCGGCACGACACCCGGAAACGACACGCCCCCTGGACCCGGCCCGCACGCTCGACGTGGACGCCCTGCTCGATGACCCGAAGACCCGCATCGTGGTGTGCTGCGGCTCCGGAGGCGTCGGCAAGACGACCACGGCGGCGGCGCTCGGCCTGCGCGCGGCCGAACGGGGCCGCAAGGTCGTCGTCCTGACCATCGACCCGGCACGCAGGCTCGCCCAGTCCATGGGCATCGACTCGCTCGACAACGTCCCACGCCGGGTCAAGGCCATCGAAAGCGCCTCGGGCGACGGCGAGCTGCACGCCATGATGCTCGACATGAAGCGCACCTTCGACGAGATCGTCGAGGCGCACGCGGACAAGGAGCGGGCGAGCGCGATCCTCAGCAACCCCTTCTACCAGTCGCTTTCGGCGGGCTTCGCGGGCACGCAGGAGTACATGGCGATGGAGAAGCTGGGGCAGCTGCGCTCCCGCGACGAGTGGGACCTGATCGTCGTCGACACTCCGCCATCGCGCTCGGCCCTGGACTTCCTCGACGCGCCGAAGCGCCTCGGCTCCTTCCTGGACGGGAAGCTGATCCGGGTGCTCATGGCCCCGGCGAAGGTGGGCGGCCGGGCCGGGATGAAGTTCCTGAACGTCGGGATGTCGATGATGACGGGGGCCCTGGGCAAGCTGCTCGGCGGTCAACTGCTGCGCGACGTGCAGACGTTCGTGGCCGCGATGGACACCATGTTCGGCGGCTTTCGCACCCGCGCGGACGCCACGTACCGGCTGCTCCAGGCGCCGGGCACGGCATTCCTGGTGGTGGCGTCGCCCGAGCGGGACGCGCTGAGGGAGGCGGCGTACTTCGTGGAGCGCCTGGCGGCCGACGACATGCCGCTCGCCGGTCTCGTGCTCAACAGGGTGCACAGCAGCGGCGCCGCTCAGCTCTCGGCCGAGCGGGCACTTGCCGCCGCGGAAAATCTTGAGGAGAGCCGCATTGTGGATCAGGGGGACGGGAAGGTTGGAGTGCGTAGCCCCAGCGAGGCTGCCCCCGAGGCACACGGGGCTCCCAGCAACTCCCCCGAGGCCCCCGCACCTTCTGAAGAGACCTCCGAAGCCCAGGCTGAAGTTCCCGCCGAACCCCACGACACTCAGCAGCCCGTGCCTCATGACGCACAGCAGCCCGTAGCCCAGCTGACCGCCGGCCTGCTGCGACTGCACGCGGAGCGCATGCAGCTGCTCGTGCGCGAAAGGCGCACGCGCGACCGATTCACCGCGCTTCACCCCGAGGTGGCCGTGGCCGAAGTGACGGCACTGCCGGGTGACGTGCACGACCTGGCAGGCCTTCGGGCCATCGGGGACCGGCTCGCGGCCGGTAGTGACGGCGATCCGGCCGGAGCTGCCTGAGCAGCGAGCCCGGCTCACCGCCACGCGGCAGGTGGGGGCTCCCCGAGGGGTCCCCCAGGGGGTTGTTCCCACCGCCACGCGGCCGATGGGCGCTAACCCACCGCCGCGTAGCTCTCGTACGTCTCGTCGTCCTCCAAGTCCACGGGCAGCAGGCCCGCGCCACGCTCGTACTCGGAGCGCGCCGTCTCCAGCAGATGGCGCCACGAGGTGACCGTGGGACGCCTGCGCAGCAGTGCGCGGCGCTCCCGCTCAGTCATGCCACCCCACACGCCGAACTCGACGCGGTTGTCCAGCGCGTCGGCCAGGCACTCCGTGCGCACCGGGCAGCCGGTGCACACCGCCTTCGCCCTGTTCTGCGCTGCTCCTTGAACGAACAGTTCATCTGGATCGGTAGTGCGGCAGGCCGCCTGCGCACTCCAGTCGGTTACCCAGCCCATACCGGCGCCGTCCTCTCCCGAATCGAGGCTCCCCCACGGCGGCAGCGGCATATTCACCGCCGCCAGTTGAGGACGTTACGGAAGGTGGGCACAGCGCAACACCCCCTTCGGGCCCAATCTTGAATGGCCCGAACGGACTATGCGTAAGCGGCAGATCACCCGACGGAGTGAGCTGGCGACATGCGTGATTAACCCGGCAAATGCGGGCACTTCAGCTGAGTCACAACGGGCATCGAATGCCGCATGAGGCGAATTCGGACGCACTTTCCCTGGCGCTTGAAGAGCGGGGGGAGCCCCCGTTCGGGATTCGGGACCGACGGAGGGTTGTTGCCAAACCGCACTGCTGTGACAGTTGAGAGCAGCTTAGGCCAAGGCATTGAGGCGTGTCCGGCGAATCAGAACGTAGGCTGCCTCCATGGGAAAGAAGCGCTCGGGCGGTGGTCTGTCACCAACTCAGCAGGCCGCGAAGTTCCTAGGTGTCAGCGTGCTCGCGGGAGCCGTGCTGGCAGGCATCGCTCTGCCCGCGGCCGGCGCGCTCGGCCTCGCGGCGAAGGGCTCGGTGGAGGAGTTCGACGAGATCCCCGCCAACTTGGAGCAGCCGCCGCTGAGTCAGCGCACCACGATCCTCGACAGCGAGGGCGGCTCCATCGCCACGGTCTACTCGCGTGACCGCACCGTGGTGCCGCTCAACGACATCTCGCCGTACATGCAGAAGGCGATCGTCGCGATCGAGGACTCGCGCTTCTACGAGCACGGGGCGATCGACGCGAAGGGCATCCTGCGCGCGCTGAACCAGAACGCGCAGAGCGGCGGTGTCTCGCAGGGCGCGTCCACGCTCACCCAGCAGTACGTGAAGAACGTCTTCGTCGAGGAGGCGGGCGACGACCCGACGAAGGTCGCCGAGGCCACCCAGCAGACGCTCGGGCGCAAGATCCGCGAGCTGAAGTACGCGATCCAGGTAGAGGAGAAGCTCGGCAAGAAGCGCATCCTCAGTAACTACCTGAACATCACCTACTTCGGGCAGCAGGCGTACGGAGTCGAGGCCGCGGCCCAGCGCTACTTCTCCAAGCCCGCCAAGGACCTGCAGGTCCAGGAGGCCGCGCTGCTGGCCGGCATCGTGCAGTCCCCCAGCCGTTACGACCCCGTCAACGACACCGAAGAGGCCACCAAGCGCCGCAACGTAGTGCTGCAGCGGATGGCCGAGACGCACGACATCACGCAGGCGGAGGCCGAGGAGGCGAAGGCGAAGCCGCTCGGCCTGAAGGTGAGCAAGCCCAAGAACGGCTGCATCACGGCGGTCAGTGGTGCCGGATTCTTCTGTGACTACGTACGCGAGGTCTTCCTCTCCGATCCGGTCTTCGGCAAGACCAAGGAGGACCGGGCGAAGGTCTGGAACCAGGGCGGGCTGCGGATCAAGACGACCCTCGCTCCCCAGGCACAGCAGTCCGTGCAGGCCTCGATAAAGGATCACGTCAAGCAGTCCGACGACGTGGCGACGGCGGCCACCATCGTCGAGCCGGGCACCGGCAAGATCCTGGGCATGGGCCAGTCGCGGCCCTACGGCTTCAAGAAGGACGAGACCACGATCAACCTGTCCGTGGACGACGCCATGGGCGGCGGCGCGGGCTACCAGCCGGGATCGACGTTCAAGCCGATCGTGGCCGCGGCCGCCCTGGAGGGCGGCATGCCGCCCACGAAGAGCTACGGCTCCCCGTACGAGATGCCGTATCCGGACAGCGTCGCGGCGTGCGACGGCAAGAAGTGGGCGAACACGGGGAACTGGAAGCTCACCAATGAGAACGAGTCCGAGGTCGGCCCGTACGACATGAGGGAAGCGACCGCGAAGTCGGTCAACACGTACTACGTGGAGATGATCGGCGACATCGGCATCTGCCCGGTGACGCAGATGGCCGAGAAGATGGGCGTCGAGCGGGCCGACGGCCGGAAGATCGACCAGGCGCCGTCGATCGCGCTCGGCACCCAGGAGATGTCCCCCCTGACGATGGCGGGCGCGTACGCCACGTTCGCGGCGCGCGGCAAGCACTGCACGCCCGTCGCGATCGAGTCGATCGCCGCCCCGGGCGGCAAGTCACTGCCGGTACCGAAGTCGACGTGCTCGCGCGCGATGTCGGCGAAGACGGCGGACACGATCAACACGCTCCTGAAGGGCGTGGTCGAGGACGGAACCGGCAAGCAGGCCGGCCTCGGCTCCCGTGCGAGCGCGGGCAAGACGGGTACGACCGACTACCGCTACGCGGCCTGGTTCGTGGGCTACACCCCGAACATGTCGGGCGCGGTCTGGGTCGGCGACCCGCAGCACAAGCGGCAGATGGTCGACATCACCATCGGCGGAGTCCCGTACGACAAGGTCTTCGGTGGTGAGGTCCCGGGTCCGATCTGGCGGGACGCGATGAGCGGGGCGCTCGCGGGCAAGCCCGCGCCGGGCTTCAACACCGTCCACATCCCGGACGGCGACAAGGACAAGGACAAGCACCACGACGACAACAAGCCGCCGGGTCACGGCAACGGAGGCGGCGGCAATGGTGGCGGCGGCAATGGTGGTGGCGGCAACAACGGCGGCGGCGATCCGTGGCCGGACATCTCGCTGCCGCCGGAGGTCATCGGCGGTGGCGGAAACGGCGGGAACGGCGGGAACGGCAATGGAGGCGGTGGCGGGATCGGCGGCTGGGGCCGGTAGGGCCCGGCCACTCCCAGTCTCCAGTACGTGAATCTCCAGTAATCGAATCTCCAGTACGTGAATGGGGGCGCCCCCTTTGATCAGGGGGCGCCCCCATTCGCGTACGCGCCTGCTCAGCCCGCGAGCAGCTGCTTCACCACGGCGGCGACGCGGCCGCCCTCCGCAAGGCCCGCGACCTTCGGGTTCACGATCTTCATGACCTGGCCCATGGCGCGCGGCCCCTCGGCGCCGGCGGCCCTGGCCTCCTCGACGGCCTGGGCGACGATCGCCCGCAGCTCGTCGTCGGAGAGCTGCTTCGGCAGGTACTCGGCGAGGATCTCGCCCTCCGCCTTCTCCTTCTCGGCCTGCTCGGCGCGACCGCCCTGGGCGAAGGCCTCAGCGGCTTCGCGGCGCTTCTTCGCCTCGCGAGAGATCACCTTCTGCACTTCATCGTCGGAGAGCTCACGGGCCGTCTTGCCCGCGACCTCCTCCTTCGTGATGGCGGTGAGGGTCAGCCGGAGCGTCGAGGAGCGCAGCTCGTCACGCCCCCTGATCGCGGCGGTGAGGTCATCCTGAAGCTTCGACTTGAGCGTGGTCATGCGGTGATTGTCGCAGGTGCGTACGGCCCGACGCCCGCAGATTTACGGGGCCTTCGGGTCTGACACCATGGGTGGATGCGCGCGCGATACGCAGTACCCCTGGGAATCACGGCGACGGCCGCCGCCGGACTGGTCTACTCGGTGGGCTTCGAAGCCCGCTCGTTCCGACTGCGACGGGTCACGGTGCCCGTCCTGCCGCCGGGGATGCGGCCGCTCAGAGTCCTCCAGGTGTCGGACATCCACATGGTCTCCGGGCAACGCAAGAAGCAGCGCTGGCTGCGCTCGCTCGCGGGCCTCCGCCCCGACTTCGTGATCAACACCGGGGACAACCTCTCCGACCCCGAGGGCGTACCGGAGACGCTGGACGCGCTCGGCCCGCTGATGGAGTTCCCGGGGGCGTACGTCTTCGGCTCGAACGACTACTACGGCCCCAAGCTGCGCAACCCCGCCCTCTACCTGCTGGAGAAGGCCCAGGGCAAGCACGGCCTGAACGGCAACCCGCCCGCCGTCGGCGTCATCCACAACCCGTGGGAGGACCTGCGCGACGGGTTCGACGCCGCGGGCTGGGTGAATCTGACGAACACGCGGGGCGCCCTCAAGATCGAGGGCTACGAGATCGGCCTCACCGGCGTGGACGACCCGCACATCAAGCGCGACCGGTACGCGCGCGTGGCGGGGGGTCCGGGCCCGAGCGCCGACTTCTCGATGGGCATCGTGCACGCGCCGTACCTGCGCGCCCTCGACGCTTTCACGGCCGACGGCTACCCCTTGATCCTCGCGGGCCACACCCACGGCGGCCAGGTGTGCATTCCCTTCTACGGGGCGCTGGTCACCAACTGCGACCTGGACACGAAGCGCGTGAAGGGCCTGTCGAGGCACGAGGCGGAGGGCAGGACGTCCTTCATGCACGTCTCAGCGGGCTGCGGCGCGAACCGCTACACCCCGATGCGCTTCGCGTGCCCCCCGGAGGCGACGCTGCTGACCCTGACGGCGGGACCCGACCCCCGGGCAGCCCGTCACTGAGGCCTCGGGCCGCGGGTCGCCGGCACGGGATGCCCGGGGCCCGAAAACCGGATTTCGTCTCCGGCCGCCGGTCCGCTAAAGTAATCGATGTCGCCACGGCCAGCAGCAATACGGGCAGGTGGAACAACGACATCGGGGTGTAGCGCAGCTTGGCAGCGCGCTTCGTTCGGGACGAAGAGGTCGTGGGTTCAAATCCCGCCACCCCGACAGCTGAAACACCAGGTCAAGGGTCTGATCCGCATCGCGGGTCAGGCCCTTCCTGCGTTTCAGGTGATCGTTTGGGAGAAAACTGGGAGAAGATCTTGGTCCGGGTCTCCCAAGCGGCTGCAGCCAAGCCAGTCTGATAGCCCGGTCGCCGCATCACGCTCATGTGCGCCTTCGCGAACTGAGCACCCCGGACAGATGATCGGAAATGACCTGACCGACAATCGGCAGACGGCAGGCGAAGCTGGGGCACCAGCGGAAGAACGCGGCAGCGACCTGCCCCGACGCAAATCTCCGGGCCCAAGGAGGGGCTCAATGAGGGCCTCGGAGCAGCGAAGAACGGTAGCCTTCCACGCCCTCCTCGCCGCTGGGCCAAAGGCTGGCGCAGGTCGCTTCAACTTGCGGATCGGCTGCGTCGCCCGCGCGCACCACTCATGTTCATTCGCCAGGTCAACATGGGCCTGCTCACTCCGTACTGGAGCATCGCATCCTCAGGGCTGGTGCCACGCCTGACGATGGACCACGCCGCCTCGTTAGTGATGAGGAGGTTGCCGGCCAGCCAGTCGGCCTCCTCTTCGATCTCTCCGTCCCAGTGCCTACAACCGCCGAGGTCGAGCGCAGGACCGGGCATGTGCATCAAGAGCGCGTGAGCGATTTCATGAGCGGCTGAGCTGTTTTGCCGCCCCGGATCGTGCGAGTCGTTGACCCAGATTCCCCGCCGTGTCCCTGCGTATACGGTCAGAGCACTCACAGCTTCCCGTACATCGGTGAGGAGCCGACCGATCCGTGCGTCATGGGCTATCACAGAACTGAACGTCTTGACCGGGATCGCCAAGTGTTCAGCGAGCTGGGTGGGCGCGAGAGGTGACGCGGGATGAAGCCCCAGCTCCTTCCGCATCTGCACCGCTAGGCGGTTGGCTTCAGCCTTGAAGCCATGACGCAACGACATAGGGAGCTCCCCTACTCCGGCTGAGAGTTCACCAACTGGTTGTAGGCGACGGTGATCAGAGCTTCGAGGGCTTCCGCGGCCTCCGGCGTGAGGTTGCGATCGCCCCGTAGATGCGTAGCTACCTTGGTCAACGTGTCCTGGCTGCGCGGCTCGTCGGTTCGTCGAACGAAATCATCCGCGCTGAGATTGGCCCATGTGACAAGAGCCGCGAGCCCATCCACGTCGGGCCGGCGCCCCTGAGCCAGCCTCGTCAACGTCGAAGCACTTACACCGGCCTGCTGAGCTACGTCCTTCCAGAGAAGGCCGCGCTCCTGCCGCGTGCGATCCAGGGCTGCATGAAACGCGACTGCGTCAAACCGTCCTGCTGCAATCCGCTCGCTCACGATCTCCTCCTCTCCGACGCATGGTTGCATATCAGGAACCACTTGCGAAAGTCGAAGCAGGTCCTCTACCCTCCAAATTGCAAGATCGGTATTGATTCCGATCTTGCAATCGTCGAATGTCGATCTTGAAGGGTGATGGCCGCATGGCTACGAACACCGGCAAGGGCTTCCGTCGCGGCAGCGTCTCCCGACGCAGCCAGGTGCTCAATCCCCGGTCCGGAGCATGGATGAAGCGAGGAGAGAACGGCCGCTTCATGGATGGGAAGCCAGGCGGCACGCCGTTCAAGGGCGTCCGCCGGGAGAAGTAGAACGTCACGTGCTGGCGGGAGGCCGAAGTCTCGTCTCCCACCAGCCGCCAAGGAGGTACCGATGGTTCGAAAAGAGTCTCTTGCACAGCTCCTCGATGACGGACGCCGCAAGATCCAGGTGACCGACGAGGAATTCGCCGAGGCCAAGCGCAGGCGCAGACTCCTCGCCGAGTCCGTACGCCGGGCCTTCGCTGGCTCCACCGCCTACTTCAATGGCAGCGTTGCGCACGGCGACGCCAACACTCCCCTGACCGACGTCGACCTCGGCGTCGTCGTCGCGGAGAAGGACGCCGAGCCTTACGGCCCCGGCAAGGAGAGCGCCCTTCCCCTGATGGAGATCGCCCGCGACGCGATCCACGAGGACCTCGACGACGAGTTCCCCAAGCTCACCATCGAAGTCGAAGGCCGCCGCCGCGCCGTCCTCGTACGCTTCGGCGACCCGGTCACCGCAGGCCAGGCTGACTTCACAGCGGACGTCATGACCGCGATCCCACATCCATCGGGACGCGGCCTGCACATCCCGAACACGAAGATCGCGGCCCAGTGGGACCGCGCCGATCCGATCGCCCACACCCGAATGGTGCTGAAGGCCATCGAGGACACGAAGGTCGTCTTCGCCCGTACGGTCCGGCTCCTAAAACACTGGAACGGCACCCACAGCAAGCCCTTGTGCTCCTGGAACATCAAGGCTCTGTGCCTCGGCTGCCTCGATGAGCCCATGCCGCTGATCAACGCCCTGCAGGTCTTCTTCACCTACGCGGCGGACGAGATCGACAAGGGCCCGACCCCCGACCCAGCCGGAGTAGCGGGCCCGATCCCCCTCAACATGCCGCGCGCCGACGTGCACAAGAGGCTCTGCACCGCCCGGAAGTACATCGACCTCGCGATCGAGCATGAGAAGGAAGGGCGGCCAGTCTTGGCCCAGCACGCTCTGCACCAAGTTCTCCCAGAACTTGTCGCGAAGCCTGATGCCACGGAAGAAGAAGCCGACCGCCTCGCGCGCACGGCCCGGTCAGGCGGGTCGGCCGCCTCCGGTCTAGGGCTCGCCACCGGGCTCGCCACGCCGACCCGGGCCTGGGGAGACTGAGCCCGTGCCCCTCTGGTACGCGACCCAGCCTGTCTGGTGGGCCCCGCTCGAACGTGACGCACGGCGACACTTCGGTGATGCTCTCCGCCACACGTACAGCAGTGACTCACTAACGTACGAACTCGCCGGGCTAGACGTCATAGGCGAGCCCGACCCGATCGACGTCCGGATCCGCTTCCATGCGGATCCGCCCTACCCGACCTACGGCCAACCGGCCCAGGACTTCCCACGCGTCCACGCAAAGCCCGGAGCCCCGTCGAAGCACCGGTACTCACATGACGGCGCCCTCTGCCTCTGGTACCCGCTCGATCCGGACGAACGTCGCTGGACGAGTTCGAAAGGGCTGCTGGACCTCATCGAGATTGTCCGCACACACTTGTTCCTCGAACACTACTGGCGGCTCACCGGCGGTGAGCAAGGTGGCCGGTGGGTGGTGGAGGACGCCCCTCACGGCATTCAGGGGAGCAACGTGTGCAGGTCATCACGGCGGCACAGACGGCGAACAGCGGCTGGACCTGGGCCCAGACGGCCGCGCTGATCGTCCCGTTCATCGCTCTCTTCGGCGCCTACCTCACGTACACCTTCAATCAGCGGGCCGTTCGCAGGGAGCGCCGGGCCAAGACGTTCGCGGAAGCGCTGACTACGGTCGAGGAGTACCTAGAGATGCCGTACCGCATACGGCGTCGTCCCGAGTCCTCCTCGTCCGTGAGGCAACAGCTCACCGACGAAGTCAGCGGCCTACTCGCCCGGATGTCCTTCCATCAAGCGTGGCTCCAGATAGAGGCATCGGCCGTTGCAGGTCCCTATTCGGCCCTTGTTGCCACGGCCCGAGCGGAGGCCGGCGCGCAGATGAGTCTCGCCTGGCGCCAACCCCCGATCACCACCGACAGCGGGATGAACCTCGGAGTGCCGTACCCGCGGGACCAATCAATCGCCGCGCGAGCTACCTGCATCGCGATGATGCGCCGTCACCTCTGAGAACGACCACGATTCGATCCCAGCAACCGTGGCCACATCCCCTGGCACTAGACCGTAGTCATGGCGCGAGCGCGCAGAAGGTCATCGAGCACGCGCACCGGCGACGTTCGGCACATCGCAAGCCGGACATCGAGTGCCGACTCCCACTGCTCAGACAACCCCATCATGAGGCGACGGCGCATGCCTGGCGTGACGTGGGCGTAGCGCGCCGAGACCGAGCCGTCGATGTGGCCCATGCGTTCGTCCATGAGGACCTTCTCGGTGCCGAGGTCCTCCATCATCGTCCGGTGGGTGTGGCGGAGGCCGTGCGGCGTGAGGCCCTTCGCGATCGGGAGCCAGCAGGCGTCCGCCCGCGTAGCAGCGCCTCGGCCTCGGGCCGGGATGCCGGGCCACGGCTCGCCGAGGATCGGCACCGGACGGGCCTCCTGGGGTGCCTTCTTCGGGTACCAACCGGAGACCGCCGGGGTGAACAGCCAGGTCGCGAAGCCGTTGCGGCGCCAGTGAGCAGCGTGCTCTGACATGACGCCTCCGTGTGCGAACCCGAGCTCTGCGATGGCGAGTTCGACACGTACGCGGGTGTCCTCGCGCACACGGTCGGGGTGGTTGAGGACGTTCGAAACCGTGCCCGTGGAGACTTCGGCACGGCGGGCGACATCGACGAGCTTCGCGCCCTGGTGGCCGCCGGTGCGTGCAGCGCCCTGCCCTCGGAAGACGTACGTCCTGCCGTGGCAGGGGCAGGGTGTCGGCTTCGTGCGGGCTATGTGGTTGAAGACCAGGGCCGACAGCCAGTCCGGCGAGTCGATGTCGCGATAGCTGTCGTCCTTGGGCGGGCAGCGCACCAGCTCGCCGGTGTCGAGTTCGTACAGCTGCCACTCGACCCGGAAGGCGTTGGGCCGGACGAACTCCGTTTCCAGGCCGACGATTTCGCCCCAGCGTTTACCGGTGTAGCCCTTGAGGACCGTGGCGACGAACTCGTCGTCACGGCCGGAGAGCAGGGCCGCCCGCTCGGCGGTGAGCAGGATGCCGAGCGCGTCGGTGACGACCTTCTCCGGGCCGCGGTCACGGGAACGGCCGGCGCGCTTGCCTCGACCGCGTCGTCTGGCCGCCGGGTTGGACGTGAGCAGGCCCTCGTCGATCGCGTCCTCGAAGATCAGGTGGAGCGTCGAGCGCCAGGTCTTGACGCTGGAAGCCGCGTACGCGGCCCGCTCCTTCTTCTCCCAGGCGTCGACGTCCGTGCGCAGGATGCCTGCGAGCGCCTTGTCCTCGAAGTCGAAGAGCAGGTGCTCCTCGATGTGGCGCTTGTAGTTCTGCATCGTCGAGGCGGCCAGGTCCTGGGAGGCATACCAGCGGCTCGCATACTCGCCGAAGGTCTCCTGCCCGAGGCCCGGGTCGCGCCACTGACCGCGCCGAACGGTCACCTCTTCCGCGTCCGCGGCCTGCTTGGCCTCCCGCTTGGTGGCGAACTTGACCACGTTGCCCGCGGAATCGGCGACGGTGCCGTACTTGCCGTCCTCGATCTTGTACCGACCACGCCAGTAGCCGCCGCGCTTCTCTGCGTACCCCACAGATTTCCCTCCCTTCTGTCGTATGGGTGCGCTAAGCCACGGTTCCGTACTGGGACTTGGCCATCCGGCGTGGCGGCCGGGCCTTGAGACGGACGGTCGGCACATCCGTCTCGGGTTGCTGCCGGGTGCGCGGCTTCCGAATCGGGGCGCGAATGACGCCAGAGTGCTGCGGAGCCTGGGCGGGACGCTCTTCGTGCATGCGAATGATCTCGGCTAGGTGCTCGTCCGAGAAGCGGTAGGCACGGCCGACGCGGGTGAAGGGGATCAGCCGTCGGCGGGCGCGGTCCTTGACCCACCAGGTGGAGCAGCCGAGTACGGCCGCGATGTCCTCGGGGAGGTAGAGGCGCGACAAGGGGGTGTCAGCGTGCGGGCGCTGTATGCGGGCAGGGGTGGTGGCCATGTGGGGCAAGCGGGGTCCTTTCGCGGCTCGGTGGAATCGGCAGCAATTCCAACGGGTCGGGTTCGTTCAGGGGCGGTACAGGCGGCACTGGCCGTTCTGTGGGAATTTCGACTCCAGGACAGAATGGGCGAACTACGCATGGCCAGCAGCCGGAATCCACCCGCGTGCACTTCTTGTATTTCTGCACTCCGGGGTTTTAGGCGGTCGGCGCAACGACTCCTCACGTAAATTGCCAGACTTCTGGCATGGATCGGCACGGCGGGCGTCCCGGGAAGCATCAATGGTCCAGAGAATCGCCGGTTTGGGTAACCGGCGATCGTCGGCTATGTTGCGCCCTCGCTGACCGACTCCAGGGGCTCGGCGGGACCGCCGAGGAGCGTGCAGGGGGAGATGTCAAGGGCGGCGGCGATGGCGACGAGATCGTCGATGTCGCAGCGCCGGACCGTGCGTTCAATGCGGGAGAGCGCGGTGAAAGTCATGGGTCGGCCGCGCGCGGTGACCAGGGCGGCGAGCTGGCGCTGGGAGTGACCGCGTGCGGTGCGGATGCGCTCGATGGCTTGGGCGGCGGCCTGTCCGGCGGGTCCGATTTCGAGGGGGCGTGGCGGCATTGGTGTGTTGTAGCTTGCGCGCCGGTCGCTTGGGAAGCGTTTCCCTGTCTGCTGTGAGCGATGGCGGTGTCGACGAATTCTGGTGGCGATTTCGTCAACCGGGATTTCGGCTCTACCGTCATGGGGTTGCCGAAAAAGTCGTGAAGGGTTTCAGAACCAAGTCTGGACTTTCGCGCACCAGGTGTGGCTGTGTTGTCCACACACCCGGCGCTGCCGGATTCCCCGCCCCGTTTTCCATATCTGGTCGCCCCTGCCGGCGACCGTCAGTGAAGGAGCCGCCCCTTGGAAGCCGACATCCCGATGCCCTCTCCCGAAGGCGCTCAGCCGACCTGCCCGCAGCTCGCGATAGGTGGGTCGTCCATATCCCCGTCCGACCCCGCTTCGCTGTCCGAGGGCGAGCAGGTCTTGGCCGACCTGCGGGCGCAGTTCCGGCGCTATGTCGTACTGCCGAGCGACGACGCCCTCACGGCGGTGACACTGTGGGTGGCGGCAACCCACCTGCAGACGGCGTGGCAGCACGCCCCGCGTCTCGCGATCGTCGGCCCCGCCAAACGGTGCGGCAAGTCCCGCCTGTTGGACGTGATCACCGAGACTGTCCACGACCCGCTGATCACGGTCAACGCCTCAGCCGCCGCGGTGTTCCGGTCGATTACCGACAACCCGCCGACCCTGTTGGTCGATGAGGCCGACACCCTCTTCGGCTCGGTGAAGGTCGCGGAGAAGAACGAGGAGATGCGCGGCCTGCTCAACGCAGGTCATCAGCGCAACCGGCCCACTCTGCGGGTCTCCGGGCCCAGCCACGAAGTGTCGAAGTTCCCCACCTTCGCCATGGCAGCTCTCGCCGGGATCGGTGACCTGCCCGACACGATCATGGACCGTTCGGTCGTGGTCCGGATGCGCCGCCGTAGGCCGGGCGAGAGGGTCGCAGAATTCCGCACCGTACGGGACACCCCCATGCTGCACGCCCTGCGCGACAGGCTCGTGGGCTGGCTGGCCCCGCTCCACGCGGAAGCGATGGATCTGACGCCGACCATGCCGGTCGAGGACCGCGCGGCCGACACTTGGCAGCCGTTGATCGCCGTCGCCGACCTCGCCGGCGGCCAATGGCCACACCTCGCCCGTGCTGCCTGCCAGGCGATGACAAAGCACGAGGCCGAGCAGGACCAGGACAACAGCAGCCTCGGCATCCGCCTCCTGGGCGACATCCGCCGTGCCTTCGCCGCCGAGGGCAACCCATCGGCGCTCCGCACGAGCCGCCTCCTCGACATCCTGAACCAGGATGACGAGTCCCCTTGGCCCGGATACACCGACAAGGGCCTCACCCCGCGCGGCCTGCAGATCCTGCTGAAGGACTACACCAGCGGCGCGACCAACCGCCGATTCCCCGGCGGCGTCCAGGCACGCGGCTTCACGCGCCTGCAGTTCGCCGACGCCTGGGCACGCTACTGCCCCGAATCCGAGCCGGATTCCACGACCGCCGCCTGACCCGCCACGACCCGTCGCGACTCGTCGCCGTGCAGGTCAGCACCGTGACGGGTCAGCTTCCCGCAACGGGTCGACTCGACATCATCACCGCTCCCGCATCTGCTCTGACCAGGCATGCGACGAGTCGCGACGGGTCCCGGCCCTCCACGGGCGCACCAGCCCTCCGTCCTCCCCTTGGAGCCATTCCGCCCTTGTCTTCGCTCACCCATGCCCCCACCTCCGTACCGGCGACGCTGGCCGCGGCGATCCGCACCGGTGTGGCGCTCCTAGCCGTGGCTGCCTTCGCGCTCTCCTATGACGCCCTGCGTCAGATGGCCGCCGCCAGCCACATCCACCCGGCTCTCACCTACGCCTTCCCTCTCGTGATCGACGGCTTCATCGCCATCGGCATCGGCGCTCTTCTCGTCCTGCGCACCGCGCCCTTGCGCCCTCGGCTGTACGTCTCGGCGCTGGTCGGTACCGCCACCGCCACCAGCATCTGGGCCAACGTGCTGCATGCCATCCGCCTCAACCAGCAAGCCCGCCGTCCAGGGCTCGCGCTCGACGACATCACCGTCGGGATCATCTCCGCCATCGCTCCCCTGGCGCTGGCCGGTGCGGTCCACCTCTACCTCCTCGTCCAACGCCGCCCCACGCACACGGAGCCACCCGACGTCGACCGCCACACCACGACAGACACCGGTCCAGAACGTGATGTGGCTGCCACAACGGAACCGGCGTCCGACAAGAACGTGGCCAAGGAGACCGTGGATCAAGTGGCTCATCCCGAGGAGCCGCCAGCCACACGTCGTGGTCGGCAACCGAGCGCCACCTTCGCCCAGGCCATCGAGATCGGTCGGACCGCTCCGCTCGGACGTGGCGGCCGCGTCTCCCGCCGCCATATCGAGAAGGCCATCCGCGACAAGGGACTGGGTGTGGGTCGCGAACGACTCGACGAGGTCAAGGAGTCCCTCCAGGCCGAACTTGACCGACCTCGCACCGACGCCCTCTAGGCCCATCTCCGACCGCGAACCGGCCGCTCGTCCCAGAACCTCCCTGGCGTGAAGGCCGGTTCGTCTGACTTCTTCAGACCCACCATCAGAAAGCTTCTCGTGCAAGAACGACACATCACCGGCCTCAACAGCGCAGCAAGTTGTCGGGTAAGGAGTCCTTACCCGACCTCCACCCCGCAGGGGGCGGAGGCATCCGGCGCCGAGGCGGCACCGGGGTCGGCCGGCCCGGGGGAGCCGACCGAGATGAGGACCGGCAAGCCGTCGCTGTCCGCGTCGCGCAAGCCCGTGCAACGTCGCCGTCTGCGTGACAAGCAGCTGCGCGATCGTCGCGTCCACCCCCGCTACAACGACGACGAGTTCACCCTCGTAAAGAACGCCGCCGCCCTGAGCCACATGGCGCTCGGTGGCTATGTGGCCGAGTGTTCGCTCGCCGCCGCCCGCTCCGACGACCCCACCGCAGCCGTCGCCGACTACCGCGCCATGATCAAGGCACTCATGGCCGCCAACGGGCAGCTCGGCCAGATCGGCAACAACCTCAACCAGCTCACCTGGCACCTCCACAAGGACGGCGCCTGGCCCCATCCCGACACCGTCCAACGGCTTCTGGACCGCGTCGAGGCGTCGGTCGCCGAGCTGGACACCGCCATCGCTCAGGTCACCGAGGGGCGGTGAGCGGGTGATACCCAAGATCATTCTCGGCTCGGGACCGGACGCCACACGCCGCACGATCGGCTACCTCTTCGGCAAGGGCCGCGCCAACGAACACATTGACCCGCACCTCGTGGCCTCCTGGAACGGCTTCGCCCCCGACCCCGGCCGCAGCTCCCACCGTGATCCGAAGGACGCGATGGCCCAGCTCGTCGCCCAACTCGACCAGCCCGTGAAGATGCTCGGCGACAAGGCACCCAGAGACACCGTGTGGCACTGCCCCGTCCGAGCCGCACCCGAGGACCCGATCCTCACCGACGCCCAGTGGGCCGACATCGCCCGTCGCATCGTGGCCGCCGCCGGCATCGCTCCCGACGGGGACGAGGAGGGGTGCCGGTGGGTGGCAGTTCGGCATGCCGACGACCACATCCATATCGCTGCCACCCTCGTCCGGCAGGACGGCCGGCGCCCCGAGCGCGGCTACGACCAGCGCGCTGTCCAGCGCGAGGCCCGCGAGATCGAAGTCGACTATGGGCTTCGGCGGTTGAAGCAGGGCGACGGAACCGGCGCCAAACGCCCCACCAGCAAGGAGCACTTCAAGGCCAAGCGCCTGGGTCAGGACGCCGCCACTCGTGACGTCCTCCGGATGCGGGTTCGCCGCGCGGTCGCAGCCGCATCCGACGAGGCCGAGTTCCTCGCCCTGCTGGAGGCGACAGGCGTGACGGTGCGCCTCAAGCTCGGCCCCTCCGGCGACGCACTCGGCTGTAACTTCGCCCTGCCCGACGACACCAACGACAGGGGCGAGCCGGTGTTCTACGCGGGCTCCACCCTCGCCCCCGACCTGTCCCTGCCCAAGATCCGCAAGAGCCTCGCCACCACAAGCCCTGAGCCGATCGCTGTCCGGCCGGGTGACCCGTGGCACCAGGCGACAGCCGCCGCCGAGCGCATTCCTCACCACCTCATCAACAGTTCCGACCCGACCGGCCAAGGCCAACTGGTAGCGCTCGGCACGACACTCGACATCCTGTCGATCACTGCACCGGCCGCGGTGAGGACCGAGCTGGAACAGGCCGCCCTCACCTTCGAACGCGCCACTCGCTCCCGTATTGCTGCCGACCTGGACAGCACCCGCGTCCTGCGCCGCAGCATCCAAGCGATCTTGCGTGAAAGGCCCGCGGACGGCGATGGGTCCGGGTTCACAATGCTCCTGGACACCGCGCTCACGGCGGTGGCATTCGCGATGCACTGGCACCGCACGCACCAGCACGCCCAGCAAGAAGCAGCCGCCGAGCAGGCCCTCGTACACCTTCAGATCGCGTACGAGCAGATCGCCGAGCCTGTCCTGGCGAACCTCGCGCAACGCGCCCCCAGCATCCAGATAAACCAGCGCTTCGCCCGGCACCTCCAGCAGACGGTCCCCGATCACGCCGAACGCATCCTGAACGACCCCGCCTGGGACGCGCTCACCACCGTGCTCGCCGAGGCAGAGGCCGCCGGGCACAACGCGGCCTCCGTCCTGGACCAGGCGCTCGGCCAACGTTCCTTGGACGACGCCCACAGCCCCGCCCGTGCGCTGACCTGGCGCATCCGCCGCCTCGGCGAGCGTCATGCCCCCAGTCCCCGGGCCCAAGCAGCCAAGACCCGCAGCGCTGCACAAGGTCAGGGCGCCACAGTCCTCCCGACGGCCGTTGCCCCACTCCAACCGCGGTCACCGTCGCACCGGCGCTGACCAAAGAGTAGGCGGTACACCTTCTGATCAGGCCGATGCGGACAGCTTCGGAGTGAGCAGCTCCAGCGCTTCCTCCCAGCGGTAGCGATCGGCGCCGCCGCCGGCCTTCGGCTTGTGGGGCTCGTACGAGCCGATCAGGACGCCCATCTCGCGCAGCACGTCGAGGCTGCGTGCGTACGCCGGGTGGGCGGCCTGGGCCGCATTCAGGTATGGGAAGGCAGCGATTGGGACACCCATCCCGTACGCCTCGCAGAGAATGCCCAGCGCCAAGGTGTCGGAGATCCCGGCCGCCCACTTGTTGATCGTGTTGAAGGTGGCCGGCGCTACCGCGATGGCGTCGGGTGGCGGCAGCGGACGCGGGTCACCGGGCTGTCGCCAGGCCGAGCGGATCGGGTAGCCGGTCTGTGCCTCGACGGCCTCGGCGTCTATGAAGCCAAGGCCCTGCGGAGTGGCGACGACGCCGACATCCCAGTTCACCTCCTGGGCCGCGGTGATCAGCTTGCCGACGTCCCCAGCAATGCCGCAGGCGCACACTACGACGTACAGGAAGGGCTTCTTGGTCTGCGGGTCTGGCTGATCACTCACGCGGGGGCTCCCAGTTGGCGACTGAAGCGGTGCAGTTCAGGCAGCGTACGGCGGCGGTCGCGGGCGGCCATGTCGGCCACCAACTCGCGGACAGCCGGGCGGCGGATGTCCTGGGCCGCGCAGCTCTCGGCGATGCGGAGGGCCTGGTACCCGTCGGCCAGGCGTCCCTGCTGGCTGTAGGCACGGCCAGCCTCGATCCACAGGGCGGCGCGGCGCTCGGGGACGGGGATGTGCCGGCGCATGAGCGGTCGGGCGGTGTCCAGGGCGACGCCTGCGTCGCCGAAGACGACGGCCGCGCTGAGTCCGTGCAGGGCGACGTTGGTCGGGCTGAAGTTGGCCCAGGCGTCGGGACTGTCGAGCGCGACGTAGCAGGCGACTTCCTTCGCCTCGGTGAGGAAGTCACGGGTGGCCGAGCGGTCACCGCCGCTGCTGGCGGCGGTGACACCGCGCAGGAGCAGCAGTCCGAGCGCCGCGAGGTACCTCGGGGACCGCTGGTCGTACGACCCCGTGAGCTGGTCGGCGGTGTGCCGGACGAGGGTGACGGCCTGAGCGGTGTGGCTGTCGCGGGCCAGGGCGTGGGCGTGAACGCGGACGCTGGAGGCGAGAACGACGGGGTCGCCGGAGCGTTCGGCCTCGGACATGGCGCGTCCGACCGCGAGCCAGGCATTGCCCTGGTCGCTCTGTTTGAGCAGCAGACTCGCCGAGGTCTGGTATGTCGTGGCGAGGAGACCGGACAGGTCGCTCGAGCCGGGGCTTTCGCTGATGGCCTGCCGTAGCTGCCCGATCAGAACGGGCAGCGTGCCCTCCAGTTGCGTGTAATCGCAGGTGCAGAAGAGGCGTCGTACGCCTGCGACTTGGTCGCGCAGGCTCTGGAGATCCGGCACCGGTTCGGCAGTCACACGGGCTGCTCCTGGCAGCAGCGACTGGACCAGGTCCTGGTGGGCGGTGCCGGGGATGGTCGGGGCCGCGAGCGCAGCGATGCCAGCGGCGAGAACGGTACGGCGGCGCATGTCCTCTGTCTCAGGGTCGCAGGGGCTGATGTCCGAAGCGGCGGCGAGGCCGAGGCGGTGCGGCGGAATCGCCAACACCTGCGCGACCTTGCGCAGCATGCGGACGTCCTCCGTGCCTCTGCCTGCTTCCAGGCGGCTCACCTTGGACTGGTGATAGCCCAGGGCAGAGGCGACATCCTTCTGCGAGCACCGCTGTAATACGCGTGCTTGACGGATCACTTCACCGATCCGTCTCGCTTCACTTTGCGCTTCGGCCATCTGTGCCACGGCTCCTCCTGCCGTCGCCGATCCTGCCTTCTCAACCGAGCGTAATGGACTGACAGTTCACCGTGATGCAGCTCCTGCATAGACGATGCAGCACCAGCACATGTCCTGGTTCGAGAGGCCCGTGCGGCGGTTGCGTGGAGTGGCCGTACCGATCCAGGAGGCCGCTCATGGAAGCGCACCACATCCGGATTTCCGTCTCCGGCTCGCCTGCCGGCGCCGCGACCGCACGCCAGCAGATCGCGGATGAGATACGGGATTGGGGAGCCTTCCTGGGGTCTGAACTCCTGCATGCGGCAGAGCTGGTGGCCTCGGAGCTGATCACGAACGCGGTTCGGCACGCACACGAAGGCCCGATCACGGCCGACGCCGACCTGCACGAGAAGGCGCTGCGGATCGCTGTGGTCGACACCAGCTCCGAGATCCCCGAAGTCGGTCTGCCGGATGCGGAGGGGGAAGACGGCCGTGGTCTGTTCCTCGTCGCCGCGCTCTCGGATCGTCACGGATTCGAACCGCTTCCTTCCGGCAAGCGCTGCTGGGCCGAGTTCGAGTTCAGTGCCCCGCCCCCAGTCCTCGCAACACACCTTCCCCAGCAGAGGAGTCGACTGTTGCCTGCCATACGGATTCCCCCAGTCGCGGCCGAAGTGGTCGCCGTGCGACCGAGTGTTCCGCTTTCCGGGGCAGTGACCGTCGACGGATCGAAGAACGCGGCCCTGCCCCTGCTGGCCGCCGCTGCGGCGATGCACCGCCCGGTGCGCCTGAGCAATGTCCCGGCGAACACGGATGTCGAGACGCTGCTCACCCTTCTCCAGCAGGCGGGCTGGCACGCGGCCCGTCCGGTCAGCGATCCGCACACCACGGTGATCTTGCCGAGCGACAAACCGCAGCCGGATCCGGACCCCGAGGTCGCTGCACGCATCCGGGCTTCGTACTACCTGGTCCCGGCGCTGCTCGGTGCTTACGGACGGGCCCGCTTGCCGTGGCCGGGCGGCTGCGCCATCGGGCAGCGCGGGATGGAGCAGCACTTCAAGGTGTACGAGCGCTTCGGTGACCGCACGACCGTCGATGACCACGGCTACGTCGTCGAGGCGGCCACGGGTGGACGCGGCACGGTGTCGATCATGCTGCCCTTCCGGTCCCGCGGAGCGAGCATCGCCGCTGTCCTGCGCGCAGTCGTTGCCGGACGGCCGTTACGCCTGGGCCAACCGAATCTGTCGCCCGAAGTGCTCAGTGTCGTAGAGGCGTTGAAGACCGCCGGGTGGGAGTGCCGGATCAGCGAGACCATCCTCACGCTCCAGCCGCCTCGGTCCGTCACCGACGACACGCTCGCGTGGAGGGTGCCCGGCGACAAGATCGAGGCCGGCACCTTGGCCTGCGCGGTCGCGGTGAGCGGCGGCAACGCACACATCGTCGGTGTCCGCAGCGACGACGTCGCGCCCCTCGTCAGCGCGCTGCGCTGGCTCGGTGTACCCGCCGAGGCGAAGGACGGCACCCTCGCCGTCCAGGCCGAGGACGCCCAGCCCACCGGTCGGCCGCTGCGAGCCATCGCCTCCCTGTCCCCCGGCGGCCTGGACGCGGACTTCGAACCACCGCTGATGGCCCTGGCGCTCACCCTTCCCGGCACCCACCTGTTCTCCGACGACATCAATCCCGGCCGCCACGGCAACGTGCTGCCCCAGCTCGTCCGCCTCGGGGCCACGATCGACGAGCTGTCGTCCACGCAGTGCCGCTTCGCCGGGCCGCAGCAGCTGACAGGTGCCGGAGTGGAGGCCACCGACATCCGCACAGGCTCCGCCCTGCTCATCGCCGGCCTCACCGCTCGCGGCGTGACCACTCTCGGCGGCCTCGAACAGCTCCGACGCGGCCACGCCGACCTGCCCGTCAAGCTGCACGCCTTGGGCGCCGACATCTGCGAGGTGATCCCGTGAACCGGCAGCTACGGCAGATCATCGCCACGACCGACGCCCACTCCACCTTCGGCTCGGCCATCCCGATGCTCGCCTACCTCCACACCGCCAGGCCCGACAGCCTGATCGTGGACTGCGGAGACTTCTTCGAGGGCAGCGGCTACTACCAACTCGGCAAGGGACACATCGAGCGCGAGGCCCTCACCACCCTCTACGACCTGCTAGCGCCCGGAAACCACGGCTGGCCGCACTACTTCGAGCCCCAGCTGCACCGGATGACGGTGTGCGCGAACACGACCGACGACAGCGGCAATCCGCTCTTCGACCGCGTACGCATCCGCGACATCGGCGGACGACGAGTCGCCGTCACCGCGGTGATGGGATCGCAGGCGTTCAACGCCATTCCCGTCGATCAACGCACCGGCCACCGCGTCGCCAATCCCGCCCAGGCCCTGCGCGAAGTGATGCTGGAGCACCACCACCGGGCCGACGCCTGGATGGTGCTGTCCCACTCCGGCTTCGAGGAGGACCTGAAGCTGGCCGCCGCCTGCCCGTTCGCCGACGTCATCTTCGCCGGGCACTGCCACAGCGACACCCTCGGCCCCGCACACGTCGGCGACACCCTCGTGGTCAAGGGACGCGAACTCGGCGCCGGATACGCCGCCGCCGAATCCGTCGGCAGCGGCTGGGCCGCCCGCACCAGCACTTTCCCCGACGCCCCTACCGTTCCCGATGACCTCGCCGCCCTGCTGGCAGAGATCTCGACCATCGGACAGCAGCTGAAGAGCCCCCTCGGCACCGTGGCCGAGCCCCTCCGCAACACGCACCTGGACCGCCGCCAGCTGCTCGAAGAGATCGCCGGTCGACTGCACACCGGCCTCGGCGCTGACGCGGTCGTCCTCAACGAGACCGCACTGCGCCCCGTGCAGCTCGGCACCACTCTCACCCTCGGCGACCTACTGGCCATCGAGCCCTTCGGCAACCAGCTCGTGCACGCCTTCCTCTCCGAACCTCACGCCCAGGACCACGGCAAGCTACTCGACCTCCTCACCGACCGCGTCGGCCCTCTCGTCGTCGCCCCCGCTCCCCTGCCGTCGGCGGTCCGCACCGTACTGACCACGGACTACCTCGCCGACAGTTACCTCGAAGGGCGAACTCATCAAGCAGGCATACAGCTTGGACAGGCTGTATGCCACGTCCTGACTGCCGCGCTCCACACCTCCGCCGATCCCCAGGAAGCAGGCGAGCAATGATCCTCACCGGGCCTGAGATCAACACCGCCGTGGCAGACGGCCGTCTGCGCATCGCCCCCTTCGCCCCGGACCAGACGAACCCCAACAGCTACGACGTCCGCCTCGGGGTCACCTTGCTGACGTACGCCTCCAAGGTGATCGACGCCCACCGCGCCAACCCCACCCGCTCCGTCCTGATCGGCAAGGACGGGTACGTCCTCCAGCCCGGAGAGCTGTACCTGGGCCACACAGTCGAGGAGGTCGGCTCGGACGTCTTCGTCCCGCTGCTGTTCGGTCGTTCGTCGGTCGGGCGGCTCGGGTTGTTCGTCGAGATCACCGCGCCTATCGGCGACATCGGGTTCCACGGTCAGTGGACGCTGATGCTCTCGCCCATCCGTCCGCTGCGGGTGTACGCGGGCATGAAGATCGGGCAGGTCATGTTCTTCGTCTCCACCGGTGACGTCGATCTGTACCGCGGCAAGTACCAGGGCGCGACAGGACCCCAGCCCTCCCGCTACTGGCGGGATACGGCCCGCATCCCGGCGGTCGCGTCATGATCCTCACGGGCCCCGCCATCGCCGCCGCCGTCAGCACGGGTGAGATCACCATCTCCCCCTACGACCCCGCACGCCTCTCGCCCAACGCCTACGACTGGCGTCTGGGCGACACCATCCGTGTCTGCGCAGGCGACCTGGACGCGGCGATCCCCACGGCTTTCACCGAGCACCCCATCGCGGCGTCCGGCCTGGTCCTGAAGCCTGGCGTGCTGTATCTCGGTGCCACGTTGGAGCGGACCGGCTCGGAGACGTACGCGCAGTTACTGAATGGCGATCGCACCATCGGCGCCCTCGGCATCTGGGTCCACGTCTCAGCCCCACTCGGCCACCAAGGTCACGCCATCCGCTGGACCTTGGAGATCCGCGCCGCCAGACCCGCCCGGGTCTATCCGGGAATGACCTTCGGCAAGCTCGTCTTCCTCACCTCCCTCGGTGCCCCTGTCAGCTACCAGCAGGAGCAAGCCAAGTACGCGGCCACGAATGGCATCGACATCTCCCGCCTGTACGAAGAGACCCCTCAAGGAGTGCTGTGAACCCCGCCATATGCCGGGAAGCGGGTCCGGTGGCCGCGACCTTCCTTGACCTGCCAGCCGGAAGCCCTGGCGGCAGCGTCGAACTCTTCCTCGACCTCTACACCGGAGATCAGCCGCTCATCCCCGCGCGAGCATTCATGCTGGCCCCTGCCGGGGGCAGACCTCGCCTCCCCGCCAACCTCGGCCTGCTGACGGCACCCGGCAAATGCTTGGAGGGTCCAGCATTCGCCCGTTACGTCGCAGCCCTACGACGCGCCTTAGTGGCCGCGGTCGACCCGGCCCAGATCGAGGTCCTTCACCTGCAGCACCTCGCCTTCGGCGCCACCCCCGCACTGCTCCGGGCCCTGCCATCGCGCCCCAGGATCGCCCTCGTCCACGGCACTGACCTGATCTTCGCCGAAGCACACCGCGATCAGCTCCAAGTGCTCCGCGAGACAGCGCGGGCAGCCAACGCCGTCGTCGTGCCCACCAAGGCGATGGCGGACCACCTTCTGCAGCTCGCCCCGCAGACCGACTGCCGAAAGCTCGTCCACGTCCCCTGGGGCATACCCGACCACCTGCTCACCGATCCACCGTTCAGACCCGACCGAACCCCGACCAGCCATCTACGACTCTTGTACGCCGGTCGCCTGACCGCCGAGAAGGGCGTCGGGCACCTGATCACCAGCGTGTCAGCCCTTCCAGGAGTCGAACTGAGCATCGCCGCCCCCAAAGCCCAGTTCCACGCCATGGCTCCGCTCCTCAAACGGGTCGGGGTACGACCGCGATATCTCGGCTGGCTCCGACGTCCACAACTGTGGAAAGCCTTCGCCGAGCACGACCTATTGGTCATGCCCTCCACGACGCTGGAGGCCATGGGCCTGGTCGCGCTGGAGGCCCAAGCCTGCGGCCTGCCCGTCTTGCACCAGGCAGTACCCGGCCTCAACGAAGTCCTCGCCGCGTCCGGGGTGGCCACCGACTTCACGCACCCCGCCTCACTCGCACGCGAACTCGACCGGCTCCGAGCCGCACCGGGCCTGTTCCCCGCTCTCCAGCAAGCGGGCTACGCGAACGCCGCCCGCTACCCGCTCTCGGCGACAGCCGGAACCCTGGCCGACCTCGGCCGCCAGCTCACCTGAACACGGCCATCGCCCGGTCTCGACGCGCCATTGCCCATCCAGCCCCACCCACGTCACTACGCTGACGCGGCGGGACACCGATTGCGAACAGGGAGACCATGACGCACCGCACCGACCGCATCGAACTGCTCCTGCGCGAAGGCGTCCGGGACAAGGTCTATCCCGGTGCCGTATGGGCTGTCGGTGACGCCCATGGCACCCACACTCAAGGCACCGCCGGAGTCCTCGACCCCGCCGAGCCGGAAGTGCCGATGCAACTCGACACCGTCTTCGACGCCGCCAGCCTCACCAAGATCCTGGCCGTCTGGGCATCGATCGGGACCCTGTGGGAAGAGGGCAAGCTCAACCTCGACGTCCCGCTCGGCGTCTTCTGGCCCGAGGCCGACGGGCACCCGCTGGAAGCCGTGACCGCTCGCAACCTCCTGACCCACACCGCCGGTCTACCGCTGCGAGCCCAGCTCAAGAACCTCTACGGCACCGACCCCCAGGACGTCCGCGACGGAGTCCTGCACGAGGTCCTGCACCGGCCGCCGGGCGAGGCCGTCGAGTACACCGACCGGGCCGCCCTCATCCTCGGATACCTGGCCGAGCACCTCTCCGGACAACGGCTCGACCAGCTCGTCACGCAACGGACCTGGCAACCCCTGGGCATGGACAACACCCGCTTCGGGCCACTGCCCGCCGATGTCGCCGCACGCTGCGCACCAACCGAACTCGACCAGGACACCGGCACCCACCTCAAGGGCGTCGCCCACGACTTCTCCGCCCGGCTCCTGGGCGGAGTCTGCGGCATCGCCGGCGCCTTCACCGTCCTCGACGACGTCAGCATCTTCCTTCGCCACATGCTCGCCTCCACCCCGGACCGGACCGGATTCGGCCCCGCCTGGATCAAGGAGTCGCTGACCGGCCAGACCGGCAGTCTGGAACCGGTACGTGGCCTGTTCTGGCACCCGGCCCCCGGCAGCGACTCCGACACCGACATCTGGGTCCACTACGGCTTCACCGGAACCGGCATGTGGATCTCACCTCTGCAAGGCCGATGGGCGGTGCTGTTGACGAACAAGCTCTACTACACCCGCGATCGGCAGCCCCTCACCGAGGTCCGCAACGCCTTCAGGGCGCATACCTTCGCCTGATGCATGCAGTTCTTGCCGGCTTGCGCGGTGGGTGGAGGTTCCGTGAAACGTGCAGGCGTGGCTAGCCCGCGGTGAGATCGCCGGAGAGGCTGATCTCGATGGGGCGCTTCAGCTTGCTGCCGTATCTCCAGTCCAGGACGCCGTCGTGCTGGAGGCGTCCGACGACGATGCCTGGGGCGATGCCAGCCCGGCGGGCGAAGGCTGTGATGTTGGTGAAGGGCATGGGGCGCTGGGCAAGTTGCTTGTAAGCAGCCGCGTGCTCGGGCGGGATGAGGGTTTCCCTGGCGAAGGCGTCTGCCTCGTCCTCGCTGCGGTCTCCTTCGGGGGTCGTGTCGTCGTCACGGCTCGTGTTGTCGATGAAGGTGAGGCGTTTGCCGTGCAGCAGGACATGGCCGAGCTCGTGGAAGACGGTGAACCAGAAGTGGTCGTCCTTCCTGAACCGGCCGCTGAGGGCGACTCCGACCTTTTCCGGGGTGAGCCATCGGGTGACGCCGGACACACGACTGTTGGGGGGCGCGGCAACGAACACCACCGCGACGCCGGCTCGGGCGCACAGGCGCGGGATTTCGGTGCGCCAGACGGCGGGTTCCTTAACGGTCAGGGCGCGCAGCTGGGGAAGTAGCTCAAGCAGGACCGCGCGGTCGTAGGGTGCGCAAGGGATTTCGCGTGCTCTGAGTTCGGCCTCGCGCAGCCAGACGGCGGTGGCGTAGTCATCCGGCGTGAGGACGGTGGAACGCCGGAAGGCAATCCGGTAGCTGCCCCACACGTTCTCTGCAACCTCGGGGTCGGCAACCCCGAAGAACGCCAGCAGATGCTCGAGATTGTCCACCGTGCGCTCTTTGGTCGGCAGGATGCCGCGCTTGGCCAACTCCTGCAGGGAGAAGCGGTCGAGCCAGTCGAGGCGGTGGCTGAGGGCTTCACGGCTCTGGGTCCGGCTGACATGGGTGCGCCAGGCGGCCTCCATCTGGTTCCACAGCGAAGCCGGGATTCCGACAGCCCGCTCCAGCAGAAGGGCACTCTCGGGGGTGAGGACAGCGCTGCCCTGGACGATTTGGTTGACGTGCTTGGTCGACAGCCCGGTGCGGCGGGCAAGGTCAGCCTGGGGGATACCAAGGGCGTCGAGCTGTTCTTTCAGCGTGTCGCCCGGTGGCAGGGCTTCATCCGGCGCGAACGGGTGCTGGGCGGAGGGCGGAGTCACGTGAGTGCCTCTCGGTCGGCGAGGCTGCGGGGCGGGCCTGGTGGCAGGGTCAGGGGCGGTGGATCGCTGCGACGATCACAGCGCGTACGGCGTGCTCGTTGAGGGTGCCGTCGTCGAGGGTGCTGGGCGGGTCGTCGCGCGGGCGGACCACGAGATCGCCGTGATCACCGAGCGACACCAGCAGAGTGAAGCAGTCCCCGTTGACTGCGGGCCGCAGCCGCGCGGCCGCAACGTGGCGCAGGTCGGCCAGGTGGTGGGCGGCCACCATCTGGCCAAGACGCCGGAGCAGGGTGGTCGCCCCGTCGGGGCCTAAACGGTCCCTGCGGGCAGGGCCGCTGTTGCAGACACGAGCGAGCTCGGCGTCCTCAAAGACGATCTCCACCAGCGACCTCAGAATCCTCTTCCGTGTACCTACTGCTTCCATGCTATCCTCCCGATCAAGGATCGCGAGATTTCATGCACCTACTGGGTAAATGAAACTTTGGAGTAGCGTGTGGCCTGTGCTACTGCAGGCCACCGCAGAAGATCGGAAGGACAGCTCATGGCAGGCAAGAGCAGCGCATCCAACGGCAAGCGGGGCCGCAGCGCCATCACGGGCCGGTTCGTGAAGCAGGCCACCGTGAAGCGGCACCCGAAGACAACGACCAATGAGAGCGCCGGCAAGGGCGGCAGGAAGAAGTAGGCCGCCAGCCCCTCGCGACGGACCTCGCGTTGTCAGTGGTGTGAGGCAGGTTCAGCAGACCAATGCAGTCACGACCAGACTGGAGGGCCCGATGGCTCACCTCAAGCAGCAGTTCAAAGATGCGCTGAGCTCCATCGAGCCCGGCGACGACAAGACCAACGCACCAGAGGCACATCGCCTCGTCCGTGACGCCCTAAAAGCTGACTCCAAGCTCGCCGAGTACGGCGTCAGCCCGATCTTGATCGGCTCCTACAAGCGCAACGTGTCGATCCGCAGGATCAAGGATGTCGACGTGTTCGTGCGCCTGCCCGATGTTCCGAGCGACGTCACATCGAAGGACATCCTCGACAGGTTCTTCAAAGTCCTGCATACAGAGTTCGGCACGGACGCCGACGGGCACCGGCGCGCCAAGCGTCAGGACCGGAGCCTGCAGGTCTCCTTCCCGGAGTACGACCTCTACGTCGACGCGGTGCCCGCCCGCCCCTATGGCGACGGGACCTGGGAGATCCCCCAGAAGGGCGAAGAGAACGAGTGGGTGCGCACCAACCCCGACGGGCTGACGGATCTCTCGAGCACGATGAACGCGGACCACGACGAGTACTACGTACCGACCGTCAAACTGCTTCGCCAGACTCGTCGCGCCCTGCTGGGCACGAAGAAGCCCGGCGGATTCTTCATCGAAATGGCCGCCTACCAGGCGTTCGCCTCAGGCGCAGTCTCGGGCAACGACCAGGCGGAGTACTACGTCTCCGCTCTCCGGGAGGTCAGCAAGATCATAGAAAACTTCGTAACCCACGGCATGGCGGTGACCGACCCGACCCTGCCCGGACACACCATCCACATCCGCGCGACCGACGGTGAACTGGACACCGCGCGTACGCGGTTCGCCGACGCCGCGACGTCAGCAGAAGCTGCTCTCGCCGAGGAGGACGCGGGCAAAGCTGCGCTGGCGTTCCGGAAACTGCTGGGAAAGAACGGCGATGGAAATACGGTCTTCCCGATGCCCCCCAACTTCAACGAGGACGGCAGCAAGAAGGCATCCGCGATCTCGCCCGGTGCCCGCGTCGTTCCTGCTGGCGAGAGGACCTTCGGGTGACCTCTGTCAGCTTCGACGAGTACGTCGCCTACGCACGGCTGCACTTCGAGGAGAGCCTGATCCGCGCCGGGTTCCACGAGGTGGAAGCAGGGTGGGAAGGGCCTGTCCCGCACTTGGCGGGCACGACCCGTGTAGTGATCGACCTGCCGCCCCGCTTCCCCTTTCGGCCGCCGAGGGTGGTGCCGGTCGATCACGACGCGGTGCCCTGGTCCTGGCACCGTGACTCGGACGGCGCGCTGTGCTTGGTTGCTGAAGAAGATCACGACGGGTTGTGGTGGATGGAGGCACCGGCGTTCCTCGAACACGTCACAGCATGGTTCGAGCACGCGGACACCGGATGGACGGACGATCGGCCCGACCTCGACCTCGACCGGTACTTCCATCAGTCCGCGGACCGGCGCCTCTACCTCTACGACGACCTCGGCCAGTACATCAACCGCTCCGTCCGCTTCAGCCCTGCCAGCAACAACACGATGCGGATCAGGCACGGCATCCGTCCCAAAAAGGCCCTCAAGCACAGCAAGGACCGCTTTGGGTACGTGGCCGATCTCGGCGAGATCGACGTGCCGCCGCGAACCTGGACAGACATCTGTGCCCGGCTCGGTTCGAACGCGGATCTGGACCGCAGAATTCGCCAGCGGTCGGTCGCGGTCGTCGTGCTGGTTTACCGACGAGGCACCCACGAGGGCGCGATCGTGCTGGACGTAACGCCCACGAAGGAGGGCGGCACGGCCGTCACACGTCTGCGCTCGGGCGCAGACACCGAGGCCGCCCGGTCCGCTCGCGCAGGCGTCCTCGCTGCCGAATTGCGTGAATCCAAGGTTGCCGTGGTCGGCGTCGGCGCTTTGGGCTCGTTCATCGCCGACATGCTGGTGCGCTCCGGTATCCGTCACCTCACTCTCATCGACGACGATGTGGTCATGCCGGGAAACCTCGTCCGCCACCTCGTCGGCCCCGACGCAGTCGGACTGCCGAAAGCCGAAGCGGTCAAGCGACACCTCGTCAGGCACAACGAGGCGCCGGCCGCAGGCGTCGACACCATCAATAGCGCCCTTACCTCGGGCACCGACGCGGCCGACCATTTGCGGAACCACGACCTCGTCGTGAACGCCACCGCCGACTTCACCACCACCGCGCTCCTGCATGTAAGCGCCCTGACACTGGGCACACGGGTCCTGTCTGCGGCGCTTCAAAGCGACGGCAGGACCTATCGCATCGACCTACTGCCACCGATCGACGCCGCAGCACCGCTGCCGCCTTCGACGATCAGAGCCGACACCGAGGTACCGCAACTGTTCGAAGCAGGCTGCGGAAGCCCGATCTCCCCAACGCCGCCCCACGCAGTGATCGAGGCAGCAGCGGCAACCGTCCGCCACGCCGTCGGACTCCTCGTGGACCGCCCCTTCCATCCTGCAGGGGAGATGCGCCACCTCTACTCCGCACCACGAGGGGGCCACCACCAGTGACCCGGCTGGCACCACGGATCGAGCTGCGCCAAGCGGCATACGAGGTCATCGCGTCCGCGACCGCGCAGCAGATGCCGCGGGAAACGGGTGGCATCCTCCTCGGCTATCAGGAAGACGCCAACGTCGTTGTCACCCATGCCCTCGTGGTCGATGGACATGGAGCGTCCACCCACAGGTACGTGCGCGATGACGTCAGGGCGAACACGCTGCTCGCAGAGTTCCTGGCCCAGCGAGCGGACGACGATCCAACCGGCTACGTCGGCGAGTGGCACAGCCATCCCGCACCGTCCGGACCGAGCCCGACGGACCTTGCCGCGATGCAGGCAATGTCCCGGGAACACGACGGCCCGATCGCACTCCTCGTTTACGCTCCCGGCGGGACGGACCCCTTCTCCGGACTGATCACCCGGCGGCAACGATGGGGACGCGTCACCAGCAAGACAGCAACGGTCCTTCCGCCACCTCAGAGATTCAAGGCGCTGGGGCCACTGCCCAAGGGCGCTGTCCGGCCTGACGGCGCGGTGTTCATCTCCTACCGGCAGTCGGACGGGTCCCCGCAGGCCGAGTCGATCGAGAATCTGCTCAGGGCGGCCGGTCTCGTCGTGTGGAGAGACCATACCGACCTGCGCGCGGGCACAACGACCGATCGCCTCGAACAAGCCCTGACCGAAGGGCTTTCAGCAGCCGTACTCGTCGTGACGCCGGACATCGTCCACAGCGACATCGTCCGAGAACGTGAGGTGCCTCGGCTGCTCCAACTGGACGAGGACCCCGCCTTCAGCCTGTGCATCGCGAACAAGACCGCCAGAGCGGGAAGCGATACACGGTGCGACTACGACGCACCGGACCGGCTCCTAAGACTCGCTCCCTCCCGGCCCCTCGCCGACAAGAAGCAAAGCAACATGCTCCAGCCGTCCGGTGAGAGCGAGATCGTGCGCGACCTGCTGATGCACCGAGTCGAACAACGCAAGCCCGCCATTCACAGCCAGAACCGCACCTTCACGATCCGAGTCCAGACCCGCCCTGCGCCCTTCGCCATGGACGCGGGCGAGGACGATCTGCACATCCGCATCAGGGCCGCCAGCGAGGGGCGTCTGCCGTTGCGAGAGGGACTTCAGCTCCTGCAGACCACACTGCCCCTGACCAGCGACGCCGTCTATGCCGCTGGCGCGCAAACCGTACGCGTCTTTGGCGGAGCTCACCTGTCGGTAGCCCTGGCCTTGGGAGCCGCCCTGCCCGAGACCAAGATCGGAAATCTCGAGGTGGTCGACACCCGCGGCGCTCATTGGACGTCTGCAGAAAGTGGCGACGCCCCACTGACCAGCGAACTTCATACGCAACGAGTTGACCTCGAACAAGCGCAGACACCCGACAGCCACGCCCGCGTCGCGATCTTCCTTAGCCTGACTGCCAATCCAGATCACACCGCATTCGAGCAGCTCCTGCACGAGTCCAGCGACGGCTTCGCCGCGGCCGCCGTAATCTCCGTCGCCGGCGAAGACCGACTCGACCCACGCGAGGCCGCACGCCTCAGCACGGCTGCCGCGCAACAGATCAAAGCGCTTGCCGCACACAGCGGCCGTGCGGAGGTGCATCTCGCTTTCCACGGCCCCTACACGATGGCTCTACTCATAGGGCGATACCTCAACACACTGCGCACCGTCGTCTACGAGTGGGACGGTGCGACCCCTGGGAGGCGCCGCTACACCCCAGCTCTCGTGCTTGAGCCAGGCGTCACCGGCGGACCGATCACCGAGATCCTGCTCGCCCAATAGGCGTGGCTACGCACACGCAGCGTGCCAGCCGATCTTGCTCTGCCTGGCTGAAGTTGTAGCAGTGCACCACCGGAATGTTGCTGAGCCAGGCGGTGATCCAGACGAACTGGGCGAGAGGGCGGCGAACGCAGTGGGCCTGCTGGCCTGAGCCACGGGCCAGGACGCGAGAAGTCTTCGTCAGACCGAGTCATCGGATGGATCCGCCACGTCGGCGGCCTCAGCGGAGGTCAGCCTGACGCACCCACAGTGGGACGTACCCGCTGAAGGCACCGCCTGCCTGTCAGTGCTGAGCCATATCGTCGTTTCTCTGGACTCCCACGATCGAGACAGATTGAGGACGGACACCGCCATGCTGGCTGAAGAAACACCCTTCGCCGACCATATCGAGGGTGCTCGATGATTCCCCGTGGACCGGACTGCACGGTGACCACCCTGATCGAGCTGCAAGGCGGCAGGCTGCAGTGGGACAAGGCCATGCGGCGGATACGGGAGCTGGGCTGGACGTGTCACGAGCTCAGCCCGAAGGAACGACGCACGGTCCTCCGGGCATTCGACTCCGATATCAATTTCAGCGAGTTCTGGTGGGTGGAAGTACCGATCATGGGCTCCACCTGGCGTGCCGACCGCGAAGCAGCTTGGCAGATCACAGAGTTGAGCCGGTCGGTACAGACTGTGATTTACGGTCGGCTGTTCCGGCGTGAGGAGATCGATCGGGCCCTTGAGCCCGAGTGGCAGGTGCACTCGGCAGATCACGAACCCGAAGGCACCGTCACACCGGGCTTCCGTCGGCTTTGGCGAACAGCCACGCGCTGGTGCGCGGCGCGCACTGGGCTGCTTGACGTCCGCGTGCGCATCCATGCGAGCAAGGACGCCGCCCGACACCTGGCCCGGCATCTACGCACGGACGGACCCCGAGCCGACCTCGACGTGCGGCCGCTCGACGGACGGGGGCGCACCGGGACAATCCATCATGGGGAGGACGCCCTCAACAGGGCTCTGGCGCTCTTCGGCGGGCCACTGCTCGCTATGTCCCTCTTCCTGTCAACAGCTCAGCACTTGATACCCGTTGCCGCCGCAGTGTGCTGGTTCCTCGCTGTCGTCTGTGCCGTCCCAGCCTGGTGGACGGCTTTCGCCCTGCCTATGGCCCAGTCTCGGCTCCACTGTCTAGTTGTCTGCGTCATCGCAACCCTCGCAATGGCCGTCTACACACTGGGCATCCCTGGGCTCTTCGACGGCGTCGACTCCCGGTACGCCTGGTTGACGGCAGCAATCGGCTTCTACGTGACCGGTCTGATCCTGCTGGGGCGGCGCTGGCGATGGCAGATACTGGCCGCGACGGTGCTTCCTCTGCTCGCCACACTGCTCGTGGCAGCTGTACCCCTCACCGGTAGGATCCTGCAGGACGGCTACGCGGACGAGCTGTCCCTGTCACCGGAAGAGACGGCGGTCAGCGGGGCGTACCAGCTCTTCGCGGCGGTGAAACTGCTGTGGCCCACCCTCGCGGCGATCCTCTTCATAGCAGCCGCTTGGGGCGTCCTGCGTTACTTTCACTTCATACGGCCGCGGAGCGTCTTCGCTGGCACCCTGGCCGCGCTTTTCCTCACCCTTGGCTTGCTCACAGCCGCCGAGTGGACCTTCGCGTCACCACAGCACGCGGCCGACAAGCTGAAGCGAGCAGCCTCTCATCACACCAAGGCCCCACCGTATTTCGGTATCTCAGCGGACTGGGTCTGCGTCCGTCCCACAGTCTCGGTTCACGCCCTGAACGAGCAGGGTGGAGCGTTCGTACCACGCACCCCCTACCTTTCGTTCGGCGTCGCCGAAGGCAACGTGGTCTTGTGGAACGCCGCAGCCGACCGCCCACTGCGTGTTCCGGCCGGACAGGTGAAGCTGCTTCCTGCCGGGAACCCCGGGCTCTCTTGCGGCACATGATTGAACAACACAGCCGAGAGGGAACCGAGCAAATTTACTTGCGCTACGCAGCTCGGAACCAAGGCTTCGAGAGCACTGCACCCTCTCATCGGGAGATTTCCGGGAGATGATCTTCTCCCGGAGACCAACCGGAACCTCGCCGCGCCACTTCAGACCAACCACCTGACCTGCAATTTTACAAGATTCGCAGGTGTCGATCACACCCGAACCTCATTCGGGACGAAGAGGTCGTGGGTTCAAATCCCGCCACCCCGACAGCTGAAACACCAGGTGAGGCGCCTACCAGATTCGGTAGGCGCCTCGCCTGTTTCTGTGTGCGTGTCCGTCCGTGTGGCCGGCGCTCCGGTGCCGGGTCCGGGTGTGGGCTAGGGCGCGGTGGCTGAACCGTCGTAGACGTTCTTCGGGGTGGCTACCGCTGTGATCGCGCGGGCGAGCAGGGTGGATGGCTCCTGGCCCTGGCTCGTGATGTCGGTGTTCATCATGATGACCAGGGTGGCCTTCTGCGAGGGCAGGTAGACCGTCACGGTCTCGTAGCCCGGGATGGAGCCGTTGTGCCCGATCCAGCCGTTGGCTTTGAAGATGCCGAGGCCGTAGGTGGTGCCGGGGAGGCCGGTGGGGAGCGTCTTGAGGCGTTGCTTCTGGGTCTTCTCGCTGAGCAGCTGTCCGGTGGCCACGGACTTGGCCCAGTGACGCAGATCGTGCAGGTTCGAGATCATCGCCCCCGCCGCCCAGCCCCAGCTGGGGTTCCAGTTCGTCGAGTCCGCGACCTCACCGCTCAGGGTTTGGTTCGTGTAGCCGCGCGGGTGCGGGTTGGGGAACTCGTTGCCCCGCGGGAACAGCGTGTTGCGCAGGTGCGCCGGGCGCAGCACGCGGTGGTGGATGACGTCGGCCAGGGGGCGGCCGGTCACCTTTTCGATCACCAGGCCCAGCAGGACGAAGTTGGAGTTGGAGTACTGGAACTTCTTGCCCGGGGCGGAGGTGTTGCGGTGCTTGAAGCCGTACGCGAGGGACTGGCGCGGGGTGAAGGTGCGCTGCGGGTCGCTCAGCAGGTCGTGGATGAAGCCGGCGTCCTCGGTGTAGGGGAACAGACCGCTGCGCATCTCCGCGAGGTGGCGCAGCGTGATGCGGTGGCCGTTGGGCACCCCCTTGACGTAGGTGGAGATCGGGTCGTCCAGCTTGACCCGGCCTTTGTCCACGAGCTGGAGCAGCGCGGTGGCGGTGAACGTCTTGGTCTCGCTGCCGATCCGGACGAAGGAGTCGGCGGCCATCGGCTTGCCGGTCCTGATGTCGGCGACGCCCATGGACCGGACGTAGCAGCCCTTGCCCCGCATCCACAGACCGACGACGGCCCCGGGGATGTCCGCCTTCTTTCCGACGTCGTTCATGGCCTTGTCGAGGCGGGACGTGAGCTTGTGTCCCAGGCTGTTCGGGCAGTCACCCTTGTCGGGGTGGGCCGCGATCGGCCGCTGATCGGCCGCGGCCGGATGGGCCGCCGTCGGCGCCCACAAGGACGCGACGAGCAGCGCTGCACAGAGGGTACGGCGGGAGGTGGAACGTCTCATTCGGGGGCGCCTCTTCCAGACAGGGGGGCGGACGTCTCGAACATCACCACCTCGGCCCGCGACGCAGGCCCGACCGCCCGCCCCCGTGTCGAGAAGTCCACTCGTTCGGAGCCACCGCATCTGTGGCGCAAGGCCCAGATCGGGCACCCCACCTGAGGCCGTCCCGAGAATTCTCGTAGTCGGCTGTCCGAGGATGTCGAGAACGTGCCCCCGGCTTCGTCCCAGGAGCATCAGCGGCCGCCCTCGGCCGTACGAGGAAAAAACCGTACGAAGAAGAAGCCGTACGAGGAAGAAGGAGAAACCAGCATGGCGATTCAGCGGATGGACAACGTCGGCATCGTCGTCGAGGACATGGATGCCGCCATCGCGTTCTTCGTGGAACTCGGTATGGAGCTGGAGGGCAGGGCGGAGGTCAAGGGCCCCGTCGCCGACCAGTGCACCGGACTCGACGGCGTGCACTGTGACATCGCGATGGTCCGGACCCCGGACGGTCACAGCCGGCTCGAGCTGGCGAAGTACCGCAGCCCCGCGGCGATCAGCGCCGGGCCACGCTACCAACCGCACAACATCCTGGGCACGCACCGCGTCATGTTCGCCGTCGACGACCTCGAGGACACCATCGCCCGCCTGCGCCCTCACGGCGCCGTACTCGTCGGCGAGATCGCTCGGTTCGAGGACAGCTATCTGCTCTGCTACGTCCGCGGCCCGGAGGGCATCATCGTCGGACTGGCCGAGCAACTGCGCTGAGAAGGCGCCCGGTCGGCCAAGGAGCTGCCTGCGCGTTACGTAACCCGTCTGGCCCGACTGGCCTGTCTGACCCGTCTGGCCTGCTGACCTGTCCGACTCGCCTGGCCCCGCGTTGCCAAGGGCTCTCGCACCACGTCGTTTCGGCACCGGTCCCTCCCCTGTGGGGACCGGTACCGAACGACGCGGGCTGCATCGATCCGCGCCATGTCGGCGTATCGGCGCGGATCGAGGAACGACGGATCCGCGGTCGACGCGACAACGGTCCGAGTGTGATCGGTGGAAACCAGCCGAGGTCATTGCAGTGTGGTGGGTGCGATGAGTCGGCTCTGTGCAATGAGTCGGCTCTGTGCGTATCCCGACCTGGTGACCTGCCCTGACGCTGCGGGGTTGTTCGCTACTGCTTTGTGATCCTGCCAGCTGAGGCTCCGGAAGAGGAGGTTCCCTCACACTCCGGACCCCTTAACCGCAGGTCAGCCGTATAGGGTGAGTTTTCCGGTCCGGATGTCCAGGTGCGGGAGGGGAGTACCGGGTGGAGGCCTTGAACTCCGACTCAGGGGCACGCACAGCCTTCGCGGAGCGTCTCGCGTTGCTGTACAAGGAAGCCGGTAACCCTCCCCTCCAGCGCGTGGCCGAGGCGGTCGTCCGGCATCAGCGGGTCGATGAACGAGGGCGGACCGTGCGGGTTTCCGCCCAGCGGATCAGCGACTGGCGACGGGCCAGGAACGTGCCCGCCCAGTTCGCTGCCCTCTCAGCGGTGCTTCATGTGCTGATTCCCGAAGCTCGGCGTGAGCAGCCCGCTCCCGCGGCCGCGGGCCTGTACGACATGGCCCAGTGGCAGCTCCTGTGGGAGCGCGCCGTGGCCGACCCGGTCAGTGGCCGCGCCGCCACGACGGCGGCGGAAGACGAGGAACGGCTTCAGGCCGAGGCCGCGTCCGCGACCACCGTCCACGGTATGTGTCCCTACCGAGGGCTGGCTTCGTATCGTCAGCAGGACGCCAGGTGGTTCTTCGGACGGGAGCGGAGCACGGATGCCCTGGTCGCTCAGCTGCGCGCGGTGGGGCCGACGGGCGGCCTCGTCATGCTCGTCGGCGCTTCAGGGGCGGGAAAATCCTCCCTGCTGAACGCCGGTCTGGTCCCCACACTGCAACACGGCGCGCTGAGCGAAGAGGGCGGCCAGGCAGGTCCTGTGCTGCAGCTCGTGCCGGGTAGCGACCCTCTCGCCGAGCTGACCCGCCAGATACCCGAGCTCGCGCAGGCCATCTCCGTCGCCACCCGGGAATCGGCGGCGAAAGAGGCCGGTACCCCGCACTTCGCGAACACGGTGAGGGAGTCCGTCACGGCGTGGGCGCGACGCGAGTCGTCCTCCGCCGCCCGGCCGGTCATCATCGTGGACCAGTTCGAGGAGACGTTCACCCTCTCCTGCGACGAGTCGGTCAAGCGCACTTTCATCCAGCTCCTCCAGGCCGCGTGCTCCCCCGGGGACGTCGGGGGCCCGGCTCCCGCGCTCGTGGTCCTCGGCATACGCGCCGACTTCTACGAGCAGTGCCTCAGGTACCCCGAACTGGCCGACGCGCTGCAGCACCGGCACATGGTCCTCGGACCGCTGACCACCGCGGAGTTGCGCGAGGCCGTGACCGGCCCGGCCAAGGCCGTGGGGCTCGAACTCGAACCCGGACTCGCGGAACTGATCGTCCGGGAGGTGAGCACGAACGGACCCCGCGGGGCGCACGACGCGGGAGTGCTGCCGCTCCTCTCGCATGCCCTGCTCGCCACCTGGCAGCGGCGGAAGACGGGCAGGCTGACGCTGGCCGGCTACCGCGCGGCGGGGGGAATCCAGGGAGCGGTGGCAGCGAGCGCCGAGCGTGCCTGGTCCGACCTCGACCCGGCGGCCCGCACGGCCGCCCGCCTGCTCCTCCTCAGGCTGGTACGGCTCGGCGAGGACACCCAGGCCACGCGCAGGCGGGGCGCGCGGCGCCAACTGGCCGAGGAGTCGACGGACCCCGGCAAGACCGAGGAATCCCTCGAAGCGCTGGTACGCGCTCGCTTGGTGACACTCGACTCGGAGACCGTGGAGATCACTCATGAAGCGTTGCTCCACGCCTGGCCCCGTCTGCGCGACTGGATCGACGAGGACAGGAACGACAACCTGCTGCGGCAACGCCTCGAAGAGGACGGCAGGACCTGGGAGGACTCCGACCGCGACACGTCACTGCTCTACCGGGGTTCCCGTCTCGAGCAGGCCAGCGCCTGGCGGAAGACAGCCGGCGGCACGTTTCTGACCAGAGGCGCGGTGGAGTTCCTGGCTGCTTCGGCCAGACTCCGCAGGCGCACGGTCTTGATCACCCGCGGCGCGGTGGCGGCCCTGGTCGTGCTGGCCATGGTGGCCGTCGCCGCGGCGGTGGTCGCGTGGCAGCAGCGGGACGACGCGGTGTTCGAGCAGGTGGTGGCCGAGGCTGATCGCGTCCAGGACACGGATCCGTCGCTGTCCGCCCAACTCGACCTGGTCGCGCACAACCTGCGGCCAGGGGACGAAGGCACTCAGAACCGGTTGCTCTCGATCGTGAACGCGCCGCTGGCCACACCGCTCCTCGGACACAAGGGCGCCGTCTACCTCACCTCGTTCAGCCCGAACGGACGGCTCCTGGCCACTGCCAGCTACGACCGGACCGTACGGCTGTGGGACGTGTCGCACCCGTCTCGGCCCAAGCCCCTGGGCAAACCCCTCACCGGGCACAGGAGTTGGGCGAGCAGCGCGGTCTTCAGCCCGGACGGCGACACCCTCGCCACCGCTTCGGACGACGGCACGGTCCGGCTGTGGAACGTGCGGGACCCCAGCCACCCCCGCCCGTTGGGCTCGCCCCTGACCGGCCATGACGGTGCGGTCTATCTGGTCGCCTTCAGCCCGGACGGGCGCACTCTGGCTTCCGCCAGCGACGATCACACCGTACGTCTGTGGAACGTGGGCGACCCGAGCCGGCCGAAGGCACTGGGCACCTTGACCGGCCACACCGCAGCCGTGCGGTCCGTGGCCTTCAGCCCCGACGGCCGGACGCTGGCCGCCGGTGGCGACAACGGCACGATCAGACTGTGGAACGCGGCCGATCCGCGACGCCCGAAGCCGATCGACAAGGTGCTGACCGGCCATGCGGGCACGGTGCACTCCGTGGCCTTCAGCCCCGACGGCCACACGCTCGCAAGCGGCAGCAGCGACAACGGGATCCGGCTCTGGAAGGTGAGTGACCCGCGCCACGCGAAACTGCTCGGCACGCCGCTCACCGGCCACACCGGCGCCGTATGGTCCGTCGCCTTCAACTCCGCTGGAACGATGCTCGCGGCGGCCAGCGCGGACAGCACGGCGAGCCTGTGGAACGTCCGCGACCCGGCGCACCCGTCGCAGGTCGGCGAGCCCCTCGCGGGTAGCAGCGGGGAGATGTACGCCCTTGGTTTCAGCCCCGATGGACGAACGCTCGCCACGGGCAGTGGCGACAACAGAGTCCGCCTGTGGTCGATACCGACGTCGGACATGGTCGGCAGAACCGGATCGTTTCGCCCGGACGGGAAGGTGCTCGCCACGGCCACGCGCGAGGAGAAGGTGCGGCTGTGGAACGTGGAGCGTCCCAGTCGGCCCGTAGCTTTGGGCAAACCCTTCAAACCGGCGGAAGGGGAGGTGCGTTCGCCGGTGTTCTCCCCCGACGGCAGGACCCTCGCGCTCCTGACGGGAAGTCGCGCGGTGCAGCTGTGGAACGTCGCCGAACCGACCCGCCCGGTCCCCTACGGGCCGCCCGTCGCGCTGAGGACACGCTTCGCGGCCGCGCTGGCCTTCAGTCCGGACGGGCGCACCCTGGCATCCGCCGACACCGACCGCACCATCCAGTTGTGGAACGTCAGCGACCCGTCCCACCTCCGTCGCCTCGACATGCCGCTCACGGGCCACGAGGGTTACGTCAACTCCCTCGTCTTCAGCAAGGACGGCCGCACTCTCGTCAGCGCGAGCGCGGACGGCACCATCCGGCTCTGGAACGTGTCCGATCCGCGGCACGCCGCCCGAATCGGCAGGCCCCTCAAGGGGCACCTCGGCCCCATCAACGAGCTCGCCCAGAGCCCCGACGGCCGCACGCTGGCCAGCGGCAGCGACGACGGCACGGTCCGGCTCTGGGACATCACCGACCCCCTCGGGGCGACCCAGTTGGGCTCCTCCCTCACGGGCCACACCGACGCGGTGGTGTCACTGACGTTCAGCGCGGACGGCCACACGCTGGCGAGTGGCGGCAACGACAACACGGTGCGGCTCTGGGATGTCGCCCGCCCCTCCAGTGCCTCCCCCATCGGTCAGTCGATGAGCCCCAACGCCAAGACGGGCAGCTTTCTCTCGTTCAGCCCCAAGGGCGAGATGCTCGGGGTTTCGAGCGGCACGGATACGGTCCGGCTTTGGAACTTGGACACCGACGAGGCGATTCGTCGCATTTGCTCGACCACTCGGGGTGTTCTTACGCGGGATAAGTGGCACGAGTATCTGCCACGCCTCTCGTACGCGCCGCCCTGCGACGAGTAACGGGCCACCCCTCCCCCACGGATCACGTTGCGTGATCCCGATCACAACTCGACATTTCGACGCCGCAGTTGACTCCCCTTACGCGAGCGGCCTTGTTACGGTTGGCCATAGCCCGATCGCTGGTGCATCCCCCGTCGCCAGCGGTCGGGCGCTTTCGTGATCTCACCCCGCTTTTCGGCTCGACGAGCCAGGCAGTCCAAATTGAGTCACCGTCGGCCGGTTATCTCCGGGACAACTGGGTGGTCGGGCCATGCTTCGCGACAGTCGGCCTTGTATAAGGCGCCTGAATGATGGCCTGAAACTGCGACGCACGCATTTGGCTTCCCGCTTCCCCCGGAACCACTGAACCACTGAACCTCTGAACCACTGAACCTCTGAACCACTGGCACTACTTCGCGCCACCAGCACTCTCCAACTCATCAAGACCTCTTTAGGAGTCGTAAGCTGAGGTGCGTTGACCGACAGGACGGTGGGCACCCATGGCCAAGGCCTACGAGAAAATCGCGGACGAGCTCCGAGCACAGATCCGCGCAGGCCGGCTCGGTCCCGGCGACCGTCTGCCCTCTGAAGCGGATCTCATCAAGAGCACCGGCCGCAGCGGACCGACAGTCCAGCAGGCCCTGCGCGTCCTCCAGACCGAGGGGCTGATCGAGAAGCAGCACGGCCGCGGAAGCTTCGTCCGCCGGCCGCGCCTGTTGGTGCAACGCACGAACTCACGGCATCAATGGGAGAAGGACCGGGCTCGCGCACCCAAACAGCAGCGAGAGGCGACGGGCGCGACCGAGCACGACACGGGTCTCGGGGTCGGCGACCTCATCTTTCACGCCACCTATCGCGAGATTGGGGCGCCTAAGGAGATCGCGGAGGCCCTGGGCGTCGACAAAGGGACGGCGCTCATCCAGCGGACCTATCGGACGCGATACAGCGCCGAGCGGAACCCCTTCAACCTGGTCACGTCGTATCTGATCCGCGACCTCGTCAAGGGAAACCCCGACCTCCTGGACGAAACGAACGAGCCTTGGCCGGGCGGCACTTGGAACCAACTGCACACGGTGGGTATCGAGATCGACCGCGTCGAAGAACGCGTGACGGCTCGACCCCCGACCATGGAAGAGGCGGAGGAGTTGGGACTACCACCCGGCACGGCGGTTCTCGTCGTGCGCAAATTCTCGTACGACACGGACCATCGTCTCGTCGAGATGTCTGACGCCACGCTGCCCGGTGACCGTACGGAAATGCTCTTCACGACCCACTTGGAAAGGTGGTGAGCCGTGAGCCGGCGCATCAGCATCGTCACGGCAGTCCACGCCCCGTCAGCGCGCTTTCTGGCCGACGCCCACAGGTCCGTCCGCGAGCAGGAGTTGCCCGCGGGATGGGACTGGCACTGGCTGATCCAAGAGGACGGCACGACCGACAAGGTCGCCCCGCACGTCCCTGACGACGAGCGGGTCACGTTCAAGCAGGGCCGCCCCGGGGGGCCGGGGGTCGCGCGGACCATCGCCCTGGCCGACGCGGACGGCGAGTACGTGAAGGTCCTTGACGCCGACGACCAGCTGGCGCCCGGTGTGCTGGCCCGCGACCTCGCGGCTCTCGAAGCTGATCGAACCATCGGTTGGGCGACGTCACGCGCGCTCGACCTGCTCCCCGACGGCTCCACCGTCGGTTTTCCCGGCGACCCCGCGCACGGGCCGGTCGAACGCCGGGAAGTGCTCAACTACTGGGCGTCTCACGACTACCGCGCGCAGGTCCATCCGGCATCGCTCTTCGTCCGCCGCGACCTGCTCGTGGCCCTGGGCGGCTGGATGGCTCTCCCGGCGTCCGAGGACACGGGCCTCCTGCTCGCCCTGAACTCGACCTCGCGGGGCTGGTTCTCGGCCGATGTCGGCCTGCTCTACCGCAAGTGGGAAGGCCAGGTGACCGGCCAGGCGGCGCACGTCGACTCGGCGGAGCGCGATGCGCGCATGGCCGTTGTCGAGGCACGGGCGCGCGCACTGGAGCACTTCCAGTGGCGCTATCCCGCCGGCTCGGACTGATCTGGTTGACGCCCGGCACTCTCCGGGAGGCGTCAGCGGGGCGGTGCCGCGTGGCCGGGACGGCTCCGAGGATCTTGCCGTCTCCGGCGGCGGACTCGTACGGTCACGGATATGCCTCCCGCTTCCCCCCGATGCACGTCGGAGCTCCTGGCCACCCTCGGCCGCGGCTACGTGCGCAACGCACCCGGCTCGCTGCTCAAGGGCCCGCTCTGCGCCCAGTACCTCAACCCGTACCTGCGCGACCATCCGCGTCAGCGCGTCGTCGAGGCGCGGTTCGGCGCACGCTTCGCCTGCGACTCCCGCGACCTCATCCAGCGGTTCATCAGCCTGTACGGCGTGTGGGAGCCGCACATGACGCGGTGGCTGCAGAGCCGCCTGGGCGCCGGAGACACGTTCGTCGACGTGGGCGCGAACATCGGCTACTTCGCGATCCTGGGCTCTCGTCTCGTCGGGAGCACGGGCCGGGTGGTGGCCATCGAGGCATCTCCCACCTTCCACGACCGCGTGCTGCGGCACATCGACCTCAACGGCTGCGACAACGTCCGCGCCGTCAACGCGGCAGTCTCCGACAGCCACAAGACGCTGACCTTCGTGCTCGCGAGCTCGAACAACATGGGCGCGAACTCGATCGTCCCGTACGACGGCCCGGCCGAGTCGAGCTTCGACATGGAGGCTCGGCCCTTGCCGGAGGTCCTGGAGGAGGACGAGCTCTCCAGGGCCCGCGTGATCAAGATCGACGTCGAGGGCGCCGAGGGCGGCGTCATCAGAGGGCTCGCTCCCGTACTGGGAGAGCTGCGCCCGGATGCGGAGATCGCCGTGGAGGTCACCCCGGACCGCATGACCCAACTGGGCGACTCCATCGATGAGTTGATGGAGACCATGGCTCAGCACGGCTTCCACACCTACCGGCTGCCCACCGACTACAGGCCCGAGAACTACCCCCGCGCGCTCCGCCGGCCGGAGCCGCCGGTGCGATGGCGCGGGCCCATCGTCGGCGAGAGCGAGCTGGTGTTCTCACGGGTGGACGCTGAGACCCTTCGCTGAGACCTGCGCTGAGACCTGCGCTGAGACCTGCGCTGAGCCCGTTCCCGGCTCAGCGCCGGCTCCTACCGGTTTCCGCCGGCTCCTACCGGTTTCCGTCAAACGGGAGATCCAGCATGCGGATCGCGTTCCCGCGGAGCAGCTTGTACGCCACGTCCTCGGGGAGGTGGCCGACGTGATCCTCGGCCACCTGCTTCGTGTGCGGCCACGTCGAGTCGACGTGCGGGTAGTCGGTTTCGAAGGTGGCGTTGTTGACGCCCACGGTCTCGATCGAGGCGACACCGTGCTTGTCCCGGAAGAAGCAGCAGAAGATCTGCCGGTAGTAGTACATCGACGGGGGCTCCGGGATCAGATCCTTGACTCCGCCCCAGGCCCGGTGCTCCTCCCAGACGTCGTCGGCGCGCTCCAGGGCGTACGGAATCCAGCCCATCTGCCCCTCGCTGTAGGCGAGTTTGAGGCGGGGGAACTTCACCAGGACCCCGGAGAAGAGGAAGTCCATCATCGAGGCCATCGCGTTGTTGAAGCTCAGGGACGCCTGGACGGCCGGGGGCGCGTCCGGGGACGCCGCCGGCATCTGTGACGACGAACCGATGTGCATGTTCACCACCGTGCCGGTCTCCTCGCACGCCGCGAAGAACGGGTCCCAGTAGCCGGAGTGGATCGACGGCAGACCGAGGTGCGTGGGGATCTCGCTGAAGGTCACGGCCCGCACGCCGCGAGCGGCGTTGCGCTTGATCTCGGCGACGGCGAGATCCACGTCCCACAGCGGGATGAGACACAGCGGGATCAGCCTTCCGCCGCTGTCCCCGCACCACTCCTCCACCATCCAGTCGTTGTACGCCCGCACACAGGCGAGCCCGACCTCCTTGTCCTTGGCCTCGGAGAACGTCTGCCCGCAAAAGCGCGGGAACGTCGGGAAGCAGAGGGAGGCCTCGACATGGTTGATGTCCATGTCCTCCAGGCGAGCCTTCGGGTCCCAGCAGCCACGGCGCATCTGCTCACGCGTGATGCCGTCGAGCGTCATCTCGTCCCGCGAGAAGCCGACGGCGGCGATGATGCGCTTGTACGGGAAGATCTCTCCCTCGTACTCCCACCAGTCGGTGACCTGCCCTTCCGGGTCCGTCGTGAACTTGTACTTGCCGCCGATGTACGCCAGCTCGCCGATACCTGCGGTGAAGGGCTTCGGGCCCCGGTCGCGGTACTTGCTCGGGAGCCACTTCTCGAAGAGGTGCGCGGGTTCGATCACGTGGTCGTCCACGCTGATGACGCGGGGGAGTTCCTTGGCCCCGACCTCGCTGTTGTCCACTGCTATGCCCCCTACTACCTGCCGGTTTCCCATACACGCATCTGACGGTCCATCAGATTGAGGTTATGGGCTCGCTTCGACGACGGCAACAGTCCGCTGGAAACTCGACCCCTTGCGCGATCGGCCGGGATCCGCTGAACTGACGAACCGTCAGGTCGTTTGAGGGAGGGCGCTCGATGCAGACGATGTGGCTCAGCGGAGCCGAGTGGTTCGCCGTGCTCCGGATAGGTCTCGGCCTGTGGTGGCTGGAGAGCTGGCGCCACAAGGACAAGAAGACCTGGTTCACCGGAGGGGGCATCGGCTGGGCCGTGGGCATCGCCGAGAAGCACCGCTGGCAGTTCGTCCGGGCCGGCTTCGACCTGACCGTGAAGCCCCGACCTCAACTGATGGCCTACATCGTCGCCTACGCGGAGCTGGCCCTGGGCCTCGGCCTCATCTTCGGTTTCCTCACGCCGATCGCGCTGATCGGTGGACTCGTACTCAACCTCATCTACTTCGTGTTGATGATCCACGACTGGGCCGAGCAGGGTCAGAACCTGATGATGGCTCTCATCTCCCTCGTTGCCCTCTTCGCCATGAGCTGGCAAGTCTGGTCGCTGGATGACGCGTTGGGGATCTTCCAGTAGGCACCACGAAGGACGCCGGAGACGAAGGCGCCCCGCCCCCGGTGGCGAGCTACGCGATCAGCCCGCGTACGCCAGTCGGCGGCGCGAAGCCTCGTGCGCTTGTCTGGCCTGTTGCGCCGCGGCATGCCACCCTGCCCGGCACGTCCGCCTTCCGGCGACCGGGGACAACGCCGGCGCAGGCGGCTTGAGTACGGCGTCGACGTAGGCGGCTTGAGTACGGCGCACCGTCGTTCTGGCAGACGAGGAGAGGCCGATGAGCGAAAGCGACCGGGAAACGGGCGGGCCCGAGGCTGCGGCCCTCGGACGAGGCCACGCCGCGCGAGCCGAGAGCGCAGCGGCTCGGGCGGCGGCCGTGAGCCATTACATCGAGCGTGGCGCCAGGGAGCAGCCGAGCGGCTCCGAAGTCCACGAGAACGCCGTCTGGAAGGCCGCGCACGCCGCCCGTGTAGCGGCTCAGGCCCTCGCGGTGCTCTCCGAGAGCAGCACCCCTGATCCGGCCGCGGACTCCCGCTGCGCCAGAAACGCCGCCGCGTCCGCCGCGCAGGCCTCCCAGACGGGGCAGCTCGTCGACCGCGACGCCGAACCGTCCCTGGCTGCGTGCCAGGCCGCGCTCAAAGCCTCCCTGGCCGCGTCAGCGGCGGCAGGAGCCAGGTACCTGGGAGCGGACGAAGAGCTGAACTCCCGGGCGGACGCGGCGGAGAAGGCCGCCGTCGCGGCAGCCGAACGCGCCGGATGGATCCAGCCCGGTGCGGATGTCCCCGCCGTGTCGACAGGCGTACGGAGTCCCGAGGTGATGTCGATGATGCACTTCTGACTCCGCCGCCGCGCCCTTGCCCCGCGCCCTTGCCCCGCGCCCCGGGGCACCTCTAAATTTAGAGTGCTCTCTAAATTTTGGGGATGGAGTGGGCGCCTATGCAAGCGGGCGAAGGCGGGCTGCGTGAGCGGCGGAAGGCTCAGCGGCGGTCACGGATCCTGGAGGCTGCTCGCGAACTCGTGCGCGAGCGGCCGGAATCGGTGATCAGTACCGAGCGGATCGCCGAGCGGGCGGAGGTCGCGCCCGCCACCGTGTACAACCTGATCGGGCCGCGCGACAAGGTCTGGGAGGCCCTCGCCGCCGGGTTCATGGACGAACTCGAGCACCGCCTGGCGGCCCCGGAAGCCAGCGATCCGCGGGAGGTCGTCAGGGCGACGGTCCAGCTGTTCGTCGGTGACCCTGTCGTGTCGCGTCGCATGGTGCGCGAGTGGGCGGAAAGCGGCCTCGTGTTCGACCGCAGTCCGCTCACCCAGCTCCGGCAGGCGATGGCGGACGCGCGGGCACACGGCATTCTGCGCGCCGACATCGACACTGACGCGTTGGCCGCGGTCGTCGGCGCCTCGTGCGTGGGCGCGCTGCATCAGTGGGTCGCCGGCCTGATCGATGACGACCGGTTCCTCGCTCGCGCTCTGTTCGCGCTGGACGTCGCGCTCGCCGCCGCGGCTGCGGACCCCTCTCGCGAGCGACTGCTGGCGCCGCTGCGAACCGGGGGCGCGACATGACGGCAAGCGCGCTGCCGCAGTCCCGAAGTTTCGTGGGCGGCGGCGGAATCCTGCTCGCGGCCGATGTGTGGGGCGAGGCGTCAGCGCCGCCCCTTGTCCTGCTGCACGGCGGCGGCCAGACGCGGCACGCCTGGGATCGGACCGGCCCCCGCCTTGCCGCACTGGGGTGGCGGGTCATCGCCCCTGACCTGCGTGGGCACGGTGACAGCCAATGGTCGGCCGACGGTGACTACGACCTCGGCCTGTTCGCCCAGGACGTCCGGGCGATGGTGGCCGAACTGGGCGAACGGCCCGTGCTCATCGGCGCATCGCTCGGAGGCCTGAGCTCGCTGCTCGCCGCCGGCGAGGCGCCCAGGGCGGCGATTCGCGCTCTGGTACTTGTCGACATCGCCCATCGGCCCGACCCTCGCGGGTTTCACCGGATCGTCGAGTTCATGCGTCGCCGGCCGGACGGATTCGTCGACCTGGAGGAAGCGGCCGCGACGGTCTCCGCCCATCTGCCGCATCGCCCGCGTCCGGCCGCCTCCGAGGGGATACGGAACAACCTGCGACGCCAGGGTGATCGCTGGGTCTGGCACTGGGACCCCCGGATGCTGGACAGCTTCGAGGGGCGGATGGACCCGCCCGGCATGGCGGAGCGCCTCCTGGACGCCGCGCGCGGCACCGAGGGGCCGATCCTGCTCGTCCGCGGCGGGATGAGCGACGTGGTGCGCGAAGACATCGCCGAGCAGTTCTGTGCACGGGTTCCCCATGCGCGGCGCGTCGATGTGGCGGGCGCGGGACACATGGTGGCCGGAGATCGGAACGAACACTTCATCGATGCGGTCGTCCCGTTCCTGGAGGAGGTCGCCCCCAGAGGCGACGACTTCAAGCGGCCATGACACGCCCCGTTCCGCTCATCGTTCCGTGGTGTCACCATGCGGAGTCCAGGGGTATCGAGGGGTGTCGGGGGTCCCCTCGACGGGGGCGGGCGGAGGAACGTATGGCAGAGGTGTTCTTGCGGCGGCTGACCCGGTGGCAGGCGGAGCAGCAGCGGGAAGCGGTCGCCGACGTCTATGTCGAGGCCTACGAAGGAGACGCGGGGGCCGAGTACCGGGACCGGCAGGGGTTCCTGCGCCTGTTCGAGAGCACCGTGCAGCGGCCCGACTTCGACATGGTCGTCGCCGACGCCGGGGGTCTGGTCGGCTGTCTCTACGGCTACCGCGCGGCGCGTACCGGCGACTGGTGGGAGGGGTTCCGCGGCGTCCTGCCCCCGGAGGTGGAGGAACGCACGGCCGCGGGCCGGGTCTTCGTCCTGACCGAGCTGATGGTGGTGCCCGCCTACCGGCGGCAGGGCGTCTCGGAGCGCCTGCGCACGCTGCTGCTCGTGCGGCACGCCACGGATCTGGTCGTCGCGGTCATCAAGCGGGACGACGATCTGGGGCGCGAGGTCCTGCGGTCGTGGGGCTGGACGAAGCTCGGGGAGTTCGATCCGGGCGCACCGGGATCCCCGGTGCCGCACCGCCGGGGAGAGAGCGAGACGGCGTTGCCTGACGGCCTCGTGTGGGAGGGGTGGATGCGGCCGGTGATTGCCTGAGGGCGAGAGCTGCGCGGCGGACGACACCCCGCGTGCCCCGAGCCCGCCTGGCTCTCCTGGCTCTCCTGGCCCGCCTAGCCCGCCTTGCTCGCCCGCAGGGAGTACATGAGGGGGATGCGCGGGCGGTCCACCGGGAACTGGTAGGCGCCGTCGCGGAGTTCGAGGGCGCCGAAGCGTTCGAAGAGCGTGGTGTCGTGCTCGTGGAGGAAGTCGATCCGCAGACCCGCGGCCGCCAGGGCCGACACGACCTCGCCCACCGGGTGCTGCCACTCCACGGTGCGGTTGTGGACCGTGGGGGTGGTCGTGTCCGCGTAGCCGCCGGGGGTCTCCTCGATCCAGGCGTCGCGGGCGAAGTAGTCGTACTCGATCCGTGAGCCCGTCGCGTCGTCCAGGATGTCCGCGAGCGGGTGGAACTCCGAGAGGTAGAGGAAACCGCCCGGCGCCACGAGCGCGGCCGCGGTCTCGGCCCACCGCTGGATGTCGGGGAGCCAGCACAGGGCGCCCACTCCGGTGTAGACGATGTCGTACGAGGAGTCGGGCACCGCATCCGCCGCGTCGTACACGTCGGCGGCGACGAAGGACGCCTGGTCGGGGCTGAGGCCGAGCTCGGCGGCGAGGTCGCGCGCCGCGTCCACGGCGGGCTCGGAGAAGTCGAGGCCGACCACCCGGGAGGCTCCGTGCCGGACCCAGGAGAGGGTGTCGAGGCCGATGTGGCACTGGAGGTGGAGCAGCGAGCGCCCGGTGACGTCACCGACCTCGGCGAGCTCGAAGGGCCGCAGCGGGTCGTTGCCCGAGCGGAAGGCTTCGAGGTCGTAGTAGTCGCTGGCGAGATGGAGGGGAACGCGCTCGTCCCAGCGTTTTCGATTGGCCTCGCGCCAGTCGGACGGGGTCGGTGAGTACATGTCCAGAAAGTTATCCACAGGCTGGGGACCCTCGCCAGCGGATTGTCGGCGTGGACGTGCACTATGGGGTCCATGAGCGACTTGGGTGCGGGTGCAGACTTGGGTACGGGTACGGGTACGGGTACGGGCGATGCGGCGGGCAAGGCGACCGATGCGGGCGGCGGCGCGGAGATGCCGGCCTGGGAGAAGCGGTTCCGTGCGCCGCGGGTCTCCCTGCCCGACTGGGCGGAGGACGCCCCCGACCGTTCCTTGTTCGTGTCGAACGCGACAGGGACGTACGAGCTGTACGCATGGGACCGCGCGACCGGCGAGCAGCGCCAGGTGACGGACCGGCCGAACGGCACGACGGACGGCCTGGTCTCGCCGGACGGCGAGTGGATCTGGTGGTTCAGCGACACGGACGGCGACGAGTTCGGCGTGTGGATGCGCCAGCCGTTCGCGGGTGGCGCCGCCGACGAGCCCGCGGTGGCGGGACTCGAGGCGTCGTATCCGGCGGGCCTCGCCCTCGCGCGGGACGGGCGCATGTCCGTCATCGGCCGTTCGACGGACGAGGAGGGCTCGACGATCCATGTCGTACTTTCGCCGGGCGCGGACCCCGTCGAGATCTACCGCCACCGCGAGTCCGCGGGCGTCGGCGACCTCTCCCACGACGGCACACTGATCGCCGTCGAGCACACGGAGCACGGCGACGCGATGCACTCCACCCTCCGGGTGATCAGGCCGGACGGCTCCACGGTCGCCGAGCTCGACGACACCTTGGGCGGCACGGTCGAGGCGGGCCTCGAGGTCCTCGGCTTCGCGCCGGTCGACGGGGACACGCGGTTGCTCGTCGGGCATCAGCGGCGGGGCCGCTGGGAGCCGATGGTGTGGGACGTGGCGTCGGGCGAGGAGACGGACCTGGCGCTCGACCTGCCGGGTGACGTGAGCGCCGAGTGGTATCCGGACGGCTCCGCCCTGCTCATCGCGCACAGCTTCGAGGCCCGAAGCGAGCTGTTCCGGTACGTCTTCGCCTCCCGTGAGCTGATCGAGGTCGAGACACCCACGGGGTCGGTGTCGGGGGCGACAGCGCGGCCGGACGGCAGCGTGGAGTACCTGTGGTCCTCGGCCGCCGAGCCGCCGGTGGTGCGCTCGACGACGGGCGGTGTAGTGCTCGATCCGCCCGGTATGAAGGCCCCGGCCTCCGTGCCGGTGCAGGACGTGTGGGTGGAGGGCCCCGGCGGCCGGGTCCACGCCCTCGTGCAGAAGCCCGCCGACGCCACGGGCCCCCTCCCCACGGTCTTCGAGATCCACGGCGGCCCGACGTGGCACGACAGCGACGCGTTCGCGGCGGGCCCCGCGGCCTGGGTGGACCACGGGTACGCGGTGGTGCGCGTCAACTACCGCGGCTCGACCGGGTACGGCCGTGAGTGGACGGACGCCCTCAAGCACCGGGTCGGCCTGATCGAGCTCGAGGACATCGCGGCGGTGCGGGAGTGGGCCGTGACGTCAGGCCTCGCGGACCCGGACCGCATCGTCCTGGCCGGCGGCTCCTGGGGCGGGTATCTCACGCTCCTCGGCGTCGGCACTCAGCCCGACTCCTGGGCGGTGGGCCTCGCAGCCGTCCCGGTCGCGGACTACGTGACGGCGTACCACGACGAGATGGAGGCCCTGAAGTCCATGGACCGCACGCTCCTCGGCGGTACGCCGGAGGAGGTCCCGGAGCGCTTCAAGGCCTCGTCCCCGCTGACGTACGTGGACGCGGTCAAGGCCCCGGTCTACATCTCCGCGGGCGTGAACGACCCGCGCTGCCCGATCCGCCAGGTCGAGAACTACGTGGACCGGCTCAAGGCGCGGGACGCGGTGCACGAGGTGTACCGGTACGACGCGGGGCACGGCTCGCTCGTCGTGGACGAGCGGATCAAGCAGGTGCGGTTGGAACTGGACTTCGCCGAGCGCCACCTTCGCTAGCCGGAGCCCGGCCGCGGAGCTTGGCCGCGGAGCCCGGCCGCGGGGAGGTGGGCCGCACCGCAGAGGCGGTGGCTTGCTTCGCCAACCCCGCGGCCCGCCTCCCACGGGCGCCCCGTACCGTGGGGGTGTGTACCGGTTCCTGCTGACGCCCCGCTGGTGGGGGATCAACGTCTTCGTGCTGCTGGCCATCCCCTTCTGCATCTTCATGGGGTCATGGCAGCTGGGGCGGTTCGAGGACCGCGTCGAGGCGCATGACGCCGCACAGGAACAGGCCGACCGGCAGGCGTCACCGGCCAGGTCGCAGGAGAAGCCACGGCCGCTGGACTCGATGCTCCCCGTGGACAAGGAGACATCCGGGGAACAGGTGTCGGCCACCGGACAGTACGGCAAGCAACTACTGGTTCCAGGCCGGGAGTTGGACGACAAGTCGGGCTACTACGTCCTCACGCTGCTGCACACCGACAGCGGCAAGGACCTGCCGGTCGTACGCGGCTGGCTCCCCGGGAAGGCGAGTGCGGCGAAGGCTCCCGCGGCGCCCTCCGGTGAGGTCACCGTGACGGGCGCGCTTCAGGCCTCCGAGAGCCCTGGTTCGAACGGGGTCAGCTCGGCCGGCGGGCTGCCGCAGGGGCAGCTGGGCGCCATCGGCGCGGCCTCGCTGGTGAACTTGGTCCAGGGCGATGTGTACGACGCCTGGGTCACCCTGGACAAGGGCGACTCCGGGATGAAGGCGGTGCCGGCGTCCGAGCCGGCCAACTCGGGGCTCGACCTCAAGGCCTTCCAGAACCTCGGCTACACCGGGGAGTGGTTCGTCTTCGCGGGGTTCGTCGTCTTCATGTGGTTCCGGTTGTTCCGGCGGGAGCGGGAGTTCGCACGGGACGCCGCGCTGGGGCTTCTGCCGGAAGAGTAGCCCCGGGACTCCCTGAGCCCCCTGAGCACTCCTTCTTACGCTTTGTCCTGCTCGATGTCCGCGAACGCCGGACGGGCTGGATATTCCAGCCCGTCGTGGGAGTCGACCGCGTCGCCTACGACGCCGACAACATCCCCGTGCGGTAGACCGTCCCCGCGCACGCGTTGGTGATCGTCGCGCCCGCCGCGGGCGAACCCTCGGCGGCCGTCAGGGACACCGTCACGCCGCCGTCCAGGACACCGCCGTCCTCGCGCGTCATCTGGGGCTCCACGCCACCCGGTGCGCCGCCGTCCGTGCCGCCGCCGCCCTCCGTGGGGGTCGGGTCGGGGGAAGGCTCACCGCTGTCCGTCGGACACGCTTCCGAAGGCACCCAGGCGAACTTCACCTCGTACGCCGCCCCCGGCTGGAGGACCAGCGAGCCGACCGCCTGCGCCGGGTCGGGAAGGCCCGTCGCCGCGTCTCCCGCCACATGGTCGGTGACGAGGATCTTCGCGGGGTCGGCCGCCCCCGTCGTCGCCGTGCTCACGCTGCCCGGGGCGCTGACCGTACAGCTGCTGCCGGAGACGTTGGCGATGCGGAAGCTGCCGTACACCTTGCCGTCGGCCTCCGGCGCACCCGCACTACCGCTGGCCCCGCCGAGCTGGTCCACCGCGCAGGCAGGCGAGTCGGCGGATTCTGTGCCCGCCGGGTCGGGACCACCGGTCGCGCCGCCGCTGGCCTCACCCTTCCCCTTGCCGTCCTTCTTGCCCTTCTTGTCCTTCTTGTCCTTGGACTTGGAGGGGCCGGAGTCGCTGTCCTTGCCCTTCTCCCCACCGTCGGGGCCCTTGCCGCCCTGACTCGAACCGCCCTGCGTCTGCTCGCTGTTGCCCGCTATCGACGGCCGGTCGTCCGACCCGCCGCTGGAGTTCGTGACGTGCACGAGAGCGGGGATGGCGGTGCCGATGAAGAGCGCGGCGGCGGCCATGCCGACCACGGCCTGGCGCTTGCGCTGGCGGCGTGCGGGCACCGCGTGCCGCAGACGCTCGAGGGCGCGGTCTCCCGGCTCGATCTCCTGGACGGCCGAACGCATCATCCTGCGCAGCGCCAGCTCGTCGGAGCCGTCCTCGCCGCCGAATACAGAGCCCGACGCCTCGCCGCCCCCGCGCTCAGCCGCAGTGGGCTCATCACGCTCAGACGCGACGGCCTCGTCACGCTCGGCCGCAGTCGACTCATCGGACGCAGCCGACTCATCACGCTCAGACGCAGTGGGCTCTGCACGCTCAGCCACGGTCGGCTCTTCACGCTCGGACGCGGTGGGCTCTTCGCCCTGGCCGTGATTCACAGTTTCGTCCCCAGCATGCTGCTCAAACTCGGCGCTCTCGTCATGCTCGCGCCCGTACTCGTGCTTGCTCATGCCGGTGCCTCCATGGCGACCCGCAGAGCCGCGATCCCTCGCGAGCCGTACGCCTTCACCGACCCGAGCGATATGCCCAGGGTCTCGGCGACCTGCGCCTCGGTCATGTCCGCGAAATACCGCAGGACCAGGACTTCGCGCTGGCGGCGCTGGAGGCCGCGCATCGCCTTGATCAACTCGTCCCGCTCAAGGAGGTCGTACGCACCCTCCTCGGCGCTCGCCATGTCCGGCATCGGCTTCGAGAGGAGCTTCAGCCCGAGGATCCGGCGCCGCAGCGCGGACCGCGAGAGGTTCACGACGGTCTGCCGCAGATAGGCGAGCGTCTTCTCCGGGTCCCGCACGCGTTTGCGCGCCGAGTGCACCCGGATGAACGCCTCCTGCACGACGTCCTCGCAGGATGCCGTGTCATCGAGAAGCAGCGCCGCCAGGCCGAGGAGCGACCTGTAGTGGGCGCGGTAGGTCTCGGTCAGGTGGTCGACTGTGGTGCCCGTGCTCATCGCCTCTTCAGCGCCCTCGCGCTGCGTCGGAATGCGGGCCGATCTCGTGGTGGGCATGGGGGCGATCACCGGCATGCCGGCGGGCGCACGGGGACGGCGAGGCGGGCGAAGGGCCGCGCCCCTCGCCTGAACCGCTGTGAAATCGAGTACCTCTGCCACGCCTGTTGGACACGCTTACCCCCTGGAGGGTTGTACGCATCGCGCGGCGCGTTTGCGGCGGGCATCGTCGACGTCGGTGACGATGCATCAAATGCCCCCATGCGTACCAGCTCTTCCCCTATGCCCAATTTCCGCAGCGCTCTGGTCACACCCCCTGGAGGGCGATCGCAAAGACGCGCCCCGCCCTGCTGCCGGTTGCAGTGGACGGGGACGAATATTGCGAATCTTCGAACGCGGCAATGGTCCAGATCAAGCGATTCTGGCCACCAAGTTGGACACAGAACTTACACAGACCCCTCAAAGACTTCCGCCTCGGGGAGCGTTCGGAGGGCGTTCCGAGGGTGTTCGGAGGGCGTTCCGAGGGCGTTCGGAGCTTGTTCTGCCCGCCCGCCTGCACCTTTCTGCGCCCTTTTGTACCTACTGATGACGCCCGGTTTTGTACCTACTGATGACGCCCGGTGAGCTCCCCGGCCACGAGCTCCGCGATCTGGGCCGTGTTCAGCGCGGCCCCCTTGCGCAGGTTGTCCCCGCACACGAAAAGCTCCAGGGCCGTCGGATCGTCGAGGGCACGCCGTACCCGGCCGACCCACGTGGGGTCGGTGCCCACCACGTCGGCGGGGGTCGGGAACTCTCCGGCAGCCGGATTGTCGAAGAGCACGACGCCCGGCGCGGTGGCCAGGATCTCGCGCGCGCGGTCCACCGTGACCTCGTCCTCGAAGCGGGCGTGCACGGTCAGCGAGTGGGTGGTCACCACCGGCACGCGTACACAGGTCGCCGCGACCTTCAGATCGGGCAGGCCGAGGATCTTGCGGGACTCGTCCCGCACCTTCATCTCCTCGGACGACCAGCCGTCGTCCCGCAGTGTCCCGGCCCACGGCACCACGTTCAGCGCCACGGGCTCCGGGAAGGGCCCGGTGTCATCACCGACAGCACGTCGTACGTCACCGGGGCTCGTGCCCAGCTCCGAACCGGCCACCAGCTTCAGCTGGCGGCGCAAGGTCTCCACGCCGTCCCGCCCGGCGCCGCTCACGGCCTGGTACGAGGAGACGATCAGCTCGCGCAGACCGAACTCGGCGTGCAGCGCGCCGATGGCCACGATCATCGACAGGGTCGTGCAGTTCGGGTTGGCGACGATGCCGCGCGGGCGTACGCGCGCGGCATGCGGATTGACCTCCGGGACGACCAGCGGTACGTCCGGGTCCATCCGGAAAGCGGCGGAGTTGTCGACCACCACGACGCCCTTGGACGCGGCGATGGGCGCCCACTGCGCGCTGACCTCGTCGGGCACGTCGAACATCGCCACGTCGACGCCGTCGAAAGCGTCCTCGCTCAGCGCGATGACCTCGACCTCCTCACCGCGCACGGCCAGCTTCCTGCCGGCCGAGCGCGGTGAGGCCACGAGTCGGATCTCGCCCCAGATGTCGGCGTGCTGCGACAGGATCTGGAGCATGACCGCGCCGACGGCCCCGGTCGCTCCGACGACCGCGAGCGTCGGCTTTCCGGTCATCGCCCGGTGCCTCCATAGACCACGGCCTCGTCCGTGTCGGAGTCGAGGCCGAAGGCGGTGTGCACGGCGCGCACGGACTCGTTCGCGTCGTCGGCGCGGGTCACGACCGAGATGCGGATCTCGGAGGTCGAGATCAGCTCGATGTTCACGCCCGCGTCGCTGAGCGCCTCGAAGAAGGCGGCGGTGACGCCGGGGTTCGTCTTCATACCCGCGCCGACCAGCGAGATCTTGGCGATCTGGTCGTCGTAGCGAAGGGAGTCGAAGCCGATGGCCGACCGCGTCTTCTCCAGGGCGTCGATCGCCTTGCGGCCCTCGGCCTTGGGCAGCGTGAAGGAAATGTCCGTCAGGCCGGTCGACGCGGCCGACACGTTCTGGACGATCATGTCGATGTTGACCCCGGAGTCCGCGATGGCGCGGAAGATCGAGGCGGCCTCGCCCGGCTTGTCCGGCACACCGACGACCGTGATCTTGGCCTCCGAGGTGTCGTGCGCGACACCGGAGATGATGGCCTGCTCCACCTTGCGGTCCCCTTGCGGTTCGTTGCTGACCCACGTGCCCTGCAGCCCACTGAAGGACGAACGCACGTGAATCGGGATGTTGTATCGGCGGGCGTACTCCACACAGCGGTGGAGCAGCACCTTGGACCCGGAGCTCGCGAGCTCCAGCATGTCCTCGAACGAGATCCAGTCGATCTTCTGGGCCTTCTTCACCACACGGGGGTCGGCGGTGAAGACACCATCGACATCCGTGTAGATCTCGCAGACCTCGGCGTCGAGCGCGGCCGCGAGGGCCACAGCGGTCGTGTCGGACCCACCACGACCGAGCGTGGTGATGTTCTTGCCCTCCTGGCTGACGCCCTGGAACCCGGCGACGATGGCGATGTTGCCCTCGTCGACCGATGTCCTGATCCGCCCGGGGGTGACATCGATGATCCGCGCTTTGTTGTGGACGGAGTCGGTGATGACACCGGCCTGGCTGCCCGTGAACGACTGGGCCGCGTGACCCAGGTTTTTGATCGCCATGGCAAGCAGCGCCATGGAGATCCGCTCCCCGGCGGTCAGCAGCATGTCGAATTCGCGCCCGGCAGGAATCGGGGATACCTGCCCGGCAAGATCGATCAACTCATCCGTCGTGTCACCCATGGCGGACACCACGACAACGACCTGATGGCCGTTCTTCTTGGCGTCGACAACCCGCTTGGCGACCCGCTTGATGCCCTCGGCATCGGCTACGGAGGAGCCTCCGTACTTCTGCACGACAAGGCTCACGTGCGCTCCTCGCTCAGTCCGTCTCTTACCGCACTGCTGCGGTCGGCTCAGTCTAACGAGCGGCCGAAATTCGCCTCACGAATATCACATGGTGAGATGTCCCGCCCACTACGTGATCACCCGTCGGCATACGCCCCCGCTGCTCGGGAGGTACGTTTCGACCGCTCGGCTTGGCACATGCCCAGCGGGGAGTCGGACACTCCGGAAAGTGGGGCGGGTCACAGAATCCGGCGCAGGATCTGGCCCCTGGGCCTTGAGCAGCACCTGGGCCGGCCGGCGCCCTTCGGTGGCCGTCGGCCTCAGTCGGCGTAGTCCTTGAGCCGTACCTGGGGTGCTGCCGGTAGTCGCCGTCGTGCGGGTCGCTGAACACCGTCACGGCAGCGTCACCCCACTCGCCATCCTGGTCCGCGAAGTGGTCGAGGGGGCGAGGGGGCGAGGGGCGAGGGCCTCATCCGCTCTGGCACGCCCTGCTCGGTAGGCGGGCACCTGAAGCCCCTGTTCGGGATACAGCGGAGGTGGCCGGCCGCGGCCCGCGAGGCCGAACTCGCGACCTTCATCGACCACCTCCCCGACGGCGCCGCGATGGGCTACAAGGACCTCGCCGCCGTGGGGCCCAGATGTGCGAAATCGGCGTCGCTGTGCGGGTCTTCGTCACCCGCGAGGCGCTTCCCGTAGCCCGTTTTGGCCAGGGGGCAGCTCGGGGCCCGAGGCCCGGCGCTCGGGACTTGAGCTCCGGGCCGAACTGCGGAAATCCTTTACGGGACGCCCCCTACGAACCGGCCAAGTTGCCTAGATCATCGGTCCGTTGCGTCGCGCAGACGTTGGCGGAGGGCCAGGCCGTGGAGTTCGAGATCCAGGACGGCCAGAAGGGACCGAGCGCGGTCAACGTCACCGCGGTCTAGCGGCTACCACTCCGCGGGGAGGAAGGCGGACCAGGCGGAGGCGGGGACCGCCAGGTGCGGTTCAGAAGTCAGTTCGCTTGCCGATGGGCCTTCGGTGAAGGCCCATCGCTCCCGATCGCGTGTCTCCAGCAGCGTCGTCCGCCACCGTCCACCGCCTTCTTGCACAGCTGTGTACGCAGCGTTGCGCCGCGCCGCGCCGCGCCGCACAGGTGGGCGGGGTGGACGGCGACTTCAGTGCCGCTGCCCGCGTCTGACCTGACCTGCCCTGACCCGACTTGACCTGCCGGGGCTACTGCACCGAGCGCAGGCCCAGAGGGCCGGCGATCTCCTCCGCCATCACCTTGCCCGCCGCTTCCGCGAGCGCGTCCTCGGCCAGGTCCTCGTCCGTGTCCAGGCCGTTGAGGTCTTCCAGGGGCTGGTTCAGGCGGACGTGGGCCACCAGGGACTGGAGGGCTCGGAGGGTGGCCGAGGCCGTGGAGCCCCAGTTGGAGAAGTACGAGAACTGCCACCACCACAGGGCCTCGGTCGTGCGTCCCGCGCGGTAGTGGGCCAGGCCGTGGGAGAGGTCCGCGACCACGTCTGCGAGGTCGTCCGAAATGCGGGCCGCCACCGGGGCCTTGCGGGGCTCGTACGGGTCGAAGACCTCGGAGTAGACGTCGATCGGCTCCAGCATGGCGGCCAAGCGCTCACGCAGGTCGTCGACGTCGCGCTCCGGGCCGAGGTCCGGCTCGTAGCGCTCCTCGGGGAGGATGTCCTCGTGCGCGCCCAGGCGGCCGCCGGCCAGGAGCAGTTGGGAGACCTCCAGGAGGAGGAAGGGGACGGCCGAGTCGGGCTCGTCGCCCTTCGCGACCTCCGTCACCGCGACGATGAAGCTCTCGATCTGGTCCGAGATCTGCACCGCGAAGGAGTCCGGGTCCTGGGCGGCAGCGTGCAGGAGGACCGTCGCCTCAGGCGCGATGATCGGCTCGGGGACGAGAACCGGATCGGAGGCGACGAGCGGCTCCGGCGCGGCGATCGGCTCGGGGGCGAGCGTCGCTTGCGGCATCGTCGGCTCGGGGGCGAGCGTCGCTTGCGGCTTCGTCGAGTCGGCGGCGGCCTTCGCTCCCGGCTGCGTGGACTTCTCTTGCTGCTTCTTAGACATCTAGGAGTCGTCTCCCCTCGAAGGCGCGGCCCAGGGTGACCTCGTCCGCGTATTCCAGATCTCCCCCGACAGGGAGCCCGCTGGCCAGGCGGGTGACCTTCAGGCCCATGGGCTTGATCATGCGCGCGAGGTACGTCGCCGTCGCCTCGCCCTCCAGGTTCGGGTCCGTGGCCAGGATCAGCTCGGTGACCGTGCCGTCCGCCAGGCGCGCGAGGAGTTCTCGTATGCGCAGGTCGTCCGGGCCGACCCCTTCGATCGGGCTGATCGCTCCGCCCAGTACGTGGTACTTCCCCCGGAACTCGCGCGTACGCTCGATCGCCACGACATCCTTGGGCTCCTCGACCACGCAGATGACGCTGAGGTCGCGGCGCGGGTCACGGCAGATGTTGCAGAGCTCTTCCTGCGCGACGTTCCCACAGGTCGCGCAGAAGCGGACCTTGTCCTTCACCTCAAGGAGTGCATGCGCGAGGCGGCGTACGTCCGTGGGCTCCGCCTGCAGGATGTGGAAGGCGATCCGCTGCGCGCTCTTGGGACCGACGCCGGGCAGCCTGCCCAACTCGTCGATGAGGTCCTGAACCACGCCTTCGTACACGGGGTGCCTTTCCTTTTCCTGTTCTCACTCTCGGTCTCGGTCTCGCTCTGGCCGAGTATCACGCTCTGGTACGTACGGTAGTTGGCCTGCGGCCCTCTTAGAAGGGAAGGCCCGGGATGCCTCCGCCGCCCAGGCCCTGCGCGAGCGGGCCCAGCTTCTGCTGCTGGAGCGCCTGCGCGTTCTCGTTCGCCGCCTGGACCGCCGCGACCACCAGGTCCGCGAGGGTCTCGGTGTCCTCCGGGTCGACCGCCTTGGGGTCGATCACCAGGCCGCGCAGCTCGCCGGAGCCGGTGACCGTCGCCTTGACGAGGCCGCCGCCCGCCTGGCCTTCGACCTCGGTGCGCGCGAGCTCCTCCTGCGCGGTCGCGAGGTCCTGCTGCATCTTCTGGGCCTGCTGGAGCAGCTGCTGCATGTCGGGCTGGCCACCACCGGGGATCACGATCAGCTCCTGTCTCGAACGGTATTCGCGGTGGGTTTTCCACCTGGAATGAGCCTACGTGGTCGGGGGTGCCCTCGCCCCGGCACTCTTTCGAGTGAGATCGGCCGTCCTCCTATACCTGATCAAGCACCACTTCCGGGCGGAAATACCGCGAAAAGGGGCTCAGGGCCACCCATTGGGCGGTAGGACTGGGGCTGCGCATGCGCATGAGCAGATGACATCAGTCGCGTCAGCACCAAGAGCGCCAATCAGTACCAGCTGTCACAGTGCGCGCACCGTACGGAAACACCGCAGGTGACAGTCAGGGATCTCGTAGAGGTAGGAGTGCCGGGTGAGCCAGCCGGAGATGCAGCCCGAGGGGGTGCCCCATGAGGAGCAGGGTGCCGAGGCGGGTGCGCAGCAGGGCGTTCCCGGTGGTGGGCCTGGTGGTGGGCCTGATGGTGGGCCTGATGGTGGGGGCGGTTCTCGGCTCGGGGATCTGACGGGGCGGGCCTTTCCCCTCGGGGACTGGGGCGAGCCGGCGCAGCGGCTCGACGAGTTGTACCGGTGGGTGGAGCGGGGCGCGCTCAACACCGCGGAGTGGTACCTGTCCGACCGGGCGTGGAAGCGGCGCTTGGCGCGGCTCGCGCGGGTGGGGGCGGCGGTGGGGGCCGTGGGCGCGGGGGTGTTTCCGCTGCTCGATCTGGCGGGGGCGGTGGGGGGCGTCGCCACCTGGGGGTTCGTCTCGCTGCTCGCGGGGGCGGCGTGCGTGGCGTGCGACCGGTTCTTCGGCCTGACGTCCGGGTGGATGCGGGACGTGGCCACCGCGCAGGCGGTGCAGCGGCGGCTTCAGGTGCTGCAGTTCGACTGGGCGTCGGAGAGTGTGCGGGAGGTCCTCGGGCCCACCGAGGGGACCGCCAGCGAGGCCGCCGAGCGGTGTCTCGGGGTGCTTCGGCGGTTCTCGGAGGATGTGACGGAGCTGGTGCGGGCCGAGACCGCGGACTGGATGGTGGAGTTTCGGTCGGGCCCCGCGCCGTTGGCTATGCAGGCCATGGTCCCGGCCTCCCGGGGGGAGGCGGGGGCTGCCCCCGTACGGGCCGCGTTGCCGCCGGGGGCGCGGCCGAACATGCCGCGGCAGCGGCCGCCTGAACCTCGCTGAGGGGCGGGGCGCGTGCGGGTGCGGGTGTGGGTGCAGGTGTGGGTTCGGCTGCGGGGTGGGGGGGGACCCTGCGGGGCTCTCCCCAATCCCGCCCCTTCCCGAAACTGGGGCTCCGCCCCAGACCCCGCTCCTCAACCGCCGGAGAGGCTGAAAGATCCCCCCGGGCGCCGGGCGGGCGGGTGGGAGAAGACCGGGCCGACCCGGCGGGACAGCTCGACTGCCAGCGGGCTCGGCGCGGGGAGGGCTGCTGCCGGGCGCCGGGCGGGCGGGTGGGAGAGGGGCGGGCCTGCCGGAGGGCAAGAGGGCGCTTCCGGCAGGCCCGCGGCCCCGGGCCCAGCGCTCAGCGCTCAGCGCTCAGGACCCAGGGGCCAGATTCCGGCAGCCCCGCAGTCCAAGGCCCAGGGGCCAGGCCCCGCGGTCCAGGGCCCAGGGGCCAGAAGCTAGCTGTAGATGATCATCGAGCCCTGCGCCAGGCTTCGCGTCGTCGCCGCGTGCAGGCCCAGCCATACGTGGCGTTCCCTCGCGAAGGGGCTGTCATCCGGCGGAGCCGGGGCCGCCGGTTCCTCCAGGGACGTCGGGGCCTCGGGCGGGGTCGGCGGGCGAGGTGGGTTGGAGGCGTCGATGCCGATCGACGGGGCCACGAACTCCAGTTCTCGCAGGAGCGCCTGGGAGGAGCCCAACGGGCCACCGCCCGACAGAAGTTCCTCGTTCGAGAGCGGCGCGGGGAAGTCGACAGGGACGTACGCCCCCGCATGGTCGTAGTGCCAGACCAGATGCGACTGCTGCGCCGTCGAGTCGAACATCTCCAGCAACTGCTCGTAGTCCCCGCCCAGTTCGTCCACCGGCGTCACCTCGAGGCCGCAGACCTGGAGCAGATACGCCCGGCGCAGGAAATGCAGCGCGTCGTAGTCGAAGCCCGCGACCGGGGCCACGTCCCCGGAGAGGCCCGGCATGTAGGCGAAGACGGGGACGGGGGGCAGCCCTGCCTCGTGCAGCGCCTTGTCGTACGCCGCGATCTCCTCCGCGAAGGGATTGTCGGGGCTGTGGCACAGCACGTCGACGAGCGGGACCAGCCACAGGTCACAGGCCAAGGGTGCTCCTCAGGTCAGGCTCATAAGCAGGCTCGTACGGGACGGCATATCGGACGTCGGATGTGCCTCGCGTTCAGGCAGCGTAGTGCGGGCGGACGCCCCCTAGCTCCCCTTGTGCAGATCCCAGATCCACACCCCGTCTACCCACTTTCCGGGGCGGTCAAGGAGTTCCTCCACCGTCACCCGCAGTTCGGCGTCGTGCTCCTGCGGCGCGAGGACCAGGACGCCCGCGTTCCAGTGCGCCAGGTCCGCACGCGCCGCCCTGCGCCAGGCGTCCGTGATCTGCGGAGCACGGCCCGACGAGCGGACATCCCGCAGGAGGTTCGACATGTTGCGGGGCGGCGCTCCGTAGATGCCCACGCGATCCGGGCCCCACGGGCCGTTGAAGTAGCCGCCGGGGAGGGAGAAACCCAGGTCGGCCGTGGTCTGCCAGTGCAGAGCGTCGGCGCCCGCCGGGTCCGGCAGCGGTACCGGTACGAGGGACTCGCCATCGCCCAGGTACTGCCGCCAGGTCCCGTCGGCGATGAACGCCGGGGCCTCGGCCCGCTCCACCGCCCGCAGCGGCGCCGGCACGATCGGCAGGAGCGCGAGGACGACCGCGGCCACGCCCGCGTACCGCGCGGCCGTCATCCGGTGCGCAGTCGGGGGCGGGGGAGGGTGCGGAGAAGGGTGCGCAGAACGGCGCTCTGAGGCGACGAGTCCGGCCAGCGCGAGCGCCACCAGCATGCCGAGCGCCGGGGCGCACACCATCGCCACCCGCGATTCGATGACCGACTCGAAGAGGGGGGCATGCGAAAGGGGCGCCCACGGGCCGGGCAGCACGATGTCCGTCAAGGGGATGCGGAACTTCGGGCCCAGCGAGAGGAAGGCCGCCGCGAGGACCGTGAAGGCCAGCGCCTTCACCACCGCCCGCTCCCAGAGGCGTACGACGATCGCGAAGGCCAGCGCGACCAGGGGCCAGCCGTAGAACGCGTTCTGCTCGGTGGGGTTCTGGGAGAGGGCGCTCGCCGTCTCCTCGTTGCCCGCGAGCGAGCGCTCGGCGAAGGAGATGAGCGCGAGCGGACTGTTGCCCGCGTTGTCGCCGTGCAGCACGCTCGTGTAGCTCTGCGGCCCGAAGAACTGCCAGTAGAGCGGGAAGGCGACCAGCGGAACGGTCACCGCGACGGCCACCCCGAGGCCGCGCGCCAGGGGGCGGATCGCCGCCCGCGCCACGTCCCTTCGCACCACCCCGTACGCCACCGCGAACAGCAGCATGCCCACCGCCGCGAGCAGCAGCGGCTCCTCGCCGAGGAAGATCTGGTACGTCGTGAAGAGCCCGAGCACGACTCCGTCGCGTACGACCCTGGTGCCATCGCCCTCGCAGAGCCGCAGCGCCCTGTCGATGATCAGCGGGATCATGAACAGGACCATGAAGTTCGGGTGTGCGTGCGCGTGGCTGATCATCGGTGGCGCGAAGGCGGCCAGTGCCGCGCCGACGGCTGCCGCGCCCCGGTGCCGTACGAGACGCCTGCGGATCAGCCAGTACCAGGCGACCGCCGTCGCTGCCAGGCCCAGCGTCATCGCCGCGTTCAGGGCGACCGCGGGACCGAAGAGCCAGGTCACGGGGGCGAAGGGGACGGAGAGGCCGAGCATGACCGTGTTGGCCATGAGGTTCACGCCGTCGGGTTGGTTCTGGAGGGTCGTGAAGAGGGGGTTCTGGAGGTGGCGGAGGTTGTCCGCCGTCACCGCGAAGAACCACTCCCACTGGTTCTGGTCCTGGAGGGAGTCCGGGAGATAGCGCTCGCCCGGTGCCACCCAGCGGCCCGAGTAGAGGGTGATCGCCATGGCCAGGAAGAGTGCCGCGACGAGCAGGTCCATCGGGCGGACGGCGCGGGCCTTGAGCGCGGTCAGTTCGGCCAGGACCTTCACGTAGTCCAACGGCCGGACCTTCGAGCCCTCCTGGTGCGCCCAGCGCACCGGCACCTCGGCGACCGGCCAGCCCGAGCGGCGGAAGTACTGCAGTATCTCGACGTCTATCCCCCAGCCGCGCAGGCGCGACGCGGCGAAGGCCTCACGGGCACGGTCGCCGTCGAAGAGCTTGAAGCCGCACTGGGTGTCGCGGACTCCGGGGACGGCGACCGTTCGTATCAGGAAGTTGCCACTGCGGCCGAGGAGTTCGCGCAGGCGGTGCTGGTGCGCCTCTATCGTGGCGTCCGCTCCCGCGCGGGAGCCGATCGCCGCCGCGTGGCCGTCGGTGAGCGCCTTGTCGAGGCACTCCAGCTCCTCGATGGGGGTGGCCAGATCGGCGTCGGTGATCAGGACGCGGTCGCCGTGTGAGGCGAGGACACCCATCCGCAGGGCATGGCCCTTGCCGAGGTTGCGGGCGGAGTGGATGAGCCGGACGCGGGGGTCGGCGGCCTCGGCGTCGGCGGCGATGTCCAGGGTGCCGTCGGTGGAGCCGTCGTCCACGACGATCAGCTCCCACCGGGTGCCGCGGTCGCGTCCTTCGGCCCCGTCCTGCGTGCCGCCCTGCGCTCCGTCCTCCAGATACGCCCGTATCGCGGCGAGCGTGGGGGCCAGGCGCCGCTCCTCGTTGTAGGCGGGGACGACGACGGTCAGATCCACGCTCATGCAGCGGCCAGCCGCTCGATGAGGGCGAGGGAGTGGGCGTTGTACTCCTCGACGATCGCGTGCGCGGCCTTGGGATCGCGGTGCGCGAGGGCGTCGACGAGCTCGGTGTGCCGGGCCCAGAGGGTGCCGCGCAGGTCGCCGTCGCCGCGTTCGACGGCGCGGCGGAGGTAGGTGACGGCACAGACCCAGGACTGGACGCGGATGCGGTGCAGGAAGTCCGAGAGGTAGGGGTTGCCGAAGAGGGCGCTGAGCTCGCGCCAGAAACGCAGGTCGTAGCCGATGAGGACGTTCAGGTCGCCCGCGCAGGCGGCGCGTGCGGCTTCCTCGCCGCGGCGGCGTACGGAGACGAGGGCGGCGGAGGCTTCCTGCTGGCCCTTGGGCCCGAGCGGAGTGCCCTTCTTCACGAGGTCACGGAAGATTCCGTCGGCGACGAGGCCGCGGGCCTCCAGCATGCCGCGGTAGTCGGCGAGGGAGTGCTCGCGGACGCGGTAGCCGCGGTGCTGGTCGGCGTCGAGGAGGCCCTGCGCGGCGAGGTTCACCAGCGCCTCGCGGACCGGGGTCGCGGAGACGCCGTACTGCTCGGCGATCTCCTTGACCGTGAACTCCTGGCCCGGCTCCAGACGGCCGCCGAGGATCTCGTCGCGCAGCGCGTCGGCGATCTGCTGGCGCAGAGTGCTGCGGATGACGGCGGAGCCGTCGGTGCCGGGCATCTGGGTTCCCTCGCGGAGTCGTCTTGGCGGTCGTCGTTCGCTTACGAGCACGTCAGACTACGCGGTCGGGGTTCCCGGGGGCCGGGGGACGCTTTCGGGTGCGGCGCCGTCTGCGCCTGTGCCGCCGCTGCGCGGAGGCTCTTTCCCGCCCGCCCATCCGATTGCCCCGGGGGGTCATGGGTGGGCGGGCGGGGGGTGATCGGCGAGGTGGCTGACCGTTGCCGCAGGGTGAGTGTTGGACCCCCGGGTCAGGCCACGTGCTCGTCCGCCACGCTCAGCGCGGCGTCCAGCGCCGCGAGGCCCTCCTTGGCTTCCGTGTCCGTGATGTTGCACGGGGGGACCACGTGGGTGCGGTTCATGTTGATGAACGGCCACAGGCCCTGCTTCTTCGCGGCGGCGCCGAACGCGGCCATCGGGGCGTTCGCCTCACCCGTGGCGTTGTACGGCACGAGCGGCTCGCGGGTCTCCTTGTCCTTGACCAGCTCCAGGGCCCAGAACATGCCGAGGCCGCGGACCTCGCCGACGCTCGGGTGCCGCTCCGCGAGGTCCGCGAGGGCGGGGGCGATGACCTCCGAGCCGACGCGGGCCGCGTTCTCGATCACTCCCTCGTCCTCCATGACGTTGATCGTCGCGACAGCCGCGGCGCAGGCCAGCGGGTGCCCCGAGTACGTGAGACCGCCCGGGTAGGGCCTGCGGGCGAACGTCTCGGCGATCGCGGAGGAGATCGCGACACCGCCGAGCGGTACGTAACCGGAGTTCACGCCCTTCGCGAAGGTGAGGAGATCGGGCACGATGCCGCCGTCGAAGTGATCGGCGGCGAACCACTTGCCGGTCCTGCCGAAGCCCGCCATCACCTCGTCGAGGATGAAGACGATGCCGTGCCGGTCGCAGATCTCGCGTACGCCCTTGAGGTAGCCCGGCGGCGGGATCATGATGCCGGCCGTGCCCGGGACGGACTCCAGGATGATGGCGGCGATGGTCTGCGGGCCCTCGAAGGCGATGGTGGCCTCGAGGTGCTGGAGGGCGCGCTCGCACTCCTGCTGCTCGTTCTCGGCGTAGAAGGGGCTGCGGTAGAGGAACGGTGCCCAGAAGTGGACGACGCCTGCCGAGCCCGTGTCGGAGGCCCAGCGGCGGGGGTCGCCGGTGAGGTTGATCGCCGTGGCGGTGCCGCCGTGGTACGAGCGGTAGGCGGAGAGGGCCTTGGGGCGGCCGGTGTGGAGGCGTGCCATGCGGGTCGCGTTCTCCACGGCTTCCGCGCCGCCGTTGGTGAAGAAGATCTTGTCCAGGTCACCGGGGGTCCGCTCGGCGATGAGGCGTGCGGCCTCGGAGCGTGCTTCCACGGCGAAGGCGGGCGCGAAGGTCGTCATCGTCGCCGCCTGCTCCTGAATCGCGGCGACGACCTTCGGGTGCTGGTATCCGATGTTCGTGTAGACGAGGCCGCTGGTGAAGTCGAGGTAGCGGTTTCCGTCGTAGTCCCAGAAGTACGAGCCCTCGGCGCCGGCTACGGCGAGGGGGTCGATCAGCTCCTGTGCGGACCAGGAGTGGAACACGTGCGCGCGGTCCGCCGCCTTCACGGCGGCGCCGACCTGGGGGTTCGGGTTCGGCTGAGGGGTCATGTGGGCGAGGGTAAGTGTCCAGGGTGTGGACTCGACATGGGCGTCCTGTTTCGCGGGGGTGGGGGGTACTGGACAGTGTGTCGGGGTGCGGCGTCTGGCCGGGGGCCTTGGTCGCCGTCGTCACCGGCTCCGCCGAGTTCGTCCTCAGACGCCGGACGGGCTGAACAGTCAGACGCCGGACGGGCTGAACAGCCAGACGCCGGACGGGCCGGCGCCCCCTCAGTCGTCCGTATCCGCCACGACCCCCGCCCGCGGCTTCCCGTCCTCCCCGCACCTGATCTCGTACGGCAGATCGTCCCGCCCGTCGTCGTCATCGCTCGGTTCCGCCTCAAGGCGGGCCACCGCCGCCGGGCCCCGTTCCACGTCGTCGTCGATGTGGAAGCCGTCCGCCGGGCTCCACGAGACGAGGTAGACCGTCCCGTCGTCCCTGCATTCGACCGTCGCCGTCCCGCCCGTGAACCGGAGAGTGGAACGTTCGGGGGGTGTCTTCGAGGGCGTCGCGGACGGAGACGGGGACGGTGACGCGGGCCTGGAGGTCTGCGGCGAGGCCGACGTCGCCGCCAAGGCCCTCTCCACCGCGCCCTCGTCCAGGGGACGGCTGTGCGCCGCGCCGCCCCCGCTGTCCGACGTGGCCAACTGCCAGGCGCCCAGCGCCCCGGCAGCCGTTCCCACCCCCACCCATGCCGCGGTCACGACCGCGCTCCGCCACTTCCTCATCCGGCCACTGTGCCGCACAGTTTCCTAACGCCCGGTTAAGGGCCGACCAAAGCACCTGACTACGGTGGATGTATGGCCCATCTTCTCGTCGTGGAGGACGACCCCCAGCTGCGCGGTGCCCTGGTCCGGGCTCTCCGCGACAAGGGGCACGCCGTCGCCACCGCGCCCAGCGGCATGGCAGGACTGGACGCGGCGGTCACCCACCGCCCCGACCTCGTCGTGCTCGACCTGGGGCTGCCGGACGTCGACGGCGCCCAGATCCTCCGTATGCTCCGCGCCGTCAGCGACGTACCCGTCATCGTCGCGACCGCGCGCGACGACGAACCGGAGATGGTGACGATCCTGGAGGACGGGGCCGACGACTACATCGTCAAGCCGTTCGGCGCCGCCCAGCTGGACGCCCGCATCAAGGCCGTCCTGCGTCGCCTCGGCGCTGTCGAGATGACGGAGGAGCCGCTGCGTGTCGGGGGCCTGGCCATCGACCCTGCCTCCCGAGACGTCACCCTGGACGACCGCGCCCTGGACCTCACCCCCCGCGAGTTCGACCTCCTCGCCTACCTCGCCCACCGCCCCGGCCAGGTCGTCTCCCGCCGCGAACTCCTCGCCGAGGTATGGCAACAGCCCCTCGGCGGCGCCGACAAGACGGTCGATGTCCACCTCTCCTGGCTCCGCAGAAAACTCGGCGAGACGGCCCAGGCCCCTCGCTACCTCCACACGGTCCGCACGGTGGGAGTAAAGCTCACACCCCCCGACGACGCGCCGGCCCCCACTCCCCCGCAGCCGCGCGACGCACGCGAGGGGACGTGCCGGTATGTCCGCCCGGAGCACGGCAAGCAGGACTCCCCGGCCGAAGTACGCGACGCTGGGGCCGAGATAGCGAGGACGGACATACCGGCGCGGCACCGCCCCCGGAACAGCGGGTCGCTCCACGACGGCGACGGGGGCGGGGCTCCCCACGGCGTAGGTGGCCCACTCCACGACGGAGAGCACCCCGACGACAGCGAGACGCCCCGCCGAGGCGAGGGCCCCGCCACCAGCCAGGCACCCGGCGATGAGAGCCCCGGCAACAGCCAGACGCCCAGCAGCGAAGGACCCGGCCTCGGCAAGAGGTCCGGCCGCGAGAGGCCCAGCGACAACCCAGCACCCCACCACGAGCGGCCCAGCGACAACCAGGCACCCCACGGCGAAGAACCCGCCACCAGCCAGACACCCGACGGCGAGGGCCCCGCCACCAGGCAGACACCCACCGACGAAGGCCCCGCCACCAACCAGACACCCACCGACGAAGGCCCCGCCACCAGCCAAGCACCCAGCCACGGCGAGGGCCCCGCCACCACCCAGGCGCCCCGCCGCGGCACGGCGCCCGATCGCGGCGAGGGGTCCGGCCAAGGCCCAGGGGCCAGCAGCCGCAGCGAGTGGTC
>NZ_JBVIPU010000003.1:285384-442506 GCF_055577645.1 Streptomyces sp. NPDC033180 | reverse complement strand
TCCAGTCAAGACCCAGGGGCCAGCTGTGAATGGTCCAGTCAAGACCCAGGGGCCACCAGCCGCAGCGAGGGGTCCGGCCAAGGCCCAGGGGCCAGCAGCCGCAGCGAGTGGTCCAGTCAAGACCCAGGGGCCAGCTGTGAATGGTCCAGTCAAGACCCAGGGGCCACCAGCCGCAGCGAGGGGTCCGGCCAAGGCCCAGGGGCCAGCTGTGAGTGCTCTGCTCAAGGCCCAGAGGCCAGCAGCCGCAGCGAGTTGTCCAGTCAAGGCCCAGGGGCCGGCAGCCGCAGCGAGTTGTCCAGTCAAGGCCCAGGGGCCAACTGTGAGTGGTCTACTCAAGGCCCAGGGGCCAGCCAACGCCCAGGGGCCAGCAGCCGCAGCGAGTGGTCCAGCCAACGCCCAGGGGACAGCTGATGCGGCGCAGTCTGCTTCTCCTCACCGCCGCCACCACCGCCCTCGTACTGACCGCCCTTCTCGTCCCTCTCACCCTCCTCACCCGCACCCACGCCGCCGACCGCACCACCGCCGAAGCCACCGCCCGGGCCCAGTGGGTGGCGCACGCCCTTGGGCCCGCTCTTGCCACACCGGACGAGCGTGAGACCGCCGAGCAGACCGTGGAGAGCGTCAACGCGCGGAATCTGCCGGTTACTTCGCTCGTGCTCGGGGACGGGTCCGTCATCGGGCCGGACCCCGGGCGCCGGGCCGAGGCCCGCGTCACGGACGCCATCCGGCTTGCCCGTACCGGACGTGCCTTCACCTACGAGCCCTCAACCGGCGGACGGCAGGTCCTCGTCCCCGTGCAGGGCGCGGCCGGTGGCACCGCCGTCGTGCAAGTCAGCGTCACCGAGCGGCAGTTGTACGCCGGGACCATGACCTCCTGGCTCGTCCTCGCCGGGATCGGGGTCGGTCTCGTTCTCATCGGGCTGCTGCTGGCCGACCGGCTCGGCGCCCGGCTTGTCGGCGCCACCCGACGGCTCGCCGGCACCGCGGACCGCCTCGCCGCCGGGGACCTCACCGCCCGCGCCACACCCGAGGGCCCGCCCGAACTCCGCCTGGTCGCGGGCCAGCTGAACCACCTCGCCACCCGCATCGAGGAACTCCTCACCGCCGAACGCGAGAACGCCGCCGACCTCGCCCACCGCCTGCGCACCCCCGTCGCCGCCCTCCGCCTGGACGCCGAGACCCTCCGCGACACGGAGGACGCGCACCGCATCGCCGCGGACGTCGCCGCCTTGGAGCGGAGTGTCGACGACGTGATCCGCAAGGCCCGTCGGCCCTTCCGCGACGCCCCGTACGCCGACCTGGCCGCCGTGGCCCGCGAACGCGCCACGTTCTGGCTGCCGTTGGCGGAGGATCAGGGGCGTACGACGGAGACGTCGGCCCCGCAGGAATCGGCCCCCGTGCCCGTCCCCGAGGACGACCTCACCGCCGCCATCGACGCCCTCATCGGGAATGTTCTGGACCACACCCCCCAGGGCACCCCCTTCCGCATCGCCGTCCGCACCACCCCGGAGGGCAAGGCCGAACTCACCGTCGCCGACGAAGGCCCCGGCCTCCCGCCGACCTACGCGGCACAACGGGGCACCAGCGGCGGCGGCTCCACGGGACTCGGCCTCGACATCGCACGCCGGACGGCGGAGGACGCGGGCGGCGCCTTCGCCATCACGTCCGACGCGACCCGCGGCACCCGGGTGACCCTCACCTTCCCGCAGGCGCCCCGGCCCCCGCGGCCCTCGGAAACGCGACCCGGACCGCCCGAGCCCACCGATTGACCCCCAACTCGGGCCGCAGCGCCGCGAACCCGCCGCAGTACTTCGTGAACTCCGCGGCCCGCACCCCGTACCGGTGAAGGACACGGTCCGCCTCCGTCAGATGCCCCTGCGTCTTGGTCTCCACCAGGACGAGCCCGGAGTCCGCCGCCACCGAGCGGCCCGTGGCCACGTCCCGCACCACGAGCCCCGCGTCACACGTGATCCGCTGGCCGTCGGCGACGAAGGTCGCCCGCTGGTACTCGGTGACCAGCGCCCTGGTCAGCCCGCCGGGCGCCTCGATCCCGTACGAGCCCCTGAGCACCCCCGCGAGGAACCCCTGCCGCTCGGCGTCGAGCACGCGGGCGTCGCCGTCGAGCCGCTGCCGATGCTTGACCGTCTCGCCCCGGCCGCTCTTCAGCTTGATCTCGAACTGCCGCTCACCGCTGTCCTGGTAGACCCGCTCCCGGATGCGGTAGCGCAGCCGTCTGCCCTGCCGGTGGTGGTGGTAGGTCAGCAGCTCGGGGGTGTCGTAGTACGTCGAGTGGTAGCTGAACCAGCGCTTTCCGCCGATGCTCAGCGCCCGGAAGGGCCCCGACGCGCGACGCGGATCGGTCAGGAGCGCCGCCAGGTCGTCGAAGATCTCGACCGGCACGAGATAGCTGTTGTCGTAGCGGGCGAGCAGCTCGGCGCGCGCGTTGACCTCGTCGAGCGAGATGGGGTGCGCGGCGAGCGCGGCCCGTCCGATGGCGCGTACGGCGGGGTTCACACGGTCTCCTTCTGGTGGGGGACGGCAGGCGTGCGTGACCGGGTCGTGCGGCGTCGTGGTGCTGTACGTACGAACTCCCCGGGGCGCTCGGAAGGTTCCGGCTGTCGGAAGCGGACTTCCAGAACCATCAGGTCGCGTACGTAGTCGACCTCCTGGACGGTCCAGCCGAGCGGCTCTCCCAGGCGCCGCGCAAGCTCGGCACGGAGCGCGCTCTCCTCGCGGTACACGGCGTCCAGGGTGATGACGGCACGCCGGTCACCGGCGAAGAGGCGGGGGTGGTCGGCCCCGTACATCACCAGGAGCAGCACGGCCGCGAGCCCGGCGGCCACCGGCAGGTCGAGGCCCGGAAGGCCGCAGAGGAGGCCGAGGACGAGGGTGATGAAGTAGTACGCGACTTCCTGGTGCTGCACCGCGTCCGAGCGGAGCCGCACGATCGAGAGCACCCCGAAGAGCCCGAAGCCGAGCGCGAGCCCGCCGTTGCCGCCGGCGCTCGCCAGGGCGGAGACGACCGCGAAGAGCGCGACGTTCAGGGCGAGGTAGGCGGGGACCAACTCCCTTCTGCGGTGGCGTGGATAGAAGACCCCGAAGGTCAGCAGGGTCACGGCCACCAGGTCGAGGCCGAGGTGGGCGGCCATCTGTCCGAGGTTCTCTGCGCTGTCCATGGCCAGGACGCTAGGGACCGGCGGGTTAAGCCCGCCCCCGGTGGGAGTTAACGAACCCGGGCCCCCGCCAGAAAGACTATTGACAGCATGCTGTCGATTTGACAACATACTTACATACACACCTCGGCAGCGCACCCAGTGGAGGCAGTCATGACCCGCAAGCCCGTGCACCTCGCCGTTTACGACACGCTCGCCGACTGGGAGCCCGGACACGCCACCGCGTTCCTCGCCCGCGCCGGGTACGAGATCCGCACCGTCGCCGCGGACTCGCTCGACCCCGTCACCACCGTGGGCGGCATGCGCGTCCAGCCCGACCTGACCCTCGCCGAGCTGCGGCCCGAGGACAGCGCGCTGCTGATCCTGCCGGGCGCCGACCTGTGGGACACGGGCGACGACCTCGCCCCCTTCGGCCGCGCGGCCCGCGCCTTCCTCGACGCGGACGTGCCGGTCGCCGCGATCTGCGGGGCCACCGCCGGGCTCGCCAGGGAGGGGCTGCTCGACGAGCGCGCACACACCAGCGCGGTGTCGTTCTACCTCGCGGCCACCGGATACAAGGGCGGCGAGCGGTACGTCGACGTGGACGCCGTCACCGACGGCGGTCTGACCACAGCAGGGCCCACCGAGCCGGTGGCCTTCGCCCGCGAGATCCTCGGGCGGCTCGGCGCCTTCGAGGGCGGGAAGCTCGACGCCTGGTACCGCCTGTTCCACGACTCGGACGCGTCCGCGTACGAGGTGCTGGAATCGTGAGCGCCGACCCGAACCAGGCACACGAGGAGAAGGTGCGGGAGCAGCAGGATCTGTTCTCCCGCACGGCCATCGGAGTGTTCCGGCTCAACGGCCAATTCCTGTCGGTGGCCGAGGAGTTGGCCAAGCCCGGCGGCCTTACCGCCGCCTGGTGGCAGGTGCTCGGCGCCGTTCTGAGCGAGCCGCTGCCGGTCGCGGGGATCGCCCGCGCGATGGGTATCACCCGGCAGAGCGTGCAGCGCATCGCCGATCTCCTCGTGCGGCGGGGTCTCGCCGAGTACGTGCCGAACCCGGCCCACCGCCGCGCCAAGTTGCTGCGCCCCACGGACGAGGGCCTGGCCGCCGTCCGGCGGATCAGCCCCGGCCACGCGAACGTGGCCGCCCGGCTCGCGGACGCGCTCGGCGAGGAGGAATTGGCCGAAACGGTGCGGGTGTTGGAGCGGCTCTCCGTAATCATGAAAAATCTGGAAGCGGATACGGAACAACCCGTTACGGAGCCGTAGCAGGCAGTCCGTGCCCCGATGTCCTACCTCCCCACTATCCTCGATCTGTTGCACACCAACGGGGGAGGTCGGCGCGGCGATGGAGAAGCTGGGGCCCGGGGATCCACAGCGAATAGGCGCCTATCGGCTGCTCGCGCGACTCGGCGCGGGCGGCATGGGGCACGTCTATCTCGCGCGATCCGACCGGGGACGTACGGTCGCGGTGAAGCTGGTGCGTGAAGAGCTCGCCGAACAGGAGGAGTTCAGGAACCGCTTCCGGCAGGAGGTGCAGGCGGCGCGGCGGGTCGGCGGCGCGTGGACCGCGCCGGTGCTCGACGCGGACACCGAGGCGACGATCCCCTGGCTGGCCACGGGGTATGTCGCGGGCCCCTCCCTCCAGAGCGTCATCTCGCACGACCACGGGCCGCTGCCCGAACGGTCCGTGAAGATACTGGCGGCCGGGCTCGCCAACGCCCTCAAGGACATCCACGCGGCGGGCCTCATCCACCGCGACCTCAAACCGTCGAACGTGCTCGTGACGATCGACGGCCCCCGCGTCATCGACTTCGGCATCGCCCGCGCGCTCGAAACGGTCACCGACGGCGGCCTGACCCGCACCGGCGCGCTCGTCGGTTCGCCCGGCTTCATGGCGCCCGAGCAGGTGCGGGGCGACCGGATCACTCCCGCCTGCGACGTGTTCTGCCTGGGTTCGGTCCTGGCGTACGCGGCTTCGGGCGCGCTGCCCTTCGGCACGGCCAACAGCGGCGTGCACGCGCTCATGTTCCGTATCGCGCAGGAGGAGCCGAACCTGGAGGGGCTGCCGGAAGAGCTGGCCGAGCTGGTCGGCGACTGCCTGCGCAAGAACCCCGCCGACCGGCCTTCGCTGGAGCAGGTCCTCGAGCGGACGGGGGCGGAGGACACACTCGGCGACGGCGGCCGGACGCGGGACCCTTGGCTTCCGGGCGGGCTCGTGGCCCAACTCGGCCGTCATGCCGTTCAGTTGCTCGACACGGAGAATCCGGACGAGGGCGTGGGTGGCGCACCCAAGGCCGCCGGGGCGGATGCCGGGGCTGCAGCCGCCGCCGGAGCTGGGGCAGCCGCCGGGGCTGGGGCCGGAGCTGGGGCCGCTGCGGCTCCCGAACCCGATCCCGCTGCCGCTCCCTCCGCCTCCGCTGAGGGCAACGGGGCGAGGCCCGCCCCCGCAGCGGGCGACACCCCGCCGCCGCCCGGCAAACCGGGCGAGGCGGCCCCCTTGGACCACCTCCCCACGATGATCACCGGCCAGACAGCGCCGCCCACTCCCCCACCGGGCCCGGCGTACGGCTACCCCCAGCAACACCCGCAACAACACCCCCAGCCCCAGCCCCAACAGCACCCCCAGCAACCACCGCACGGCTACGGCTACCCCCAGCAAGGCCCGTACGGCCCCACGCCTCCGTACGGCCCCCTCGCCCACCCCCAGGGCGAACCCCCGCGCCGCAGCGGGCGGTCCACCGCCGCGCTCATCGCGGTGGCCGTCATAGTGGCCATAGGAGCGGGCGGCACGGTGTACGCGGTGATGAAGGGCGACGGCACCACGAAGGCGGGCGGCACGAACTCCAAGTCGCCGTCCAGCAACGCCCCTTCGACGCCCGGCACGCCGACCGAGGACGGATCGTCGGAACCCGGGACCACACCCACCTCCCCCGCGTCCAAGGAGGACAAGGAGGACAAGGAGGGCACCATCCCGGACAGGTTCCTCGGCACCTGGAAGGGATCCATCCAGAACAACCTGGGCCAGAACACACGGCGCCTGGTCCTCCAGCAGGGCGAAGTCGGCGACACCGTCGTGTCGATCACGGCAGACGGCCCGACCGACACGGGCGGCACGTATCACTGCGTGTTCCAGGGCAAGTTGGAGTCGACGAGCGGCAACACCCTGCGCATCGGACCGACTGACGTGATCGTCGGCCAGCCCGCGAGCTCCTGCAAGCCGGGTCAGCCGAGCACGGTGACGCTGCTCTCGAACGGCAGGCTGCACCGGGAGAACACGGGCACGGACAAGGGTCTTACGTACGAGAAGGAAGGCTGAGCCCGCGACAGAGGCACCGAACCAGCCGCCGTACGCCGCTGGTTGAACCCCCGGCGAACAGATCCTGTCCGTACGGACAAGGGCCGCCCGATGGCACTCTCCGCCGCCTACCGTGCCGCCCATGAACTGGTTGGGCACCGAGAACATCATCGCCGTGCTCGCCATCCTGGTCGGCATCGCCGGCGCGTTCGTCCCCGTGCTGCTCGAACGCCGGGTGCCGCGCCGCAAGCGCATCGGCTACCGCAAGCAGATGGACACGGCGATAGGCGACAACGTCCGTACGGGAGACGCGAACGCGCGCCTCGGCCTCTTCGACGAGGCCCCCGAGATGTCGGACGCGACGCTGGTGCTGCTGCGCGTCGAGAACGACGGCTCACTGCCGATCGACGTCGCCGACTACACGGGCCGCTCGCCGCACGGTCTGACGGCGGTCTTCGAGAACCGCACGATCCGCGCCGTGGCGGTGACACTGCCGCCCGAAGCCGACCACCTGATGGAGCACTTCGCCCCCGGCACGGGCCTCGGCTACGAGTCGGGCCGGCTGCACATCCCGCGCGTGCCGCTCAACCGAGGTGAGTACTACAAGCTCCTGGTCCTGCTGACCGGCGGCCCCGTCGACAGCGGCTACACCGTCATCGGCGGCATCCAGGGCGGCGAGACCCACGAGAACCACAGCGCGGCGCCCGACGAGAAGCCGCCGGTGTTCAGCAGGCTCTCGCAGCGGACGGCCATCGCGCTGAGCCTGGTGATCCTCGGCCTCGCGGGCCTCATCCTGCGCCCCGACACGCAGCCGCCGCCCTCGTACTGCGAGAAGGGCGGCCTCACCCTGACGGGTTCGACCGCGTTCGAGCCGGTGGCCACCGAGCTCGCGGACAAGTACATGAAGGACTGCGAGGGCTCGGACATCGAGGTGAGCGCGCACGGAAGCCGGGGCGGCGTAAGGGAGTTGGCCGCGACGGACGCCGAACCCGGCGAGGGCTCACCGCCGGTGATCGCCTTCTCCGACGGGCCGCGCCCGGGCAGCTACTCGCAGCTGAGCGAGACGAGGGTGGCGGTGTCCCTGTTCGCCCTCGTCCTGAACGACAGGGTGCCGGTCAAGAACCTCTCCACGACGGACGTACGCCGCCTCTTCACCGGCGAGATCCGCAACTGGAAGGAGCTGCGCGGCGGCCCCGATCTGCCGGTCGTCCTGGTCAGCCGGGGGTCGAGCTCCGGCACGCGGGTCACCCTCCAGCAGCGGGTCCTCAAGGGCACCCCGGAGATCCAGGAGTCCTCGAGCGACTGCCTGACCAAGGACATCGGCCCCCGGGCGCCGGTGATCCGCTGCGAACTCGACTCCACGGACCAGGTTCTGGACACCGTCGCCGCCACCCCGGGCGCGATCGGCTACAGCGAGCTGCGCAACGCGACCACGCTGGGGGGCATGCACCGCCTGAACCTGGACGGCCACGCGCCGTCCATCGACCACATCCAGTCCAGCGGCTACCCCTACCGCGAGATCGAGTACGCCTACACCTACGGCAGCCCGCCCGCCGACTCCCTGGCGTCGAGCTTCCTCGCGTACGCGATCCGCGGAAACGGCCAGGACGTGGTCCGCACCCACGGGCACCTGCCGTGCCAGACGCCCGTGGGACTGCGGATGTGCGGGGAGGACCGATCCGCCGGCTGAGGTCCGCCGGCTGAGGTCCGCTAGATGAGGTCCGCTAGATGAACGAGTTGATCTCGATCGTCTCCGTGCGGCCCGGGCCCACGCCGATCGCGGAGATCGGGGCGCCGGACATCTCCTCCAGGGCCTTCACGTAACCCTGCGCGTTCTTCGGCAGGTCGGAGAAGGTCTGGGCCTTGGTGATGTCCTCGGACCAGCCGGGGAGGTACTCGTAGACCGGCTTCGCGTGGTGGAAGTCGGTCTGGTTGTACGGGAGCTCCTCGACGCGCTTGCCGTCGATCTCGTACGCGACGCAGACCGGGATCTGCTCCCAGCCCGTCAGGACGTCCAGCTTCGTGAGGAAGAAGTCCGTCAGGCCGTTCACGCGGGTCGCGTAGCGCGCGATCGGTGCGTCGAACCAGCCGCAGCGGCGGTCACGGCCGGTGGTGACACCGCGCTCGCCGCCGATGCGGCGCAGGTCCTCGCCGTCCTGGTCGAAGAGCTCCGTCGGGAACGGGCCCGCGCCGACGCGGGTCGTGTACGCCTTCAGGATGCCGATGACGCGGCTGATCTTCGTCGGGCCGACGCCCGTACCCGTGCAGGCGCCGCCCGCGGTCGGGTTCGAGGAGGTGACGAAGGGATACGTGCCGTGGTCCACGTCCAGGAGCGTGCCCTGACCGCCCTCGAAGAGGACGACCTTGTCCTCGTCGAGCGCGTTGTTGAGGATCAGGGTGGTGTCGGCGACGTACTGCTTGATGTTCTCGCCGTGCTCCAGGAGCTGCTCGACGATCTGGCCGACCTCGATGGCGCGGCGGTTGTAGAGCTTGGTGAGGAGCTGGTTCTTGACCTCGAGGGCCGCCTCGACCTTCTGCTCCAGGATCGACTGGTCGTAGAGGTCCTGGACGCGGATGCCGGTGCGGTTGATCTTGTCGGCGTACGTCGGGCCGATGCCGCGGCCGGTCGTGCCGATCTTGCGCTTGCCGAGGAAGCGTTCCGTCACCTTGTCGACGGTCACGTTGTACGGCGTGATGATGTGCGCGTTACCGCTGATCAGCAGCTTCGACGTGTCGACGCCGCGCTCGTTCAGACCGCTCAGCTCGGAGAGCAGGACCGACGGGTCGACGACGACTCCGTTGCCGATGACTGGCACGCAGTCCGGGGAGAGAATCCCGGAAGGGAGGAGATGCAGCGCGTACTTCTGGTCGCCTACGACGACCGTGTGGCCGGCGTTGTTGCCGCCCTGGTATCGCACTACATAGTCCACGGAGCCACCGAGCAGGTCGGTGGCCTTTCCCTTGCCTTCGTCACCCCACTGAGCACCGAGCAGCACAAGTGCGGGCACAGGCGTACACCCCTTCCGGGCGGGGCATGTCCAAGGTCAGGGGCCGTAGCCGCCATATGGGTGTGCCTTGGATGCTGCCCCGGAATAGACGAAGCCCCTGGCGCAATAGCGCAAGGGGCTCTTGCACAAAGATGCTACCCGAGGACTCAGAAAAGGGGCGCACGTTGTCGGCTCGCGACCAGCTGCTAGTCGTCATCGACCCGGTCGCCCGGCGCACGGACGGTGAGTCGGTACGGATCGCGAAGGACGTACTCGGCGCGGGTGCGGCCATCCGGATCTGCCTGCCGGAAGGGCCCGAGGACTTCGCGAAAGCCCTGGCCAGAAGGGGTGCGCGGCGTCCCGTGGTGATCGGGGACGACCGGGCGCTGCTGCGTATGGTCGCGGCCCTGCACCGCGAGCGCGAGCTCAGTTCGTGCCTGGTCTCGGTCGTCCCTGTGGGGGCCTCCCAAGTACTTTCCCGGGCGCTCGGAGTGCCGCTCGGGGCCGTCGCGGCGGCCCGTGCGGTGCTCGAAGGTGCCGAGCGGCGGCTGGATCTGCTCGTCGACGACAGCGACGGTGTGGTGCTCGGGACGCTGCGGATCCCGCCCGTCGTCTCGGCGGGCTCCGGGAGCACGGCGGCCTCCGGGAGCGGCAGCACGGCGGTGGACGGCCACCCGTGGCTGCGCACCTGCCAGTCCTTGGTACGCACCCTCGCGCGCCCCTCGCGCGTGGCGTCCGCGCCGGGCCCCGCTCCCGCGCGGCTGCGGGTGGAGGCGGACGGGGTGCTCGTGGTGGATCTGGACCAGCCGGTGGAGGGCGTCTCCGTGCGTCCGGGGGCCGACGGTCTCGCGGAGGTCGAGGTGCGGCCGTCCTCGGTGGGCGCGGCGGCCGAGGCCCTGCGGGTGCGGGCGCGGACGATCACCGTGTCCGGGGCGGATTTCCGCTACCGGGCGGATGCGGTGGTCGGGGGGCCTGTGCGGACGCGGACATGGTCGGTGCGGGCCAGTGCCTGGGGCTTGATGCTGCCTCGGTGAGGAGCGGGTGGGCGGACCGCCCTACTTGCCGAACAGGCTCTCCCGGTGCTCCCGCCACCGCTCCAGCATTCCCGCGATCTCGTGCTCGACGAACTCGAAGAAGGCGAGCGTCTCGGCCATGCGGCGGCCCGCCGGGGTGTCGGCGCCGAGGCTCGTGACGCCGTCGCGCAGGGCCGACTCCCAGCGCTTGAGGACCCCGTCACGGTTGGCGAGCGCCTCGTACCACTGGTTGCTGTGCACCCGGAAGAGGTCGCGCCGGGAGCCGGGCTCGCGCTCCCGGGCGACCATGTGCTGCTGCGTGAGGTAGCGGACTGCCCCCGAGACCGCCGCCGGGCTCACCTGGAGCTGTTCTCCCAGCTCCGCCGAGGTCAGCGCGCCCGAGTCGGAGGCGAGGAGCGCCGCGAAGATCCTGGCGGGCATCCTCGGCATGCCCGCCTCGACCAGCTGCGCGGCGAACTGCTCGACGAAACGGCCGACGAGCTCGCCGTCGCGCGGCAGCGGTGCGGACTCCTTGGGCATGCGCTGATCATCTCCCCTTGTGCTGTCGTGGCCGTTCGTGGCCCTGCGTGGCCCTGCGTGGCTCTTCGAGTTTATACGCTTCCTTAACTTCACAAGTTTGTGAAACTAGCGTAGGTTCCGAAACATGACGAAGGCAATCAGCGTCTCCGGACTGCACAAGTCGTTCGGACGGACGCACGCGCTGGACGGCCTCGACCTCGACGTCGAGGCCGGCGAGGTGCACGGCTTCCTCGGCCCCAACGGCTCCGGGAAGTCCACGACCATCCGGGTCCTGCTCGGCCTGCTCCGCGCGGACTCCGGCGCCGCCCAGCTCCTCGGCAAGGACCCGTGGAGCGACGCGGTGGAACTGCACCGGCGCGTGGCGTACGTACCGGGTGACGTCACCCTGTGGCGGAACCTCTCCGGCGGCGAGGTCATCGATCTGTACGGGAAGCTGCGCGGCGGCCTCGACCGGGCACGCAGGGCCGACCTCGTCGAGCGGTACGAACTCGACCCGACGAAGAAGGGGCGCACGTACTCCAAGGGCAACCGGCAGAAGGTCGCCCTCGTCGCCGCCTTCGCGTCGGACGTCGACGTGCTGATCCTCGACGAGCCCACCTCCGGGCTCGACCCGCTCATGGAGGAGGTCTTCCAGGCGTGCGTCGAGGAGGAGCGGGGCCGGGGCCGCACCATCCTCCTGTCCTCGCACATCCTCAGCGAGGTGGAGACGCTCTGCGACCGCGTCAGCATCATCAGGAAGGGGCAGACCGCCGAGAGCGGATCGCTCGCCGACCTGCGCCATCTGACGCGGACCAGCGTCACCGCCGAGCTTGCGGGGCCGCCCAACGGGCTCGCGCGGCTGCCCGGCGTGCACGACGTCGACGTATCCGGACAGGGGGACGCATCCGGGCATCGCGTCAAGCTCCAGGTCGAGTCCGACAAGCTGGACGCGGTCCTTCGCTCGCTCGCCGACTCCGGGATCCGGTCGCTCCTGTCCACGCCGCCCACCCTCGAAGAGCTTTTCCTGCGGCACTACCAGGACGACGTCCGGACCGACGAGAGGGTGTCGCGATGACCGCCGTGGCCACGACGCGGTTCGAGACGCGCACCGGAGGATCACGCCAACTCGCCGGTACGGGCGTTCTGTTGAGGCTCGCTCTGCGGCGTGACCGCGTCATGATGCCGGTCTGGGTCCTCGTCGTCGCCGGCATGGTCCTCGCGATGCCGGGCTCCCTGGAGCAGACGTACGGCACGGCTGCCGAGCGGGCCGACGCCATGCGGTCGATGAACGCCAACTCCTCGATGCGGGCGCTGTATTCGCCGGTCTTCGGGGACTCGGTCGGCGCGCTCTCCGCCTGGCGCATCGGCGTCTACGCCGCGATCCTCGCGGCCGTGATGAGCCTGATCATCGTCGTACGGCACACGCGCGAGGAGGAGGAGACCGGACGCCAGGAGATGATCTCCGCCGCGATGGTGGGGCGGCGCGCGCCGCTGACCGCCGCGCTGCTCGCCGCGTTCGTGGCCGACGCGGCCGTGGGCCTGCTCATCGCCGGCGGGATGGCCGGGCAGGGCTCGGCCGGTGCCCTCGCGCTCGGGCTCGGCGTGGCGGGCACCGGCATGCTCTTCGCCACCATGGCGGCGATCGTCGCCCAGCTCACGGAGAGCGCGCGGCTCGCCAAGGGTCTTACGTCCGGGGTGCTGGGGGCCGCGTACGTGCTCAAGGCCGCGGGTGACGCCGGGAGTGAGCGCGGGCAGTCCGTGCTGACCTGGGCCTCACCGCTCGGCTGGACGGAGAACCTCCGCGCCTACGCCGATGAGCGGTGGTGGGTGCTGGTCCTGATCGCCGCCGCGATCGTGGCGCAGGGGGCTGTCGCGTACGGCCTGGCGGGGCGGCGCGACGTGGGGATGAGCTTCCTGCCGACCCGGCCGGGACCGGCGAAGGGCGGGCTCGCCACGGCGGGCGGCCTCGCGTGGCGGCTGCAGCGCGGGAGCGTGCTGGGCTGGACGCTCGGCTTCCTGGCGTCCGGCGTGGTCTTCGGCGGGATGGTCGAGGGGGCGGCGGACATCGTCGGCGACAACGCCGACACCCGGGAGATCATCGAGCGGATGGGCGGCCAGTCCGGCCTCACGGACGCCTTCCTCGCCACGATGGTCGGCCTGCTCGGGATGGTCGCCTCGCTGTACGTCGTCGCTTCGGTGCTGCGGCTGCACGGCGAGGAGACCTCACAGCGGGCGGAGCCGGTCCTCGCGGGCGCGGTGGGACGGCTCCGCTGGGCCGGCGGCCACCTGGTCATCGCCTTCGGTGGTGCGGTGCTGCTGATGCTGGTGGGCGGGCTCGGTCTCGCTCTCGGGTACGGGAAGGACCTCGGGCCGATCCTGGGGGCGTGCCTGGTGCAGGTCGCGGCGGTGTGGGCGCTGGGCGGGGTCGCGGTGCTGCTGGTGGGGGCCTTCCCTCGGGCGGCGGTGCTTGCCTGGGGTGTGGCCGGTGTCTGCCTGGCGCTCGGCTGGATCGGCCCGGCCCTGGACCTCCCGCAGGTGGCGATGGACGTCTCTCCTTTCGGCCACCTTCCGAAGGTGCCGGGCTCTGCGATGGCTTGGGGGCCGGTGGTGACGCTCCTCGCCATCGCGGCGGCGTTGTCCACTGCGGGCCTGACGGGCCTGCGCCGCAGGGACCTGACGACATAACCCGGCACCCGCCCCCGCCGCCCGCCCTCTCCCCCCACCCACCCCTCGCCCGCGGCCCGAACGGCTCTCCCGCCCAGCCACCCGACCACCCCGAACAAGCTTTTCCCACCCACCCACCCGAAACCCCGGGGGTAATCGGGCGAGTAGGTGGGAAAAGCTCGTGCGGGGTGGGGCGGTGCAGGGTTCCGGGCGGGCGGGAAAGGCCACTCCAGGCAAGGGCGGACGCGGGGTGCCGGGCCGGTGGGTGGGAGAGGTCGGATGCAGGGGGCCGGGCGGGCTGGGGGGAGGGAGACCCGTCCCGGAAAGATCAGATGCAGGGTGCCGGGCCGGCGGGTGGAAAACCCGTCCGCGGAGAAGCCGGACGCAAGGTGCCGGGCGGGCGGGAAAGCCCGTCCGGGCGAGGGCGGATGCAGGGCGCTGGGCGGTGGGTGGGAAAAGCTCGTCCGCACAACGCGGATGCAGGGCGCCGGGCGGGTGGGCGGGAAAAGCCCGTCCGGGCAACGGCGGATGCAGGGCGCCGGGCGGGTGGGCGGGGGAAGCCCGAACGGGAGGAGTCCGGCGTAGGGTGGCGGGTCGGCCGGGGTTCCGTTCAGGCAAGGGCCCCCGTGTAGTACCTGGGACGGACCCCCGAGGACCCCTCCCTGGCGGGACGACCCCGGTCAAGCCGCCCCGTACCTTCGTAAGCGTGACTGACGCGACCAAGAATGCCCCCAGCAGCAACCGCAGCCCGGAGTTCCGTCTGGCCGCGGGTGCGATCGGAGGGCTTCGGCAGGACCTCTTCCGGGACGCCTTCGCCTACCGCCCGCTGCAAGCGAAACGTACGGACGGCCCGCTGACCCGGCGCCTCCCCGCCCGCATACGCCAGTACGCCGGCTGGGCCCCGCACGCGGCGGTCATCGCCGCGGCCTTCTTCACCTTCCTCATCGCCTACGCGGACGACACCGGCGGCCTCGACTACGTCCTCACCGGTCTCGTCCCGGCCGCCGCCGTCGCCATGACCCTCCTCAGGCCCGTCGCCGCCTGGTGGATCCTGCTCGCGACCACCCCGTTCTCCGCCGCCATCGGCAGCCACTGGGACAGCAGCTATCCGTGGGCCGACAGCGTCTTCTTCGCGCACATCACCGTGATGACGGTGATCACCCTGCGGACCCGCCCCCGCACCGCCGCGTGGATGTGGGTGGCCACGGCGGCGTACGGCATCACCGCCGAGGTCTTCCTCAGCCCGGGGTACTCGACGAACCTCCCGGAGATGCTCTTCCTCTCCGCGCTCGCCCTCCTCGCCGCATCCCTCGTACACATCCGACGCGAGGCCCAGCGCGAGGTCAGCGTCCAGCGGACGGTCACCGCCATGGAGCGCGGCAAGCGCACCCTCCTGGAGGAGCGGACGAACATCGCGCGCGAACTGCACGACGTGGTCGCGCACCACATGTCGGTCGTCGCCATCCAGGCGGAAGCCGCGCCCTACCGCGTCGAGAACCCGCCCCCGGAGCTCGAGCAGGCGTTCGTCACGATCCGCGAGAACGCCGTGGCCGCGCTCACGGAGCTGCGCCGCGTCCTTGGTGTCGTACGCGCGGAGGACTACGAGGCGCCGGACGCCCCGCAGCCCACGCTCGGCGACCTCGACCGGCTCATCGCGAACGTCCGCGAGACCGGCCTCGACGTCGAGAAGGTCGTCACCGGAGCCGTCCGCGAACTCCCGCAGGGCGTCGAGCTCTCCGCGTACCGCATCGTCCAGGAGGCGCTGAGCAACACCCTGCGCCACGCCCCCGGCGCCACGGCCCGTGTCGAGGTCGGTTATGTGCTGGGTGGATTGGGGCTGCGCATCGTCAACGGGCCCGCGACCGGCCTGGTCAAGCCCTCCCCCGGAGCGGGACACGGCCTCACCGGCATGCGGGAGCGTGTCACGATGCTGGACGGCGAGATGACGACCGAGGAGACCGCCGACGGCGGCTACGAAGTCACCGTGTTCCTGCCGGTCGCGTCCGCGTCGGAACCCACCGGAGGCCAGGAATGACGATCCGCGTACTGATCGCCGACGACCAGATGATGGTCCGCGAAGGTTTCTCCGTCCTGCTCAACGCCATGCCGGACATCGAGGTCGTGGGCGAGGCGGTCAACGGCCGCGAGGCGGTCGACCGCGTCCGCGAGCTCACCCCGGACGTCGTCCTGATGGACATCCGCATGCCCGTCCTGAACGGCATCGAGGCGACCCGTGAGATCGTCGCGGCGGACGTCACGTCGAAGGTCCTCGTCCTCACCACGTTCGACCTCGACGAGTACGTTTATCAGGCGTTGCGGGCGGGTGCCTCCGGCTTCCTTCTGAAGGACGCGTCCGCGCGTCAACTCGCCGACGGTGTACGGGTCGTGGCGGCGGGCGAAGCCCTCCTCGCGCCGTCCGTCACGCGCCGCCTCATCACCGAGTTCTCCAAGCTCGGCGAGACACCGCGCCTCTCGGCGACGGCGCAGCAGTACGGCGAGCTCACCGAGCGCGAGACGGAGGTGCTCGTCCTCATCGCCCAGGGTCTGTCCAACGGGGAGATCGCCTCGCGTCTCGTCGTCGCCGAGTCGACCATCAAGACGCACGTGAGCCGCATCCTGGTGAAACTGGGGCTGCGGGACCGTACGCAGGCGGCGGTCTTCGCGTACGAGGCAAGGCTGGTCACGCCGGGCTGACCTCTTCCGGGGCGGGCAGGCCTGCGACTAGCGTCCCTCCATGGACGCCCCCAGCAGCCCGACCGCGCACTTCGCCCCTTGGGCCCCGGACTTCATCGCCGACCCCTACCCGGCCTACGCACAGCTACGGGCCGCCGGGCGGGTGCACTACTTCGGGGCCACCGACCAGTGGCTGATCCCGCACCACGCGGACGTGTCCGCGCTGCTGCGGGACCGGCGGCTCGGGCGGACCTATCTGCACCGGTTCACGCACGAGGAGTTCGGACGGCAGGCACCACCGCCCGAACACGAGCCGTTCCACATCCTGAACGACAACGGCATGCTCGACCTGGAGGCGCCCACCCACACCCGCATCCGGCGCCTGGTGTCGAAAGCCTTCACACCGCGCACCGTTGAGCAACTCAGGGTTTACGTCGAGGAGTTGGCCGATCGGCTTGTGCGCGGGCTCGTGGATGACGGGGGCGGGGACCTCGCCGCCCGCGTCGCCGAGCCGCTGCCGGTCGCGGTGATCGCGCAGATGCTCGGCATCCCGGAGGCCGACCGGGACCGGCTGCGGCCCTGGTCTGCCGACATCTGCGGGATGTACGAGCTGAACCCCTCCGAGGAGACCGCGGGGCGTGCCGTCAGGGCCTCGCTCGAATTCTCCGCGTATCTGCGCGAACTCATCGCCGCGCGCCGCGAGAAGCCCGGTGATGATCTGATCTCGGGGCTCATCGCCGCACACGACGAAGGGGAGTCCCTCAGCGAGCAGGAGATGATCTCCACCTGCGTACTGCTGCTCAACGCGGGGCACGAGGCGACGGTCAACGCCACCGTCAACGGCTGGTACGCGCTCTTCCGCAACCCCGCGCAACTGGCCGCCCTGCGCGCGGATCCGGGACGTCTTGCCCCCACAGCCGTGGAGGAGTTGATGCGGTACGACACCCCGCTCCAGCTCTTCGAGCGGTGGGTCCTCGACGACATCGAGATCGACGGCACCGTGATCCCGCGCGGCAGCGAGGTCGCCCTCCTCTTCGGATCGGCGAACCACGACCCCGCGGTGTTCACCGCCCCCGCGGAACTGGACCTGGCCCGCGCCGAGAACCCGCACATCTCCTTCAGCGCGGGCATCCACTACTGCATCGGCGCACCCCTGGCCCGCATCGAACTTGCGGCGTCGCTCGGGGCGTTGCTGCGACGAGCCCCGGACCTACGGCTCGCGGCGGAGCCCGAACGCAGGCCGGGCTTCGTGATCCGGGGGCTGCGGGAGCTGCTCGTGGAGGTCTGAGCCTGGCAGAGCCTCAGAACGCCAGCTGTGCGATCTCCTCCGCCACCACCGCGCACGCGTCGGCCGCCGGGTCGATGAGCGGGAAGTGGCCCACGTCCTCCAGGAGGGTCACCCCCACCACCTCGCCCGCCTTCGCCGCCGCGTCGGCGTACGCCTCGGCGACCGCCTGCGGCACGACGATGTCCGTACGTCCCTGGACGACGGTCGTCGCGATGCCGGTCGGCAGCAGGGCCGCCGGGTCCGCGTGCGGCAGTCGCTGCTCGAACTGCCCCTTGCCACCGAGGAGTTGCACAGGCGCATCCGAGCAGACGCCGAGCTCCTGCGCCACACGGAGGTCGGCGAGGGGCGCGAGGGCGACAACGCCCCGGAAGGGGGCCGGCCGGTCGGTGCGCCAGGGGGACCCGGTGGGCAGCACATGACGGGCGGCGGCCCAGAGGGCGAGGTGGCCGCCGGCCGAGTGCCCGGTGACGACGGTACGGCGCAGGTCGGCCGACGGCAGGAGCTTTGCCGCGAGCGCGGGCAGCGCGTCGAAGGCGGCGGCGATGTCGTCGAAGGTCTCGGGCCAGCGGCCCGCGACGGGCCCCTCCCCCTGGGCGGGGATGGAACTGCCCCGGCGGTACTCGACGTTGGCCACCGCGAAGCCACGTCTGGCCAGGAAGTCCGCGAAGGGCGTGAGGTGCTGCCGGTCGTACGGGGCACGCCAGGCCCCGCCGTGCAGGGCGACGACGAAGGGGGCGGGGGCCTCCGTCGTGGTCCGGGGCGCGAAGAAGTCGATCACCTGGTCGGGGTGCGCGCCGTACGCGGCGGTGGCGTCGGGCGTCACCGCGGGGTGCGAGAAGGCGGCCTCGGCCTCTGCGGCATCGCGGGCCACGGCGGCGGCGTCGTCCGGCATTGCGACAACCTCTCTGCGGGGGGGGTGGGGCTGCTGCGGGTGGGTGCTCGTTTGATCTTCCCCTACCCCGCCCCTGCTCGATACCGGGGATCCGCCCCGGATCCCGCTCCGGCAAGGGGCGGGATCCAGGACAGGGTCGCCGGAGACCGGTCAGTCGGTGGCCTCGCCCAACGTCCGCGCCAACACCCCCGCCGCCCGCTCCACATCGGCGAAGCCGACGTACAACGGCGTGAAGCCGAACCGCAGGACGTCCGGCGCCCGGAAGTCGCCGACCACGCCCCGCTCGACGAGGCGCCGCATCACGTCACCCGCGATGGGGGTACCTCCCTGCTCGAACGAAGTTGAGAGCTTGGGGGAGCACCGCAGGGCGACCTGGCTGGCGCGCTCCTCGTGGGCGGCCGGGGTGATCACCTCGACCCGGCCCTCGGGGACGTAGGCCGCCACGCACTCGACGAAGAAGTCCGTCAGGGCGAGGGACTTGGCCCGTACGGCCTCGATGGACACGCCGTCCCAGACGTCGAGTGCGGCGTCCAGGGCCAGCATCGACAGGATGTCGGGCGTACCGACCCGCCCCCGCACGGCACCCTGGGCCGCCTCGTAGTCCGGCCGCATCCCGAAGGGCTCGGCGTGCGAGTTCCAGCCGGGCAGCGGCGAGTCGAAGCGGGACTGCAGATCCGCCCGTACGTAGATGTAGGCAGGTGAGCCCGGCCCCCCGTTCAGGTACTTGTAGGTGCACCCGACCGCGAGGTCGACGCCGTGCGCGTCGAGCCCCACCGGCAGCGCACCCGCGGTGTGGCACAGGTCCCACACCATCAGCGCGCCCGCGTCGTGCACGGCCGCCGTCAGGCCGGGCAGATCGTGCAGGCGCCCGGTGCGGTAGTCGGCGTGGTTGAGCAGGACCACGGCCGTGCGCGGGCCGAGGACGTCGCGCACCTCGCCCGGGGCGACCGGCACCAGACGGCAGTCCGTCATCCGCGCCGCGGACTGGGCGATGTACCCGTCCGTGGGGAACGTCGTCGCGTCAACGACGATCTCGTCCCGCCCCTCGCCCGAGTCACGGACCATGCGCACGGCGGCCACCAGGGCCTTGAAGACGTTCACGCTCGTGGAGTCGCCGACGACTATCTGGCCGGGGGCCGCGCCCACGAGGGGTGCTATGCGGTCACCGATGCGCTCGGGGGCGGTCCACCAGCCGCTCTCGTCCCAGGAGCGGATGCGCAGCTGCCCCCACTGCCGTGAGATGACGTCCGCGACCCGCTCCTGGACGACGGCGGGCAGGGCGCCCAGCGAGTTCCCGTCCAGATATACGGTGTCGTCCAGGACGAACTCCGCGCGTTTGGCGCGCAGTTCGTCACCGACGTCCTTCTTCGCCGCCTGTTCCTTGAAGTCGGCCTCAGACATGACTCCTCGCAGTCCACAGCTCGGGGAACACGTTCTTCGTCGCACGCTTCTCCAGCCAGGCCACGCCCGCCGAGCCGCCCGTGCCCGTCTTGGAGCCCATCGCGCGCCGGGTCGCCACCAGGTGGTCGTTGCGCCATCGCCACACCAGCTCGGCGACATCCGTCATCACCTCGCCCAGGCGGGCGAGTTCATCGCTCTCGTCACCGGAGTAGAGGTCGGTCCACACCTTCTCGACCTCGGGCGAGGGCTCGTACCTCTGCGTCAGGTCGCGCTGGAGCACGGCGGCCGGGACGGCATGGCCGCGGCGGGCGAGCAGGGCGAGGACCTCGTCGTACAGGCTCGGCTCCCCGAGCGCCTTCTCCAGCTCCGCGTGGACGCGCGGGGCGCCCCGGTGCGGCACCAGCATGGACGCGGACTTGTCGCCGAGCAGGAACTCCATGCGGCGGTACATCGCGGACTGGAATCCGGATCCCTCGCCGAGCGCGGAACGGTAGGAGTTGAACTGCGCGGGGGTCAGCTGGGCGAGCGGGCGCCAGGAGGCGTTCAGCGCCTCCAGCTCGCGGAGGCTGCGCTTGAGCGCGGCCACGGCGGTCGGGACGTCGTCGCGGCGCAGGGCGTGCGACGCGGTCTCCCACTCGTGCACGATGACCGTGAACCACAGCTCCATCACCTGGGTGGTGACCAGGAAGACCATCTCTCCGGGATCGTCGGAGCGCAGGTGCTGGAGGTGGGTGAGGACGTCCGCCTGGACGTAGTCCTCGTAAGGGGTGGTTCCTGCGAAGTCGAGGTTCGGGGTGTCCGCCTCTTGGGACATCGCGATCTCCTTGATACGTACTCCGGGTAGCGGTCCGCCCCTGCCGTTACCGACACGGGGGCCCCGGTCCCCACCGGCATCCTCCGCAACATCCCACAAAACGGCAAGACCTGCCTGGTCACAGCGGCGTCCAGGCAGGTCACGTACGTACTCGGGGGCTAGCCCAGGGTCTCTGCCGCCGTCTCGGAGGAGTCCCGCAGGAAGCCGGCGCAGCGCTCGTACTCCTCCTGCTCGCCGATCGACTGCGCGGCGCGGGCGAGGCCGTGCAGGGCCCGCAGGAAGCCGCGGTTCGGCTCGTGCTCCCACGGCACCGGGCCGTGGCCCTTCCAGCCGCTGCGGCGCAGCGAGTCGAGGCCGCGGTGGTAGCCGGTGCGGGCGTACGCGTACGACTCGACGACGCTGCCCCGCTCGAACGCCTCGTCGGCGAGCTGCGCCCAGGCGAGCGAGGAGGTGGGGTACTTCGCGGCGACGTCGGCGGGCGCCGCGCCGTTCGCGAGGAGCTCGCGCGGCTCCGGGTCGTCGGGCAGGTGGGTCGGGGGCGGTCCCCCGAGCAGATCCTTGTGAATGGCCATGGGTTCCAGTCTGCTCCATACGCGTACGGGCCCGGCACCCAGGGAAGGGTGCCGGGCCCGTACGGAGCCGGAGCGGCTACTTCAGCTTCGTGCCCGTGGAGCGCAGGTTCGCGCAGGCCTCGGTGACGCGCTTGGCCATGCCCGCCTCGGCGGCCTTGCCCCAGGTGCGGGGGTCGTACGTCTTCTTCGAGCCGACCTCGCCGTCGACCTTCAGGACGCCGTCGTAGTTCTTGAACATGTGGTCGGCGACGGGACGCGTGAAGGCGTACTGCGTGTCCGTGTCGAGGTTCATCTTCACGACGCCGTTCTCCAGGGCGGTCGCGATCTCCTCGGCCGTCGAGCCGGAGCCGCCGTGGAAGACGAAGTCGAACGGCTGCGCGCCCGCTGCCTTGCCGTGCTTGGCGGCGACGCCCTCCTGGAGGTCCTTGAGGAGCTCGGGGCGCAGGACGACGTTGCCCGGCTTGTAGACGCCGTGGACGTTGCCGAAGGACGCGGCCAGGAGGTAGCGGCCCTTGTCGCCCAGACCGAGGGCCTCGGCCGTACGCAGCGCGTCGTCGACGGTCGTGTAGAGCTCGTCGTTGATCTCGTGCGTGACGCCGTCCTCCTCACCGCCGGTCGGGGTGATCTCCACCTCGAGGATGATCTTCGCCGCGGCGGCCTTCGCGAGCAGCTCCTGGCCGATGGCCAGGTTGTCGGCGAGGGTCTCGGCGGAGCCGTCCCACATGTGCGACTGGAAGAGCGGGTTACGGCCGGCCTTGACGCGCTCGGCGGAGACGTCGATCAGCGGACGGACGTAGGTGTCCAGCTTGTCCTTGGGGCAGTGGTCGGTGTGCAGCGCGACGGTGATGTCGTACTTCGCGGCGACGATGTGCGCGAACTCGGCGAGGGCCACGGCGCCCGTCACCATGTCCTTGTTGTGCTGGCCGCCCAGGAACTCCGCACCACCGGTGGAGATCTGGATGATGCCGTCGCTCTCGGCCTCCGCGAAGCCGCGCAGTGCGGCGTGCAGCGTCTGCGAGGAGGTCACGTTGATGGCCGGGTAGGCGAACTTGCCTGCCTTCGCCCGGTCCAGCATCTCGGCGTAGACCTCGGGGGTTGCGATGGGCATGTGTCCGCTCCTTGTGATGTGCGGGTGTGTGCTTGGCCCTGACCTAAGGGGGCGACGTCATCGTCGCCCCCATCTTTCCAGACTCGCCGGGCGGCTCCGGCCGGACGTGGATCCTCAGTCGGAAAGGCCGAGGTCGTCCTTGGAATAAGCGAAGAGATACGGCACCCCGGCGCCCTCGGTGATCTTCTCGCCGGCCCCGGTGGCACGGTCCACGATGGTCGCGACGCCGACCACCTCGGCCCCGGCCTCGCGCACGGCCTCGACGGCGGTGAGCGGGGAGCCGCCGGTGGTGGAGGTGTCCTCGACGACGAGAACGCGGCGCCCCTTGATGTCCGGGCCCTCGACGCGGCGCTGCATGCCGTGCGCCTTGGCGGCCTTGCGCACGACGAAGGCGTCGAGGCGCTTGCCGCGCGCCGCGGAGGCGTGCAGCATCGCGCCGGCGACGGGGTCGGCGCCCATGGTGAGGCCGCCGACGGCGTCGAAGTCGAGGTCGGCGGTGAGGTCGAGAAGGACCTGGCCGACCAGGGGGGCGGCCTCGCCGTCGAGGGTGATGCGGCGCAGGTCGATGTAGTAGTCGGCTTCGAGACCCGAGGAGAGGGTCACCTTGCCGTGCACCACGGCCTTGTCCTTGATCTGCTGCAGCAGCGCGCCACGTACGTCGTCAGTCATGCCTGTCAGCTTAAAGCCGCGTCCAGGAGCTCAGAGCCGCGTCCAGGTCCAGGTCGTCGACGTCTCCAGGGGGTCGATGGGGGTGACCAGGCGGGGCAGGGTGTTGAGGCCGTCCGGCGGCCCGGTCTGCGGCTCGACGCACACGGCGGCTTCCTGCTCGTCGTAGACGACGACCCACTGCTCGCGGCTCTTCACCGTGAGCTCGATCCGCTCCGGCCAGGTGAGGGTGACGTCGACGCCGTCCGGCATCCCGAAGCAGTCGTCCCAGGGGCCGGGGGTGGGGGCGATGCGGTGGCCGGTGGGGAGGTGGTCCTCGCCGCGCTCCTCCTGCCAGGCGGGGCTGAAGTCCACCTGCACGTTCTCGCCCCCGAGGCTGCGGTTGAACCACGGGTGCCAGCCCGCCTGGGCCGGGAAGGAGTCGCCGTACGTCTCGATGCCGAGGGTGAGGGTCAGGGAGTCCTCGGTGAGCGCGACGATCTGCGTGACGCGGCCTTCGTAGGGCCAGGGGTCGGTGAGGTCGTACGTGAACGCGGCCTCGCTCTTGCCGGCGCGGGCGGTGCGCCACGCGGCGTCCCTGGCGAAGCCGTGAATGGCGTGGGGTGGGGAGTTGAGGGGCATCTGGTGGGTCGTGCCGCCGTTGCGGAACCTGCCTTCGCGGATGCGGCCGGCCCAGGGGGCCATGGGGAAGCAGCCGTATCTGGCACCTTGCCTCAGCAGCTCAAGGCCGCCGAGCTTGAGGCTCCCCACTCGGCAGCCGTTGCCCGGCTGCACGACGACTTCCGCGTCGCCTGCGGTCAGTGTCACGTCTTCGATACTCACGGATGTGACCCTACGGGCAGGGACAGTTCCCCGACCCCGCCCCTTCCCGGCTGCATCTGTTGGCGGCTTCGCCGCGCAGGGGGCCCCGCCCCCAGCCCGGCGGAGCCGGTGATGACGGCACGCAAGGCTTCGGGGTGGCCCGTTCTCAGCGCCTACGCCGCAGCACACGTCCCGCGACGATCGCCGAGGCCAGCACCACCGCGGCGGCAGGCGCCGCCCAGCGCAAGGTGGCGGAGGTGGACATTGACTCGGCCGCCGGAGCGGGGGCGTACCGACCCCGGGGCGGCGCGTGGTCGACCTCCTCGGCGCTCCGGCCGATCATCGTCCGCCGGGCATGCGCGGCCTCCGCGGGAGGCACCACGACCTCGTCCACGACATCCTCGGCGGTCTCCTCGAACGACGACGGCGGCACCTCCGTCTCGAAGACGGTCGCCGCCTCGACGGGCTCGGGTTCGGGCGTCACGGGCTCCGGCTCAGCCGCCCGGCCGAACCCCTCCGCGAACCGCTCCAGGAGCCTTCGCACCGCCCCCTCCACAGCCTGTGGAGAAGCCTCCGTGACGCGCCCCTCCCCCGCACCCGTCCCGGAGAACACCACCTGAGTCCCCGCACCGCCCTCGGCGGGATCGAGCCGCACCGTCAGCGAGAGCTTCACGGAGCCACCGCCCCGCACCTCCACGCCCTCACCCTCGATCGCGAACGAACCGTCGCCGCGCGGGGCGACCCGCGCCGCGCCTCGGTACGTGATGGTGTGACCGCCGACCCGCACCTTGAGACGGCCGGAGAGCGGCGACGCGGAGTCGTCCGCGTCGCGCTGAAGTCCGGGCACCGCCCCAGCGACCTGCTCGGGATCGCTCAGCACCTGCTGAAGACGGTCGGCGGGAACCGGAACGAACACCTCATGCTCCATGGCAGTCGAGCCTACCCACGTGGCCGAGAACATGTACGTCAGTTCGTCAGTTCGCGTACCGCGGATGCACCAGTGTGGAGGGGATCAGACCCCTCATCCGTGCCCGTTCGGCGGAGGCCACGCCCACCCGCAGCAGCGCCGCCTTCCCGGGCGGATCGAGGAACGGGCGGGATCGGGCCGCGAGGACGAAGCCCCAGTCGCGCGGCGAGGAAGAGCCGCCCGCCGTCCGGTCGGGGCCCGCCGCGAACCCGGAGAGCCTGCCGCCCACGCCGTACGGCTCGGTCAGGAGCCCCGCCGCCCGGAGCGTCGCCTCCACCGTCCAAAAGACGCGGGGCCTCGCGGCCATCGGCCCGGCGTGCACGGCCAGGCGCCCACCTTCGGCCAGGGCCTGCGACGCAAGGCCGTAGAACTCCTGGGAGTACAGCTTGGTGCTCGCGGTGATGCCGGGGTCGGGCAGATCGGAGATCACCACGTCGTACGTACGAGGGGGCGAGCGCAGCCAGTGGAACGCGTCGGCGTGCACCACCCGCACCCGGCGGTCGCTGTAGACCTGTTCGTTCAGCTCGCTCAGCGCCGGGTCGCGGCGTGCCAACCGGACCACCCCCGGGTCGAGTTCGACGACGTCCACCCGCCGCACCCCCGGGTGCCGAAGCACCTCGCGCGCCGCGAGGCCGTCGCCGCCGCCGAGGATCAGCACGCGCGCGTGGCGTCCGGCCATCGCGGGGCCGACGAGCGCCCGGTGGTAGCGGTGCTCGTCACGGCCGCTGGCCCGCAGGCGCCCGTCGAGGTAGAGGTCCAGAGAATCGTGCCTGCCGCCGGTGAGGACCACTTCCTGGACGTCGGTCTGCACGGCGACCCGCACGTCCTTGCCGTACACCGCCCGGCGCGCGGCCGCCTCGAAGTCGCCGACGAGGACGGCGGCCGACGCGAGCAGTCCGAGGACGGTGACGTTCGCGACGAGCAGGGCCCAGCGGGCGCGCACGCTCAAGTCGTGCCGGAACAGGCCGAAGACGAGCGCGCCGCCCGCGACCGCGTTGACCGCGCCGGTGATCAGCGCCCCGGTCAGCTGCCCGAGCAGGGGGAGCAGAAGGAAGGGAAAGGCGAGGCCGCCCACCAGCGCGCCCACGTAGTCCGCGGCGAAGAGGTCCGACACGGCGCCGCTGGGGTCCTGCCGTCTGATCCGCTGGATGAGCACCATGAGCAGCGGTACTTCGGCGCCGATGAGCAGGCCGATGGCGAGCGAGAAGGCGACCAGGAGATAGCGCGAGCCGCCCGCCCAGACCTCACCCCGATCGCCGGTCCAGGCGAACGCCGCGTACAACGCCATCGCGCTCAGCCCGCCGACCAGCGCGAGTGCCGCCTCGACCAGGCCGAAACCGGCCGCGGCCCGGCGTCGCAGACGCTTGGCGAGCAGGGAGCCGAGGCCCATGGCGAAGACCATCACCGAGAGGACCACCGACGCCTGCGTGACCGAGTCACCGATCAAGTACGAGGCGAGGGCGACGAGTTCGAGTTCATACACCAGACCGCAGGCCGCGCAGATGAAGACGCCCGCCAGGACGAAGAACCGTCCTGTCCGGGGCGTCACCGGTAAGTGCGTTGACGGCTCCATCATCCTGGGAACGCTACGTCACCGAACACACACATCCGGTCACCCACAAGGGTGCAACTCGGCGCCAGAGGTGTATATGGGGCGCAGTGGTCAGTAGCAGTTGGCGGCGCTCAGAGCACTGCCGGCATGCGCACTCCCACCCGGGTGCGGGTCGCCACGAGTTGCCCGTCCTGCGGGTAGGCGTGCCAGGTGCGCCATTGCACCGCGCCTTCGTGCCGCTGCGCCAGCATGGCCGTGAACGCGTGCGGACTGCCCGGGAAGACCCCGGCCAGGCCATGCGGGTGCTCGGCCACCAGCGCGAGCAGTTCCTGTGCGCGGCCCGCGAACTGACCACGCGAGAGGGTCTCGACGCGCGCCGCGAACTCGTACTCCCAGTCGCCGAGGCGCTTGGAGACGCCGAGCGGAAGGGGCGTACTGCTGCCGGGGATGCAGGCGACGGTCTCGGAACAGGTGCCCTGCTCCTCTTCGAGGAGCACCTGGTGCGATGCCCCGAGAAGCCTCAGCTCCATTTTCGCGTCGACAAGCTCCAGTTCGAGAGTGGCGAGTGCGGGAAGCGGCTCGCGCCCCAGGGTCCAGGCGAGGTCCGCGGCGCACGTGTCGGTATAGACAGTCTTCAGGGTCGTGAGCATGGGTCGGCTCCGCTAACACGCAATGGAGGTGGTGCCGGCGCACCCGGTCGGAGACCGGGAGGTCGGAATGCCGGCTCGTGCCCACGAGAACGTCCTTGATGTCCAAGTCGTCCGTCCGAGGGCGGTGCTGACGGTTAAGAGGGAATCATGGACTGCTGCACTGCCACTGCGCTTTTACCCAACTTCGGAGGGTTTCCACCCCCGCGGGGGCTGCACAGTTCAACTGTTCAATGGCTCAACGACGAAGTGCCCGGCAGGAGTTGCCTCCTGCCGGGCACTTCAACAGATGGACGGACCAGCTGCCCCGTGTCAGCTGCCTCCGCCACCGCCACAACCGCCACCGCCGCCGCCGCCGCACGAAGAGCTGCCGCCGCAGGACGAACCGCCACCACAGGAGCCACCGCCGTGGTGACCACCGCTGTCCCCACCGCCGACCCACCAACTGCCGCCGGAACCCGCCGCGCCGGCCCCACCGGAGCGAGAGCGGCTGCCGCGCCCACGACCGCCCTTGGTGGCGAGTGCGACGACAAGTACGACCAGACCGACAAACACGAAGACCCCAGTCATGATCTCCACGCCCCTTTCCGTTCCCCCGAAGCAGGCCCCCCGTGGGTCCGCGTTCTCTCATGTTGTTCTTGCATGTTGTTCTTGTGTGAAAGGGGAATGCCCCCGCGCATGCCGACCCAAAGCAGAGTTGAGGAAGTCCAGAGGTTCGGCGCAGGATGGCGGCCATGACCTCCACATCCGGGAGCGGGCGCCCGCTGCTCAACCGCCGCCTCGCCGAGTTCGGTACGACGATTTTCGCCGAGATGTCCGCGCTTGCCGTGAAAACGGGCGCCATCAACCTCGGCCAGGGCTTCCCGGACACGGACGGTCCCGAGGAGATCCGGGAAGCCGCGGTCCGCGCCCTGCGCGACGGCCGCGGCAACCAGTACCCGCCGGGGCCCGGTGTCCCCGAGCTCCGCGCGGCCATCGTCGCGCACCAGCGGCGCAGGTACGGCCTCGCGTACGACCCCGACCGCGAGGTCCTGGTCACGGCGGGCGCCACCGAGGCGATCGCCGCGTCCCTGCTCGCCCTGGTCGAGCCGGGCGACGAGGTCATCGCCCTGGAGCCGTACTACGACTCGTACGCGGCGTCGATCGCCCTCGCCGGCGGCAAGCGGGTCCCCGTGACGCTGCGCCCGGACGCGGCGGAGGGCCGCTTCCGTCTCGACCTGGACGAGCTGCGCGACGCGATCACGCCGCACACCCGGCTGCTGCTCCTGAACACCCCGCACAACCCGACCGGCACGGTCCTGACCCGCGCGGAGCTCACCGAGATCGCGAAGCTCGCGGTCGAGCGGGACCTCCTGGTGGTCACGGACGAGGTGTACGAGCACCTGGTCTTCGACGACGGCGACGGCACGGCGCACATCCCCCTCGCCTCCTTCCCCGGCATGCGCGAGCGCACGGTGACGATCGGCTCGGCGGGCAAGACGTTCTCGTACACCGGCTGGAAGGTCGGCTGGATCACGTCGTCGCCGGAGCTGGTGACGGCGGTCCGCTCGGCCAAGCAGTTCCTCACCTACGTGTCGTCGGGCCCGTTCCAGTACGCGATCGCGGAGGCCCTGGCCCTGCCCGACTCGTACTTCACGGACTTCGCCGAGGGCATGCGCGCCAAGCGGGATCTCCTGAGCGAGGGCTTGACGGCCGCGGGCTTCGATGTCTACCGCCCGGCGGGCACGTACTTCGTCACGACCGACATCCGCCGCCTGGGTGAGTCCGACGGCTTCGCGTTCTGCCGGGCCCTGCCCGAGCGCGTCGGCGTGGTCGCCATTCCGAACGCGGTCTTCTACGACCACCGGGACGCCGGGGCGCCGTTCGTGCGGTTCGCGTTCTGCAAGAAGGACGAAGTCCTCGCGGAAGCGGTCTCCCGGCTGAAGTCGCTGTGACGCGGAAGCCCGGCCGGGGCGCCCACCGCGTGGTGGGTGCCCCGGCCGGGCTCTCGCCGCTCCGCGACGTGGCTCAGGCCTGCTCGTCGCCGGGCTTCTCTTCACCCTCGGTGCCGTCGACCTCGGCCTCGAGGCCGAGCTGCTCGACGAGCCAGCGGTCGAACTCGATCGCGGCCCGCACCCAGCTGACCGTCGACGACACGAAGTGCTCGAGCGCGACGCCCGTGCCGATCAGCATCTGCGCCTCGCCGATGAGGCGGACGGTGCCGTCGTCGTGGGTGTGCGTGTAGACCTTCGGCCACAGCGTGCGGCGGTTCCAGTCGTCGATCGCCTCGAGAAGCTGGGGCTTCTCTTCGATCCCGTGCGCGCGGTCGTAGAACGTCCGCACCGAGAAGACCTGCTGGTCTCCCTCGCCACGGAACATGAAGTACGTGCGGAACTCCTCCCACGGCGCCGCGAGGTCACCCTCTTCGTCGACGACGTGCTTGAGCTCCATCTGGTCCAGGAGCTGCTTGACCAGGTCCTGGTCGGGGACAACGGGGCCCGCCGGTCCATCGCCCTGCTGCGGTTCGGGCTGTCCCCCGAAATTCGGAATCGAGGACGGGTCGATGCTCACGTGCTTAGTCCCTTCGTACGGATTCCGCCATCCTGCCCCATGTCGGGCGGGGGCCCGCAACCCCCGCCCCCGATGTGACCGGGTTATGCCCTCCCGGCCGTCGCCGGGCCGACGATCAGGCCATCCTCGAAGGTGTCCACGCGGACCGTGTCCCCGTCCTTCACCTCGCCCGAGAGGATCTCCTTGGCGAGCCGGTCGCCGATGGACGTCTGGATGAGGCGCCGCAGCGGCCGGGCACCGTACGCCGGGTCGTTGCCCTCGTCCGCCAGCCAGGCCAGCGCGTCGGGCGAGACCTCCAGCGTGAGCCGGCGCTCGGCGAGCCGGGCGGCCAGACGGTCGATCTGCAGTCGGGCGATGTGCGCCAGCTCGTCCTTGCCGAGCGCGGAGAAGACGACGAGGTCGTCGAGCCGGTTCAGGAACTCCGGCTTGAAAGAGGCCCGTACGACTTCCAGGACCTGCTGCTTCTTCTCCTCCTCGGAGGTCAGCGGCTCGACCAGGTACTGACTGCCGAGGTTCGAGGTCAGGACGAGGATGGTGTTGCGGAAGTCCACCGTCCGGCCCTGTCCGTCGGTGAGGCGTCCGTCGTCGAGGACCTGGAGCAGCACGTCGAAGACTTCCGGGTGCGCCTTCTCGACCTCGTCGAGCAGCACCACGCTGTACGGGCGCCTGCGTACGGCCTCGGTGAGCTGGCCACCCTCCTCGTAGCCGACGTAGCCGGGCGGGGCACCGACCAGCCTGGCCACGCTGTGCTTCTCGCCGTACTCGCTCATGTCGATGCGGACCATGGCGCGCTCGTCGTCGAAGAGGAAGTCCGCGAGGGCCTTCGCCAGCTCGGTCTTGCCGACACCGGTCGGCCCGAGGAAGAGGAAGGACCCGGTGGGGCGGTCGGGGTCGGCGATCCCGGCCCGCGTGCGGCGCACGGCGTCGGAGACGGCCTGCACGGCCTCGGTCTGGCCGATCAGCCGCTTGCCGATCTCGTCCTCCATGCGGAGCAGCTTCTGCGTCTCGCCCTCGAGGAGCCGCCCGGCCGGAATACCCGTCCAGGCGCCGACCACGTCGGCGATGTCGTCGGGCCCGACCTCGTCCTTGACCATGGTGTCCTTGGAGACCTCCTCCTCGGCCTCGGATGCGACCTCCAGGTCGTGTTCGAGGGTGGGGATCTCGCCGTAGAGCAGCTTGCTCGCGGTGTCGAAGTCGCCGTCGCGCTGGGCGCGTTCGGCCTGGCCGCGCAGCTCGTCGAGCTTCTCCTTCAGCTCACCGACGCGGTTGAGGGACTGCTTCTCCTTGTCCCAGCGGGCGTTGAGCCCGCGCAGCTCCTCCTCCTTGTCGGCGAGGTCGCGCCGCAGCCTTTCGAGGCGCTCCTTGCTCGCCGGGTCGGTCTCCTTGCTGAGGGCGAGCTCTTCCATCTTCAACCGGTCGACGGAACGCTGGAGTTCGTCGATCTCGAGGGGGGAGGAGTCGATTTCCATGCGCAGCCGGGAGGCCGCCTCGTCGACGAGGTCGATGGCCTTGTCGGGCAGGAAGCGGGAGGTGATGTACCGGTCGGAGAGCGCGGCGGCGGCGACGAGCGCGCTGTCGGCGATCTGGACCTTGTGATGGGCCTCGTAGCGCCCCTTGAGCCCACGGAGGATGGCGATCGAGTCCTCGACGGACGGCTCGTCGACGAGCACCTGCTGGAAGCGGCGCTCCAGGGCAGGATCCTTCTCGATCCGCTCCCGATACTCGTCGAGGGTGGTCGCGCCGACCATCCGCAGCTCACCGCGGGCGAGCATGGGCTTGAGCATGTTGCCGGCGTCCATGGCGGAGTCGCCCCCGGCCCCGGCGCCCACGACGGTGTGCAGTTCATCAATGAAGGTGACGATCTGCCCGTCGCTCTCCTTGATCTCGGAGAGGACGGTCTTGAGCCGCTCCTCGAACTCGCCGCGGTACTTCGCACCCGCGACCATGGCCCCCAGGTCGAGGGAGACGAGCCGCTTGTTCTTCAGGGACTCGGGAACGTCCCCCTTCACGATGCGCTGCGCGAGCCCTTCGACGACGGCGGTCTTGCCGACTCCGGGTTCACCGATGAGGACGGGGTTGTTCTTCGTGCGGCGGGACAGGACCTGCACCACACGCCGGATCTCCTGATCCCGCCCGATGACGGGATCGAGCTTCCCCTCCCTGGCAGCGGCGGTGAAGTCCGTCCCGAACTTCTCCAGGGCCTTGTACTGACCCTCCGGGTCCGGTGTGGTCACCCGGCGTCCTCCCCTTGCTTTCTCGAACGCGTCGAGCAGTTTCTTGGCGGTGGCCCCGTGCTGGCTCAGGACCTCCGCGGCGGAGCCGCCCTTGGCGGCGATACCGATCAGCAGATGCTCGGTGGAGAGGTAATCATCGCCCAGCTCCTTCGCCCGCTTCGAGGCGTCGGCGATGACCGCGAGCAGGTCGCGGTTGGGCTGGGGCGGCGCGACGGTCGAACCCGTGACGCTGGGCAGGCCGCTCAGTGCCCGCTCGGCGTCGGCACGGACGGCCGCCTGGTCGGCGTCGACCGCGGCGAGCAGGTCGGTGATGTTCTCGTTGTCCTGCCCCTCCAGCAGCGCGAGCAGCAGATGCGCGGGGGTCAGATCCGGATGCCCGTCCTTTACGGCAAGGCTGCTGGCCGCGTTGATCGCGTCCCGGCTCCTGTTGGTCAGCTCGGCGTCCACGGGTGTCGTCTCCTCCTTGCGTCCGTGCGATCCGTAAGACGTACGGGTCGGCGGGTGACGTACGGGTCGGCGGGTTCCGCGAACCCACCTGACTTAAACAGCGTACATAAAGTTGAGTCTATTCCACTCAAGGAAAGCGCGAGACGTTCGAGCGGCTAAATTCCAGTTCATGGCCATGGATCCACACCACCCGACCCCCGCCTACCTCAGCTTCTGGCGTGAACGGCACCTGTGCACACTGACGACGCCGCGCCCCGACGGCTCCCCGCACGTCGTGCCGGTCTGCGTGACGTACGACCCGGAGGCGGGTGTGGCCCGCGTGCTCGCGAGCAGGTCGAGCGCGAAGGTGCGCCACATCCTGGCGGCGGAGGGGGCGGACGGGACGGGGGCGCGGGTGGCGGTCTGCCAGGTCGACGGGCGTCGCTGGGCGACGCTGGAGGGGCACGCGCGCGTGCGCATGGAGGCGGCGGAGATCGCGGAGGGCGAGCGTCGCTACGAGGAGCGGTACGGGCGGCCGCCGAGGCCGAATCCGCACCGGGCGCTGATCGAGATCACGCTGACCCGGGCGATGGGCACGCGATCACTGGGCGACGCGTAGTTCGCCGCGGCCGGCCGGTACCGGTACCGGCACACACCACAGCGGCGCCACCGTGTTCAGGTCCACGGTGGCGCCGCTGCTGGGGGAAGCACCTGCGCGATGTACAACGACGGGGGATCGCGTCAGGCGCTGCGGGGGGTGGCTGTAATGGCTCTTGTAGTGGTGGAACTCTGCTGGTCCTGCTGCTCCCGGCCGCCCGGCTGCCCAGGCTGCCCCGGCTCACCGACCAGCTGGTGGTCACGCCGGTCGAGATTGACGAAGACCATCCCGTACCGAATGGCACACCGCACGGGCTGGGGGGCGCCACGCGGCTTGCGGAGGCACCGGTAGGCCCGGATCTCCTCCTCGTCGTCACGGGTGACGACTACTGGCTCACCGAGGAGCGTGACCATCAACGAGTCGCCGGCGTGGGGTATCGCGGTGGCGAGATCGATGAAGTGCCAACCGGAGCGGTAGGCGGTGGCCATTTCTCGGCGGAAGGTGCGGTCGTCGGGGGGAGTACTCATGCGCCCGCTCCCGCCGGGGCTGTGTTCCAAATGATGTCCGGGGGCACCGCATTGGGCGCCGACATATGAGTGGCCGCGGGCTCGGAACTCCCAAGCGTGTCGAGAGCACTCCACGCACTGATGGCCAACCCAATGGAGAAGGCACCGACAAGTACCGAGCGAAGCATTCCCTTGCACATAGCGCGCTTCGTCCTCACTTCCATAGCGACTCTCCCCCGGCCTTCCAAGACGATGGCTCATTCAGCCATGCGAACACCACAGGAGCGATGCATCATGTTCCTGCACGTTCAGGACCCTGGGGGATGGAGATATGACAATAAACAGCCCAATTCGGGCACATCCTCATTCCATGGCTGACCTGTGCGACGAAGGGAAGAGGCTCTACGCCAGCGCTCTGCGCTCAGGGCGCATAGCGCGCACTGAAGTCGCACTGGCTCCTTGCCTGGTGGAGTTCGCCCTCCTGCACCCCGATCCCGATGACGCCGGCTGGCTACGTCCTCTTCCGCCGACGGCCGTGCTAGCTCAGCGCCTGCGGCCTCTTGAGCGTGAGATCCAGGAACGTAGGTCCCGCGCAGTCGAACTGACCGAAACCTTCGAGCCATTTATGGCCATCACCGCTCAAGACCGGACGCCGGTCCATGCGATAACGGTTCTGGAGGGCGTCAAGCGGATCAACGAGGCCATAGGAGTCGCCACAGCCGAGTGCCAGTCCGAGATCCTCACGGTTCAACCGGGCGGCGGGCGGAGCGAGGCCATCCTCACCGAGGCCGTGGAGCGAAGCCAGGGCATCATCGAGCGCGGCATCACCATGCGGACCCTCTACCAGCACACCGCTCGGCACAGCCAGGGCACGATTGCCTATGCCGAGTACATGAAACAAGGCAAGGTGGAGGTGCGGACCCTAGAGGAACTCATCGAACGGCTGATGATCTTCGACCGCACAGTCGCCTTCATACCCGCGCGGGACGATCGCCAAGTAGCCCTGGAACTCAGGCACCCGGGGCTCGTCGAGTACCTGGCGAACGTCTTCGAGCAACTCTGGCAACGTGCAGCTCCCCTCCTCGAAGAGACCCCCTACGCCCCCGCCACCGACGGCATCACCGGCGTCCAGCGCACCATAGCCAGGCTCCTCATCGAGGGCCACGTGGACGAAGCGATCGCCCGCCGCCTCGGCATGAACGTCCGCACCTGCCGATCCCACATCGCTAAGATCGCCGCAGCCCTGGGCAGTGGAAGCCGAGCTCAACTCGGCTATCTGATCGCACAGTCCGGGATCCTGGACAAAGAGCACTGACCTAGGTGAGGGGAGCGAGCGATACGTGACGGATGAGCCCCATGCCCACGGGTCCGATGAACCGTGCGAGACGGGCCTTTCCTTGTACACACGCGCTCTGTCGGAGGGCCGCATCCGAAGGGAGGAGGCCGAAGCAACGCCCTGCCTGATCGCATTCGGCCTCCTGCACGCCGACACCGAGGACGCGGGGTGGCTGCGGCCCACTGCTCCCGCCGTAGCTCTCCCCCGATTGCTCGAGCCCATCGAGGAAGGCATCGTCCATCAGCGGCATCGCGGCACCAAGCTGGCCAACGCGTTCTAGTCGCTCATGGCCGACGCCCCCCGCCAGGCCGCACCCTCGGACCGTTCCGCCGTCACCGTCTGCGTGGCCTCCCCCAGATCCAGGAGGCGGTGGCACGGGCACTGGCCGACTCCAGCCAAGAGCTGCTGTCCATCCAACCTGGTGGATACCGACCTCCTGAGGCGCTGGCCCAGTCCCTGGCAGACGCGCGGGGCGATCCGTCTCCCCGTCCTCGTCGAGCACCTCGCCGCCGCCTTCGATTGCTTGTGGGGCCTGGCCACCCCTATGTACCCGCATTCGATGCAGCTACCTGCGGGTAACGGCGTCACCACCCGACAGCAAGCCATAGCCGCCCTCCTCGTCGAGGGGCTCACAGACTCGGAGATCTCGGCTCGCCTCGGTATGAACGTGCGCACGACCCGCGTCCATATCGCCAAGCTCGCCGCCGCCCTCGAAAGCCGCAGCAGAGCCCAACTCGGCTACCTCATCGGCCGTTCGGGAATCCTGGACCAGGGGAAGTGACACGCCACCCACACATCGATCCTGCCCGTGACGCAACTGCCGCTACGTAGAATCGCGTCGCTTCAACAAAGCAGGACGGGGGCACGACATGTCCGTAGAGCACATACCGCACGGCGTCGAGCAATGGGCGGGTCCGCGATGCACCGATTGCGTGTCGCCTACTGCATCGCGCTCACAGCGACGGTCTGCGCCTTCTCGTTCGGTGCCGAGGCCTTCGTCAACGGCTTCGGCTCCGGGAGCGTGTTCGTCCGGTCCACCCTGATCTGGCTGGGCCTCGCCGCTGCTGGCGGCCCGTGTACTGGGGCAGCAGCTCGGCTGGGCCATCCCGCCGGTGTCGGTTCTCTTTCTGGTGTGGTTCCCCCACTACTGGTGGGACTGGACGGCCAACCCGCCCGGTGACCTGTTCAGCTGGGCTGCTGCCGCGATCGCTCTGGGTCTCGGAGTCACCGCGACCGCGGCAACTCCCTGGCGAAGGAAGACCTTTTTCCGCGGGGCCCGCGGCGGCGCCCACTGAAGCCCTCAGCCCCCCGCATGCAACCGCCGATGCAACTCCCTGATCTGCGAGGTCAGTTCTGGGGCCGGTCCCTCCACCCTCACCCCCGGTGCGATCTCACCGATCGGGAGTGAGTTCACCGGGGGCGGTGGGGCGCCCAGTTCCTTCAGCCACCGGGACAGTTGCTCCGACGACGCCGCGTACACGATTCGGCCCAGGCCCACCCAGCCGTGGGCCGCCGCGCACATGGGGCAGTGTTCGCCCGACGTGTAGACCGTTGCCTTCGCGCGGTCCTCGGGGGTCAGGTGCTGCGCCGACCAGCGGGCCAGTTCGAACTCCGGGTGGCGGGTGTGGTCCCCGTCCGCCACTCGGTTGCGGTCCTCCTTCAGGACCTCGCCGGCCGCCGATGCCAGGAGTGAGCCGAAGGGTTCGTCGCCCGCCTCCAGGGCCTCCCGCGCCAGTTCCACGCAGCGGCGCAGATGCTTCAGGTCCCGTTCGTCCATCAGGATTCCGTCCACGTTCGTAGTAGGTCCTCGCGTTCCGCCGCCCTCGGCGTCCCGCCCTCGTGGCGCCTGCCCCACTCCGCCATCGCCGCCAGCGTCGTCAGCAGCGTGCCCGCGCCCTGCGTCAGGCGGGACAGGAGCTCGCGGGAGAGTTCGTACTCCGCCCGGGAGTAACCCGTCGCCGCCGCCGTGTACACCGTGAGGTCCGTGTCTCCGTCGGCGTCCGAGACGCGCAGCGTCATCGTCGGCGCCTCGTCGCCCCCACCGAGGCCCACCGTCAGCGCCAGGCCCACCAGCACGCCCACGTTGCGCTTGAGGGACTTCACGGGGACGTCCCGCGCCGCCAGCGCGTGGACGTCCTCCCAGGGCCACAGGCCGTCCTGCTTTTCGCCCAGGGCCACCACGCCCTCCGGCGTCAGCCGCACCCCCGCCGCGAGCCCCGACGGCTTCGCGCCCACGTACACATCACCCTCGGCGATCCAGAACAGTCCCACCATGGCCATGGTGAGTCCTCCACTTCCCCCGGCAACAGACAGCAAGACGTCGGGGCCGGGAGGTTGACACCTCCCGGCCCCGACAAGAGCGTACGAAATCTACTGCTCCGACGACCTCTTGGGCCGCCACACCACCAGCGCGCTCGCCTGCTGCACGTCCTGGTACGGAACCAGGTCGCGGCGGTACGACGCGTGCACCGCCGCCTCGCGCTGCTGCATCGCCGCGGCAGCGCCCTCCACGGCGGAGGACAGTTCGACCACCCTCGCCTGCAGCGCCGCGACCTGGTTCTCCAGCTCGATGATGCGCTTGATGCCGGCGAGGTTGATGCCCTCTTCCTGCGACAACTGCTGCACCGTGCGCAGCAGTTCGATGTCGCGGGCCGAATAGCGCCGGCCACGGCCCGCCGTGCGGTCCGGGGAGACCAGACCGAGGCGGTCGTACTGGCGCAGGGTCTGCGGATGCAGGCCGGAAAGCTGGGCGGCCACTGAGATGACGTAGACCGGCGTCTCGTCGGTCAGTTGGTACGCCCGCCCGAAATTGGACTGTCGACGACGGCCGTCCATCTCATGCTCCCTTCGCGGCCTGGAACAGTTCTGCCCGCGGATCGTCGTCCGCAGTCGCCTCGCGGTAGGTCTCCAGGGCTTCCTTCGCGGAGTCCGACAACGACGTCGGGACCGATACCTCCACCGTCACCAGCAGATCGCCCCGCGAACCGTCCTTGCGGACCGCGCCCTTGCCCCGCGCCCGCATCGTACGACCGTTGGGGGTGCCCGGAGGCAGCTTCAGGGTGACCGGCGGGCCGCCCAGGGTGGGGACCTTCACCTCGCCGCCCAGTGCCGCCTCGGCGAACGTCACCGGCACCGTCACCGTGAGGTTGTCGCCCTTGCGGCCGAAGACCGGGTGGGTGTCGACGTGCACGACCACGTACAGGTCGCCCGCAGGGCCGCCCCGTTCACCGGGGCCGCCCTTGCCGCGCAGGCGGATGCGCTGGCCGTCACTGACCCCGGCCGGGATCCGCACCTGCATCGTGCGCGACGACTTCGCGCGGCCCGAGCCCTTGCAGACCTCGCACGGGTCCTGGGCGATGAGCCCACGGCCCTTGCAGTCCACGCAGGGGTCGGTCAACGAAAATCCGCCGCCGCCTCCCCGCGTGACCTGTCCCGTGCCGACGCAGGTCGGGCACACGCGCGGTGTGCCGTTCTTGTCGCCGGTGCCGGAACAAGCCTTGCAGGGAGCCTGGGAGGACATCCGGAGCGGGACCGTGGCCCCGTCCACCGCCTCCGTGAAGCTCAGCGTGACCTCGGACTCGACGTCCTGGCCGCGCCGGGGCTGCGTACGCGTGCCCGCGCCGCCCGCGCCCGTGCCGCCTCGGTTGAACAGGCCCCCGAAGACGTCACCCAGACCGCCCCCGAAGCCACCGCCGGCGCCGCCCGCTCCACCGCCCGGGGCGCCGCCTCCGAAGAGGTCGCCCAGGTCGAAGTTGAAGGAGCCTCCGGCACCGCCGCCTCCGGGACCCGCCCGGAAGCCGCCGTTGCCGAAGAGAGCACGCGCTTCGTCGTACTCCTTGCGCTTCTTGGGGTCACCGAGGATGTCGTTCGCCTCGGAGATCTCCTTGAAGCGCTCTTCCGCCTTGGTGTTGCCCTTGTTGGCGTCCGGGTGGTTCTCGCGTGCGAGTTTCCGGTACGCCTTCTTGATCTCGGCCTCGGTGGCGTCCTTGGGGACGCCGAGGACCTTGTAGTAGTCCTTCTCGATGAAGTCCTTGGTGCTCATCCCCGACGTCCCTCCTCTCGCTTCACAACAACTCCGATACGTCAGCCCTCGTCCGGGCCGCCACCGGTCTCCTTGTCCTCCGCCTTGTCGGCGGAGTCCGTGGGAGCGGCGGTCGCATCGTCCTCCGCGGCCCCCTTGACCGTCTGCGCGCCCGGCTGCGGCTCGGCCACGGCCACCCGCGCGGGGCGGATGGTGCGCTCACCGATGCGGTACCCCGGCTGCAGGATCGCGACGCACGTCGTCTCGGTGACGTCGGGCGCGTACGAGTGCATCAGGGCTTCGTGGATCGTCGGGTCGAAGGGCTCGCCCTCCTTGCCGAACTGCTGGAGGCCCATCTTGGCGACCACCGTCTCCAGCGCCTCCGCCACCGACTTGAACCCGCCGACCAGCTCGCCGTGTTCACGGGCGCGGCCGACGTCGTCGAGGGTCGGGAGGAGTTCGGACAGGAGGTTCGCCGCGGCGATCTCCTTGACCGTCACCTTGTCCCGCTCCACCCGGCGGCGGTAGTTCTGGTACTCCGCCTGGAGCCGCTGGAGGTCCGCCGTGCGCTCGCCGAGCGCCGTACGCACCTGGTCCAGCTGTGCGATCAGACCCACATCCTGGGCGGACTGAGCCGTCGTGCTGCTTGCTGCGTCCCCGGCCGGGGCCGCCGGGCCCTCCTCGGTGGAGGGCTCGGCGGCCTGCGGCGCCGCGTCATCAGGGGTGGCGCCGGAGGGGACGTCAGGCTTCTCGGCGTTGTCGCCGAAGCCCGGAGTCTCCTCGGTCATGCGGCGCCGCCCTTCGAGTCGTTCGGCTTCTCGTCGTCGACGATCTCGGCGTCGACCACGTCGTCGTCCTTGGACATGTTCGGGGCCTCTTCGCCCTCGGCACCCGGGGCAGCGCCCTCGGCACCGGCGGCCTGCGCGTCCGCGTACATGGCCTGGCCGAGCTTCTGCGAGACGGCCGCGACCTTCTCGGTGGCCGTGCGGATCTCCGCCGTGTCGTCGCCCTTGAGCTTCTCCTTCAGCTCTTCGACGGCCGACTCGACCTCGGTCTTCACGTCACCGGGGACCTTGTCCGCGTTGTCGGTGAGGAACTTCTCCGTCTGGTAGACGAGCTGCTCGCCCTGGTTGCGGGACTCGGCGGCCTCGCGGCGCTTGTGGTCCTCGTCCGCGTACTGCTCGGCCTCCTGGCGCATGCGGTCGACCTCGTCCTTCGGCAGCGAGGAGCCGCCGGTGACGGTCATCTTCTGCTCCTTGCCGGTGCCGAGGTCCTTGGCCGTCACGTGCATGATGCCGTTGGCGTCGATGTCGAAGGCGACCTCGATCTGCGGGACACCGCGCGGGGCCGGCGGCAGGCCCGTGAGCTCGAACATTCCGAGCTTCTTGTTGTACGCCGCGATCTCGCGCTCGCCCTGGTAGACCTGGATCTGGACGGACGGCTGGTTGTCCTCGGCCGTCGTGAAGATCTCGGAGCGCTTGGTCGGGATCGTGGTGTTGCGCTCGATGAGCTTGGTCATGATCCCTCCCTTGGTCTCGATGCCGAGGGACAGCGGGGTGACGTCGAGGAGCAGGACGTCCTTGACCTCGCCCTTGAGGACACCGGCCTGGAGGGCGGCGCCGATGGCGACGACCTCGTCCGGGTTCACGCCCTTGTTGGCGTCCTGGCCGCCGGTCAGCTCCTTGACGAGCTCCGCGACGGCGGGCATACGGGTCGAGCCACCGACGAGAACGACGTGGTCGATCTCGGAGAGCTGGATGCCCGCGTCCTTGATGACGTTGTGGAACGGCGTCTTGCAGCGCTCCAGAAGGTCGGACGTGAGCTGCTGGAACTGGGCGCGCGTGAGCTTCTCGTCCAGGTGCAGCGGGCCCTCGGCGGACGCCGTGATGTAGGGCAGGTTGATCGTGGTCTCCGTGGAGGAGGACAACTCGATCTTGGCCTTCTCGGCCGCCTCGCGCAGGCGCTGGAGCGCCATCTTGTCCTTGGAGAGGTCCACGCCGTGGCCGTTGTTGAACTGCTTGACCAGGTAGTCGACGACGCGCTGGTCCCAGTCGTCACCACCGAGGTGGTTGTCGCCGTTCGTGGCCTTCACCTCGACGACGCCGTCGCCGATCTCCAGGAGGGACACGTCGAAGGTGCCGCCACCGAGGTCGAAGACGAGGATCGTCTGGTCGTCCTTGTCGAGGCCGTACGCGAGAGCGGCGGCCGTCGGCTCGTTGACGATGCGCAGGACGTTCAGGCCCGCGATCTCGCCGGCCTCCTTGGTGGCCTGGCGCTCCGAGTCGTTGAAGTACGCCGGGACGGTGATGACCGCGTCGGCCACCTTCTCGCCCAGGTACGACTCCGCGTCGCGCTTCAGCTTCTGCAGGATGAACGCCGAGATCTGCTGGGGGTTGAACCCCTTGTCGTCGATGTCCACCTTCCAGTCAGTGCCCATGTGGCGCTTGACCGAACGGATGGTCCTGTCGACGTTCGTGACCGCCTGGCGCTTGGCGACCTCGCCGACAAGCACCTCGCCGTTCTTCGCGAAGGCGACGACGGACGGCGTGGTCCTGGCGCCCTCGGCGTTGGTGATGACGGTGGGCTCGCCGCCTTCAAGAACGCTGACGACAGAGTTAGTCGTGCCCAGGTCGATGCCGACCGCACGTGCCATTTCAGTTCCTCCAGATGTAACTCTTGAGTGGATCTGACTCAACAATGCATGACCGCTGCGCTGGCGTCAACAGAGCTGAGCCTGGGGGACTCAACTCTTATCCCGGGCTTACGCGCAACCCGCGCCCCGGCACCGAGCCTCCATGCATGCGTCCGCGGGTCCGTCGCGGGCTGGGCGCGCAGTTCCCCGCGCCCCTGCGGGGCGCGACTCGGCAAGGGTGACCTGAGCGACGCAGATCACCGCCCTGCTGGCTACAGTGCGGCTGAGTAAGTGGGTAGTCTCAGACGGACTGCATAAGTTACCGCTTAGTAATAGTTCGCCTCGCAGGCCCGAGGAGCCCCCAAATGCAACTCGCCGCGATCATCGTGTCGCTGGTCCTAATCGCGGTCGGCGTCGCGCTGTTCGGCCGTGCCATCGTGCAGATCTACCAGTACATGCGGCTCGGACAGCCGGTCCCCGCAGGTACCCGCACCGATCAGCCCGTGCAGCGCACCGTCACCGTGGCCAGGGAGTTCCTCGGCCACACCCGCATGAACCGCTGGGGCGTCGTCGGCGTCGCGCACTGGTTCGTGGCGGTGGGCTTCTTCTCGCTGCTCCTGACCATCGTCAACGCCATCGGCCAGCTCTTCAAGGCCGACTGGATGCTGCCGATCATCGGCGAGTGGGCCCCGTACAACATGTTCGTCGAGTTCATCGGCACCATGACGGTGGTCGGCATCCTGACGCTGATCGTCATCCGGCAGCTGAGCAACCCCGACAAGCCGGGCCGCAAGTCCCGCTTCGCGGGCTCCAAGAAGGGCCAGGCGTACTTCGTCGAGGCCGTCATCCTCATCGTCGGCGTCTGCATCTTCACGCTGCACGCCCTTGAGGGCGCCCAGCACCACGTGGACAGCTACGAGGCGTCGTTCTTCATCTCGTACCCGTTCGTCTCGTGGTTCGGCGGCATGGATCTCTCCACGCTGCAGAACCTCACGTACTTCTTCGCCATGGTGAAGATCGCGACGTCCTTCATCTGGATGATCACCGTCGCGCTCAACACGAACATGGGCGTCGCCTGGCACCGCTTCCTCGCCTTCCCGAACATCTGGTTCAAGCGCGACGCGGACGGCTCCACGACCCTCGGCGAGCTCCAGCCCATGACGTCCGGCGGCAAGCCGATCGACTGGGAGGACCCGGCGGAGGACGCCGTCTTCGGTGTCAGCCAGGTCGAGCAGTTCTCCTGGAAGGGCCTCCTCGACTTCAGTACGTGCACCGAGTGCGGCCGCTGCCAGTCGCAGTGCCCCGCGTGGAACACCGGCAAGCCGCTCTCGCCGAAGCTCCTGATCATGTCGCTGCGCGACCACGCGCACGCCAAGGCCCCGTACCTCCTCGCGGGCGGCGGCAAGGACATGGAGGGCAACGAGAAGGCGACGGAGGAGCAGCTCAAGGACGTTCCCGCCGCCGCTCTCGCCGAGGCCGAGCGCCCCCTCGTCGGCACCGCCGAGGTGAACGGCGTCATCGACCCCGACGTCCTGTGGTCCTGCACCAGCTGCGGCGCCTGCGTCGAGCAGTGCCCGGTGGACATCGAGCACATCGACCACATCGTCGACATGCGCCGCTACCAGGTGATGATCGAGAGCGCGTTCCCGTCCGAGGCCGGGACGATGCTCAAGAACCTGGAGAAGAAGGGCAACCCCTGGGGTCTGGCCAAGAAGCAGCGCCTTGAGTGGCTCAAGGAGCTCGACTTCGAGGTGCCGGTCGTCGGCAAGGACATCGAGGACCTCACCGAGGTCGAGTACCTCTACTGGGTCGGTTGCGCCGGCTCCCTCGAGGACCGGGCGAAGAAGACCACCAAGGCCTTCGCCGAGCTGCTCAACATGGCGGGCGTCAAGTTCGCGATCATGGGCGGCGACGAGAAGTGCACGGGTGACTCCGCTCGCCGCCTGGGCAACGAGCCGCTGTTCCAGCAGCTCGGCCAGGAGAACGTGATGGCGCTGAACATGGCGTTCGGCGAGGAGCTCGACGACGACGGCAAGGTCACGCCCGATTCGGCCAAGCCGAAGACCGCGAAGAAGATCGTCGCGACCTGCCCGCACTGCCTCAACACGCTCGGCAACGAGTACCCGCAGCTCGGCGGCGACTACGAGGTCATCCACCACACGCAGCTGCTCCAGCACCTCATCGACGAGGGCAAGCTGATCCCGGTGACGCCCGTCGAGGGCCTCATCACCTACCACGACCCGTGCTACCTCGGCCGGCACAACAAGATCTACACGCCCCCGCGCGAGATCATGTCCGCCGTCCCGGGCCTGCGCCAGCAGGAGATGCACCGCCACAAGGAGCGCGGCTTCTGCTGCGGCGCGGGTGGCGCGCGGATGTGGATGGAGGAGCGGATCGGCAAGCGCATCAACACGGAGCGGGTCGACGAGGCGCTCAGCCTCAACCCCGACATCGTGTCGACCGCCTGCCCGTTCTGCCTGGTGATGCTCACCGACTCGGTCAACGGCAAGAAGAACGACGGCAAGGCCCAGGAGTCCCTCCAGGTCGTGGACGTCGCGCAGCTGCTGCTCGACTCCGTGAAGACGCCGGTGGACCCCGCCGGTGAGGCCGAGACCGCGGACGAGCCGGCGCCCGAGCCGGTCAAGTAGCCCCCTGCCTCGCGGCTTTCAGGCCGGTTCCGCCCCTCGGGCGGGACCGGCCTTTCGTTTGTGACACATAGGGGAGCATCATGTGCTGGTTGTTGTCGGTTGGGGCGGTCGGGGCGGGAGATGGGCATGCGGAGTGCCGGGATACGTGGCGTACGTGGTGTCAGACGCGAGGGCGCCGCGCGGCGCATGGGTGTCATGGGCACGGCAGCCGTCGTCAGCTGCGCGCTGCTGCTCACCGGGTGCGGCGGCGGCAACGACGACGCGGCCAAGCCGGACGCCCGGCACAAGCCCGTCAGCATGGCGGGCAAGGGCGCACCCCAGCAGCCCGTCCCCCAGGGCAAGGGCAGCAAGGTCGACGACGACTTCAACGGTGACGGCGCCCCCGATCTCGTACTCGACAATCTGGTGCACAGCGGCCACGGCGACGACGCGGGCATCGGTGTCGTCTACGGGTCGAAGAGCGGACTGCGCCCCGGGGCACGGCAGTTGCTGAGCGCCCAGGCCAACGGAGCGCGTACGAAGGGCGAGTTGCCCGCCGCCTTCGAGTCGGAGGCCGCCTGCGACCTCGACAAGGACGGGTTCACCGACCTGCTCGTCTCCACCGACCCGCCCTATGACGGCATCGGCCAGCCGCCCGTGCCGCTGCAGATCCTCTTCGGCTCGGCTCGGGGCCTGACGGGCAAGGCCGTGAAGGTGCAGGTGCCCAAGCAGTCCCGCATCGGCAACGACTGGTCCGACCAGCCGGTGTGCGGCGACTTCGACGGTGACGGCGCGAGCGACCTCGTCCTGCACGCGAGCGGCGCCCGGCTCACCTTCCTGCGCGGCCCCTTCAAGCGGACCGGCGCCCCGCGCGCCGCGGGCAAGCCACTGGCCGCGCCCGGCAACGACCTCGTCACCGGCAGGGCCACGGACGTCGACCGCGACGGCTACGACGACCTCCTCGTCCGCAAGGCGGCGAACGCGTCCGGCGCCGCGGCCGGAGCCCTCGTCCTGGGCGGCCCGAAGGGTCCCGCCGAGACCGGGGTGCTCTTCCCGTCCGGGACGGACACCGCGTTCGGGCGCTTCGGCAAGGGCAAGGGCATGGACGCGGCCGTCGCGGGCCCGGCCGGGGTCGCGCTGCGCTACGACGTGCCCGGCACCCTGCGCTCCACCCTTGAGGCGAAGGACGTGGCCGTGGACGCGGGCGACTTCGACGGGGACGGCCTGAGCGAGCTCGTCCTGAGCGGGGGCGGCAGCGGGAGTGGCGGCGACGCGGGTGAGGTGCGGGTCTTCCGGGGGCGGACGGGTGGCCTTTCGGCCAACGCGACGGCGACGGTTGTCCCGGCCGCGGAGGGGACCACGCAGGTGCTGAGCATCGCGGACTTCGACGGTGACAAGCGGGCCGATCTCGTCCTGCGGACCTACCGGGGAGAGGGCAAGGACACCGTGGGGGTGTACCCCGGAGTGAAGGGCGAGCTGGTGGCGCGCAAGCCTGGGCTCACGTTCTCGACGCAGGAGTTCCTCGCCCTCGGGGACGGGGCGTAGGGGACAGGGGTAGGGACAGGGCGTAGGAACAGGGCGCAGGGGGCGGGGGCGCCCCCCCCCTGGTTCATCTGGAAGTCACCCCAACTCCCCCGTCGCACAACCATTCGTACGCCCCACAAGTCACACCCCCGGAAGCATTTCCCCACTCCCGGGAGTCCCACGTGCGTGTACGTAATCTGGCCATCGCCGCGAGTGTGGCGGCCCTTGCCGCCGCCGGTCTGACACTGCCCCTCGCGGGCACGGCGAGCGCCGCGTCCACGCTCAAGGACGACTACAACGGGGACGGCTACCGCGACCTGGCCGTCGGGACCCCCCGCTCCAACTCCGTGACCGTGACGTTCGGTTCGGCCTCCGGGGTATCCGGGGGCCGCTCCGTCACCGTCACCCAGGACACGGCCGGAGTGCCCGGAGTCCTGGAGGACGAGGACGAGTTCGGCGAGAACGTCACCAGCGGCGACACGAACGGTGACGGCTACGCCGACCTGATCGTGGGCTCCCCCGGCGAGCAGGTCGAGGGCAAGCCGTCCGGCTCGGTCACCGTGATCAAGGGCGGCAGGAACGCCTTCACCTCCGGCGGCCACGTCGTGAACGCCCCCGCCGACACCGCGGGCCGCTTCGGCGAGGCCACCACCTGGGCCGACTTCGACGACGACGGTTCACCCCAGCTGGCCGTGATCAGCGGCGACAACTGGTGGTACTACTCCGGCGCGGGGGGCCAGGCGTTCGGCCTGGAGGTCGACTTCATCCCCGAGGACGCTCACCTGGACGGCATGGTCGCGGGCAACTTCAAGCGCAAGGACGGCATCGGCCTCGTCCTGTACGGCGAGCGCGCGGACGGCGGCGCCTGGACCGCGCACATGAACGGCGGCGCCGGCGACTACGGCTACCAGGCCGAGGTCCTCGGCGAGGGCGCCGACCCGACGGCCACGCGCTCCGCCGCCACCACCGGTGATGTCAACGGCGACGGCTACGCCGACCTGGTCACCGGCAACCCCCGTGATGCCAAGGGCGGTTCGGTCACCGTGTGGTTCGGCGGCAACGGCAGGTTCGGTGCGCCCGTGACGTACGACCAGGCCAGTACGGGCATCCCCGGCGCCGACGAGGCGGACGACGGCTTCGGCTGGTCCGTGGCCGCGGGCGACGTCACGGGCGACGGCCTCGCGGACCTCGCGGTGGGCACGCCCGGCGAGGAGGTCGGCACAGTGGACGGCACCGGCAGCGTGACGCTCCTGAAGTCCACCGCGGGCAAGTTCACCTCGGGCGAGGCCTGGCACCAGGAGACCGCGGGCGTACCCGGCGTAGCCGAGGCGGGCGACAGCTTCGGTGCGTCCGTGCGCCTCAAGGACATCAACAAGAACGGCAAGGCGGACCTGGCGACCGGCGCGACCGGCGAGGACATCGGCACGACGCGGGACGTCGGCGCCGTGTGGGTCCTGCGCGGCACGGCGACGGGCCTGACGTCGTCGTACGCGGCCTCGTTCAACGGTTCGGACTTCGGGCTCGGCGCCACCAGCTTCGGCGAGACGCTGCGCTGAGCAGGACGCTGCGCTGAGCAGGACGCTGCGCTGAGCAGGACGCTGCGCTGAGCGGCGGGCCTTTCCCTCCGCCCTGCCCCCCCCTTTCCCTTCTGATTACGTGAGTTGGAGACATCTGGTGACCTCAAGAGCTGACCGCGCGCGAAAGCCCGCACGCAACAAGATCCTCGCGGCGAGCGCGCTCTGCGCCGCCACCGTGCTCGGCGTCGCGGGCCTGACCGCGGGCGGCGCTGTCGCCGCCGAGCCCGCCGTTCCGACCGCCGACTACAACAACGACGGTTACGCGGACCTCGCGGTCGGCGTGCCGGGCGCGACGGTCGGCGGCAAGGCCAAGGCCGGTTACGTCAACGTGGTGTGGGGCGGCGCGTCCGGCCTCGGCAAGCACGGCTCGACCACCGTCAGCCAGGCCACGGCGGGCGTGCCCGGCACGGCGGAGGCGGGCGACGCGTTCGGCACGGCCGTCGACTCGAACGACATGAACGGCGACGGCTACAGCGACCTCATTGTCGGCACACCCGACGAGGACAACGACGCGGGCATCTCCGCGGGCACCGTCGCCGTCGTATGGGGCGCGGCGGGCGGCTTCAAGGGTGGCTTCACCGCGGCCAACGGCCAGGTCAGCGACGGCAGTTACGGCGAGCTGCTCGCGAGTGGCGACTTCGACAAGGACGGCGACAAGGACATCGCCCTCAACACCCACTTCGACGAGACCAGTTCGGTCTCGGTGCGCCCCGGCCCCTTCACCGCGGGCTCTCCCGCCGACCTGTCCCGGGTCGAGGGCTGGCACTTCGCGGGGCCCCGCGCGCTGGTCGCCGGTGACTTCGACGGGGACGGCGCGGACGACCTCGCGTTCAGTCACGACGGCATGGAGGTCAGCGGTACGACGGTGAAGAGCCGCGACGCGGGCACGGGCGAGTGGAAGACGACGTGGTCCACGGGCGACAGCACCGACACCGGGCTCGCCACCGGTGACTTCGACGGGGACGACACGGCGGATCTGGCGATCGGCAACGTCCAGCCCAACCCCGAGTCGGAGAGCACGAGTTGCGAGGACCGTCTCGGCGGCGCGATCCTCACCGTGTACGGCAAGAAGGGCTCCACGCTGGGCGGCCCGTCCTCCTGCACCACGCAGAGCGGCCCGCAGGTCGGCGGCAGCCCGGAGGCGGGGGACAACTTCGGGGCGCGGCTCGCGTCCACCGACACCGACCAGGACGGCCGCGACGAGCTGATCGCCGGCTCCGAGACGGAGGCGGTCGGTACCGCCGAGAACGCGGGCACGTACTGGTTCCTCACCGCGACCGGCACGGGTACGGACCTCGCGGGACCCGCCTTCAGCCAGAACTCCGCGGGAGTGCCGGGCACGGCGGAGGCGGGCGACCGCTTCGGCGCCGCGGTCACCGCGGGCGACTACAACGGCGACAGGCTGCCGGACTTCGCCGTGGGCACGCCCGGCGAGGACGCGAAGTCGGGCGGCGTCTGGTACGCGAAGACGCCCACGAACGACCCCGGCCCGGAGATGACCTCGGTGACCCCCGGGAAGCTGGGGCTCTCCGGCGCCAGTGGCTATGGGGCAGTGCTGAGCCGATAGCGGGCGAGCTGAGATTTCCCGGCCTGCCGCTCATCCACGGGCACGCCCCGCTTCGGCACCAACTTCGCCGACGGACCCCCGCTCCCCTTCGCCCCCCGCCGAACCCCGGGCCCGCACCCCTCCGTGCGGGCCCGGCTCTCCCCTCCGGGCGCATCCCGGGGGCAACCCTTGCCCAACTCCGCGTGTCACACAGGTGAACCAGTGCGGCTGCGCAGCTGTGCAGCCGGGTCATCACGCCTGGCTCTCCGCCAACTCTCCGTGCCCATGAACAAGTTGGAGCCCACCGTGCCCACTGTGCCCCTGCGCGCCCGAACCGTCGCCCTGGCCGCCGCCACCGCCCTCGCCGCCACCGGTCTCGCCCTCCCCTTCGCGGCCACCGCCGCCGCCGCGCCCGCGCCCGCCGCCGCGCCCCTCACCAGTGACTTCAACGGTGACGGCTACGACGACCTCTTCGTCGGCGTGCCCAGCGGCACCGTCGGCGGCAAGGCCAAGGCCGGGTATGTGAGCGTCGTGTTCGGTGGTGAGTACGGGCCCGGCCCGCACGGGGTCCGGCGGATCACGCAGGCCACCGTCGAGGTGCCCGGCACCCCGGAGGCCGGTGACCGGTTCGGGGGGTCCGTCGTGGCCGCGCACGTGGACGACGACAAGTACGCCGACCTGGTGATCGGCGCCCCCGGCGAGGACATCGAAGCCCACAGCGACGCCGGTTCGGTCACCGTCCTGTACGGCACCGGCGACGGCTTCGCCCTGGCCAACACCGCGGCCCGGGGCGCGAAGTCCGGCGACGCGTACGGAAACGCCCTGGCCGCCGCCGACTTCACCGGTGACACGGACGTCGACCTCGCCATCGGCGGCAAGGACCAGGTCGTCGCCAACCTCAACCCGCTCGCCGCCCGCACCGAGCCGGTCATGGGCGACCGCATGGGCGGCCGCGCCCCCCTCCTGACGACCGGCGACTTCGACACCGACGGTCTGCCCGACCTGGCCCTCGCCTACTACACGAAGAACCAGCCCTACACCCAGTCCCACCTGCGCCTCTACGGCTGGAACAAGGACGAGGGCACCATGGGCAACTTCTGGAACAACTCCAACGGCGCCGCGAACGCCCTCGTCTCCGGCGACTTCGACGGCGACAACTACGACGACCTCGCCATCGGCAACTGCCGCGAGATCGCCGACGAGAACATCGACGACCCGTGCGGCCCCGAGGAGCTCACCAAGGGCGGCGGCATCCACATCCGCTTCGGCGGCCCGAACGGCAGCTTCGGCTGGGAGCAGCAGACGTTCAACCAGGACACCGCGGGCATGCCCGGAGTCGCCGAGACCGGCGACGGCTTCGGTGACGCCCTCACCGCGGCGGACATCGACGCCGACGGCCATGACGACCTGATCGCGGGCGCCCCGGGCGAAGCCATCGGCAGCGCGGCGAAGGCGGGCAGCGTCACCGTCCTGAAGGGCGGCGAGATGGGCCTGCTCGACCCGGCGGGCGCGGCGAACCCGGGCACGGTCGCCTACCAGCAGAACTCCCCCGACATCCTGGGCGTCGCCCAGGCGGGCGATCTCTTCGGCGGGGCGCTCGCCTTCGGCGACCACAACGGCGACGGCGTCTGGGACCTGTCCGTCGCCGCGCCCGGCGAGAACTCCGCCGCGGGCGGCGTCTGGGACCTGCCGGGCGCCAAGGCCGGCGGTTCGGTCGTCACCCCGAACTCCCTCGGCCTGCCCGCCTCTTCGGACCCGCTGGCGTACGGAGCGGTGCTCGGGAAGTAGCCGGTCACCGGCGACAGCGGCGGCACCGGGGCCCTGGGGAGAACCCCTCAGGGTCCCCCTAGGGGTTGTCACAGGTCAGCGGCAAAGCCTCTCTCCTCCCGGGGAGGGACGACCCGGGCCCTTCAGACCAGGTACGTTCGATTCGTGGCTGGATTCAGGATCGGACGCGGCCGGGACAACCGCACCCCGCAAGCGCGACCCCAACAACGACCGCGGCAGGAGCCGTACGGACAGCAGGCCCCCCAGGGCCAGCAGCCTCCGTACGGCTACCCTCAGTCGCCCTCGCAGCCCTACGGCGGGCAGCAGCCCCCGTACGGCCAGGGCCAGGGCGGCGGCCAAGGCCGCCAGGGCGGATACGGCGGGCAGCAATGGCCGCAGGCGGGCGGCAACCACGGCAACCACGGGGAGCCGGAGTACTTCGGCGGACCGGGTGATCCCGGTCACGGCGGCCAGAGAGGCGGCCAGGGCGGCTTCGATCCGTACGCCGCCAACAACCCCGGTCACACCCAGGCCTTCTCCGTGGGCGAGGACCCGTACACCTCGGGCGACACCTACCGCGCGGGCCAGGCTCCTGCGCCGATGGGCCCCCGCCTGCACTGGAAGGACCTCCTGCGCGGCATCGTGCTGCGCCCGGGGCCGACCTTCCTCCAGATGCGGGACTACGCGATGTGGGCCCCGGCCGTCATCGTGACGTTCCTCTACGGCCTCCTGGCGATCTTCGGCTTCGACGGCGCCCGCGAGGACGCCATCAACGCCACGCTCTCCACGGCCGTCCCGTACGTCCTGACGACGGCCGTCGCGATCACGATCAGTGCCTTCATCCTGGGCGTGGTCACGCACACCCTCGCCCGCCAGCTCGGCGGCGACGGCGCCTGGCAGCCGACGGTCGGCCTCTCCATGCTGATCATGTCCATCACGGACGCGCCCCGCGTGGTCGTCGCGATGTTCCTCGGCGGCGGCCAGCCCTTCGTCCAGCTGCTCGGCTGGGTGACCTGGGTCGCCGCGGGCGCGCTGCTCACCGCGATGGTGAGCAAGTCGCACGACCTGCCGTGGCCGAAGGCGCTGGGCGCGGCGTCGATCCAGCTGCTCGCGCTGCTGGCGATCATCAAGCTGGGCACGTTCTAGTACTTGAGACGGAGAAGGGCCCCGGCGGAGCGATCCGCCGGGGCCCTTCTCTTCTCCGGCTGCTCAGGCGTCGAGCACCTGACCGGCACGCTTCACGACGGGCGCCTCGACGCTCCAGGGGAAGTTGATCCAGTCGTCGGTGCGCTTCCACACGTACTCGCACTTCACGAGCGACTGCGACTTCTCGTAGATCACCGCGCTGCGCACCTCGGCCACGTGATCGAGGCAGAAGTCGTGCACGAGCTTCAGCGTCTTCCCGGTGTCGGCGACATCGTCGGCGATGAGCACCTTCTTGTCGGTGAAGTCGATGGCGTTGGGCACGGGCGCCAGCATGACGGGCATTTCCAGGGTCGTCCCGACGCCCGTGTAGAACTCGACATTGACCAGGTGGATGTTCTTGCAGTCGAGCGCGTACGCGAGCCCGCCCGCGACGAAGACGCCACCACGCGCGATCGAGAGCACCACATCGGGCCGGTAGCCGTCATCGGCGATGGTCTGCGCGAGCTCGCGCACCGCGCCGCCGAACTTCTCGTACGTAAGGTTCTCGCGCACGTCACTCATGCTGGATGTCACACCTGGGTCCGATGGAAATTGAGGAAGGAACGGGAGGCGGTCGGCCCGCGCTGCCCTTGGTAACGCGACCCGTAGCGCTCCGACCCGTAGGGCGACTCGGAGGGCGAGGTCATCCGGAACATGCACAGCTGGCCGATCTTCATGCCGGGCCAGAGCTTGATGGGCAGCGTCGCGAGGTTGGAGAGCTCGAGCGTCACGTGCCCGGAGAAGCCGGGGTCGATGAAGCCGGCCGTCGAATGTGTCACCAGGCCGAGCCGCCCCAGGCTCGACTTCCCCTCCAGCCTGCTGGCGAGGTCGTCGGGCAGGCTGATGATCTCGTACGTCGAGGCCAGCACGAACTCGCCGGGGTGCAGGATGAACGGCTCGTCGCCCTCGGGCTCCACGAGCCGCGTCAGGTCGGCCTGCTCCACGGAGGGGTCGATGTGGGGGTAGCGGTGGTTCTCGAACACCCGGAAGTAGCGGTCGAGCCGCACATCGATGCTTGAGGGCTGCACCATGGATTCGTCGTACGGATCGATCCGTACTCGTCCGGCGTCGATCTCGGCCCGGATGTCCTTGTCTGAGAGAAGCACGCACCGAGGATACGCAGAGCGCGCGGGCCCGCCCCAATCGGACGGCCCCGCGCGCTGTTGTTCGCTGCTTCCCCTGTGCCCTCGCTAGCGCTTCTGCGACATGACCGGCACGGCATGCCGCAATCGGGCGCATCGTGGACAGCGGATGAGACGGCCGGGTCCGAGCCGGTCGGCCTTCTGCATCGGGAACGAAGCAGTGCTGAACACGTGCCCTTCGGCACATCGGACGACGGTGCGCTCCATCAGGTCCTCGAGTCCCTTCCCCATTGCCGTAGTTGAGCTCGCAGCGTCCCGCACCTGCTCGTACGCGAGCTGACGACGAAAGGCCACATTACGGGACGAAAGGGGCGCCCCTCCAGGCGGCACTCCGGTCTCTCACCGTACGCCCCAACTCCCGCGTCCCGAAGCGCCATCCGCGCCCCGGACAGCACGCGGGCCCCGCGGCAAAAGCGCCCGGGGCCTGGGATGAGGTAGAGTGTGCGACGTTACGACACCGCCACAGACGGTGTTTTTCGCGGGTGTAGTTTAGTGGTAGAACATCAGCTTCCCAAGCTGAGAGTGCGAGTTCGATTCTCGTCACCCGCTCCACAGTTGAGGCCCAGGTCAGCGACCTGGGCCTTTTTGCTGCCCCGGGCCTCGATCCCGCTCGATCCCGCCTCGATCACAAGAGCACAATGGGAAGTAGTGGCTCTTGGAAGGACGAGGCCATGAGCGAGATCCACTCCCCGAGGAAGGGGCATCACGCCTTCTTCTGGGTTTTTCTGGCGATCCAGGTCGTCTTTCTCGCCTGGGTCGTGGCAGGTGCCGCCAGCGGCAGCGGAACGCCGGATTCCTGCTCGGGCCTGACGGGCGACGCCCTGAAGCTGTGCGAGGACTCCGACGCCGTCGGCACCACGATCGGTGTCGGCCTGATCGTCGCGGTCTGGCTGGCGACGGACTTCATCATCGCTGTGACATACGCCATGTACCACCTGACGCGCAGACCGCCACGACGCACCCACACCTAGTGTTGTCGGCCCAACTCCTGGAGGACAGCGCCGAGTTGGTCGACGGTCAGAGCGGCGCCCGGGAGCGGCGGAGTGGCCGGCGCGGCGCGCAGGCCGTCCAGGAACAGGGCCAGGGGGCGGCGCCAGGCGTCGGGGGTCGTCGCCGTGGTCAGGGCCGGGATGGCGCGGCCCAGGGCGGCAAGCGCGAAGAGGACGTCCTCGGTGGCCGCGTCGGCGCGGACCGTGCCCTGGTCGCGGCCGCGGCTCAGCAGGATCTCCATCGTCTCGCGGTTGTGGGCGTGCACGGCCCGGAGCGCCTCGACGCCCTCCAGACGGGTGGTCATGAGGTCGTTGGTGCCGCGGTCGGCGGCCAGCGTGACGAAGACGGCCCGGAGGTACTCGTTCAGCGCCCCCCAGGCGTCCGGGGCCGTCCGGGCGTGATCGCCCGCGGCCATCGTGCCCGTCAGGAGGTCGTGGAAGACGGCGTCGACGAGGGCGGCGCGGGTGGGGAAGTTCCGGTAGAGCGTCGCGTTCCCCACGCCCGCCCGGCGCGCGATCACGTCCAGTGGCGCCTCGAGACCCTGCTCCGCGAACACCTCGCGGGCGGCTCCCACCAGGAGGTCCCAGTTGCGCCGCGCGTCGCGACGCCGTGGGGGCGTCACGCGGTGTGAGCCGCCGGTCATCGTCACTCTCCCTGCCGGGCTTCGCGCCAAGTGGGGAGCAGTCCCCGGCAGGGATGCTACCGCCGGGCGATCCCGGGAGGCGCTATCCGAACTGGCCCGGCTGGTAGTCGCCCGCCGGCTGCTGGACTATGACGTTCACCCGGTTGTAGGTGTTGATGAGGGCGATGAGTGAGATGAGGGCGGCCAGCTGGTCCGCGTCGTAGTGCTTGGCGGCGTCCGCCCAGGCCTCGTCCGTGACACCGCCCGCCGCGTCGGCGATGCGCGTCCCCTGCTCCGTGAGCTCCAGGGCGGCGCGCTCGGCGTCGGTGAACACCTGGGCCTCGCGCCAGGCGGCGACGAGGTTGAGGCGCGTCGCGGTCTCCCCCGCGTGCGTGGCGTCCTTCGTGTGCATGTCGGTGCAGAACCCGCAGCCGTTGATCTGGCTCGCGCGGATCTTCACAAGCTCCTGCGTCGCGGCGGGCAGAGTCGAGTCCGCCACGACCCTGCCGGCCGAGTTGATGTGCTTCAGGACCTTGCCCGCGAGCGGGCTGCCGAAGAGGTTCAGACGAGCGTCCATGGTGATCTCCTATGCCGTTGCCGATGCTTTCACTCCTCTGACGGAGGCGCGCGGCAAGATGTGACAGAAGGAGCAGGATCAAGTTCGGCGGCCCCTCTCGCAGGGCGGGCATTACAGTCGGATGTTCCTGCGAGTTCAACGAGTTCAACCAAATTCAGCTAAATGGGGGGCCTCTCATGGCACTGTTCGGAAACGCGCACACGATCGATCCGATGACCGCGCAGCAGGACTACGCGCGTCTGCTGGGCCACGGCGAGCAGGTGCAGGCCGCATTCCTGCTGATCCGCGACACCATGCTGTTCACCGATCGTCGCCTCGTCCTCGTCGACAAGCAGGGGATAACCGGCAAGAAGGTCGAGTACCACTCGGTGCCGTACCGCAGCATCACGCACTTCGCGGTGGAGACCGCCGGGCACTTCGACCTCGACGCCGAGCTCAAGATCTGGATCTCCGGAACCCCCGAACCGATCCAGAAGACCTTCACCAAGGGCGTCGACATCTACGAGGTGCAGGCGATCCTCACGCAGTACGTGGCGCGCTGAGCGGCGAGCGGTAGTCGACGGGCCGTGCCCGCGGTCAGGCCGTGGGCACGCGGTCCAGGAATCCGTGCACCGTACGGATGCGACCGTCGTCGGCGAGTGTGATCACGTCGAAACCGGCGACGGGAGCGGAGCCGTCCGCGACCGACACCAGCTCCCAGCCGAAGCGGGCGATGTGGTGGTGGCCGTCGACCGCTCCCGTCTGCCGGAACTCGAAGCCCGGGAACTGCTCGTGGGCCCCCGCGATCACGGCGGCGAGGGACTCGTGGCCACAGACGTCGGCCAGCGGGTCCGTGTAGCTGCCGTCCTCGCTCCAGGCGGCGGCCACGGCCTTGGCCAGGTCCTCGGCGCCCTCGGCGTTCCAGGCCTCGAAGTAGCGGGCGACAGCGGTCTCGTATGCGGAAGTGGTGTGTGCGGACATGGTGGGTGCCTCCTGGGGCTCCGGCTGTTCGGCCAACGGGGTTGTTCTTCCGATGACTTGAGCTTGCCGTGCGGCCCTTCGGGGGTCGATTACGTCCGAGGTAATGCGGTCTTCTCACGCGAGGGCGTCTGTGCTTGCCTAAGGGGCTCTTTCGGTTGCCTGGACGGGAGTTGGCGTATGCGCAAGCCGTGGATCGGTGGGGTGCTGGCCGCTGTGCTGCTCCTCGGGTCGTGCGGTGACCCGGGCTCCGGGGGCACGTCGAACGAGGCCGCTCCGAAGCCGCCGCCGGCCGCGGGCCCCTCCAAGTCCTCCACGCCCGCCACGCCCTCCACGCCGCCGCGGTCCGCGCCTCCGTCCCCCTCCTCCCCCTCCCCCACGACCCGCCAACGCGTCGCGGATAAATCCCATGCAAAAGCCCCGAAGGTCCTCTACCTCGGGGATTCTCTCGCAATGGAGAACCAGACCGTCCTCGGCGATCTCCTCCGCGCCGACCTGGGCGCCCGCTACCGCAGCGCGCCCTACTCCGGCACCACCCTCTGCGACTACCTCGACGGCACCGGCAAGGACTCCCTCGTCCCCGACAAGGACAAGGCCGCCGCGCTGGTGCGCGAGCAGCGGCCGGACTATGTGGTGCTCCAGTTCTGGGGCAATGCCTGGGGCTACACGCCGTGCATGGACGGCATCACGTACGACAAGGAGCGGCAGAAGTACTTCGACCGGTACGCCGCCGACGCGAAGGCGCTCGCCTCGCAGATCCATGACGCGGGCGGGGCGGACCGGCCGCGGATCGTGTGGGTCCTCCAGGGCCCCGACCCGATCACCCCCGATCGCGTGCGGCGCGTCAACGGCATCTACGAGGCGCAGGCGCGGGCCTCGGGCGGGATCGTCGCCGACGCGGGGCGCGCGGTCGCTCCGGCGGCGGAGCGGTACACGTGGGTGGAGAAGCTGCCGTGCACGGCGTACGAGAAGAAGAACCCGGCGTACTGCACGGAGCAGGGCAGCGGTCGTACCGCCCTGCATCGCGGCGACGACTACCTGCACTTCTGCCTGGCTCCGACCACCGCCAAGTCCCGCCCCTGCCCGGCCCGTTCACCGGGCATCCGCCGGATGACCGCGGAGATTGCCCGGGCGGTGGGCGGGGCGGGTTAGCGGTACGGGGCAGCGGCTCGCGGGGGCGCGGGCCGCCGCCTGGTGCCTGCGGGTGCGTCGTGGCTGAGCGCGCAGTTCCCCGCGCCCCTTCGGGGCGCAGTGGTTACCTCAGGGTGCCGTTGCCCGCGGCTTCTACGAAGCGGGCGAAGGCGCGGGGGGTTGTGGTGAAGGCGGGGCCTTCGGGGTCCTTGCTGTCGCGTATCGCGACGGTTCCGTTGCACTGGGCTTGGGCGAATTCGATGCAGTCGCCGCCGCTGGTGCCGCTGTACGTCGACTTGCGCCATGCCGCGCCGTTGAGGGGGGCGCATTCGATGCAGTCGCCTCCTCCACTGCCGCTATAGGACGACTTACGCCACTGCGCCTTCGCCGGGCTCTGGTTGATCTCCATAGCGCTCCTCCAATACGCGGGCGATCATCACCGCCGTGTCCTCTACGGAGAGCGCAGCGGCCTGCAAGCGAGCGTAACCGAGCGAACGTTCCCTGATCACTTGCGGATTGGCAGTCTGATGCGCCATGTCGTAACTCTCGGCGTAGAACAGATCTGGATCGTCATCGAACCGCAGGAGGTTGAACGACCCACGCGTGGCACAGTGTTCACCCGCCGTGAAGGGGAGAACCTGGACCTGTGCCCACCGCTGGTCGCGGAAGCTCAACATGTGACGGAGTTGGTTCCGCATGACCTCCTGGCCTCCGACCTCCCGGTACAGCACCGCCTCGTCAAGGATCACCCACAGGGCCGGAGGGTGTTCCTTCGCCAGGATGCGCTGACGGTCCAGTCGCGCTGCCACGAGCTCATCAAGGTTCTCCGGGCGATCGGCTCCCAGCACTGCCTTCGCGTACGACTCCGTCTGCAACAAGCCGTAAACCACCTGAGCTTGGTACGTCGAGATGAAAGACGCCCGCGCCTCCATCTCCGCATAAGCCTGGAACCACGTCGGCAGCTGACTCTTGAGAACCAGCCCCACCAACCGCGAAAACACCCCATCAGTCCCCAGCGCCGCATCCACCCGCTCGGAGAAGTCCCTCGTCGGCACCTTCTTCGCTGTCTCGATCTGGCCCACCAGCGAACCCGTACAGAAAATGCAGCCCCCCAGTTGGCCCTGGCTGAGATCCGCCGCCTCTCTCAGGCGCCGCGAGTTCCGAGCCGTAGTAGTCCAGCGGTGACGCGCTGGGGTCGAGGTCGCGGATGTTGACCATCAGCCCAGAGTAACCGGGCGGCGACGCCGAGGTAGCGGAATCATTCGGACCAAGCCCGCTCGCGCCCCCCGCAGGGCTGTCACACGCTGTGAACTCCTGACCGACCAAGAAAGGGAGCCCATGAGCAGCGGAGCGAGCAAGCCTCGGGGCGAGAGCCCATGGGCGTCGGGCGGCACGATGTTCGCGGGTGTCCTGATGCTGGTCAGCGGCATCCTCGGCATCCTCGAAGGCATCGCGGGCATCGCCAAGGACGACGTCTACGCACGCATCGGGGACTACGTCTACAAGTTCAACCTCACCACGTGGGGCTGGATCCATCTGATCCTCGGCATCCTGGTCGCGGTGACCGGCTACGGCATCCTCAAGGGCGCGACCTGGGGCAAGGCGTGCGGTGTCGCGCTCGCCTCGATCTCCGTCGTCCTGCACTTCATGTGGCTGCCGTACCAGCCGATCTGGGCGCTGATCGCGATCGCGATCGGCATCTTCGTCATCTGGGCGCTGTGCACGGACCACTCGGCACGTGATGGACATGGCCATGGCCGTGGTGTCCCGCCGGGCGGCGACGCGGCAGCGGGTGGGTGGGGTCCCCGGGCCACCTCCAGCGGGCCCGGCCCGTTCGCCGAGGGTGCCCGTGGCGCCGACCCCGGCCCGCCCCGCGGCTCCGACCGCACTCCGCCTCCCACGACCTGACCGGACGCGAGGCAGCGGCTGCCGCCGGAGGGCTCATGACACCGCAGGCACGTGCCCTGCTTCCGCTCGTCCTGCCCGCGCTGCTCGTCGGCGTCGGGTCCAGCCTGATCCTGCTGCTGCTCAGCCTGGTGGCCGAGCGGTTGCAGGATCTGCTGTGGGAGGCGTTGCCGGACGCGGTCGGTGTCTCCGGGACGTCGGCGGGGTGGATCATCGGCGTGCTGACCGCGGCGGGGTTCGTCGTCGGGCTGATCGTGTGGAAGGTCCCGGGGCATGCCGGGCCCGACCCCGCCACGCTCGGCCTGGTCGATCCGCCGCTGCCCGTCCGGATGCTGCCCGGCCTCGCGCTCGCCGTCGTCGTGGGGCTCGCGGGCGGCGTCAGCCTCGGCCCGGAGAACCCGATCACGGCCATCAACATCGCCCTCGCGTACGCGCTCGGCATGAAGGCCATGCCCCGGACTCCGGTGGCCGACTGGGTCGCTCTCGCCGCCGCGGGAACGATCGGCGCCCTGTTCGGTACGCCGGTCGCGGCGGCGCTCATCCTCTCCGAGACGATGGTCGCGCCCGACCCGCGACCGCTGTGGGACCGGCTGTTCGCGCCGCTGGTCGCGGCGGGCGCGGGGGCGCTGACCACCGTGCTCATCGCGCACCCGACGTTCCAGATCGATGTCCCGGCGTACACGGGGCCGCACTGGGGCGACGTCCTGTCCGCGATGGTCGTCAGTACGGGGGCGGCGGCCGTCGCACTGTGCGCCGTGTACGCCTTCCCCCACCTCCACCGCGCTTTCCGCCAGCTCGGGAACCCCGTACTGATGCTGACGGTGGGCGGTCTCGTGCTGGGCGTTCTCGGCGCGCTCGGCGGTCATCTCACCCTCTTCAAGGGCCTGGAGGAGATGAAGGAGCTGACCGCGCACGCCGCCGACCACGACGCGGGCAGTCTGCTGCTGCTCGCCGTGGTCAAGCTGCTCGCGCTCTGCACGGCCGCCACCTGCGGCTTCCGGGGCGGGCGGATCTTTCCCGCGGTCTTCGTGGGCGTGGCGCTCGGCATGTTGGCGCACGCTCTCGTCGACTCGGTGCCGCCTGCCCTGGGGATCGCCTGCGCCATCCTCGGCGTGCTGCTCGCCACGACGCGGCAGGGCTGGCTGAGCCTGTTCACGGCGGCGGTCGTGGTGATGGACCTCGCTGTGCTGCCGCTCCTGTGCGTCGCGGCCCTGCCCGCCTGGCTGCTGGTGACGGGGCGCCCGGAGATGCTGATCAAGAAGGACGACTCAGGTGCGGTCCAGGCCGGGCACGCCCAGTGACGCGAGCCCGTCGAGGACCGGGTCCACGCCGACCGCCGCGAGCAGCAGGCCGAGTAGCCTGCCGAGGAGTTCGATCGTCGCGTGGTGCGTGCCGCGCAGGATGCGCGCGAGCAGGACCACACAGACCAGGTCCAGGGCGATGACAGCGACCTACGCGCCGACGACCGTGGAGCGCCCACCAGTAGGCGGGAGCGCCGTTCACGACGCCGAAGAAGGTCTCGCCCGCGCACTCTTCGAGGGGCACGCCGGCACGCCCGGCGAATCGGTGGCCGAGCGGCACGGCGAGCATGCGGGGTTCGTTGACGACGACGGGCCCGACCGTGAGGTCCGGCTCCTCGACGGGAAGGCAGGTGAACAGCACGTCGGCCTCGCCGCCGCGGAGTGCGCCGAGCGGGTCCCCGAACTGGGACTCCCGCATCCGGACGTCGCAGCGCGGGCAGCGCTCGCGGAACGTCGTCAGGATCGCGGAGGTCAGCGTGCCCGCGCCCGCCCCGAGAAAGGCGACGGTCAACTCGCCCTCGACGCCCCGCGCCACGTCCCTGGCCCGGGCGATAGCGGCCTCCATCCGCAGGTGCAGGGGCGCCAGGTCGTCGTGGGATTGGGGATAGCCCCGCAGGGAACGCCTGAACCCCCACCCCCCCACCCCCCCACCCCCTCGCCCCCTCGCCCCCTCACCCCCGCGGCGACGCAATCGCACGCGCAGCGACCACCTCCTGGCGGAGTGGTTCCAGGACGCTCTCCTGCGGCCCGGAGAACTCCGCAGGGACTTCCTCCAGCGTCTCCGAACCCCGCAACCCCTCCGCCAACTCCCGAAGTTGGCGAGCCACCTCCCCCACCTCCGTGAGGCTCGGCTCCCCCGCCCCATGGCGGATCCGCACCCGCGCAGCAGTCGTCGCGTCCACGATGCGTTCGACGGCGATCACCAGGGGCCACCACGCCGCGGCCCGCGCCCCCATCGGGGGCGGCTCGGTCAGGGCGCGCTGGAACTCCGTGCGGATGACGGACAGGTCGCGGTACAGGCCGCGCCGCATGCGGGCCCGCTCGGCCACATCCACCGCCGTGCCGAACGCACTCTCGACGTACGACGCCGTATCGGCCACCGTGTCCGCGAGACGGTCACCGATCCGCGTGTGCCAGCTCTCCGGCCACAGCAAGTACCCCGCGACCAGCGAGATTCCGCAGCCGATCAGGCTGTCCACCAGGCGGGGCACGACGAGCCCGAAGCCCTGGTGGTTCAGGACGTCCGACAGGAGCAGGATCACCGGGGTGATCGCGGCCGTCTGGTAGCCGTAACCCCGCGTCGTGAGTGCCGGGATCAGCGCCGCGAGGGCGAACATCACCGGCACGTCCCACCAGCCGCGCGGCACCTCCGACAGGACCGCGGCCGCCACCACCAGGCCCGCCGCCGTACCCAGCGCCCGCAGCACCGCCCGTGAGAAGACCGAGCCGAAGTCGGGCTTGAGGACGAACGTGACGGTGAGCGCCACCCAGTACGAGCGGGGCACGTCGATCAGGGACACCAGTGACTGCGCGATACCGATGCAGAGTGCGAGGCGCAGGCCGTAGCGCCAGGACGTGCTGGACAGCAGGACGTTGCGGGTCGCCCTGCGGGCCCGCACGCGCAGGGCGGCGGGGCGGCCGAGGCGGTCGTCGACGTTGACGGCGCCGTGCGGGTCGGAGTCGTTGAGGAGTTCGGTCACGTGCCGCAGGGCGTGGTCGACCGCGTCGGCCGACGGGTCCGGTGGGGCGGGGAGAGTGGGTTCGGGGATCGGGGTCTTCCCGGGGGCCGCCACCGCGTCCGCGAGGCGCCGCACCTCCGCGGGGAACTCCGGCGGCATCGGGACCCCGCACTGGTGCGCGGCGGGCGCGGCCTCGATGACCGGCGTGATCGCGTTCAGCTGGGCCACCAGGCGGACCAGGTCCGGGTTGCGGCCGTGCGCGCGGGTGCGGCGGGCGAGGACCAGGTCGTACGACTGGTTCAGCGAGGTCGTCACCGCGGCGCGCGCCTCGTCGTACCGCCCGGTGCCCGCCGCTTCGAGCAGCGCGGCCACGCTGCGGTAGGTCGCCGCGACGGCGGCCCGCTCCGGGATGCCTGATCGGAGCGGCCAGGCGAGCAGCGCGAGGGCGAGGACCAGGAGGCCGCCGCCCGTCATGAGGGCCGGGGCCAGCCACCATTCCCCCGGCATCGGAAGTCCCGCCCCCACCACGGAGTTGAGCAGCAGGAGCAGGCCGGACACGGACGCCACGGCGCCGATCGTGGACATCATCCCGGAGACCAGCGCCACGAGCGTGACCACGCCGACCGCGACCCAGCCGTGGCCGAAGACGAGCGAGCCGATGGTGACGCCGAGGGCACCGAACAGCTGCGGCACCGCGATGTTGAAGATCCGCATGCGGTACGCGTCGGCGGTGTCGCCGATGACTCCGGACAGGGCGCCCATGGAGGCGAGCGCGCCGTACGCGGGCTGCCCCGCCGCGAGGCCGATGAGGAGGGGCAGCGCCATGGCGACTGACGCGCGCGCCACCGCGGCCCACGGGATGGGCGCCGCCTGCGGTTTGAGTGTCCTGACCAGCCAGGGAGGTGGGGCGAGGGCGCTCAGAGGGCCCGGTGGTGCGGGTGACTCGCGGGGGCGCATGCGGCCATTATCGCCACCCCTGTTGCCGCGCTGCCCGGCCTGACCTGCGTTTTACCGGTTCATCGCTTCTGCCCGTGCAGCGTCAGGTCCACCACCAGGGTCCGGTGGTCCGTGCCGCCGATGTCCAGGAAGCGGGCGTCGCGCGCGGAGAAGTCCGGGCTGGCCAGGACGTGGTCGATCTGGGTGCCGAGCGGTGACATCAGGTCGGCGGGCCAGCTCGGGGTGCGGGCGGACCCCGCGAGGCGTGCGGCGTCGCGCACGCCGCCGGTGTCCAGGATGTCGCGGAAGGCCGCGTGGTCCTGGGTGGCGTTGAAGTCCCCCGCGATGATGGTGGAGCGGTTCGCGCGGCTGCTCTCGGCGGCGTAGTCGCGGAGTTCGGCGAGTTCGGTGCGCCAGGTGCCGAGCTGCTTGGGCAGCGGCGGCATGGGGTGGGCGAGCTGGATGCGGACCTGGTGGCCGCTTTTGAGCTCGGCCACCGCGCCGGGCATGCCGAGGGTGCCCGCGAGGCCGCTCGCCTTCTTCAGGGGCAGCTTGCTGACGATCACCGACCCTTCGGCGCCGCCGGCCTCGCTCGCGGTGCGGTAGGGGTAGTCGGAGCGCGGCAGTTCGTCGCGCAGGGTGTCGGAGCAGGTGTAGTCGCACTCCGGGACGAAGAGGAGGTCGGGTTTCTCCTCGTGAACCGCCTTGAGCAGGCCGGGGGTGCCCTGGCCGAACTCGACGTTCGACGCCATGACGCGGAGCTCGGCGACGGCCGGTCCTGCCGGATCGTCCGTCTTGCCGTACGGCTCCATGAACCAGGCGACGCCGCCGAGCGCGGCGACGCCCCAGACGAGGCCGACGCGCCAGCGGGCGAGCGCCGCGAGCAGCAGGCCGGCGACGGTGGGGGCGAGGAGCCAGGGCAGGAAGGCGAGGATCTGCGGTACGGGGGTGGGGCCGTCGGAGTCGGCGATCCGGTGGCCGAGGATGGTGCTGACGCCGGCCAGGAGGAGGGCCGCAAGCCAGGCGGAGGGGCGGTGCCTTGGCCTCCGCTGCCATGCCTGCGGCTCTGGCCAGTCCCCTTGCGGGACTGTCTCAGCTGCCGTTGCGCTGTCCAAGGACCGGCCTCTCCGTCCGATGGGATCTCGAATCCTCCCTGAGAGACGGCTGGAGGTGGGGAGAGGGTTGCATTTCCCCAATCCCGCCCCTTCCCGAAACCAGAGGGCTCCGCCCCCTGGACCCCCGTACAAGATGTCCTCAATCGCCGGACGGGCTGGAATTTCCAGCCCGTCCGAGATCATTCAGCCCGTCCGGCGTTTGAGGACGAACTCGGCGAAGCCGGTGATGGACGGCGCCGAAGCAGCCACGCGGCGAGCGCGACGCACAGCCCCACCCCCAGAATCAGCCACGCCGCCACACTCAGCGTGAGCGTCAACGCGTCGTAGACCGCCCCGGCCGCCGCCCGCGAGACGTCCTTCGGGAGGTCGTCCAGGGTCAGGCCCCGGCCCACCATGACCGCGACGCCAAGGACGGCCCCGCCGAGGGCCGCGCCGAGCGCCGTGCGGATGACCGCGCGGCGGCGGCGCACCGCCAGGAAGATGCCCGCCCCGGCGAGGAGTACCGCCGCGACCGGGAGCCAGAGGCCCGCCACCTGGAGCATGTGGAAACCCTTCCCGAAGGGGCCGAGGTCCGAGGACTCCATGAGGGTCACCTCGGTGTGCCTGACGGGGATGCGGTCCGCGAACGGCACGCCGTCGGCGGCGAGTTGGCGCTTGACCTGTTCGGTGATCGGCGCCAGGTCGATGGTGACCGCGCCGCCGTCGGTCCGGTCGCTGAGCGCGTCCTGCACCGCGTCGTGCGCGGCACGGTTCGCCGCGTTCCAGGCCGCCTTGAACGCCTTCGTCTCGGTGAAGGACCGCACCGCGTCCCGTACGAACGACTCGACGGTGCCCTGCAGCGGGCCCACGTCGATCTCCTTCATCACCGACTCGCTGACCGCCCCGGCCACCGCGTCCCTCACGTCGGGGTCGGAGGCGAGCGGAGCCATCGTGGCGACGTACGCGTCGGCGTCCTCGATCTCGTACTTCGCCCAGGTGGAGAGCGCGCCGAGCGGCACGAGGAGGACGGCGATGACGAGGAGGACGGCGGACAGCGGGCGTCTGAACACGTCTTCAAGGAGACGTCCCGAGAAGTCCCGGCCGCGCCTGGCGCGACCGGGACGAGTGCATACGGGGCAAGAAACTCCTACTTGCGGTGGTAGAGCCGCGTACCTACTTGCGGTTGTAGAGCCGCATCGTGACCGGGCCGAAGACCGCGACGAGCAGCACCGCCCAGCCGAGCGCCCAGATGAGCGACGAGCCCGGTGACGTACCCGCCATCAGATCGCGGACCGCGGACGCGACATGGGTGATCGGGTTGTTGTTGACGAAGGCCTGCAGCCAGCCCGGCATGGTCTCGGGCTTCACGAAGATGTCGCTGAGGAACGTCAGCGGGAAGAGCACCATCATGCTGACGCCCATCACCGACTTCTCCGTGCGCAGCAGGAGGCCGAACATCGTCCACACCCACGAGAAGGCGAAGGAGAAGATCAGGAGCAGGAGCACCCCGGCCAGTACGCCGAGGACGCCGCCGTCCGGGCGGAAGCCGATGATCATGCCGACGGCCAGCATGACCAGGGACGCGATCGCGTAGCGCAGCATGTCGCCGAGCAGGTAGCCGACCATCACCGACGGGCGCCAGATCGGCAGCGTGCGGAAGCGGTCGAAGACGCCCTTCTCGATGTCGATGTTCACCGAGACGCCCGTGTACATCGTGATCATGACGACGGACATCACGAGGATGCCGGGCAGCAGGTACTGGATGTACTCGCTCGGCGATCCGGCGAGCGCGCCACCGAAGAGGTACGTGTACATCAGCACCATCATGATCGGGAACGCCGTCACGTCGAAGAGCTGCTCCGGCACATGCTTGATCTTGAGCATGGCCCGCCAGCCGAACGTCAGGGACGCGGAGAACGCACTGGGGCGCGGCGGCCTTTCGCCGGCGATGAGCAGTTCGGCGAGGGACTCGGTGCTGACGGGCGCCAGGTCCTGGGCCTCGGATGTGGTGGTCGCGGTGCTCATGCCTTTGCCTCTTTCTCCGCCATGTCCGTTGCGTGATGCGGGGTGCCGGTGAGGGCAAGGAACACCTCGTCCAGGCTGGGCTGGCCGAGGGAGAAGTTGTCGACGGTGATGCCGGCGCGGGCCAGTTCGGCCAGGGCGCGGGAGGCCTTCTCGGCGGCGCCGGAGCCGTTCGCCCCGCCGTTGCCGACGCGGGCGGTGAGGGCCACCGGGTCGGGCTCCAGCTGGACTTCCGCGTCGAGCGCGATCCGCAGCGCCCGCGCGGCCTCGTCGCGCTGCTCCGCGTCACGGAGCCTGACGTGCACCGAGCCCGCGCCGACCGACGCCTTCAACTCGCCCTTGGTGCCCTCGGCGATGACCTTGCCGTCGTCGATGACGGCGATGCGGGAGGCGAGGTGGTCGGCCTCGTCCAGATACTGCGTGGTCAGCAGGACCGTCGTGCCGTGCGCGACGACCGCCCTGACGATGTCCCAGACCTGGTTGCGGCTGCGCGGGTCGAGGCCCGTCGTCGGCTCGTCGAGGAAGAGCAGGTCGGGGGTGTTGAGGATGGACGCCGCGACGTCGATGCGGCGGCGCATGCCGCCCGAGTAGTTCTTCACCTGGCGGGTGGCCGCGGCGCTCAGGCCGAAGGCCTCCAGGAGCTGTGCGGCCCTGTCGTACGCCGCCTTCTTGCCGTGTCCGGTGAGGCGGGCGAGGAGCACGAGGTTCTCGGTGCCCGTCAGGTCCTCGTCGACCGAGGCGTACTGCCCGGTGAGGCTGACCCTGCTGCGTACGGCGTCGGCCTCGCGCACGACGTCGTGGCCGAAGACGTGGGCGTCGCCGCCGTCCGGGCGCAGCAGGGTGGCGAGCATCTTCACGGTGGTGGTCTTGCCCGCGCCGTTCGGCCCGAGCAGGCCGTAGACCGTGCCGGCCGGAATGGTGAGGTCCACGCCGTCGACGGCGCGGTTGTCACCGAAGGTCTTCACCAGGCCCGCGGTCTCGATGGCCACGCTGTTCATGTCGTACGCCCTCTCCAGGTCGGTCGTCGTCCGTTACGAGGGCAGACCCTCGCCGAGGCGCAAACTCATCGTCCGGTGGAGCCTTAGCCCGAACGGGTGTTTGCTGGAGGAGGGAAGAGGGGTGGGGGGACGGGGGGAAAGAGGAGGTCGAACATGCGGACCACTCCGGCCCTGAGGGCCACTCCGGCCGCCCTGGGAACTCTCGTCACCGCGCTCCTGACCGCGGGCGCACTGTCCCTCGGAGGTGCTTCACCAGCATCCGCCACCGCGCCACCCACGCACAACACCCACGATGTGGTCTGGGGGACGATCGTCGCCCCCGTCGACCTGAAGATCCGGGACGCGCCGTCCACCAGCGCCTCGATCGTCGCGAAGCTTCCCGCGGAGAGCCAGGACCGCGTCGAGTGCCAGACGCGCGGCTCCAGCGTCTGGGGCGACTCGACCTGGTACTGGCTGGGCGGGGTGCAGGGCTGGGCCAGCGCCGCGTACGTCGACACCGGCGGACAGCACGTGCCCAGCTGCGCCACATCGGACCCGTGCCAGGAGTACAAGCCGTGCTGGGACACGTGTCAGGGCGGCTACAACCGCTACCGCTGAGACCGCCGAGTTGCCGGGCGGCGCGTACGGGTGTGCCCTGGATGGTGGGGCGGACGTGACGCACCGCCTCGGGGGCGGCCCTTTCCGGACTGTCTGGAGGAACCCGTCATGGCTCACGTGGCATCCACTTCGGCAGGACCCCGCGTACTCGGCGGCTCCGCGGCTTCAAGAGCCGCGACGGCCACCGCGCTCCTCGCCGTCGTCTACGGCATCTGGGCGGCGGGCATCGCGCGGGACGGGGGCCCCATCACCACCGGGAACGTGCTGCTCGGCATCGTGGCGGGAATCGTCGTCGGTGCGGTGTTCATGGGGCTGCGCACGATCGCACCGCGGCTGCCGCGCGAGCTGCGTGCGGCGGCCTGGGCGGCTTTCGCCGGCATCGCGTTCGGCTATCTCTACAGCCTGACCGACGCGACGATCCTGCGGTCCGTGTTCATGTCGCTCGGAGTGACGGGCGGTGTGTTCGCGATGATGTTCTACCGGTACTACACGCACGAGTGAGCGAGGGGCACTGCCCTTTCGTACGCCACTGTGCCCATCGGCGCTTGAGCGCCGATGGGCACAGTGGGTGCTGCGGGTGCTGCGGGTGCGGTGGAAGGTCAGCCGACCTTCTCCATTCTGTCCAGCTTGTCCAGCGCCTTCGCGAGACCGTTGGCCCACAACTGGTTGACCTTGGCCCGCTCGTTCGCGTCCGGCTGCGCGTTGGTGCACGAGGTGCCCGGTCCGCCTCCGGACATCAACTCACTGCACGGGCCTTCGTAGTGGTCCGGAAGGCCGAGGACGTGCCCCGTCTCGTGCGCCGTCACACGGGTCGAGTCGTACTGCTGGTTCTGCGCGTAGTCCAGGAAGATGTACCCGTTGCCGTGGCCGTCCGTGCTCGCGTACGAACCACGCGGGTCGTTCCCCTCGCGGTACTCGAAGCTCGCACCGCCACTCCCCTCCTGGAGCTTCACATTGGACACCGCGCTGTTCCAGATGGAGGTACTGCTGGATATCTGCTGCGCGAAGGTGGGGGCACCGGAGGCGTCGTACACCACCGTGACCTGCTTCGCGCCCGGGTTGGCGGCGCGCTTCTCGGCGACCGACTTCAGGACGGCCTCGAAGAACGCCTTGTTGGCCGCGGCCTCCTCGCCGGAACCGTTGTAGTTCGCATACCCGGAGGTGACCGACTGCGGGGCAACCGGCGCGGTGGGGGTCGCGGCCGTCGCCGATGTCGTGCCGAGGCCGGCGGCCGCGAGGCCGAAGACGGCAGCGGCGGACAGGTAACGCTTGTTCATGTGGGGGGCTCCCTACTCGTTCTGTGAAAGGTGAACGGTTCGGTACCGGGAGTGTCGGGGAGCCAGGGGCGTCTGGGGATGATGGCAAGTGGCGATAGCGCCGGGCTATCGCCTGTCCTCCGCCGACTTCGCTGCGGACCTCGACCGTGCCCAACTCAGGCGGTTCCCATGGGGTTTGTGAGTCTGGTGCCGCGCCGCCCACCGCTCTACGCTCACAGCCATGGAGCTCGAGGTGAGGCACCTCCGCGCGCTGTGCGCCATCGCCGACACCGGCAGCCTGCACAAGGCGGCGCGTCAACTCGGCATGAGCCAGCCCTCGTTGACGACCCAGCTGCGCCGCATCGAGCAGGAGATCGGCGGCCAGCTCTTCGCCCGCGAACGCACCGGCTGCCGCCCGACCCCGCTCGGCCGCGTCGTCCTCAGCCGCGCCCGGCCCCTCGTCAGCGAGATGCGCGCGCTGATCAGCGAGACCAAAGCGGCCGCCGCCCGCACCTCCGAGGGCCCGCAGCTGCGCATCGGCTCCACGGCCAGCCGTGCCATACCGGGCTGGCTGCGGCGGCTGCGGCTGCGCCTGCCCGCCACCGAGACCTCGCTCCAGATGGACGTCTCCGCGAACGCGCTGCTCCGCATGGTCGCGGGCGGGCAGCTCGACGTGGCCTTCGTGCACGAGGTGGAGGGGAGTCCGCTGCGGATGCCGGAGGGGCTGCGGCGGCGCGTACTGGTCGAGCGTGAGCCGCAGTTCGTCTTCCTCGCGGCCGACCATCCGGCGGCGGCCAAGCCCGTCGTCCGCCTCACCGACCTCGCCGCCGACCGGTGGATGGTCGACCCGACGGTGGACGGCGAGTGGGACGGACTGCTCAGGGTGCTGCGCGCTGCCGGTCTCAACCCCCGTGTCCTGCACGGCGATTACCTCACCGCGTCCTCCCTGGTCGCCACCGGCGAGGTCGTCACGGTCTGCCAGCCGACCTCGCACGCGAGACCCGACATGGCGGTCCGGCCGCTGCACGGCGACCCGCTCGGCGTGCGGCTGCTCGTGGCGGCCCGTACGGAGGGGGAGCTCGACGCGGTGTACGGGGACCTGGAGGCCTCGTACTGGGAGGCGGCACGCCAGGCGCCCGCATACGGGGAGTGGCTCGCGGGGCGGGCGAAGGCGGCGTGACCCAGGCCCCGGAGAAGTCGGCGTGACCCAGGTCCCGGAGAAGTCGGCGTGACCTAGGTCCCGGAGAACCGGTGACCTTCGGCCTCACCACGCCTGACCTGCACTTTTGCCCGTTTCACGGCTCTGCGTCACCGTATGCGGCCGGTTGTTACGTTCTCTACGGATGACGCACACACGGCGCCCGTAGCTTCATGTCTGTCGCCGCCGCAAAGAGGCACAAAGACGGACAGTTCGACCGACCAGTCACAAGGGATCCGCTATGCGCGCCACCCGCCGTACCTTCCGCACCGCCGCCATCGCCACCGGAGCCATCGCCGCTCTCGCCGTCCCGACGACAGCGTCCTTCGCCGCCGACACCCCGTCGAACCCGCAGGGCCAGGTTGCCCCGGGAGACCAGAACGGCAAGGACCAGACGGATCAGGACAAGCCCAAGGACCAGGAGGGTCAGGAGAGCCAGGACCAGGACGGTCAGGACCAGGACCAGGAAAAGCAGCAGGACAAGCAGAAGGACGACGAGACGCCGAAGCCCGGCAGCTGGGATTCCAAGGGCACCACCGATCTCGGCAAGGGCTGGTCCGCGAAGGTCGAGGTCAACGCGTCCGCGCGCACCGCCAAGGCGGCCATATCCCACGACGGCGCCGACAAGGGCTCCCTGACCGCGTACGAGAAGCCCGCGAGCACCACCATCGACGGCAACACCTTCACCCTGACGCCCGACGGCCAGGTCACCGCCAAGCTCGTGGACAAGGACAAGGACAAGGACAAGGACAAGCCCGTCCCCGGCGGCTGGGTCTCCAAGGGCACCACCGACCTCGGCAACGGCTGGTCGGCCAAGGTCGACGTGAACGCGTCCGCCCGCAGCGCCAAGGCGGAGATCTACCTCCACAAGGCCGTCAAGGGCTCCCTGAAGTCGTACATCAACCCGTCGAGCACCAAGATCGACGGCTGCACCTTCAAGCTCACCGCGGACGGCACCATCACCAAGACGGGCGCCAAGCCGACCCCGCCGAAGCCCAAGCCCGACCACAAGCGCGTCTTCGTCCGCCAGTACACGAACCTCGGCGGCAGCGGCTTCGACGCGAAGGTCTACAAGACCAAGGCCGGCTACGAGGCCGACATGATCGCCAAGGCTCCCGACACCGGCAAGAAGATCGTCTGGGACACCCTCAAGCAGTCCGGCAACAAGCCCGCGTACGGCCAGCACAACGGCTCACACTTCGTGCTCAACCCGGACGGCACCATGAAGGGCTGGACCGAAGGCAAGAGCAACACCGGCGGCAACAGCAACAACAACGGCAATAGCAGCAGCAACAACAGCAACAGCAACAGCAACGGTCAGAAGCCGCAGACGCAGAACCAGCCGAAGAACGGCACATCCCAGGTCGTCCCGAAGGGCGGCGTCAAGGCCGGCTCCGAGGGGCTTACCCCGGCCGGCGAGAGCACCCCGCTGATGGCGGCGGGCGGCGGCATGGCGGCGCTCGGCGCGGCGGGCCTCGGCTTCGCGCTGTACCGCCGCAAGCAGAACAACTGACGTCGCACAAGCGGCGGTACACCGATGGGGCACCCCGGGGACGCGGGGTGCCCCATCGCGTACGTACCTCAGACGCCGATGTCGCAGCCGTCCTTGCGCCACACGGACACGACCGAAGGACGGACGATCTTCCCGGGGCCGTCGGGCCACACGCTGGCGGGCTTCTCGACGGACGCGCCGTCGATCTCGCCCGGGTGCTGCACGGAGACGATCACCCGGCGGTCCTGGACGAGCGGTCCACAGGTCTCCGCGCCCTTCGGCATGGTCAGGAACTGCTTGAGCTCACCGCGCCGGTCGCCCTTGGTCGCGACACCGAACAGGCCGTCGTGCGAGCCGAGTTGGTTGCCGTCCGTCGAGATCCACAGGTTGCCGTGCGGGTCGAAGGCGACGTTGTCCGGGCAGGAGATCGGGCTGACCCTGTCCTTCGGGAAGCCCGCGAAGTACGTGGCCGGGTCCTCGGGGTCGCCCGCGACGAGGAAGAGCGACCAGGCGAAGGTCGTCGACTCGGGCCGGCCCCGGCGCTCGGTCAGCTCCAGGATCTGCCCGTGCTTGTTGAGGTTGCGCGGGTTGGCCTCGTCGGCGCCGGCCTTGCCCGCCTTGCCGCGGTCGGAGTTGTTCGTGAGCGCCACGTACACCTTGCCGGTGTGCGGGGACGGCTCGATGTCCTCGGGGCGGTCCATCTTGGTGGCGCCGACCTTGTCACCGGCCTGGCGCGTGAAGACGTACACCTCCTCGGCGGTCATGCCGTCGACGTGCGAGACGGCGTGGCCCTTGGCGCCCGCGGTGGCGAGCGGGATCCAGATGCCGCTGCCGTCGAACTCGCCGTCGGCGGGCAGCTTGCCGGTCCCGTCGATGTCAGCGGCGGGGGAGTCGCCGGTCAGCTTGGCGACGTAGAGCGTGCCTTCGTCGAGGAGCGTGAGGTTGTGCTCGTGCGCGGCCCGCGACTTGCCCTTGGCGACGCGCTTGCTGCTGACGAACTTGTAGAAGTAGTCGAACTTCTCGTCGTCGCCCATGTAGACCACCGGGCGGCCGTCGTGCGTGAGGCGGGGCTGCGCGGCCTCGTGCTTGAAGCGGCCGAGCGCGGTGCGCTTGCGCGGGGTCGAGTCGGGGTCGTACGGGTCGAGTTCGACGACCCAGCCGAAGCGGTTGGCCTCGTTGGGCTCCTCGGCGAGGTCGAAGCGCTCGTCGAACCGCTCCCACTTGCGCTCGGACGCGGCGCCGATGACGCCGTAACGCTTGAGGCGCGCGGCGGCGGCCGGGTCCGTCACCTTCTCGGCGTTGGCGAAGTACTGGTTGAAGTTCTCCTCACCGTGCAGGGTCGTGCCCCACGGGGTGGTGCCGCCCGCGCAGTTGTTGAGCGTGCCGAGGACCTTGGTGCCGCGCGGGTCGGCCTTCGTACGGACGTGCTCGCTGCCCGCGACGGGCCCTGTCAGCCGGAACTCGCTGGTGGCGGTGAGGCGGCGGTTGAGCTGGTGGCGGCTGACGGCGGACAGCTTGCCGCTCCTGCGCTCCTCCTCGACGACCACGACGGAGAGACCGTGCGCGGCCCAGGCGATCTCCACCTGCTCGCGGGTGGGGTTGGCGGCGTCGTATCCCTTGAACATCAGGACTTCGTCGGTGTACTCGTGATTGGCCACGAGGACCTGACGCCCGCGCTCGCGGTGCAGCGGCAGGAGGCTGAGGAAGTCGTTGTTGTAGCCGAACTGGCCGGCCTGCGCCTTCGCGGTCTGCTTGTCCGCGTCGAAGGCCGGGGCGCCGCGGAGGATGGGCTCGCCCCAGCGGATGACGACGTTCTGGGCGTAGCCGTCCGGGATCGTCACGGAGTCGGTGGTGTTGGGCGCGACGGGCGTGAAGCGGAGACCGCGCGCCCCCTTTTTGCTTTTGTGCGACGCCGGTTTCTGGGGTGCGGCCGCCGCTTCCGGGGCTGCGGGGCCCGCGACGACGGCGCTGCCCGCGGCGGTCGCCACGGTCACGACCGCGGCGGCTCGCATCATGGAACGGCGGCTGAGGGCACCCGCTATGACGTCGCCGACGTACTCGTTGTCGCTGGTGTTGGGCACCTCGTGGAAGCAGGCGTCACCACAACGGAACCGGCAGGTCAGGGCGGAACGGTTGCCGCTCCCCTGGTGCGAGGTGATGATCGGCAGCAGCTTGCGCACGGGTTCCTCCGTTGTGTGGCGTGTGTCTGGCGTGTTGTCTGGCGTGTGCCTGGCGTGGCTTGATTCCGCCGAGACGCTAGGCGCGGAGGTCGGCAGGGCGACGGCCTGAGAGTGAACGGGAGGTGAACCGGGAGCGCACATAGGGCAGTTGAGCTGCGTGTGCGCGGTAAGGGTGACGGGGGAGGGATGCTTGGGCGACCCTCACGAAGATCACGGATTGCGGCGGCTAACCTTACGTGTCCGCCCTGGCCAGGGGTTATCGGGAATCAACTCACGCGAAGGGGTGCACCCATGGGCATTCTGAGTGTCCTGCGGAATGCGTTCGGACGGTCGTCACGCAAGGGGGATCAGGCTCCGGAGCCTCAGGCGGTGCTCCCAGAGGCCCCGGAGTCCGCGGAGCCCCCGGAGGCTGCCGCCTCTGCCACCTCTGCCACCTCTGCGACGGTCCCGGCGCCCTCGTCCGAGCGGGTGCCTCCGGCGGCTGAGCCGAAGGCTACGGTTCCGGCGCCTTCGTCCGAGCCTTCGCCGTCGACGGTGGACGATCTCGTCGCCGCGGCGTTCGACCGCGACCGGGTGTCGGTACCTTCACCTTCGCCGGAACCGGACCTGGCTCCGGAGCCCGAGGCCACGGCCCCGGAGCCGGCGGAAGCTGATGCTGAAGCCGCTGAACAGGAACCGTCAGTTGTGCCCACCCGTCCCGCCCAGCGGGACGAATGCCCACAACAGGCGACCCCCACAGAGCCTGAGCCGGCAGCGGAAACGGAGGCCTCGCCCGAAGCCGAGCAGGAAGAGTCGTCCGCCGCTGTGGGCAATCGTCCCGCTGGGCGGGACGGGTGGGCACAGCCCTTGACGCCGGGTGCCGATGAAGCGGCGGAAGTACACGTGACCCCGGCGGAGCCCGAAGCTTCGGTGGTGGAGGAACCCGCCCCGGCGGAGCCCGAAGCTTCGGGAGGCGGGGAAACCGCCGAAGCCCTGGCGCAGCCAGCCCTCGCCGCCGCGTACAAGGCAGCCGCCGAAGCCCTCCAGAAGAGGGAGCTCACGGGGGTCCGCGCCCCCGTGTACCTCGTACTGGACCGCTCCGGCTCCATGCGCTCGTACTACAAGGACGGCTCCGCCCAGAGCCTGGGCGAACAGGTCCTCGCGCTCGCGGCGCACACCGACCCCGAAGCCACCGGCCCCTCCGTACACGTCGTCCTCTTCTCGACCGAGATCGACGGCACCGGCACCCTCACCCTCCCCGAGCACGAGGGCCGTATCGACGAGCTGCACGCGGCAGCGGGCCGCATGGGCCGCACCAGCTACCACGCCGCGATCGAAGAGGTCGTGTCCCACTACGAGAAGTCGGAGCACAAGGGCAGCCCCGCCCTCGTCGTGTTCCAGACGGACGGCCCCCCGGACGCGAAGGGCCCCGCCAACCAGGCCCTCGCGGACGCGGCCAAGCACCCCCTCTTCTTCCAGTTCGTCGCGTTCGGCGAGCACGAGGCGAAGGGCTTCGACTACCTCCGCAAGCTGAAGGCGGAGAACGCCGCCTTCTTCCACGCGGGCCCCACCCCCCGCGAGCTCACGGACGCGGAGCTGTACGAAGGCCTGCTGGCGGCCTGGCGCCCGTAACCCCAAGGGGTGGGCCCTTCGGGGTCCACCCCCTGGAATCGAGGTGAACCGCCCGCTCCGGGGCCGTTAGGATTTCGACCATGGCGGCCACTGGATCCGAGAAGCAGGGAGCGGGCGAGAACGCGAAGGCGTTCTACGTCTCGACCCCTATCTACTACGTAAACGACGCTCCTCACCTGGGCCACGCCTACACGACCGTTGCAGGGGACGTGCTCACGCGCTGGCACCGTCAGCGCGGCGAGAAGGTGTGGTACCTCACCGGCACGGACGAGCACGGTCAGAAGATCATGCGCACTGCCGAGGCGAACAACGTCACGCCCCAGGCGTGGTGCGACAAGCTCGTGGACGAGGCCTGGCGGCCTCTCTGGGAGCACCTGAACATCGGGAACGACGACTTCATCCGCACCACGGAGAAGCGCCACACGGACCGCGTCCAGGAGTTCGTCCAGGATCTCTACGAGAAGGGCGAGATCTACAAGGGCGGCTACGAGGGCCCGTACTGCGTGGGCTGCGAGGAGTACAAGCTCCCCGGCGACCTCGTCGACGGCGCCGACGACGGCGAGTTCGCGGGGCAGAAGCTCTGCCCCATCCACAAGAAGCCGGTGGAGCTCCTCAAGGAGGAGAACTACTTCTTCAAGCTGAGCGAGTACGGCCCGAGGCTCCTCGCCCACTACGAGGCGAACCCGGACTTCATCCAGCCAGAGTCGGCCCGCAACGAAGTCGTGAACTTCGTCAAGCAGGGCCTCCAGGACCTCTCCATCTCGCGCTCGACGTTCGACTGGGGCGTCAAGGTCCCGTGGGACGACAAGCACGTCATCTACGTCTGGGTCGACGCCCTCCTCAACTACGCCACGGCCGTCGGCTACGGCGCGGACGAGGAAAAGTTCAAGTCAACCTTCCCCGCCGACGTGCACCTCGTCGGCAAGGACATCCTCCGCTTCCACGCGGTCATCTGGCCCGCGATGCTGATGGCGCAGGGTCTGCCGCTGCCGGGCCGCATCGCGGCGAACGGCTGGCTGATGGTCGGCGGCGAGAAGATGTCGAAGTCGAACCTCACGGGCATCAAGCCGCAGGACCTCACCTCCCACTTCGGTGTGGACGCGTACCGCTGGTACTTCCTTCGCGCCATCGCGTTCGGCCAGGACGGCTCGTTCTCGTGGGAGGACTTCACCGCCCGCTACACGAGCGAACTCGCGAACGACTACGGAAACCTCGCCTCGCGCGTGGCGGCCATGGTCGGCAAGTACTTCGGCGGCGCGCTCCCCGAGGCGACAGCGGTCGGCGCCGCTGAGCAGGCGGTCCAGGAAGGTCTGGCCAAGGCCGTCGCGACGGCCGACCTGAAGATCGGCGAGGAGCTGGACTTCCAGGCCGGCATCCTGGCGGTGTTCGCCTTCGTCAAGCAGGTCAACGGCTACATCACGGAGCAGGAGCCGTGGAAGGTGGCCAAGGACGAGTCCGATGAGGGCCGGGCCCGCCTGGCGACGATCCTCTACACGGCGGCGGATTCGCTGCGCGCGGTGGCGGTCCTGCTGAACTCGATCATGCCGGAGACCTCGCAGAAGCTGTGGGACTCGCTCGGCGCGGAGGCCTCGCTGGGCGCGCTCGCCGAGCAGAAGGTCCAGGACGCGGGTACGTGGGGGCAGCTGCCGGTGGGTACGACGGTGACGAAGGGCGCGGTGCTGTTCCCGCGCCTGGAGGAGCCGAAGCAGTCCTAACCAGTCGTAAGCAGTCGTAAGCAGTCGTAAGCAGTCACAAGCGGCTGTAACCGGTCAGACCGACCGCTCGGAACTCTCCCGAACTGTCCTGAACTGCTGTGAAGGGGCTCGTGATTCACCTCGCGGGCCCCTTCTTCTTGCCCAACTTGGCTGATTTATGCGGGTCCAATAGCGATACCGATCACATTCGACCAGAACTCACGCCGTCTTCACATCTTCGTACGTACGCTTCACTGTATGACCACGACTCCCGACACCCCCGACCGGCCGCGCTCAGCGGCCGAGGTGAACGAGGAGATACGTGCGCTCTGGCTGCGCACCGGCGGCTATCTCCGTCCCGAGCAGCACCTTGAGTACGAGAAGCTCGTAGCGGAGTGGGCCGAGGCGACGGCTTCAGCGGCGTCGCCTTCACCGGCGGTATGAACGGACGACGCGAACCAGCCGCCTGAACTACCGCCCCCGGGTCACCGATTCGGTCTCGTACGACCCCACGAGCCGCGCCAGTTGACGCCCCACGGCCCGTAGCGGCTCCTCGCTGCGGTTGACCTGGGCGGTCACCTCCGCGCCCTCCAGGGCGCTGATCACGGTGGTCGCCAACTCCCGCGCCTCGCGCGCCGCGAAGCCGGACCCGAGCAGCTTCTCCTCCACCAGCCGCTCCCAACTCCCCAGCGCGGCCGCGCACACCCGCTGGATCTCCGAGTCCGTGCCCAGCGTCTCCAGGGCCGCGGCGGTGACGGGGCAGCCGTCGATCCAGCCCGACTCCCGCAGCCCCACGGCCAGTTCCGCCGCGCAGGCCTCGATCGCGGCGCCGGGGTCGTCGACCGCGGTCAGCGCGTCGCTCAACACCACGGCGAACTCCTCGCCGCTGTGGGTGATCGCGGCCACCGCGACGGCCTCCTTCCCGCCGGGGAAGAAGTGGTAGACGGAGCCGAGCGCACCCACACGGACGCGGGCGTGGACGCCGCTCTGCCGTCGGCGGTGGCCGACCTGTTCCGGCGCGGGATGGACGTGGGGCACGCGACGGACAGCTTCTCCAGCATCGTGGAGCTGCTGGGTGTGCCGTCTCGCAACAGCTGACGCCTCGACACCGCGACGTGGCGTCACGTGGACCGACGTGGACCGTCCTCTGCGTGGGAGGTCGACTACCTCACTGCCGAGCATGCGGAAATCTATGTTGGCCGGAGTAGACATTGGCCCGTGGTGTGGCTATGGTTTCTCTCGTAGCCGAGATCGAGCAGGGCCCGGCAGAGACGAACTGCCGGGCAGAAGTACCCGCAAGCGCAGTTCGCAGGACGGTGCGGTGGTGGAGTTCTGAAGCCAGGGCTGTTGCAGGACGGCGACGGGACTGACGACCGGACCGGGTGGCCCGCAGTGATCAGGGGCGCCGCGAGCAGGACCGCAGTACGACGCAAGTGCAGTACGCAGTTCCCGTAAGAGAGCAAGTGATCCAAGAGGGAAGAGCGGAGGAAGACGCCATCAGGATCGCCCGGGCGGACGTCTTGAGCCCGGGTACCGCAGGACATCGATAGTGAGGTGGTCTCCGGTCAAGCAACCGCGATCCCCGCAATCCCGGCGACTTCCAGGCCGGGTCAGCGGAAACAGAAAGCCGGCGCAGTGTCAGGGCCGGCAGATGGTGTAGCAGTTCCTTCGGGGCCCGGGTGCCACACAGCACCCGGGCCCCTCCACGCGTTCCGTAGAGATCTCCAGGGCCCCCTGGAGATCCGTACCGTTACTCGCACCACCAGCTGCGCATCGCCGCCCGCGCCAGGGAACTCGTCGACCAGGGCACCCCCATCGCCGCCTGCCGCATCGTCATCCTCGAAGACCGGCTCGAGGAAGCCCAGCGGATCAACGCCGAAGACCGCCGCACCGCCGGCCCGGCACACCCCACCACCGCGAGCTGACGGCGACTGTCGGTGCGGACTGCCAGACTCGCGCACATGACTGACACCGGAAGCGATCAGGTCTCGCCAACTCCGCGGCATTTCGCACCCCGTTGGGCCCACGACACCCGCGAGCTCCCGCCGAACACAGGCGGCGAGCGGGAGGCGCTGACGACATCACTGGACTGGCAGCGGTCGACCTTCGAGCTCAAGTGCGCGGGCCTGACCCAGGAGCAGCTGTCCGAGCGCTCGGTGGAGCCGTCCGGGATGTCGCTGCACGGCCTCGTACGCCACTTGGCGGGGGTCGAGCGCTGGTGGTTCCGCATCCAACTGACGGGCGAGGACGTCCCGTTGCTGCACTACTCCGACGAGGACCCGGACCAGGACTTCGGCGACCTGGCGGGCGACGCGGATGAGGCGTTCGCGGTGTGGCGCGAGGAGTGCGAGCGCTCGCGCCGGATCGTCGCGGCGGCGGAGTCACTGGACGTGACGGGCACCCGCAGATCCACGGGTGACCCGATCTCTCTCCGCAGGGTCCTGATCAACATGATCGAGGAGTACGCGCGGCACAACGGGCACGCGGATCTGCTGAGGGAGCGGATCGACGGGGCGACGGGGATGTGATGTAGGGAGCAGGACGGCTCCGACGCCGGGCTAGCGGGCCTTGTCCGCCGGGTATGACCGAAGATGCCCTAGCCCGTCTCGACGTAGCACCGACCGTCGAGTTCCAGGAGGTGCCACGGGGCGTCGTTCGGGTCGACGATCAGGTAGACCGGGATACCGACTCCGGCGTAGCGCTCGCGCTTGTCCTCGTAGTCGCGCTTGATGGCCGTGCGGGTGGTGGCAACGGTCTCGACCACGGCCGGCGCGATCTGTGCGGGCCAGTCCGCACACGCGTCATCCGCGGGACGGTCGTCGCCACGGAAGCCGTGGCTGGTCCCGTAACCTTCTCAACTCATCGGCGTGAGGGCCTGGTCGAGGAGGATTTCCGCGGCGGCGCGCGCGTGCCGACCGTAGTCCGGCTGATCCAGCACCATCGCGCGGCTGGCCGCGCCGTCGGCGAGCGTGACCAGCTGCTCGGCGAGCGCGGCGGGCTCGGCAGCGCCCAGCTCCGCCGCCAGCTCGGTGACGAGCTGCGCCATCAGCAGCTTCTGCCCGCGTGCGTACGTGTGGATCGCGCTTTGCGGGTCGGGGAACTCGGCCGCGGCGTCGATGAACGGGCACCCGCGCACCGGGGACGCGTCCGGTGCCGGGAGGTCGAACAGCCGGAGAATCCGCTCCCGGGGGTCGAGATCCTCGCGGGTGAGCGCGCTCTCCAGGGTTTGCCCGGATGCGGCCAGCTCCTGCAGGTGGGCGATCACCAAATCGCTCTTGGCCGGGAAATGCGAGTAGAGCGTGCGTTTGGATACCGGCGCCGCCCCCGCGACCTGCTCCATACCCGTTGCGTTGATCCCCTGGTTCGCGAACAGCAGGGCGGCTGCGCCCAGGATCCGTTCACGCCCACCGCGCCCTCGGCGTCGGGCCTTCGTGGTCGTCGCATCCATGACGCAAGTATACGCAGACGTTTACTTTAGACAGGGCCATTGTTACGGTCGGGCTTAGGTATACGCCTTCGTCTACCTAAGGTGTCTGAGGAGTACCACCATGAGCCCGTCCCACCCGACCGAGCTGCTGAGTAGCTACGCGGAAAAGCTGATCCGAGGCCGCCGCGCGACCCGCGCATTCCGGCCCGACCCGGTGCCCGAGGAGACCTTGCGCGCGGTCTTCGCACTCGCCGGCGCCGCACCGTCCAGCTCGAACACGCAGCCCTGGCAGGTCGAGGTGGTGAGCGGATCGCTTCGGGACCGTCTCGCCGACGCGCTCCAGTCGGCCCACGCCGAGCAGCGCACCACGGTCGACTTCCCCTACCGCGAGGACATGTACTCGATGGCGCAGCAGCATCGACGCGCCGCGTTCGGCTCAGTGCTCTACGGCGCGCTGGGCATCGGCCGGAACGACCACGAGGCCCGCGCGGCGTTCGACGCCCAGAGCCTGCGCTTCTACGGCGCCCCGCACGTCGCGTTCCTCTTCACCGCCAAAGACGCCAAAGACGCCGGGGCACGAGTGGCCGCGGATGTCGGGATCTACACCCAGACGCTGCTCCTGGCCATGACCGAGTACGGCTTGGCCAGCTGCCCGCAGGGACTGCTGAGCTTCTACGCCGACACCGTTCGCGGCGAACTCGGCTTGGACCGCGGCAAGCTACTGGTAGGGATCTCCTTTGGTTACGCCGACGCGAGCGCGCCGGTCAACCACATCACGACCGACAGGGCCGCCCTCGACGCGACCACGACCTTCCGCTGTTAGCGCGTGAGCGCGCCCATGCTGGCCCGCGGAAGCGGCAAGTTCTCTGGTGCGAGCTCACTGAAGCGGCGTGAACGTTTCGTCCGTACTCGAAAGAGTGATCGCCATCCGCTGTCCGGAACGCTGGGCCTTGATCCACCTAGGTTTCCCACATGGTCACATCGCAACACGAGGCCTCGCACCGGGCTGGACCGCCCTCAGCGTGCATCCGATGGTCGTAGGCCCCGACAAGACCCCGGCCAGAGCAATGTGGAGGGACGTGATGGGCGTGACGATCCACTTTCCCGGTCAAGGAACCCTCGCCGAGGAGAAGTACCTCGAAGGCAAGGCCCAGGGGGAAGCCGAGGGCAAGGCCCAGGGTGTAGCCGAGGGCAAGGTCGAGGGGAAAGCTGAGTCACTCTTGCTCCTCCTGCACGTGCGCGGCATCCCGGACCCGGACAGCACACGCGACCGGATCAACGCCTGCACCGACCTGGAGACGCTCGACCACTGGCTCGTCCGGGCCGTCACCGTCGCCGACGCCGAGTGCCTGTTCGTCCCGGAAGAGGGCTGACGCAGGGGCCCGGGACCGGTACGTCCCGGGCCTCGTCGCTTCGCTCGGCCCGCTACCGCGTCCCGTCCCGCGTCTCGTCCGGGTCCACCCCCATCGTGATCGAGCCGATGACGCCTTTCGCGATGTGGCCCTTGCGGTACCTCAGCTTCAGGAGGCCGTCCTGTGTGCCGCCTCCGCCGTAGATCCTGTCCTCGTCCAGCGTCGTACGCTCCGTCGTGCTCGTCGAGTACGGGGTCACCTCCGCCGAGGCGAGCACCGCCGTCTCCGCGAAGAAGAACTGGCCCGTGTGGCAGGCGTGGCCGCCCTCGTAGCCGGCGTCCGTCAGCTTGCCGTCCACGTGGACCTTGGTGTGGATGTGCACGGCACGGCCCTGGTACCAGCCGGGGAAGATCGTCTTGAACTCCACGTAGCCGTGCTTGTCCGTCAGCTGCGTGCCTCGCAGGTAGCGCTCGTCGTCCGTGGGCTCCTGGTGGCCGCCGCCCCCGGGGCCTCCGGAGGGTGGGGTGCCGGTCGGGGTTCCGGTGGGTGCTCCGGTCGGCGGGGTGCCACCGCCCCCGTCGCCCATCGACTCGTACCCCGAGTAGATCCCCAGCGCGTCGCAGTGCCAGATGTCCACCGCCGCCCGCTTCAGGGGCTTGCACGTGTCGGAGTCGATCACCTTGAGGCGCAGGGTGAAGGGGATGCCCTCCCTGTCCTCCGTGATGCCCTTCCGGATCTTGTCCGCGTCTATGTAGTACGGGCCCTCGGTCGTCTCGCCGGTCAGGCGGTAGCACGTCTCGGCGGACGAAGCCCCGGACGACGCGGCGTCCGTTCCCTCCGCGGAAGCCGTTGTCGCCACCGTGCCGCCGACCCCCACCGCCGCCACCGCGGCCCCGCCCGCCAGCAGCATCTTGCGCCGCGTCACGTCCCGTTTGGGGGAGGGGAGTTGGGGGAGTTGGCTGACGGTTGGCTGCTCGTTGTTCTTTTCTGTCATGCGCCGGGACGCTAGAGACCTCACCTGTCACGGACGTGTGCGGCGGCTGTGTGTCCGCACAGGAACGGAATACGGGTACGGGTACGGGTACGCGAGTACGGGAAAGGGCCCGGAACCTTTCAGTTCCGGGCCCTCAACTCGTCCTGCCGCAGGGCTACTTGTCCGCGTCACCCTTGCCGGAGGCCACCGGCTTGCGGAGTTGGATGTTCAGTTCGCGCAGGCGGGACTCCTCCAGTTCGGAGGGGGCGCCCATCATCAGGTCCTGTGCGTTGCCGTTCAGCGGGAACGCGATCGTCTCGCGGATGTTCGGCTCGTCCGCGAGGAGCATGACGATGCGGTCGACGCCGGGGGCGATGCCGCCGTGCGGCGGGGCGCCGAGGCGGAAGGCACGGAGCATGCCCGCGAACTCCCGCTCCACGGTCTCCGCTTCGTAGCCCGCGATCGCGAAGGCCTTGAGCATGACCTCGGGCTCGTGGTTGCGGATGGCGCCGGAGGACAGCTCGATGCCGTTGCAGACGATGTCGTACTGCCAGGCGAGGATGTCGAGGGGGTCCTTCTCCTGAAGGTCCTTCATGCCGCCCTGGGGCATCGAGAAGGGGTTGTGGGAGAAGTCGATCTTCCCGGTGTCCTCGTCCTTCTCGTACATCGGGAAGTCGACGATCCAGCAGAAGCGGAAGACGCCCTCTTCGAAGTGGCCCGCACGCTTGGCCGCCTCGACGCGGACGGCGGACATGATCTTCGAGACCTCGTCGTACTCGCCCGCGCCGAAGAACACCGCGTGGCCGGGGGCCAGGGAGAGGCGCTTGGTGAGCTCCTCTACGTTCGCCTCCGTCAGGAACTTCGCGATCGGGCCCGTCAGCGAGCCGTCCTCGGCCACGCGCACCCAGGCCAGGCCCTTCGCGCCCTGCTCGACCGCGTAGTCACCGAGGCCGTCGAAGAACTTGCGGGACTGCGACGCCGTGTCGGGGACGGGGAGGGCGCGGACGTGCTTGCCCGCGAACGCCTTGAACTCGGAGTCCGCGAAGATGTCCGTGATGTCGGACAGTTCGAGCTTCGCGCGCAGGTCCGGCTTGTCGTTGCCGTACTTCAGCATCGACTCGCGGAACGGGATGCGCGGGAAGGGGGAGGTCACCTCGCGGCCGCCCCCGTACTCGGTGAAGATCTCCGTCATCAGCTTCTCGATGGGCTGGAAGACGTCTTCCTGCTCCACGAAGCTCATCTCGACATCGAGCTGGTAGAACTCACCCGGCGAGCGGTCCGCGCGCGCGTCCTCGTCGCGGAAGCACGGCGCGATCTGGAAGTAGCGGTCGAAGCCCGAGATCATCAGGAGCTGCTTGAACTGCTGGGGGGCCTGCGGCAGCGCGTAGAACTTGCCCGGGTTCAGGCGGGACGGCACGACGAAGTCGCGGGCGCCCTCGGGGGACGTCGCGGCGAGGATCGGCGTCGCCATCTCGTTGAAGCCGAGGGCCACCATCTTCGAGCGGATGGAGGCGATGACGGACGAGCGCAGCATGATGTTGCGGTGCATGCGCTCGCGGCGCAGGTCCAGGAAGCGGTACTCCAGGCGACGCTCCTCGTTCACGCCGTCGTCCGCGTTGATCGTGAACGGGATCTGCTGGGCCGCGCCGAGCACCTCGACCTCGGCGGCCTCGATCTCGACCTCGCCGGTGGGCAGCTCGGGGTTGACGTTCTCCGCGCCGCGCGAGACGACCTTGCCGTCGATACGGACGACCGTCTCCTTGGAGAGCTTGTCGAGCGTCTCGGCGGCGGCCGTGCCGGGGCGGGCCACCAGCTGCGTGATGCCGTAGTGGTCGCGCAGATCGATGAAGAGGATGCCGCCCAGGTCTCGGCGATTGTGCAGCCAGCCGCTCAGCCGGACGTCGGAGCCGACGTCAGAGGCGCGGAGCTCGCCGCAGGTGTGGGACCTGTACCGATGCATCTTCGTTCATCCAGTCTTCGCGAATAGGGGAGAGAGCAGACAAGCCTTAAGGCTACCGTCCGGGCGGAGATCGCTTTCCGGATTACTTCGCGGATCACTCCGGAGCGCTCATCGCCACCCCCGGCGGTGGCGACTTGTCCATCGATCTTCCTAAAGTGGGTCAATGCGCACCGACGATCCCTTGCAACAGGCAGGGGACGAACCCCTGCCTCCCGTACGGGACGTCCTGGCCGCCATCGCCACCGGCCTGTGGCGCTGGGACAACTCAGCCGGCACCGTCACCCTCGACGCGGAGGCGGCCCGGCTCCTCGGGCTCCCCCCGCGCGCCCAGACCCTCACCGAGGCGGGCGTGCGCTCCCGCTTCCACCCCGTCGACTGGAACGAGATCGACGGCATCGTCCAGCTCGCCGTCGCCGAGGGCACCCTCGCCGAGGCCCGGCTGCGGATCATGGACGCACAGGGCCGCCGTGTGCTGCGCATCGTGCGCAGCCGCTCCAAGCCGATCGTCGACGAGGCCACGCATTCGTACGAGCTCATCGGCACCCTGCAAGAGGTCACCGAGCCCCCGCCGGGCGCCGCCGCCCGCAGCCCGGTCACCGGTGACTGGCGGCGCTCCCGCGAGGCGTTCCTGCTCGACGCGGGGCGCGCGCTCGCCGAGGCGCGGTCGACGGAGGAGGTGCTCCGGGTCGCCAGCGGGCTCTCCATGCCGGGGTTCTCGCCGGACGGGCTCGGTGTCTTCGGGGTCGAGGGCGACCGGCTCAAGGTCATCGGGCATTACGGGCACCAGCCGGGGGACGACCTGCCCTTCTCGGCGATGACCCTGGACACGGACTATCCGGCCGCCGAGGTGGTCCGCACGGGCCGCGCGGTCTATCTCTCCTCGCCCGAGGAGTACCACCGCCGCTACCCCGCGACCTGGCCGCTGGCCCAGCCCTTCGACCGGCAGTCCTGGGCCTTCCTGCCGCTGACCGTCGCGGGCCGCACGATGGGCGCGTGGCTCGCGGCCTTCGCCTACCCCGTCTCGTTCACGCCGGACGAGCGCTCCGTCCTGACCACGGTGGCCCGGATGCTGGCCCAGGCCCTGTCGCGGGCCGGGGTCGCGGAGTCGGAGCGTGAGTTGACGGAGGGCCTGCAGCGCTCGATGCTGCCGCTGCTCGGGCCGCGCATCCCGGGGATGAGCGTGGCCGCGCGGTATGTGCCGACCGGCGGCGGGCTCCAGGTGGGCGGCGACTGGTACGACATGATCCCGCTGCCCAACGGCCGCATCGCCTTCGTCATCGGCGACGTCCAGGGCCATGACGTACGGGCCGCGGGCCTGATGGGGCAGCTGCGGATCGCCCTGCGCGCGTACGCGTCCGAGGGCCACCGGCCGGACGCTGTGCTCTCCCGGGCGACCCGCTTCCTGTCGGGGATCACGGACGGCATCACGATCGGATCGGACGGCGACGCCGGCGGTGACCCCACCGACCCGCGCTTCGCGACCTGCCTCTACGTGGAGGCCGACCCGGCAACCGGCGTCCTGGAGATCGCCCGCGCGGGCCACCCGGAGCCCGCGATACGGATGAGCGACGGGACGGTCCTGCTGCGCCCCACGGCGGGTGGCCTGCCGCTGGGCATCGACCCGGACGCGGACTACCCCACGACCCGCCTCGTCCTGGAGTCCGGCGAGACCATGCTGGTCTGCACCGACGGCCTCATCGAGACCGGCGGCCACGACCTGGACAGCGGCTGGAAGCGGATCCGCAAGATCCTGGAGGAGGATGGCGGCGGTGGCGACGACGGCCTCGAAGAGCTGGCCGACACCCTCGTGCAGGCCGTGCACGGGCCCTCGTCGCACCAGAACACGGGTCCGCTCGTGGACCGCCGCGAGGACGACATAGCCGTCCTGCTGCTGCGCAGGGCCGCCCACCCCGCCCATCGCACGCCCGCCCGCCGCACCGTCCTGACGGTCGCGCAGGCCGAGCCGGAGCGCATCGCGGGGGCGCGGCGCCATGTGCGGGAGCTGCTGCACGACTGGGCCGTGGCCGATCAGGTCGACTCGGCGGTCCTGATGGTCTCCGAGATGATCACGAACGTACTGGTCCACACGGACGGCGACGCCCTGCTGGTCGCCGAGGTCATCGGGGAGCCGGGCTCGCGCCGGCTGCGGGCCGAGGTCTCGGACGGCAGCGACGACCTGCCGCACAAGCGCCACCCCGGTGAACTGGCCTCGTCGGGGCGGGGGTTGGTCCTGATGGAGCTGCTCGCCGACGAGTGGGGGGTGGACCCCAGGGGCGAGGGCAAGAGCATCTGGTTCGAGCTTTACGAGGGGGCCGCGGACCCCGGTGATTCCGCGCCCGTACCCGTGCCCGTTCCCGTGCCCGAATAGCCGTTCCGCAGCTCGGAGAGCACCCCGAACGCCGCCGCCGTCACCGGCACGGCGAGCAGCATCCCGAGGATTCCGGCCACGGACGCGCCGGCGGTGATCGCCAGCATGACGACCGCCGGATGCATCTGCACGGTCCGCGACTGGATCACCGGTTGGAGCACGTGCCCCTCAAGGACCTGCACGGCGAGTACGACACCCAGCGCCCACAGCGCGATGACGAAGCCCCGGTCGGCGAGCGCGACGAGGACGGCGACGGCGCCGGAGATGAACGCGCCCAGGTAGGGGATGTAGGCGCCGATGAACACGAGCGCGCCGAGCCCCCACGCCCCCGGCACCCGCAGGATCAGCAGCCCTGCGGTGATGCAGATGGCGTCGATCAGGGCGATGAACGTGGTGCCGCGCATGAAGCCCTCGACGGCCCCGAAAGCGCGCCGGCCCATCGCCTCGACGGTGTCGGCGGTGCCGCGCGGCGCCAGCGAGCGCATGGAGCCGAGCGCCCGGTCGGAGTCGCGCAGGAAGAAGAAGACGAGCAGCAGCGCGAGGACGGCCATGGCGATCATCTCGCCGACGACGCTGAGCCCGCTGATCACTCCGGAGGCGGCGGAGCCGCCGAACTTGCCGAGCAGGTCCTTGGCGTTGGACGCCATGTCGTCCAGGGAGGTACCCGCGGCACCGAAGTGCTCGGTGAGGTCGGCCGCGGCCTGTTTCAGGGAGGCGACGATCTGGTCGCCGGTGTCGATCAGGGCCTTGACCACGATGTACAGGGCGCCGCCGACGACCGCGACGATGACCGCGCAGGTGAGCCCGGCTGCCAGCGACCGCTGCACCTTCATCCTCAGGAGCCAGCGGTAGACGGGCCCGAGAAGCGCTGTGCCGAGGAGCGCGAGGAGCACCGGAGTGACGGCCGTCTTGAAGGTGACGAAGAGCCAGATCGCCACGGCGGCCACGCCGGCGACGAGCAGGAGGACGACGCACCAGGCGGCGGCGCGACGTACGGGCTCGGGCAGAAGGGTGCTCACCCTCCTACCCGAGCACGGGCCGCGCGGCCCCGCACGTCGTGTGCGCCGAACAGCACGCCGGGTACGCCGAACAGCCAGTGCCTACATGCCGTGCACGGCCGGGACCTTGCCGAGCAGGCCCTTCTGGAAGTCCTCGAACGCCTGCTGGAGCTCGGCCTGACTGTTCATCACGAACGGGCCGTAGTGCGCCATCGGCTCACGGATCGGCCGGCCGCCGAGCAGCACGACCTCCAGATCGGGGGTGTTCCCGTCCTGCTTCTCGTCCGCGCGGACGGTCAGCGAGGAGCCCGCGCCGAAGACGGCCGTCTGGCCCATGTGCACCGGGCGGCGCTCACCGCCGACCGTGCCGCGCCCGGCGAGGACGTACGCGAGGCCGTTGAAGTCCTCGCGCCAGGGCAGTGTGACCTCGGCGCCGGGGCGCACCGTCGCGTGGATCATCGTGATCGGCGTGTGCGTGATGCCGGGTCCTTCGTGCCCGTCGAGCTCACCGGCGATGACGCGCAGGAGCGCGCCGCCGTCGGGGGTGGTCAGGAGCTGCACCTGGCCGCCGCGGATGTCCTGGTAGCGGGGGTCCATCATCTTGTCCCGCGCGGGCAGGTTCACCCACAGCTGGAGGCCGTGGAAGAGGCCGCCGGACTGGACGAGGGACTCCGGCGGCGCCTCGATGTGCAGGAGGCCGCTGCCGGCGGTCATCCACTGCGTGTCGCCGTTCTGGATGGTGCCGCCACCACCGTTCGAGTCCTGGTGCACGAACGTCCCGTCGATCAGGTACGTGACCGTCTCGAAGCCGCGGTGGGGGTGCCAGGGCGTGCCCTTGGGCTCCCCGGCGCCGTACTCCACCTCGCCCATCTGGTCCATCATGATGAACGGGTCGAGGTACTTGTAGTTGATCCCCGCGAACGCCCGGCGCACCGGGAAGCCCTCGCCCTCGAAACCGCTCGGCGCGGTCGTCACGGCGAGCACGGGGCGGGCCACGGCGTCGGCGGACGCGGCCACACGGGGCAGGGTCAGCGGGTTCTCGACGGTCACAGCGGGCATGTCGGTGCCTCCTTCTTCGTACGCTCACTTTAGTTGAACGTAGAACTTCTTGCCACCAGGAACGCGGGACGCCCGGAGGGAATTCCCTCCGGGCGTCCCGGGTGGCCTGATTTCGCGGATGTACGGCTAGCCGTACATCCGGCGCATGGCGAAGTCGACCATCTGTTCGACGGCCTTGGCGTCGAAGACCATGCGGTGCTCGCCCTCCATGTCGAGGACGAAGCCGTAACCGGTGGGGAGGAGGTCGATGACCTCGGCGCCCGTGATCACGAAGTACTTGGACTCCTTGCCCGCGTACCGGCGCAGCTCCTTGAGCGAGGTGAACATCGGGATCACCGGCTGCTGGGTGTTGTGCAGGGCGAGGAAGCCGGGGTTGTCGCCGCGCGGGCAGTAGACCTTCGAGGTGGCGAAGGCCTGCTGGAAGTCCTCGGCGGACATCGAACCCGTGGTGAAGGCGCGCACCGCGTCCGCCAGGGACGGGGGCGACGGCTCGGGGTAGAGCGGAGGCTGCTGGGCGTACCCGCCCGCGCCGCCCGCCATCTGCTGCGGCGGCGGCTGGGCTCCGGGTGGGGCGTACTGCTGCTGGGCGCCTGGGCTCTGGTCGTAGCCGTACATGCCCGCAAGCGTACTGAGCCCGGGAGAGTACTGAGTCACAGATGACCTATTAGGGGTTGCTTCTTATTACTGGCGGGTAGCATCATCGTAGCTACCAGCTGGTACTGATCCTGTTGATCCCTTTTCTGCTTACGGAGCCGTCGCCATGGGGCACTACAAGTCGAATCTCCGCGACATCGAGTTCAACCTCTTCGAGGTGCTCGGCCGCGACAAGCTGTACGGCACCGGCCCGTTCGCGGAGATGGACGTCGACACCGCCAAGAGCATCCTCGAGGAGCTGCGCCGCCTCGCCGAGAACGAGCTGGCCGAGTCCTTCGAGGACGCCGACCGCAACCCGCCGGTCTTCGACCCGGCCACCAACACCGCGCCCGTCCCGGCGTCCTTCAAGAAGAGCTACCAGGCCTTCATGGACTCCGAGTACTGGCGCCTCGGCCTGCCCGAGGGCATCGGCGGCACGACCGCGCCCCGCTCCCTGATCTGGGGCTACGCGGAGCTGCTGCTCGGCGCCAACCCGGCCGTGTGGATGTACTCCTCCGGTCCGGCGTTCGCGGGCATCCTGCACGACGAGGGCAACGACGCGCAGAAGAAGGTCGCCGCGATCGCCGTCGAGAAGCAGTGGGGCTCGACGATGGTCCTGACCGAGCCCGACGCCGGTTCGGACGTCGGCGCCGGCCGCACCAAGGCGACTCTGCAGGAGGACGGCTCCTGGCACATCGAGGGCGTGAAGCGCTTCATCACGTCCGGTGAGCACGACATGTCGGAGAACATCCTCCACTACGTCCTCGCCCGCCCCGAGGGCCACGGCCCCGGCACGAAGGGCCTCTCGCTCTTCCTGGTCCCGAAGTACGAGTTCGACTGGGAGACCGGCGAGCTCGGCGAGCGCAACGGCGTGTACGCGACGAACGTCGAGCACAAGATGGGCCTCAAGGCGTCCAACACGTGCGAGATGACGTTCGGCGACCAGCACCCCGCCAAGGGCTGGCTGATCGGCGACAAGCACGACGGCATCCGCCAGATGTTCATGATCATCGAGTTCGCCCGCATGATGGTCGGCACGAAGGCCATCGCGACGCTCTCCACCGGTTACCTCAACGCCCTGGAGTACGCCAAGGAGCGCGTGCAGGGCCCGGACCTGGCCCAGTTCATGGACAAGACGGCGCCGAAGGTCACCATCACGCACCACCCGGACGTACGCCGCTCGCTGATGACGCAGAAGGCGTACGCGGAGGGCATGCGCGCCCTGGTCCTGCACACCGCGGCCGTCCAGGACGACATCCAGGTCAAGGAGGCGGCGGGCGAGGACGCGTCGGCGCTGATCGCGCTCAACGACCTGCTCCTGCCGATCGTCAAGGGCTACGGCTCGGAGAAGTCGTACGAGCAGCTGGCGCAGTCGCTCCAGACGTTCGGCGGCTCGGGGTACCTCCAGGAGTACCCCATCGAGCAGTACATCCGTGACGCCAAGATCGACACCCTCTACGAGGGCACGACGGCGATCCAGGGCCAGGACTACTTCTTCCGGAAGATCGTCCGCAACCAGGGCGCCGCGCTGAACGGCCTCGCCGAGGAGATCAAGAAGTTCCTCGCGGTCGGCACGGGCGGCGAGAGCCTGGCCGGGGCCCGCGAGGAGCTGGCCAAGGCCGCGGTCGAGCTGGAGGCCATCGTCGGCGTCATGCTGACGGACCTCGCGGCCACGGAGTCGGACGTCAAGTCCATCTACAAGGTGGGCCTCAACACGACCCGCCTCCTGATGGTCTCGGGCGACGTGGTCGTCGGTTACCTGCTGCTTCGGGGCGCCGCTGTCGCCGCGGAGAAGCTGCCGACGGCTTCCGCCAAGGACAAGGCCTTCTACGAGGGCAAGATCGCCGCGGCCAAGTTCTTCGCCACGAACGTCCTGCCGGGCGTCGCGGCCGAGCGGAAGCTCGCCGAGGGCGTGGACCTGGACCTGATGGAGCTGGACGAGGCTGCGTTCTAGCCTGACGGAGCACTTCCAGGGCGGCCCGCTCCCCGGGTGGGGGGCGGGCCGCTGCGGTCTCTCCCACCCCTGCGCGATCTCGCCCACCCCTGCGCGATCTCGCCCACCCCTGTGCGGTCTCTCCCCACCCCTGCGCGGTCTCTCCCCACCCCTGCGCGGCCTCTCCCACCCCTGCGCGGCCTCTCCCACCCCTGCGCGGTCTCTCCCACCCCTGCGGGATCTCTCTCCCACCCCTGCCCCGCTCCTGCGCAGTCTTTCCCGCCCTGCCCCGCTCCTGCGCAGTCTCTCCCACCCTGCCCCGCTCCTGCGCGATCTCTCTCCCACTCCGCCCCACCCCTGCACGGTCTCTCCCACCCTGCCCCACCCCTGCAGTCTCTCCCCCACCCCGCCCCGCCCCTGCGCGATCTCTCTCCCCCGGCCCCTGACAGGGCGGATGCCGGGTGATCGGGTGGGTGGGTGGGAAACATCCGCCGCGGAGCGCCGGGCCAGGTGGCGACGGCGCCGCGGGCGACCGACGGCCGGGCCAGGTGGCGGCGCCGCAGGCGACCGACGGCCGGGCCAGGTGGCGGCGCCGCAGGCGACCGACGGCCGGGCCAGGTGGCGGCGCCGCGGGCGACCGACGGCCGGGCCGGGAGGGGCAGCGCGCGGCGGCGGAACGGGAGGAGCCGCGCGGAGCGCGGTACTCCGGCCCCGGATACGGGCACATCCGGTACAGAACCTCCCGGAAAAGGCCGCCCGCGTCAGGGGGCGCCCCCTAGCTAGGCTGGAAGCCATGAGCACAGCTGCCCGCTTCGACCGCGGCCACTCCGACGACCTCATGTCCTTCCTGGCGGCGAGCCCCTCGCCGTACCACGCGGTGGCGAGCGCCGCGCAGCGGCTGGAGAAGGCCGGATTCCGGCAGGTCGAGGAGACCGACGCCTGGGACGGGTCGACCGGCGGGAAATATGTGCAGCGCGGCGGCGCGATCGTCGCCTGGTACGTCCCCGAAGGCGCCCCCGCACACGCCCCGTACCGCATCGTCGGCGCCCACACCGACTCCCCGAACCTCCGCGTCAAGCCGAAGCCGGACGCGGGCGCGCACGGCTGGCGGCAGGTCGCCGTCGAGATCTACGGCGGGCCGCTGCTCAACTCCTGGCTCGACCGCGACCTCGGCCTCGCGGGCCGGCTCTCGCTGCGGGACGGCTCGACCCGCCTGGTGAACATCGACCGGGCGCTGCTGCGCGTCCCGCAGCTGGCGATCCACATGGACCGCGGAGTCGTCGCCGACGGTCTCAAGCTCGACAAGCAAAAACACATGCAGCCCATCTGGGGCCTCGGCGACGACGTGCACGAGGGCGACCTCATCGGCTTCCTGGAGGAGGAGTCGGGGCTCACCCCCGGCGACGTCACCGGCTGGGACCTGATGACGCACCCCATCGAGGCGCCCTCCTACCTCGGCCGCGACCGCGACCTCATCGCGGGCCCGCGGATGGACAACCTCCTGTCCGTGCACGCCTGTACGGCAGCGCTCGCCGCCGTCGCCACCGCGGACGACGCCGGCTCTCTGCCCTACATCCCGGTGCTCGCCGCCTTCGACCACGAGGAGAACGGCTCCCAGTCCGACACGGGCGCGGACGGCCCGCTCCTCGGCTCGGTGCTCGAACGCTCCGTCTTCGCGCGCGGCGGCACGTACGAGGACAGGGCCCGCGCCTTCGCCGGCACCGTCTGCCTCTCCTCCGACACGGGCCACGCCGTGCACCCCAACTACGCGGAGCGGCACGACCCGACGCACCACCCGCGCGCCAACGGCGGCCCGATCCTCAAGGTCAACGTCAACAACCGATACGCCACGGACGGCGCGGGACGTGCCGTGTTCGCCGCCGCGTGCGAGAAGGCCGACGTGCCCTTCCAGAGCTTCGTCTCGAACAACGCGATGCCCTGCGGCACGACGATCGGGCCGATCACCGCGGCCCGGCACGGCATCAAGACGGTCGACATCGGCGTCGCGATCCTCTCCATGCACAGCGTGCGCGAGCTGTGCGGGGCGGACGACCCGCACCTGCTGGCCAACGCGTTGGTGGCGTTCCTGGAAGGCTGATTTCCGCTTCTCCGTGTGGCCGTGCCGGGTCCGGGTACCCGGGTGCTCTGCCACGACTTAGGGAGGCGGTCCTCATGGGCCTGGGCGGATGCATCATATTGATCGCCGCGGGCGCCATCCTCGCGTTCGCCACCGACTGGGAGATGGAAGGCATCAACCTCACAGTCACCGGTCTGATCATGATGGCCGTGGGCGTGATCGGCGTCGCCGCGTTCACCAACGCACGCCGCAAGACGGTCGTACCCCCGGGCGCTACCGTGGTCGAGACGGAAGACGACCACCACCACCGCTACTGACGTCCTGACCGCTCACGGGCGTACGGTTTCAGCCGCTTTCATCGCCGGGCCAGGCAGCCAGCTCCGTGGCTGCCTGGCCCGGCGATACTCTTGGGCCTTGTTCGAAGCGTGATTCGAAGTGTGCGGCGCAGGCGCGGCAGAGGAGTTGAGGCCAGGTGGAGTTCCAGCTGCTCGGACCGGTGAGCGTCGCCGGAGGCAGCGGATCCGTCCCCCTCGGCCCCGCCAAGCGCCGCAGTCTGCTCGCTGCGCTGCTGCTGCGGGCGGGCACGCCGGTCTCGGTGGACGCCCTGACCGAGACCCTGTGGGACGGCGAACCGCCGCTGCACGCGCGCACCGTCATCCAGGGGCACGTCTCCCGGCTGCGCGCTCTGCTCGTCGAGGCCGGCCTTGACGCGTACGGCGTGGAACTCACCACGCAGGGCGGCGCCTACGCCCTCCAGTTCCCGGAGTCCCTGCTCGACGTCAGCCGCTTCGAGGACCTCGTCAAACTGGCCGGCCGGCAGCGGGAGGCCTCGGACGCGGCACTCATGCTGCGCGAGGCGCTCGCGCTGTGGAACGGGCCCGCGCTGACCGGCACGGTCGCCACGGAGCCGATGCTGGCCGCCGCGCGTGGCCTGGAGGAGAGCCGCCTCGTCACCGTCGAGCAGCTCGCCGACGCGTACGGGCGGCTCGGCTCGCACGGCCAGGCCGTGGGCCTGCTGCGCGCGGAGTCCGTCCAACACCCGTTGCGGGAAGCCCTGGTGGCGGCCCTGATGCGGGCGCTGCAGCGGTGCGGCCGGCAGTCCGAAGCGCTGGAGTACTACCACCGGACGCGCGAGCTCCTTGCCGAGGAGCTGGGCGTGGACCCCGGCAAGAAGCTGCGCCGGGCGTACGAGGAGATCCTCGCCGGTGAACCCGACACCGGAGCCCACCCGATGCTGGGCGCTCCCGCGCCACGCCCCCGTGGGCAGTACGACCTGGGCCTCGGCGGCGCGAAGGCTGCCCCCGCGGCACCCGCGACGCCCTCCGGGGTCGGAGCCCCCGCGGCCCCCTCCGGACCCGCCGCACCCTCCGCACGCCCCGAGGCAAGCCGGCAGCGGGTGGGGGCTGCCCCGGCCGGGGAGAGCGAGTCCGGCGGCGGGCAGGCGCGGCCCTCGGTGCCGGGCGCCGAAGGCAAGGGCGTCACCCCCGCCATGTCCGCCGCGTCCACCACACCCGCCTCGCCGGCAGCACCCGGGGCTCCCGATGCCTCCGCCTCCGCCTCCGCACCAGCCCACGGCCCCACAATCCCCCGCCTCCTGCCGAGAGCGCCCCGCGCCTTCGCCGCCCGCGAGGAACAACTCGCCGCCCTGGAAGCCGTACTCGCCGAGGAGACGGAAGCGCCCATCGTCGTCCTCACCGGCGCCGCGGGCGTGGGAAAGACCGCCCTCGCGCTGCACTGGGCGCACCAGCACGCGGCCCTCCACCCGGAGGGCCACCTCTTCGCGGACCTCCGCGGCTTCAGCGGCGGCGCCCCCGCCCACCCCGAACGCATCCTGCGCGAGTTCCTCATCGCCCTGGGAGTGCGGTCACAGGACGTGCCGGCCGGCATCGAACCGGCGTCGGCCCTGTACCGCTCGCTCCTCGCCGAGCGGCGTCTCCTCGTCGTACTCGACAACGCCCACGACTCCGCCCAGGTCCGCCCCCTCCTGCCCGGCGCGACCCGCTGCACCACCCTCATCACCAGCCGCGTCCGTCTCGACGGCCTCGTCGCGTCCGACTGCGCACGCCCGGTGCACATCGACCCGCTCAGTGAGAGCGACGGCGCCGAACTGTTCCTGCGCGCCCTGGGGCAGAGTGCCGACGCCGCCACCGACCCCGAGGACGTACGCCAGGTCGCCCGCCTCTGCGACGGCCTCCCGCTCGCCCTGCGCATCGCCGCCGCCAGGCTCATCGGGCGCCCCCAGCGGACGGTGGCCGGGCTCGCCGCGGAACTCGCCGACGAGGAGCAGAGGCTGGCCCTGCTCTCCGCCGAGGACACCGGCGTCGCGGCCGCCCTGCGCACTTCGGTGGCCCAACTTCCCGGCAGCGACGCCTGGTTGCTCTCCTCGCTGACCCGGGCAACCGCTCCGGAGGTGGACGCGCCCACGGCGGCGGCACTCGCGGGCATGAACGTGTCCACCGCACGCGAGGGCCTCGACCGCCTCGCCGCGGTCCATCTGATCCAGGAGGAGGGGGCGGGGCGCTACGTCCTGCCCGATCTGGTGCGGCTGTTCGCCCGCGTCCTGGACGGACCCGTGACCACGACGCTCCGCCGACCCCGCCCCGAGGAGCTGCGGCGGTCCGTTCCGAACTCCTCCACGTGACCCCGGGCCAGTGCTGACGAGCCATTAGCCAGGTGTTAGCGGAACGCCAGTGGTGAGCGGCAGGCTCAGCGGAGCACAGCCCGAACGACCGCCGCTCACGGGGGAGTCACCGCCATGCGCACCACCGCTCGTACCGCTCGCGTCGCCCGTGAGAAGGCGGCGCTCGCCGTTGCGGCCCTCGCGGCGCTCTCCCTCTCACTCACCGCCTGCAACGGCGGAGGCGGAGGCGAAGGAGACGGCGGGAGCGACGGCGGCAAGGCGGCCGCCGCGACGGGTGGCGCGGACTCCGCCCCGGACACCGTTGCGAATTCCGGGTCGGACCCCGTGGCGAAGGCCGCCAGTGGTGACTGCACGCTGACCTCCTCGAAGATCACGCTCGACGAGGCCGGCGGCACCGCGACCGTCGTCCTGCTCAAGATCACCAACAACGGCGGCAAGGCCTGCTCGGTCTTCGGCGCCCCCCTCGTCAGCGACCCGACGGCGGGCAAGAACCTCCCGGTGGCCGAGAACACCCGCCCCCAGTCGGTCATCCGCGTCGAGCCGGCCGACGCCGCGTACGCCACGATCAACCTCGCGGGCATCGACGCCGACAGGACCCACCGCGCCAAGACCCTCGGCGTCACGCTCGCCACCAAGGACGGCGAGGGCACGGCCGGCCGGGTCACGGTGGGCTCCCCCGGCGCCGCGGGCCTGCTGCTGAACGCGGACTCACGGGTCACGTACTGGCAGCACACTCCCGAGGACGCCATGTCGTAACGACGACACAACGTCGTAAAGACTGCGCGTCCTCCCCCGATCCACAGCCGGTCCGTGTCCTCACTTCCCCCAAGTGGCACGGGCCGGCTGTGTCACGCGCGCCACGGGGTAGACATCGGCCCATGAAACTTCTCGTACGCGACCGGCTGCTCGGCATCGGTGACGACTACTGGATCGAGGACGACCAGGGTCAGAAGGTCTTCCTCGTCGACGGCAAGGCGATGCGCCTGCGCGAGACCTTCGAGCTCAAGGACATGCAGGGCCGCGTCCTCATCGACATCCGCGCCAAGATGCTGGCGCTGCGCGACACGATGGTGATCGAACGGGACGGCGAGACGCTGGCCACGGTCAAGCGCAAACGCCTCTCGCTCCTGCGCAACCACTACCGCGTGGACCTGGTCGACGGCACCGAGCTCGACGTGAGCGGCAAGATCCTGGACCGCGAGTTCGCCATCGAGTACGACGGCGAACTCCTGGCCGACATCTCCCGCCGCTGGTTCCGCGTCCGCGAGACGTACGGCCTGCACGTCACCCGCGATGACGCCGACGCGGCACTCCTCCTGGCCATCACGGTCTGCGTGATCCGCCTCGCGGAGAAGGAGAGGGACGACGACTGAGCGAGCCGCCCCCGCTGTGGGCAGGCGTTCCGCAGGGCGGAACGGGCGGGCACAGCCCAACGCCGCGGGGCGCCGCGGAACAAGGGGCCCACCAAGGCCGCGCCCCCTCAGCGCCGCGGGGTGTCCATACCAAGCAGCCGGTCCTTCAACGCTGGGAACTGCTCCCGCGTGGCTGCCACCTTGGCAGGATCGAGGTCGACGGTGAGGACCTCCTCGCCGTCCCCCGCCTCGGCGAGCACCTCGCCCCACGGGTCGACGACGACGCTGTGCCCGGCCTGGGGCACCCCGGCGTGCGTACCGCCGGTGCCACAGGCGAGGACGTACACCTGATCCTCGACGGCCCGCGCACGGGCGAACAGCGTCCAGTGCTCGCGCCGCCGCGCCGGCCACCCCGCGGGGACGACGAACATCTCGGCGCCCGCGTCGACGAGCCCCCGGAAAAGCTCGGGGAAGCGCAGGTCGTAGCAAGTGGCGAGCCCGATCGCCGCGGAAGGCGTGCGCACCGTGACCAGCTCACTGCCCGCGCCCATCAGCACGGCCTCGCCCTTGTCGAAGCCGAACCGGTGGATCTTCCGGTACGAGGCGGCGAGTTCGCCCTCGGGCGAGAAGACGAGCGAGGTGTTGTAGAGGCCCCCCGACGCGTCCCGCTCCGCAATGGACCCCGCGTGCAGCCAGACGCCCGCGTCACTCGCGGCCTTGGCCATCGCCTCGCGGGTCGGTCCGTCGACGGACTCCGCCTCGCTCGCGAACGAGTGGTACGCGAAAGCACCCGTTGTCCACAGTTCGGGAAGAACGACGAGATCCGGCCGCTCACGCTCGGCTACCTCACGTACCAGCGAAGAGACCCGCGACCGGCGGGCATTGACCGATTCGCCCTCGTCTACGGCGATCTGGATGAGGGAGGCGCGCACACTACCACCGTCCTGGCATTCGAGCCGTCAATGCAGGCCTACGATCGTCACACGAAAGCACTGCCGGGGTGCCTGCGGGCAGCGTAACTTAACGTCTCAGACACCCACCGCCCGCGTACGACCGTCGAGGGGTCCCGTGAGTCTCCATCCCAGCCTGCAAACCTATGCCGACGCCTGGACCCAATCCGTATCAGCCATATCCGAGCTGGTGTCACCGCTCGCCGAGGGAGAGTGGAACTGGGCCACGCCCTGCCCCGGCTGGTCGGTCCGGGATGTCGTCTCCCACGTCATAGGCCTGGACTGCGAGATGCTGGGCGACCCGCGCCCCATCCACACCCTGCCCCGCGACCTGTACCACGTACAGACCGAGGGTCAGCGCTACATGGAGGTGCAGGTCGACGTCCGGCGCCACCACACCGCGCCCGAGATGACCTCCGAGCTGGAGTACACGATCATCCGCCGCTCGCGGCAGCTGCGGAACGAGTCGCGCGACCCCTCCCACAAGATCCGCGGCCCGCTCGGCACCGAGCAGACACTCGAACTGGCCACGCGCATGCGGGCGTTCGACGTCTGGGTGCACGAGCAGGATCTGCGTACGACGCTGAAGAAGCCCGGCAACCTGGACTCCCAGGGGGCGCTCGTGGCGCGGGACCTCCTGCTGCACGGACTGCCCAAGGTCGTCGCCAAGAAGGCCGCCGCTCCGGCGAATTCGGCGGTCGTCTTCGACGTGAGCGGCCCCGTCGAGTTCCTGCGCACGGTCCGTGTCGACGCCGACGGCCGTGCCACGGTCGACAGCACCCCCTCGCTGGGCCCGCTCGCCACGCTGAGCCTGGACTGGGAGACGTACTTCCGCCTGGCGTGCGGCCGTGTGTCGCACGCCTCGGTCGCCGACCGGATCAAGGTCGAGGGCGATCACGGTCTGGGCGAGGCGATCCTGCGGGAGTTCGCGGTCACGCCGTAGCCCTGGGGCCGACTTCCGACTCAGACAGGGACGTGGACCGCCTCGACGCGGCTTGCGACAAGGCGCTCCTTCTCCCTGCGCACCGCGCGCGTGCGCAGCCGCAGGATCTGGCTGAGGCCGACCGCTTCGAGGACGAAGACGGCGGAGAAGGCGATGCGGTAGTTGTCGCCGGTCGCGTCCAGGAGCACGCCGATGGCGAGCAGGGTCGTCATGGAGGCGACGAAGCCGCCCATGTTCACGATGCCGGACGCGGTGCCCTGCCGCTCCGGCGGGTTCGCGGGCCGCGCGAAGTCGAAGCCGATCATGGACGCGGGGCCGCAGGCGCCGAGCACGGCGCACAGCGCGATGAGCAGCCCCATCGGGGCGTGGTCGCCGGGGTAGTGGACCGTGGTCGCCCACATCGCGGCCGTCACCGCCACGGTGCCGATGGCCAGCGGTGTGCGGGCCGCGTGGTGCCGGGCGACGATCTGCCCGTAGATCAGGCCCACCACCATGTTGGACAGCACGACGAGGGTGAGCAGCGCCCCGGCCGTCCCCCGCGAGAGCCCCTGCGCCTCGACGAGGAACGGCAGGCCCCACAGGAGCAGGAACACCATCGCCGGGAACTGCGTGGTGAAGTGCACCCACAGACCGAGCCGGGTGCCGGGCTCGCGCCAGCTCAGGGCGATCTGCTTGCGCACGAAGGCGCCACCGGTGTGCCGCACCGGCTCCGGCTCGTGCCCCTCGGGGTGGTCCTTGAGGAACAGCGTCATCAGTACGAGGACGACGACTCCGCACAGCGCGCTGCCCGCGAAGGCCGCGGTCCAGCCGACGGAGTGCAGCAGCCGGGCGATGACGAGGGTGGAGACGAGGTTGCCCGCCATGCCGACCAGGCCGGCGAGCTGGGCGACCAGCGGGCCGCGGCGGGCCGGGAACCAGCGGGTGCCCAGGCGCAGCACGCTGATGAAGGTCAGCGCGTCACCGCAGCCGAGCAGCGCGCGGGACGCGAGCGCCATTCCGTACGAGGGTGAGAAGGCGAAGCCGAGCTGGCCGAGCGTGAAGAGCACGACTCCGATGGTCAGCACGCGCTTGGTGCCGAGCCGGTCGACCATCAGGCCGACGGGTATCTGCATGCCCGCGTAGACGAGCAGTTGGAGGATCGAGAAGGTCGAGAGCGCGGACGCGTTGACGTGGAACCGGTCGGCGGCGTCGAGTCCGGCGACGCCGAGGGAGGTCCGGAAGATGACGGCGACGAAGTAGACGGCGACGCCGATGCCCCAGACGAGCATGGCCTTCCTGCCGCCGGGGGGATCGCCGGGGAGGGAGCGGGGTGCGGAGGCGGAACTCATCGGGACCTCCGGTGCCGGGTGGGTGGCAGGGAAACACGCCGCGAAGCGGCGAAAGAAAACCCGACGACGGCGGACGGCGACCGGTCAAAGAGCATCCTCACCGAACCTCACCCCGAGCGAGGTTCTGGAACCACCCGACGTGCCGGGTGACCACAGAGACCGCCCCGTCCGCGTCCCCGGCGCGCAACGCGTCGAGGATCTCCTTGTGCTCGGCAAGGGTCTTGGCGATCCGGTCGGGGTGGGAGTGCATCACGGCGACCCCCATCCGCAACTGCCGGTCACGGAGCTGGTCGTACAGGCGGGCAAGGATCTCGTTCCCGCCGCTTCGCACGATCTCCGCGTGAAAGCAGCGGTCGGTCACGGCGGCAGCGGCGAGGTCCCCGGCAGTGGCCTGCTCCCGCTGCTGGTCGAGCAGCTCCTCGAGGCGGGCGATGAGACCCCGCGGCGCGGGCACCGCCTTGCGCACCGAGTGCGTCTCCACCAGGAGCCGCGTCTCGACGACGTCGGCGATCTCCTGCACGGACACCGGAAGGACCAGCGCACCCTTCTTCGGGTAGAGCCTCAGGAGCCCCTCCACCTCCAGCTTCAGGAGGGCCTCGCGCACCGGAGTGCGGGACACCCCGACCGCCTCGGCGAGCTCACCTTCGGTGAGCAGCGTGCCGCCCTCGTACCGACGGTCGAGCACCCCCTGCTTGACGTGTGCGTACACGCGTTCCGCGGCGGGTGGCTGCTTCAGGGGGCGGGTGGGGGGAGCAGTGGGGGAAGCCGTAGGGGGCGAGGCGGGAGCGACAGGCATGCGCACAGCATAGATACAACACGTACTCATGAGGTCGTCCATTTCACGATCCGGACATCACCCCCGTCACCGTGCATCCATTTGCTTTCCTCGTGTGTCATACCTGTCGAGCGGCACCCTCATGTGGCCGCATTCCAGGGGCATTTGGAGCATTGAACTTGAAAACCCCCATTAAGGGCATTCGCCGCGCATCGGCCGTTATCGTCACCGCGGGTGCGGTCATCGCGGGCGGGGCCCTCACGACGCCGGCCCAGGCGGCCGCGCTGCCGAAGCCGTCCATCGCCGCCAAGGGCGGCTTCGTGATGAACAACGGCACGGGCAAGACGCTCTTCACCAAGTCCGCGGACACCCGCCGTTCCACCGGCTCGACCACGAAGATCATGACGGCGAAGGTGGTGCTCTCGCAGTCGAACCTCAACCTCAACTCCAAGGTCAAGATCGAGAAGGCCTACAGCGACTACATCGTCAGGAACACCGCCTCGTCCGCCCGGCTGATCGTCGGCGACAAGGTCACCGTCCGCCAGCTCCTGTACGGCCTGATGCTGCCGTCCGGCTGCGACGCGGCGTACGCGCTCGCGGACAAGTTCGGCAAGGGCTCCACCCGCTCCGCCCGCGTGAAGTCGTTCATCGGCAAGATGAACTCCCAGGCCAGGAGCCTCGGCCTGACGAACACCCACTTCGATTCGTTCGACGGCATCGGCGGCGCGGGCAACTACTCGACGCCCCGCGACCTGACGAAGCTCGCCAGCAGCGCGATGAAGAGCTCCACGTTCCGTACGGTCGTGAAGACGAAGTCGACGAAGCAGAAGGTCACCACGAAGAGCGGCGGCTACCGCTACATGTCGTGGTCGAACACGAACAACCTGCTCAGCAGCTACAGCGGCGCGATCGGCGTGAAGACCGGCTCAGGACCGCAGGCCAAGTACTGCCTGGTCTTCGCCGCGACGCGGAACGGCAAGACGGTCATCGGCACGGTCCTCACCTCGACCTCGTCGACCAACCGCACGAAGGACGCGAAGAAGCTGATGGACTACGGCTTCAAGAAGTAGCCCCGCGCGTAATCCCGCGCGTAGTCCCACGCGGTACGCCGACGGGGCCCCGCCGCAGTGTGTGGCGGGGCCCCGTCGCGTCGCTCGCGCGTGTCGCTACGCCCAGGTGATGAGCCGCTTGGGCTGCTCCAGGATCGCCGCCACATCGGCGAGCACCTTGGAGCCGAGCTCGCCGTCGACCAGGCGGTGGTCGAAGGAGAGCGCGAGTGTCGTCACCTGACGCGGCTTGACCTTGCCCTTGTGGACCCAGGGCTGGAGCTTGATCGTGCCGACCGCGAGGATCGCGGACTCGCCGGGGTTCAGGATCGGCGTGCCGGTGTCGACGCCGAAGACGCCGACGTTCGTGATGGTGACCGTGCCGCCCTGCATCGCGGCCGGTGTCGTCTTGCCGTCACGGGCCGTGGACACCAACTCGCCGAGGGACTCGGCGAGTTCGGGAAGTGTCTTGGCGTGGGCGTCCTTGATGTTCGGGACGACCAGGCCGCGCGGCGTCGCGGCGGCGATGCCCAGGTTCACGTAGTGCTTCTGGACGATCTCCTGATTCGCCTCGTCCCAGGCCGAGTTCACGTCCGGATTGCGCCGGATCGCCACGAGCAGGGCCTTGGAGATGAGCAGCAGCGGGTTGACCCGCAGGCCCGCAAAAGCCTTGTCCTGCTTGAGTTCCTCCACCAGCTTCATCGTCCGCGTCACGTCCACTGTCACGAACTCCGTGACATGCGGCGCCGTGAAGGCCGAGCCGACCATCGCCTGGGCGATCGCCTTGCGGACGCCCTTGACGGGGATACGGGTCTCGCGGGCGCCGGCGTCGGCGTGGCCCGCAGGGGCTGCGGCGGTGCCGGGAGCGGGAGCTTCGGTGGGCGCCTGCTCCGGAGCGGACGCGGGGGCCGGGGCTGCCGGGGCGGCGGCGGTAGCCACCGCCGCGTGCACGTCCTCGCGCGTGATGATGCCGTCGCGCCCGGACGGGACGACGGCCGCGAGATCGACTCCCAGGTCCTTGGCGAGCTTGCGCACCGGCGGCTTGGCCAGCGGCCGGTCACCCGCGGACGCGGGGCCCGCAGGCGCGGGCGCGGCAGGCGCGGCGGAGGCGGCTGCCGTGCCGGAGCCGTTCAGCTCGGCCTGGACCGCCGCCGCGTAGTACGTACCGGCGGCCTCGGCCTGCTCCGAAGCGGCCTTGCGCGCGCGGCGCTTCGTCGAGGACTCGGCGACCCCGTAGCCGACGAGCACGGGCTGGCGGCCCTGGGGAGCGGCCTCCTGCTCGGGCTCCTCGGCAGCGGCCTTCTCCACCGGGGCGGCGGCGGCCTGTTCCGGAGCGGCGGTCTCCGCGGGCGCGGCGGGCGCACTTCCACCGGACACGTCCACCGCGATGATCACCTGGCCGACATCGACCGTGGTGCCCTCGGGGAAGCGCAGTTCATGCACCACGCCGTTGAACGGGATGGGCAGCTCGACGGCGGCCTTGGCCGTCTCGACCTCGCACACCACCTGCCCGTCGGTGACCGTGTCGCCCGGCGCCACGAACCACTTGAGGATCTCTGCCTCGGTGAGCCCCTCGCCCACGTCGGGCATCTTGAACTCGGCCAGCGCAGCGTCTGTCATCGTCGTCACGACCCTCTCCCTCAGTACGCCAGCGAGCGGTCGACAGTGTCGAGCACCCGGTCGAGGCCCGGCAGGTACTCCTCTTCCAACCGCGCCGGCGGATACGGCGCGTGGAAGCCGCCGACCCTCAGCACGGGAGCTTCGAGGTGGTAGAAGCAGCGCTCGGTGATGCGCGCCGCGATCTCCGCGCCCGTGCCGAGGAAGACCGGGGCCTCATGGACCACGACGAGCCGCCGCGTCTTCTCGACCGAGGCCTGCACCGCGTCGAAGTCCATCGGCGACATGGAGCGCAGGTCCACGACCTCAAGGGACTTGCCCTCTTCGGCGGCGGCCGCGGCGGCCTCCAGACAGACCTTCACCATCGGGCCGTACGCGACGAGCGTCAGGTCCGTGCCCTCGCGGGCGACGCGGGCCTTGTGCAGCGGCGCCGGGATGGCGTCCGTGTCGACCTCGCCCTTGTCCCAGTAGCGCCTCTTCGGCTCGAAGAAGATCACCGGGTCGTCGCTCTGGATGGCCTGCTGCATCATCCAGTAGGCGTCCGAGGAGTTCGACGGGGAGACGACCTTGAGCCCCGCCACGTGCGCGAACAGCGCCTCGGGCGACTCGCTGTGGTGCTCGACGGCGCCGATGCCGCCGCCGTACGGAATGCGGATGACGACCGGCATCTTGATCTTGCCGAGCGCGCGGGCGTGCATCTTCGCGAGCTGCGTGACGATCTGGTCGTACGCGGGGAAGACGAAGCCGTCGAACTGGATCTCCACCACCGGGCGGTAGCCCCGCAGGGCCAGGCCGATGGCCGTGCCGACGATGCCCGACTCGGCGAGCGGGGTGTCGATGACACGGTCCTCGCCGAAGTCCTTCTGCAGGCCGTCCGTCACCCGGAAGACGCCGCCGAGCTTGCCGACGTCCTCACCCATGATGAGGACCTTGGGGTCGGTGTCGAGCGCCGTACGCAGCGATTCGTTGATCGCTTTGGCAAGGGGAAGTTTCTGTACGCCCATGGTCACTTACCACCCTCATCGGCGAACGACGCCTGGTACGCGGCGAACTGCGCGCGCTCCTCGTCGACCAGCGCATGCCCGTCCGCATACGCGTTCTCGAAGATCGCCATCAGATCCGGATCCGGCATCGCCCGCACCACCTCTCGCACTCGCTTGCCCAACGCTTCGCTCTCCGCCTCGAGTTCCGCGAAAAATCCCTCATCCGCGTGACCTTCGGACTCGAGGTAGGTCCGCAGGCGCAGGATCGGGTCCTTCGCCTCCCAGGCCTCGCGCTCGTCGTCGTTGCGGTACTTGGTCGGGTCGTCGGACGTGGTGTGCGCGCCCATGCGGTAGGTGAACGCCTCGATGAGCGCCGGGCCCTCGCCCGTACGTGCCCGCTCAAGGGCCCACTTGGTGACGGCGAGCACGGCGAGCACGTCGTTGCCGTCGACCCGCACACCGGGGAAGCCGTAGCCCTGAGCGCGCTGGTAGAGCGGCACGCGGGTCTGCTTCTCGGTGGGCTCGGAGATCGCCCACTGGTTGTTCTGACAGAAGAACACGACGGGAGCGTTGTAGACAGCGGAGAACGTGAACGCCTCGGCGACGTCGCCCTGGCTGGAGGCGCCGTCCCCGAAGTACGCGATCACGGCCGAGTCCGCGCCGTCCTTGGCCACGCCCATCGCGTAACCGGTGGCGTGCAGGGTCTGCGAGCCGATGACGATCGTGTACAGGTGGAAGTTGTTGGTGTTCGGGTCCCAGCCGCCGTTGTTGACGCCGCGGAACATGCCGAGCAGGTTCGTCGGATCCACCCCGCGGCACCACGCGACGCCGTGCTCGCGGTAGGTGGGGAAGACGTAGTCGTCGTCGCGGGTGGCCCGGCCGGAGCCGATCTGGGCGGCCTCCTGGCCGAGCAGCGACGCCCACAGACCCAGCTCGCCCTGGCGCTGCAGGGAGGTGGCCTCGGCGTCGAAGCGGCGGGTGAGGACCATGTCGCGGTACAGGGCGCGCAGCTCGTCGGCGGTGATGTCCGCGACGTAGGCGTCGTACTCGGAATTCTTGACCCGCTTGCCTTCAGGGGTCAGCAGCTGAATCAGCTGGGGTTCCGTGCTTTTCCTCGGCGCGGCCTTCTTGGCGCTTGCGCGCTTGCCGCCGCTGGTCGTGCTGCGGCGCGGTGTGCGCGCGGCGGTGCTCTCCACGGTCACGTGTGCTCCTCCGTCGGTCCGGCCCCCGGGATTACCGGGTAAGCCAGTGCGGCTCGCCTGATCCGTGCCCGCGCACGGGGTGGGTGCGACTCGGCCGGGAACAGGCGTGACAGGTGCCCCGGCGAGCGCCCTGCACAATGCACGTTACCCAGTGCTTCCCAATTCTGTGAAACCCCATCTGACCTGCGAATTTGCTTGGATTTCCAAGTATCTGACTGCTTGGATTTCCGAGTAAATCCAGAAAGTCGGGAACAGTTCCTGGTCACAGCACTGATCACAGCCTGGCAGGGGGCCGGAACACCGGCACGTTATCCCGGCCACCCCATGGACGGGAAGAGTTCAGCTCGGGCACTGCGAGAGATCGTGTGTGAGACTGACACCGTGCGCGAAGACGGAAAAATTACGGTATTTCTCCTCGACGACCATGAAGTGGTGCGGCGAGGAGTCCATGAGCTGCTCTCCGTGGAGTCCGACATCGAGGTCGTCGGAGAGGCCGGAACAGCGGCGGACGCCCTGGTCAGGATCCCCGCGACCCGGCCGGACGTGGCCGTTCTCGACGTGCGGCTTCCGGACGGCAGCGGTGTGGAGGTGTGCCGCGAGATCCGTTCGCGGAACGAGGACATCAAATGCCTGATGCTCACCTCGTTCGCGGACGACGAGGCGCTCTTCGACGCGATCATGGCGGGCGCTTCCGGCTATGTCCTGAAGGCCATTCGCGGCAATGAACTGCTCTCCGCCGTACGCGACGTGGCAGCGGGAAAGTCCCTGCTCGACCCCGTCGCCACGGCCCGCGTCCTGGAGCGGCTGCGCGACGGGAACACCCCCAAGGGCGACGACCGTCTTTCGAACCTCACCGACCAGGAGCGGAAGATCCTCGACCTGATCGGCGAGGGCCTGACCAATCGGGTGATCGGCGAACGGCTGCACCTCGCCGAGAAGACGATCAAGAATTACGTGTCCAGTCTGCTGTCCAAACTCGGCATGGAGCGACGCTCCCAGGCTGCCGCGTACGTGGCCCGCATGCAGGCGGAACAGCATCACTGACACGCTGCGTCATCCGGTAGCACGGTTCGTGATCGTAAACGGGACTTACGTCCCCGTCCCCTAGGGGCGGGATCCCCTTCCCCGGGCCCACGCCGTTGCCAGAGGGTGGACGCATGCCCTCCGATGATCAGGAACAGGACGAACGGCTCGCCTTCGAACTGCTCGGCCGCACCGCGTACGGCCGGGTCGCGACCAGCATGCGCGCTCTGCCCTTCCTCGCCGCGGCCCGCCACATAGTCGTGGACGGGCGGATCCTGCTGCGCATGCACAAGGGATACGGCTACCACGAGGCCTGCATCGGCAGTGTCGTCGCCTACGGGGCGGACAACCTCAGCGCCGAGACCGCGCGCACGGGGCAGTGGACCGTGCAGTTCGTCGGCCTGTGCGAGGCCATCGAGCCGACCACCGCCGAACTGGAACTCTTCGGCTCGGGCCCGCACTACGTGGACGGCGAGCTCTACGACCCGGTCTACATGCGCATCGAGCCGCAACTGGCCACGGTGCACACCCTCCACGGCGGCCGGCAGCGGCAGCTTCAGCGCACCTCGCAGTAGCGACTACCAGCGGCCAAAGAAACGACGCACGCGCGCGTGGAGCCTTTCGGGGCTCCACGCGCGCGTGCGTCTCGTTCACGGTCCCGTACGACGGGCCTGTACGCCTCGGCTCAGCCGTCGGCGCCGGTGTTGGCCCCGCCCTCCGGGCCGCCGGTCACCGGCGACTCGTCACCACCATCGGTGGGGGTGGGGTCGTCGGTCGGCGTGGTCGGGTCGTCCGTCGGCGTGGTCGGATCGTCCGTCGGCTCGGTCGGGTCGTCCGTCGGCTCGCTCTGGGTCGGCGACGTGGGCGTCGTCGGCCCTGTGGTGTTCGGCTGCTCCGGCGTGTAGCTGCCCTGGCCGCCGGAGCCGTCGCCGGGCAGCGTCTCGTCCTCCGATGCGTCCTCTTCCGGGCTCTTGCTCGGCTTCTCCGACTCGGACTGCTTGGTCGGCGCCTTCGTCGGGCCTTCCTTTTCCTTCTGCTTGCCGTCGCCCGCCGTCAGCGCGTACGCGACACCCACCGCGATCGCGATGATCGCCAGCACGGCGAGGATCCACGCCTTGCCCCGGCCGCCCCGGCCGTTGCCGTCCCGGTGGCTGCCGTCGAAGCCGCCGTCGTCGCCGCCCGGGGGACGCAGCATGGCGCCCGGGATCTGCGCGGTGCCGGAGTCACCCGGGTGCTGCATCGCGGTGGTGCCCGCGACGCCCATCGCCGGGGTGTTGCCGCCCTCGTGCATGCCCGCGAGATCGACGGGCCCGGTGTTCCAGGTCCCGGTGTGGCTGCCCTGCTCGTGCAGCATCTGCAGCCCGTACTGGACCAGACCGCGCATCTCCTCGGCCGTCTGGAACCGGTCGTCCGGGTCCTTGGCGAGTGAACGCATCACCAGGCCGTCCAGCTCCGGCGGCGCCGCGTCCGAGGTCTCGGACGGCGGGACCGGGATGTCCTGGACGTGCTGGTAGACCACGGACAGCGGCGTCTCACCGGTGAACGGGGGCCGCAGCGCGAGAAGTTCGTAGAGCAGACAGCCGGTCGCGTACAGGTCGGAACGGTGGTCGACGGCCTTGCCGAGCGCCTGTTCCGGGGAGAGGTACTGGGGCGTGCCCATGACCATGCCGGTCTGCGTCATCGTCGACTGCGCGCCGTGCAGCGCACGGGCGATGCCGAAGTCCATCACCTTGACCGCGCCGGTGTTGGTGATGATCACGTTCGCGGGCTTGATGTCGCGGTGCACGATGCCGTGCTGGTGCGAGTACGCGAGCGCCTCGAGCACCCCGGAGACGATGATCAGGGCCTGCTCGGGGCCCGGCGCCTCCGCGTTGAGCAGCAGATCGCGGATCGTCCGGCCCTCGACGATCTCCATGACGATGTACGGGACGACGTTCGGCCCGACGACGTCCTCACCGGAGTCGTAGACCGCCACCACCGCATGGTGGTTGAGCCCCGCCACCGACTGGGCCTCGCGTGTGAAGCGGGCCTTGGATACCGGGTCCTCCGCCAGGTCGGAGCGGAGCAGCTTGACGGCGACCGTACGACCGAGACGTACGTCCTCGGCCGCGAACACCTCGGCCATGCCGCCCCGGCCGAGTCTGCGGGTCAGCCGATACCGGCCATCCCCTACAAGCCCGCCGTTACCCCACAACTCCGGCGCGTCTGACATACCGCCGCCACTCGCCTCGGGGTCGGACGGGCCCTGAGCGCGCTGCGTCTGTGCCATCAGTCCTCGCCGTCGTTTCTGGTCGTGGTGCTCGGTGGTACCGGGGGAACCCCGCCGGGCCACGCTACAGCCTTCGCGTGGCGCGGCGGTTCGAGGTGGACCGGACATCAAACCCGCCGGGTGCCCCCGCGCGCAAACTTGTAACGCTTCCGAGACGCTTCTTGCGCGTACGGTCACGGAACGGGCATCGAGCTTGACGTGTCGGTGCCCTCGGGCAGACTTGGCCAGGAATAGCGGGAATCGATCACCGATCGCGGAGCCGTCCGGCACACCGCGCCGATGGGGGACGCACGACATGAGCAGCCAGGACGGCGCACAGGGACGGTATGCGGGGCGCTCGCTGGCCGGTGGCCGGTACCAGCTGCGCGATCTTCTCGGTGAAGGCGGCATGGCCTCCGTTCACCTGGCGTACGACTCCGTACTCGACCGTCAAGTCGCTATCAAGACGCTGCACAGCGAGCTCGGCCGCGAGCAGTCCTTCCGCGAGCGCTTCCGCCGCGAGGCCCAGTCGGTGGCCAAGCTCACGCACACGAACATCGTCTCGGTCTTCGACACCGGCGAGGACGATCTCGACGGCACGACGATGCCGTACATCGTCATGGAGTACGTGGAGGGCAAGCCGCTCGGCTCCGTGCTCGACGCGTCGGTCACCCAGTTCGGCGCGATGCCGACCGACCAGGCGCTGAAGATCACCGCCGATGTGCTCGCCGCTCTCGAGATCAGCCACGAGATGGGCCTGGTCCACCGCGACATCAAGCCCGGCAACGTGATGATGACGAAGCGCAACGTCGTCAAGGTCATGGACTTCGGCATCGCCCGTGCCATGCAGTCCGGCGTCACCTCCATGACGCAGACCGGCATGGTCGTCGGCACCCCCCAGTACCTCTCGCCCGAGCAGGCGCTCGGCCGCGGCGTGGACGCCCGCTCCGACCTGTACTCGGTCGGCATCATGCTGTTCCAGCTGACCACCGGGCGGCTGCCCTTCGAGGCGGACTCGCCGCTGGCCATCGCGTACGCGCATGTCCAGGAGGAGCCGGTCGCTCCGTCCTCGGTCAACCGCTCGCTGCCGCCCGCCGTCGACGCGATCGTCGCCCGCGCGCTGAAGAAGAACCCGAACGAGCGCTTCCCGACCGCCGAGGCGATGCGCGACGAGTGCCTGCGCGTCGCCCAGTCCTTCCAGGCGGCCGCGCCGAGCATCGTGCCCGGCGCCCAGACGACGAGCGGCGCGGGCGTCGGCGCCGCGGTCTTCCCGCCGGTCGACTCCTCCATGCCGCAGAGCGGCAACGTCCAGACGCCGTACCAGCCGGGTCCCTACGGCCCGCCCACGCCGGCCCCGGGCCCCGTCACCCCGGGCTACGGCTACCCGCAGCAGGGCGGCTACCAGACCCCGGCGCCCACGAACGCGTACGCCCCCCAGGCCTCGCAGACCCCGCCCCCTTACACGCTCTCGCCGCAGCCCTCGCAGACGTCAGCGCAGAGCGGCGGACCGGGCTCGGGCGGCGGCAAGCGGAACATGCCGGTGGTCGTCGGCTCGATCGTCGTCGCGCTGCTCGCCATCGGCGGTGTGATCGCGGCGGTGTCGCTGAGCGGCGACGACAGCAAGGGCGGCAAGGAAGAGAAGGAGTCGAACGCGCCGGTGGCCGGTCACCGCGGTCCGGACCGATCGAAGACGATCGAGACCGAAGAGTGCCTCGAGCCCGACACGGCGTACAACGACGAGAACAAGATCAAGGTCCCTGACTTCACGTTCCACGACTGGCGCTCCGTGCAGAAGTGCCTGCAGGCCGCCGGCTGGCAGTACGACAAGCGCACGATCGACGAGAACACCTACGGGGAGGACATGGTCATGCAGCAGTCCCCCAAGGAAGGCTCGGACGTCGACCCGGACGACGTGGAAATCGAGCTCACCATCTCCACGGGCAATCCGGCCTGATCGGACGCCATGGCGCAGTCATCACGTGAAGGGCCCGGTCACCTCGTGACCGGGCCCTTCACGTCTGTTCGGTACTGCCTGGCTACTGCTCAGAGGTCCTGGTGACTGCTCAGAGGTAAGGCCCTCCGGTCCGCCCCGCGATGCCGCCGTCCTCTTCCTCCTCGCCGCCGCCCACACCGGGCGGCAACGCGCGCCGCATCGATTCGAGCTGTGCCCGCGCCGCCATCTGCTGCGCGAAGAGGGCCGTCTGGATCCCGTGGAAGAGTCCTTCGAGCCAGCCCACCAGCTGGGCCTGCGCGATGCGCAGTTCGGCGTCGCTGGGCACTCCGTCGTCGGTGAAGGGGAGGGAAAGGCGCTCCAGTTCCTCGACGAGCTCGGGGGCGAGACCGTCCTCGAGCTCCTTGACCGAACTGGCGTGGATCTCCTTGAGCCGCACCCGGCTCGCCTCGTCGAGAGGTGCCGCCCGCACCTCCTCGAGCAACTGCTTGATCATGCTGCCGATCCGCATGACCTTCGCCGGCTGTTCGACCATGTCCGTCACCGGGACCTCGCGGGATTCGTCGTCTCCGCCGCCGCCGAGTGCCATTCCGTCCTGGCCCACGACCAGGACCTGGGGGCTCTCGGGCGACCTTTCGTTCCTCGGCATCTCCATGCCGCCATTCTCTCGCACCCGTACGTCACACATCGGTGGTGCCCCCATTTGGCGCTGATCCACCGTGTACGGAGGGCCCGTCCGTGTCAGCCGCGGCGCAGCCGCACGGCGAAGAACCCGAGACCGAGGCCGATGAGGACCAGGCCACTGCCGAGCGGCAGGACACGTAGGCCGGGTACGACGGGCTCGATGGCCGTCTGCCGAGTGGCGTCGGGCGCCGGGGTGGCCTTGCCGAGGGGCTGCACGGCAGGGGGTGGGGAGGGGGGAGGCGTGGGCATCTGCCGCGGCGGCCTGCGGGGCGGCACGGACGCCGCGACCGACGGCGCGGGTTCGTCCCGGCCGGGCCTGGCGCGGCCTTCACCGGGGGCGCTTCCGGCGCGGGTCTCACCGGGAGAGGGGTCGGCAGCGTACGAGAGGGAGACGGCCGCGTACGAGAGGGAGACAGGGCAGACGGCGATCAGCACCGTCAGAATCAACAAGGGGCGAAGCCATGGAGTCACCGCGCTGACTCCCTCCCGCTACCGGGTCGGAGAGATCACTGAAGCTGGAGCAAGCGTCACATGGTGACGCTTACCCGGCATCTCGACCGCGGCACGATCAGCGGACGAGCAGCACCTTCCCGATGTGCGAGCTCTCCTCCAGTACGCGGTGCGCGGCCGCCGCGTCACTCATCGGCACCGTCTGGTCGACGATCGGCCGTACGTGGCCGGTGGTGATCAGCGGCCAGACGTGCTCGCGCACCGCCGCGACGATCGACGCCTTCTCCTCGGCGGGACGGCCCCGCAGGGAGGTCGCGGTGACGGCGGCGCGCTTGCCCAGGAGCGTGGCGATGTTCAGCTCGCCCTTGACGCCGCCCTGCATGCCGATGATCGAGAGGCGGCCGTTGGTGGCGAGCGACTGCACGTTCCGGTCCAGGTACTTGGCGCCCATGTTGTCGAGGATGACGTCCGCGCCCGCGCCGTCCGTGGCCTTCCTGATCTCCTCGACGAAGTCCTGCTCGCGGTAGTTGATGAGGATGTCCGCGCCGAGCTCCCCGCAGAAGTCGAGCTTCTCCTTGGTGCCCGCCGTGACCGCGACCCTGGCGCCGACGGCCTTCGCCAGCTGGATCGCCATGGTGCCGATACCGCTGGAGCCGCCGTGCACGAGGAACGTCTCGCCGGGCCTGAGGTGGGAAATCATGAAGACGTTGGACCAGACCGTCGACGTCACCTCGGGCAGCGCGGCCGCGGTGACGAGGTCGACGCCGTCGGGCACGGGCAGCAACTGCCCGGCGGGGACGACGACCTGCTCGGCGTAGCCGCCGCCGGCGAGCAGCGCGCACACCTCGTCGCCGATCTTCCAGCCGGAGACGCCGGGGCCGATGTCGGTGACGCGGCCGGCGCACTCGAGCCCCGGGTAGGGGGACGATCCGGGTGGCGGGTTGTAGAAGCCCTGGCGCTGAAGCAGGTCGGCGCGGTTCACGGCGCTGGCGACGACATCGACCAGCACCTCACCCTCACCGGGTACGGGATCGGGGACCTCGGCCCATACGAGCGCTTCGGGTCCGCCGGCTTCGGGGATCGTGATCGCATGCATGCGGGCGAGGCTACTCTCTGCCCATTCCAGTCGGTCCGACTACGTGCGCAGACCTCCGCGCGGCGGATTCGACTTGGCGTCCGGCGCCATCGGCGACGTCGTCGTCGCCCGCACGATGCAGATCAGACGGTCCATCAACTGCAGCTTGCCGACGGCGGGATCGTCGTAACCGAGCACCCGGTGCCCACGTACGACGCTGACGACCAGGTCGTCCGTCTCCCGGACCCCGAGGCCCACCTCGGCCTTTATCACCGGCCGCTCGACGAGATCGAGCCCGCTGCCCTGCTGGATCAGATCCTCCATGACCATGCCGGCGCTGGGACTGAGCACGGAGAGGCCGAGCAGCCGTCCCGCCGCGCTGGCGCTGGTGATCACCGCGTCGGCGCCGGACTGGCGAAGCAGCGGCGCGTTCTCCTCCTCGCGCACCGCGGCCACGATCTTCGCCCCGCGGTTCATCTGCCGGGCGGTCAGCGTGACCAGGACGGCGGTGTCGTCGCGCTGGGTCGCGATGATGATCTGCCGGGCGCGCTGCACCTCGGCACGGAGGAGCACGTCACTGCGCGTCGCGTCGCCGATGACGCCCGCGTACCCCTCCGCGGTGGCGGCGTCGACGACCTTCGCGCTCGGGTCGACCACCACGATCTGATCGGGCTTCAGACCGGTCGCGCAGACGGTCTGGATCGCCGAGCGACCCTTGGTGCCGAAGCCGACGACGACGGTGTGTTCACGCAAGTTGGACCTCCAGCGGTTCAGACGCCATTCCTCGCGCGTACGTTCCGTGAGCACTTCGAGAGTGGTGCCGACCAGGATGATCAGGAAGAGCACGCGCAGCGGCGTGATCAGGAGAATGTTGCACAGCCGCGCACTGTCGCTGTACGGGACGATGTCGCCGTAACCGGTGGTCGAGAGCGTGACGGTGGAGTAGTAGGCGGCGTCGAGGAAGTCGAGCTTGTTGTCGGAGTTGTCGTGATAGCCGTCGCGGTCGATCCAGACGATGAAGGTCGTCAGAGCGAGTACCGCGAGCGCCATGAGAAGTCGCTTGGCGACCTGCCTCAGGGGGCGCTCGACGATTTGGCGCGGCAGTTTGATCCGATGGGTGACGAGGTGCTCGTCGGGGTTGCGGGCGATGGCGTCGTGGCCGGGAAGTTTCACGTGAAACACTCCCCGGCCGGGTCCGCTGTCATGTCGGCTCCCGTGCCTGTCTCCGTGCCGGTTTCCGACAGGGCCCAAGGCAGGTCGAGAACTTCCAGCTCCCGGCCTCGTCGACCGCCGCCCGGCGGGACGACCGCGAGCCCGTCGGCCACGGCGATCCCACGCAGCATCGCCGGACCGTTGTAGTGCAGAGGCACGGCGTGGTCGGCACGCAGGGTGACGGGGACGAGGCGGGTGTCATGCGGGTGCCCGTGCACGTCCTCGCGCAGAACAGCGGTGTACGTCGACGGCACGGGGCGCCCCGAGAGCGTACGCAGCAGGGGCTCGGCCAGGGTCAGCAGGCCGGAGACCGCGGCCAGGGGGTTGCCGGGCAGGCCGACGAGGTGTTGGTCGGGGCGGATGCGGGCGAGCAGCATGGGGTGCCCGGGGCGCACGGCGACGCCGTCCACGAGCAGTTCGGCACCGATGCGGCGCAGGATGGGGTGGACGTGGTCGACCGGTCCGGACGCGGTGCCGCCGGTGGTGACGATGAGGTCGGCGGTGGAGGTGGTGAGGGCTTGGTGGAGCGCCTCGGCATCGTCACCGAGCCTGCGTACGGCGATGACGTCCGCGCCGAGCGAGCGCAGCCAGGGCGGCAGCATGGGCCCGAGCGCGTCACGGATGAGGCCCTCGTGGGGGAGCCCATCGGTCAGCAACTCATCGCCCAGGATCAGCACTTCGGCACTGGGCCGGGGGACGACGGGCAGCTCGTCGTACCCGGCGGCCGCCGCGAGGCCGAGCACCGCCGGGGTCACCAGGGAGCCGCGCGGCAGGAGTTGGTCACCGGAGCGGCACTCCTGGCCGCGCGGCCGGATGTCCTGCCCGTGTGTGACGTCACGCCGGGGGTGCAGCCGCCCCTTGTCGTCGGTGAGGCCGTGCTCGCTGCGGATGACGGCGGTGGCCTCCTGCGGGATGCGGGCGCCGGTCGCGATCCGCACGGCTTCCCCGTCGGCGAGCGGCTCCGGCCGCCCGTGCCCGGCGAGGATTCCGTCGGCCTGGACTCCCCAGGGTCCGGGCCCGGCGACGGCCCAGCCATCCATCGCGGAGGTGTCGAAGGAAGGCAGATCGGTGAGGGCGGCGAGGGGCGCGGCAAGAACGAGGCCGAGCGCTCGCCCCAGGGGGACGGCGAGGGGCGCGGAGGTGGTGGGCACCGGCCGCGGGGCACGCCCGGCGGCGGTGCGGGCGGCGGGCCAGGGGGTGATGTCGCGGTGCTCGGCCTGGGTGCCGGGGGTGCCGGGGGTGCCGGGGGTGCCGGGGGTGCCGGGGGTGCCGGGGGTGCCGGGGGTGCCGGGGGTGCCGGGGGCACCGGGGGCACCGGGGGCACCGGGGGCACCGGGGGCACCGGGGGCACCGGGGGCACCGGGGGCACCGGGGGCACCGGGGGCACCGGGGTGAGTGTGGCTGCTGGGGAGGGTGGCAGATCCCGAGGGGGCGGGCTTGGGTTCGGGCTCGGACGGAGGCTGGGGCACGGTGTCGTGAGCCGGCTCGCCGACGCCCGAGGCGCCCGGCGTGCTCCGGAGGGCGCCGCCGACGGGCTCGGCGTCGGGGCGCCTGCCGGTCCTGCGGCCGTGGTCGTCGTTCACCAGGGCAAGAGCCTCGTCGAGCTCGGCGTCCGGCGCGGGCTGCCCACTCATCCGGCGTCCGGCCGCATGTCGTCCCTGGCATCCGGCCGCAAGTCGTCCCTGGCGTCGGGCCGCAAGTCGTCCCTGGCGTCCTGCCCCGGGTCGGGGCGGGTGTGCGGTGGCGTCGCGTCGGGCGCGGCGCCGGTGTGCGGGGGCGTCGCGTCGGGCGCGGCACCAGTGTGCGGGGGCGTCGCGTCGGGCGCGGCACCAGTGTGCGGGGGCGTCGCGTCGGGCGCGGCGCCGGATTCGCCCTCCTGCGCCCACCGCGTGGCCAGCGCCGCCGCCTTGCGGGCCGCATCGGCCACCGCTTCGGGACCACCGCCCTCCGCGGCCCGCGCCGCCGCGTACCCCACCAGGAAGGTGGTCAGCGGAGCCGCAGGCCTGGCCACGCCATGTGCGGCGTCGCGGGCGAGGTCGAGCAGCAAGCCGGTATCGACGTCGAGCTCGATGCCCAGTTCGTCCTTGACTGCGGAAATCCATTCATCCAACACGTGACCATGCTCCCTGATACGCGCCCTGGCGGCGGCGATGTCATCCCAGGTGTCGCAGTCGAAGGACGCTACGGCGTCGGTGACCCGGGTGAGTTGGAGCCGCGCCGTGAGCGACCGCAGCGGAAGCCCCGCCAGACCACCGTGCTCGGCGGCGAGCTTCGCGATCCCCCGCTTCAACGACGCACTGCGATAGGCCGCGACCAGCGGCTGGTCCCGACCGTCGGCATCTGTCAGGACCGCACCGTCCGCCCCGCGCGCGCCGCTTTCCCGCAGCTCGGCGAGGAGGCCGTCCAGCGTCCGCTCCTCCAGGAACGGCAGATCGGCGGAGAGCACCAGCACCAGCTCCGCCCCGGTACGCCGCAGCCCCGCGTCGAGCGCGGCGAGCGGCCCAGCCCCCGGGGGTTCCTCGCGCGCCCACACCACGGGGCGGGCAGTCGGGCGGGGCGCGGCGACGACCACGGTCGTCCCGGCGCCGGCACACGCGCCGAGCACCCGGTCGAGCAGCGCACGGCCGCCCACCCGCAGACCCGGCTTGTCCGCACCGCCGAGCCGTCTGGCGCCGCCGCCCGCGAGCACCACGGCGTCGTACGGGGAGGCGTGCGGGAGATCGGTCGGGGCGGCGTCCGATGCGGCGGATTCGACGCCACCCGGAGCCCTCTGCGCGGTCATTCCCCGAGTATGGGCGCACGAAGGATCAATGCCACCCCTTTGTACGGGGTCTCACATCACCGCATCAGGACTCACTCCGCTGCCCCGGGCCTCCTCACACTCCCCGCAGCAACACCGCCGGTTGCTCCACGCAGTCCGCCACGAACCGCAGGAACCCGCCCGCCGTGCCGCCGTCGCACACCCGGTGGTCGAAGGTGAGGGAGAGCTGCACGACGTGCCGCACCGCCAACTCACCCTGGTGCACCCACGGCTTGGGCACGATCCGTCCCACGCCGAGCATGGCCGCCTCGGGGTGGTTGATGATCGGCGTGGAGCCGTCGACCCCGAACACCCCGTAGTTGTTCAACGTGAACGTGCCGCCCGTCAGTTCCCCCGGCGTCAGCTTTCCGTCCCGCGCCGACTCCGTGAGCCGGATCAGCTCGGTGTTGACCGATTCGGTGGTCCGCGTGTTCGCGTTCCGCACCACGGGGACGACCAGACCGCGGTCGGTCTGCGCGGCGAAGCCGAGGTGGACGTCGGCGAGCCGGACCACCTCGCGCGCCTCCAGGTCCACGGTGGAGTTGAGCATCGGATAGCGGGCCAGAGCGGCCACGCTGATGCGGGCGAACAGCGCGAGCAGCGAGATCTTCTGCGCGCCGTCGTCTCCCTTCACGGAGGCGTTCATCGCCGTGCGTGCCGCGAGCAGTTCGGTGGCGTCGGCATCGACCCAGCAGGTGGCTTCCGGTATCTCACGCCTGCTGCGGGACATCTTGTCCGCGACGAGGCCCCGGATGCCGGTCAGCGGGTAGCGGGCCTCCGCCCCCTGCGGGGCGACGCGCGTCTCCTCGTTCACCGCTGCCACCGGCTGGTGCGTGACCGGGGCCGTGTGCGCGACGGAGGCCGTGGGCGCGACCGTGCGCTCCACCGCTATGGCGGTCTCCACGTCGGCCCGCGTGATCAGCCCGTCCGGACCCGTGCCCGTCAACTCCCGCAGCTCCACGCCGTTCTCACGGGCCAGCTTGCGTACGAGGGGTGAGATCACCGGTATCGGTCCGTCCGGGCGAGGCACAGCGCCCGCCAGCGTGGGGCCCGGCCCCGCGGCCACGGACGGCCCAGCGGGATCGTGCGCCACCGAGACCTGCGGGACAGGCTGCGCGGCAGGCTTCGGTGCCGCCTTCGTGACGGTCTTGGTGGCGGCCCCCGTCTTGGTCGTGGCCCCCGCCTTCGTGGTGGCCCCCGTCGACCGCACCCTCCTGCGCCGCGCGGGCGCCGCGGCCGTGCCGTACCCGACCAGGACGTTGCCGGAGGACTCCTCGGCGGCAGCCGTCTGCAGGGCGCGCTCCGCGGGCTCTTCCGGAGCCGCAGCCGCCCCGGCCGCGCCCCCGGCAGGGGCGCCGACGGCGACCGTCAACAGCGGTGCCCCCACCGGCAGTTCCGCCCCCTCCTCACCGAAGCGGGCCGTCACCACGCCCCCGTACGGACAGGGCACCTCGACCATCGCCTTGGCCGTCTCCACCTCGACGACGGGCTGGTCCACGGCGACGACATCGCCGACCTGCACGAGCCAGCGGGTGATCTCCGCCTCCGTGAGCCCCTCACCGAGATCGGGAAGCTTGAACTCGAGGCTGTTCACATTCAGACCGGGCGCCATCAGCTGTCCGCCTCCCACTGCAACCGCGCGACCGCGTCCAGGATCCGGTCCACGCCCGGCAGATGGTGCCGCTCGAGCATCGGCGGCGGATAGGGAATGTCGAATCCGGCGACGCGCAGGACCGGCGCCTCCAGGTGGTGGAAGCACCGCTCCGTGACGCGAGCGGCGATCTCCCCGCCGGGCCCTCCGAACCCGCCCGACTCGTGCACGACGACCGCGCGCCCGGTCCGCCGCACGGAGGCGGCCACCGTCTCGTCGTCGAAGGGCACGAGGGAGCGCAGATCGACCACTTCGAGGTCCCACCCCTCGGCGACCGCGGCCTCGGCGGCCTCCAGGCAGACGGGCACGGACGGCCCGTACGTGAGGAGCGTGGCGCTGCGGCCGGTGCGCCGCACCACTGCCTTGCCTATGGGTTCAACGGTCTGGGGCGCGGCCGGGTTCCAGTCGGCCTTGGACCAGTAGAGGCGCTTGGGCTCCAGGAAGACGACCGGGTCGTCGGAGGCGATGGAGGCCCGCAGCAGCCCGTAGGCGTCGGCGACCGTGGCGGGCGTGACGACGTGGAGCCCCGGAGTCGCCATGTAGTACGCCTCGGAGGAGTCGCTGTGGTGCTCGACGCCGCCGATGCCGCCGCCGTAGGGCACGCGCACCGTGATGGGCAGCGGCATCGCGCCCCGGGTGCGGTTGCGCATCCGTGCCACGTGGGAGATGAGCTGCTCGAAGGCCGGATAGGCGAACGCGTCGAACTGCATCTCGACGACGGGCCGCAGCCCGTACATCGCCATGCCGACGGCCGTGCCCAGGATGCCCGCCTCGGCGAGCGGTGTGTCCGTACAGCGGTCCTCGCCGAACTCCTTGGTGAGTCCGTCGGTGACCCGGAAGACTCCGCCGAGCGCCCCGACGTCCTCTCCGAGGACGTGCACGGCAGGGTCCTCGGCCAGGGAGTCACGCAGCGCGCGCCCGAGCGCCTGCGCCATGGTGGCCGGTTTGCCTGCCTTCTTCGTGGCCCGTTCGGCCGCGACCGTACTCATCGCGCGTTCTCCTCGCCGTCCGTGCCGTCTTCTTCCGCTGCCTCGAGCTCCGCCCGCAACTGAGCCGCCTGTTCACGCAGTTGGGTGGTCTGCTCCGCGTACACATGGCTGAAGAGGTCCATGGGGTTGAGCTCGGGGTCCTGGTTCATGCGCTCCCGCAGATCGGCCGCCATGGCCTCGGCGTCGTCCCGGGCCGCCCGCACCCGGTCCTCGTCGAGGAGGCCGCGCTCGGTCAACTCCCTTTCCAGGAGCAGGATCGGGTCGTGCGCACGCCAGGCCTCGACCTCGGCGTCCCCGCGGTAGCGCGTGGCGTCATCGGCATTCGTGTGGGCGTCCATGCGGTACGTCACCGCTTCGACGAGCGTGGGGCCGCCGCCCGAGCGGGCGCGGGATACCGCTTCGCTCAGCACCTCGTGCACCGCCGCCGCGTCATTTCCGTCCACCAGGCGTCCCGGCATTCCGTACCCGACGGCCTTGTGGGCCAGGGAGGGGGCGGCCGTCTGCTTGTCGAGCGGCACGGAGATGGCGAAGCCGTTGTTCTGCACCAGGAAGACGACGGGCGCCTGCCAGACGGCCGCGAAGTTCAGTGCCTCATGGAAGTCGCCCTCGCTGGTGCCGCCGTCCCCGACCATGGCGAGCGCGACCACGTCGTCGCCCTTCAGGCGGGCGGCGTGCGCGAGCCCCACGGCGTGCGGGAGCTGGGTCGCGAGTGGGGTGCACAGGGGCGCTACGCGGTACTCGCGCGGGTCGTAGCCGGTGTGCCAGTCGCCGCGCAGCAGAGTCAGCGCGTGGACGGGGTCGAGGCCGCGGGCGACCGCGGCGAGCGTGTCCCGGTAGCTGGGGAAGAGCCAGTCCTGCTCCTGGAGGACGAGCGCTGCGGCCACCTCGCACGCTTCCTGGCCGGTGCTCGAGGGGTAGACGGCAAGCCTGCCCTGCTTCGTCAGAGCCGTCGCCTGCGTGTTGTACCGCCGTCCGCGCACCAGCTGGGCGTACAGCCGGCCCAGGAGCTCCTCGTCGGCCTTGCCGGCGGCTTCCGTGCCAAGGACGCGATACGGCTCCGCGTCGGGCAGCAGCGGCGCGGGGTCGGTCCTGAGCTGCCATGCGGGTGGCGGGGTGGGCCGGTGGACGCCCCGCTGCTCCATGACCGTCATGTCGGCACCTCCATGTGGAAGCGGTCTCCTCGTGGGAGCGGCAAAAGAGGCGCGGCAATGTGAGGCGCCTCACCTACCGATTGTTCGGTCGTCGGCACATTTTGGCTACAGGCACCTCCAGGCTGTGGACAAACGGTTCTGCACAGCCTGGGATGGATGCAGTACGTCCATGGTAGGGAGGCGGGGGGACATGGCATCTGAACGAATGGCCGACGGGCGCGACGGTGATCGTCCCGAAAGCCGGGCCGGCGACCGCCAGGAGGGCCTGCCCCGCCCGCTGGACCCGATCGACCGCGACATCCTGCACATCCTGCACACGGACGGTCGCGCGTCGATACGGTCCGTGGCCGAGCGCGTCCACGTGTCACGGGCCAACGCGTACGCGCGCATCAACCGGCTCATCGACGACGGCGTCATTCGTGGCTTCGGGGCCAGAATCAACCACGAGCGGGCAGGTCAGGGCGCGTCCGCCTACATCACGCTCAAGATCGTCCAGAACACCTGGCGCACGGTCCGCGAGCATCTGCGCACGTTGCCGGGCGCCTCTCACATCGCGCTGGTCAGCGGCGACTTCGACGTACTGCTCCTAGTGCACACGCCGGACAACCGGGCGCTGCGCGAGCTGGTCCTCACCCGGCTGCAGTCCATCCCCGAAGTGCTCAGCACACGTACGTTGCTGGTCTTCGAGGAGGACGACCTGGAGCCGGAGAGCTGACCTCCCAGACGGGAGGAAGCCGGCCTGTCAGCCGCCGCTGCGCAGTCCCGCGAAGGCCAGCTGCACGACGGCGTCGGCGACCTGCTCACCCGACGAGGCGCCACGGGCGTCCGGGCGGTACCACTCCACGATGGAGTTGATCATCCCGAAGAGCAGCCGGGTGGCGAGGCGCAGCTCGACGTCCGAGCGCAGATCGCCGTCGGCCACGGCCTCCTTGAGCAGATCGGCGACCTGCTGGTCGAACTCCCTGCGCCGCTCCATCGCCCACCGCTCGGTGTCCGTGTTGCCGCGCACGCGCAGCAGCAGGGTCACATAGGGCAGCTCCGCGATCAGCACCTCGACGGTGCGTCGCGTGACGTGCTCCAGGCGCTGCACGGCGGTGCCCACGCGCGCGCGGTCCTCGGCAAGGATCCCGAAGAGGCCGTCGAGCGCGCGGCTCACCGCGCGACGCAGCAACTCCTCCTTGCCGGAGACGTGGTGGTAGATCGAGGACTTGGAGATGCCGGCCGCCTTGGAGAGGTGCTCCATGGACGTGCCGTCGTAGCCGCGCTCGTTGAAGACCCGGACCGCCACCGTCAGGAGGGTGTCCGGGGTGTACGTGTCGCGCCTGGTGGTGGTCATGATTGGTCCTCTCGCGCTGCCGCCCGGCGCAGCGCCTGGGACGGCGCGTAGCGGCCTGTGGGGTACTCCAGGTGCAGGCGCTCCAGGGTTTCAAGGACCCAGCCCGCGCCGAGCTCCTCGCCCCACGCGAGCGGGCCGCGCGGGTAGTTGACGCCCAGGCGCATCGCCGTGTCGATGTCCTCCTTGTCGGCGACGCCGCGCGCGACGGCGTCCTGTGCGAAGTCGACGAGCATGGCGACGGTACGGGCCACGATCAGCCCTGGGACATCGGCGACGACGCTGACCTGCTTGCCCAGCGCCTGGAAGAGACCGACGGCCTCACGGAGCTGGGCCTCGCCCACTGCCACGGCGGGCGCCAGGGCGATCCTGCTCGCGGACTTGTAGTCCACCGCGAGATCGAAATGGATCACCGGAGCCTCGGCGTCGTCAGCGGCGGAACCGTCGGCAAGGAAGAGCCGCACCCCGCTGGGCAGTTCGATCCAGCCGGGGAAGTCGGGATCGATCGGCTTCTTGCGCGTGACGTCGATACCGGCGTCGCCGATCAGCTCCACCAGCGCCTGCGCCTGGAACAGCTCTCCGTGCACCACGACGGACGCCGGGGCCGGTGCGGGCGCCGCCGTGTGCGGCTCCGCGCGCGGGGCGTCGTCCCCGTACGCGTACCAGCCGTGCCCCGACTTGCGGCCGAGGCGGCGTGATTCGACAAGGCGGCGCTGGGCGAGTGACGGCGTGAACTTGGGGTCCTGGAAGAAGGACTCCCACACGGAGCGGGTGACCGCCTCGTTCACGTCCTGGCCGATGAGATCGGTGAGCTCGAAGGGGCCCATCTTGAAGCCGCCGGATTCGCGGAGAACGGCGTCGATGGTGGCCGGGTCGGCGGCTCGCTCCTCGTGGACGCGCAGCGCCTCCGCGTAGAAGGGGCGGGCGACGCGATTGACGATGAAGCCGGGGGTGTCCGCGCTGCGGACCGGCGTCTTGCCCCAGGTCCGCGCCGTCTCGTACGCGCGCGTGGCGGCCGTTTCGTCGGTCGCGAAGCCGCTGACGACCTCGACGAGGGGGAGGAGCGGCGCGGGGTTGAAGAAGTGCAGGCCGACGAAGCGGCCGGGCTTCCTGAGCGTGCCGGCGATGGCGGTGACGGAGAGGGATGAGGTGTTCGTGGCGAGGAGACACTCCTCGTCGACGATCTCTTCCAGCTCTTCGAAGAGCCGCTGTTTCACTGGCAGTTGCTCCAGGACCGCCTCGATGACGAGTCCGCACCCGGCCAGCTCGGCGAGGCTGTCGACCGGCGCGAGCCGCTCCCCCGCGGCGGACCGGTCGTCGGCCGCGAGCCTGCCCTTCTCGACGAGCCGGTCAAGGCGTGCGGAGATCGCGGCGGCCGCGGCCTTCGCCTGCCCCGCCACGGCGTCGTACAGCCGCACGGGGTGGCCCGCCAGCAGGGCTACCTGGGCGATTCCCTGCCCCATGGTGCCCGTGCCGACCACGGCAACGGGGCTGCTGAGCTCGAGTGCTGTCATGCTCGCGATCCTCCCGCACGAGGTGTCCGCCGGAGGGTGCGGGGTGCCCGGCGAGAAGTTGTCCACAGGTTCGGCGGACCCCCTTGTCCCGACCGATCGTTCGGTTACTCTAGCTCTGTCTGTCCGTTCCTGCCCACTGCCCTGCCCCGCTCGCCGGCTCGACGAAGAGCCGGCTCGACGAGGAGTTGGTCCGATATGGCCGCCGAACTCACCGCGCACCAGCTGATCGCCACGCACCGGCCCACACTCGACCAGGCGCTGGAGACGATCCGCACGCGCGCGTACTGGTCGCCGCACCCCGAGCACCCCAAGGCCTATGGAGAAAACGGCAGTCTGAGCCTGCCCGAGGGCAAAGCCGCCTTCGACGCCCTCCTGGGCAGCCGCTTCGACCTCGACCAACCGGGCACGGACGACTGGACAGGCGCGGAAGCCTCGCCGTACGGGCCCGAGTTGGGCATCACGTATCCCCACCCGGACATCGACACGCTGCTGCCGGCGATGCGCGCAGGAATGCGTGCATGGCGCGACGCGGGCGCGGAAGTGCGCGCGATGGTCTGCCTGGAGATCCTGTCGCGCATCAGCGCCCGTACGCACGAGATGGCGCACGCGGTCATGCACACCAGCGGCCAGGCCTTCATGATGGCTTTCCAGGCGGGCGGACCGCACGCCCAGGACCGCGGCCTCGAAGCGGTGGCGTACGCGTACGTCGAGCAGTCCCGCACCCCCGACAACGCGGAGTGGTCCAAGCCCCAGGGCAAGCGCGACCCGATCGGCCTGAACAAGCGCTTCACGCCCGTGGCCCGCGGTATCGCGCTCCTGATCGGCTGCAACACCTTCCCGACGTGGAACGGCTACCCGGGCCTGTTCGCCTCCCTGGCCACCGGCAACCCCGTCCTGGTCAAGCCCCACCCGCGCGCTGTGCTCCCGCTCGCGCTGACCGTGCGCATCGCGCGCGAGGCCCTCGCCGACGCGGGGTTCGACCCGAACCTGGTGTGCCTGGCCGCCGAGCGCCCCGATGAGGGCATCGCCAAGACCCTCGCCGTCCGCCCCGAGATCAAGATCATCGACTACACCGGATCGACCTCCTTCGGCGACTGGCTGGAGGCCAACGCCCGCCAGGCGCAGGTCTACACGGAGAAGGCCGGCGTGAACACGGTCGTCGTCGACTCGACGGACAACTACAAGGGGATGCTGTCCAACCTGGCCTTCTCCCTGTCGCTGTACAGCGGCCAGATGTGCACGACCCCGCAGAACCTCCTGATCCCCCGGGACGGCATCGCGACGGACGCCGGAGCGAAGTCGTACGACGACGTGGTGTCCGACCTCGCCGCGTCGGTGAACGGCCTGCTCGGCGACGACGCCCGGGCGAACGGCATCCTCGGCGCCCTGGTCAACCCGGATGTGAAGGCCCGCCTGGAAGCGGCTGCCGGACTGGGTGAAGTGGCCCTCCCCTCACGGGAGATCAGCAACCCGGAGTTCCCGGACGCCGTGGTCCGCACCCCCGTCATCGTCAAGCTGGACGGCGCGAAGCCGGACGCCGAGGCCGTCTATCTGAACGAGTGCTTCGGCCCCGTCTCCTTCGCCGTCGCGGTCGACTCGGCGTCGGACGCCGTGGAGCTGCTGCGCCGCACGGTGCGCGACAAGGGCGCCATGACGGTCGGCGCGTACACGACGTCGGACGAGGTGTCCGGCGCCGTGGAGGAGACCTGCCTGGAGGAGTGCGCCCAGCTCTCCTTGAACCTCACGGGCGGCCTCTATGTGAACCAGACGGCGGCGTTCTCGGACTTCCACGGCTCGGGCGGCAACCCCGCCGCGAACGCCGCCCTGTGCGACGGCGCCTTCGTGGCCAACCGCTTCCGCGTGGTGGAGGTGCGCAGGGACGCCTGACGCCCGGCGGCGGGCTCAGGCCTCCGTACCCGGAGGCCTGCCCGCCGACCAGTGGAAGAGCGTCATCCCGACGCTGGTGGCCAGGTTGTAGCTGGAGACCTGGGGCCGCATCGGCAGGGACACCAGGTGGTCGGCACGCTCCCGCACCTGCGCGGACAGGCCACTTCGCTCGGACCCGAAGGCCAGCACGGCGTCGTCCGGCAGCTTCAGGCGGCGGATGTCCTCTCCCTCCGCGTCGAGGGCGAACACCGGCCCCGGGGGCAGCTCGCAGACGTCCATCCGCTCGACAGCCGTGGCGAAGTGCAGGCCCGCGCCACCGCGTACGACCGTCGGATGCCAGGGGTCGAGCGTGCCCGTCGTGACGACTCCCGTCGCCCCGAACCCCGCGGCGAGCCGGATCACGGCCCCCGCGTTGCCCAGATTCCGGGGGTCGTCGAGGACGACGACCGGAGCTGTCCTCGGCATGCGGGCCAGCGCGTCGAGGTTGTCCGTACGGGAAGGACGTACCGCGAGAGCAGCCACCCCCGTGGGATGCAGGCGCGGCACGAGGGCGCGCAGGGTGCTGTCCGGGACCTGGACGAGGAGCGCGGCCAGGGCGTCCTTCACATCCGGCGCGAGGTCGTCGGCGAGGGCGAGCACAGCGGCCCTGTCGCTGGTCAGCGCCGAGGGGATCAGCGCCCCGAAGCGCAGCGCGTGCTTGATGGCGTGGAAGCCGTCGAGCAGCACGGAGGCGTCGGCGACCTCTCGCCAGTCGCGCACAGCACTGTCCGGATCACGCTGGTGCGTCCCGTTCATCTGGCGTACGTCCCGCTCATCCCTTGTACGGCCCGTTCATGAAGGGAAGCCTACGCGCGCGTGCTCGGTGGATTCCCTGGCCGGTTCCTCGTCCGCCCCGCGCTGCCCCGGAACCGTGCCACCGCGCGAGAACCGCGACAACAGCGCTCCACGCGCGCGTGCCGTCCATCCGCCGACGCGGCGCAGGAACGACGTCGGCAGGAACACCGCGTCGGCCGCGATCATCGCGAGCGAGAAGAACGGCAGACCGAGAACGACCGCGATGACCGCGTGCTCGAAGATCATGGCGGCCAGGAGGACGTTCTTGACCCGCCGGTTGAAGAGGGTGAAGGGGAAGGCCACCTGCACGGCGACCGTCCCGTACGTCACCAGCATCACCATGAGGCCGTGCGAGGCGAGCAGGTCGGAGAGCGCGGGCCAGGGGGAGAAGTAGTCGAGACGCAGCGGGTAGTAGATGGCCGTGCCGTCCTGCCAGCGGCTGCCCTGGATCTTGTACCAGCCGGCCGTCGCGTAGATCAGACACGCCTCGACCATGATCACCAGAAGCGCGGCGTTGTGCGCGAGCTTGACGATGACGTCGAGCAGCTTGCGGGCCTCGCCGTCGGGCGCCCGCCGTCCGACGGCCCACCACAGGCCGTGCGCGAGCCACAGCCCCCAGAAGATCAGCAGCCAGCCTCCGCTGAGCTCCCCCATGAACGTCACCAAGGAAAGGCCGAGCCCAAGGGCCCACCACAGCACGGGCCCGGCCTTGTCGACGGGCTGTGCCGTCTTCGCCGGGTCGACCGGCGCCGTACGCGCGCGCAGCGCACGCCGGGCGTCGAGCGACCAGACCTGGCCGCAGCGCGTGAACACCAGGTAGGTGGCCATGAGGTGGATGACGTTGTCGCCACCGTCGCCCATGAAGATGGAGCGGTTCTGCAGCGAGAGCACGCCGATCATGAAGAGCACGGACATCGTGCGTGTGCGCCAGCCGAGCATCAGCAGGGCGCTGCTCAGGACGGCGAGTGCGTAGACGGCCTCGAACCAGATGCGCCCGTCGGACCACATCAGGGCCGTGAAGGCGTCGTTCTCCGCGATGAGCTGCTGGGCCATGTCCCAGTTCCACGGGCTGTCGGGACCGTACAGCTCATGGCGGTGGGGGAGCTCGCGCAGCAGGAAGAGCAGCCAGGTGGCGGCGAATCCGATGCGGATCACGGCGGTCTGATAGGGGCCGAGAGCGGATGCGGTGACGCGTTCCATGCCGCGCCCGAGCAGGGAGCCGAAGCGGTTCATCGGGCGTCCCCCTCGGACTCTCGGGCCTTGCCCAGAGGCATGTCGTCGGGTGTCACGGACCACCACGGCAGCTGGCGGAGCGCCGGTTTCGTCGTGACTTTCTCATCGCTCCACTCGGGGGGCCGCACGTTCGTGGTCCTGGAGCGGACCTGGACGCGCTCGATGGTGGCGCCCTTGCCGAGGGGCTCCACGCGCTCGACGCGCATCATCACGATGCGGCGGATGTAGCGCTCCGAGAGCTCCCCGCGCAGGCCGCGGGGACGATTCTGCGCGTCGTGTGCGCCGACGTAGAAGTCCCAGGCCCTGCGCAGTTCGTTCTGCTGCGTGTGGCTGGGCAGCAGATTGCCGTCGATGGCTGCGCCGTCGCGCGCGGAGAGGTCGTACCAGGCGGTGGTCCGGGTCGTTCCGCTGTCCGTGCGGATCTCGGCGCGGGCCTGCACCGCGATGTTCTGCTGCATCGGGTTGGGCGCGAAGAGCTTCCAGTTCTGCTCGAACTCGGGGTAGATCCAGTCGTCGACGGCCTGACCGTGCTGCTTGGTCATGGTGTTCGCGGGGGCGACGTGGAGGAAGAGCATCCCGACGTGGACGCAGGCGGTGACGGCGATGAGCGCGAGCGCGAGCGCGGCCGCCGCCTGGTAGCGCGGGGAGAGGGCGGCGATGCCGGTGCGGGGCGTCGGGACGGGCGCGGGCACGGCCCCCGGGGCCGGCGGGACGGGGGTGATGCCGCCGGGAGGCGGCGAGACGGCGTCGGAAGGCGGGAGGGCGGCACCTGAGGACGGGGAGACGGCGTCGAAGGACGGGGGCGGTGGCTCGTGCGCGTTGTTGTCGTTCGCGTCCATTCCGCCCCGATTCCCGATCCCGCATGGCGGTACGCCCGTCGGCCCGCCCGTCACACGGCTCTCTACCGCCCGTCGCAGCGGAACGGTACTCATGCCTGCGCGCCAGTTACAGCGTCCGTGAAGTTATCCACAGGGTTGACACCCTATGGCGCTGAGCCGCACCATTGAATTCCACGAACCGAACGATCGGTCGGTAGCTAGCTAAAGGTCGAGGGGGACCGCGATGGCGACAGCAGCCGAGCATCAGACGGCCCGGTCCGAGGCGGACCAGGCGATGGCCGACGCCGCACGCACGGCGGCGCACGAAGCGGTCTTCGACGCCGCCGTCGCGGCCGACGAGCGCATCGAGCCGCGGGACTGGATGCCCGAGGCCTATCGCGCCTCGCTGGTCAGGCAGATCGCGCAGCACGCCCACTCCGAGATCATCGGCATGCAGCCTGAGGCCAACTGGATCACGCGCGCCCCGTCCCTGCGGCGCAAGGCGATCCTCATGGCCAAGGTGCAGGACGAGGCCGGTCACGGCCTGTATCTGTACAGCGCGGCCGAGACCCTCGGCACCAGCCGGGACGAACTGCTCGACAAGCTGCACTCGGGCCGCCAGAAGTACTCATCGATCTTCAACTACCCGACGCTGACCTGGGCCGACGTCGGCGCGATCGGCTGGCTGGTGGACGGCGCCGCCATCACGAACCAGGTCCCGCTCTGCCGCTGTTCGTACGGCCCCTATGCCCGCGCGATGGTCCGCGTCTGCAAGGAGGAGTCGTTCCACCAGCGCCAGGGGTACGAATCCCTGCTCGCCCTCAGCCGAGGCACCGAGGCCCAGCACGCGATGGCACAGGACGCGGTGGACCGCTGGTGGTGGCCGTCCCTGATGATGTTCGGCCCGCCCGACGACGAGTCGTCGCACTCGGAGCAGTCGATGACCTGGAAGATCAAGCGGCACTCGAACGACGAGCTGCGCCAGCGCTTCGTGGACATCTGCGTCCCCCAGGCCGAGTCCCTCGGACTCACGCTCCCCGACCCGGACCTCGTGTGGAACGAGGCGCGGGGGCACCACGACTTCGGCCCGATCGACTGGACGGAGTTCTGGGCAGTCCTCAAGGGCAACGGCCCGTGCAACGAACAGCGGATCACACAGCGCAGGACCGCGCATGAAGAAGGCGCGTGGGTGCGCGAGGCAGCAGCGGCGTTCGCCGCCAAGCACGGGGAGGCGAAGGCATGAGCAGCTCGACCGACTGGCCGCTGTGGGAGGTGTTCGTGCGCTCCCGCCGCGGGCTCTCCCACACCCACGCGGGCAGCCTGCACGCGCCGGACGCGGAAATGGCCCTGCGCAACGCCCGCGACCTGTACACCCGCAGAAGCGAAGGCGTCTCGATCTGGGTCGTGCCGTCCACACAGATCACCGCCTCCTCGCCCGACGAGAAGGACTCCTTCTTCGAACCGGCGGGCGACAAGCCCTACCGCCACCCGACCTTCTACGACATCCCGGACGGGGTGAAGCACCTGTGACCGCGCTGCCGGCCCCGACGGCCACCGCCACCGCCCTCGCGCTGGGCGATGACGCGCTGGTGCTCTCGCACCGGCTGGGGGAGTGGGCGGGCCACGCGCCCGTCCTGGAGGAAGAGGTCGCCCTCGCGAACATCGCCCTCGACCTGCTCGGCCAGGCGCGCGTCCTGCTCTCCCTGGCCGGGGACGAGGACGAACTGGCCTACCTGCGCGAGGAACGCGCCTTCCGCAACCTCCAGCTGGTCGAGCAGCCGAACGGCGACTTCGCCCACACCATCGCCCGCCAGCTCTACTTCTCCACGTACCAGACCTTGCTGTACGGCGAGTTGGCGAGCGGAGACACTCCGTTCGCCCCACTGGCCGCGAAGGCCGTCAAGGAAGTGGCCTACCACCAGGACCACGCGGAGCAGTGGACGCTGCGGCTCGGCGACGGGACGGCTCAGAGCCATGAGCGGATGCAGCGCGGGCTCGACACGCTCTGGCGGTTCACCGGCGAGATGTTCCGGCCGGTGGAGGGCATCGACCGGGCGGACGGGGGTGAGGGCATCGACTGGCAGGCGCTGCACGCGAGTTGGACTGCCTCGGTGACCGCCGTGATCGAGAAGGCGACCCTGGCCGTGCCCGTCGGCCCGCAAGAAGGGGCCTGGGCAGCGGGCGCGGGCCGCCAGGGTCTGCACACCGAATCCTTCGGGCGGATGATCGCCGAGATGCAGCATCTGCACCGCAGCCACCCGGGGGCGTCATGGTGACCACCGCCCTCGAGGAGGAGCTCCTTGCCCTCGCGGGCTCCGTGCCCGACCCGGAGCTGCCGGTCATCACGTTGGCCGAGCTCGGGGTTCTGCGCGGCGTGCACGTCCGCGGCATCGGCAAGGTCGATGTCGAGCTCACCCCCACGTACACCGGCTGTCCAGCAATAGAGACCATGATCGCCGACATCGAGCAGGTCCTGCGGGAGCGCGGCATGGCAGAGGTCTCCGTGCGCACCGTGCTATCCCCCGCCTGGTCGACGGACGACATCAGCGCCGAGGGCCGCCGCAAACTGGCGGAGTTCGGCATCGCGCCCCCGCGCCCGCACAGCACCGCCGGGCCGGTACCCCTCACCCTCTCGGTCCGCTGCCCGCACTGCGGCTCGACCGACACCGAACTGCTCAGCCGATTCTCGTCGACGGCCTGCAAGGCCCTGCGCAGGTGCATCGCCTGCCGTGAACCGTTCGACCACTTCAAGGAGTTGTGATGGCGCGCTTCCACCAGCTCCGGGTAGCGGCGGTCGAGCAGCTCACCGACGACTCCGTGACGCTGACCTTCGAGGTGCCCCCTGCCCTGCGTGAGGAGTACCGCTTCGTACCGGGCCAGCATCTCGCCGTCCGCCGCTTCGTCGACGGCACGGAGATCCGGCGTACGTACTCGATCTGCGCACCCGCACCCCACCCCGAAAGCCCCTCGGAACCCCGGACCCTGCGGGTCGGGGTGCGCTTCGTAGAAGGCGGCGCCTTCTCGACGTACGCCCTGAAAGAAGTCGCCGTCGGCGACGTTCTTGACGTGATGACCCCGGCCGGGCGCTTCACGCTGGAGCCGGCACCCGGGCGCTATGCGGCGGTGGTCGGCGGCAGCGGGATCACACCGGTGCTCTCCATCGTCACGACACTCCTCGAGCGCGAACCGCAGGCCACGTTCTGCCTCATCCGGAGCGACCGCACCGCCGCGTCGACGATGTTCCTGGAGGAGGTCGCCGATCTCAAGGATCGCTGGCCAAACCGGTTCCAGCTGGTCACAGTCCTCTCCCGGGAGGAGCAGCAGTCGGGGCTCGACTCCGGACGGCTCGACGAGGAGCGGCTGGCCAGGCTGCTGCCGGCGCTGCTGCCCGTCGAGGAGGTCGCGGGCTGGTTCCTGTGCGGTCCGTTCGGACTGGTGCAGGGCGCGGAGAAGACACTGCGCGGCCTGGGCGTAACGCGTCAGCGCATCCACGAGGAGATATTCCACGTGGACGGCGGCCTCGCCTCCCCGGCACCCGCCTCCGCGACGGCCGCTCCCGCGCACAGCACCGTGACGGTGACGCTCGACGGCCGCTCCGGCACCTGGCCGGTCCAGGACGGCGAGTCCCTCCTCGACACCGTGCTGCGCAACCGCGCGGACGCGCCGTACGCCTGCAAGGGCGGGGTGTGCGGGACCTGCCGGGCCTTTCGGGTCTCGGGCGAGGTGCGGATGGACCGCAACTTCGCGCTGGAGCCGGAGGAGACCGAGGCGGGATATGTGCTCGCATGCCAGTCCCATCCGGCCACGGACACCGTGGAGTTGGACTTCGACCGCTGAGAGCCCCGCGTGCAGGTGTGTTCCCTTCCCATAGAACCTGTTCTATCTTGACGACCCGTCAGAAACAGCGGGTGTAACAGGCAGAGACAGAATCGTCGGGCCGGTGCGCGGGAGGACAAGCAGTGGACTTCACCTTCACCGAGGAACAGCAGGCGGCCGTCGAGGCGGCGAAGGCGCTCTTCGCCTCCGTCGCACCCGACGGAGTGCCGAGCCCCGCCCTCGTCCCGGGCGCCGTCGCCGAGGACCTCGACCGCGCCCTGTGGGCCAAGCTCGCCGGAGCCGACCTGCTGAGCCTGCTCCTCGACCCCGAGTACGGCGGCGCGGGCCTGGACGCCATCGCCCTCTGCCTGATCCTGCGCGAGTCGGCGAAGAAGCTCGCACGGATTCCGCTCCTGGAAAGCAGCGCTGCCGCTTATGCCGTACAGACCTACGGCAGCGAGGAGTTGAAGCAGCGGATCCTGCCGAGGGCCGCCCGCGGAGAGCTCGTCCTGACCGTCGCGGCGAGCGGCCGCAGCGGCCACGACCGCGCCGAACTCGCCGTCACCGCACGGCAGGATGGCGACGACTGGCTGCTCGACGGCACACAGACAGCCGTGCCCTGGGCACAGAACGCCGACCTCATCGTGGTGCCCGCCCACACAACGGCCGGCCGGACCGTCCTCGCCCTGATCCCCCGCGCGCACGACGGCCTCACCCTCGCCGAGCAGGTGTCCACCAGCGGTGAGCGCCTCGGCGAGCTCAGCCTGGAATCCGTACGGCTCGATGGCGCCGACATCATCGAGGCCGACGGGGCCTGGGACTGGCTGCGCGACCTGCTCACCACCGGGACCTGCGCCCTCGCGCTCGGCCTCGGTGAGGGCGTGCTGAGCATGACCAGCGAATACACCGGCAAACGCGAGCAGTTCGGCTTCCCCGTCGCCACCTTCCAGGCCGTGGCGGTCCAGGCAGCCGACCGTTACATCGACCTGCGCGCGATGGAGGTCACCCTCTGGCAGGCCGCCTGGCGCATCAGCACCGGCGCGAGCGGCGCCCTGCCCGCCACGGGGGATGTGGCCGTCGCCAAGATCTGGGCGTCGGACGGCGTACGCAGGGTGGTGCAGACGGCTCAGCATCTGCACGGCGGCTTCGGATCCGACACCGACTACCCCCTGCACCGCTACCACGCGTGGGCCAAGCAACTGGAGCTTGCCCTCGGCCCGGCAGCGGCGCACGAGGAGGCACTGGGCGACCTGCTGGCCGCCCACCCACTCGGCTGAAGGCTCACACCGCGAGAGCAGCGCCCGCGGCAGTCGAGCCCCCGCCCCAGGGGGCTAGATCACGGCGCCCGGCTGACCCTTGTCGTCGACGACGGGCCGGCCCGCGGCCTCCCAGCTCTGCATGCCACCGTCGACGTTCACCGCGTCGACACCCTGCTGGATGAGGTACATGGCGACCTGCGCCGAGCGTCCACCGACCCGGCAGATGACGTGGACCTTGCCGTCCTGCGGCGCGGCCTCGGTCAACTCGCCATAGCGGGAGACGAACTCGCTCATCGGGATGTGCAGCGCACCCGCGGCGTGGCCCGCCTGCCATTCCTCGTCCTCGCGGACATCAAGGAGAAAGTCGCCGCCTGCGAGGTCGTCGACACCGACGGTGGGCACATGAGATCCGAAAGCCATGCCTCCGACGCTACCCGACGGACCAGCAGCCCCACGGGCCAGGCAGCCCCACGGGCCAGGCGGCCCGACGGGCTAGGCTGCGCCACAGGCCAGGCGGTCCCACCGGCCAGGCGGTCCCACCGGCCAGGCGGTCCCACCGGCCAGGCGGTCCCACCGGCCAGGCGGTCCCACCGGCCAGGCGGTCCGACGGGCAGGGCGGTCCCACCGGCCAAGCGGCCCCACCGGCCAGGCGGCCCGACGGGCTAGGCGGTCAGTCGCGCGAGCTCCGCCTCGCGCTCGGTGACCTGCGCGAGCAACTGCTCGGCGATCTCGTCGAGGAGTTGGTCCGGATCATCCGGCGCCATCCGCAGCATCGCGCCGATCGCACCCTCCTCCAGCTCCCGTGCGACCACGCCGAGCAACTCCTTGCGCTGGGAGAGCCACTCAAGGCGTGCGTAGAGCTCTTCGCTCTTGCTCGGCCACTGCTGCTCGGCCACAGGGCCGGCGGCCCACTCGTCGGACAGCTCCCGCAGCAGGGGCTCGTCCCCACGCGCGTACGCGGCGTTCACCCGCGTGATGAACTCCTCGCGGCGGCCGCGCTCCTGATCGTCCTGGGCCAGGTCCGGGTGGGACTTGCGGACGAGCTCGCGGTAGAGCTTGCGGGCCTCGTCGCTGGGCCGCACCCGCTGCGGCGGCCGTACCGACTGATCGGTCAGCATCGCGGCGGCCTCCGGATAGAGGCCGTCGCCGTCCATCCAGCCGTGGAACAGCTCCTCGACCCCCGGCATCGGCATGACCCGCGCCCGCGCCTCGTCCGCTTTGCGCCGGTCCTCTGGGTCACCACTGCGGGCAGCCAGGGCCTCGGCGATCTCGGCATCCAGCTCGTCCAGGCGCGCGTACATCGGGCCGAGCTTCTGGTGGTGGAGCCGCGAGAAATTCTCCACCTCGACCCGGAACGTCTCGACGGCGATCTCGTACTCGATCAGCGCCTGCTCGGCCGCCCGGACCGCCTTCTCCAACCGGTCCTCCGGCCGTGCGGCGCCACTCTGCCCCGCCGCCCCGTCAGGAGCCTCGCGACCAGCGGTCGCGGGCCCGGGGTCGGGCGTCTGGGGCTGCGTGGGCTCGGCTTCCGGGGTCGTCACCCGTCCAGCCTAGGCCACCGCACCACCACCCCGACCGACCGGCAGCCAGCGCCGCCGGGGGCCGAGCGAGTCCTTGGCGTAGAGGCTTGCCGGGGGCATCGCTGAGAAGGGCTTCCGTGTGGGGTCCTTCCCTGAGGGCTTCCGCTGGGGGAGCCACTGAGAGGGGCCACTGAGAGGGGCCACTGAGGGGGCTTCCGCTGAGGGGGGCTCCCCCACCCCCTCCCTCCCCTCCCTCCCCTCCTCACACCCCCGCCTCCGCCTCCACCCGTCCCTCCTTGACCGCGCGCACCAGTTCCGCGTGGTCCGCCTCCGTTCGGTTCGCGTACGCCACGGCGAAAGCCGCCATCGCCGTGTCCAGCTCGTCGTTCTTGCCGACGTACCCCGCGATGAGCCGTGGGTCGGCGCTGTGCGCGTGCGCGCGGGCCAGCAGTGCTCCGGTCATCCGGCCGTAGTCGTCGATCTGGTCGGCTGCCAGTGCCGCAGGGTCCACGCTGCCCTTGCGGTTCCTGAACTGCCGCACCTGGAAGGCCCGCCCTGCCACTGTCGTCCACCCCAGCAGGAAGTCGCTCACCACCTGCATCCGCTTCTGTCCGAGCACCACCCGGTGCCCTTCGTGCGCGACCTCGGGCGCCGTGAAGCCCACTGTGGGCAGATGCGGAAGCAGCGCGGAGGGCCGCGCCTCCTTGACCTGGAGCACCAGCGGCTCGCCCCGGTGGTCGAGCAGCAGCACCACGTACGACCGCAGGCCGACGCTGCCTGTGCCCACGACGCGGAACGCCACGTCCTGGATCGCGTACCGCGCGAGCAGCGGCAGCCGGTCCTCGGAGAGCGTGCCCACATACTCCGCGAGGGCGGAGGCGACCTCGGCCGCCTCCGCGTCCGGTATTCGCCGCAGCACCGGCGGGGAGTCGACGAAGCGGCGCCCCGCGAAGCCGCCCTCGTCCTCGACGCGCTCCGTCGACTTGGCCGCGAACCGGGCGCTCGTGTTCTGCCGTGCTTTCTCGGAGACGCTCTCCAGGGTGCCGAGCAGATCCCGCGCGTCCGTGTGCGAGACCAACTCCTCGTCCGCGATGGCGTTCCAAGCGTCGAGCGCGGGGAGCTTCGCCAGCAGCCGCATCGTGCGCCGATAGGCGCCCACCGCGTCGAACGCCGCTTCTCTGCAGACGTCCTCGCTCGCCCCCGCCTCACGCCCCGCGAGCACGAGGGAGGCCGCGAGCCGCTTCACGTCCCACTCCCAGGGCCCGTGCCCCGTCTCGTCGAAGTCGTTCAAATCGATGATGAGGCCGCCCCGCGCATCCGCGTAGAGGCCGAAGTTCGCCGCGTGGGCGTCACCGCATATCTGGGCGCCGATCCCCGTCACGGGAGTCCGTGCGAGGTCGTACGCCATCAGGCCTGCGGCCCCGCGCAGGAAGGCGAAGGGCGACGCGGCCATCCTGCCCATCCGGATCGGTGTGAGCTCGGGGAGCCTGCTGCGGTTGGACTCCTCCACGGCATCGACCGGATCGGGTCGGCCGTCGTCCTCGACGAACCACTCGTGCGAGGCGCGGCTGACCCGCGCCCGCAGCGCTTTGCCTTCCTGCTTCGGCTGCTTCGGCTGCTTCGGCGCAGCCGGAGGCCGCCGCGAGCCCTGCGCGCCCTGCGAAGCCAGTGAAGGCGCCTGGGCGAACCCCTTCACGTACGGAAGCCGCGCACCCGCTGACTCCGAACCACCGGCCTCCGGACCGCCGGACTCCGCGCTGTCGCTACCCAACCTGTCGCTACCCGACCTACCCGCCTTGCCCGTCCCGCCCGACCTACCCGTCTTGCCCGCGCTGACCATTGCCTCGCCCCCGCATCCCCCGCGTCCAGACGGCCCTCGTGGGCCCCGTCTGGCATCGAAGGTACCCCCGGGCGCCGGGCGACGTCAGAGCCTGTGGATAACCCTCCCCCTGTGGATAACCCCACGCCTCACCTTCACCTTCCGTCGAGGTGCCTACGCCGTTTCCTTCCCTGTTTTCTTAGCTGTTCCCTTCCCCGTCCCGTCCGCCGGCTGCCATGCGGCCACCAGTTCCAGCAGTCCGGGAAACCGCGCGTTGAGATCGTCGATCCGCACCTGGCTGCGGCGTTCAAGTCCGTACTGACGCTGCCGGGTGAGGCCCGCGTCCCGAAGGGCGCGGAAGTGATGGGTGAGTGAGGACTTCGGCCGGGCCAGGCCGAACCAGCCACAGGAGTGGTCGAAGTCCTCGGAGTCGAGCAGGAGCTTGCGGACGATCCCCAAGCGCAGCGGGTCGCTCAGCGCCCCCATCACGACTTCCAGACGCAGCTCTTCGACCGCCGGTTCGTCGAGAGGCGGGGGTGGATCGGCGAGGGCGGGTGGGGTGTTGAACGTGGCCATCGGCATCTCCCTGTAAGGCGGTTCCTGATCGCGCGTTCCTGATCGCGCGTTGGTCAGGCGGTTCCTGATCACGCGGTTCCTGATCGCCGCTCCGCTCCCATGTACGACTCCAATCGTACAGGAGGTATGTTCGACTCAACTCGTAGTGGAGACAACCAGGGGAGATGCAGTGACGGACGTACAAACGGCGCCGCAACAGCCGAAGAGCACCGGGAGCACGGAGAAGTCCGCCGGGGGCGCGGCGACCGCCCCCCGGCGGTGGATCTGGCTGGCCGCCTGACCCGTCACCGCCGTGTTCGTCCTGTCCAACGCGGCGACGCCGCTGTACGTCCTCTGGCAGCGCGACATCGGCTTCTCCAAGGGCATGCTGACCGTGATCTTCGCCTGGTACATCGTGGGGCTGATCGCTTCGCTGCTGGTATCGGGAGTGCTCTCGGACCGCGTGGGACGCAAGCCCGTACTGCTGCCGGCCCTGGTGCTCGCCGCGGTGGCCTGCCTGATCTTCGCGACCGCGTCGTCGGTACTCGCCCTGGTCGTCGCGAGACTGTTCACCGGTATCGCGGTCGGAGCCGTGGTCTCCGCGGGCATGGCGGCGGTCTCGGATGTGGCAGGCCCGGCGCGCAAGCGGCTCGGTGCCCTGCTCGCGTCGTGCGCCATGGTGCTGGGTGCGGGACTCGGCCCGCTCCTGGCCGGCGTGCTCTCCGAAACGGCGCCCGCGCCGACGGTGACGGTCTTCGTGGTGGAGATCGTCCTCCTCGCCGCCGCGTTCATGGTTGTCCTGCGCATGCCGCTGCCGGTGAAGTCCCGCCCCCTCAAGGACTCCACCAAGAGTTCCTGCCGGGGCCCCGCCAAGCCCGGCACTCCCGCCCAAAAGGCCTCCTGGGTCCGCGTTCCGGGTGTGCCGCGCGGTAAGGGCGGTCAACTCCTGCTCGGCATCGCCGTGTTCGCCCCCGGCATCACCGCGACGTCCTTCGTCCTGTCGCTCGGCCCGTCCCTGCTCTCCGGTCTCCTCGGCACCACCAGCCGCATCGTCGCCGGGGCGATGGCCTTCGTGATGTTCCTGGCCGCGACCGGGGTCCAGTTCGCGGTGCAGAAGCTGCGGGTGCGCACCATCCTGCTCGCCGGTGCGGCGAGTACGACAGCGGGTATGGCCGCCCTGGTGGCCGCCGTGCACACCTCGTCGGTCGTGCCGCTGATCACTGCGGCCGTGCTCGCGGGGTCTGGTCAGGGCATGGGCCAGCTCGGCGGCCTCTCACTGCTCAATGCCGCAGTCCCATCGGAACGCCTGGCCGAGGCCAACGCGGCGCTCAACGTGGGCGGTTATGTACCCGCCGGCATTCTCCCGGTCGTGGCCGGGTTCCTCAGCGACGCGGTCGGCCTGACCACCGGCTCGACGACCTTCGGTGTGGTCCTCGTGGTCATGGCGGTATGCGGCGGCCTGGTGGTCCTGGCCCGCCGCCAGGCCACCGAGCCCGCATAGGTTCAACCCGACACCCCGACCCCGACACCCACCGCCAGCCCGTCAACCCACCCACCCGTCAACCACCAACCGCCACAAAGCCCCTAGCCCACCGGATCACGCCAGGTGTGCGTGGGACTGGGTACGGCGGCCGTGACGCTGGGCGCGGCGCGGTGCGGTGCGGTGCGGTGCGGCGCGGTGCTGTACGTCACCGGCCAGTCGGACGTCGAGCCCTGCTTCATGGCCGCGGCCGCCTCCTTCACCGGTGCCACAGCCGTACGCGCCCCCGCACCCCCACGCCTCCGCACCCCCGCACCCCCGCGCCCCCACACCACCGCGCCCCCACACCACCCCAGCGCCCGCGGGGCACGCCCCGGACGACTGAGAATCACGGCAGCAGGCCCCCAGCAGTGAGATAGCTCACCGCTGGGGGCCTGCCCGCGTCAACATCCGGACCGTAGCCCGCCCAGAACGCGAGAAACGGGCCTCACCAGGACTTTCGTCTCTGGTGAAGACCCGTTTCGTCGGTTCTTCATGGTGCGCGAGGGGGGAGTTGAACCCCCACGCCCTTTCGGGCACTGGAACCTGAATCCAGCGCGTCTGCCTATTCCGCCACCCGCGCATGGGTGTTGTCTTGGGTCTCTCACCGCTTGGTGCGACTGCTTGGTGCGAGCGCCTTTCGACATCCAGAAGATTAGCACGCTGCCGAGGGTGGATTCACATCCGTATTCGGGGGCACCTGCCCAGGTGATCCGGAGAGATCCGGAGAGATCCGGGGCCCGACCGACTGACTTGCGCCGTGCCCGGCGAAGGTCCGCAGTCGGGTGCGCGACACTGGTTTGAGGCCCCCTCTACGATCCCTGCATAGAGGAGCCTGAGAGGAGCCCGGAAGGATCCCGGAACCCTGGTGCGGGCATGCCTTGTGAGAGGCGACACTCATCGACTGGGCGGACAGGGGGAACCAGCCGATTTCCCGGCGCGTGGATACGATCAGTAAGCAGTACCAGGATGACTACGACGGAGGAGGTGCCCCATGGGAGTCATGAAGAAGTTCGAGCAGCGACTCGAAGGTCTCGTCAACGGCACCTTCGCCAAGGTGTTCAAGTCCGAGGTCCAGCCCGTCGAGATCGCCGGCGCCCTGCAGCGCGAGTGCGACAACAACGCGACGATCTGGAACCGCGAGCGGACCGTCGTCCCCAATGACTTCATCGTGGAGCTCAGCGCGCCCGACTTCGAGCGTCTGAGCCCCTACTCGGGACAGCTCGGCGACGAGCTGTCCGGGATGGTGCGCGAGTACGCCAAGCAGCAGCGGTACAGCTTCATGGGCCCCATCAAGGTCCACCTGGAGAAGGCCGAGGATCTCGACACGGGCCTGTACCGGGTGCGCAGCCGCACGCTCGCGTCCAGCACCTCCCAGAGCCCCGAGCGCGCCCCGGCAGCCCCCTCGGGCCCCGCCGCCGGCCACAGCCCCGCCAGACCCCCCGCGGGCGGCGCGGGCGGTGGCTATGGCTATCCACAGCCCGCTCAGCCTTCCAGCCCTCCCCCGATGCCCGCAGGGCCGCCTCCGGGCGGCCGCCCGGGCGGGCCCGCAGCGGCTCCGAGCCGCCCTCAGGGGCCCGGCGCGGGACCTCTTCCGGGTGCTCAGGTGCGGCGCTGGATCGAGATCAACGGCAATCGCCATCAGATCTCCCGCCCGACGCTGGTGCTGGGTCGCAGCACCGACGCCGATGTGCGGATCGACGACCCCGGCGTATCGCGCCGGCACTGTGAGATCCGGACCGGAACGCCCTCGACGATCCAGGATCTCGGGTCTACCAACGGCATCGTGGTAGACGGGCAGCACACCACCCGCGCTACGCTCCGCGACGGCTCGCGGATCGTCGTGGGCCAAACCACCATCGTTTACCGGCAAGCCGAAGGGTGAAGCGGGGGCAATGTCAGAGCTGACCCTGACGGTCATGCGGCTGGGTTTCCTAGCCGTTCTGTGGCTGTTCGTGATCGTGGCCGTCCAGGTCATCCGTAGCGACCTGTTCGGAACACGCGTCACACAGCGCGGTTCGCGCCGTGAGAACGCGCGACCGCAGCAGGCCGCACGCCAGCAACAGCAGGCGGCCACACCACCTCCCCAGCGCCAGCAGCAGGGCGGCGGGCGGCAGCGCCGTGGCGCCCCCAGCAAGCTGGTCGTATCCGAAGGGATCCTCGCGGGCACGACGGTCGCCCTGCAGGGCCAGACGATCACGCTGGGCCGTGCGCACGATTCGACGATCGTGCTGGACGACGACTACGCGTCCAGCAGGCATGCCAGGATCTACCCGGACCGTGACGGCCAGTGGATCGTCGAGGATCTCGGGTCCACCAACGGCACGTATCTCGACCGGACCCGACTCACCACCCCGACGCCCGTTCCGCTGGGCGCGCCGATCCGCATCGGCAAGACCGTCATCGAGCTGCGGAAGTAGTACGACAATGAGCGAGCGGAGCGAGCGAGCCGACGCGGTCCACACACTGGACGCCAGCGCGCTCCCGACCGGAGGGTGGGCACCGTGCGGATGTACCCGGAGCCGACGGGCGAGGTGCGCATGAGTCTGTCTTTGCGCTTCGCCGCCGGATCGCACAAAGGCATGATCCGGGAGGGGAACGAGGACTCCGGTTACGCCGGTCCGCGTCTCCTCGCGATCGCCGACGGCATGGGGGGCCAGGCCGCGGGTGAGGTCGCGAGCTCCGAGGTGATCTCGACGCTCGTCACCCTCGACGACGACGTGCCGGGATCGGACATCCTCACGTCGCTCGGCACCGCCGTGCAGCGCGCCAACGACCAGCTGCGCCTGATGGTCGAGGAGGATCCCCAGCTCGAGGGCATGGGGACGACCCTGACCGCGCTGCTGTGGACGGGGCAGCGCCTCGGCCTCGTACACGTGGGCGACTCACGCGCCTATCTCCTTCGGGACGGCGTCCTCACGCAGATCACCCAGGACCACACCTGGGTGCAGCGCCTGGTCGACGAGGGCCGGATCACCGAAGAGGAAGCCACCACCCACCCGCAGCGCTCCTTGCTGATGCGCGCCCTTGGCAGTGGTGAGCATGTCGAGCCGGACCTCTCCATCCGTGAAGTCCGCGCCGGCGACCGTTACTTGATCTGCTCGGACGGTCTCTCCGGTGTCGTCTCGCACCAGACGATGGAAGACACCCTCGCGAGCTACCAGGGCCCCCAGGAAACCGTGCAGGAGCTCATCCAGCTCGCGCTGCGCGGCGGCGGCCCCGACAACATCACGGTGATCGTCGCCGATGTCCTGGACATCGACAGCGGCGACACCCTCGCGGGCCAGCTCTCCGACACCCCCGTGGTCGTCGGCGCGGTCGCCGAGAACCAGCTGCAGGCGCAGGACGACAACGGCGCCATGCAGACCCCGGCGGGCCGCGCGTCCGGCCTCGGCCGCCCCGTGCCGCCGCAGCCCTCCGGAGGCGGCTTCGGGCCGCCCGGGAGCGGCGACACGGCGAGTTACGCTCCCGAGGGCAGCTTCGGCGCGTACAGCGACGAGGACTTCGTGAAGCCCGGCGGCGGCCGCAAGTGGCTCAAGAGATCGCTCTACATCGTGCTCGCCCTGGCGGTCATCGGCGGCGGCCTGTACGGCGGCTACCGCTGGACCCAGACCCAGTACTACGTGGGCACGAACGACGAGAACGTCGCCCTGTACCGCGGCATCGACCAGGATCTGGCGTGGGTCAGCCTGTCCAAGGTCGAGGAGAACCACCCCGAGATCGAACTCAAGTACCTGCCGCCGTACCAGCGCAAGCAGGTCGAGGGGACCATCCCCGAGGGCAATCTCGACGACGCCAAGAGCAAGGTCGAGGAGCTCGGCAAGCAGGCCTCGGCCTGCGAGAAGGACGCCAAGCGCCGTGAGGCCGAGCGGGAGAACGCCAAGCCCGGCGAGGGCGAGGCGGGCGGCACGACCGGCCTGTCGGCCAAGGCGCCCACCGACGATCCGACCGATCCGGCGGGCGAGAACAACCCGAACGACACGAACGACAAGAACAGCTCGACCGACAAGAACAAGTCCAAGACCGCACCGACTCCCACACCCGGCCCCAGCCTCTCCGAGGACGAGGAGAAGCTGGTCCCGCTGTGCGGTAAGCAGTAAGCAGCCGTTGGGGGCCTTTGCACGCCATGAGCAGTAGCACTACACACACGTCGACCATCGGCGCGATCGGGGCGCCGAGCAGGCGCAACACCGAGCTCGCGCTCCTCGCGTTCGCCGTCGTCATCCCGCTGTTCGCCTACATCAACGTAGGCCTGGCGATCGACGGCGAACTGCCCACAGGCATGCTCGGGTACGGGGCGGGGCTCGGTCTCCTCGCCGGCATCTCCCACTTCGTGGTGCGCAAGTTCGCGCCGTACGCCGACCCTCTGCTGCTGCCCCTGGCGACGCTGCTCAACGGGCTCGGTCTCGTCGTCATCTGGCGACTCGACCAGTCGAAGCGGCTGCAACAGCTGCCCAACTTCAGTGCTGCCGCACCGAACCAGCTGATGTACTCCGCGATCGGCATCGCCCTGTTCGTCGGCGTGCTGATCCTGCTCAAGGACCACCGCGTCCTGCAGCGCTACACGTACATCTCGATGGTCGGCGCCATCATCCTGCTGCTGCTGCCTCTGGTCCCCGGCCTCGGCATGAACGTGTTCGGCGCCAAGATCTGGATCCGCGTCGGCGGGTTCTCCATCCAGCCCGGTGAGTTCGCGAAGATCGTCATCGCGATCTTCTTCGCGGGCTATCTCATGGTGAAGCGCGACGCCCTGGCCCTGGCCAGCCGCCGCTTCATGGGCCTGTACCTGCCGCGTGGCCGTGACCTCGGTCCCATCGTCGTCGTCTGGATCATCTCGATCCTGATCCTGGTCTTCGAGACCGACCTCGGTACCTCGCTGCTGTTCTTCGGCATGTTCGTCGTCATGCTGTACGTCGCCACGGAGCGCACCAGCTGGATCGTGTTCGGCCTGCTGATGTCCGCGGTCGGCGCGGTCGGCGTCGCCTCCTTCGAGCCGCACGTCAAACAGCGCGTCGACGCGTGGCTCGACCCCATGCGCGAGTACACGCTGAGCCAGGATGGCGTGGTCGGCCACTCCGAGCAGGCGATGCAGGCCCTGTGGGCCTTCGGCTCCGGCGGCACGCTCGGCACCGGCCTCGGCCAGGGCAACTCCGACCTCATCAAGTTCGCCGCCAACTCGGACTTCATCCTCGCCACCTTCGGCGAGGAGCTCGGCCTCGCCGGAATCATGGCGATCCTGCTGATCTACGGCCTGATCGTCGAGCGCGGTGTGCGCACCGCGCTCGCCGCCCGCGACCCGTTCGGCAAGCTCCTGGCGATCGGCCTGTCCGGCGCCTTCGCCATCCAGGTCTTCGTGGTCGCCGGTGGCGTCATGAGCTTGATTCCGTTGACGGGTATGACCATGCCCTTCCTCGCGTACGGCGGTTCATCAGTGATCGCCAACTGGGCGCTGATCGGAATCCTCATCCGCATCAGCGATACCGCGCGCCGCCCCGCGCCCGCCCCCGCCCCGAACCCCGACGCGGAAATGACCCAAGTGGTCCGGTCTGATTGACCATCCCGCCCTGACCCCTCACTCACCGTCAAGCGATCGCCTGTAGTACTAGGATCCTCTGGACCTGGCCCATGGTGATCGCAAGTCGAAAAGGTTCGGACCGTGAACAAGCCGCTACGCCGGATCGCGATGTTTTGTGGTCTGCTCATCCTCGCTCTGATGGTCCGGGACAACTGGCTCCAGTACGTGCAGGCCGACACCCTGGCCAAGGACGAGAAGAACCGCCGCGTCACCATCGAGCGCTATGGCACTCCGCGCGGCAACATCATCGTGGACGGCAAACCGATCACCGGCTCCAAGGAGACGAGTGGCGGCAACGACCTCAAGTACCAGCGGACGTACACAAACGGCTCCATGTGGTCCCCGGTCACCGGCTTCGCGTCACAGAGCGTCGGCGCGACACAGCTGGAGTCGATCGAGGACGGCATCCTGACCGGTAACGACGACCGCCTCTTCTTTCGCCGCAGTCTCGACATGCTGACCGGCGAGAAGAAGGAAGGCGGCAACGTCGTCACGACCCTCGACTCGGCCGCACAGAAAGCCGCGTACGACGGCCTGAAGGGCCTTGGCAAGGGCGCGGTCGCCGCGATCGACCCGTCCACGGGCGCGATCCTGGCGCTGGCCTCAGCACCGTCGTACGACCCCTCCACCTTCGCCGGAGCCGACGGGAAGGCCTTCCAGAAGCTGGACAAGAACAAGAACAAGCCGATGCTCAACCGCGCCCTGCGCGAGACGTACCCGCCCGGCTCCACCTTCAAGGCGGTCACCGCCGCGGCGGCTCTGGAGCACGGCCTGTACGACGACATCGACGCGCCCACCAAGTCGCCGCTGCCCTGGACGATGCCCGACACCCAGACGCCGCTGCCGAACGAGGGCAACATCCCCTGCAAGAACGCCTCTCTGCGCGAGGCGCTGCGGGTGTCCTGCAACACCGTCTTCGGCAAGATCGGCTCGGACCTCGGCAAGGACAAGATGCTCGAGACGGCCGAGAAGTTCGGCTTCAACGAAGAGCAGTTCGTGCCGGTCCGCTCGAACGCCTCCGTCTTCCCCGAGAAGATGGACAGGCCGCAGACCGCGCTCTCCTCCATCGGCCAGTTCGAGACGGCCGCGACGCCGCTGCAGATGGCCATGGTCGCCTCGGCCATCGCCAATGACGGCACGCTGATGGAGCCGTACATGGTCAGCGAGCTGCAGGCCCCGAACCTGGACGTGATCGAGAAGCACGCGCCCAAGGAGATGAGCAAGCCGCTCTCCGAGGAGAACGCGCAGAAGCTGCAGGACATGATGGAGACCGTCATCAACGACGGCACCGGCACGAACGCCAAGATCCCCGGCGTCACGGTCGGCGGCAAGACCGGTACGGCCCAGCACGGCGTCGACAACAGCGAAAACCCCTACGCCTGGTTCATCAGCTACGCCAAGACCGACTCCGGTTCGCCGGTGGCCGTCGCCGTGGTCGTCGAGGACAGCAAGGCCGGCCGCGACGACATCTCCGGTGGTGGTCTGGCCGCCCCGATCGCCAAGGACGTGATGAAGGCGGTTCTGGACAGCAAGAAGTGACCCCCGTCACGGCCTCTTCACATCAGTGCACGTTGCGGTACCGGTCCTGTATCGGGTGACGGTCGTGGCCGGGTCACGTAAGGCGAGCCGGGTACGGTATGCCCGAGCAGCACACCGCCGGACCACACAAGGGTGCGGTCGGGACTGACGGAGAGGGCTGGATTAGCTATGGAAGAGCCGCGTCGCCTCGGCGGGCGGTACGAGCTGGGCCAGGTGCTCGGCCGAGGCGGGATGGCGGAGGTCTACCTCGCGCACGACACCCGCCTCGGACGCACCGTGGCGGTGAAGACGCTGCGGGTCGACCTCGCGCGTGACCCGTCGTTCCAGGCCCGGTTCCGCCGTGAGGCCCAGTCGGCCGCCTCGCTCAACCATCCTGCGATCGTCGCGGTCTACGACACCGGCGAGGACTACGTGGACGGGGTCTCCATCCCGTACATCGTGATGGAGTACGTCGACGGCTCCACCCTGCGTGAGCTGCTGCACTCGGGGCGCAAGCTGCTGCCCGAGCGCGCCATGGAGATGACCATCGGCATCCTCCAGGCCCTTGAGTACTCCCACCGCAACGGCATCGTCCACCGCGACATCAAGCCCGCGAACGTCATGCTGACGCGCAACGGCCAGGTCAAGGTCATGGACTTCGGCATCGCCCGCGCCATGGGCGACTCCGGGATGACGATGACGCAGACCGCGGCGGTCATCGGCACGGCGCAGTACCTCTCGCCGGAGCAGGCCAAGGGCGAGCAGGTGGACGCGCGAAGCGACCTCTACTCGACCGGCTGCCTGCTCTACGAGCTCCTCACGGTGCGCCCGCCCTTCGTCGGGGACTCCCCGGTGGCGGTCGCCTACCAGCACGTAAGGGAAGAGCCGCAGGCTCCGAGCGTCTTCGACGGCGAGATCACGCCGGAGATGGACGCCATCGTCCTGAAGGCCCTCACCAAGGACCCGGACTACCGCTACCAGTCGGCCGACGAGATGCGCGCCGACATCGAGGCCTGCCTGGACGGCCAGCCCGTCCAGGCCACCGCGGCCATGGGCGCGGTGGGCTACGGCGGCCACCCGGACGACCAGCAGACGGCGATGCTGCGCCCGCAGAACGGCGGCGGCCAGACATCGATGATGCCGCCGGTCGGCGGCCCCGACGACGGCTACGACGATCACTCGCGCCGCCGCCAGAAGAAGAGCAGCACTTCTACGATTCTGCTGGTCGTGGCGGGCTTGCTGGTGCTGGTGGGCGCGATCCTGATCGGGAAGTGGGCGTTCACCGGGGGCGGTGGCGGCAGCGATTCGATCAAGGCTCCGAACTTCGTCGGCGAGAAGCTGGCGGACGCCAAGAAGTCCGCCAAGAACGTGGACCTCGTGCTCGACGCTTCCAAGCGCGAGCCGTGCGCGAAGTACCCGGAGGGTGAGATCTGCACCCAGAACCCGGGCGCGAACGCCACGGTCAACAAGGGCGACACGATCTCCGTGACGGTTTCCACCGGGGCGCCGAAGGTCTCCGTGCCCAAGGTCATCGGCCTGGACGTCGACACCGCCACGGAGAAGCTCGAGGGCCCCAAGTACCAGTTCAACGTCAACATCAAGCCCGTGGAGTCCTCCGGTACGCCGGACGAGGTCCTCGACTCGGACCCGGTCTTCGGTAGCGAGGTGGAGAAGGGCAGCAAGATCACCCTTGAGGTGGCCAAGGAGGCCGAGAAGGTCACCGTCCCCGACGTCACCGGCAAGACCTGCGAAGAGGCCAAGGCCCAGCTGAAGACCAACGACCTCGTCGGCACCTGCGAGGAGGAAGAGAGCGACTCGGTCGAGGCCGGCAAGGTCATCTCGCAGAGCCTCACCGCGCAGACCCAGGCCGTCCCGGGTTCCACGGTCACGCTGAAGGTCGCCAAGGAGGCCGAGCAGGCCACCGTGCCGGCCCTCACCGGTCAGAAGCTCAAGGACGCCCGCACGGCCATCGAAAACGCCGGCCTGACGGTCGGCACCATCACCGGCCCGCAGGACGACGAGGCCCTCGTGGTCGTCTCGGATCCGCCCGCCAACCAGCAGGTCGCACCCGACACCGCGGTCAACCTGACCACGGCGGGCGGCAACCCCGGCGACAACGGCGGCGGCAACGGCGGGGAGGACGGCGGAGGCTTCATCGGAGGCAACGCCGGCTTCTCCCGCAACAACGAGGACTAGCCCCGCCCACGGCCTCATTCAGTACACGGAAAGGGCCCCGGACACCGCCATGCAGGCGGCGGTGTCCGGGGCCCTTTCCGTACGCGGCGCCGGGCTCACTCCAGCTCGGCCGGCGGCGTCCGCTTGTTGTCGACCTTCTCGATGCGCTCCAGCTCGCCCCACACCACGTAGCGGTAGTTGGACGTGTAGACCGGCGTGCACGTCGTCAGGGTGATGTAGCGGCCCGGCTTCTTCGCGCCCGATTCCTTCGGGACCGGGTTCAGGACCTTCACGTTGTACTTCGAGGTCTCGGGCAGCGTCGAGTACACCTTGTACACGTACCACTTGTCCCGGGCCTCGAAGACGATCGCGTCGCCCTTCTTGATCTTGTCGATCTTGTGGAACTTCGCGCCGTGGCCGTCGCGGTGCGCGGCCAGCGTGAAGTTGCCTTCCTTGTCCTGGGGAAGGGCCGACTTGATCGGGTCCTCGTAGTAGCCCGCGACGCCGTTGTTGAGCTCCTTGCTGCCCGTGCCCTTCTTGACCAGGATGTCGCCGTTGCCCATGGCGGGCACGTGCAGGAAGCCGATGCCGTCCTTGGTGTTCAGGTTCCCCGGGCCGCCCGCCCAGCGGTCGCGCACTCTGTCGCCCTGTTTGTGCGCCTCGCGGTCCGCGACGACGTTGGTCCACCACAGGGAGTAGACGACGAAGAGGCCTAGCACCAGGCCCGCGGTGATGAGGAGTTCGCCGAAGACGCTGACCGCCGTGGCGATCGGGCCCCGGCCCCGTGGCCGTCGCGTACGGGCGGGCGCGGGCGCCTCGGCCTGCTTCTCCCGCGCACCGGCCTGCTCGTCGGTCCGCCCCCCGGCCCGCTCCCCGGCCTGCTCCCCGGCCTGCTCCTCGTCGTGGTCGGTCGTGGCTGCCACTGGATCTGCCCCGTTCTCACCGTTCTAATTGACGAGCGCGCTCGGTTTGCCCTTGCCGCGCGGTCGTTCCTCGACCATCTTGCCCCAGACGATCATTCGATACTTACTCGTGAATTCCGGGGTACAGGTGGTCAGTGTGATGTACCGGCCCTCTTTGGTGAAGCCCGACCCCGGCGGAACGGGCCCGATCACCGAGACGTTGCTGGGCTGGGTCTGCGGCAGGATGCTCGCCATCTTGTAGACGAAGTACTTGTCCTGCGTCTCGACGATGATCGGATCGCCCGGTTCGAGCTGATTGATGTAACGGAACGGCTCACCATGGGTGTTGCGATGCCCGGCGACCGCGAAGTTGCCCTTCTTGGCGTCCGGCATGGGCGTCTTGGTGCCGCCCTCGTTGTAGTGCCCGACCATGCCGCGGTCCAGGACCTTCGACTTGTCGATGCCCTCGGCGATCGGCACGACCACGTCGAGGCGAGGGATGTGCAGGAGCGCGAAGCCCTGTCCGGGCTCGAAGGCGCCCGGCTTGCCCTTGCCCTTGGCCCACTTCTCCTGGAGGTCGCTCGCGGCGCCGTTGGCCTGCTGGTGGGCGCGGATGTTCGTCCACCACAGCTGGTAGGTCACGAACAACAGCATCAGGACGCCGACCGTGATGAACAGTTCGCCGATCCCCCGGCTCGCCACGGCGCCCGCGGAGGGTCTACGGGCGCGCTCGGCGCGACGGGCCTCCACGCGGGAGAGGGGGGCGGTGGACCCCGCGGCCGCGGGGGATCGCGGGGTGCCCTTCTTGGCGGCCTTGCGACGGGCGGCCCTGCCCTCGGTGGGGCGCTCGGGGTCGGGTTGCGGGTCGGTGACCTCGGTGACGTCGGTGGCCGGCTCGACTATTCGGCGGGTGTCCGACGTCCGCAGCCCGACCGTCTCGTCGTCGACGTGAGGCTGCGTCTGTGGCTGCGGCTGCGACGGCCTCTGTGGCTGCGTCTGTGGCTGCGGGGCCTCCGGTATCGGCTCGTACACCGGCGCGGGTCGCTGCGGGGCGTACGCGCCGTACAGCTCCTCGTACGTCGGCTCCTGCGGCTGCTGCGGCTGCTGCTCCACGCGCCAGTCGCGGGCGTACCCCTGGGGGTCGTACCACTCCTGCGGCTGGGGCTGCTCCGGCCGCGGCTGCGGCGCGGTCTGCGGCTCCGGCTCCGCAGGCCCGCTGCGGAACCACGGTGAGGGATGCTGCCCCCGCTGACCCGGCAGCGGATCAGTCAGCGGGTCGGCAAGGTGATCGACAGCCGCCTCGAACGCCCCGGGCTCCTCAAACGCCCCAGGCTCCCCGTACGACGTGTACTGCTCGTCGTACGGGACTCCGGAGGAATCGCGCTCGGGACGCACCGCGGTCACGCCGTGGCCCTGCCCACCACCGGGGCAAGACCACTCGATCGACCAATGGCACCTGTGTCCCCGCACTCCACCAGCCAGTTGGCGAGCATGCGGTGACCGTGCTCGGTGAGCACCGACTCGGGGTGGAACTGCACGCCCTCGACCGGCAGTTCACGGTGGCGCAGGCCCATGATGATGCCGTCCTGAGTGCGCGCGGTCACCTCGAGCTCGGCCGGAACCGTGGCCGGCTCGGCGGCGAGCGAGTGATAGCGCGTCGCGATGAACGGCGACGGCAGCCCGGCGAAGACGCCCTTGCCCTCGTGGACCACCGGGGACGTCTTGCCGTGCAGCAACTCCGGCGCACGGTCCACCACTCCGCCGTAGGCCACCGCCATCGACTGCATGCCGAGGCAGACGCCGAACACAGGGACGCCGGTGCCGGCGCAGTGCCGCACCATGTCGACGCAGACCCCCGCCTGCTCGGGTGTGCCGGGACCCGGTGACAGCAGGACGCCGTTGAAGCCGTCCTGCGCGTGGCGCAGCTCGACCTCGTCGTTGCGCAGGACCTCGCACTCGGCACCGAGCTGGTAGAGGTACTGGACGAGGTTGAAGACGAAGCTGTCGTAGTTGTCGACCACAAGGATGCGGCTGGGTCGTCCGCCGGCGCCCACCGGGCTCACCGGACTTGCCGGGTTCACTGCGCTCACTGGCCGTCCACCGTCACATCGTTGAAGGGAAGCAGCGGCTCGGCCCAGGGGAAGACGTACTGGAAGAGCACGTAGACCACAGCGAAGACGAGCATCAGCGAAAGCAGCGCCCTTACCCAAGCGTTTCCCGGCAGATGCCGCCAGATCCAGCCGTACATGCCGTCCCTTCCGTAGCCGTACGGCACCAGACTAACGGCGCAGTGCCTCCGGTTTCCCGGCCTCGACGGGCTGGGTGGCATCGAGGTGCGCCCAGACGATCAACCGGTGGCTGTGTCCCCACTCTGGCTCACAGGTGGTAAGGGTGAGGTAACGGCCCGGCCCCTCGAATCCGGACTTGCGCGGAACCGCATCGATGACCCCTGTGTCGCCGGGCAGCGTCTTGTAGGGCTTGTTGTCGATGCGGTACGTGAACCACGTGGTGCCGTCGGTCAGGACCACGGCGTCGTCCGGCCGCAGCTTGGGGAAGTCCTTGAACGGGTCTCCGTAGGTGCGGCGATGGCCCGCCACCGAGAAGTTGCCCTTCTGGCCGAGCTGAGCGGTGTCCCCGTAGTGGCCGAGGCCCTTCTTGAGAACCTCGGTTCCGGTGCCCTGGAGCACCGGCTTGTTCCACGTGAAACCAAGCCGGGGGATGTACATGACGGCGAAGGGTTTGCCGTCCTCGTAGGGGCCGGGCTTGTTCGGAGAGGTCTCGGCGGGCTTGTCGTCCGTCCCGGAGGGCACCGAATCCTGCGCCCACTGGTCCTGCAGCGTGTCGATCTGGCTGTCCATGGCATTGTCGGCCTTCACGCCGGTCCAGAACAGGACGTACACCACGAAGAGCACGATCAACGTGCCGACGGTGATGCACAGTTCGCTGAACGTCCTCAACAGCACTCGCACCGGCACAAGCTCCCCCAGCGGCCTACTCCACGGGCTTCGCGTAGTGGAGATCCACTGTGCCCGAGTAGCCGGGAAGAGTCACCGCCCCGTCGTCGACTTTCCATCCGAGGCCGTACGCGTTGACGTACAGCATGTAGTTCTGGATCTCCGGGGACGCGGCGAGCGCCGTCTTGAGCTCCTCCGGGTCACCGACCGCGGTCACCTTGTACGGCGGTGAATAGACGCGGCCCTGGAGGATCAGGGTGTTTCCCACGCAGCGGACGGCGCTGGTGGAGATGAGGCGCTGGTCCATGACCTTGATGCCCTTGGCGCCGCCCTGCCAGAGCGCGTTGACCACGGCCTGGAGGTCCTGTTGGTGGATGACCAGGTCATTGGGCTGCGGCTCGGGGTAGCCGGGGAGCTTGGCGGTGGCGTTCGGCGGGGCATCGGCGAGGGTGACGGAGACCGCGTCACCGCTGAGCTTCTTGGTGCCCGCGTTCTTCTCCAGGGCCCCCAGCCGGGCGTCGTCGGCCTTCGTGCCGCCGTTGTCACGCTCGGCCAGGGACTCGACGTCGTCGCGCAGTGAGCCGTTGGACTCGTCCAGCTTGCCGTTCTTGTGGCTGCGCTCCTCGATCAGGTCGGAGAGCTTCAGGAGAGAGGCGTCGGTGCGGATGTTCGTGCCCTTGGCCGTGTTGAAGCTGGTGAAGAAGATGAGGCCCGCGAGCGCGAAAACGGCGGCCGTCAGCAACCGGACCGGCCGCCAGTGCGGACGACGATCCGGACCTGTGGGGGAGTCGGCAGAATTGCTCAACGTACCCTTATCTCCTTCAGCGCCGCGGAAGCACTACGCTAACGGACGCCCGGGGGAGGGCTCAGCTCCCCGTATCGACAGGAGAGACCCTCGTGCCGAAGTCACGGATCCGCAAGAAGGCCGACGATTACACGCCGCCCGCGAAGAAGGCGACGAACATCAAGCTGACCAGCCGCAGCTGGGTGGCTCCGGTGATGCTCGCGATGTTCCTCATCGGGCTCGCCTGGATCGTCGTCTTCTACGTCACCGACGGCAAGCTGCCGATCGACCCGCTGGGCAACTGGAACATCGTGGTCGGCTTCGGCTTCATCGCCGCGGGGTTCGGCGTCTCCACGCAGTGGAAGTAGCGCCACCCCGGCAGGGCTGTGCGCAAGCCTTGCCCTGAGTTATCCACAGCGCTATCCACATTCCGGCCCGGACTGGGGAAAAGAAAGACGATCTGTGGATAACCCTCTGGGTGTTGACGCCGGTATGACTGGCTGATCGCCATGCAAGCCCTCACAGGCCCCTTGTCCTTCCTGGGGAAACCCAGGTCAGCGACAAGGGGCACTGTTGTTCCCCACAGCATGCACAAGCACGGACACACGCTGTGGACAACTTTGGCCATCGGATGACAACGGCGGGCTTCAGACGAGCTGCGCGGTCCTGATGACCACAGCCGCCAGGACCACGATCAGCACCCCACCACAGGTCCCCCACTGCACGAGCGTCCGCCGCTCGCGGGGCGCGTGCACCATCCCGTACGCGATCGCGACACCGGCGACCAGACCGCCGACATGCGCCTGCCAGGCGATGCCGTTCATGGTGAACGTGAAGAGCAGGTTGATCGCCAGCAGCGCGATGACGGGGCGCATGTCGTAGTTCAGGCGCCGCATCAGAACCGCGGTCGCGCCGAGGAGGCCGAAGATCGCCCCGGACGCCCCGAGCGAGGCCTCGCTCGCGCTCTCCAGGACATACGTCAACGCGCTGCCGGCCAGACCGGACAGCATGTAGAGGGCGAGAAAACGAGCGCGGCCGAGCGCCGCTTCCAAGGGGCCACCGAGCCACCACAACCCCAGCATGTTGAAGCCGATGTGCCAGATCTCCTGGTGCGTGAACATCGACGTGACCAGGCGATACCACTGGCCTTCGGCGACGCCGTCCTCCGGCACGTACGGGTAGGGGGGCCATTCGCCGATCAGCCACAGCTCGCTCAGCAGACGGTCCCCCATGGCGAGGACCGCGACGAACACCGCGACGTTCAGGCCGAGCAGGATCTTGGTGATCAGCCGCGGGTCGGCGGCGATCGAGCCGCCCGCGATGGTGCGCGGCTGGTTCGCCGCGGGCGCGTGCCCGGTACCCGAGCCCTCGCGCACGCACTCGGGGCACTGGAAGCCGACCGAGGCGCTGATCATGCACTCCGGGCAGATCGGACGCTCGCAGCGCGTGCAGCTGATGCCGGTCGTGCGGTCCGGATGCCGGTAGCAGCCGGGCAGGTCCGGTGCGTCCTGTGGCCCCTGCGGGCTGCCTGGTGCCTGGTCCATGGGGTCCCCTCAATGTCCGTACGACGGCACAGCCACGCCCACGCGTCGAACGCACCGCCCCGCCCTCCTTTTACGGATGGGCGGGGCGGTTTGGTTCCCTCGCGGGGTGCGCCGGTGTCAGGCGGCGCGGGTCTCGATGACGACGGACTCGATGACCACGTCGTTCACCGGGCGGTCGGTGCGCGGGTTGGTCTGCGTGGCCGCGATCTCGTCGACGACCTTCTGGCTCGCCGGGTTCGTGACCTCGCCGAAGATGGTGTGCTTGCGGGTGAGCCAGGCCGTCGGGGAGACCGTCACGAAGAACTGGGAGCCGTTGGTGCCCGGACCGGCGTTGGCCATGGCGAGGAGGTAGGGCTTGTCGAAGGCGAGGTCGGGGTGGAACTCGTCCTCGAACTCGTAGCCGGGGCCGCCCGTGCCGTTGCCCAGCGGGTCGCCGCCCTGGATCATGAAGCCGCTGATGACGCGGTGGAAGACCGTGCCGTCGTAGAGCCGGTCCGTGGTCTTCTTGCCGGTCTCCGGGTGGACCCACTCACGCTCGCCCTGGGCGAGCTCGACGAAGTTCTTGACCGTCTTCGGCGTGTGGTTGGGGTGCAGCAGCACCTCGATGTCGCCTCGGTTGGTCTTCAGGGTGGCGTAAAGCTGCTCGGCCACGGTCTGCCTTCCGTTGTCTTCTGTGACATCCCCGATCCTCCCACGGACCGGATTGCGACGAGTAGTCACCGAGTGGGCGCGCGCCACGACGATCCGTGGCATTGTCGGCAAAGCACTCTCCTTGTACCGATTTGATCAGAATGATCGCACCCGGATGCCCGGCTGCGTCATGCCTCGGAGCCATCCGGAAGGCATGATCCTTGAAAGGGTGGAAAGGTGACATACCTATAAGCCACCGAGGAGGAGGATCCTGTGACCCGCATCGACAGCGTGCGCGCCGCGACCGGTTCGGCGAAGGACAGCGTGCGGCATGCCGCGGAGGCGGTGGCCCCCTACGCCGGAACGGCCAAGGACCAGGCCGTCCACTACGCACACGAAAGCCGCGCACGCCTCGCGCCCAAGGTGTCGCAAGCCGCCGAGCAAGCCCGCGTCCAGTACGGCGCTCACGTCGGCCCGCGCCTGGAGCAGGCTCGTACGCACGTGCCGCCGAAGGTCGACCACGCCGCGCACGAAGCCGCTGTCCGCACCCGCAAGGCCGCCAAGCAGACCCGCAAGGCAGCCCGGCAGGCCGCCGACTACTCGAAGCCGCGGATCGAGCACGCCGTGGCCGTGGCTCAGCCCGTCCGTGATGAGGCGGCGTCCCGCGGGGCCGCGGCGCTCGCCGCGCTGCGCGGTGAGGTCTCCCCCAAGGAGATCCAGCGGCTGGCCCGCAAGCACAACCGCCGGGCCCGCGCCGGGCGTCTCGCCAAGGGCCTCGTGGTCCTGGGCGTGCTGGCGGGTGGTGCGGTCGCCGCCTGGAAGTGGTGGGACAAGCAGGCCAACCCGGACTGGCTCGTCGAGCCGCCGGCCGCGACGGAGGTCCCCGACAGCGCGCCGCTGGCCTCGGTCGACGGCAGCGGTCAGGCCTCCCTCGACCCCGAGGTCCAGGCCAAGCAGGCCGAAACCGAGGCCGCGGACCGCGACGACCTGCGCTGATCTTCCACTGATCCACTGCCGAACGCCGCGGGGGGGGGGGGGGGGGGGGGGGGGGGGGGGGGGGGGGCGGGGGGGTGGGGGGGGGGGGGGGGGGGGGTAGGACGAGACCTCGGGGGTACGGCGGTGTGCGCCGAGCAGCGCGTCCCAGCCCGTCCGGTT
>NZ_JBVIPU010000003.1:77786-285374 GCF_055577645.1 Streptomyces sp. NPDC033180 | reverse complement strand
AAAAACAAGAAGCAAAAAAGGGACCCCGCGCCCCACCACCCCCCCCCCCCCCCCCCCCCCCCCCCCCCCCCCCCTCCCCGCCCCCCCCCCCTCCCCCCCCGCCCCCCCCCCCCCCCGCGGCGTTTCTGGTGGAGCCCAGGAGATTCGAACGGCTTGGTCAGATCCACAAGGTGGTGGGACGCGCCCCGTGCGTTTCTCCGATTTTCCTCCTGGCAGCAGATCTTTACGCTCCCGGCCGGTATCGTACTGTTCCGTGAAGTGGAATGGATATTCCACAGAGCGAAAGTAGAGCGCCGCCGCCCTGGAGTCGCCGGGGCACGACCTCCCTCACCGGACGACGTGTCGGAGGATCGTGGAGTCCCAAGGCCATCACCCCTTGGGAAATGAACGCACCGACCCCTCGGGCTCGTAGCTCGCCCGGCCGCGCGTTGGTGATCAGACAACCTCGCATTCCGGTGGCGTTGGCGTTGGCGCTCTACAGTTCGAAATTGTGCCTTTGGGGGAAGGAGCATGAAGTGGATCAGCAGGTCATGGAACTGGTGAGACCACACAGCGGGGCAGGGCAGGCGCCCGAGGAGGGGGACAGGCAGGCATTGCGGGTTCTCGTCGTCGAGAACGACGCCCTGGCCGCTGAAAACCTGGCGCAGGAACTGCGCAGGCACGGCTATCTGGTGAGCAGCGTGTCCACCGGCGCGGAAGCATTGCAGACCCACAGCGGTGTCGACATGGTCCTGCTGGACCTCGACCTGCCTGATCTGGACGGCCTTGAAGTGTGCCGTCGGATGCGAGTACTCGGCAATGTGCCGATCATCCCCATCACCGTGCGGGGAGCCGAGCTCGACTGCGTGCTCGGGCTGCAGGCCGGGGCCGACGACTACATCGTCAAGCCGTACGGCTTGCGTGAACTGCTTGCGCGGATTGAAGCGGTGCTGCGCCGGGCCCGTCCCCAGTCACCGACAGCCCAGGTCATCACGCACGGTCCGCTGCGGATCGACGCCGGAGCGCGCGAACTCACCCTGGAGGGACGGCGGGTGGACCTCACCCCCAAGGAGTTCGACCTGCTGCACCAGCTCGCCTCGCAGCCGGGCACCACCCTTTCCCGTCGTCAGTTGCTGAGCCAGGTCTGGGACGACGAGTGGTCGCACCGCGGCCGCACCATCGACACGCACGTCAGCAGTCTCCGGGGCAAACTCGGATCGAGCCGTTGGATCGTCACGGTGCGCGGCGTCGGTTTTCGGATCGGTCACGCGTGACGCGATCGATCCTCCTGCCGGGGCCCGGAACTCACGCGGACAGTGAGCTCACGAGGTGCGGAGATCCGGCATGTGCGCCTCCCCGACCTCCCGTGTGAACTCCTCGATGAGCAAGGCGATGCGCTCTTCGTCACGCCGGTAGTGGGTCCACTTCCCGACGCGCGTGGAGCGCACGAGACCCGCACGTTCGAGCACCGCCATGTAGGCGGAGACGGTGGACTGTGCGAGTCCGGTCTTGGCCTGGATGTGGCTGACGCAGACGCCCACCGCGCGCGGATCGGTGACAGCAGGATTGACCGGGAAATGCTCTTCCGGATCACGCAGCCACTGAAGCACCTGCAACCGCACGGGGTTGGCGAGTGCCTTGAGGGGTTCGAGCAGGGTCGCGGGGTCGTCTGTCACGGGCATGCCGTAAGTCGTCATGGGCCTTCCAGTGCTGACGCGGAGCCGGCTGTGGCCACATCGACGATAATCGATGCGTTATGCCTTCGCGAACTTGCGGGCGGCAGCACCGATACCTCCGGGCCGCTTCCGCAAGGAGGCTGCAGCGCCTGCGCACCGCGCCCGCCGGTGGGGAGTGGAGGTCCTCCACTCCCCACCGGCTCACCCGTGGTGACGCCGTGAGGTCATCCCGAGAAGGGGAACGCGAAGGCTTCAAACAGCTCGGTCTCTCCCGCGTCGGCACCCCGCATCCGCAGTGCGTAGCTGACCAGAGAATGATCGATCATCGAGATTCGATCGCCCTCCTCCTTGGCGCCTTCGGACAGGTTGTCGACGACCCAGGCACTGGCCGAGCGGCCCTCGTAGCGGTCACGCGGAGTGAAGAACAGCTCTGCGGCACCGATCTCTCCGAGAATGTTGAGTACGTAGCTGACCGGGAACGCGCGATTTTCCCGGTTCTCAGCGGTGCGGTCCAGGTCGGGGAACGAATCGACCATGCGCTCCAGCGCCGCGTCCGGAATCAGATCCAGTCGGCCGGTCATCATCGACAGCTCGATGATGTACGGATAGGCGTTGCCTCTGGGTGAGAAGTTCTCGCCGGGGTCGACGATGTCCAGTACCGCCACGACGTCCTGCATAAAGGCGTCCAGGTCCGGCAACTCCTCCGTCAGGCGCCCCAGGTTGTGCAGGGCGATGACGTAGTACTGCGACATGTGGACCCGGGTGTCCCAGGGGATCTGGCCCATCAGGTTCTTGGCCTCGGCCAGGGCGTCGATCGGACGTGTCAGGTATTCCGGCCTGCCGCACATGGCGACGGCGTTCAGCATCGTCAGCAGCGGATAGACCTTTTTCCAAGGGGTAGCGATGGGGTCGGGGAGGAACGGCCAGTTTCCCACCTCGTCGGCCCGCGTCAGATATTCGAGAACCTCCTCCATGTAGTCGCGCTCGCCGTCAAAGATGTGCTCGGTGTAACCGAGCAGCGCGATGACGGACATCAGCATCCCGCCCACTCGCCCGCAGAAGTAGGGGACGGGGAAGTGCTCCAGCAGGTTCAGCGCCTCGATGACGTGGTTCCGCTCAGCGGTGACCAGACGGTCTCGCAGACCCAGCTGCCCCAAGGCGAGGAAGACCGTGCAGCAGGCGGACACCCGCTCGTACTCTCCGTGCCGACCCTGATTCTCGTCCGGGATCGCGTCCGGAACGATCTCGTCGAGCATGCCGAGCACTTCTGCCGGAAAGTCCCTCTCGCTGTTGACCAGCAGCGAAAGGTCGAGGTTGAGCTTGGCGAAGGCGTCCATGAGGATGCTTCCGGCCGTGGCTCGGTAGTAGGGGTTGGACACGGCACGAACGGATTCGAGCAGTGGTCCCACAGCCGGTTCCATCCAGGCGCGATCACGGCCGGGCTCGGCGACCTTCAGCGTGAAGTCCGCCAGTTCGCGGCAGAACAGGGTGTAGCCGTCGGACGGCGACACTTTCGCAGCCAAGTGGTCGAAGGTGTCGCGGATGTGACCGGCGATCCTGGCGTCGTAATCGATGGGGTACTGGCCCAGGCCGATGCCACGGAGCATTCGGCTCCACGGGGTCGCGATCATTCGGGACTCGTTGGGCATATCGCTCAGGCCGGAGACGGGAAACGAGCGCGGAACAGAGTTCATGTATTCAATCTCCAATAGGGCGGTCGTACATCGGTGAGGTCTGTGCCGCGCACATGCGGCTTCCCGGAGTGGCGATCGTGCAGTGAACGGAAACCGCTCCCGGGGCGTGCTCTCAGCCCTGCCGATACGGCAACGGGGGCACCGCGAGCCCCAGGAACTCGGTCCTGCTTCCTTCCAGCATTTGCAGGGCCCAGTTCAGCCACTTGATCCCCTCGCAGTAGATCGCGACCGGGCGGCGCTGGGTCCGGTAGGTATCGACGAGAGTGCCGTCCAGCTCCATCTGGAAATGGAAGGGGGGCATGGCCGTGAAGTGCTGGCCCATCATGAACACGAACCGGATCAGCCAGTACGGGTCGTCCCGCAGGTACGGGGACTCGGAGTTGTCCAACCCCAGCGCCGCTGTCATGACCGGGGCGAAGTGGTCTTCCATTCCCTGAGGGGCCTCGGTGTCGACGCTGCCGCCGCCCTCGATCACGTCCCGTACTCGATACGCCTGCTGGTACGGGTTGCCGCTCAGGAACGCGATGTCGACGCTGGGGGTCCTGCCCTCGCCGATGTCGACGCTCATGGTGAACTGCTCGAAGTGGATCTCGTCGTAGTGGCCGATGGAGTTGTGCCACGGCTTGTTGTCGTACATCGCGTCGTCGCGGGTGTCCTTGCCCTCGGTCTTGAAGCCGATGGCCCTGGGGTCGAGGAACCTGATCCCCAGCGCGACGGGGGTGATGGCCGCCAGTGCCGCGTCGATGTCCTCCCGCACTGCCGCGGATTCGATCAGTTGCTGAGCACGCCGCAGCGGCTCACTGTTGGTGATCTTGATGTTCTCCGTGTTCGTGTCGCCCATGACGAGGGAGTGGAAGGCCGGCTCGAGGACCGCCGCGAACTCCGGGCTGTCGCGGAACCGCTCCAGCAGAGCCGAGTGGTTGAGGTAGGAGACGCCGTTGACGAGGATCCGGTCGGTGTCGAGGAGATGCGCGCCGAAGGTGCGCGGTGCCGTACGACGGCACAGATCCAGGCGGTCCTCGATCTTCCTGAAATACGAGGTGTCGAGGGTCTCGCCCGGCGCGGGTACGCGGCCCACGCTGTGCACCTCGTTGTTCAGCACCCGGATGATCTGCTCGTAGAGCCGAGCGATCACGGCGGGCGGCGGGGTGTGCTTCTCGACGTACCGGCTGACCTCCTCACCCGCGACGTAGCTCATCTCGTAGATGACTTCCCGGTCGACCGTGCGACCGCCGGACCGCAGATGGGACGGGACGGGGGTCTCACGCTCCAGGACGGAGAAGACCTCGGGGAAGTAGCCGCGCACCGGTTCGGGCAGGGCCTGAAGGAACTCGGCCTGCTTCCTGGCCTTCGTGAACGGTGGGAGCATCACGCCGTGCCCCTCCGGGTCCCAGCGCGCGGTCGTCAGCGCCTCACTGAGGACCTTCCGGACGGTGATGTGCTCCTCCCCGTCCTTCCGGACGAAGATGGTCATCGACTCGCTTCCGCCCTGACCGAAGCCGACGATCGACTCGTCGGTACTGATGTAGGCGTAGACCGTGCTGGAGAGGACCCGGCGGCCGCGCGCGTTGGCCAGAACGCATTCGTTCTCCTCGGTGAGGGCGAGAACGCAGTCGTACTCGAACTCGTCGAGAGCGAGGTTGGCCCGCTTTCCCCAGGCCTCGGCCGGCTCCGTGACGGAGACGATCCGAGTGGCGTACGGTCCGGCGTCGATGTCGGCCACGGCCGGCTCCGAACCGAGGGCGATGATCTGGCAGTTGCCGTTCAGATGGATCGGCCGTATCCGGGAGTCGAGGGCACCTTCCCGGAGCACGGCGCGGGTGGCCTCCTCCAGGTCCTTCCGGGCCTGGATCGGCACGCCCTCGGGGGAGACGAGGGGAATCCCGGCGCCGGTCAGGCCGTTCAGGATCCGCTCCGTCACGTCCCCCCGCGCCTGTTCGGTGCTCAGGGTGACCGCGTCGGTCAGGGAGACGGCTCCGGAGACGGCAAGGGCCGCCAGCCAGCCTGGGACGTCGACACCCTCGAGGTAGTGGTCGCTCTGCGCGATCAGGGCGGGCCGGTGCAGGGAGAGGGTGTTGAACAGCAGGTACTGATAGACGATGCGCTGTCCCGCTGGGTGGATGCCGCCGTCGAGGTGCAGGTCTTCGAGCATCCGGTCGTGGATCTCGTACGCCGGCACATGGGTGTCCAGCAGCTTCCGCGCCGTGCGGGCCAGCGCCTCGTCGCCGAGGTCGGACGGTCCGCCGAAGTGGAAGACGACGACCTCCGGACGCGTGGTGTGGTGCGTCCGTGCGCCGATGCCGCCGGCCGCGTCCCGCACGGTGAGCTCCATGAAGGCCTTGCCAAGCAGCTCGGGGTCCTCGGCGGTGATCCTCTTCTTCAACCTCGCCCTGATGACGAGTTCACCCTGGTCGACGGCGATGTGCTCGCGGTGACCGCGTGTGTGCTGGAAGATTTCGAGGAACCGGTAGAACGTCGGCGCCCCCTCCCGGACGGGGCACAACATCTCCGCGGTGATGACGCGCCCGAGGGTGCGGGAGAAGTAGTCGTCACAGAAGTCGCTCCCGGCAGCGAGGCGGAACAGCTCGTGCAGGAGGTGGTAGTCCTCGCGCGTCAGCTCCTCCCCCGAGCCGTACAGATCTTCCAGCCGGGACAACAGGGCGCTCACCACCTCGACGGCGCGCAGGAACCTGGCGGTGTCCTCATGGCTGCCCGTGTAGGCCATGACGGGAGCGGCGACTTCGTTGTCCTGCAGCAGCTTGACGGACTTCGCCCCCAGCCCCAGCTCCATCACCACGTCCACGTCGAGGCTGTTCAGGCTCTGACAGGTGTCCTGAGAGGCCATGACCTGGTCCGTCATGGCCAGGACTCCCTGGCGAACGGCGAACGCTGTGGTCAGCAGTGACATGTCGTGGTTCGACACCACAGGCACGCGGGGGCCGTTGAAGTGGATCCGGTGGGTGCTGAAGAACCGCTCGAGGGCCTCCCGGGCGGGGCGCATCCGCGCGGAGTGGGCGAGGAAGACGGTCGGTTCCTTCAGTTCCCAGGTGGTCGCGTTCGCGAAGGAGGCGACGAAAGCGTCGAATTCGGGCTTGGCTCTGGAGCGGACGTAGAGGTTCGCCTGCGTCGGCGTGTACGTCTTGTGCAACTCGACGTCCGCGAGCGGGAATGCCTTCCCCGTCCCGTCCAGGACCGCCGCGAGAGTGTCCGGGCTCTGCGTCTTCACGGCGACTACGTGGTACGGCTCCCCGACCAGGGGCGTCTTCTGGATGGACTCGCCCAGGTAGGAGGCGACGTTCCGAGCGAAGGCCTCGTCCGTGCTCTGCGCGCCGGCAGCCTGGAGCATGAGCGGCGTGAACACTTGGGCGATCCTGACGCCGTCGAAGACGGAGAGGGAGCCGCTCGCCACCGCGGCCGTCAGGATGCCGAAACTCTCGCCGGTGTAGGCGACGAAGTCGACCGGAGCACCGGTCTTTGCGATCTGGTCGCGGAGATAGGCGTCCAGGGCGAGGCTGTGCACCAGCAACGACGCCCCGATGAAGCCCTGGCGCTCCATTTTGCCCTCCGGAAGGGTCCCGGGGTCCAGGAGAAGCAGATCGGGGCGGTCGGGAAATCCAAGGGCCCGGGCGGCTTCGCGGTAGATATGAGTGACTTCCGGGACGCCGGAGTCGATGAACAGCCGGCCGAGCCCTCGGTAGGCGGCCCGGCTGCCCAGGCCTGGGAAGAACCCGGCCACGCGTATGCGGTCCTTGGTACTGAGGACGTCTTCGACGAGCGCGGGTCGTGCGGCAGCGGCCAGGGTGGAGTGGGCAGGGGAGGACGAATGGAACAAAGAGCGGGACACAAGCATCGCCTATCGGGTTCTTCTGGGCGGCAACATCGCGCGCTCGCCTTTGGGCGCGGAAATCCTTATTCGCGAGTACGAAATGAATTCTCCCCATTCCCATGAACCCGTTTCAACACGCTCCGATACAGGCATCCTCAAGCCTCTACGCGCCTGCGTCAGGGAACGTCAGAGAACTGCAAAGTCGCTGGCCAGGGGCCACAAAGGGCAATTTCCGGTAAAGCAAAAAAATCTGGGTCGAGAGCCCATCAGGCTCTCGACCCAGATTATTTTCGGCGCTTACTGAAAGCTATTTTCGACCGCCCCGCACGGGCCTTTTCGACCGTTCAGCACGGGCCTTTTCGACCGTCCCGTCCGGGCCGACGCCAGCGGATTTGCTGGAGCAGAGCGCGGTCCGAGCGGTTCGCCGTTATCGCGCGGTCGAGCGGTCACTGCGCAGGAAGAGGGCACTGGTCAGCACCCCGAGGAGCACGATGGCGGCGTTCACCGCGATCGCGACCTTCAGGCCGCCGAGGATCGCCGTGGCTCCGGTGCCGGCCATCGCGGCGGTGACGACGGCGCTCATGATCGGCGTACCCATCGTGATGCCGACCTGCTGGGTCATGGTGGCGAGACCGGTGGCCAGGCCCTGTTCGTGGTCGGCGAGCCCCGAGGTGGCGGTGACCATGAAGCCCACGATGGCGAGCATGTTGCCGATACCGCCGATGAAGCTGGCGCCCAGCATCAGCCACATCCACGAGCGGTCGTCGCCGAGGCCGACGAGGGCCGCGGTGAAGACCATCTGCAGCAGGCCGCCCACGATCAGCGTCTGCTTGGTGCCGAGCTTCGCGATGACCTTCGAGGCCGTGACACCGCCCAGGACCGTGCCCAGTCCGAGGAAGCCGAAGGCCAGGCCGGCGACGAGCGCGGAGTACCCGAGCACTTCCTGGAGGTAGAGGGTCAGCGGGAAGACCAGGGAGGTGAAGGTGAGGAAGGCGAGCAGACCGGCGAAGTTGCCCCAGGCCACCGACCGCTTTCCGAGCACGGCGACCGGCACCAGCGGCGCGGACACCTTGCGCTCGACGGCGTAGAAGACGAGCAGCAGCACCACGCCCGCCGCCAGCGACACCAGGGCGCCTGCCGAGCCCCAGCCCTTCTCGCCCGCCTGGGTGAGCCCGTAGATGATGGCAAGAAGGCCGAGCGTGACGCTGATGGCACCGGGCACGTCCAGCTTGGGGCGCTCGTCGGGCCGGGACTCCTTGATGACCTTGGGCGCGATGATCAGCACGGCCAGGGCGACCGGCACGTTGATGAAGAACGCCCATCGCCACGACAGCAGGTCGGTCAGTACGCCGCCGAGGAGGGCGCCGGTGACGAATCCGCTGGACATCAGTGCTCCGTTGAGGCTGAGCGCCTTCTGGCGCAGTGGGCCTTCCGGGAACGAGGTGGTCATCAGCGACAGCGCCGCAGGGGTCACCGCGGCGGTGGCAAGGCCCTGGAGAACCCGGGCCGTGATCAGCATCTCCGGGTTCTGTGCAAGACCGCCCATGAGCGAGGCCGCGCCCAGGACCACGAGGCCGCCGAGGAACACCCGACGGCGGCCGAACAGGTCCGCGATCCGGCCGAAGAGCAGAGTGAAGCCCGCCGCGCACAGCGCGAACGAGGTGGCGATCCACTGCAGGTTCTCCAGCGAGAAGCCAAGACCCTCACCGATCACCGGCAGCGCCACATTCAGAATGGCGAAGTCCACGGCCAGCATGAACTGCGTGGTGAGCAGCAGCACCAGAACCAGCCGGAGCCGGGGGGTGAGCACGGCCGGAGCCGCGTCGGCGGCAGGACCGACCGCGTTGCCGGTCGCCTCCGTATCAGTGACAGACATGACGTCGAGTCCTTTTCCTCATGGTTATTGACACGCGTTGCGCTCGGTCGCGTCACACGCAGCTACGAGAAGAGGTTCGTCGGCGTCCGGATTCCTAGCCAGATCCCTGCCGTGCACAGCCGGCACGAGGGTAGTCATGACAGCACCACCCTTACGGCTTCCGGCCTTTGGGACCAGGCAGGCATCATGGGACGCCAGTGGCCACAGCCGGTGGCACTCCGGCCGACCTGGAGACATGAATGGACGCCTCGTCCGACCTGGGAGCCTTCCTCAAGTCGCGCCGCGCCGCGCTGCGCCCCGAGGACGTCGGCATCACCCCGCACCCGACCCGCCGCCGCGTCACCGGGCTGCGCCGCGAGGAGCTGGCGATGCTCGCGGGCGTGAGCATGACCCACTACACGCGCCTCGAACAGGGTCGCGCCACCAGCGCCTCGGACGGCCTGCTGGAGGCGATCGCGCGCACTCTGCGCCTCACCGACGACGAGACGGCCCACCTGAAGGACCTGGCTCGTCCCGCCGCCGCCGCGAACCGCCCCGCACCGCGCCGGGTGGCGCACGCCAGCGCCTCGGCCCGGCAACTGCTCGCGGCCATGACCGACGTACCGGCCCTCGTCATGGACCGGCGTAACGACGTCCTCGCATGGAACCCCCTGGGCCACGCGCTGCTCGCCGGACACCTGGCGCCCGAGAGCCCTGACACACCTGCCACTCGCCCCAACATGACGCGGATGCTGTTCCTTGACGAGCGGTACCGCCAGCTGTACGCGGACTGGCACGACCAGGCCCAACTCGCCCTGGCCTCCCTGCGTCTGGTCGCAGGCCGCCACCCCGGCGACCGCGCCCTGGCCGAGCTCGTCGGTCAACTCACCATGAACTGCGAGGAGTTCGCCGCCCTCTGGGCCCGGCACCCGGTGCGCACCTGCACCTCCGGACTGAAGTACCTGCGCCACCCGATGGTCGGCGCGATGGAACTCAGCTTCGAGAACCTCGTCCTGCCCGGCACCTCGGGCCAGCACCTGATCACCTATACGGCCGAGCCCGGCTCACCGTCGGAGGCGGCGCTGCGGCTCCTGGGCAGCGCGACGGCTCCGGTGGCGCAGAAGATGACGGTGGCACGGTGACACTGCCCTCTGGTCGGGCGCCGCACTGACCGGCGAGCAGGGCGGTGGCCCGCTGGGGCGCTGGCCCGGTCGGGCGACGGCCCGCTCGGCGGCGGCCCGCTGGGGCGCCGGCCCGCTGGGGCGCTGGCCCGCTGGGGCGCTGGCCCGCTGGGGCGGCGGCCCGCTCGGGCGGCGGCCCGCTCGGGCGGCGGCCCGCTGGGGCACTGGCCCGCTGGGGCGGCGGCCCGATCATTCAGCCGGTCGCTCACGCTCACGCGGCCGGGCGTCGGGGTGCCGGGGCGTCGGGGTGCCGGGGCGTCGGGGCGTCGGGGTGCCGGGCGATCCAGTCGGTCACATCGCGCACACCCCGGAGTTCCCGGCCGCCATGACGTGGACGACCGGCCGGGTCCACCAGATTTCGATCAAACGACGTCCGCCCTCAGCTGATGGCGGCACGCGGGGACGCGACGTGTCCCAGGTTCCTGGCCGCCGTCGACGTCAACGGGCCGCGGGCAGGGAAGCCCCCGCGATGAGCGTGACGGACTTTCCGACTGACTCCAGCGCCGCTGCCCTCTCCTCGTCGGTCATGTGGGCCGGTCCATAGGTGACCACAGGGTCGATGACCTGGTAACCGACGAACTCCAGCATCCCGCGGTGGATGTGGAACAGGAAGTCGTCCATCGAGCCGAAAGCACCACCGGGCTCGAACGCCTCACTCGAGCCGCCGGTCGTGAACAGCAACATCGCCCGCTTGCCCGCGAGCGCGGCGCCACCGAAGAACCCGTGGTCCCCGCCGAAGAGGGCGCCCATCACGAAGACCCGGTCGATCCACCCCTTGAGGATGGCCGGCAGCGAGAACCACCACATCGGGAACGACAGCACGAGGAGATCGGCGGCGAGCACCCGCTCGAGGTGGTCCTTGACGGCCCCGTCGAGCGTGCCGTCCTGGACCGCCCGCATCTGCTCGGCCTGCGGCTTGAACGGGCCGTCCAGCGGGCCGAATTCCTCGCGGGCGAGGACCGGAGCCCAGGTGTCGGCGTAGAGGTCAAGGATGTCGACTTTGTAGCCGGCATCACGGAGGGCCTGGGCGGCGGTGGTCAACTGGGCGGCGCTGAACGAGTGGGGCTCGGGGTGGGCGTGAACGATCAGGGCGGTGGGAGCGGCATCGAAGGTAGACATGCAGAGATCATATCGACGTACTGCGATACGTCAATGAGTTAACGAGGTCCATCGTCCGCGCCACATGCACCCACCTCCGCCCACCTGGGCCCACCGCCCCGAGATCGCACCGCCAGGCCCACTTGCCCCCGGGTTACCGCTCCGCTGAGCCCATTCGCCCCGGTCATCGCACCGCTGGGCCCACTCACCTCGGTCGGGGCGCACCGGCCCTGCTCGCCCCAGCGCATCTCCGTGCAGCTGGAGACGGTCGACTGCGCGGTCCCGGCTTCTCCTTGACACAGCAGCACGCGAAACCTGGACATCAGCGCGGGAGACCCGGAAAACCTGGACAAAAAAAGACCCCCTGCCTGCGTTTGCGCAGGTCAGGGGGTCTGACGTTGTGGAGCCTAGGAGATTCGAACTCCTGACATCTGCCTTGCAAAGGCAGCGCTCTACCAACTGAGCTAAGGCCCCGAAAACGGTACGCCCAGCCGGAAAAACCTCGCTCCGGTAGGCGACGCAGACCAGAGTACCGGGTCACCCCCCCGATCTCGCAAAAGGATTGGGGGTCCCGGGGGACGACCACGCTCCGTAAGATGCTCGGCGTGGTTCGCGGCAGCGAACCACGGTTTTTGGGGAAGCGATGGGGAGACGCAATGGACGCCGCACAACAAGAGACGACCGCGAGAGCACGAGAGCTCCAGCGGAACTGGTACGGGGAGCCGCTGGGGGCGCTCTTCCGTCGTCTCATCGATGATCTGGGCCTCAACCAGGCACGCCTCGCCGGCGTCCTCGGTCTGTCCGCGCCCATGCTGTCCCAGCTGATGAGCGGACAGCGCGCCAAGATCGGCAACCCCGCGGTCGTCCAGCGCGTCCAGCTCCTCCAGGAGCTGGCGGGCCAGGTCGCCGACGGCAGTGTGAGCGCCGCCGAGGCCACCGACCGCATGGACGAGATCAAGAAGTCCCAGGGCGGCTCCGTCCTGACCAACACCTCGCAGTCGACGACGAGTTCGGGTGCGCCCACAGTGAAACGTGTGGTGCGCGAGATCCAGTCGCTGTTGCGCTCCGTCGCGGCGGCGGGCGACATCATCGATGCCGCTGACTCCCTCGCCCCGACCCACCCTGAACTGGCAGAGTTCCTCCGGGTATACGGCGCCGGACGCACCGCGGACGCGGTCGCCCACTACGAGGCGCACCAGAACTGAGCCGTCGACCGGGCCACCGGGCGGCCCGGAGGGGGAGCAATGCGCGACCATGGGTGAGGTCTTCGCCGGCCGCTACGAACTGGTCGACCCGGTCGGCCGCGGGGGAGTCGGAGCGGTCTGGCGTGCCTGGGACCACCGGCGGCGCCGGTATGTGGCAGCCAAGGTCCTGCAACAGAGCGACGCGCACGCGCTGCTGCGCTTCGTGCGGGAGCAGGCGCTGCGCATCGACCACCCTCATGTGCTCGCGCCCGCCAGCTGGGCCGCCGACGACGACAAGGTCCTCTTCACCATGGCCTTGGTCGCCGGCGGCTCGCTGGCCCATGTGATCGGGGACTACGGCCCGCTGCCGCCCCGCCTGGTCTGCACGCTCCTGGACCAGCTGCTCGCCGGGCTCGCGGCGGTGCACGCCGAAGGGGTCGTGCACCGTGACATCAAGCCCGCCAACATCCTGCTCGAGGCCACCGGCACCGCACGTCCGCACCTGCGGCTCTCCGACTTCGGCATCTCGATGCGGATGGGCGAGCCGCGACTGACCGAGACCAACTATGTCGTGGGGACGCCCGGTTACTTCGCTCCTGAGCAAATGATGGGCGCCGAGCCGGACTTCACCGCCGATCTGTTCGCCGTCGGCCTGGTGGCCCTCTATCTGCTGCAGGGCGCCAAGCCGGACGCCAAGGCCTTGATCGAGCACTTCGCCGCGCACGGCACCCCTGGGGCGCCGCAGGGCGTTCCGGAGCCGCTGTGGCAGGTCGTCGCCACGCTTCTCCAGCCGGATCCGCACGCGCGGTTCCGTACCGCCACGGGCGCACGCAAGGCGTTGAACTCGGCTGCCGAGCTGCTGCCGGAGCCAGGGCCCGACGACGAGATCGTAGAGATCTTCGACCAACTGGGCCCGCTTCCCCAGGGGTTCGGACCCGGCGGCCCCCTCACCGCGCCGCCGCAGCCAGGCTTCGCTCCTCCTTCTGTACCTCCCCCGCCCCTCTCCGCACCCCAGACCGGCAGCTACCCGCTGGCCCCTCCACCACCGCTGGCCACACCACCGTCGGGACAGGCCACGCCGCCCTCGGTGCAGCAGATGCAACCCGCACAGCCCGTACCGCCCGTACAGCATGTGCAGCCCGCCCACCATGTGCAGCAGGCGCAACAAGTGCAGGCCCAGCCAGTGCAGCAACCGGCAACGCCACCACCTCCCCCCTCGCCCCCTGTTCAGTCCCCGCATGTCCCCACCCCTCACCCGGCTTACGATCCGTCACCCTCCGTGATGCCCGCAGCGCATCGCGTATCCGCCCCTACTTATCCATACACCGCTCACGCCCCGCAGGTTCCACTCCAGCGCCGGCCGGTTCCGCACCGGCAGAGACGACCGGGTCCGCCCCCGAAGGTGGCGATCCCGATGCTGCTGGCCTCTCTGGCGTGCTTCGCGGTGGGCATCTGGGCGCTGACCCAGATCTGACCCGACCCTGATCCGATCAGATGCGAACCCGACCCCGACCCACGAGTCACCCCGCCCGACCCATTGCCCTCCTGCGCCCGATCAGCGTCCACACGCCAAGGATCGCCAGGAGCACGGACCCAGCACCGAACCCGCCGACGGCGACGACTTTCATGCCGACCCCGCCGTCCCCACCGCTCCTGTCACTGTTCCCGCCTCCGCCCCCGTCACCGCTCCCGCCGTCGGCACCCGTCTCGCCCCGCGCCGCCGCGTCCTCGTCCTCACCAGTGACGCTGAACTCGTCAGCGGGCCGCGCCGTCCCCACGTACGCGGGCCCCTCCTTCGCCGCACCGTCGACGTTCACCCGCAGCGTCAGATCCAGTGGGGCCTTGCCGAACTGCCGGGCGACCTGCGGATTGAGATGGACCGAGAGGTAGTACCACCCGGCGAACCGCGTTCCTGCCACGCCGTCGATCGGGGAGTAGCGGTTCTCGTACGCCACGGGGGCAAGGGGTTCCAGCGCGGTCGATTTCTGTTGGCCGTCGTATGCCGTGTCGGCGTCGTCGATGCGTGCGCGTACCGGATTGGCCAGTGACATCACGAGCGCCGACGTGACGTACTCGCCCCGCCCCCCGCTCGCACTGCCCAGCTCGGCCCCGGCGGAGATCTGCTGCCCCCAGCCGACCGGCACACGATAGAAGAGGGTCTGGCCGGGCTTGATCCGGTCGCCCCAGACGCCTGCCTTGAGCGCCCGAGCGTCGTTGAAGCCCGTGCCGCCCCTGCGTTCCTCGCGCGCGTCGGCGGGAGGTGTGGGCGAGGCGGAGTTCCACGACTCGGGCGGTGTCGTGGGGGCACTCTTGGCCACTCCGGGCTCCGAGACGACGCGGAGCTCCGTGTCCCACGTCTCCGTACTGGAGCCGGCTTCGCTGTTGCGCTCGACCACTACGTAGTACGTGCCGGCCACTTTGCACCGGTTCTGGGCGGGGCCGACCGCCCGCACCGCCCAGGCGGAGATGGGCCGCGGACTCTGCGACGTACCGAACCGCGCGTCTCCGGAGTTGCAGTTGTTGCCGTTCGTGTCCTCTAACGACACCTCCACGCCGTCCCCATAGGCGACCCTGGCGTCGAGCCCGGGGACGGCGGTGGCGGAGACGTACACGGTCTCTCTGGCGCCGAGTTGCAGCTGGTAGTAGAGCTTGCCCCCGCGCGCGAGGGAGCTCTTGTACGTCGAGCCGGGCGTGAGCCTCACGCTGTCCATGCTGTTCTGCGCGCCGTCGACTGACACGGCCCCCTCAGCGAAGACGTACGGGCTCGGTCCCGATGTGTCCTCCGCCGTGGCCTGCCCCGGCAGCGCCAACACCGCGCACAACGCCGCTGCCACGGCCCCCGCCGCCCGGCCTCTGCGCAGCCGCCCCATCACGTGCCACCCCTCCCCTGAGCCCCAGTCGTCCCGCCCACTATGCCCACGCGGAAGCCCGACATTCTTTGCTCACGCAAGGCGAGAGCTTGCGTGAGCAAACTCAAGGAGTCGGGGGACCAACGAGATCCGGACAGCACAGGGCCCCGGCCGCAGAAGCGACCGGGGCCCGGTAAAGAGACTGTTGTCGGTACTCACGAACCCGTGGGCACGGAGTCAGTCGCCTCCGTCCACAGATCCTGCTCGGCGCGATCCGCCTGGATCTGGCGGTACACGAGGAGCCCGCCGATGGCGGCCAGTGCGACCAGGAGAAGCTTCTTCACCGCGCGACCTCGTCTTTCTTGACGTAAGGGACCTCTGAAGCCCGACTATACACACCGATCGATACCGATCGGTGACCTGGATCCACCCCAACTCCCGCCCCGAACACAGCAGTCGAATCGGGACGCCGCCGCTCCTTGGCCCCTCGCGGCCCGCCGCGACATTCGCCACTCCCGACCTCACCCGAGCCTCTCCCAGGCCCTTCAGAGGCCATATACGGCCATTCGTGTGGTGTTCATCTGAACATCGACGCGCCACGAGCGTTGGTCCCCCACTCTCGGCCCCACATACACATCATGAGGAAAGTACGCAAATCGCCCAACCCGAAAGTGAGACGCCATGACCGGCACCAAGGCCAAGAAGCTGTGGACCACGCTCATCACCGCCTTCCTCGCACTCTTCGCCACGCTGGGATTCACGACGACGGCAACGGCGGCCACGCCGGTACAGCAGGCCACGGAAACGTGCAAGAGCACGCCGACCATGACGGCCCCACTCGCGGCCTACTGGGCAGCAGCGTACGAACGGTCCTTGCCGCCCACGATGAAGCAACGCATCCGCGCCGAGGCCCACGGATCGTCCCCCAGCTGCCGGCACCTCCCCACGGACGACACGGAGACGGGCGTTGAGGCCGAGGCCCATCCGGGCAGGCTCGCCGCGGAACCGTAGTCATGCCCCGGCCACCTCGGCCGCCGCCCACCCAGGGCCCCACGGACAGCACAAACAGCTCGCCCGTACAGCACAGACGCACAGCCCCACAGACACGAAGAAGTCCCCCAGCCGATACAGGCTGGGGGACTTCTTCGTGTCTGTGGGGCTAACAGGATTTGAACCTGTGGCCTCATCCTTATCAGGGATGCGCTCTAACCAACTGAGCTATAGCCCCGCCGCGCTGCGGTATGTCCCGCGCGCTGACCTCTGAAGATTAGCGCACGTGCGGGCCAGTCCCAAAATCGATACCTCCGGGGGCAGCGAACAGCCCTCGACGGACGTGTCGGACCACGACGCACCACGACGCACCACGACGGACCGGCGCGGATCACAACGGACCGCGACGCGCAACAGGGCCCCGCCCTGAGTGGGCGGGGCCCTGGCCGTGAAGTCCCTCCGGTGTAGAGCACCGGGGGGGCGGTGGAGCGCGGAAGAAAGAACTACGGGAAGAGAACTACTCGTCCTCGGCCAGCGTCAGCTCCACGCCGCCCACGAAGCCCGCGGAGAGGTTGTAGATGAAGGCGCCGAGCGTGGCCAGGGCGGTGGCCAGGACCACGTCGATGACCGCGATGATCGTCGTGAACATCAGGACGCGCGGGAGCGACAGGAAGGACTGCAGGTCGAAGCCGTTGGACTCGTTCGAGCCCGTCGCCTCCGAGATCGTGCCGCCCACCGTGGAGAAGACGCCCATGGCGTCCATGACCATCCACAGCACGGCGGCCGCGACGATCGTGCAGATACCGAGAGCGATGGAGAGCAGGAAGCTGACCTTCATCACCGACCACGGGTCTGCCTTGGCCACCCGCAGTCGTGCCTTGCGCGTACGGGGCGTCGTGCGCGCCCCCGTCCGCGGCCTGCGCACGGAGCCCGTCTGGGAACTCTGCTGATAGGCCTGCGGCGGGTGATACGGCTGGGACGCCTGCTGCTGGGGCTGGCGCTCACCGGGCAGAGCACCAGTGGCGTTCTGGGACCCCTGAGTCCCTTGGGCCCCGTCGGCGTACTGCGCTGACTGAGCCGGCTGCGGCCCTCGGGTGTCGGTCACGGTTCCCCCCTGGGATCCACGAGACTCATGCGAGTCGGGAGAATCAGTGGCGGAGCCACGGACACCGTCTGTACCGGCTGGGCCGGTTCCACTTGCTCCGGCGCCCGTGGCTCCACTCACGATGACTCTCTCCTCGCGCTACTCGGCCGTGGACTCCGTGCCCTCGTCCGTACCGGCGGCCGGCTCGCCGTCGGCCGATTCGACGACGATGTCACCGTCGACTTCCTCAGCCTCGCGCCCGGCCTCGGCGTTACGAGCGATACCGACCACGGCATCGCGCTTGCCCAGGTTGATCAGTTGGACGCCCATGGTGTCACGGCCTGTCTCCCTGACCTCGTTGACTCGCGTACGAATCACACCGCCGCCCAGGGTGATGGCGAGGATCTCGTCGGTCTCCTCCGTCACCAGCGCGCCCACGAGTTCGCCGCGGTCCTCCACGATCTTGGCGGCCTTGATGCCGAGGCCACCACGACCCTGGACGCGGTACTCGTCGACGTTGGTCCGCTTCGCGTACCCACCGTCGGTTGCGGTGAACACGAACGTACCTGGCCTGACGACATTCATCGAGAGCAGTTCGTCGCCGCCGCGGAAACTCATTCCCTTGACGCCCGAGGTCGCGCGCCCCATGGGACGCAGCGCGTCGTCCGTTGCGGTGAACCTGATCGACTGCGCCTTCTTACTGATGAGCAGCAGATCGTCCTCGGCCGACACGAGCTCGGCGCCGATCAGCTCGTCGTCCGAACCGTCGTCGGTCTCGCGGAGGTTGATGGCGATGACGCCACCGGCGCGAGGCGAGTCGTAGTCCTTGAGCGGGGTCTTCTTTACGAGGCCGCCCTTGGTGGCGAGCACCAGGTAGGGCACCGCTTCGTAGTCGCGGATCGCGAGGATCTCGGCGATCTTCTCGTCCGGCTGGAAGGCGAGCAGGTTCGCCACGTGCTGGCCGCGGGCGTCACGTCCGGCATCCGGCAGTTCGTACGCCTTCGCGCGGTAGACACGGCCCTTGTTCGTGAAGAACAGCAGCCAGTGGTGGGTCGTCGACACGAAGAAGTGGTCGACGATGTCGTCTTCCTTCAGCTTCGTGCCGCGAACGCCCTTGCCGCCGCGCTTCTGGGAGCGGTAGTCGACCGTCTTCGTACGCTTGACGTAACCGCCGCGCGTGATCGTGACGACGATGTCGTCCTCGGCGATCAGGTCCTCCATGGACATGTCGCCGTCGAAGGGAACGAGCGCCGAGCGACGGTCCTCGCCGAACTTGTCGACGATCGCCGCGAGCTCCTCGCTGATGATCTGGCGCTGCCGCTCGGGCGAGGCCAGGATCGCGTTGTACTCGTTGATCTTCGCCTGCAGATCGTCGTGCTCGGCGACGATCTTCTGGCGCTCCAGGGCGGCCAGTCGGCGCAGCTGCATCTCGAGGATGGCGTTGGCCTGGATCTCGTCGATCGAGAGGAGGCCCATCAGGCCCTCACGCGCGACGTCGACCGTCTGGCTGGCGCGGATGAGCGCGATGACCTCGTCGATCGCGTCCAGGGCCTTCAGCAGGCCGCGCAGGATGTGGGCCCGCTCCTCGGCCTTGCGCAGCCTGTACTTCGTACGCCGGACGATGACCTCGACCTGGTGAGTCACCCAGTGGCGGATGAAGGCGTCCAGGGAGAGGGTGCGCGGCACGCCGTCGACCAGGGCCAGCATGTTGGCGCTGAAGTTCGACTGGAGGTCGGTGTGCTTGTAGAGGTTGTTCAGTACGACCTTGGCGACCGCGTCCCGCTTCAGGACGACGACGAGGCGCTGGCCCGTGCGCGAGGACGTCTCGTCGCGGACGTCGGCGATGCCGCCGACCCTGCCGTCCTTGACCAGGTCGGCGATCTTCTGCGCGAGGTTGTCGGGGTTGGTCTGGTAGGGGAGCTCGGTGACCACCAGGCACTGGCGGTTCTGGATCTCCTCGACCGCGACGACCGCGCGCATCGTGATGGAGCCACGGCCCGTGCGGTACGCCTCCTCGATGCCCTTACGGCCCACTACTAGTGCGCCGGTGGGGAAATCGGGGCCCTTGATGCGCTCGATAAGAGCGTCGAGCAGTTCCTCGTGCGAAGCGTCCGGGTGCTCGAGCGCCCACTGCGCGCCCGCCGCGACCTCGCGGAGGTTGTGCGGCGGGATGTTGGTGGCCATGCCGACCGCGATGCCCGCCGAGCCGTTGATCAGCAGGTTCGGGAAGCGCGCCGGCAGGACCGTCGGCTCTTGGTTGCGGCCGTCGTAGTTGTCCGTGAAGTCGACGGTCTCCTCGTCGATGTCACGGACCATCTCCATGGCCAGCGGCGCCATCTTGCACTCGGTGTACCGCATGGCGGCCGCCGGGTCGTTGCCCGGGGAGCCGAAGTTGCCGTTGGAGTCCACCAGCGGCATCCGCATCGACCATGGCTGGGCCAGGCGGACCAGGGCGTCGTAGATGGAGGAGTCGCCGTGCGGGTGGTAGGTGCCCATGACGTCGCCGACGACGCGGGCGCACTTGTAGAAGCCCTTCTCGGGGCGGTACCCGCCGTCGTACATCGCGTACAGGACGCGGCGGTGCACGGGCTTCAGGCCGTCCCGTACGTCGGGCAGCGCACGCGACACGATGACGGACATCGCGTAGTCGAGGTACGAGCGCTGCATCTCCGTCTCGAGCCCGACGGGCTCGACACGCATGCCCACGCCGGGAACGGCGGGCTCCTCTTCGGGCATCACAGGGGTGTTCTCGTCGGCCATTGCTGGTCAAAGTCCTTTCGAGGTGCGGCTTGTGCGGCCGACTCAGATGTCGAGGAAGCGGACGTCCTTGGCGTTGCGCTGGATGAACGAGCGCCGCGCCTCGACGTCCTCGCCCATCAGCACCGAGAACAGGTCGTCGGCCTGCGCCGCGTCGTCCAGGGTGACCTGGCCGAGAACGCGGTGATCCTGGTCCATCGTCGTCACGCGCAGCTCCTCGGCGTTCATCTCACCGAGACCCTTGAAGCGCTGGACCGAGTCGTCCCTGACGCGCTTGCCGGCCTGGCGGCCGATCTCGATCAGGGCGTCGCGCTCGCGGTCCGAGTACGCGTACTGGAAGTCGTCCCGCGTCCACTTGATCTTGTAGAGCGGCGGGCGCGAGAGGTACACGTGGCCGGACTCGACGAGCGGCCGCATGAAGCGGAACAGGAAGGTCAGGAGCAGGGTGTTGATGTGCTGACCGTCGACGTCGGCGTCCGCCATCAGGATGATCTTGTGATAGCGGAGCTTCTCGATGTCGAAGTCCTCGTGCACACCCGTGCCGAAGGCCGAGATGAGAGCCTGGACTTCCTGGTTGTGCAGGATCTTGTCGATCCGCGCCTTCTCGACGTTCAGGATCTTGCCTCGGATGGGCAGGATCGCCTGGTACATCGGGTCACGGCCGGACTTCGCCGAACCACCGGCGGAGTCACCCTCGACGATGAAGATCTCGCACTTCGTCGGGTCGTTCGACTGGCAGTCGGAGAGCTTGCCGGGCAGGGACGCCGACTCCAGGAGACCCTTGCGTCGGGTCAGGTCACGCGCCTTGCGGGCGGCGACGCGGGCCGTGGCGGCCTGGATGCCCTTGCGGATGATGTCCGTGGCCTCGTTCGGGTTCCGGTCGAACCAGTCCGTGAGGTGCTCGTGCACGACCTTCTGTACGAAGGTCTTCGCCTCGGTGTTGCCCAGCTTGGTCTTGGTCTGGCCCTCGAACTGGGGCTCGCCCAGCTTCACCGAGATGATGGCCGTCAGACCCTCGCGGATGTCCTCACCAGTGAGGTTGTCGTCCTTCTCGCGCAGCAGCTTCTTCTCGCGCGCGTACCGGTTGACCAGGCCCGTCAGCGCGGCCCTGAAGCCCTCCTCGTGCGTACCGCCCTCATGCGTGTGGATCGTGTTCGCGAAGGAGTAGACACCTTCGGTGTACTGCGAGTTCCACTGCATCGCGATCTCGGCCGAGAGCATGCGCTCCCTGTCCTCGGCCTCGACGTCGATGACGGTCGGGTGAATGACCTCGCCCTTGCGGGAGTTGAGGTACTTCACGAAGTCGACGATGCCGCCTTCGTAGTGGTACGTCACCGTGCGCGCCTCGGGCGCGGCCTCGTCGTCGGTGGCCTCGGCCGAGTCCGCACCCACCGTCGCCTTCGCCGACTCGCGCTCGTCGGTGAGCTTGATGGTCAGTCCCTTGTTGAGGAACGCCATCTCCTGGAAGCGCCGTGCCAGCGTCTCGAAGGAGTACACGGTCGTCTCGAAGACGTCCGGGTCGGCCCAGAAGGTGACCGTGGTGCCGGTCTCGTCGGTGGCCTCGTGCCGCTCCAGGGGGGCGGTCGGGGCGCCCGTCTTGTAGTCCTGCGTCCAGCGGTAGCCGTCGGTCTTGATGTCGACGGCCAGCTTGGTGGACAGGGCGTTCACGACGGAGACACCGACGCCGTGCAGACCACCGGAGACGGCGTAACCGCCGCCGCCGAACTTGCCGCCCGCGTGCAGCACGGTGAGCACGACCTCGACGGCCGGCTTCTTCTCGACGGGGTGAATACCCACCGGGATGCCACGGCCGTTGTCGATCACGCGCACGCCGCCGTCGGCGAGGATCGTGACGTCGATGGTGTCCGCGTGGCCGGCGAGGGCCTCGTCCACGGAGTTGTCGACGACTTCCTGCACCAGGTGGTGCAGGCCACGCTCACCGGTCGACCCGATGTACATGCCAGGTCGCTTGCGGACCGCGTCCAGACCCTCGAGGACGGTGATCGCGCTGGCGTCGTACGAGGCTGTGACCTCGCCGTTCTCGCCAGCGACGGTGGACGGGATGTTCTCGTTGGGGTTGCCGGAATCGGCCACGAAGCGCCCTTTCTGGCACAGCACAAGCCAAGCACCCGGCGGTGGCCGGAGCGGCTGCGTCGTTCAGCGATAGTCAGCGTTGCTCGGTGCGACCCACAAGTGGGGCGGGATTAGCTTCCAGTCTACCGGTAGCGCCGACAGTGATGGGGGTTTGCCGGTACCTGAGTCCGCATGTGCCGTCCTGAACCGGCATCATCCGACTCCCCATATGCGGCCCGGGGCTCTAAGAGGCTCACAGCGGCACTCAGCGCTTCGAGGTGTCAACCTTGAGCTACCACTCGGTACGGCCTCAGCCGTAGGTGTCCCCGGGGCCCGTGCTGCCCGGCGCGCGCAGGGGTCCGAAGCGGCGGGCGGGGCCGCCGGGACCGAGGACTTTGATGAGGCGCACGGTGCCGTGACCGAGGTCCTCGTTGAGGCGCGCGACCAGCTGGGGGGCCAGGAGACGCAGGTTCGTCGCCCAGGCCGTGGAGTCGCACTGGACGGTCAGGACGCGCTCGTTCTCGTCGTACCGCTGCGGGACGCAGTGGTTGGCCAGGTCCTCGCCGACGATCTGCGGCCAGCGGCCCATCACCCCGCCGACCGCGGCCGGCGTCTCCCAGCCCCGCTCGGTGATCAGGCGGTTGATGGCGGAGCCGAGCGGCTGCGGGTCACGCCCGTCGGCGCGCGCGCCGGAGCGAAGACCGCCCCTGCGGGCCTGCTTCTTCTGCTGCGCGGCGTCGCCACGCGCGCGTGCCTGCTCCTTGGCTGCGCGCAGGGCGACCCGTGCGAGGTCGACGCCGGAGGGTTCGGGCGTCTTCGGTGGCTCCTTGGAAGCGTCCCCAGGCGGGTTCTTGGCGGGCTCGTCGGCGCTCATACGCGCTCCAGGCTCAGGCGCGTCATACGCGCTCCACCGCGCCGTCCGCCACCGCGAACCGCGCCCCGGCGAGCACGCCCGGCACGTCGTCGTCCACCGCGGCCGTCACCAGAACCTGCTCGCCCGGAGCCACCAGCTCCGCGAGACGCTCCCTGCGGCGCGTGTCGAGCTCCGCGAACACGTCGTCCAGGACGAGCACCGGTTCGTTCCCCTCGGCGCGCAGGAGGTCGTACGAGGCGAGGCGCAGCGCCAGGGCGTACGACCAGGACTCGCCATGGCTTGCGTACCCCTTCGCTGGGAGCTGGCCCAGCTTCAGGAGCAGGTCGTCGCGGTGCGGGCCGACCAGCGTCACGCCCCGCTCGATCTCCTGCTTGCGTGCCTCTTCGAGAGCGGCGATCAGCTGCTCGTACAGAGCGTCGCGTGTGTGGCCCTCGCCCGGCGCCGACGGCTTGTACTCCAGCGCCACGGGGCCGCCGCCGGGTGCCAGTTGCTCGTACGCCTTGTCGGCGAGCGGCTGCAGCGCGGCGATCAGGTCGAGCCGCTGCGTGAGCAGTTCGGCGCCCGCGCGCGCGAGGTGCTGGTCCCAGACGTCGAGGGTGGACAGGTCCATGGAGCGTCCGCCGTGCCGCCGCGCGAGGGCCGCCGACTTCAGGAGGGTGTTGCGCTGCTTCAGCACGCGGTCGTAGTCGGAGCGGACTCCCGCCATGCGTGGGGAGCGCGCCGTGATCAGCTCGTCGAGGAAGCGTCGGCGCTCGCCGGGGTCGCCCTTGATCAGCGCCAGGTCCTCGGGCGCGAACAGCACCGTGCGCACGATCCCGAGCACATCACGGGGCTTGACCTGCGAAGACCTGTTGATCCTGGCCCGATTGGCCTTGCCCGGATTGAGTTCCAGCTCGACCAGCTGCTGGCGCTCACCCTGCTGGACCGCGGCCCGGATGACGGCACGCTCGGCGCCCATCCGCACCAAGGGCGCGTCCGAGGAGACCCGGTGACTGCCGAGCGTGGCGAGATAGCCGACGGCCTCCACGAGGTTCGTCTTGCCCTGGCCGTTCGGGCCCACGAACGCGGTGACGCCCGGATCGAGAGGAACCTCGACCCGGGCGTACGAGCGGAAGTCGGCCAGCGACAGATGCGTGACGTGCATGGTGTGCGCCGACCTCCCCCGGCCTACTTCACTTGCTGACAGCCCCGCGCAGTTTCCTGCACAGGCTGTGGATCAGTGCTCGCTCTTGGACTCGACGGCGTGGCCACCGAACTGGTTGCGCAGCGCCGCGATCATCTTCATCTGCGGGGAGTCGTCCTGGCGCGAGGCGAACCGGGCGAAGAGCGAGGCCGTGATCGCGGGCAGCGGCACGGCGTTGTCGATCGCGGCTTCCACCGTCCACCGGCCCTCGCCGGAGTCCTGCGCGAAGCCGCGCAGCTTCGCCAGGTGCTCGTCGTCGTCCAGGGCGTTGACCGCCAGGTCGAGCAGCCAGGAACGGATGACCGTGCCCTCCTGCCAGGAGCGGAAGACCTCGCGCACGTCCGTGACGGAGTCGACCTTCTCCAGGAGCTCCCAGCCCTCGGCGTAGGCCTGCATCATGGCGTACTCGATGCCGTTGTGGACCATCTTCGAGAAGTGGCCCGCGCCGACCTTGCCGGCGTGCACGGAACCGAAGTCGCCCTCGGGCTTGAGAGCGTCGAAGATCGGCTGGACCTTCGCGATGTCCTCGGCGGCGCCGCCGTACATCAGCGCGTAGCCGTTCTTCAGGCCCCAGACGCCGCCGGAGACGCCGCAGTCGACGAAGCCGATGCCCTTGGCGGCGAGCTCCTCGGCGTGCTTCTCGTCGTCCGTCCAGCGGGAGTTCCCGCCGTCCACGACGACGTCACCGGGCTGGAGCAGCTCGGCGAGCTCGTCGACGGTGGACTGGGTCGCGGCTCCGGCCGGAACCATCACCCATACGACGCGCGGACCCTTGAGTTTGCCCACAAGCTCTTCGAGGCTGTGGACATCCGCGACGTCCTGGTTGCGGTCGTATCCGATGACGGTGTGGCCTGCGCGGCGGATGCGCTCGCGCATGTTGCCGCCCATCTTGCCGAGGCCGACGAGACCGAGCTCCATCAGTGGTTCCTTAAGTAGCGATGTGGCGTGGAGGCACCTTCGTACCCGCGTCCGAGCCTACGCCCGGACGCACGCTCACACCTGTGGGCTCAGCCGCTCAGACGTACAGGCATGATCAGGTACTTGTATGCCTCGTCGGCCTCCGCGTCCACGGCAGGCCTGCCGCTCAGGAGTGCGGGCTTCGTCGACGTCGTGAAGGACAGCTGAGCCACCGGGGAGTCGATCGCGCTCAGGCCGTCGAGCAGGAACGTCGGGTTGAAGGCGATCGAGACGTCATCGCCGTCGAGCTGGGCGTCGACCCTCTCCACAGCCTGTGCGTCGTCGCTGGAGCCGGCCTCCAGGATCAGCACGCCCTGCTCGAAGCTGAGCCGGACCGGAGTGTTCCGCTCGGCCACCAGGGCCACGCGCTTCACGGCCTCGACGAACGGGGCGGTCTCGATGACCGCGATCGAGTTGAACTCCGTGGGGAAGAGCGTCTTGTACTTCGGCAGGTCACCCTCGAGGAGACGCGTGGTCGTACGCCGTCCGGCGCCCTCGAAACCGATCAGGCCCTCACCGGCACCGGAGCCCGACAGCGCCAGGGTGACCGTGTCGCCGCTCGTGAGCGCCTTGGCGGTGTCCAGGAGCGTCTTGGCAGGCACCAGGGCGACCGCGGACGCCTCGGGGTTCTCCGGCTTCCACAGGAACTCGCGGACCGCGAAGCGGTAGCGGTCGGTGGAGGCCAGGGTGACGGTGTCGCCCTCGATCTCGATGCGTACGCCGGTCAGGACGGGCAGCGTGTCGTCGCGGCCCGCGGCGATGGCCACCTGGGCGGCGGCGGAGGCGAAGACCTCACCGGGGACCGTGCCGGTCGCGGTGGGCATCTGCGGCAGCGCGGGGTACTCCTCCACAGGAAGCGTGTGGAGTGTGAATCGCGAGGAGCCGCAGACCACCGTGGCCCGCACACCGTCTGTGGAGATCTCCACCGGACGGTTGGGAAGGGCGCGGCAGATGTCGGCGAGCAGCCGGCCGGAGACGAGGACCGTGCCCTCGTCGTCGATCTCGGCGTCCACGGAGACACGCGCCGAGACCTCGTAGTCAAAGCTGGAAAGGCTCAGTGCGCCTTCCTCGGCCTTCAGCAGCAGGCCCGCGAGGACAGGTGCCGGTGGCCGGGCCGGGAGACTGCGCGCCGCCCACGCCACTGCCTCCGCGAGTACGTCGCGTTCCACCCGGATCTTCACTTAGCCGCCCTCCTGCTGTTGCTGGCACTGGGGACCAGTCTGACGCACCGCACTGACAGTGGGTGCCCGTCGGGGTCAAGTCGTGACGAGCGGCGTAGGAGGTCCGGAGCGCGAGTTGTGCACAGGCCCCTCTTCGAAGCCAATTCCCCGGTGACTCTAGGGGGCAGTAGTAGTAGGGCCTGTGGAAACCGTGGATAACAGCGTATGCGCAGGTCAGTGCCGTTTTTTTATCCACTGCGCCTGTGGGCGGAGGCGGTGGACAACCGGTGGTTTCTGTGGACGGGCGAAAGTTCTGCACACCCGATGCACAGGCAGGGGGTACTTCTCCCCAGCGCTGTCCCCAGCTTTACCCACCTTCTGCACAGGCCAACCGACCACCTTGGTGTGACGCCTTTCACTCGGCACGGTGACGAGGCGCGTTGCGTTGCCGAACAGTGGACAGCCGTGTGGAGAAGCTGGGGAAAGCTGGGGACAACCGGCCCGAGCCTGTGGGTTGCCGGTGGACAAGTTCGTGCACACCCTGTGGACGAGATTTTCCTCCACAGCCTGTGGAGGGTCTTCGTCCACCAATCCACAACCACCTGACCTGGCTTGATGGTCCTTCAGCAGGGTCCCCTGTGGACAGCATCTGGACAACTTCCGGGTCCCCAGGGTGTGGAAGGAAAAAAGACCACAGATCTGTGGAGAACACGCCTATCAGCTGGGGAAATCGAACAGCGGAGAGGGACGGACGAGCTCCACGCGCGCGTGGACAACGCGCAAAGCGCGCGTGCACAACGGCGAAGGGCGCCCCGGAAGTTGCTCCGGGGCGCCCTTCGCCGTTGTGTCGGGGACGTCTCTGTGCGGCTCTCAGCCGTTCTTGATGCGGTTGGTGAGCTCGGTGACCTGGTTGTAGATCGAGCGCCGCTCGGCCATCAGCGCACGGATCTTTCGGTCCGCGTGCATGACCGTGGTGTGGTCGCGGCCGCCGAACTGCGCGCCGATCTTGGGCAGGGAGAGGTCCGTCAGCTCGCGGCAGAGGTACATCGCGATCTGGCGGGCCGTCACCAGGACACGGCTGCGAGAGGATCCGCAGAGGTCGTCCACTGTCAGTCCGAAGTAGTCCGCCGTCGCGGCCATGATGGCCGGAGCCGTGATCTCCGGAGAGGCGTCCTCGCCACCCGGGATCAGGTCCTTCAGGACGATCTCCGTCAGACCCAGGTCCACCGGCTGCCTGTTGAGCGAGGCGAAGGCCGTGACCCGGATCAGCGCGCCCTCGAGCTCACGGATGTTGCGTGAGATGCGGGACGCGATGAACTCCAGGACCTCCGGCGGGGCGTTGAGCTGCTCCTGCACCGCCTTCTTACGAAGGATGGCGATACGCGTCTCCAGCTCCGGCGGCTGGACGTCGGTGATCAGTCCCCACTCGAAACGGTTGCGCAGCCGGTCCTCCAGGGTCACCAGCTGCTTGGGCGGCCGGTCGCTGGAGAGCACGATCTGCTTGTTCGCGTTGTGGAGGGTGTTGAAGGTGTGGAAGAACTCCTCCTGCGTCGACTCCTTGCTCGCGAGGAACTGGATGTCGTCGACGAGCAGGATGTCCATCTCGCGGTACCGCTTGCGGAAGGTGTCGCCCTTGCCGTCGCGGATGGAGTTGATGAACTCGTTCGTGAACTCCTCGGAGCTCACGTAGCGCACGCGCGTGCCCGGGTAGAGGCTGCGGGCGTAGTGCCCGATCGCGTGCAGAAGATGCGTTTTGCCGAGCCCCGACTCTCCGTAGATGAAGAGGGGGTTGTACGCCTTGGCGGGTGCCTCGGCCACGGCGACGGCCGCCGCGTGCGCGAAACGGTTCGAGGCACCGATCACGAAGGTGTCGAAGAGGTACTTCGGGTTGAGGCGCGCGGTGGGTTCGCCGGGCGCCGACGCGGGGGCCGGCTGCGCGGCCAGCGGGCCAGGGGCGCCGCTGCCGTGGACACCGTGGCCGTTGCCGTGGACGCCGCCCCTGGGGTCGTGCCCCCCGGAGCCCGGTGACTGCTCGTGACGCTCGCGCCGGTCATGGCGGTCTTGGCGGTCACGGTCATGGCGGTCGTGCTGGTCCTGGCGCTCTTGGCGGTGCTGGTCGTACGGGGAGTGTCCCTGCGGCGGCTGCGACCGGTAGTCGTGCTGGGGCTGCTGAGGGCTCGCGTACGGGTCCCGCTCGGGGAAGCCGAGCCGCTGCTGCTGCCAGCCGTAGTCGTCCTGCTGCTGGGGTTGCTGCTGCTGCTGCGGCCAGGCGCCGGGCGCGGGGCGCTGGTAGTCGGGGTACGCGGGGCGGGCGGTCGGCAGCTGGTCGGGCCCGCGGCCCGGTGAGTGCTCGTCCGAGGTGCGGCGGCCGTAACCGTCGTACGAGTCGTGCCCCTGGCCGGGGCCGGGGTGCTGTTCCGGCTCCTCATAACGCTGCTGCTGTTGCTGGCCGGGCTGCTGCTGGAGCGGCGGCGCCGGCGGCCCCATGGGTTCGCCGACCGAGTCGTCCACCGTGATGGCGATACGGATCGGGCGGCCGCACTCGCGGCTCAGCGATTCGCTGACGATGGGCGCGAGCCGTCCCTCGAGTACGCCTTTGGCGAACTCGTTCGGTACGGCAAGCAGAGCGGTATCGGCGACCAGGGCCAGCGGCTGGCAGCGCTTGATCCAGCGCTCGTCCTTCGCGTCTACACCGTGCCCCCGCCCCTCACCCAGCAGCTGCTCCAGAACTCGTGGCCACACTGCGGCAAGATCGGCAGGTACGTCAGCCACAAGGCACGCTCTCTCACGGGGTCCCACGAAGGTGTGGTTCTTGGGACGGAAATCGGGATGGGGAGGGAGAAGGGAATGAATCGGAGTTTGGCCACGGTAGTCAGGGCAACGGCTGCGGTTCAAGTTGTTGTCCACAGGCTGTGCACAGTGTCTCTCCCTGACGGTCGGTTTGACCGGATGGCGTAGCCCCGCGTACCGTGACCAGGTCGAGTTGTCGATGGCTGCTGCCGCCTGCCTCCGATGGGCAAAGATCACGATCTGTGATTGTGAAGCGGTGCACTCGGTGCGTATTCGCGAGCTTCTCGTGGGCGCACGGTGACAGCCAGGCGATGTCCCGCCACCACACAATCATTTCTGGAGCCCCCGAGTGAGCAAGCGCACCTTCCAGCCGAACAACCGCCGCCGCGCCAAGACCCACGGCTTCCGCCTGCGGATGCGCACCCGCGCCGGCCGCGCGATCCTCGCGAACCGTCGTGGCAAGGGTCGCGCCAGCCTTTCCGCTTAATCGCATAAAGGTCATGACGTCGTGCTGCCTACCGAGCATCGGCTGAGGCGGCGCGAAGACTTCGCGACCGCGGTACGCCGAGGACGACGGGCCGGACGCCCGCTTCTCGTCGTCCATCTACGTAGCGGTGCAACGGACCCGCACGCGCCTGGGGAGAGCGTTTCCCCGACGCGTGCGGGTTTCGTCGTGAGCAAGGCCATTGGCGGAGCAGTCGTACGCAACAAGGTGAAGCGCAGGCTTCGCCATCTGATGCGTGACCGGGTGGCTCAGCTGCCCCCCGGTAGCCTGGTAGTCGTACGAGCGTTGCCCGGTGCGGGTGACGCCACCCATGCACAGCTGGCCCGAGACCTGGATGCCGCTCTTCAGCGGCTGCTGGGAGGGGGCGCTCGATGAAGTACCCACTGCTGGCTCTGATCAAGCTGTACCAGTGGACGATCAGTCCATTGCTCGGCCCGGTGTGCAAGTACTACCCGTCGTGCTCCCGCTACGGCTTCCTGGCCATCGACCGGCACGGTGCGATCAAGGGAACGGCGCTCACTGCCTGGCGCATCCTGCGGTGCAATCCGTGGTCGCTCGGTGGTGTCGACCATGTCCCGCCGCGCAAGCGTCCGCGGTGGCACGAGATGCTGCGCGCCATGTGGCGTGAACGCAAGGGCGGGCCCTCCGCCGCTGGCGTGCCCTCCGGGGAGGCTTCCCCGGATACCCCGAGCCCGGCCGCCGAGACTCCGTCCCATGCTCAAGGAGCCTGATTAGTGGACACGATTGCCAGTCTGTTCAGCTTCATCACGACACCCGTTTCCTGGGTCATCGTCCAGTTCCACTCGCTGTACGGGGCCATCTTCGGTCCTGACACGGGCTGGGCCTGGGGCTTGTCCATCGTGTCCCTGGTTGTCCTGATCCGTATCTGCCTGATCCCGCTCTTTGTGAAGCAGATCAAGGCGACTCGGGCGATGCAGACGCTGCAGCCCGAGATGAAGAAGATCCAGGAGCGCTACAAGAGCGACAAGCAGCGTCAGTCCGAAGAGATGATGAAGCTGTACAAGGAGTCGGGTACGAACCCGCTCTCCTCGTGCCTTCCCATCCTGGCGCAGTCGCCGTTCTTCTTCGCCCTGTACCACGTGCTCTCCGGCATCGCGTCGAACGACACCATCGGCGTCATCGACAAGCCGCTGCTCGAGAGCGCGCAGAAGGCGCACATCTTCGGCGCCCCGCTGGCCGCGAAGTTCATGGACAGCGAGGAAAAGGTCGCGGCGCTCCACGCCTCGCTGACCGACGTCCGCGTCGTGACCGCGATCATGATCGTCCTGATGTCGTTCTCGCAGTTCTACACGCAGCGTCAGCTGATGACGAAGAACGTGGACACGACGGTCAAGACGCCGTTCATGCAGCAGCAGAAGATGCTGATGTACGTCTTCCCGATCATGTTCGCCGTGTTCGGCATCAACTTCCCCGTCGGTGTCCTCGTCTACTGGCTGACCACCAACGTGTGGACCATGGGTCAGCAGATGTTCGTGATCCGCCGGAACCCGACTCCCGGCTCCAAGGCCCAGGCCGCTTTCCTGGAGCGCCTGCAGAAGCAGCTCACGCACTCCAAGAAGGTGCGGGGCCGTGGCAACACGAACGTCATCAAGGCGATCGTCGCCAAGGGCCGCGACCGCAACGAGTTCGAGCGCAAGTTCATCAACGGTCTGAGCAAGGCGGGCTTGGTGGCCCAGGCCGACGGTTCTGTCGCGCAGAGCGACTCCGCTGTCGCCACGGAGACCGAGGACGGCGCCACGGCCGTCGGTGGCAGTGCTCCCAAGCGGCAGCAGCCCAAGCGACAGAGCAAGTCGCAGCGCCAGTCCGCCGCCGCCCACAGCAAGGCGGAGGGCGACGCGGAGACGGCTTCGGATGCGAAGACGTCACTGGAGAAGACTCCGGACGAGCCTGAGGACGCCACTCCCAAGGGCAAGGCCGCGGGCGGCAAGACCGGTTCAGGGAACGCACGCAGCCAAGCCAAGTCCGGGCAGCGCAAGGGCCAGCAGCGGCCCAAGCACCCGTCCAAGAAGTAGAAGGAGTCCATCCCGTGACGGAAGGCACCACCGCCCCCGCCGAGGTCGAGGTCGAGGCCGGCGACACTCTCACCCGTCTTGAGCAGGAGGGTGAGATCGCGGCGGACTACCTCGAGGGTCTGCTGGACATCGCCGATCTCGACGGTGACATCGACATGGACGTCGAGGCCGACCGCGCCGCTGTCTCGATCATCAGCGACTCGAACAGCCGTGACCTGCAGAAGCTCGTCGGCCGTGACGGTGAGGTCCTGGAGGCGCTCCAGGAGCTGACGCGCCTCGCGGTGCACCGCGAGACCGGTGACCGCAGCCGCCTCATGCTGGACATCGCGGGCTACCGCGCCAAGAAGCGCGAGGAGCTCTCCGAGCTCGGCGCCAAGGCCGCAGCCGAGGTGAAGAGCTCGGGTGAGCCGGTCAACCTCAAGCCGATGACGCCCTTCGAGCGCAAGGTCGTGCATGATGCGGTCAAGGCCGCCGGTCTGCGCAGCGAGTCCGAGGGCGAGGAGCCGCAGCGCTTCGTCGTCGTGCTCCCCGCCTGATCGCACATCGTTTCCCCGGCCCCGTCTGTTCGCAGGCGGGGCCGGTCTTTGTCAGCCTGATAGTCAGCCACCCCAGTGCGGTACGGAAGGACGGTCCCCGTGACGGAGGCAGCGGAGCTCCCCTCGGCGCCCGAGCAGGCCCGGGCGGTATTCGGTGAGCGCTTCTCGGACGCGGTCCGGTACGCGGAGTTGCTGGCCGATGCGGGAGTGCAGCGCGGCCTGATCGGCCCCCGTGAAGTGCCTCGACTGTGGGAACGGCATCTGCTGAACTGCGCGGTCCTCTCCGAGGTCGTGCCCGAGAACGTGATGGTGTGCGATGTCGGCTCGGGTGCGGGCCTGCCGGGCATTCCGCTGGCTCTTGTCCGGCCGGACCTGAAGATCACGTTGCTTGAACCGCTGCTGCGGCGGACCACCTTCCTCACCGAGGTGGTCGAGCTGCTCGGACTCGACCACGTGACCGTCGTGCGGGGACGCGCCGAGGAGGTCCTTGGCAAGCTGCCTCCCGTCCATGTGGTGACCGCGCGGGCTGTGGCGCCACTGGACCGCCTCGCGGCCTGGGGCGTGCCGCTCCTGCGTCCCTACGGCGAGATGTTGTTGCTCAAGGGCGACACCGCCGAGGAAGAGGTCAAGGCGGCGGGGGCCGCCCTGAGCAAACTCGGCGCGGTGACCACCTCCGTACTGCATGTCGGTGAGGGCGTGGTCGACCCGCTGTCCACAGTCGTGCGGGTGGAGGTCGGGGAGAGCCCCGGCGGTGTGCGCTTCGCGGCCAAGCGCGCGAAGGCCGCCCGCACGGGCCGGACTCGGCGTCGTCGCTGAGTGGATCGAACCTTCGTAGGTGAGTGGATTCAGCCCTCGTTGGTGAGCGGTCCAACCCTCGTCGTTGATCCGTCCTGACGACGAGCCGTACTCCACACAAGCTGCCAAACGTACGCATACCGGGGTGTCGCGCAAGCGGCACCCCGGCTGCCGTGCATCGTGTTTCACGTGAAACGTCGCTCACTGCTGCATGGCATCATCAGTCGCGGCCGCGCTGCGGAACCTCGCGAGCGTCGGCCACTCGGTTCCCTCGATAAGGGAACGGAGTTGTCCACAGAGGTGGATTCGTCCACAGAAGACCGGGCCTCGCTGGTTCATGACCCTCAAAGCATGGGAGGCTCTGTTCATTGCGAGCCTGAAGTCGAGGAGAGTGAATCCTTGCGGTCCGACGCCAACATCGCGGGACCGATGACCGATCCGGTCCCCGGTCCCCGTACCGAGTCGGCGGGGGAGGATGTTTCACGTGAAACACCGCCCCCGATGGACGACACCCCTATCGGTCGTGCTGCCCAACTGGCGGTGGAAGCCCTGGGCCGTGCAGGCGAGGGCCTGCCACGACCTGAGCAGACCCGAGTCATGGTGGTCGCCAACCAGAAGGGTGGAGTGGGCAAGACGACGACAACCGTCAACCTCGCCGCTTCACTCGCTTTGCACGGCGCGCGCGTCCTGGTCGTCGACCTCGACCCGCAGGGCAACGCCTCCACGGCTCTGGGAATCGACCACCACGCCGAAGTTCCTTCCATCTACGACGTGTTGGTGGAGAGCAAGCCGCTCTCGGAAGTCGTGCAGCCGGTCCCCGATGTCGAGGGACTCTTCTGCGCCCCGGCCACCATCGATCTCGCCGGTGCGGAGATCGAATTGGTGTCGCTGGTGGCGCGGGAGAGCCGACTGCAGCGGGCGATCCAGGCGTACGAGCAGCCGCTGGACTACATCCTCATCGACTGCCCGCCGTCGCTCGGTCTGCTGACGGTCAATGCCCTGGTTGCCGGAGCGGAGGTGTTGATCCCCATCCAGTGCGAGTACTACGCACTGGAGGGCCTCGGTCAGCTCCTGCGCAACGTCGACCTGGTGCGGGGACATCTCAACCCCCATCTGCACGTCTCGACGATCCTGCTCACCATGTACGACGGCCGGACCCGGCTCGCCTCACAGGTGGCGGACGAGGTGCGCAGCCACTTTGGCGAAGAGGTCCTGCGGACGAGCATTCCCCGCTCGGTCCGTATCTCCGAGGCGCCGAGCTATGGGCAGACGGTACTGACCTACGATCCGGGATCGAGCGGTGCCCTCTCGTATTTCGAGGCGGCACGAGAGATCGCGCTCCGCGGCGTCGGTATTCGCTACGACGTACAGCACGCCCACTTGGGCGCTCAGAATGATCAGCACAGTATGACGGAGGGGATGCAGTGAGCGAGCGACGGAGAGGGCTGGGTCGTGGCCTCGGCGCCCTGATCCCTGCGGCCCCGACGGAGAAGTCGACCGCCCAGGCCATGGGCGGAGCTTCGGCCTCGCCCAGTGCTGTGCCAGTACTCACCGCCGAGCGGGGAGTGGCGGCCGCGAAGGTGGCGGCGCTTCCGCAGAGCCCCGTTTCACATGAAACGGATCAGCTGCTGAACGGAGCGGTGGAGGCCGAGGAGAGCCCGGTCGGTGCGTATTTCGCCGAGCTGCCTCTCGACTTCATCACGCCCAACCCGAGGCAGCCCCGTGAGGTCTTCGACGAGGATGCGCTCACCGAACTGGTGACCTCCATCAAGGAGGTCGGGCTTCTCCAGCCTGTCGTCGTACGGCAGGTAGGGGCCTCTCGCTACGAGCTCATCATGGGCGAGCGGCGCTGGCGGGCCTGTCGTGAGGCGGGACTAGAGCGCATCCCGTCGATCGTCCGCGCGACGGACGACGAGAAGCTCCTCCTGGACGCGCTCCTGGAGAACCTGCACCGTGCGCAGCTGAACCCGCTGGAAGAGGCTGCCGCCTACGACCAGCTGCTCAAGGACTTCAACTGCACCCACGACCAGCTGGCGGACCGGATCGGTCGTTCCCGCCCGCAGGTCTCGAATACGCTGCGGCTGCTGAAGCTGTCGCCGGCGGTTCAGCGCAGGGTCGCTGCCGGAGTGCTCTCCGCGGGCCACGCCCGTGCTCTGCTGTCCGTGGAGGACTCCGAGGAGCAGGACCGCCTGGCGCACCGGATCGTGGCCGAGGGGCTCTCGGTGCGGGCCGTCGAGGAGATTGTGACCCTCATGGGTTCGCGGCCGCAGAGCACTCCGCGGGCCAAGGGGCCGCGAGCGGGCGCTCGGGTGTCGCCGTCGCTGACCAGCCTTGCCACTCGTCTCTCCGACCGGTTCGAAACCCGCGTGCGGGTGGACCTGGGGCAGAAGAAGGGCAAGATCGTCGTCGACTTCGCCTCGCTGGAGGACCTGGAGCGCATTCTCGCGACGCTCGCCCCGGGCGAGGGCCCGGTCCTGAAGAACGGGCTCGCCGCGGACTCCGAGGACTCTGCTGAGGACGGCACGTCCGAAGGCGAAGAGGTCTGATCCTCATCAGTCAGCCCGCCGGGAGCGGGCCGTGTCCGGTCTGTACCGGAACACGGCCCGCTCTTTGCTTTCCTACGGTATCGGTGCAATCGCATCGTGGATACGATGCGATTGGGTATGGCACATCCAGCTGACGGCACCTCATTGGGGAGGGGAGGGCCATGCGATCGGTGAGCCGCACCGGACTGATGACTGCGGGCCTTGGGCTGGGAGCCGTCGGCGGATTCGTCGGCAGCCTGCTGAAGGAACGGAGCGCTCTGACTGCCGCCCGTGATGCGGCGGGCGAAGGAAGTGAGGAACAGCCTTCATGGGGCGTCGGCTCGTACCGCTCACGCTGGACAACCTTCCGGACCTTCCCCAGCGTTGCCGGACGTGTGTCTTCTGGGAGCTGGACCCGGTCAGCGGCCAGGCCGCGGTAAAGGCCGGTACGCCGGAGCTCGAGAAGGAGGCGTGGATCTCCGCCGTCCTGCTGGAGTGGGGCTCCTGCGGTCGAGTCGTCTACGTCGATGATGTTCCGGTGGGCTTCGTGCTGTACGCCCCGCCGGCCTATGTGCCTCGGGCCACCGCCTTCCCGACTAGCCCTGTGTCCCCTGATGCCGTGCAGCTGATGACCGCCTGGATCATGCCGGGTTATCAGGGACAGGGGATCGGTCGCGTCATTGTCCAGACGGTCGCGAAGGATCTGCTGCGCCGAGGGTTCAAGGCCATCGAAGCCTTCGGGGATGCCCGATGGGAGAAGCCCGCCTGTGTGCTGCCCGCCGATCATCTGTTGGCGGTCGGCTTCAAGACGGTCCGCCCGCACCCCTCGTATCCACGGCTGAGGCTTGAGCTGCGTACGACGCTCTCCTGGAAGGAGGACGTCGAGTTGGCGCTCGACCGACTGCTCGGGGTGGTGCAGAAGGAACCTGTACTCCGGCCGCTCTGACACGCCTGTGCCGCACAGCCTCACCCTGGATATGCGAATGGGCCGGCCCCGGAGGGCCGGCCCATTCGTTGTTTCACGTGAAACAACGCGCCCGCTTGTCGCTGCGCCGCTCGCTACTCGGCGATGAAGTCCGCGAGGTCGCGCTCCAGCGCAGCCTTCGGCTTGGCGCCGACGATCGTCTTGGCCACCTCGCCGCCCTGGTACACGTTCAGGGTCGGGATGGACATGACGCCGTACCTGGCCGCGATGCCCGGGTTCTCGTCGATGTTGAGCTTGACGATCTCGATCTTGTCGCCGTGCTCGGCCGCGATCGCCTCGAGGGACGGCGCGATCTGGCGGCACGGGCCGCACCAAGCGGCCCAGAAGTCCACCAGGACGGGCTTGTCGTTCTTCAGGACGTCTTCCTCGAAGGAGGCGTCGGTCACGTTCTTCAGAGTGCCGGCCACGGCGGGCTCCTTAACTCGGTGGTGCGGTGGGGAGGATGGGAGGAAGTCAGACGGTGGCGGCGGCCGTCACGCTGTCCACGAGGGAAGCGAGGAACCGCTCGGAGTCGAGGGCGGCGGAGCAGCCGGTGCCGGCCGCCGTGATCGCCTGGCGGTACGTGTGGTCGACGACGTCACCGGCGGCGAAGACGCCGGGCACGTTCGTCCGGGTCGACGGGGCGTCCACCTTGAGGTAGCCCTCGTCGTCCAGGTGGAGCTGGCCCTTGAAGAGCTCTGTGCGCGGGTCGTGGCCGATCGCGATGAACAGGCCGGTCACGGGCAGCTCGGAGGTCTCGCCCGTCTTCAGGTTGCGCAGCGTCAGGCCGGAGAGCTTCTGCTCGCCCTTGATCTCGGCGATCTCGCTGTCCCAGACGAAGCTGATCTTCGGGTCGGCGAAGGCACGCTCCTGCATCGCCTTGGACGCACGCAGGCTGTCGCGGCGGTGCACGATCGTCACGGACTTGGCGAAGCGGGAGAGGAAGGTGGCCTCCTCCATCGCCGTGTCGCCGCCGCCGATCACGGCGATGTCCTGGTCCTTGAAGAAGAAGCCGTCGCACGTCGCGCACCAGGAGACACCGCGGCCGGAGAGCGCGTCCTCGTTCGGCAGGCCGAGCTTGCGGTGCTGGGAGCCCGTCGTCACGATGACGGTCTTCGCACGGTGCACGGTGCCCGCGGTGTCCGTCACGGACTTGATCTCGCCACTGAGGTCGACGGCGATCACATCGTCCGGCACCAGCTCGGCGCCGAAGCGCTCGGCCTGGGCCCGCATGTTGTCCATGAGCTCGGGGCCCATGACGCCGTCCTGGAAGCCGGGGAAGTTCTCCACCTCGGTGGTGTTCATCAGCGCACCGCCTGCGGTGACGGCGCCCTCGAACACCAGGGGCTTCAGCGACGCTCGCGCGGTGTAGAGCGCCGCCGTGTAGCCGGCGGGCCCGGAGCCGATGATGATCACGTTACGGACGTCGGTCACGGCTTGATTCCTCGTCTCTGGAGACTGCTGCGTACTGCTGGTGGGTGCCTGTCTCAGGTCTCACACCACCCAACGGATCCTACGGGGCATGCATTCCCGACGTGTCCGAGCGCACGGAAGCATGTCAGGGACGTCAGGATGCCACGCTGAGCCGCCTCTCCCGCCGCAGCGGTGAGAGGGTCAGGGCCGCGTGTAGGAGTTGGTCAGCAGTACCTTGCCCGCGGCGGTGGCCGACGACGCCTTGTCCACGCACGTCGCGTCGATGACGTACGCGGAGACCTTCGTGGAGTCGGAGTCGTGGGACGTCACGACGAGGTAGGCGTCCTTCCCCTTATAGGTGCCCTCTTCGGCGGCGAGCGGGGTCCTGTCGCCCATGCCGAGTTGGATGCACTCCGGGACGGAGACCGTGGCCTCGCGGAGCTTCTGATCCTTCGGGGAATCCGGGCTGGAGCGCACACCGAAGGACGGCTCGTCGCTGCCGGAGGAATCCGGCTTCGTGGTGGGCGCCTTGGCGAGCAGGTCCGTCACCTGGCCCTTGAGCGCGCCTTCGGAGAAGGCGTGCGCGGACTCGGTGTGGCCCGAAGCTGTGTCGCCCGTACCACCCGTGTCGCTGCCCATGTTCTGTATCAGCAGGGAACCGAGACCGAGGGCGGCCGCTGTGAAGAAGGCACCAAGCACGACGTTGCGCCGGCGACCGCTCCTGAGTCCGGGGCCCGTGGAGGCACGAGGATGCCCTGCGGGGCGGTCCACCGGCTCAGGGCGTTCCACGGAGGCGGGCGTTGTTTCACGTGAAACACGTGCGGCGGCCGTCGGCTCCGGTGCTGGATCCGGATCGCTCGACTCGGCAGAACCGGGCACGATCTCGAGGGAGCCGGGTGCGATGGAGTCCAGCAGGGCTTCCGCCGCCAGTGCCGCGTCGATGCGCCCAGCGATTTCGGCCGGCATCCGTGGCGGTCCCGGCAGGGTGCCGAGCATGCCGCGGATCTCCTCCAGGGAGTCGTAGACATCGGCACAGAGCGCGCAGTCATCCAGATGTCGCCGCACATCGACTGTCCGGGACGGAGCGAGCAGTCCCTCCGTGAGGTCGGAGATCTCAGTGACTTCCGGGTGCCATGCCGAGTCGGTCGTGGTTGTCACGCTCGCCCACCTCCGCCCTTCACAGCAGCTGAATCGCTTGGTCCCGCATCCCGTGGTCCCGCTGCAGGTGGGACGGATGTCCCCTGCGTCCGGTTCCTTCCCGGGTCCGACTTCTTGCCTTCTGCGTCGTCGCCGCCGTCTCCGCGCCGCGTACGGGGTCCTGTACGCAGGTGGGTGAGCAGCGGCAGCAGTCTGGCTCTGCCACGTGCGCAGCGGCTCTTCACGGTGCCGGTGGGCACTTCGAGTACGAGGGCCGCCTCGGCCACCGGATAGCCCTGCATGTCCACCAGGACGAGGGCGGCGCGCTGGTCGTGCGGCAGGGTGCCCAGCGCCTCGACGACTTCGCGGTGCAGATCGCCGCGCTCGACGGGGGCGGCGGCTGACTCATGCGGTTCGAGGAGCTGCTCGAGGCGTTCAGTGTCGTCGATGGGGGAGGTCTTCCGGGACGCCGCCTTGCGTGCCCGGTCGAGGCAGGCGTTCACAGTGATCCGGTGCAGCCACGTCGTGACGGCCGACTGGCCGCGGAAGGTGTGAGCGGCGCGGTAGGCGGAGACCAGAGCGTCCTGGACGGCGTCAGCGGCTTCCTCGCGGTCGCCCAGCGTGCGCAGGGCCACAGCCCACAGTCGGTCACGGTGGCGTCGGACGAGCTCGCTGAAGGCGTCCTTGTCTCCTGACACATGCCGGGCCAGGAGGTCCTTGTCGCTCATCTCGCCGTGCTTGGTGTCGTCCACCGTCGAACCCCCTCCCCCGGTGAGTCTCGGCCTCAGCCGGTGAACTTCACATCCGTGATGGCCTGCTTGTACCCGGCACTGCTGTACTCATCACGCGGTGACTGCGGTACATCAGTGAGCCAGACCAGTACGTACCGCGTCGCGACCGGCTTCTTCGCCTTGATCTTCGCGCTCTGACCTGTGGTCGTGACGGTTCCGATCTTCTTCATCGCACTGGGAGGCGTCGACGAAGACATCGAGTCCGCGGCGTAGAGCTCGACCGTCGTGTGGTCGCCGGGGTAGCGCAGGCCGAGCGACGCGGTCGACACGTCCTCCTCCTTGCCGAGGTCGTAGACGATCCCGACGCCCGGCTTATAGGGGGCCAACGCCGGGCCCTCTATGAAGCTCTTGGACCGCCAGTACGTCGAGTCGTCGCCGTCGTATGTGTTGGAGACGCCCTGCAGGTCCTGCGGACCGCCCTCGAGGACGTACTCCTCGGCGTTCGCGATCTTGATCGGACGCGTGGTCTTCGGCGCGCTCTTGTCGCCCTCGTCGGAGGTGTCCGAGTTGCCGGGGTCATCGGAGTTCCCCCGGTCCATCAGCGCGTCCGCCAGCTGCCAGCTGCCGAGCCCCAGGGCCGCGATGAGCAATGCGGACACGGCCCACTTGAGGGCCTTGCCCGTACGGCTCTGTAGCGGGGGCGGCGGGGTCGGTACCGGCTGAGTGGCGCCCGGACGGGGCGAGGTGCGGCCGTACGTGCCCTGCTGATAGGTCGTCCGCTGGTACTCGGGCGGTGCGGTGAACGCGGGCTCCGGCGGGCGGATGCGCGGCATCTCACCGATCGCCTTCACCAGCTCCTCCGGCGTCGTGCATGGCGGCTCCTGGCGGGAAGCCGTCGCACCCTCGTTCACGAGCGCGCGCATGGCGAGCTCGGAAAGGCCCCTGTGTACGCCTGCGCGCACCTGGTCGGGGGCGATCAGGCCGACGCCCTTGGGTAGCCCGGAGAGGCCGTACGCGTCGTCCTCGTACGGCCAGCGCTGGGTGAGCGAGGCGTACAGGAGCGCGCCGACCGCTTCGGTGTCCGTGCGCTGCGGGGTCTCGGAGTTGATGCCGCGCAGCGCCGCGTTCACGGCGAGGCCGCGGATGCGGTACTGGCCGGAGGACGTTCGCAGCACCGCGCTCGGGGTCAGCCGCAGGTGGGCGAGGCCCTCACGGTGAGCTGCCGCCATGGCCTGGGCGACCTGGCTGACGAGCTGGTACGCGTCATGCGCCTCAAGAGGGCCCGCGGCGAGCAGGGCGGTCAGTTCCGTGGCGTCGGGCAGCCACTCGTGCACCACGTAAACGAGGTCGTTCTCCTCGACCGCGTCCAGGACGTGGACGAAGCGGGGGTCGCCGAGCAGCGCCGACGAGCGGGCCGCGGCGAGTACCGATCGTGCCCGCGGGTGGTCGGCGGGCAGCAGATGCACGCCGACGGCCCGGCGGAGCTTCTCGTCCACCGCACGCCAGCTGCTGAAACCGTCCAGACGGGTGACGCACTCTTCGAGTCGATAGCGTCTGGCGAGCTTGTGACCGCTGTGCAGCTCGGGGGGTGATGTCGCCCCCGGGGCCGCGGGCTCACCGGTCTCCGCTGTGCCTTCTTCTGCCGTTTCCCGCTCCCGGGTCTGGGCCACCCCGTCGGCCGTGGCCTCGTCCGCCTTCGCGGTCAGCGGCTCATCGCCGCTGTTGTCTGCCACGTCGACGGCAGCCGTGCTCCGTTCCGCCACCGTCGTTCCTGCCTCCCCATCCGTTGCGCTTCGTCAGACGCCAAAGCCAATTGTGCCCACAGTCCGGCGCTATGCACGACACGCGGTGGCCGGTGATGGTTGTGCGAACCCCCGGATCTCACCGTCCGAGACGGCCGCGAACCATCCCGACCATGGAATTGAGCTCCGCAATCCGCATCTTTCGGGCGGCTACGAAGAAGACGCCACCGAGGATGATTCCACCGGCCACCAAGGCGATCAGCGAACCGCCTGCGCCGTCGCCCAGTGTTTTGAGGATCCCGTAACCGGCGGCGCCGCCGAGGATCGCCGCCGGGATGCACGCCATGGCGAGACGGGCGTACGTACGCAGGACGTGGGTGCCGTCCAGATCGCCGCCGAGGCGGTTGCGCAGCCTGCGCCAGGCGACACCGACACCGACCGCGTAGGCGAGGCCGTACGAGGCGGCCATGCCGACCACAGCCCACTGGGCGGGCAGGAGGACGTAGGCGATGGCACTCGCCGCCGCGTTGACGGCGGCCACGATGACCGTGTTGTAGAAGGGCGTCCGGGTGTCCTCGTAGGCGTAGAAGCCGCGCAGAACGACGTACTGCACCGAGAACGGGATCAGTCCCAGGCCGAACGCCATCAGGACGAAGCCCATGGACTGGGCGGCCTGGCTGCCGCTGGAGGCGAACAGCAGGGTGCACATCGGGACGCCGAGGGCGACGAAAGCGAAGGCGACCGGGACGATCGCCACGGCCGAGGTGCGCAACCCCTGGGAGATGTCGTCGCGGACCGCGCCGGGGTCGTTGTCGTGGGCCGCCCGCGAGATGCGGGGCAGCATGGCCGCCATGACGGAGACGGTGATGATGGCCTGCGGCATGCCCCAGATCAGCTGGGCGTTGGAGTAGGCCATGATGCCCGTGCCGTCCTTGCCGGAGGCTTTTCCGGCAGCGGTGGCAAGCTGTGTGACGACGAGCACACCGGCCTGGTTCGCGAGGACGAAGAGCACCGTCCACTTGGCCAGCTTGACCGCCTTGCCGAGACCGTGGCCCTTCCAGTCGAAGCGTGGCCGGAACCGGAAGCCCGTCTCGCGCAGATACGGGATCATCGCCAGGGCCTGGACGATCAGACCGAGCAGGGTGCCGATGCCCAGGAGACGGACACCGTCCGCCGGGATGTTCTCGACCCGCATCCCCGAGTCGCCGGACGTTCCGTAGACCCAGATGAACAGGCCGAACGTGAAGATCATGACGATGTTGTTGAGGACCGGGGTCCACATCATCGCGCCGAACTTCCCGCGGGCATTGAGGATCTGGCCCATCACCACGTGCACGCCCATGAAGAAGATGGTGGGCAGGCAGTAGCGGGCGAACGTGACCGCGACGTTGTTTGCCGGCGGGTTGTTCGCGATGGGGGTGGACATCAGCTTGACCAGCAGCGGCGCCGCGAAGACGGCCAGTGCCACGATGAGGCCGAGCGCGACCATGACGAGGGTCAGCAGGCGGTTGGCGTAGGCCTCGCCGCCGTCCTTGTCATTTTTCATGGCGCGCACCAGCTGCGGCACGAAGACCGAGTTCAGGCCACCGCCTACGGACAGGATGTAGATCATCGTCGGCAACGTGTACGCGACGGTCCAGGCGTCACCGAGCGTCGCGGCGCCGAGGGCCGCGGTGATCACCATGGTGCGTACGAAACCGGTGAGCCGGGAGACCATCGTGCCCGCGGCCATCACCGCGCTCGACTTCAGCAGGCTCGCTGCCCGTCCGGCACCGCCCGACTTGGGGGCCGGCGCGGGGGTCGGGGGAGTCGCCGGGGCTGGGACCATCGGGGGCTCGGGGGGCTGGTAGCCGCCCGGCTGCTGGTAGCCGCTGCCCTGGGGATAGCCGTTGCCCTGGGGGTAGCCGTCCTGCTGGTAGCCGCCGGACTGTTCGCGGTAGCCGCTGGGCTGCTGGTCCCGGAAGAGGTGAGCGAAGGCGTCCGGCTCGTGGCGCTCCTCGCCGGAATGGGTGACCAGGTCGTCGACGCCCACGAACTGCGTCGTACGCGCGTCGTCGCCGTACGGGAGATGCCGGGTCGGGCCTTCGGGTTCGGGGGCCGGGGTCTGCGCCCATACGCGGGGGTCGGGGGCGTGCGGAGGGGCGGGCGGCTGGGCGTAGAGCGGCTGAGGGTCCTGGTAGTAGCCGGGGGGCGGCGGAGGGTGCGAAGCGCGGTCGTACAGGGCCTCGGTCACCGGGTCCTGGGCGGCGAGATCCTGCGCCCGGTAGGGGTCCTGGTCGTAGGCGTCCTGGAGGTACACATCCGGGGCAGGCTGGGGTGGCACCTGCCCGTCCTCGGGGGGACCGGCACCGCCCGCGCCCTGGCCACGGTCACCGTCGTACGGCGCGTTCATGGATTACCCCACCTCATCGTCCCCGGGCCCACCGGCCACGACATCGCTCAACGGTCCACTCTCTCACCCGTGTCCGACGGGTCGGTGCTTTCCGGGGCGGTGTCCGGTGTCGGGTCACTCGGCTGCTCGGGGTCGTCCTCCCCCGGCTCCGTGCCGGACTCGCCGTCGGGTCCGTCCTCCGGGCCCTCCTCGGCCCGCTGCCGGGCGGCCCGCTTGCGCTGGGTGTACATCCGGAATCCGGCGAGCACGAGGAGCAGCACACCGCCGGCGATGACCAGCATCACCGTGAGGGTGATCTCGGTGACGTTCACGTCGAAGCGGACCGCCTTGCCGTATGGCTGGCCGTCCTCGGTGTAGAGCTGGGCGTAGACCGGGACCGGGCCGTTGGCATTGGCCGTGGTGGTGAACTTCACCGACTGCGCGTGTCCGCCCGCGACCTTGACCCGCTGTTCCGAGTAGGCCTTGTCGTCGATCTTGAGACGCGTGGGGTTTTCCGAGGTCAGGCGCAGAACCATGTGGTCGACGCCCTGGACCAGGTTGTTCTGCACCGTCACCGGGATCGTCGCGCTGCGCCCCGAGAGCTTCGCGTCGGACTTCTTGATCAGCGACACCTGGTCGATGAGCGTCGTCAGGTAGTTGTCCACGCCCTGGCGGTAGGTTGCCGCCTCGGCGCCCCTGCCCCGCCAGGACGTCGACATCTCGCGGTCTATGGCCCGCCCGAAGGGCGTGATGACGCGGTCGGGCTCGCTGAGGATCGTCTGGAAGCGGTTGAGCTTATTCTGGGTGTTCTGAATGGACGTGAAGGCCGACTTCGGCAGCTCCTGCCTGCGCAGCGCCGCCGGATAGGACCTGGCCGACGGCACCTGGGTCGTGGCGGACGGGTCCGGCTTGGCCTTCGCCGCCGTCGACAGGTCCTGAGGTTCCGACCAGCGCTCGTCGGAGAGGGCGGTCAGCGCCTTCGCCATCGACTGGGCCTGGCTGGCGGATGGCATGCGCTGCGGCGCGACGACGATGCTGCGCTGATTGTCCGGGTCCTGCAGCGTGACCATCAGGCTCTGGGCGAGGAACTCCTGCACGGCGAGCGTGGAGTTCTCGGCCCCCGTCATGTCGCCCTGGAAGGCCGTGGAGAGGCGTGCGTCGGCCACCACGGCCGTCGTGCCGCCGCCGATGGGCCGGGCGGCGTTGGGCGTGTACGGCAGGGCGCCGCCCTCACGCAGGTTGTCGCTCCGGGCGATCACCGAGTGGGCGCCCGCTGAAGTGGAGACATCGACGATCGATGGATCGAGGGCGCCGTCCACGGGCCACGCGAAGTCCGACTGCGGCTTGACGTGGAGGATGACCTCCACGGCCTTCTCCCCCACATCGGTGGCGTCCTGGAGCTGGCCCAGGGAGCCGGTGACGGTCCTGCCGTTGTGGGCGAGCGAGGCCAGGTCGGGATCGGCGAAGGGCAGCGCGACGACCTTCTCGTCCTTCACCGTCTCCTCGAGCTTGTTCAGCCACTCCTTGGCGACCGCCTGGTTCTTGCCCGCCGTGGTGCTCTTGCCGTCGGCGGTCTGCACCCGGTAGTTCCGTGTCATCGCGTCGACCGAGGCAAGCAGGTCGGGATCGATGACCCACGTGACATCGAGCTGGCGGCCCAGGGACAGCATCTGCTCCAGGCGACCGCCCGGCGCTAGCTCCTTGGCCAGGTCGTCGTCCGTGAAGACGGGCGTCTGCTGCTCGTCCGAGCCGGTCTCCGCCGTGAGGTGCGAGGTGGAGATGAGCGGCCACAGATAGGTCGTCCTGGTCTTCGTGCCCGCGGCGTCCGACTGCCAGGGCAGGAAGGTCCGCTCGAAGCCGAGCACCTGGGACCACGGCTGGGCGACGGTCCGGCCCGTGAGCGAGACACCGAGCTGGTAGACGCCGTCGGATCCGAGGTCCAGCGCCTTGACCGGGACGGAGATGCTGAAGTCCGTGCGGATGCCGGGGGCGAGCTTGGAGAACTTCTTGACGTACTTGCCGCCGACCTCCGTGCCGTCGGCTCCCGGCTGGTAGCCGGTGCGCTTGGCGGCGGAGTCGATCTGGCTGCGGCCGCTCAGGGCCGGTCCAAGGCGCAGCCCCACCTCGGCCCCTGTGACCGCCTGCTTGCCCTCGTTGGTGACGGTGCCGGAGACGGTGAGCGTGTCTCCGTCCGACGGGGCGGTGGGTGTGAGTTTGTTGAGCGAGACGTCGACGGTGTTCGAACCGGCGGCGTCTGCCGGCACGCTCGGCGTCGCGGCGTGCGCGGTCGGCTCGGCCGACAGCTGCAGCATGCCGGCCAGCAATGGGGCGCCAGCCAGCAACGCTGCCGTACGCCGCAGCCACCGGCGGGCAGGTGAGGGACTGGTCCCCGGGAAGTCTGCCGCCTCGGCCACGCGTTGCCCGTCCTCGTCGTCGTCAGTGGTCGTCGGTTGTGCGTCCACGCATGGTAACGAGGTGCGCTGTGGCGAAGTGCCGCGGACTGCTCCACATGATCTGAAGACCTGGCCGGGGAGGGGCGCGCGGCCCGGGAGGCCCCGCTGAAAACGGGGCGGCTGGGGGCGTCCGGGGCACGTACCCTTTTCTGTTGTGCCGAACGCCAATGAAGAAAATCCCAGCGCACTGAGCCAGGTGCAGCGCCGCGCGGTCAGTGAACTGCTGCGTGTGTCCCCTGTCGCGGACGATCTTGCCCGCCGATTCCAGGAGGCCGGGTTCTCCCTCGCCCTGGTCGGTGGGTCGGTCAGGGACGCGCTCCTTGGCCGGCTCGGCAACGACCTGGACTTCACGACCGATGCCCGCCCCGAGGATGTGCTGAAGATCGTCAGGCCGTGGGCGGACTCGGTGTGGGACGTCGGGATCGCCTTCGGCACGGTGGGCAGCCAGAAGAATGCCCGCGTCGGAGACGCTGATCAGAGCTTTCAGATCGAGGTCACGACCTACCGCTCCGAGGCCTACGACAGGACCTCGCGCAAGCCCGAGGTCTCGTACGGCGACTCCATCGAGGAAGACCTCGTGCGCCGTGATTTCACCGTCAACGCGATGGCTGTCGCGCTCCCCGAGAAGGAGTTCGTCGACCCGCACGGTGGCCTGGATGACCTGGCAGAGCGTGTTCTGTGTACCCCTGGCACCCCGGAGGGCTCGTTCTCCGACGACCCGCTGCGGATGATGCGGGCCGCGCGGTTCGCCGCGCAGCTCGACTTCGAGGTGGCTCCGGAGGTCGTCGCCGCGATGAAGGCGATGGCCGAGCGCATCGACATCGTCTCCGCGGAGCGTGTCCGTGACGAACTGAACAAGCTGATCCTCTCGCCGTACCCGGCGAAGGGGCTGGCTCTACTTGTCGACACAGGCATCGCCGAGCGCGTGCTCCCTGAGCTTCCGGCGCTGCGTCTGGAGCGTGACGAGCACCACCGGCACAAGGACGTCTACGACCACACGCTGATCGTTCTCGAGCAGGCGATGGCGCTGGAGGAGGACGGCCCGGATCTGACGCTGCGGCTCGCCGCGCTGCTGCACGACATCGGGAAGCCGCGGACGCGGCGCTTCGAGGAGGACGGCCGGGTCTCCTTCCACCATCACGAGGTGGTGGGCGCCAAGATGACCAAGAAGCGGATGACGGAGCTCAAGTACTCGAACGAGCTCGTGAAGGACGTCTCACGCCTGGTGGAGCTGCACCTGCGCTTCCACGGCTACGGAACGGGCGAGTGGACGGACTCGGCCGTACGCCGCTACGTACGCGACGCGGGGCCCCTCCTCGACCGGCTGCACAAGCTGACCCGGTCCGACTGCACGACGCGCAACAAGCGGAAGGCCAATGCGCTGTCGCGTGCGTACGACGGCCTGGAGGAGCGCATCGCGCGGCTTCAGGAGCAGGAGGAACTGGACTCGATCCGCCCCGACCTGGACGGCAACGAGATCATGGAGATCCTGGATGTACGGCCGGGACCGGTGATCGGTCAGGCCTACAAGTTCCTGCTGGAGCTGCGGCTGGAGAACGGCCCGATGGAGCGGGACGCGGCGATCGCGGCGCTCAAGGAGTGGTGGGCCGCTCAGGAGTGAGATGAGGCACGGCGCGATGTTTCACGTGAAACAACGCTCCGGATCCGGACATGCGAAGGGGCACTGTTTCACGTGAAACAGTGCCCCTTCGCGTAGGTCTACGCGCCCTTCGTGCAGAACAGGAACTCGGCGCCGTCACCCGTCTCGGCGTAGAAGCCGGTGGCGCCCTTGACCTTGCGGCACTCGGTCTCCGCGCTGATCTGGGTGAAGTGACCGTCGATCTTCTTGATGACCTTGGACTCCGCCTCAGAGGAGGAGCAGTCCACTACCTCCATACGATCCGAGGACGACGAGGCGACCTTCAGACAGTCGCCGACCGCTGCGGTGTCCGCGTCGTCCCGGCTCGCCCACCAGCCGCCCGCTATCACGATGAGGCCAATCACCACGGCCGCACCCCGCAGGTAAGCCTTGATCGGGCGGCGCTGCGGCTGAGGCGGAGGGAGGGGGGCGCCCTGGTTGAAGCCCGGATACGCGCCGGGCTGCCCCTGTTGCGGGGGGTACGGAGTGCCCGGCGCCTGCTGGCCGTAGGGGTTCTGAGCCTGGGGCGGGTACGGATTCTGGCCCTGGGGCGGAGTAGTCACTTGGGGGTCCCCCTCGAACGGAAGCGCTATGGCGCGGATACGACGTCCGTAAGTTATAGGGGTGCGGTGACATCTCTGAAGCCCAGAGGTGCTCTGTGTCACTGATGTGACACTTACTGCGCGTCAAATCTGGCCATAGCGGCTGCAATTGCCGCGTAGATAACGGCCACTGTGACCACCAGCGGAACCGATCGCCCGTCAGGCGGCAGCATCAGTGCGGCTACTCCTGCCGCACCGACGAAAGCGACGTTGAACAGAACGTCGTAGATGGAGAAGATCCGGCCACGGAAGCTGTCGTCCACCGTCGACTGCACCACTGTGTCCGTGGCGATCTTCGCTCCCTGCGTCGTCAGGCCCAGCAGGAACGCGGCGATGAGCAGCGGCGCCGGGGTGAAGGGGAGAGCGAGTGCCGGTTCCAGGACCGCCGCGGCGCCGGCGCAGGTGACGATCCAGCCGCCGGCCGTCAGCTGGTTCACCGCCCAGGGAGTCACCACGGCCGCCGCGAAGAAGCCCGCCCCCGAGACCCCCACGGCGAGTCCGAGCAGGGCGAGCCCGTCGGACTCCGAGGACGACCAGGCGTATCGGCAGAGCATCAGGACCATGACCGTCAGGGCGCCGTAGCAGAACCGCATGAGTGTCATCGCGAGGAGCGCGCGGGCGGCCGGGCGCCGCTGCGCCAGGTGCCGCACCCCGGCCATCAGGTCCCGTGCCGTACCGGAGAGCGCCGCGCCGAGCCGTGGCCGCACCAGCTCAGGGTCCGGGCCGAGGAGTTCACGCGCCATCCGCAGTGAGGCGAGCGCCGCGCAGAGATACAGGACGGCTCCGAGCAGGACGACCACCGCGTCCGAGTCGGAACCCGCCAGCCGTACGACGAACGCGAGGCCGCCGCCCACGGTGGCAGCCAGCGTCCCCGCGGTCGGTGAGAGGGAGTTGGCCATCACCAGACGTTCGTCGTCGACCACGCGCGGCAGCGCCGCCGAGAGTCCGGCAAGGACGAAACGGTTGACGGCCGTGACGCAGAGCGCGGAGGCGTAGAAGAGCCAGTCCGGCACGCCGCTCAGCATCAGCACCGCGGTCACCGAGGCGAGAGCGGCCCGCAGCACGTTGCCGTACAGAAAAACCTGACGGCGTGGCCAGCGGTCGAGGAGCACGCCGGCGAACGGGCCGATCAGGGAATACGGCAGGAGCAGCACCGCCATCGCGGAGGCGATCGCACCCGGTGAGGTCTGCTTCTCCGGCGAGAAGACGACGTACGTGGCGAGGGCCACCTGATAGACGCCGTCCGCGCCCTGGGACAGCAGCCGCACGGCGAGCAAGCGCCGGAAGTCCCGCAGACGCAGCAGTACGCGCAGGTCACCGACGACAGCCATGGGGCACAGCCTCACATACGCGGAGGGTCCCCGGGCGGATTGCCCGAGGACCCTCAACAGCTGTTCAAGCGGCGGGCTTTAGCGCTCGACCTCGCCCTTGATGAACTTCTCGACGTTCTCGTACGCCTCGTCGTCGAAGTACTGCACCGGCGGGGACTTCATGAAGTACGAGGACGCGGAGAGGATCGGGCCGCCGATGCCGCGGTCCTTGGCGATCTTCGCGGCGCGCAGGGCGTCGATGATGACACCGGCCGAGTTCGGGGAGTCCCAGACCTCGAGCTTGTACTCCAGGTTCAGCGGGACGTCACCGAAGGCGCGGCCCTCGAGGCGGACGTACGCCCACTTGCGGTCGTCGAGCCACGCGACGTAGTCGGACGGACCGATGTGGACGTTGTCGGCGCCCATGTCACGGTCACGGATCTGCGAGGTGACGGACTGCGTCTTCGAGATCTTCTTGGACTCGAGGCGGTCGCGCTCCAACATGTTCTTGAAGTCCATGTTGCCGCCGACGTTGAGCTGCATGGTGCGCTCAAGACGGACACCGCGGTCCTCGAACAGCTTGGCCATCACGCGGTGCGTGATGGTGGCGCCGACCTGGGACTTGATGTCGTCGCCGACGATCGGGACGCCCGCCTCGGTGAACTTGTCGGCCCACTCCTTGGTGCCGGCGATGAAGACCGGCAGGGCGTTGACGAAGGCGACCTTGGCGTCGATGGCGCACTGCGCGTAGAACTTCGCGGCGTCCTCGGAACCGACGGGCAGGTAGCAGACGAGGACGTCGACCTGCTTGTCCTTGAGGACCTGGACGACGTCGACCGGGGTCTCGTCGGACTCCTCGATGGTCTGGCGGTAGTACTTGCCCAGGCCGTCGAGGGTGTGGCCCCGCTGGACGGTGACACCCTTGTTCGGCACGTCGCAGATCTTGATGGTGTTGTTCTCGCTGGCGCCGATGGCGTCCGTGAGGTCGAGGCCGACCTTCTTGGCGTCCACGTCAAAGGCGGCGACGAACTCGACATCACCGACGTGGTACTCGCCGAACTGGACGTGCATCAGGCCCGGGACCTTGGCGTCCGGGTCTGCGTCCTTGTAGTACTCGACGCCCTGGACCAGCGAGGCGGCGCAGTTGCCCACGCCGACGATGGCTACGCGAACCGAACCCATTCCGGTTGCTCCCTGTGTGATCTGTGTATTCCGGATGAGACCCCGCGGACCGCGGGGCCTCACTTGGCGGTGTCATCGGACGGATCCGGCGGCGGGTTCGTGTCCCGCCGCCGGGGCAGGCCGCCCGACTCCCCAGATGTGCTGTCGTGCTGAGCGGAGCCGTCCGGGGCGGATCGTTGCTGGTCCCGCCCCGCGCGCTCGCTCTCGATGAGCTCGTTCAGCCAGCGCACTTCGCGCTCCACGGACTCCATTCCGTGCCGCTGCAGCTCAAGCGTGTAGTCGTCCAGGCGCTCCCGGGTACGGGCCAGGGAGGCGCTCATCTTCTCCAGACGCTCCTCGAGGCGGCTGCGACGCCCCTCGAGGACCCGCATGCGTACGTCCCGCGATGTCTGCCCGAAGAAGGCGAAGCGGGCGGCGAAGTGTTCGTCCTCGTACGCGTCGGGGCCGGTCTGGGAGAGCAGCTCCTCGAAGTGCTCCTTACCTTCCGCCGTCAGCCGATAGACGATCTTGGCGCGGCGCCCGGAGAGGGGGGCCGCGAGGGCCTCCTCGGGGGTGCCGCCCGATTCCTCGATCAACCAGCCGTTGGCGACCAGCGTCTTGAGGCAGGGGTAGAGCGTCCCGTAGCTGAAGGCGCGGAACACTCCCAGCGAAGTATTGAGCCGTTTACGCAGCTCATAGCCGTGCATCGGGGACTCGCGCAGCAGGCCGAGCACGGCGAACTCGAGGATGCCGGAGCGTCTGCTCATCTTCGCCTCCCGTCTGCCAGCGTCTGTCGACACGGTCTTTATGCCGAGCTGATGTATCGACTCGATACATCGAGACGATAGAACGGCCCGCCTGTTGAGACAAGAGGGGAAACGGTGAACGGCGTCACATCACCGATTCGTAGGAAGTAACTTGCCTGATTTGGGGTGAACTTCTGCCCTAAGAGGGTTTTGACGGTGCGTAGTCTGTGCGCCATGCAGACCGCCGGGAACCAAGTGACGCGTGAGGGCGTCGTTGTCCCTGGTGTAGTGCGGGTGAGCGCTGAGAAGGGCGCATCCGTACTTCGGGGGGACCGGAAACCAGCCGCCGTTTCCAGGCGCGGATACCTGCGCCTGCCCGAGGAGTAATCGTTCGATGAGCGAGCACCGTCGCAAACCGCCGCAGCCGCAGGGCGGCGGACGCGCCGCGGCCAGACGCGGCGTCCCAGGCGCGTCGTCGGGTCGCCGCGCGGCACCGCGTGGCGCCACTGGATCGCCCACTTCCTCAACCGGCTCGCACGGAGCAGGGGCCCCTGACGACGGGGACCGCTCCTACGGCGGCCGTGCCGAGGCTCGTCGTGCCGCGCAGCGCAGTGGCGCTGTCGGCGCGGGCGGAGGCCGACGCAGAGCGGCCGACGGGGCCGGTGCCGGGCGCGGAGGCGCCGGCGGCGGCGGTCGGCGTGGAGGCGGCGGCCCGAACGGGCCGGGCCGCGGCCGAGGCCGTGGCGGCCACGAGCCGCGCAAGAAGAGGTTCATCGACTACCCGCGCGCGGACAAGGACGGTCTGCGGCGCTGGGTGCCGTCGTGGCGCCTTGTCACCGGCCTGTTCGTCGGATTCCTCGGCAGCCTGATGGCGATCACCGGGATCGCGTACGCCTTGGTGGAGGTGCCGAAGGTCGACGAAGCGGCCAAGGCGCAGAACAACGTCTACTACTGGGCCAACGGCAAGCAGATGGTCGCGACCGGCGGTGAGACGAACCGCCAGATCATCGACTACGACAAGATCCCCAAGGAGATGCGGACCGCCGTCATCTCGGCCGAGAACAAGTCGTTCGAGGACGACAAGGGCATCGACCCCATGGGCATCACGCGTGCCCTGGTCAACATGGCCAAGGGCGGGGAGACCCAGGGTGGCTCGACCATCACCCAGCAGTACGTGAAGAACGCGCGCCTGGGTGACCAGTCGCAGACGTTCACACGTAAGTTCAAAGAGCTCTTCATCTCCATAAAGGTCGGCCGGACCGAGTCCAAAGAAAAGATCATGGCGGGGTATCTGAACACCGCCTACTACGGCCGTGGGGCCTATGGCATCCAGGCCGCCGCTCGCGCCTACTTCGGCAAGGACGCCGCCGAACTGGACCCCAGCCAGTGCGCCCTCCTGGCGACAGTGCTCAAGGGCGCCACCTACTACGACCCCGCGGGCTACCCCGAGGTCGACCCTGCGGCCTCGCCGCAGGCCAACCGCGCGCGTGCCCACAAGCGGTGGAAGTGGATCCTCGACGAAGAGGTCAAGGACGGGCATCTGACCGCCGAGGTCCGGAAAAAGTACGAGACGTTCCCGCGGCTGGAGAACCCCCGCTCCAACGCTCAGCTGGGCGGTCAGGTGGGTTATCTCGTCGACCTGGCCAAGGCGTACGTGATCAACAACAGCGAGGGTGAGATCACGGCCAACGACCTCCAGCGGGGCGGCTACGAGATCCACACGACCTTCAGCAAGTCCAAGGTCGACAAGCTCGAGAAGTCCGTGGAGAAGGTCCGCAAGGCGAAGATCAAACCCAAGCAGCGTCCGGACAAGGACACGCACGTCCAGTTCGGTGGCGCCTCCGTGAATCCGGAGGACGGCGCGATCGAGGCCATCTACGGCGGTGTGGACGCGACCAAGCACTTCACCAACAACGCGGACCAGACCGGTGCGCAGGTCGGCTCGACGTTCAAGCCGTTCGTGCTGGCGGCGGCGTTCAAGGACGGAACTCGCGCCAAGGGCGGGACGGAAATCCAGGGCGAGGACCAGCGCACGATCGTCAACCCGAAGAGCCTCTACAGCGGCAAGAACAAGCTCAAGATCGAGAACTACGACGGCAGTATCTGGACGGACCGAGAAGGCAAGGAATGGCTGCAGACCAACGACGGTGACCAGTCGTACAACGCGCCGACCTACCAGATCGACCTCCGTGAAGCGATGCGGGAGTCCGTCAACTCGGCCTATGTGCAGCTCGGCATGGACGTCGGCCTGGACAAGGTGAAGGAGGCGGCCATCGCCTCCGGCATCAAGGAGAACAGCCTGGCCAGCGCCAATTACCCGTCCTTCTCGCTCGGTACGTCCTCTCCGAGTGCGATCCGCATGGCCGGCGCGTACTCCACCTTCGCGTCCCGCGGCAAGCAGAACGATCCGTACTCGGTCAAGAAGGTCGAGCACAAGGGCAACACCGTGTACCAGCACGAGTCGCAGACCAAGCGGGCCTTCGACCAAGACGTCGCCGATAACGTCACCGACGTGCTCAGGACCGTCGTCGAGAAGGGCACGGGTACCTCGGCCCAGCTGAGCGGTCGCCAGGTGGCGGGCAAGACCGGTACCACCGACGGCAACAAGTCCGCCTGGTTCGTCGGGTACACCCCGCAGCTGTCGACCGCGATCAGCATGTACCGCCTCGACGACAACGAAGGGAACAAGAAGCGCGAGTTCCTGGAGATGTTCGGCACGGGTGGCGAGGAGAAGATCCACGGCGCCTCGTTCCCCGCGCAGATCTGGAAGGACTACATGGAGCAGGCCCTCAAGGGTCAAACCGTGAGGAACTTCCCGGTCCCGCAGCCGATCGGTTCGGTCGTCGGTGAGACTCCGCCGCCCGCCCCGAGCCCGACTCCGTCCAAGACCGAGGAGCCGGAGAAGTCTCCTTCACCGAGCCCGTCGGACACCGGCCCGTCCCCGAGCCCCTCGGGAAGCCCTGATCCCGGAGAGTCCTGTGCCGACTGGGACTGGCAGTGCAACAACAACGGTGGCCAGGCGGACGGTGGCACTACCGACGGCAGTACCGGCGGGGAGTCACCACCGGCCACGGATGAACCGACGGGCGGCGGAGACAGCAACGGCAACGGCAACGGGGGCTGGCTCGGGGGCCCGGCAGGCTGACCGATCCCCGTGAGTGTGTTTCACGTGAAACGCACTGTTTCACGTGAAACATGCGTCGCTGAGCGCTGACGAGGGCCGCCACACCGCACCGGTGTGGCGGCCCTCTCCGTGTTCTCAGGTGCGTACGGCAGGATGTGCGGCATGCCCAGTGCAGAGACGACGCGCACGAGCGTGCACAAGACCACCAGTGCACAACCGCCGGAGCCCGTACGGCCGACCAAGGAGGACGAGGTCGCCGCGGCCGGCAGCGAGCTGATCGGTGGGCCCATCGGCCGCAGAGTGCTGTACGCGGCGACGTGGTGGACCCCCGTACGCGTCATCGCGCTCATGGCCATTGGGATGTTCGCACTCGGCATGGTGCAGAAGATGCCGTGCTACGACGGTGCATGGTTCCAGGGCGCGAGCTCGCAGTACACGCACGCCTGCTACTCCGACATTCCGCACCTTTACCAGGGGCGCGGTTTCGCCGACGGGCTCGTGCCCTACTTCGACAAGCTGCCCGGCGACATGGAGTACCTCGAGTACCCGGTGCTGACCGGTGTCTTCATGGAGGTGGCCTCCTGGCTGACCCCGGGCAGCGGCAGCATCCAGCACCAGGAGAAGTTCTACTGGATGGTCAACGCCGGGATGCTGATGGCCTGCACGGCGGTCATCGCCGTCTGTGTCGCCCGCACCCAGAGGCGCCGCCCCTGGGACGGTCTGATGGTCGCCCTGGCCCCCGCCTTCGCGCTGACGGCCACCATCAACTGGGACCTGTTCGCCGTCGCCCTCACGGCCGCCGCGATGCTGATGTGGGCACGCGGGGGGACGTTCTCGGCGGGCATCCTGCTGGGCCTTGCGACCGCCGCGAAGCTCTACCCGGCGCTGCTGCTGGGACCGCTGCTCATCCTGTGCTGGCGGGCAGGGCGCTGGCGGCCGTTCCTCATGACGGCCGGGGCCGCGGTAGGGGCCTGGCTCGTGGTGAACCTGCCCGTGATGATCACGCACGACGCGACGGGCTTCCACATCCGCGAGGGCTGGGCGAAGTTCTACACCTTCAGCCAGGAGCGAGGCGTCGACTTCGGCTCGTTCTGGCTGATCCTCTCGCAGCGCATGGACGACCCGCTGTCCACGGACACGGTCAACACCCTGGCGACGGCGCTGATGCTGCTTGCCTGCCTCGGGGTCGGCGCGCTGGGCCTGACCGCGCCGCGCCGCCCGCGCTTCGCGCAGCTCGCCTTCCTGGTGGTCGCCGCGTTCATCCTCACCAACAAGGTCTACTCGCCGCAGTACGTACTGTGGCTGATCCCCCTCGCGGCGCTGGCGCGGCCGCGCTGGCGTGACTTCCTGATCTGGCAGGCCTGCGAGGTCGCGTACTTCCTGGGGATCTGGCTGTACCTCGCGTACACGACAAGCGGAGACGCCCACAAGGGCCTGCCGACCGAGGGTTATCAACTCGCCATCGTGGTCCACCTGCTGGGGACGTTGTACCTGTGCGCCGTGGTCGTGCGCGACATCCTGATGCCGGAGCGGGACCCTGTGCGGCGATCCGGTGACGATGACCCCTCAGGGGGCGTCCTGGACGGCGCACAGGACGTCTTCGTCCTCGGTCAGGCGGCCCATCCGCCGCGGCACGCGGTGCACTCGACCGAAGGCCCTCAGGTGCGGTGGGGATCGGCGTCGACCGACGTTTCGCCCTGAGCGAACAAGGCGTCGAGGCGGTCGGAAACGACTGAGGGCCAGGAACGACTGAAGGGCCGGGAGCGACAACTGTCGCTCCCGGCCCTTCAGTCTGTGGTCGGTCCCGCTGTGCTCAGCGATCGACGATGCGGTCGAACTGCGTGGTGGTGTGCCGCAGATGGGCCACCAGCTCCTCGCCCACCTTCGGCTCGGGAGCGTCCGAGGGAACGAAAAGGATGGAGACCTGCATATGCGGGGGCTCCGCGAACCAGCGCTGCTTGCCGCCCCAGACGAACGGCGAGAGGTTGCGGTTGACGGTCGCGAGGCCCGCGCGGGCCACGCCCTTCGCACGCGGCACCATGCCGTGCAGCGCCTTCGGGGCCTCCAGGCCGACGCCGTGCGACGTGCCGCCCGCGACGACGACAAGCCAGCCGTCGGACGCCACCTTCTGCTGGCGGTAGCCGAAGCGGTCGCCCTTGGTCACCTGCGTGACGTCCAGGACGGCGCCGCGGTACTCGGTGGCGTCGTGGTCACCCAGCCACAGATGCGTACCGATGCGCGCGCGGAAGCGTGTCTGCGGGAACTGCTGCTGCAGGCGGGCGAGTTCGTTGGCCTTGAGGTGGCTGACGAACATCGTGTGCAGCGGAAGACGGGCGGCACGCAGCCGGTCCATCCAGCCGATGACCTCCTCGACGGCGTCCGAGCCGTCGGTGCGGTCCAGCGGCAGGTGGATCGCGAAGCCCTCGAGTCGTACGTCCTCGATGGCCGCGTGCAGCTGTGAGAGCTCCTGCTCGCTCACGCCGTGCCGCTTCATCGAGGACATGACCTCGATGACGACGCGGGCGCCCACGAGGCCGTGTACGCCGTCCAGGGACGACACGGAGCGGATGACGCGGTCGGGCAGCGGCACGGGCTCCTCGCCCCGCCGGAACGGGGTCAGGACCAGCAGATCACCGCTGAACCAGTCCTTGATCCGGGCGGCTTCGTACGTGGTGCCGACGGCGAGGACGTCGGAGCCGAAGCGGGTCGCTTCTTCCGCGAGGCGCTCATGACCGAAGCCGTAGCCGTTGCCCTTGCAGACCGGGACGATTCCCGGGAACTGCTCCAGCACGTGCTTGTGGTGTCCCCGCCAGCGCGCGGTGTCGACATAGAGCGTGAGCGCCATGGCCGGATCCCGGAACCTTTCTCGTGGCTGCGGTGTATCAGAGGTATGAAGACTATTTGGGGCAGTGCGAATTGTGCCGGGGCGGTGCGGTCAGCGTCGCGACATGTAGATGTCGAGCGCCTTGTGGAGCAGCTTGTTCAGCGGGAAGTCCCACTCGCCGATGTACTCGACAGCCTCTCCACCCGTGCCCACCTTGAACTGAATCAGTCCGAAGAGATGGTCCGTCTCGTCCAGAGAGTCGGAGATGCCCCGCAAGTCATAGACGGTGGCGCCGAGCGCGTAGGCGTCCCGGAGCATCCGCCACTGCATCGCGTTCGAGGGCCTGACCTCGCGGCCGATGTTGTCGGAGGCGCCGTAGGAGTACCAGACGTGCCCGCCGACGACGAGCATCGTCGCCGCGGACAGGTTCACGCCGTTGTGCCGCGCGAAGTACAGCCGCATGCGGTTGGGGTCCTCGGAGTTGAGGGTCCGCCACATCTGCTGGAAGTAACCGAGCGGCCGCGGACGGAACTTGTCGCGGACCGCGGTGATCTCGTACAGACGCTGCCATTCGGCGAGGTCCTCGTAGCCGCCCTGGACGACCTCGACGCCGGCCTTCTCGGCCTTCTTGATATTGCGTCGCCACAGCTGGTTGAAGCCCTTGAGAACCTCGTCCAAGGAGCGGTTGGCCAGCGGCACTTGGAACACATAACGCGGCTGCACGTCACCGAAGCCGGCGCCGCCGTCCTCGCCCTGCTGCCAGCCCATCTTCCGCAGGCGGTCGGAGACTTCGAAGGCACGCGGCTCGATGTGCGTGGCCTCGACGTCCCGCAGCCGCTTCACGTCCGGGTTCTGGATGCCGGACTTGATCGCGGGAGCGTCCCAGCGCCGGATGACGACCGGCGGGCCCATCTTCACGGAGAAGGCGCCCTGCCGCTTCAGATGCGCGAGCATCGGCTGCAGCCAGTCGTCCAGGTTCGGCGCGTACCAGTTGATGACCGGACCCTCGGGGAGGTAGGCGAGGTAGCGCTTGACCTTGGGCAGCTGCCGGTAGAGCACCAGGCCCGCGCCGACGAGTTCGCCGGTCCGGTCGTCGAACCAGCCCAGGTTCTCCGAACGCCATTCACTCTTCACATCCGCCCATGCCGGGACCTGGCAATGACTTGCCGACGGCAGGCTCTGGATATACGCCAGATGCTGCTCGCGACTGATGGTCCTCAGGGTCAGACTCATTCGGGGCGCTCCTCGGGCTGGTGTGTCCCCATGGGTACAGGGGCTCCGGCTCTCGCGCCGAAGCCTACTGTGCCCCGAGAGCGCCCCGTCTGGGCGTACGGAACCTTGACCCCCGCCCTATGCGCGGCGGGGGCGTCGAGGGATGGCTACCAAAGCCCGCCGAAGAGTCCGCCGTGGGCCATACCCAGGAAGAATCCGACCGCTGATGCTCCGAGGCCGAGGATCAGGCCGAAGCGCTCGCGGGTCGTCTCGGAGATGAACTGTCCCCACGCACCCGTGGCGATCCCCACCAGGCCGGCCCAGGAACTGAGCAGGTGGAGGTTGTGGAACATCGCCGTGACGAAGGCGATCGCACCCAGGATCAGGGTCACGCCGAGCAGCGTGTCCTGCATGGGATGGGCCTTGCCGTCCGTGGCGAAGAGAGAGCCGGCGGTGTTCGGTCGCAATGTCTGTGCCATAAGGCACCTCCTGCGGAAGGCGGCGCACTGTAGCGCCATACACACCCGATGTGTACAGATTCTGCCCTTCCCCGGCCGGATTTCAACCGGAAGCCCAGGTGCGGGTACTCTGTACCGTCTGCACCGGTGTCTGCCCAGGCCATGGCAGGGACTCCCGATCGGTCTACTGATCGGGGAGCCCGATTGTCAGTGGCTGCCGATACCGTTGCGTACGCATCACGACCCTCCTGCCACGGAACGACCGTGGCCGCTGAGTCCAAAGGAGGTGGGTTCCACATGCGTCACTACGAAGTGATGGTCATCCTCGACCCCGATCTCGAGGAGCGCGCTGTCTCCCCGTTGATCGAGAACTTCCTCTCCGTCGTCCGTGAGGGCAACGGAAAGGTCGAAAAGGTCGACACCTGGGGCCGTCGTCGTCTCTCGTACGAGATCAAGAAGAAGCCCGAGGGCATCTACTCGGTCATCGACCTGCAGGCCGAGCCTGCGGTCGTCAAGGAGCTCGACCGCCAGATGAACCTGAACGAGTCGGTCCTCCGGACCAAGGTCCTCCGTCCCGAGACCCACTGAGCTTCCCCGCTCAGCGGCACTCGGGATCCGAGTAGCAGCAGCAAAAGCAGCCAGCAGCAAACCCGCCGAGAGGTTCCCCCATGGCAGGCGAGACCGTCATCACGGTTGTCGGCAATCTTGTCGACGACCCCGAGCTGCGCTTCACCCCGTCCGGTGCGGCGGTCGCGAAGTTCCGTGTCGCGTCCACTCCCCGCACCTTCGACCGTCAGACCAATGAGTGGAAGGACGGCGAGAGCCTCTTCCTCACCTGCTCGGTCTGGCGTCAGGCGGCGGAGAACGTCGCGGAGTCGCTTCAGCGAGGCATGCGCGTCGTCGTGCAGGGCCGGCTGAAGCAGCGGTCCTACGAAGACCGTGAGGGCATCAAGCGCACGGTCTACGAGCTGGACGTCGAGGAAGTCGGCGCCAGCTTGAAGAACGCCACGGCCAAGGTCACCAAGACCACCGGCCGAGGCGGCCAGGGCGGCGGATTCGGCGGCGGTGGCGGCGGCGGCCAGCAGGGCGGCGGCAACTGGGGCGGCGGCTCCGGTGGCGGTCAGCAGCAGGGCGGCGGCGGTGCTCCCGCCGACGACCCCTGGGCGACCGGTGCGCCGGCCGGCGGCGGTCAGCAGGGCGGCGGCGGTGGCTGGGGCGGAAGCTCCGGCGGCTCCGGCGGCTCTGGCGGCGGCTACTCGGACGAGCCCCCCTTCTAGGCCTCAGGGCCAAGGGTGGGCCGATCCCACACTTCTTGATCACACAGGAGAAACACCATGGCGAAGCCGCCTGTGCGCAAGCCTAAGAAGAAGGTCTGCGCATTCTGCAAGGACAAGGTCACGTACGTGGACTACAAGGACACGAACATGCTGCGGAAGTTCATTTCCGACCGCGGCAAGATCCGTGCCCGCCGCGTGACCGGCAACTGCACGCAGCACCAGCGTGACGTCGCCACGGCCGTGAAGAACAGCCGTGAGATGGCGCTGCTGCCCTACACGTCCACCGCGCGATAAGGGAAGGGTGACCGACTAATGAAGATCATCCTCACCCACGAGGTCTCCGGCCTCGGTGCCGCCGGCGAGGTCGTAGACGTCAAGGACGGCTACGCCCGCAACTACCTGATCCCGCGGAACTTTGCGATCCGCTGGACCAAGGGTGGCGAAAAGGACGTCGAGCAGATCCGTCGTGCTCGCAAGATCCACGAGATCGCGACCATCGAGCAGGCCAACGAGGTCAAGGCCAAGCTCGAGGGCGTCAAGGTCCGTCTGGCCGTCCGCTCCGGCGACGCCGGTCGTCTCTTCGGTTCCGTCACCCCGGCTGACGTCGCTTCGGCGATCGAGGCCGCCGGTGGTCCGAAGATCGACAAGCGCCGCGTCGAGCTGGGCTCGCCGATCAAGACGCTGGGCGCCCACGCGACGTCCGTGCGTCTGCACCCCGAGGTTGCCGCTCAGGTCAACATCGAGGTCGTCTCCGCCTAAGCACTGCGCTTGGCAGGGCTGAAGCACACGTTGGGCCGCACCCTCAGGGTGCGGCCCAACGTGTTTCACGGACGTTGTTTCACGGACGCGGTTTCACGTGAAACAGAGGCGGGGGAATCAGCCGGTCAGGCTCAGCGGGTGGCGCCGGTGACGATCCAGTGGCCGGAGCGTGTGCGCAGCCAGAGGGTCACCATGCGGACCGCCATCATCAGGGTCATCGCTGCCCACACAGCGGTCAGCCCACCGCCGAGGGTCGGCACGAGAAGGGCCACCGGAGCGAAGACCGCCAGCGTGGCAAGCATCGCCCAGGCCAGATACGGGCCGTCTCCCGCACCCATCAGTACGCCGTCGAGGACGTAGACGATGCCGCAGACCGGCTGGGAGATGGCCACCACCACAAGGGCGGGCAGGGCTGCGTCCTGGACCACGGAGTCGCTGGAGAAAAGCGGGACGAACAGTGGCCGGGCGAGGACGACCAGCACGCCGAGCACGACTCCCGATGCGATGCCCCACTGCACCATGCGGCGACAGACATCGCGTGCGCCCTGGGAATCGTTCGCACCCAAGTAGCGGCCGATGATCGCCTGGCCGGCGATGGCGATGGCGTCGAGCGCGAAGGCCAGCAGGCTCCACAGGGACAGGATGATCTGGTGGGCGGCCACATCCGCGTCGCCGAGACGGGCCGCCACCGCGGTCGCGATCATCAGGATCGCCCGCAGCGAGAGCGTACGGACGAGGAGCGGTGCGCCGGCTTGGGCGCAGGCTCTGATGCCGGCGGCGTCGGGACGCAGGGAGGCGCCGTGGCGTCTGGCTCCGCGGACGACGACGAAGAGGTACACGGCGGCCATCGCCCACTGGGCGATGACGGTGCCCCAGGCGGAGCCTGCGATGCCGAGGCCGGCGCCGTAGACGAGGGCCACGTTGAGGACGCCGTTGGCGACGAAGCCGCCGATCGCCACGTACAGCGGGGTCTTGGTGTCCTGCAGTCCGCGCAGGACACCGGTGGAGGCGAGCACGACGAGCATGGCGGGGATGCCGAGCGAGGAGAGGCGGAGGTATGTGATCGCGTACGGGGCCGCGGTGTCCGATGCGCCGAAGAGCTCCACGAGCGCGGGTGCGGTGGGAAGGACGACGGCGATGACGGCGGCGCCGAGCAGGAGGGCCAGCCAGATGCCGTCCATGCCCTGACGGATGGCGGCCTGGAGATCTCCGGCGCCCACCCGGCGGGCCACGGCGGCCGTGGTCGCGTAGGCGAGGAAGACGAAGATACTCACGGCGGTGGTGAGGAGCGCCGAGGCGACGCCGAGTCCGGCCAGTTGTGCGGTGCCGAGGTGGCCCACGATGGCGCTGTCGGCCATCACGAAGAGAGGCTCGGCGACGAGTGCGCCGAAGGCGGGAACGGCGAGGGCGATGATCTCTCGGTCATGCTGTCGCCGAGCGGCCTTGGTCGCCGCGGGAGCCTGTGTCATGGACACCAATCTAATCTTCCACAGGTAAGCGATGCAATGCCTCTAAGACCCTTACCTGGTCTCAAGTCGGACACTCTTCGGGGCGCTGTTCGGCAGGAACTTGGGCTGACTGGGGAAGTTTTTCTTCTGCACAGCCGGTGGATGCGAAACTCGCAGGTCAGAGTGTGTTTGTCGAGAAGGTTGAGTGCTTGTTCACAGGCCTGTCCACCGGGCCGTGCACAGGTTTGGCGGGGTTCTCCACAGCAACGCGCCCGTCATCCACACCGCCTGTGGATAACCAGATTGGCTGACGGTGGCCACGGGCCTACCGTGGGGCGGCGCCCCCCTCGTGATCCTGCCTCGGAAAGCCCGTAAATCCGACGCGCCAGAACCGGAGTTGGGCCGCTTATTTGTCAGTGTCGTGCCGTAAGAAAGAGGGGCACGGCGAGGTCCGCGCGGCGGACGTGAGGGAGGTGGCCCGGTGAGTATTTCCGAGCCCTTGGACGACCCCTGGGCCGACAGCGGTCCCAGTGACCGTCTGCCCGCCTCCCGACAGCGCCGCGATGGAGGCAGAGGCCGCGACGAGCAGCACGAGCGCGGCCGAGAAGGCGGTGGCTGGGACGGCGGTGGCACCGCCTTCGAGCGCGTACCGCCGCAGGACCTCGATGCCGAGCAGTCGGTTCTCGGCGGCATGTTGCTGTCCAAGGACGCCATCGCCGATGTCGTCGAAGTGCTCAAGGGCCACGACTTCTACCGGCCCGCGCACGAGACGATCTACACGGCGATCCTCGACCTGTACGCCAAGGGGGAGCCGGCCGACCCGATCACCGCGGCGGCCGAGCTCACCAAGCGCGGCGAGATCACCAAGGTCGGCGGAGCATCGTATCTGCACACGCTGGTGCAGACGGTGCCGACGGCGGCCAACGCCGAGTACTACGCGGAGATCGTCCACGAGCGGGCGGTCCTGCGTCGCCTCGTCGAGGCGGGAACACGCATCACACAGATGGGATACGCGGCCGACGGCGACGTGGACGAGATCGTCAACAGCGCCCAGGCCGAGATCTACGCCGTCACCGAGCAGCGCACCAGCGAGGACTATCTGCCGCTCGGCGACATCATGGAGGGCGCGCTCGACGAGATCGAGGCGATCGGTTCGCGCAGCGGGGAGATGACCGGTGTGCCGACGGGCTTCACCGACTTCGACTCGCTGACGAACGGCCTGCACCCGGGCCAGATGATCGTCATCGCGGCCCGCCCCGCCATGGGTAAGTCCACGCTGGCGCTCGACTTCGCGCGCGCCGCGTCCATCAAGCACAACCTGCCCAGCGTCATCTTCTCCCTGGAAATGGGGCGCAACGAGATCGCGATGCGTCTGCTGTCCGCGGAGGCACGGGTGGCGCTGCACCACATGCGCTCCGGCACGATGACGGACGAGGACTGGACGCGGCTCGCGCGCCGGATGCCCGAGGTCTCGGCGGCGCCGCTCTACATCGACGACTCCCCGAACCTGTCGATGATGGAGATCCGCGCCAAGTGCCGCCGTCTCAAGCAGCGCAGCGACATCAAGATGGTGATCATCGACTATCTGCAGCTGATGCAGTCCGGTGGTTCCAAGCGCGCCGAGAGCCGCCAGCAAGAGGTCTCGGACATGTCGCGAAACCTGAAGCTCCTGGCCAAGGAGCTCGAGGTCCCGGTCATCGCGCTCTCGCAGCTGAACCGTGGTCCCGAGCAGCGCACGGACAAGAAGCCCCAGGTCTCCGACCTGCGTGAATCCGGCTCGATCGAGCAGGACGCGGACATGGTGATCCTGCTGCACCGCGAGGACGCGTACGAGAAGGAGTCACCGCGCGCGGGCGAGGCGGACATCATCGTGGGCAAGCACCGTAACGGCCCGACGGCGACGATCACGGTCGCCTTCCAGGGGCACTACTCGCGCTTCGTGGACATGGCGCAGACCTAGCAGGCGGCGTTTCCGGCGGTACGTCACGCCAGGTGCCGCAAGGTCTCGCCGAGGGTTGCCATGCCTTCGGCGATGTCAGTGGCGGTGGGAGCGGCGTAGCCGAGCACCAGGCCGGGGCGGTGCGGCCGTTGGCTGTGCCAGGACAGGGGCTGGACCTTCACACCGCGGGTCAGGGCAGCCGCCGCGAGGTCGGTGTCGCGGAAGCCGGCGTCAAAGGTGATCGTCAGGTGCAGGCCCGCCGCGGCGCCGTGCACGACGGCCTGCGGCAGATGCGTTCTCACCGCGGCGATCATCGCGTCCCTGCGGTGGCGGTGGCGGCCGCGCAGGAGGCGCAACTGGCGTTCCAGGGCGCCCGATTCCATCAGGTGCGCAAGGACGAGCTGGGGCAGTACGGCGTTGCCGAGGTCGGCGAAACGCTTCGCGCCGACCAGCGCGTCCCGGTACCGCGGCGGCGCGAGGACCCATCCGATGCGCAGTGCCGGAGCCAGCAGCTTGGACACGCTCCCGGCGTAGCAGACGTGCTCGGCGAGCAGGGAGCGCAGGGCGGGCACCGGAGCGCGGTCGTAGCGGTGCTCGGCGTCGTAGTCGTCCTCGATGATCAGGCCGTCGCGCTCGGTGGCCCAGCGCATCAGGTCACGCCGCCGCTCACCCCCGAGCACTACGCCCGTCGGGAACTGGTGTGCCGGAGTCAGCAGCACCGCAGAAGCGTCCGTGGCCCGCAGTTCGTCGACGCGAATGCCCTCGGCGTCGACCGGCACCGGCGGGGTGGCGAGGCCGCCGTTGCGCAGATGCTGGCGGGCACCGAGCGACCCGGGGTCCTCCACGGCCACCGCGCGGAGACCGTCGCCGTGCAGCACCTGGCCGAGCAGGGTGAGGGTCTGGGCGGTGCCGGCGGCGATGAGGACATCACCCGGGTCGGCGCGGATGCCCCGGTTGCGGGCCAGCCAGTCGGCGACGGCTATGCGCAGCGCCTCGGCCCCGCGAGGGTCTCCGTAACCGAAGGCGGACGCCGAAAGGTCCTTGAGTACGGTGCGTTCGGCGCGAAGCCAGGCGGCGCGGGGGAACGCGGCGAGGTCGGGTGTCCCAGGCGAGAGATCGATCCGGGCCGGGGTGGCTCGCAGCGCGTCGAAGATGTCCGTGCCCGGCGGGGTGGCGAATGGGGCGGCCGTGGTCGGCACGAGCGGGCCCACGGGCGCGTGGGGCCTGGTTTTCGCCGGTGCGGCGACCACCACGGTGCCGTTCCGGCCGCGCCCGGCGACGTGTCCGTCCTCGCTCAGGCGCTGGTAGGCCTCGGTGATCAGGCCGCGGGAGACGCGGAGTTCACCCGCAAGGACGCGGGTGGCCGGGAGGCTGCTGCCGACCGGCAGGCGTCCGTCCGCTATCGCGAGGCGCAGGTGCCGGGCCAGCCAGTCCGCGCGGCCACCCGTCGGGGCCTCGTCGATGTTCAGCTGGAGGAAGTCCGCGCCGACCGCCGACTCGTATGTTGCGGGCTCTTGGGCAGGGAACCCCGCCCCGTGCGGGCTGGGGACCTCCGCCCCGTGCGGTATGGACCGGTCAGCGGCGCTGTCATTGGACCTGTTCACCGGGCCATAGTGACAGCAGGGTGAAGTCATGCAGACAGCAGCAACCGCAGCCGCCGACACCACCACAACGACATCGGATCCCGCCGCCCGACCGGGAGTTGACTACGTCCATGGATACTCGCACCAGGAGGCCCGACGGCTGGGGGACCAGGCGGACACCCTGGCCGCGCTGCTGCACGACGGCACGGCGTACCCGGCGGGGAGCCGGGTCCTTGAGGTCGGATGCGGGGTCGGAGCCCAGACCGTCCATCTGATCGACTCCAGCCCCGGGGCCCACTTCATGGCCGTCGACCGGTCGGCGGACTCACTGGCGAAGGCCATCGCCCGCGTGACGGCACACGCGCCCGTCGCGCACGTGCGATGGCGCCGTGCCGACCTCTTCGCTCTCCCGTTTCCAGACGCCGAGTTCGACCACATCTTCGTCTGCTTCGTCCTGGAGCATCTGGCAGCGGCCCAGCGGGCGCTCGCGGGACTGCGGCGGCTACTACGGCCCGGCGGGACCATCACCGTGATCGAAGGGGACCACGGGTCGGCGCTCTTCCATCCCGACAGCGCCTACGCCCGTGCGGCGATCGACTGCCTGGTTCAGCTCCAGGCCGACGGCGGGGGAAACGCTCTGCTCGGGCGGCAGCTGCAACCGCTCCTCACACAGGCCGGCTTCGACGGCGTCCGGGTGCGGCCTCGCACCGTCTACGCGGACCGGACTCGGCCCGAGCTGGTCGAAGGCTTCACCCGCAGCACGTTCATCGCCATGATCGAATCCGTCAGGGGTGACGCGCTGGCCTCGTCCCTCATCACCGAGGCCGACTGGGACCGCGGGATCGCCGATCTGCGCAGGACCGCGGACGACGGCGGGACCTTCCACTACACGTTCTTCAAGGCCACGGGTACGCGTCCCGCGTAGCGCGGTCGCGCCGAATTCGCTCGACGCACGGCCTCTGTGAAGGTGGACTGGGGCCATGACATCACCGCATGAAGAGTTGCTGCCCACCACCCGCCGAGCCCTGCTGCACCGCGTCGCCACCGCTCAGGCGGAGGGGAGGGCGCCTTCGCTCGTCGCCTCGGTTCTCAGGGACGGCGAGTTGGTGTGGACCGCGGGGCGCACCTGTGTCGAGGGGCACGCACCGGATGAGAACGTCCAGTACCGCATCGGCTCGATCACCAAGACCTTCACCGCCGTACTGGTGATGCGGCTGCGCGACGAGGGTGCCCTCGACCTCTCCGACGCCCTGGAGAAGCACCTTCCGGGAACGGCCGCGGGGGATGTCACCATCGCGGAACTCCTCGCGCACACCAGCGGGTTGGCGGCCGAGACCCCCGGTGAATGGTGGGAGCGTACGCCCGCGTCGCAGCGCCCCGCGCTCGGGGACGTCCTTGGCGAGCAGCCCTTCAAGCACCCCACCGGACGTCGGTTCCACTACTCCAACCCCGGCTACACGCTGCTCGGTTCGCTGGTCGAGGCGCTGCGGGGCGACTCCTGGGAAGCCGTCCTGCGCCGCGAGGTTCTGGAGCCGCTGGGCCTGGACCGTACGAGCGCGCAACCGCAGGCCCCGCACGCCGGTGGCTGGGCCGTCCATCCATGGGCGGACGTGATGATGCCCGAACCGGCCGAGGACCTGGGCCTCATGGCTCCGGCCGGGCAGCTGTGGTCCACCACGGCGGATCTGGGGCGCCTCGCCGCCTTCCTTCTGGAGGGCGACGACCGGGTCCTGTCCGCCGATTCGGTACGGGAGATGCGGGCGCCGACGTCACCTCTGCCTCCGGGGAACTGGGACGTGACGTACGGCCTGGGGACGCAGCTGATCCGTGGGGACGGGTGCACCTATGTCGGCCACGGGGGCTCCCTGCCGGGCTTCATGGCCGGGCTGTGGGCGAGCGCGGAGGACGGCCTGGTGGCGGTCACGCTGACCAACTGCACCTCCGGTCCTGCCGTGACGGCCTTGGCTTTCGACCTGCTGAAGATCGTGACGGAGGCCGAGCCGCGTATCCCCGAGGCGTGGCGCCCCCTGCCCGAGCTGGACGAGGGGCTGCTGGAGCTGGCGGGACCCTGGTACTGGGGGACGAGTACCTTCGTGCTGCGTCCGCAGGCCGGGGGAGCACTCGATCTGTCGCCCCTCGCGAGCGGGGGCCGCGGCTCGCGATTCGCGCCGAACGGCGACGGCGCCTGGACCGGGCTCGACGGCTATTTCGCCGGGGAGCAGCTGCGGGCGGTGCGGCGGCCTGACGGGTCGGTGAGCCATCTCGACCTGGGGTCGTTCTTCTTCACCCGGGAGCCGTACGACGCGGGGGCACCCGTGCCGGGTGGGGTGGACCCGGAGGGGTGGCGCGGGCTCCCCAAGTAGGGCTCTGTTTATAGGCCGCTGGGCGTCGTGTTTCACGTGAAACACGACGCCCAGCGGCGCGTACGGCCCGTCAACGGCAGCTTCAGAGCTGCAGTTTGAAGCCCACATGTGATGCCGTGAACCCGAGCCGCTCGTAGAAGCGGCGGGCGTCGGTGCGGGAGGCATCGGAGGTCAGTTGCACCAACTGGCAGCCCTGTCGCCGCGATTCATCGACGGCCCACTCGATGAAGCGGGTGCCGAGACCGCCGCCTCGCTCGTCGGCGTGGACGCGTACGCCCTCGATGATCGACCGAAGCGCCCCCTTCCGGGACAGGCCCGGAACAATCGTGAGCTGCAGTGTGCCGACGACGCGTCCCTCGCGCACGGCGACGACCTGGTGCTGGTTCGGGTCCGCGGCGAGGCGTTCGAACGCGGTGAGGTACGGAGTGAGGTCGTCCGGTGACTCGCGCGTACTGCCCAGGGGGTCGTCGGCGAGCATCTCCACGATGGCGGGGATGTCGTCGGCGACAGCCGGGCGTATCTCAAGATCTCCCATGCACGCAGCCTATGCAGGCAACCGCCTGTCGGGCGGGGCGGGCCGACTCCGAAGCCACAGGGGACCTACGCCGGGACCCGCACCGCTTCCACGGCCCTGACCAGCGGGGCAATCTCGGGGTTCAGCGCCGCCTCGTCGAGTGCCTCGCGCAGCGCGGCGTCATTGGTGGGGCGTGCCTCGGCGAGGAGTGCGGCGCCCAACTCGCTGACGTCTGTGTAAATGCCGCGGCGGTCGGTCGGGCACAGATAGCGGGACAACAACTCGCGGTCCTCGAGCCGGGTGACCAGACGCGTGGTGGCGCTCTGGCTGAGTACGACGGCGTCGGCGACCTGCTTCATCTGCAGATGGCCGCCCTCACCGTCGTGCTGGCGGCTGAGGACATCCAGCAGGGAGTACTCGCGGACGCTCAGGCCGTGCTTGGCCTGCAGGGCGCGCTCGATGTGGGCCTCGATCTTCCCGTGGAGCAGGGAGAGCGCGCACCAGCCCTGCGCAAGGGCGGTCAGTGCGGGGTCCGTCGCTGTCATGGCTCTTGTTCCTCCGTCCCGGAGCTGCTGCAGACCAGGATAGTCCACCGATGCAATATCCAGCGGTTGCAAGTAACCCGCGTATGCAACTATTGTGAATGCAAGCTAAGCGCACCTGCAACCGCCTTTGGAAGGTAGAACCATGCCTCTCGCGCTACTGGCCCTCGCGATCGGGGCCTTCGGAATCGGGACCACAGAGTTCGTGATCATGGGACTGCTCCCTGAGGTCGCGGGTGACTTCGGCGTCTCCATCCCCACGGCCGGTCTGCTCGTGACCGGCTACGCACTCGGCGTCGTGCTCGGCGCTCCCCTGATGACGGTCCTTGGCACCCGTATCTCGCGCAAGCGGATGCTGATGCTGCTCATGGGCCTGTTCATCGCGGGCAATCTGCTCTCCGCCGTGGCCCCGGTCTTCGGCGTCATGCTGGCGGGCCGTGTCGTCGCCTCGCTCGCCCACGGTGCCTTCTTCGGCATCGGCTCGGTCGTCGCGGCCGAACTGGTCGCGCCGGAGAAGAAGGCCGGGGCCATCGCCATGATGTTCACGGGCCTGACCGTGGCCAACGTGGTCGGTGTGCCGCTCGGCACGCTCGTCGGGCAGACCCTCGGCTGGCGCACCACCTTCGCCATCGTCGCGGGGCTCGGCGTCATCGGCCTGGCCGGTATCGCCAAGCTCGTTCCTGACCTGCCCAAGCCCGAAGGCGTACGGCTGCGCCACGAGCTGGCCGCGTTCCGCAACGTGCAGGTGCTGCTCGCCATGGCGATGACGATCCTCGGCTTCGGCGGAGTCTTCGCGGCCGTCACCTACCTCGCTCCGATGATGACGGACGTCGCCGGTTACGCGGACTCCTCCGTGACCTGGCTTCTCGTCCTCTTCGGGCTCGGCATGGTCGCCGGCAACCTGATCGGCGGCAAGTTCGCGGACCGCGCCCTGATGCCGCTGCTCTACATCTCGCTGAGCGCGCTGGCCGTCGTGCTCGCCCTCTTCACCCTCACCGCGCACAACAAGATCGCGGCAGCTGTGACCATCACCCTGATCGGCGCCCTGGGCTTCGCCACCGTGCCGCCGCTGCAGAAGAGGGTGCTCGACCAGGCCTCGGGCGCACCCACGCTCGCCTCGGCCATGAACATCGGCGCCTTCAACCTCGGCAACGCGCTCTCGGCCTGGCTCGGCGGCCTCGTGATCTCCGCGGGCCTCGGCTACACCGCCCCGAACTGGGTGGGAGCGGTCCTCGCGGGTTCCGCGCTCCTCCTGGCCGTCGTCTCGGCCACGCTCGAGCGCCGCGCGACCGCTCCGAGCCGGGTCGTCGCGGGCGTGGCCCCCGTCGAGCAGGCGACGCCCGTCCACCACTGATCCCTCCAGCCCTCCCGGCAACTGCCTTCTCTGACCCCCTCATCAGCACCACCGCACAAGGAGAAACCCCATGAGCACCACCACCCCCGCCGTCGCCCCCTTGACCACGCAGGACGCCGAGGCGCTCGTCAGCGCGGCCCGCCGCGCGGCCGAAGCATCCGATGTCACGGTCAGCGTCACCGTTCTTGACGCGGGCGGCCATCTGCTCGCCTTCCGGCGCGACGACCGGGCCGTACTGATCTCCGGCGAGACCAGCACCCGTAAGGCGTACACGGCGCTCCAGCTCAACGCCCCGACCGCCGACCTCGTCGACCTGGTCAAGCCCGAGGGCCCCTTCCACACCCTGCCCACCGCCCTCGACCGGCCGCTGCTCTTCATCGCCGGTGGCGTTCCGGTCCACCGTGACGGCCGGCTGATCGGCTCCATCGGTGTCGGCGGCGGAGCGCCCGAGCAGGACCACGGGTTCGCGACGGCGGCGGTGGAGGCCCTCGCCTAGTACGACACCGCGTGAGTAGTACGGCACCGCGCGAGAGAACAGGACGAAGGCCCGCCCCCAAGTACCGAGAACCATCCGGTGTTTGGGGGCGGGCCTCGTGTTCGGCGGCGGACCTCTGCGAGCGGTCAGCCGGCCGCGACTGTCAGCGGCGCGAAGCGACGGGTCCAGTCGCCGGGCAGCTCGGGGGTGCCGTACGTCATCACGGCATTGAAGGCGGTCGGCGCGAGGCCGCGCTCCTTCACCCAGCCGAGCAGCTCTTCGTGGCGTACGTCGATGTCGGTGCGCAGCGGCCGGTCCGAGCCGGCGGCGAGCGAGGCGATCAAGGCCTGAGCCGTCGCCGTGTCCGGGGCGATCAGAGGACCGATGACATGGGTCTCCATGTTCGGCCAGGCACCCGCGTAGCCCGTGATCGTGCCGTCCGCCTCCGCGACCCGCAGCTGGTCGACGAAGGCGGGAAGCCGGGTGAGTACGTGCGTGCGATCGAGGCCGAAGACCTCGGTGTCGAGCCGGACGATCGCGGGCAGGTCCTCCGCGGTCGCCGGCCGGGTGGCGACCCCGGGCAGCGGGCCGCCGGGTGTGAACCGGCCGCGGACCATCTCGGCGCGGCCGGTGGTCTTGAAACCGAGCTGCTCGTAGAGGGCGCGGCCGTCCGGCGTCGCATGAAGGGTGAGCGGGGTGGTGCCCGCCCCCTCGAGGACGAACCGCATCAGACGGCGGCCGAGGCCCTTGCGGGCGTGTCGCTCGGCGACGAGGACCATGCCGATCGCTCCGAGGGCGGGGCGCTCATATGGTCCGTACTCGGTCACCACGCAGGCGGCGATGAGGCCGGTGCCGTCGGGGTCGTCGATGCCGTAACCCGTACCGGCCGAGAGCAGTAGCCCCCATTTGTGGTCCTCGCGTGGCCAGCCTCGATCCTGCGACAGGTCGGCGCAGGCGGTGAGATCACGGAGGGTCAGCCGGCGGATGGGCAGAGCGGAGAGGGTAGGTGTCGACACTCGGCTCAGGCTGTCTGACGCATGACCTTGGCGTCCACCGGTTTGTGGGCAGAAGCACGTTTGTTTTGGCCGCGCTGCTTCCGGCCACGGCGGGTCAGGCCCCAGGGCTTGAGCACCGAGACGACCGTCATGAAGAGATAGGCGCTCAGGGAGACGATGGGGCCGGCGATCAGCCCGGTCGGGTCCGTCACCGGGTCGCCGGCGGACACGGTGGCGACCGTGTCGTTGATGCCCGGACGCAGCGCGAACGCCGAAGCGGCGGTGGTGGCCAGGGTCAGCCAGAACTTCGTGTAGACCCAGCGGTGCTTGGCGAGTCCCCAGGGAGTACCGAGGGACAGCAGCAGACCGCTCAGCAGGGTGAGCAGCGCGAGCGGGAGCACCAGCCAGTCCGCGAAGAGTTTCATGGAGCGGGCGGCGGCCTCGGTCACCGAGGCGGAATCGGTGGTGATGGCCGCGAAAGCAAGCGCGAGCAGGCCGAGCGTGAGCCCGAGCCAGCCTGCGGCGGCGATGACATGGACGACGAGGGTGGCCCGGCGAGCGGGGCGGCTTAGTTTCACGTGAAACACGCTGCCGGGAGCGGCGACGGAAGGCGTCTTACAGCGGGAGTAACCGCGGGTACTAGCCTCGGCGTACATGGCACGTCTTCACCTCTTCGACCTGGACGGAACGCTGCTGCACGGCACGGCGGCCCCCGTGGAGATCTCGCGCCAGCTCGGCCTCGATGCGGAGATCGCCGAGCTGGAACGGGACTTCGTGGCACAGCGGATCGACTCGCCGCAGTACGCGGCCCGTGTGCACGCCCTGTGGGCGGATCTCACGGACATACAGGTCACCGCCGCCTTCGACGGGGCGCCGTGGCTGAGGGGAATCCGGGAAACCTGGGCCGAGATCCGGGAGGGCGGCGACTACTGCGCGGTGATCTCGCTGTCGCCGTCGTTCTTCGTGGAGCGGCTGCTGGGCTGGGGTGCGCATGCGGCGCACGGGTCGCGTTTCCCCTCCGTGCCGTTCACGGAGCCGGTGAATCCGACGGGCATTCTCAATGCCGCGGCCAAGGTGAAGATCGCGGACCGGCTCTGTGAAGAGTTCGGGGTGGGGTGGTCCGATTGCATCGCTTATGGCGACTCGCTCTCGGACCTGGAGCTGTTCGGAGCGGTGCCTGTCTCGGTCGCTGTCAATGCGGATCAGCGGCTGGTCGGGCTCGCCACCCACTCTTATGTCGGGCGTGATCTGCGTAAGGCGTATGAATTGGTCCGCGGCGCCCGGTAATTGGGGCAATTGGCGGGCGCCGGTCGCTGAATTCCCGGTGAAGGGCGGCGGGACTTGTGCGCCGGACGGCTGCCGGTATGGTCGAGTCCGGTTCGCGCCGGGTGCGTCTCAGCGCATCCCTGGGGGCACAGACGGAGGTCAACGCAGCCTAACGGGGCGAAGAGATCGAAGACCTGAACTTTCCGTTATGCGACCGGTGTGACGCGAAGGGGTGGGACGCTGCGGTGAGATGACTGCGGGCAATGTCACATTTATTACCTACTTGTCCGTAGGGTCCGGTAATCCGAGGTTCAATGTGGCCACATTGGCTGCCGAGGCAGAGCGGGGAAAGTAAGCGGCTTCCTACAGGGAAGTGCACGGACCGACTGAGAGATGTTCGAGGCGAGGCACAGCATGGACGCTCCGACCACCACGTCGGCGGGCAACGGTACTTCCGGCGACAGCGGCGGTGGAGGCGGGTGGTTCACCCCACGGAAGGCACCGAAGCCGTCGGAGGGCGGCGAGCAGCCGACACCGCCCGAGGCCGGTGAGCCGGAGGCGACCGAGGGACGTCGGGTATCCGCGATACGCCCGGTGGGCAGGCCCGGCGCGGCTGCGCCCGAACAGGAGGCCCGGCCCGCGCCCGAACCCGAACGCGCCGCCCAGGAACGAATACCGGCAGCCCGGGAAGCCGCAGCGCAGGCCCCCGCTCAGGCCGCAGCGCAGGCCCCCGCTCAGGCCGCAGCGCAGGCCCCCGCTCAGGCCGCAGCCCAGAGCGCGCCTCGGGCCGTACAGCAGAGCGCCCCTCAGGCCCCGCCCCGCAGCGCCCCCCAGTCCCCGACCCCCAGCGCCCCTCAGGCCGCCCCCGCACCCCACCCCGAGCCGCGCTCCGAGCGCGTACCGGAACCGCGGAAGCCCTCCCCCACGGGTTCCCCCGACGCGATGCGCGTCCAGCGCACGATGGCTGAAATAGGCCCCGTCGCCGACAAGGTGACCTCGTACTTCTACGCGCTGCTCTTCACCCGGCACCCCGACCTGCGCCCCCTGTTCCCCGCCGCGATGGACACCCAGCGCGACCGGCTGCTCAAGGCGCTGCTGACCGCGGCCGAGCACATCGACCACGCCGACGTACTCACCGCGTATCTGAAGAACCTCGGGCGTGGTCACCGCAAATACGGCACCCGGCCCGAGCACTATCCGGCCGTCGGCGAGTGCCTGATCGGCTCGCTCAGCCGCTACGCGAGCGCGATCTGGGACGAGGAGACCGAGGCCGCCTGGGTGCGGACGTACACGACGATCTCCCAGATCATGATCGACGCGGCCGCCGCGGATGAACTGCGTGCCCCTGCCTGGTGGTTCGCCGAGGTCGTCTCGCACGACCTCAGGACGCCCGACATCGCTGTCGTCACCGTCCGCCCCGACCAGCCCTATCCCTTCCTGGCAGGCCAGTACACGAGCCTGGAGACGCCTTGGTGGCCGCGGATCTGGCGGCACTACTCGTTCGCGTCGGCGCCGCGTTCCGACGGGCTGCTCTCGTTCCATGTGAAGGCCGTCCCCGCCGGCTGGGTCTCCAACGCCCTGGTGCACCACGCACGCCCCGGCGATGTGCTGCGCCTCGGGGCGCCCGCCGGTTCGATGACCGTCGACCACACCACCGACAGCGGCTTGCTCTGTCTGGGCGGCGGCACCGGCATCGCCCCCATCAAGGCGCTCGTCGAGGACGTCGCCGAGCACGGTGAGCGGCGACCGGTCGAGGTGTTCTACGGCGCCCGCACCGACCACGACCTGTACGACATCGACACGATGCTGCGGCTCCAGCAGACCCATCCCTGGCTCTCGGTCCGCCCGGTCGTCGACGGCCACGCCCAACTCCCGGACGCCGTGCGCGAGTACGGCCCCTGGAACGAGTACGACGCCTATCTCTCGGGCCCGCCCGGCATGATCCGCAGCGGGGTGGACGCGCTGCGGGACGTCGGCATCCCGGCAGGACGCATCCGCCACGACTCCGTGGAGGAACTGGTCGCCGCGGGCGACTAGCCCGGCTCTGGGACGTACCTCCGGTTAGTCCAGTGCTGGGGTGTACGTCCGGCTAGCCCAGATCAGGGGCGTGCATCGCGCGTACGCCCTCGATGTTGCCGTCCAGGTAGTGCCGCAGCGACAGCGGTACGAGGTGGACGGAGGCGATCCCGACCCGGGTGAAGGGCACGTGGACGATCTCGTACTCGCCGCACGGCTCGTCGATCTCCGGACCGTGCCGCAGCGAGGCGTCCATGGACTCCAGGCGGCAGACGAAGAAGTGCTGGACTTTGACGCCGGTGGCGCCACCGTCCTCGCCGATGTGCTCGACGGTGTCCACGAAGCAGGGCACCACGTCGGAGATCTTGGCGCCGAGCTCCTCGTGCACCTCACGATGGAGCGCGTCGACGACAGTCGTGTCCTCCGGCTCCACACCGCCACCGGGGGTGAGCCAGTAAGGATCGACGCCGGGCTTGGTCCGCTTGATCAGGATCAGGTCGTCGCCATCGAGCAGGACGGCGCGTGCGGTGCGCTTGACCACGGGTCGGACGGTCATGGGAGGAATGTGGCCCGGACTGTTCCACGTGAAACATCGTGAATCAGCCGGAGTCCCGCTCAAGCCCAGTCGACGGCAGCATGCAGCAGCCACTCGTGCGCCCGCGCGATGTGCGGCATCGCGAGCGTGCCGGTGCGTACGACGAGGAAATACGTGCGCAGAGGGGGCACCGCCGGGTCCAGCAGGGCCACGACCTCGCCACTCTTCAAAGCGGACGCACAGAGATAGCGCGGCAGCACGGCGAGCCCCGCGCCGGCGGCGACGCAGGCGAGCACCGCCCGCAGGTCCGGCACAATGACGGCGCCGGATGCGGCCGGACGGGTGTCGAAGACGGCGGCCCAGTAGCGGGCGACCAGCGGCAGCGACTCGTGCACCTCCACCACGGGCAGGTTCTCCAGCACCGACGCGCCCTTGCGACGCAGCTTGCCGGGGCCGATGTGGGACGCCCAGCGCGGGCCCGCGACCAGAACGTGCTCCTCGTCGCAGAGCGGCGTCGCGGTGAGCAGTGCGCCGCGCGGCCTGATGGTGGTGATGGCCAGGTCGTGATGCCCGGCCGAGAGCCCTTCTAGAACCTCCTCGGCATTGCCGAACGAAGCCCGTAGCGCGAAGCGTTGCCCGTCCTGCCCGGTCAGCGTGGTGAGGGCGGGCATCGCGCGTGCCGCGGTGAACTCCGGTGGCCCCGCGAGGTGGAGGGTGCGTACCGAAGAGTCCTCTTCGAGCCCCGTCTCGGCGATCTCCACCAGGGCGTCGAGATGTGGGGCGGCTTTGTGGGCGAGCTCGTCCCCGATGGTGGTGGGGGTCACTCCGCGCGCCTGGCGCAGGAACAAGGGGCGGCCCAGCTGCCGCTCAAGGGTCCGTATCTGCGAGGTGACGGCGGGCTGGGACAGGCCGAGCAGGGCTGCCGCACGCGTGAAGGACCCGGCCCGGTGCACGGTCACAAACGTGCGCAGCAGGGCCAGATCCACGGCGATGCCCTCCCCTCCCGGCCCTCGGGCCGCGCCCAACTATAAATATGTCGATAGGTCTCTGTCGCTACTGTGATTGGACACTGACACAGAGTCAACTAGCCTGGTTCGCGCGGTTCTTAGCGCGCAGAACCGGGACGGTCCGAGCCACGAGGGGGGAGGCTCGGACCGTTCGTTGTGCGTAGCCCGGTACTAGTCGGGAGCGGTCCGCACGCACGCAGGGGCCGTCAGTCCGCCGACTCGTCCAGCGCGCGCAGCACGTCCGCGACCAGGTCATTGCGGTCCTCGGACCCGGCGGAGAGGCGGATGAAGCCCTCCGCGACGGCGTCCCCGCCCCAGCGTCCACGCCGCTCCGCGGTGGAACGCACCCCGCCGAAGCTCGTCGCGTCGTCCACCAGACGCAGGGCGTCGAGGAAACGGTCGGCGCGCGCGCGTGAGGGCAGCGTGAAGGAGACCACGCACCCGAAGCGCCGCATCTGCTGCGAGGCGATCTTGTGCGACGGGTCGTCGGGCAGCCCCGGGTAGCGGAGCCCGGTCACCTCGCCGCGGACGCGCAGCGCCTCGGCCAGGGCCAGGGCGTTGGCGTTCTGGCGCTCGGCGCGCAGCTGGAGCGTGGCGAGCGAGCGGTGCGCGAGCCAGGCCTCCATCGGCCCCGGGATGGCCCCGACGATCTTGCGCCAACGCCGCACGGAGGCGGTCAACTCCGCGTCGCGGCACGCGACGTACCCCAGGAGGATGTCGCCGTGGCCGGTGAGCATCTTGGTGCCGCTGGCCACGGAGAAGTCCGCGCCGAGTTCGAGGGGGCGCTGGCCGAGCGGGGTGGCCAGGGTGTTGTCGACCGCCACGAGGGCTCCACGCGCGTGTGCCGCGTCGGCGAGGCGCCGCACGTCGCACACGTCGAGGCCCGGGTTCGACGGCGTCTCGATCCACAGCAGCTTGGCGCCGTCCAGAACGTCGAGCTGGGCGTCGCCGCCGGTCGGAGCGGTGCGCACCTCGATGCCGTACGCGGTGAGCTGCTCCCTGACCAGGGGCAGCGCCTGATAGCCGTCGTCCGGCAGGACCACCGCGTCACCGGCGCGCAGCTGCGAGAAGAGCACCGCCGAGATGGCGGCCATCCCGGAGGCGAAGACCAGGGTCTCGACGTCCGCGCCTGCGGTTCCGTCACGGCCCGTGCCCTCACCCTCACCCTCACCCGGCGCCTCGAGTTCGCCGATGGCCTGCTCGAGAAGCGTCCAGGTCGGGTTGTCGTCCCGCCCGTAGGTGTACGGGCCGGTGGGATCGCCCGGCAGGTGGAAGTGTGCGGCGAACACCGGCCCCGGGAGGGTCGGCTCGTGCTTCACCGGCTCGGGGAGACCGGCCCGCACCGCTCTCGTGCCGTCGCCCATCCCGGTGCCCGTTCCCGCGCCTGCGGCTATCGATGCGGAGTCCGTCATGCCGCCCGCCCTTCCCTTGCTTCGCGTACTGCGTCGAGCAGGCCATCGCTCGCCGCCTGAACCATTCTCAGGCACATGTCGAACCCCTCGTCGTCGCCGTAGTACGGGTCGGGGACTTCCAGGTCGCCGAGCCCGGCGGCCACGGGGTCGTACGAGCGCAGCAGCCGCACCTTGTCCGCGTCGGCCGGTGTGGGCGCGAGGCGGCGCAGGGTCCTGTGGTGCCCGGAGTCCAGGGCGATCACCAGGTCGAGCCGGGAGAACCAGGAGACCTGGAAACGGCGCGCTACGTGATCGCTCTCGTAACCGGCTGCCTCCAGGACAGAGACGGTGCGCGGATCGGCGCCGTCCCCGTCATGCCAGCCGTCGGTGCCCGCACTGTCCACGTCGACGAGGCCGCCGAGCCCGGCCTCGTCGACCCGGGCGCGGAAGACGGATGCGGCCATGGGGGACCGGCAGATGTTGCCGGTGCAGACGAAGCACACGGAGAAGGCCACGGGGCGGGCTCAGTCCTTGTCGTCGGGCAGGACGACGTTCATCGCCCAGGACACGATCGAGATGATCAGGCCGCCCAGGACGGCGGTCCAGAACCCCTCGACGTGGAAGCTCACATCGAGCTTGTCCGCCAGCCACGACGTGAGCAGCAGCATCAGGGCGTTGACCACCAGCGTGATCAGGCCGAGGGTCAGGATGAACAGCGGGAAGGTGAGCACCTTCACGACCGGCTTGACCAGGAAGTTCACCAGGCCGAAAAGCAGTGCGACGACGATCAGCGTGAGCGTCTTCTTGCCCGTGCTGTCGCCGGTCAGCGTGATCTTGTCGAGGAGCCACACGGCGACGGCCAGGGCCGCCGCGTTGGCGATCGTCTTGACTACGAAATTCTTCATGTGTCTGATCGTTGCAGACGGACGGCCAGAGCGGTCGGACCGCTGGCTGGGGCAAGGGGCGTACGAGGACGATGAAGGCATTCCGGCTGGATGAACTGGAGACGGAGCGTGCCGCGAACGACGGCGCGTATCTGCAGTTTCTGCGCGAGCGGAACATGTCGGTCGGGCTGTACGCGCTCGACGCCGGGGAGTCCGATCCGCAGCAGCCTCACCAGCAGGACGAGGTGTACATGATCGTCAGCGGCCGGGCGGCGATCACGGTCGGCATGGAAACCACCCAAGTCGCGCGCGGCAGCGTGGTGTACGTGCCGGCCGGGGTGGCCCACAAGTTCCACCACATCAGCGAGGACCTGCGGGTGCTCGTCGTCTTCTCGCCCCCGGAGGGCTGAGTCCCGCGCTGCCGACCCTTGCAGGGCTGATCCGCTACGCCCCAGGGCTGACTTCTCGGGGCTGCGACCTCGGGGTTCCCTAGGGGGCGGATCAGGGGAGGACAAGGGGTGCGAGGCCCCCGTCGGGCCCTCCGCCGCCCTAGCATCGAATGCAAGAAGTAGGACGGATGCGGAGAGAGGTAAGGACGATGGCAGCGCAGGAGATCTTCTCGGGATTGCCGTGGTGGGTGAAGTGGATCGCGGTGCCGGTCATCGCCTTGGTCGTGTTCGGCGGCTTGATAGCGAGTGTTGTGGGATTCGTGGTCGGCCTCCTGTTCAAGGCACTGATTTTCGTCGCCTTGGTGGGTGGACTCATCTACGTCGTACGGAAGTTCATATCCGGCTCGACCTCTTCGCGCAGCGATTGGTGACTTCTCACAACAGTTCGCTCGGGCGGGGGAAGTTTCCTGGTGCGGCGCCTTAGGCCGGCAGCCAACGGTTAGAGTCCGAAAACCGACGCGGGGTGAGCCCCGCGTACGGGCGCACTGCGCTCCCACCCGTGTATCCCCGGGCACGGGCGGAGCCCCCACGCGTTTCGGGAGTGAACCTTGGCCACGGTTGACGCCGCACCCGCCGACATCTCGTCCAACGACCCTCCGTACGCGGCGTCGCCGACCGGTTCGGTGTCAAGTGTTGCCGCGCCGACTCTCATTGGCTCGGTCCAGCGGGCGATGCGCCTGCTGGAGGCCGCCGCTGACCATCAGGAGGGGGCGCCCGCCAAGCAGTTGGCTCGGGAGGCCGGGCTCGCACTGCCCACGGCGTATCACCTGCTGCGCACCCTGACGCACGAGGGCTATCTGCGGCGGGAGAAGGGCGTGTTCGTGCTCGGCGAGGCGGCCGAGAGGCTGAGTGCGAGCGGGGCGCAGCAGAATCGTCGTGGCTTGATCGACGAGGCCCTGGAGCACTGGCGCGACGCCATCGGCGCACCGGTGTACTTCGCCGTCTACCGCGAGGGTGAGATCGAGGTCGTGGGCGTCGCGGACACGCCCGGGAATCCGGCGGTTGAGGAGTGGGCGGACTTCCGCGAGACCGGACACGCCCATGCGATCGGGCAATGTCTGCTCGCCCAACTCGACGACGAACAGCGGCAGGACCACATCTCCCGCTATCCGGTCCAGTCGATCACTCGCTACTCGGTCCGTGACGACCGGAGTTTCATCCGCCGCCTGGACGCGATGGGCCGGATGAAGCCCGTGGTGGAGCGGCAGGAGTACGCGTTGGGAACGGTCTGCGCCGCGATTCCGATCACCGCGGGCAACACGGCGGCCACAATAGCGATTTCCGTTCCGGCCTATCAGGCGGACCGGCTACTGCCCGCCGCGGAGCAGTTGCAGCATGAGATCGGAAAGCTGTTGGGGACACTCGCCTTCTCTATCAGCATCTGAAAACTCACTCCTTGTGATCTGATGTGTACGTTAAGCAAGATGCCATGAGTGTCAGGGAGTTGGTTCCTGGCCAGTCGAGCTTTAGCGACGGGGTAGGCGGCGATGCACGAGTCGGTCCAGGCAGAGGTCATGATGAGCTTCCTAGTTTCCGAGGAGTTGTCGTTTCGCATCCCGGTGGAGCTGCGTTATGAAACCGGCGATCCCTATGCCGTACGGCTGACCTTCCACCTCCCCGGAGACGCCCCTGTGACCTGGGCCTTCGGGCGTGAGCTGCTGGTCGACGGGGTGGGCGGGGCATGCGGTGACGGGGATGTGCACATCGCCCCCACCGATCCCGAGCTGCTTGACGAGGTGCTCATCCGGCTTCAGGTCGGCCCGGACCATGCGCTGTTCCGGGTGGGGATTTTGCCGCTGCTCGCCTTCCTCGACCGTACGGACAAGCTGGTCCCGCTGGGGCAGGAGCGGGCGCTCGCCGACTTCGAGACGCACCTGGACGAAGCGCTGGACCGGATCCTCGCCGAGGAGCAGAGCGCGGGCTGACCCACGCGAGCCAAGAGGCACACCAGTACGGCAGATTGGTGCATTTCGTGGCATCGGCCGCTCGGGCCGTGCGGGCCGTGCGGGGCCGCCGTCCGCGTCGGCCTCTCAGGCAAAGGCCGCGCCCAGGGCCTGCCTAGGCCTTGCGGCGGCGGCCCTTTCCGCCGCGGCTCTGCTTGGCGGCGGGGGTGGCGCCGCTCCCGGGTCCGCCCGTGCTCGCCGTCCCGCCCGCGGCCACTGTCCGGCCCGCGGGGGTCGAGCGGTCGGCCGAGACCACCAGGGCCGCGAGCGCGGTCGTCACCGGTACGGAGGCGACCAGGCCGATCGAGCCGACCAGGGTGCGCACGATCTCCTCGGCGACCAGCTCGCTGTTGGCCACCGTGCCCACGCTGCTCTGGGCGATCGAGAAGAGCAGAAGGAGGGGCAGCGCGGCGCCCGCGTAGGCCAGGACCAGGGTGTTGACGACCGAGGCGATGTGATCGCGGCCGATGCGGATGGCGGCGCCGTACAGACCGCGCCAGCCCATCGTGGGGTTGGCCTGATGCAGTTCCCAGACCGCGGACGTCTGCGTCACCGTCACGTCGTCGAGCACGCCGAGCGAGCCGATGATGACGCCGGCCAGCAGCAGACCGCTCATGTCGATGGACGGATACAGGCCGTGGATCAAGCCGGTGTTGTCGTCCGTGTTGCCGGTCAGGGAGGCCCAGCCGATGAACAGCGAGCCGAGGAGGCCGATGAGGAGCAGCGAGATCAGCGTGCCGAGGACCGCGACCGACGTACGCGCCGTAAGGCCGTGGCACAGATAGAGCGCGATCAGCATGATGGCGCTGGCCCCGATCACCGCCACGACCAGCGGGTTCGAGCCCTGGAGGATCGCGGGCAGGATGAAGAACGTCAGGACCAGGAAGCTCAACGCCAGGGCGATCAGGGCCATGAGACCGCGCAGCCGTCCCACCACGACCACGGCGAGCGCGAAGATCCCGGCGAGCAGCGCCATGGGGAACTTCCGGTTCACGTCGGTGACCGAGTACTGCAGCGCCTCGGGAGCCGTGGGCTCATAGGCGACCACCACCTGCTGGCCCTGGCGCAACTGCCGCGGTGAGTCCGGCTGGACGATCTCGGTGAAGGTGCGGCCCTTGTCCTTGCCGCTGGTCACCTCGATCGTGGCCTTCTTGCAGATGCCCTCCGCGCGGGACTGCGCGGACTGTCCCTCGGCGGTCGAGGTGTCGCCGTTGGGCGGGGTCTGTGAGGCGTTCACGTCCTTGCAGGGAAGCTCCTGCACCTTCGTCACGTCGGCCGACTGGGTCTGCCGGTCGAAGCCGACTCCGGTGCGCTCGTGGCCCGGAGCGCCACCGGGCCAGAACACCGCGAGCCCCACGACCACCGCCGTGGCGAAAGGAATCAGCACGGCGGCGATGACCTTGCGCAGATGCTTGGAGACGGGGGCGGCTGGACCGTGGCTGTGGGAGTGGCCATGCGGGTCCGGAGGCACGTTCGGGACGGGCGGCTGGGACGGCGGCTGTGTGGTGGTCACTGCCCGATCATCGCAAGAACGGAGAGGGCCCTCTGTTCAGCGCGCCCGACATGACGCTAGCGTGGAGCCACCTTTGCAATCGCGGGAGCTCGGAGCACCGGGCTGAGAGGGCGCTGACCTCCGTACGAATCGGCACAAGAGTGCACGAACAGTACGGAATCCGCTGCGTCGACCGCCGAACCTGTTACCGGGTAATGCCGGCGTAGGGAGTAGGTCTCATGACCACAGCGGACGCACGCACGCCTGCCTCGACGCAGAACGAGAGCGACGAGGCCGGGAAGTCCATCGGCTGGCACAAGGCGTATGTCGAGGGTTCACGCCCCGATCTGCGGGTGCCGGTCCGACAGGTGCACCTCACCAACGGCAAGGCCGTGACCCTGTACGACACTTCGGGTCCTTACACCGACGAGTCCATCGACACCGACGTCCGCAGGGGCCTCGCGCCGCTCCGGGAGAACTGGATCATCGCCCGCGGCGACACCGAGGAGTACGTGGGCCGACCGCCCCGCCCCGAGGACGACGGCATCAAGCACACCTCGCCGCGCGGAGGCCTGAAGAACCTCGACGCGGTCTTCCCCGGCCGCCCGCGCCAGCCGCGCCGGGGTCGCGGCGGCCAGGCGGTGACGCAGCTCGCGTACGCCCGTCGTGGTGAGGTCACGCCCGAGATGGAGTTCATCGGGATCCGCGAGAACCTCGACCCCGAGGTCGTGCGCGCGGAGGTCGCCGCGGGCCGCGCGGTGATCCCCGCCAACGTCAACCACCCGGAGATCGAGCCGATGATCATCGGCAAGAAGTTCCTGGTGAAGGTCAACGCCAACATCGGCAACTCCGCGGTCACCTCCTCCATCGAGGAGGAGGTGGACAAGATGACCTGGGCGACCAAGTGGGGCGCCGACACGGTCATGGACCTGTCCACAGGACGCAACATCCACACCACCCGTGAGTGGGTCCTGCGCAACTCCCCCGTGCCCATCGGCACCGTGCCGCTCTACCAGGCCCTGGAGAAGGTCGACGGCCAGGCCGAGGCGCTGACCTGGGAGATCTACAAGGACACGGTCATCGAGCAGGCCGAGCAGGGCGTGGACTACATGACGGTGCACGCGGGCGTGCGCCTTCCGTACGTCCCGCTGACCGCCAACCGCAAGACCGGCATCGTCTCGCGCGGCGGCTCGATCATGGCGGCCTGGTGTCTCGCGCACCACAAGGAGAGCTTCCTCTACGAGAACTTCGAGGAGCTCTGCGAGATCCTCGCGTCGTACGACGTGACGTACTCGCTCGGTGACGGCCTGCGCCCCGGTTCGATCGCGGACGCCAACGACGAGGCGCAGTTCGCCGAGTTGCGCACCCTCGGGGAACTCAACACGATCGCCAAGCGTCACAACGTACAGACGATGATCGAGGGCCCGGGACACGTCCCGATGCACAAGATCAAGGAGAACATCGACCTTCAGCAGGAGATCTGCGAGGAGGCGCCGTTCTACACGCTGGGCCCGCTGACCACGGACATCGCACCCGCGTACGACCACATCACCTCCGGCATCGGCGCCGCGATGATCGGCTGGTGGGGCACGGCGATGCTCTGCTATGTCACGCCCAAGGAGCACCTGGGCCTGCCCAACCGCGACGACGTGAAGACCGGCGTCATCACGTACAAGATCGCGGCCCACGCGGCGGACCTCGCCAAGGGGCACCCGGGCGCGCAGGACTGGGACGACGCGCTCTCGGACGCCCGCTTCGAGTTCCGCTGGGAAGACCAGTTCAACCTGGCCCTCGACCCGGTCACGGCACGGGAGTTCCACGACGAGACCCTGCCGGCGGAGCCCGCGAAGACGGCGCACTTCTGCTCGATGTGCGGGCCGAAGTTCTGCAGCATGAAGATCTCGCACGACATCCGGCGTGAGCACGGCGGCACGCAGGAAGAGATCGCGGCGGGCATGGACCAGAAGTCCAAGGAGTTCGCGGCAGCAGGAAACCGCGTGTACCTGCCCATCGCCGACTGAGCAGCGACTGAGCAGCACTGAGCAGCACTGAGCAGTTGTACGCGCCGCGCTTCGGGCGGGCATCGCGCCCGCCCGAAGCAGCATCGCGTCCTACTCCGGCTTGTGATCGGGGCCGCCGAAGTCCGGGCTGGAGAAGTCCGGGCTCGAGTAGCTCGGGCGCGGTCCCGCCGCCGGGCCGCCGCCTGGGCTGCTGAACCCCGGCCTGTTGTAGCCGAGTTGGGGCATGCGGCTGCTCGGGTCCGCCGACGGTGCACGAGCCGCGTGCGCCGCCCCCGGATCCGCGAGCGCCTCCCGCAGGAACGGCAGGACGCCGCGCTCCATGAGTGCCTCGCCCCAGGCTTCCCTGGCGCGAACCACCTCCTCGTTCCGTTCTCCGTGCGAACCGGCCTGGAGCGACGTGGCGCCGTTGCGCAGGGCGGTCAGGAGCAGGCCGATCGCGGCGACCAGGATGCCCCCTGCGGTGAGCGCGCCGAACAGCCACCCCGCGGTGAGCAGGGTGTCCGCGAAGGCGGGCTCGGGGTTGAGCATCTTCAGGATGTAGCCGACGAGCAGGAAGATCGCGGCGGCCGCCCCGGCGAGGACCGGTGCGAGCACCGCGACGACGGCGATGGCCCCCGCCCCGGAAGCCTGGGTGGTGACCTCCCCCATCGTGGTGGCGAGACCGAGGCCGCCGGAGCCGGCTTCGGCCGGACCCTCGCTGCTCCGCTCCCGGATCGTTGGTGCGGCAGATCCGCTGTCGCGCAGTTCTTCGCGGACCTTCACATAGTGCGTGTACTCGGTCGTGGCAGCGGCAGTGATCAGCGCGGTGGCGTTCAGGGCCATCGTGCGCAGCTGCTCGGGATTGAGCCGTTCGCCCACTGCGGCGAGATCAGGACGATTCGGTGCCGTGCGCAGCGCCTCATCGAGGATCCGCTCGTACTCGGGGCGGTCCTCATTGAGCAGGTGTGGAGCGCTGTTCATGTGCATCCCCCGATGCTCCGTAGGGCTTGGGGCTCGCATGGCTACGAGCCGTCGGGCAGAAACGGAGGGGAGCCTGCTACGGATAAGCCGATGGTAGAGCCGTGACGGCACGCGGTGACAGGGGGTTTCCGGAAATAGGCCCCTTGGCCAGCGTGATCGTGTAGGGGTGCACCTGCCCAGTGAACGCTCAGTTATCCAGGGGCAGTTGGCAGACCAGCAGCTTTCCGGCCATGGTCACGCCGCCGTCCATGGCGATGGCCAGGCCGCCTGCGTAGATGTGCGGTCCCTCGATGACCGGACCGCCCCCGTCCGAGTCATCCTCGGAGCCGACGTCGCCGAGCAGATACGGGATGGGGCTGTGGCCATGCACGATGCGGTGGCCGCCGTACATGTCGAGGAGTTCGCGTACGGCGGAGGGGCCCGACTCGTCGCGGAAGGCGAAGCGCTTGGTGAACTTCCTGAAGAGGTCCCAGCACTCGTCGGCGTCGTTGCGCGTGAGGGTCTCGCGGACCGTGTCGTTCACGGCTTCGATCGAGTCGCCGTAATCCAGATAGGCGGTTGTGTCGGAGTGCATCAGGAGATGCCCGTCCTCCGCCTCGATCGCGTCGAGACGGGCCATCCACTGCAGATGGTGGTCCTCGAGGCGTTCCATGTCGGTCTTCTGGCCGCCGTTCAGGAGCCAGGCGGCCTGGAAGGTGGCCGTGCCGGCCCCCGAGTTGACCGGGGTGTCGCCGAACCGCTTCGCGCCGAGCAGGAGCAGCTCGTGGTTGCCCATCAGCGCCTTGCAGTAGCCGCCGGCGGCCGCGGCCTGCGCGGACAGGCGCATCACGAGGTCGATGACGCCGATGCCGTCCGGGCCGCGGTCGGTGAAGTCGCCGAGGAACCACAGGCGCGCGTTGCCCGCGGACCAGTCGCCATCGGCGTCGATGAGGCCCTGCTCCTGGAGCGCCGCGAGCAGCTCGTCCAGATAGCCGTGCACATCGCCCACCACGAACAGCGGGCCGTGTTCGTCGGACGCCGGCGCCTGCGGAGGCTCGGGCATGGCCTGCACCTCCACTTGCACGGTGTCGCCGCGGTTGATGACGGGCAGGTCGCGCTGGGTGGGGGTGTAACCGTCGTCCGCCACCCCTGGGGCCTCCACCGGGGCGCCCGGAACCGCCACGCCCGCCGGGTCCCCCTGGACCGGACCGGTCTCATGGACGTACGCCGGAACGCGGAAGTCGCGCAACGTCGCCGTCCGCACATCGGGTCCCTGACCGGCCCCCTGAGTCATCGACCCCTCCACCACCATTGCGCCGCATCTGCACCGAGATCGGACTGCCTGGTCGCAGCGGCCCGCGGTGTCGTCCGCCCATCATAGGAATGCGGCTCGCGCTGTGTGGTGCACCAGGGGTGGTGAATCAGTGCTGAACCCCAGTTCACCGAGGTTTTCTCCCGAATTGGGTAGGGGTTTCCCCCCACGCCACGGCCGGGATGCGCCAGGCAGTGCTGGTTGACGGCCGCTTGACGACCGGTCGACGGGGGTTCTCCCCGCCGACCGGCCTCCTCAACCGGTTCCGGGTGAGCGCGGTGGGCTGACCGTCGTACGCGGTGGACGTCGCTCGGACGAGGTGCGCACGATCAGCTCCGTCGGTATCACCTGCTCGACGGGCCGGCCCGAATCCAGGCCTTCGATGGCGTCGATGAGGAGCTGGACGACGGCCGTGCCGATGCGCCGGGGTTTGAGCGAGAGCGTGGTGATGGGCGGTTCGGTGGCGGCGTAGACCGTGGACTCGCTGCAGCACACGAGCAGCAGGTCGTCCGGGACGCGCAGTCCGTACCGGCGGGCGGCCGCGAGGAGATCGGTGCCGTTCGGGTCGAAGAGGCCGTAGACGGCGTCGGGCCGGTCGGGCCTCGCGAGCAGCCGGTCGGCCGCGACCGCGCCGGCACACGGGTCGTGGGCCGGGTAGGACTCGTACACCGGGTCCTGTCCGACGCGCTCGCACCAGCGCAGATAGGCGGTCGTGGACAGATGCGTGTACGTGTCCGTGGTGGTCCCGGTGAGCAGCCCGATCCGGCGGGCTCCAGCCGCCGCGAGGTGGTCGAGGATTTCGAGGACCGCCGCCTCGTGGTCGTTGTCGACCCAGGCGGTGACCGGGAGGGACCCGGCCGGACGACCGTCGGACACGACGGGTAGGCCCTGGCGCACGAGTTCGCTGACGACGGGGTCGTGGTCGGACGGATCGACGACGACGGTGCCGTCGAGCGCGACGTTCGACCACACGTCGACCGGGCTGCGCCGGGAGGTGGCGGGCAGGATGACTAGGGCGTAGCCGCGGGCCAGCGCGGCCGAGGTCGCGGCTCTGGCCATCTCCGCGAAGTACGCGAATTCGGTGAAGGTGAAAGGTTCATCCCCGTAGGTCGTCACGGTCAGGCCGATCAGGCCCGACTTGCCGGTACGGAGCGTTCGGGCCGCCGCGGAAGGGCGATAGCCCAGCCGTTCGGCGACCTCGCGGACATGGCGTCGGGTGGCGTCCGGGAGCCGGCCCTTGCCGTTTAGAGCATCGGAGACAGTCGTGATGGAGACACCGGCGGCGGCGGCGACGTCTCTGATGCCCGCTCGGCTCTGCCGGTTGCCCCGGCGGGCGGTCTCTGCTCGGCTCACCTGGTGGTTCCCTGCTGCTGTCATGGCGAGCCGATAGTAGGGCTCATGAGGGTGGGTAGTGCGGACGCATATTCACTCGTTGACAGGCACGTTTCTGCATGGTCGGAACGGGGCAACAGCCTTGGATTGCAAGGGAGTTGATGAGTTCTGGGGTGGACGGTCCCTTGTCGCCGCACACCGGCCTGCCAAATGAGCGATGTTTCGAAGAGGTCTCAACTCACCTTCACGGGTGATGCGCGCCACGGAGTGAGCCACCGGCGCGCGCTGGAGGGGGGAGCGCTCCCCCCTCGGTGCGCGCCCAGCGGAGCGGATACCTCTGACCCATTCGCAGCAGAGCTGAATCCTCATAAGGTGAGGAGTATTGAAGTCAGGGTGTTCAGGTGTTCAGGTGTTCAAGAGGAGGACTGCGGTGAGCGAGACGAGCCCGAGGCTGCGTGCCGAGCTGGAGGGTATCCCCACCTACAAGCCGGGGAAGCCCGCCGCGGCCGATGGCCCGGTGGCCTACAAGCTGTCCTCGAACGAGAACCCCTACCCGCCCCTGCCGGGCGTCATGGAGAGCGCGATCGCCGCCGCGGGCGCGTTCAACCGCTACCCCGACATGGCCTGCACGGGCCTGATGAGTGAACTCGCCGAGCGCTTCGGTGTGCCGGTGTCGCACGTGGCCACGGGCACCGGCTCCGTCGGCGTCGCGCAGCAGCTGATCCAGGCGACGTCGGGCCCGGGGGACGAGGTCATCTACGCCTGGCGGTCCTTCGAGGCGTACCCGATCATCGCGCAGGTGAGCGGGGCCACGTCGGTGAAGGTGCCGCTGACGCCGGGGGATGTCCACGACCTGGACGCGATGGCCGACGCCATCACCGACCGGACGCGGCTGATCTTCGTCTGCAACCCGAACAACCCGACCGGCACTGTGGTGCGCAGGGCCGAGCTCGAGCGGTTCCTCGACCGCGTGCCGAGCGATGTCCTTGTGGTGCTCGACGAGGCCTACCGCGAGTTCATCCGCGACGCCGAGGTGCCGGACGGCGTGGAGATCTACCGCGACCGTCCGAACGTCGCCGTACTGCGCACGTTCTCCAAGGCGTACGGCCTCGCGGGCCTCCGCGTCGGCTTCGCGATCGCCCACGAGCCGGTGGCCGCCGCGCTGCGCAAGACGGCGGTGCCCTTCGGGGTGAGCCAGCTCGCGCAGGACGCGGCGGTGGCCTCGCTGCGGGCCGAGGACGAGCTGATGGGCCGGGTCGGGTCGCTGGTCGGCGAGCGCACGCGGGTGGTCGAGACGCTGCGCGCGCAGGGCTGGACGGTGCCGGAGACGCAGGCGAACTTCGTCTGGCTGCGGCTCGGGGAGCGTACGACCGACTTCGCGGCGGCGTGCGAGAAGGCCGGCGTGGTCGTACGGCCGTTCGCGGGCGAGGGGATGCGGGCCACGATCGGGGAGACCGAGGCCAACGACATCTTCCTGCAGGCGGCGGCGGCGTTCCGCAAGGAGCTGTAGCCTCCGCGCGCTGTGAACGAGAAGGCCCCGGGGCGTTTGCTCCCCGGGGCCTTCTCGCGTTTCTCCGAGTAAGGGGGACCCCCCTTCCCGGGCCGACAAGCTGTACGTCATAATTGCTTGTGAATGTGAACGCGTTCACAAGCGTATCCCGGTTGCTCCCGAGATCAGCGGGATTAAAGGGGCAAACCGCCGATGTGAGCACGGCCGTAAGGAGAAGTCGACGTGGACCTGGCTCTGGCGCCCGAGACACTGGCGCGATGGCAGTTCGGCATCACCACCGTCTACCACTTCCTGTTCGTCCCTCTGACGATCTCGCTGGCCGCCCTCACGGCGATCCTGGAGACGGCTTGGGTCCGCACGGGCAAGGAGCACTACCTCAGGGCGACCAAGTTCTGGGGAAAGCTGTTCCTGATCAACATCGCGATGGGCGTCGTCACCGGCATCGTCCAGGAGTTCCAGTTCGGCATGAACTGGTCCGACTACTCGCGCTTCGTCGGTGACGTCTTCGGGGCGCCGCTCGCCTTCGAGGCGCTCATAGCCTTCTTCTTCGAGTCGACCTTCATCGGCTTGTGGATCTTCGGGTGGGACAAGCTCCCGAAGAGGCTGCACTGCGCCACGATCTGGATCGTCTCCGCCGGGACCATCGCGTCGGCGTACTTCATCATCGCCGCCAACGCCTTTATGCAGCACCCGGTGGGCTACAAGATCGTGGAGCGGGACGGCACCAAGCGCGCGGAGCTCACCGACTTCTCGAAGGTGCTCTTCCAGGAGACGACGCTGGTCAACTTCTTCCACGTCATCTCGGCGGCCGTCCTGGTCGGCGGTGCCTTCATGACCGGCATCGCGATCTTCCACCTGCGCAAGAAGCAGCACATCCGCACGATGCGGATGTCGATGCGGCTCGGCCTGGTCACCGCGTTCGTCGGCACCCTGCTCACCGTGGTCAGCGCCGACACCCTCGGCAAGGTCATGTACGAGCAGCAGCCGATGAAGATGTCGGCCGCCGAGGCCCTGTGGGAGTCGGAGAAGCCGGCGCCGTTCTCGCTCTTCGCGTACGGCGATGTCGCCGAGGGCCACAACAAGGTCGCCATCGAGGTCCCCGGAGTACTGTCCTTCCTCGCCAAGAACAACTTCAGCGCAGAGATCCCCGGCATCAACGACCTCAACAAGGAGGCGCAGGAGAAGTTCGGGCCCGGCGACTACCGGCCCAACATCCCCACCGCCTACTGGTCCTACCGCTGGATGATCGGCTTCGGCGGAGTCTCGATGGCCCTGTGCACCGCCGGGCTCTACCTCACGCGGAAGAAGTTCTGGCTCGCGCCGGAGCACCGCACGGGCGAGGACGACGTGCCGAAGCTCATGCTCACCAAGAACAGGGAGCTGACGCCGAAGCTCGGCAACTGGTGGTGGCGGCTCTCCCAGTGGACGCTGATCTTCCCCCTCATCGGCACCGCCTGGGGCTGGATCTTCACCGAGACCGGGCGACAGCCCTGGGTGGTCTACGGCGTCCTGAAGACCAGGGACGCGGTATCGCCGGGAGTCTCGCAGGGCGAGGTGATCACCTCGCTGGTCGTGTTCACCGCGATCTACGCGATCCTCGCCGTGATCGAGGTGAAGCTGCTGCTCAAGTACATCAAGGCGGGCCCGCCCGAGCTCACCGAGGCCGACCTCAACCCACCCACCAAGATCGGCGGTCCCGGCTCAGGATCGGGTTCCGATGACGATGCCGACCGGCCCATGGCCTTCTCGTACTGAGGGAGTTGATCGACATGGAACTTCACGACGTCTGGTTCGTGCTGATCGCAGTCCTGTGGATCGGCTACTTCTTCCTGGAGGGCTTCGACTTCGGGATCGGTGTCCTCACCAAGCTGCTCGCCCGTGACCGGACCGAGAAGCGGGTGCTCATCAACACCATCGGTCCCGTCTGGGACGGCAACGAGGTGTGGCTGCTCACGGCGGGCGGCGCGACCTTCGCCGCCTTCCCCGAGTGGTACGCCACGCTCTTCTCCGGCTTCTACCTTCCGCTCCTGATCATCCTGCTCTGCCTGATCGTGCGCGGTGTCGCCTTCGAGTACCGGGCGAAGCGACCCGAGGAGAAGTGGCAGCGCAACTGGGAGCAGGCCATCTTCTGGACGTCGCTGATCCCGGCGGTGATGTGGGGCGTGGCCTTCGCCAACATCACGCGTGGCGTGAAGATCGACGCCCACAAGGAGTACGTGGGCACCTTCTGGGACCTGCTGAACCCGTACTCGATCCTGGGTGGCCTGGTCACGCTGACGCTCTTCACCTTCCACGGCGCGGTCTTCGCCTCGCTCAAGACGGTGGGGGACATCCGGGTGCGGGCGCGGAAGCTGGCGCTCGGGCTCGGGCTTGTGACCGCTGTGCTCGCGCTCGGGTTCATGATCTGGACGCAGGCGGACCACGGCGACGGCAAGAGCCTGGTCGCGATGGGCGTGGCCGTGGTCGCGCTGGTCGGTGCCATCGGCGCGATCAAGATGGGACGCGAGGGCTGGTCGTTCGCACTGTCGGGCATCACGATCGCGGCCGCCGTCGCGATGCTCTTCCTGACGCTCTTCCCGAACGTCATGCCGTCGTCGCTGAACGACGAGTGGAACCTCACGGTCACCAACGCCTCGTCGAGTCCCTACACCCTGAAGATCATGACCTGGTGTGCGGGCATCGCGACGCCGATCGTGCTGCTCTACCAGTCGTGGACCTACTGGGTGTTCCGCAAGCGGATCGGGACGCAGCACATCGCGGATGCGGCGCACTGAGTTCTTCGCCCGCTGACCTCTTCGGCTGCTGATTTCCCCCGTTCCTCGGTTTCTTCGGAGGGTGTGTTTCACGTGAAACCGATCGACCCGCGTCTGCTCCGGTACGCCCGTGCCACCCGGTTCTTCCTGGCCGCGGTGGTGGTCCTCGGCGTCGCCGGGGCGGGCCTTGTCGTCGCCCAGGCGATGCTCATCGCCGAGATCGTGGTCGGGGCCTTCCAGAAGGGGCTCGCCCTCGGCGACCTGGGGACGCCGCTCGTCCTGCTCGCGGTGGTCGCGGCGGGGCGTGCCCTTGTCGCCTGGCTGACCGAGCTCGCCGCCCACCGGGCGAGCGCGGCGGTGAAGTCGGAGCTGCGGGGGCGGCTGCTCGACCGTGCGGGGCAGTTGGGTCCCGGCTGGCTGAGCGGGCAGCGGACGGGGTCACTGGTCTCGCTGGCCACGCGGGGCGTGGACGCGCTCGACGACTACTTCTCGCGCTATCTGCCGCAGTTGGGGCTCGCGGTGGTGGTCCCGGTGGCGGTGCTCGCGAGGATCGTCACCGAGGACTGGGTGTCGGCGGCGATCATCGTCGTGACGCTGCCGTTGATCCCGATCTTCATGATCTTGATCGGCATGGCGACTCAGAACCGGATGGACCGTCAGTGGCGGCTCCTCTCCCGCCTGTCGGGGCACTTCCTGGACGTGGTGGCGGGGCTGCCGACCCTGAAGGTGTTCGGGCGCGCGAAGGCGCAGGCCGAGTCGATCCGGCAGATCACGGGCGAGTACCGGCAGGCGACGATGCGTACGCTGCGCATCGCCTTCCTGTCGTCGTTCGCGCTCGAACTCCTCGCGACGCTGTCCGTGGCCCTTGTCGCGGTGACGATCGGGATGCGGCTCGTCCACGGCGACATGGATCTGTACGTGGGTCTGGTGATCCTGATCCTCGCGCCCGAGGCCTATCTGCCGCTGCGCCAGGTCGGTGCGCAGTACCACGCGGCGGCGGAGGGGCTCTCGGCCGCCGAGGAGATCTTCGAGGTCCTGGAGGCTCCGGTGCGGGTCGCCGGGGAGGGGGCGGCCCCTTCGGGGGCGTTGAGCGTGGAGGGCGTGACGGTCCGGTATCCGGGGCGGTCGTCGGACGCGGTCTCCGGGGTGTCGTTCGCGGTGAAGGCCGGCGAGACCGTGGCTCTGGTCGGGCCCAGCGGCGTGGGCAAGTCGACGCTGCTCGATGTGATTCTCGGGTTCGTCGAGCCTGCCGAGGGGCGGGTGTGCGTCGGAGGCGTCGACCTGGCCGAGGTCGCGCCGGAGCTGTGGCGGGAGCGGATCGCCTGGGTCCCGCAGCGGCCGCACTTGTACGCCGGGTCCATCGCGGAGAACGTACGCCTTGCGCGGCCGGACGCGGACGATGCTTCCGTGCGGGGCGCGTTGGAGGCGGCGGGGGCCTGGGAGTTCGTTTCCGCGCTTCCGGGTGGTGTGCAGACGCTGCTCGGGGAGGACGGGGCGGGGCTTTCGGCCGGGCAGCGGCAGCGGCTCGCTCTGGCGCGGGCGTTCCTGGCCGACCGGCCTGTGGTCCTCCTTGACGAGCCGACCGCGGCTCTGGACGGGGAAACCGAGGAAGGGGTCGTCGAGGCGGTTCGGCGGCTGGCTGTGGGGCGGACCGTGCTGTTGGTGGTGCACCGGCCGGCGTTGCTGGGGGTCGCGGATCGCGTCGTACGGCTGGATGCCCATGTTCATGAGGGCCAGCTTCGTGGGCATGGCGCAAAGGTGCCGGGGCCCGCGGGGACGCTGGTGCGTGGTGCCGCTGCCGATGACTTTCGCGATGGGCCGATCGTGCCGGGTGGCCGCGCGGCGGGTGGCGGTGTGCCGGGTGGCCGCGTGGCGGGGGACGAGCCGCCCGGCCCGAAGGGTGATGTGCTGGCCCGAGTGCGGGGTGCGGCGCAGGCGCGTAAGGGCAAGCTCGCGCTCGCCCTGCTCCTCGGCGCCCTCGCGATCGGCAGCTCAGTAGGGCTGATGGCGACCTCGGGGTGGCTGATCAGCCGGGCGTCCGAGCAGCCGCCGGTGATGTATCTGATGATCGCTGTGACGGCGACCCGCGCCTTCGGCATGGGCCGTGCCGTCTTCCGCTACGCGGAGCGCCTCGTCTCGCACGACGCCGTCCTGCGCATGCTGGCCGACACCCGCGTGGCCGTCTACCGCCGCCTTGAGCGTCTCGCCCCGGCCGGGCTCGGCAAGACCCGACGCGGCGACCTCCTCTCCCGTCTGGTCACCGACGTGGACGCCCTGCAGGACTACTGGCTGCGCTGGCTCCTGCCCGCGTCGGCCGCCGCTGTCGTGGGCGCCGGAGCTGTCGGCTTCACCGCCTGGCTGCTGCCCGAGGCAGGCGCGGTCCTCGCCGTGGGCCTGCTCATCGCCGGAGTGGGCGTACCGCTGCTCTCCGGAGCTTTCGCCCGCCGGGCGGAGCGCAAGCTGGCCCCCGCGCGCGGGGTGCTGGCCACCCGCGTGGCCGACCTGCTCACCGGCACCGCGGAGTTGACGGTCGCGGGCGCGCTGACCCGGCGTACGGCCAAGGCGAAGGAAGCCGATGCCGAGCTGACCCGGATCGCGTCCAGGACGGCCACGGCCACCGCGCTGGGTGACGGGCTCGGTGCGCTCACCTCCGGTCTCACCGTGGCCGCCGCCGCTCTGGTCGGCGTCCAGGCGCTGCATGACGGCCGGCTCAGCGGCGTCGCGCTCGCCGTCGTCGTCCTCACCCCGCTCGCCGCCTTCGAGGCGGTTCTCGGCCTGCCGCTCGCCGTGCAGTACCGCCAGCGGGTCAGGAAGAGCGCCGAGCGGGTCTACGAGGTCCTCGACGCTCCCGAGCCCGTACCCGAGCCGGCTGTCCCCGCTCAGCGTCCGCAGACGCCCTTCCCGCTCCGTGTCGAGGGGCTACACGCCCGGTACGAGGGGCAGGGCCGGGACGCGCTCGCGGGCGTCGACCTGACCCTGGAGCGCGGACGGCGCATCGCCGTGGTCGGGGCCTCGGGGTCGGGCAAGACGACGCTCGCCCAGGTACTGCTGCGCTTCCTTGGGGCGAGCGAGGGGACGTTCAGCCTGGGCGGCACGGACGCGGCCACCCTCGACGGCGACACGGTGCGCGAACTCGTCGGGCTCTGCGCGCAGGACGCGCACATCTTCGACAGCTCCGTACGCGAGAACCTGCTCATCGCGCGCAAGGGCGCCAGTGACGACGAGCTGCGCGGCGCCCTCGCGCGGGCCCGGCTGCGGGAGTGGACCGACTCGCTCCCCGAAGGGCTCGACACCCTGGTCGGCGAGCACGGGGCCCGTCTCTCCGGAGGCCAGCGGCAGCGCATCGCCCTGGCCCGCGCGCTGCTCGCCGACTTCCCCGTCCTCGTCCTGGACGAGCCGGCCGAGCATCTCGATCTGCCGACAGCGGACGCGCTCACCGACGACCTCCTCGCCGCCACCGAAGGCCGTACGACGGTCCTCATCACGCACCGGCTCGCCGGGCTCGACGCGGTCGACGAGGTCATCGTCCTGGACGCGGGGCGGGTGGTGCAGCGCGGTACGTACGCGGATCTCGTCCTGGTGGACGGGCCGCTGCGGCGCATGGGGGAACGGGAGCGGGCGGCGGACCTGCTGGTGACGGCTGCCGGGTAGGCGTTCGGGGCCCAGCGGCAGTCGGCTCAGGGCCCCGACTTTCCTCGCCAAATAGGACTAACTACTCTCAAAGGCATGTCAGCCCCCTCGGCCTCCGCCGGCTCTCCGCAACCCGATGGCACATCGGACCCCATTGAGGCGGCGAAGCAGGCGACCCGCAGCCTGCACGGGCTCTCCCCCGAGCTGACCGCGCGCGTGCCGCAGCTCCTCGAGGCGATGCGCTCCGTCGGCGCCGGGCTCGAACTGCACACCACGCTCGACCGCATCTGCGAGACGGCGGCCGAGCTCGCGGACGCCCACTACGCGGCGATCGGGGTCGTCTCCGAGGACGGCAAAGGGCTATCCGACTTCGTCTTCACCGGCATCGGAGAGGAGACCGCCAAGCGGATCGGGCGCCTGCCCGACGGGCACAAGGGGCTGCTCGGCGCTCTCATCCACCAGCCGGAGACCCTGCGTCTCGCGGACCTCTCGGCCGACCCGCGCTCGTGCGGCTTTCCGGCCCACCATCCGCCGATGCGGACCTTCCTCGGCGTCCCTATCCGTGTCCAGGGCGAGATCTTCGGCAACCTCTACCTGACCGAGAAGCGGGGCGGCGCCGATTTCAACGAGTACGACGTGCACATGGTTCGCGTGCTCGCGACGGAGGCGGGCATCGCCATCGGCAACGCCCGTCTCTACGAAGCCGCCATGCAGCGCGAGCGCTGGATCGACGGCTCCGTGGCGGTCACCACGGCGCTGCTTTCGGGGAGCGACGCGGAGGAGTCGCTCGCCGTCGTCGCCGAACAGGCCCGCCATCTCGCCGACTCGGCCGCCGGGATCGTGCTCCTGCCCGACGAGGAGGGCGGCATGGAGATCGTCGCCGTCTCCTCGGACGAACCCTCCGGAATGCTCGGCGTGATCGTCCCCCCGGAGAGCCGGATCATCACCGATCTGCTCGCCGGGGACTCCGTGTTCCTCGACGACGCGGCCAACGACCCGCGCGTCATGACCGACCTCGCCCGCGGCTACGGCCCCGTCATGATGCTGCCGCTGCAGAGCGACGGCCGCGTCATGGGGACGCTCGTGACGCCACGCGCGCGTGGCGCACGGCCCTTCAGCGAGACCGAGCGGACCCTCGCCACCCAGTTCGCCTCGCAGGCCGCGCTCGCGCTGATGATGGCCGAGGCGCAGCGCGACCGTGAACGGCTCGCGGTGTACGAGGACCGGGACCGGATCGCACGGGACCTGCACGACCTCGTGATCCAGCGCCTGTTCGCCACCGGGATGATGCTGGAGAGCGCCCAGCGCAGGTCCGTCGTGCCCGAAGTGCAGACGGGCGTGGGCAAGGCCGTCGACGAGCTGGACGTGACGATCCAGGAGATCCGGACGGCGATCTTCGCCTTGCAGCAGGGCCCGGCCGAGGCTCCTTCCGGGCTGCGTACGCGGGTCCTTCGCGAGGTGAACATGGCAGCGGTGCCCCTCGGATTCAAGCCCTCGCACCACTTCGTGGGACCCGTCGACACCTTGGTCGGTGAGCTCAGCGGCAAGAACCTCATCGCGGCCCTGCGCGAGGCGCTGTCCAACGCGTTCCGGCACGCGCGGGCCGACCGCATCGACGTCGTCGTCGACGCGACGGTGACCCTGCCCGACGGGCAGCAGGGCGTACGCCTGACGGTTTCGGACGACGGGGTCGGCATCGCGGAGGGCGGCCGGCGCAGCGGCCTGAAGAACCTCAAGAGGCGTGCGGAGTCGCTCGGCGGGGACAGTTGGTACGGGCCGGGCATCGGCGAGGACGGCGGCGGTACGACGGTGGTGTGGCAGGCGCCGTACTAGCGCCTTGCGTTCTGGCCCGCCTGGGTACTGGTCGGCATGCCGACAGGGGCCCTGTTCGGCCGTACGGAAGGGGGCTGTTCGGGGCACCGGCTGCCCCGGGTGTACGAGTTGGGCAGGACCCGGTGACGGCGGCAGGGCAACGATCCCTGACATGCGCTTGAGCCATCGCGGCACCCACCACCCGCTCGTCGTTGTGACGGTACTGCTGTGCGCACTCCTGTGCCCCACGCCCGCCGATGCCTCCGATGGGCCGGATGACGGGCCGGATGACGGGCCGAGCGTGAGTGCCGAAGTGGCACGCCTCTACGAGGAGGCTTCCGCGGCGACCGCGCGCTACGAAGAGGGGCAGCTCGCCGCGGAGGTGCAGCGCGCGAAGGTCCGGAAACTGGACCGACTCCTGACGAAGAAGCGGCACGCGGTCGACGTGCTGCACGCGGACCTCGGCCGGATGGCCCGCGCCCAGTACCGCAGCGGCGGTGGCCTCTCCCAGACCGCCCAACTCCTGCTCGCCGACGGCCCCGAAGACCTGATGCGTGGTCAGCGGCTGCTGCGGCAGGCGGATCTCGCCGTCACCCACACCGTCAGCAAGACCCAGCGTGCCGCCGCCGGGCTCGCCGGCCTCAAGCGCACCGCCGACCGCGCCAAACGCACCCTCGACCGCCGCGGCGACCACCTCGCGGAGCTGAAGCACGGGATCGAGAGCAAGCTGGAATCGGCGCAGTGGACCCTGCAGAGCGAGGCCGACCGGTCGGTCGCCGCCGGACAGTGCAGAGGCGCCGTACGCCTGGATCAGCCGGAAACGGACTCCACGCGCGCGTGGACGACGCCCGTGGAGACGTACGAGCTGTCGGCGGGCTTCGACAGCGCCGGTGGGCGCTGGTCGCACCGGCACACCGGGCAGGACTTCGCGGTCGGTATCGGGGCTCCGGTGCGCTCGGTGGGCGCGGGCCGGGTGGTGTCCGTGTCGTGCGGTGGCGCGTTCGGCATCGAGGTCGTGGTGGAGCACGAGGGCGGCTACTACACGCAGTACGCGCACCTGGCCGCCGTCACCGTCGACCAGGGGGAACGGGTGGACCCCGGGCAGTGGGTCGGGCAGGCGGGCACCACCGGCAACTCGACGGGGCCGCACCTGCACTTCGAGGTGCGGCTCACGCCGCATCTGGGGTCCGGCGTGGACCCCGCCGAGTGGTTGGACGAGCGGGGAGTGGGGCTCTGATGCTCGGCTCTGACCATCGGCTGCTGACCCGTTTGCGCGAGACAGGTCCTGCTACTGCTCCTGTTGCTCGCTCAGGATCCGCTCGATGACGACCGCGACGCCGTCCTCGTTGTTGGCGACCGTGCGCCCCGAAGCGGCGGCGAGCACGTCCGGGTGCGCGTTGCCCATCGCGTACGACGTGCCCGCCCAGGTGAGCATCTCGATGTCGTTCGGCATGTCCCCGAAGGCGACGACCTCCGCCGGCGTGATGCCGCGCTCGGCGCAGCACAGCTCCAGGGTGCTGGCCTTGGAGACTCCAGGGCCGCTGATCTCGAGCAGGGCGCTCGGGCTCGAGCGGGTGATCTCGACCTGGCCGCGCACGGCCGCGCGGGCCACGACGAGGAAGTCGTCGGGCGCGATCTCGGGGTGGAAGGCGAGGACCTTCAGGATGGGCTGGGTCGCGTTCTCGGAGTCCTCGGCGAGGAGCTTCTCCGCCGGGGCGACGCTCTCGCCGGGCTCCAGGTGCAGGGGCGGGTATGTCGGTTCGTGGTGCAGCCCGCCGGTCCGCTCGACCGCGAAGGACGTGCCGGGGGCCGCCGCGCGCAGCAGCCGGACGACATCGAGCGCGTCCTCGCTCCGCAGCTCCCGTACCTTCACGAAGCGATGGCCGCCCGATCCGTCGTGCAGGTCGACCACGGCGGCGCCGTTGCCGCAGATGGCGAGGCCGTGGCCGTGCACGTGGGCGCTGACGACGTCCATCCAGCGGGCCGGGCGGCCGGTCACGAAGAAGACCTCGATCCCGGCCCGCTCGGCGGCGGCGAGCGCGGCGACGGTGCGGTCGGAGACGGACTTGTCGTCACGCAGAAGGGTGCCGTCCAGGTCCGTGGCGATCAGCCGGGCCTTGGTCCGGTGGGGGGCGGATGCGGCCGGGGTCCTGGGCCGTGGGGTAGCTGAGGTCACGCCATCGATTGTCCCGCACATGAGCGCACGGGCGTGCGCTGGGGCGCACATCTGAGTGCCTTTATGCCCCTGCTGTGCTGCCTCCCAGCTGGACCAGGGCCTCCGTGGCGATGCGTTCGAAGACCTTCTCATCGGCCGCGAAACCCGTTCCCGGCAGCGGCCAGTGCAGCACGATCTCGTTGAAGCCCAGCTCAGCGTGGTTGCCGGCGAAGTCGACGAAGGCGTCGAAGGAGTCCAAGGGGCGGTCCGGGGTGAACCCGGTGAGCAGGATCTTGTCGAGCTCGGCGACGTCCCGGCCGATGGCGTCACACGCCGTGGCCAGCTTCTCGGCCTGTCCGCGGATGGCTTGAAGTGACTGCTCCGGGGTGCCGTTCTCGAAGAGCTTCGGGTCGCCCGTGGTCACCCACGCCTGCCCGTGGCGCGCGGCGAGCTTCAGGCCGCGCGGCCCGGTGGCGGCGACCGCGAAGGGCAGCCGGGGGCGCTGGACACAGCCCGGGATGTTCCGCACCTCGGATGCCGAGTAGTACTGGCCCTCGTACGACACGACGTCCTCGCTGAGAAGACGGTCGAGCAGAGGCAGGAACTCGCCGAAGTGATCGGCCCGTTCGCGCGGAGTCCAGGGCTCCTCGCCGGCCTTGAGCAGCGCCGTGGCGTCGAAGCCGTTGCCGCCCGCGCCGATGCCCAGAGTGATCCGGCCGTCGGACACGTCGTCCAGCGTGATCAGGTCCTTGGCGAGGGTCACAGGGTGCCGGAAGTTCGGCGAGGTGACCAGAGTGCCAAGGCGCAGCCGGTCGGTGGCGGCCGCGGCGGCGGTCAGGGTGGGCACCGCGCCGAACCAGGGGCCGTCCCGGAAGGTCCGCCAGGAGAGGTGGTCATAGGTGTACGCGGTGTGGAAACCCAGTTCCTCGGCCCGCTGCCAGCGCTCCTTGCCGCCTTCGTGCCAGCGGCGGACGGGCAGGATCACGGTGCTCAGACGCAAACTCATGTATCAGAGCGTATGCCCCGTGGGCCCGTCGGAATTTCACCGGAACCCGCTGCTCAGTCAGCGCGACGAGGGCGCCGCAGCCGCCACCGAGTCGTCGGAGGGGGCTTCTCTATTCATCCATTCAGCCTCGCGCCGAAGCGTTCTTCCGGCACTTGATTTCCGTCCACCGACTTTTCATCCACGACTTTTCGTCCACAGGTTTGATCCACAGCCAAGTCCAGTTATCCACAGGGGAATTGGCGATTCTGTGGACAACAAGCGGAAGGTTTAGGCTTTTTGGCCAACAGTCCCCTCCTTAGGGTGACTTGCCGCAAGTGAGTCCAATGTCCGGGCTTGAACCTCCCGTTCGGTGGCGGCGGTGACGAAGGCGGCGGCGTGTTCGCGTCCAACAAGCCCTTCCACGGCCCGCATCGTCGCCGCCGGAAGCGGCACGGAAGGCGGTTCGTCCGTACGTTGGGCCGGCTGTCCCGACGCGAGGTGCTGCTGAAGGTGCCGGGTGGCGAACAGCCGCATGGCCCGGGCCAGTTCGGCGTCGACGGACTGCTGGGCGAGCGGCCTCAGACGCCGGACGAGAGTGGCCGCTTCCGCAGCATCGGCCTCGCTCGGCGGGTGCTGGCCGAGATAGCGAGCAAAGACATGCTCGGTCGTGAACTCCAGGAAACGGGACGCTATGTGCTCGACCTGCCCCCTCAACTCCCGCAGATGGCCGGCGATTGCAGACAGCGGAACTCCGGCCGCATGCAACTCCACCGCCACAGAGAGCTCTTGAGGGCTCGGCACCAGGAATTCGTCGTCCCGCCCGGGCATGGGTTCGAGCACACCGAGCGCGATCGCATCGGCCACCGCTGCCTCGTCGGGCTCGCCACCGAACGCCGCGTCCAGCTCCGCCCGGGTCATCCGATCGGCCTTCTCGTCCGTCCACGGGCCGCCGACCTCGGCGGCGAGGCCCAGCACGCCGCCGAGCCCCCGGCCCGCGTCCCAGGCTTCGAGCAGCTCCTTGATCGAGGCCAGGGTGTAGCCCCTGTCGAGCAGATCGGCTATCTGCCTCAACCGGGCCAGATGCGCGTCGCCGTACACATTGGCCCGGCCGCGCCGCTCGGGCCGGGGCAGCAGACCGCGGTCCTGGTAGGCGCGGATCGTGCGGACCGTAGCGCCGCTGTGATGCGCGAGATCCTCGATGCGGTACTCCGCCGGCCTGTGCTCGGCGGCGTGGTGATCCGCCTGCCCCCGTCCGGCGCCGTGGTGATCCACCGGACCCAGTCCGGTGTCCGACTGCTCGTCCACGCTCCCCGCCTCCGTAAACCCTCGTGCTAGGCGATGGCCGCTCGGCCGACCGCAGCGGCCGCGGCCCGGGCCGCGGGTGACTCCGCCAGATATCCGACGGCCTTGCGCAGCGAGCCTTCCTGCGAGGGATGGTACGACCGCCGCAGGTAGCGGGGTATGGCCGCACCGAGCTCCCGCCATGGGGGCAGCAGGCCCTTCCGGACGGCCTTGTTGTGCTCGACCAGTGAGTAGCGAAGGAGGCCCGCGAGCTGGGGGTCGCGGCGCATCAGATAGGCGGTGCCCCAGACCCACAGGTACAGCATCACGGGCGCCGTGACCGTCATGCCCGCGATGCGGCGCGCATAGCGTGGCAGGCCGTCACCGCCGCAGTGCTGATACATGTCGAAGGCGACCGAGCGGTGCTCGACCTCCTCCGCACCGTGCCAGCGCAGCAGGTCGAGCATGACCTCGTCGGCGTCCGCGTGGTCAAGCCCCTCGGCGTGCAGCACCCAGTTCCCCAGAACCGCCGTGAACTGCTCGATCGCCGCGACGACCGCGAGACGGAAGCGCAGCCACTCCTGCGTCGGTATCGGAGCGCCCAACGGGGGCTTCTCGCCGAGGAGTTTCTCGAAGAGGAAGTCGACGTACTTGGTGAACGCGGCGGTGTCGAGCCGCTGCGCGGCCAGGTGATCGAGCACGTGCGCGTGCTGCACGCTGTGTGTGGCCTCCTGGCCCATGAACCCCTTGACGTCCCCCAGCAGCACCGGATCGGTGACCAGGGGCAGGCCCTCCTTGAAGACCTTCACGAACCACCGCTCCCCCGCGGGGAGAAGCAGATGCAGCACGTTGATCACGTGGGTGGCGGTGGGCTCGTCCGGTATCCAGTGCAGCGGGGTCCGCTCCCAGTCGAACGAGACCCGGCGCGGAACGATCGTGTAGTGCTCCTCGGTGTTCGTGTCGGTGCTCTTCTCCGTACTCACAGCGGCGGCTCCAATCGGGCTATCGCACGCAGGGCCCTGGGAGTGAAGCGGGACATGAGGTGGGCGCCTCGGGCCTCCGGGGTGACCGGGACCACCGCCTGGTTCCTGACGATCGCGCGCAGGATCGCGTCGGCGACCTTCTCCGGCGGGTAGTTCCGCAGGCCGTACAGGCGGGAGGCCTTCTTCTGGCGGCGCTTCTCCTCTTCGGCGTCGACTCCGGCGAAGTGGCTGGTCGCGGTGATGTTCGTGTTCACGAGACCCGGGCATATCGCGGAGACCCCGATGCCCTGGCCCGCAAGCTCCGCGCGCAGGCACTCGCTGAGCATCAGGACCGCCGCCTTGGAGGTGCTGTAGGCGGGCAGGGCCTTGGAGGGCTGATACGCCGCCGCGGACGCGGTGTTGACGATGTGGCCGCCCTGGCCGCGCTCGGCCATCTGCTTGCCGAAGAGCCGGCAGCCGTGGATCACGCCCCACAGATTGACGTCGAGGACCTTCTTCCAGTCCTCGGAGGTCGTGTCGAGGAACGATCCGGAGAGGCCGATGCCCGCGTTGTTCACCAGGACGTCGACAACGCCGTACTCCCTGGAGACCTTCTCGGCGAGTTTCTCCATGGCCTGCTCGTCGGTGACGTCGACCGTCTCCCCCCACGCCTCGGGGGCGCCGATCAGACGGGACATCTCCGCCGTGCGCGCCGCGGTCTCCGCGTCCCGGTCGACGGCCACGACGCGTGCGCCCGCCTCGGCGAACGCGAAGGCGGTGGCCCGGCCGATGCCGCTGCCCGCGCCCGTGACCAGGACCAGCTGACCGCCGAAGCGTTCCGCGTGCTTCCCCGTGGCCACACTGTCGTTGGCAGGCACGCCGTCCTCGTTCGTGGTGACGAAGTCCGTGATCCACGCGGCGAGTTGGTCCGGCCGGGTGCGGGGCACCCAGTGCTTGGCCGGAATGCTGCGGCGCACCAACTCAGGAGCCCAGAGCTCCAGTTCGTCGTAGAGCCGCTCGGACAGGAAGAGGTCACCGGACGGCGTGATGAGCTGCACGGGGGCGTGAGCGTAGGCGTCGGCGCGGGGCCTGCGCAGACGCGCGCGGACGTTGTCGCGGTAGAGCCATGCTCCGTGCGCGGCGTCCGAGGGCAGCGACGACGTCGGATAGCCGCCTGCCGGCACCTTCTCCATGCGCTCGAGAATCCTCGGCCACCGCTTGCCGAGCGGACCGCGCCAGGCGAGCTCGGGGAGCACCGGCGTGTGCAGCATGTACACGTACCAGGACTTGGCGCCCTGGCCGAGGAGCTGGCCGACCTTGCGGGGGGTGGGCCGGGTCATCCGCTTCTTGATCCAGTGCCCGAAGTGGTCGAGCGAGGGGCCCGACATGGAGGTGAAGGACGCGATGCGTCCCTCGGTGCGCTTGACCGTGACGAACTCCCAGGCCTGCACCGAACCCCAGTCGTGGCCGACCAGATGCACCGGCTTGTCCGGGCTCACCGCATCGGCGACGGCCACGAAGTCATCGGTCAGCTTCTCCAGCGTGAAGCCGCCGCGCAGGGGCCGCGGAGCCGTCGACCTGCCGTGGCCCCGCACGTCGTAGAGCACGACATGGAAGCGGTCGGCGAGCCGCTCGGCGACCTGGGACCAGACCTCCTTGGAGTCCGGATAGCCGTGCACGAGCAGCACCGTGGGCTGCGTCGGGTCGCCCAGCTCGGCGACGCACAGCTCCACCCCGCCCGTCCGCACCCAGCGCTCGCGGGCGTCCTTGATCCCCGTGGTGATTCCTCCCGTGGTCATGCGGCGGCCCTCTCCTCAGCCCAGCGCCGCACATGCGGCAGATCGTCGTCCAGCCAGAACGCGCTCTGCTCGGGGTCCTTGGAGTCGGTGACGACCAGGATCTCCTCGAACTTCGCGCCCGTACCCCTGAAACCGAGGTGCGGTTCGACCGCCCAGAGCCCCTTCCGAGGCGGGTGGTCGGAGAATTTGTACGGTGACCAGAGCGGCGACCAGCCGTCCCGGTGGCCATGGATGGCGTCGCTGGCAAGACCCTTCAAGGACTGCGTGCCGAAGCCGAAGACGTTCGGCGAAAGCCGGCGCTCCTTGACCCGGTCGACCTTGTGCGCGATGACGCCGAAGGGGTACGCACGATGGCGGTTGGCATAGCCCTGGCGGACCATGAGCCGGTCCACGTCCTCATAGATCTCGCGCAACGGGCGGCGCTCACGCACCTCGCGCAGGAGCAGCTCGCGGTGCGCCTCCAGGTCGGCGAGCAGCTTGTCGTGCACGGGATTGAGGCCGAGGCAGCCCGAGTAACCGATGTCCGCCGTGTATCCCTTGTAGACCGGGGCCATATCGAGGATGAAGGGCATCCCCGGCTCGAGCCGGCGGTTGGTGGGGAAGAACTGCAGCGGTATCCGGAAGTTCACGAACGCCGTGCGGTCCCCGAACCAGGCGAAGGGCAGGTGGAACCAGTCCCGCACACCCCGCTCGCGCAGCCACTCACGCTGCATCCGAGCCGCCTCGCGCTCGGTCACGCCCGGCTTGAGCTGCGCCGCGACCGCCTCCGCGCATTCATACGCGAGGGTCTGCACTTCCCTGAACCCCCGCAGTTCCGCGGAGAGTTCACCTGCCACTGCTGAGGTCATGCCACCGTCCGTCCGTGTCCGTCATCGCATGACGCGTGTCCGGCCCATCGCAGTACGCGTCCGTAACTTGACACTGATGAATGTGACAATGCTCAGCGGCTACGTCAATAGCTGTGCACGAGCCGGACCCGACTCCGGGGGAACCTGCGGGGCATCCCCCAGGGGTCGACCTCAGGACGACCCTTACGGGCCCGTAATACCCGAGAGTGATGCGAGGACAGCACCCTGGTCTGACGCCCGGTGTGGTCTGCGCCACTACCTTCGAAACGTGACTGTGATCGCGACCGAAAGCCTGAGCAAGCGGTTCCCGAGGGTGACCGCGCTTGACCGGCTCTCCATGGATATCGGGCCCGGTGTAACCGGACTCGTCGGAGCCAACGGAGCCGGCAAGTCCACACTGATCAAGATCCTGCTGGGTCTGTCCCCCGCCACGGAGGGCACCGCCGCCGTGCTCGGCCTCGACGTCGCCACCAGTGGCGGCCAGATCCGTGAGCGCGTCGGCTATATGCCCGAGCACGACTGCCTGCCGCCCGACGTCTCGGCCACCGAGTTCGTCGTCCACATGGCGCGCATGTCGGGCCTGCCGCCCACGGCGGCCCGGGAGCGCACCGCGGACACCCTGCGGCACGTCGGCCTGTACGAGGAGCGCTACCGCCCCATCGGGGGCTACTCGACAGGCATGAAGCAGCGCGTGAAACTCGCGCAGGCCCTCGTCCACGACCCCGACCTGGTCTTCCTGGACGAGCCGACCAACGGCCTCGACCCCGTGGGTCGTGACGAGATGCTCGGCCTCATCCGCCGCGTCCACACGGACTTCGGCATCTCCGTCCTGGTCACCTCGCACCTGCTCGGCGAGCTGGAGCGCACCTGTGACCACGTCGTCATCATCGACGGCGGCAAGCTCCTGCGGTCCAGCTCCACCACCGACTTCACCCAGACCACCACGACGCTGGCCGTCGAGGTGACGGACACCGACGCACACCCCAACGGCACCAAGGTGTTCCGCGAGGCACTGCAGGACCGTGGGGTCGCCACCCACGAGGGAAGCGGGCTGCCCGGCGCGGGGCACACCGTGCTGCTCGAAGCGGTCGGCGACGAGACGTACGACCTGGTCCGCGATCTCGTCGCGGACCTCGGCCTCGGCCTGGTCCGGATGGAACAGCGCAGGCACCACATCGCCGAGGTCTTCCAGACCGAACAGACCGAACAGACCGAACCGTCCGAGAAAGACAAGCTGACGGAAGCGCGGAAGGAGGCGGTCCGCCATGGCGGTTGAGCAGCCCCCGGCACACGCCGGAGAACAGACCCAGATCCACAACATCGGCTATCGCAACTACGACGGCCCGCGCCTGGGCCGCGCCTACGCCACCCGCTCACTCTTCTCACAGAGCCTGCGCGGGGCGTACGGACTCGGCCGCTCGGCCAAGTCCAAGGTCCTGCCCATGATCCTCTTCGCGGTGATGTGTGTCCCCGCCGCGATCATGGTGGCGGTCGCCGTGACCACCAAGGCGAACGACCTCCCCCTCGACTACACCCGCTACGCGATCGTGCTGCAGGCCGTCATCAGTCTCTATCTCGCCGCCCAGGCCCCCCAGACAGTCTCGCGCGACCTGCGCTTCAAGACCGTCCCTCTCTATTTCTCCCGCCCCATCGAGCGCAGTGACTACGTACGCGCCAAGTTCGCGGCGATGGCCTCGGCCCTCTTCGTCCTCACGGCCGCACCGCTGCTGGTCCTCTACGTAGGGGCGCTGCTCGCCAAGCTCGACTTCGCGGACCAGACCAAGGGCTTCGCCCAGGGGCTCGTCTCCGTGGCGCTGCTCTCGCTCCTCTTCGCCGGCATCGCCCTTGTCGTCTCGGCGGTCACGCCCCGCCGCGGCTTCGGGATCGCGGCCGTCATCGCCGTGCTGACCATCAGCTACGGAGCGGTGTCCACGGTCCAGGCCATCGCCTACGAACAGGGCAGCACCGACGCCATCGCCTGGCTCGGCCTCTTCTCGCCGATCACGCTCATCGACGGTGTGCAGACCGCCTTCCTCGGCGCGACCTCCGCCTTCCCCGGAGGGGAAGGTCCCTCGTCCGGCACGGGCGTGGTCTATGTGATCGTCGTCCTCGCCCTCATCGCGGGCTGCTACGGCGCCCTGATGCGCCGCTACCGAAAGGTCGGGCTGTGAGCACGATCAACATCGACCACACCTCACGCTGGTTCGGCAACGTGGTGGCGGTCAACGACATCACGATGAACGTAGGGCCCGGCGTCACCGGCCTCCTCGGCCCGAACGGCGCGGGGAAGTCCACCCTCATCAACATGATGGGCGGCTTCCTCGCCCCCTCCACCGGCAGCGTCACCCTGGACGCCAAGCTGATCTGGCGCAACGAACAGATCTACAAGGACATCGGCATCGTGCCCGAGCGCGAGGCGATGTACGACTTCCTCACCGGACGCGAATTCGTCGTCGCCAACGCCGAGTTGCACGGCCTGGACAAGCGGGCGGCGCACAAGGCCCTCGCCACGGTCGAGATGGAGTACGCGCAGGACCGCAAGATCTCGACGTACAGCAAGGGCATGCGCCAGCGCGTGAAGATGGCGTCCGCCCTCGTCCACGAACCGTCCGTTCTCCTGCTCGACGAGCCGTTCAACGGCATGGACCCCCGCCAGCGCATGCAGCTGATGGACCTGCTGCGGCGCATGGGAGACGAGGGCCGCACGGTCCTGTTCTCCTCGCATATCCTCGAAGAGGTCGAGCAACTGGCCTCGCACATCGAGGTGATCGTGGCCGGAAGGCACGCGGCGAGCGGCGACTTCCGCAAGATCCGCCGCCTGATGACCGACCGCCCGCACCGCTATCTCGTGCGTTCCAGCGACGACCGCGCCCTGGCCGCCGCCCTGATCGCAGACCCGTCGACGGCAGGAATCGAAGTCGACCTCAAGGAAGGCGCCCTGCGCATCCAAGCCATCGACTTCGGGCGCTTCACCGCCCTGTTGCCACGCATCGCCCGCGATCACGACATTCGGCTTCTCACGGTCTCGCCCTCGGACGAGTCCCTCGAGTCGGTCTTCTCCTATCTCGTCGCGGCCTGAAGGGAGCCATCGTGTACGACCCCACTGTCGCCCGGCTCACCTACCGGGCCCTGCTCGGCCGTCGCCGGGCGCTGATCCTCTTCGCCCTACCCGTCCTGCTGATCGTCATCTCCGCCGCGGTCCGCGGATTCAGCGGCGCCGACGACCAGGTCGCCTCCGACCTCCTCGGCGGCTTCGCGCTCGCCACGATGGTGCCGATCATCGGCGTCATCGCCGGCACCGGAGCCATCGGCCCGGAGATCGACGACGGCTCCGTCGTCTATCTCCTCTCCAAGCCGGTCAAGCGGCCCACGATCATCATCACCAAGCTCACCGTCGCCATCGCCGTGACCATGGCCTTCTCCGCGATCCCGACCTTCATCGCGGGCATGATCCTGAACGGCAACGGCCAGCAGATCGCCGTGGCGTACACGATCGCCGCGCTGGTCGCCTCCATCGCGTACGCCGCGCTCTTCCTGCTGCTCGGCACCATCACCCGGCACGCGGTGGTCTTCGGACTCGTCTACGCCCTCGTGTGGGAGGCCCTCTTCGGCTCGCTGGTCTCCGGGGCGCGCACGCTCAGCGTCCAGCAGTGGTCGCTCGCCGTCGCCCAGAAGACCGCGGGCGGCGACCTGGTCACCTCGGACGTCGGACTGCCGGTCGCCACGGTGCTTCTTGTCGCCGTCACCGTCCTCGCCACCTGGTATGCCGGGCAGAAGCTGCGGACGCTGACGCTGGCCGGCGAGGAGTGATTAATTCAGTGGCGGCCAAGTCGGGGCGCGGGCACAGTAGTTATGTCACCGCGCCACGACCCTGGCGCCCGCTTACTGGGAGAGGAGCCGACGTGTCCATCAGTAGTCCGTCGAGTTCCCAGCAGGGCAGCCCGCGGCAGGCTTCGGAGTAGGTACTCACTCCGTAGAGCCCCGCCCGCGGGGGAGTTGCCCGGGGCGGCCGCTTCGAGCGCGCACTTCGCTGCGCGGGCCGCTCACCCGTTGCACTGGGCCGGGGCCGAATCCTTCGGTGCCCGGCATCAGTGCGTTGGCCAGGGGAGACCCCAACCGCCCTGCGGAAGGCCTGCCTACAACGGTCAGCCGAGAAGCCTTTCCAACACCACCGCGATGCCGTCGTCCTCGTTCGACGTCGTCACCTCGTCGGCCACCGACTTGAGTTCCTCGTGGGCGTTGGCCATCGCCACGCCGTGTGCCGCCCAGCCGAACATCGGGATGTCGTTGGGCATGTCGCCGAAGGCGATCGTGTCCGCGGCCTTCGCGCCCAGGCGGCGGGCCGCGAGGGACAGCCCCGTCGCCTTGGAGAGGCCGAGGGGGAGCAGCTCGACGATGCCTTCGCCGGCCATCGTCACGCCGACCAGGCCGCCGGCCACCTCACGCGCCACCGCGGCCAGCGCGTCGTCGCTCAGGCCCGGGTGCTGGACGTACACCTTGTTCAGCGGAGCCGCCCACAGCTCGGCGACATCCGTGAACGGGACGGCGGGCAGCGGGCCGTCCTGCACCACGTACCCAGGGCCGACGATGACCTCGCCGTCCAGGCCGTCACGGCTCGCGGCCAGCGCCAGCGGGCCGATCTCCGCCTCTATCTTGGCGAGGGCGATGCCGGCCAGCTGCCGGTCGAGCGTGACCGACGTGAGCAGCCGGTGCTCGCCCGCGTGGTAGACCTGCGCGCCCTGCCCGCACACCGCAAGGCCGTCATAGCCCAGATCGTCGAGGATGTGCCGGGTCCAGGGCACGGCACGGCCGGTGACGATGATGTGCGCGGCGCCCGCCGCGGTGGCCGCGGTGAGCGCGTCGCGCGTACGCGCCGAGACCGTGTCGTCGGAGCGCAGCAGCGTTCCGTCGAGGTCGGTGGCGACGAGCTTGTACGGGAAGGACGGCGTTGCGGGAGCAGGGTGGCTCACTTGTTGATGGGCTCCAAGATCTCTCGTCCCCCCAGGTACGGACGCAGCACCTCGGGCACCCACACGGAGCCGTCGGCCTGCTGGTGGTTCTCCAGGAGGGCGACGATCGTGCGCGGGACGGCGCAGAGCGTGCCGTTCAGCGTCGCGAGCGGCTGCGTCACCTTCTTGCCGTCGCTCTCGTCGCGCATCCGGATCGACAGGCGGCGCGACTGGAAGGTGTCGCAGTTCGAAGCGGAGGTCAGCTCGCGGTACTTGCCCTGCGTCGGGATCCACGCCTCGCAGTCGAACTTCCGCGACGCCGAGGAGCCCAGGTCACCCGTCGCCACGTCGATCACCTGGAAGGGCAGGCCGAGGCCGGTCAGCCACTGCTTCTCCCACTCCAGGAGCCGTTTGTGCTCGTTCTCGGCGTCCGCCGGGTCGACGTACGAGAACATCTCGACCTTGTCGAACTGGTGCACGCGGAAGATGCCGCGGGTGTCCTTGCCGTACGTGCCTGCCTCGCGGCGGAAGCAGGGCGAGAAGCCCGCGTACCGCAGGGGCAGCTTGTCGGCGTCGATGATCTCGTCCATGTGGTAACCGGCGAGCGCGACCTCGGAGGTGCCGACCAGGTAGTAGTCGTCCTTCTCCAGGTGGTAGACGTTCTCGGCGGCCTGGCCGAGGAAGCCCGTGCCCTCCATGGCGCGCGGGCGCACCAGAGCGGGCGTCAGCATCGGGATGAAGCCGGCCTCCGTCGCCTGCGCGATCGCCGCGTTCACCAGGGCCAGTTCGAGCAGCGCGCCGACACCCGTGAGGTAGTAGAAGCGCGATCCCGAGACCTTCGCGCCGCGCTCGACGTCGATGGCGCCCAGCATCTCGCCGAGCTCCAGGTGGTCCTTGGGCTCGAAACCCTCGGCCGCGAAGTCACGCGGCGTGCCGATCGTGTCGAGGACGACGAAGTCCTCCTCGCCGCCGACCGGGACGTCAGGGTGCACGAGGTTGCCCAGCTGGCCAAGGAGGCGCTTGGTCTCCTCGTCGGCCTCGTCCTGCGCGGCGTTGGCCGCCTTGACCGCGGCGGAGAGCTCGCCGGCCTTCTTCAGGAGCTCGGCCTTCTCGTCACCCGAGGCCTTGGGGATGAGCTTGCCGAGCGCCTTCTGCTCGGAACGGAGCTCGTCGAAGCGGAGCCCGGACGACCTGCGCCGCTCGTCGGCGGAGAGCAGGGCGTCGACGAGCGCGACGTCCTCTCCACGGGCGCGCTGGGAGGCGCGAACACGGTCGGGGTCCTCACGGAGCAGGCGAAGGTCAATCACCCCACCAGGCTACCGTCGAGCGGTTCCGGCTCACGACTCGATATTCCACTCTGGAGCGTTATGCCCGATTTGCCGGAATGGGAATTCCTCGCTCCGGACTGTCGGCTGCCGGGTCAATGAAAAGGGCGCCATTCCCCGAAATGGGGCAGAGGGTGCCCTTCCGCTTGACTCGATCCCCTTGCGGGGAGCGGGACTTGGAGCCGGTTGTCCACAGGAATACCCCCTGCCGAAAAGTTATCCACAGGCTGTGCGAAAGATCTGTGGATGTCGGAAGGGATCGTCCCGAAAGCCGCATGCGTGACGAAGGATTCCCGTCCCAAACCGCCCTCACACCCACTTTCGAGTGGAAATGGTTCGCTCCAAAGAGTTGATCAATGGAAAAGGGTGGACGAGGGGTGACGTGCGCGACTGTGGACGGACTTGTGTGGTGTAGGCCGATTTGTCGACCATGTCGCGCTTCGTTGTCGACTTGTCCCCAGGTCGAGAACGGCCCCTGTGGATAACTTTGTGGACAACGTAAATCAGCAGGTAAGACCGCTCGGCCGACCCGGCGGCCTGCTGCTCGCCCGACCAGGCGCCCGGATCAGAACCGGCCGTCCTGGCACTGGGTCAGCCAGTCCGACGCCGCCAGGAACTCGCCATCGGTCGTCCCGGGCCGCGGCGGCCGGACGTCAGCGGGCGCCACTCCCGCCCGCGGGTACGACCCGAGAAAGCGCACCTGAGGGGAGATCCGCTTCAGGCCCATCAGGGCCTCGCCCACGCGGCGGTCCGTGATGTGGCCCTCGGCGTCCACGGAGAAGCAGTAGTTGCCGATGCGCTGACCGGTGGGCCGCGATTCGATCCGCATCAGGTTGACCCCGCGCACGGCGAACTCCTGGAGCAGTTCCAGCAGGGCGCCGGGGTGGTCGTCGCCGAGCCAGATGACCACCGAGGTCTTGTCCGCGCCGGTCGGCGCCGCGGGCCGGGCGGGGCGGCCGACCAGCACGAAGCGGGTCTCGGCGGTCGCCGCGTCGTGGATCTCGCTCACCAGCGGCTCGAGGCCGTACGTCGCCGCCGCGAACTCGCCCGCGAAGGCCGCGTCGAACCGGCCCTCCTGGACGAGGCGCGCACCGTCCGCGTTCGAGGCCGCCGATTCCCACAGGACGTCCGGCAGGTTCGCTGCGAGCCAGTTGCGGACCTGGGGCTGGGCCACCGGGTGGCCGGTCACCGTCTTGATGTCCGTGAGCTGCGTGCCGGGCCGCACGAGCAGCGCGAAGGCGATCGGCAGGACGACCTCGCGGTAGATCATCAGGGGCTCGCCCTTGGCGAGCTCGTCGACGGTGGTCGTGACGCCGCCCTCGACGGAGTTCTCGATCGGCACCAGCGCGGCCGCCGCGTCGCCGTTACGGACCGCGTCCAGCGCGGCCGGCACGGACACCATCGGGACGAGCTCCCTGGTGGCCGCTTCCGGGAGCGTGCGGAGGGCGGCCTCGGTGAAGGTGCCCTCGGGGCCGAGATAGGTGTAGCGCATCGCCGACATACCGTCACCCTAATGGCCTGTCCGCGACCCGGCTCACGCATCTCACGAAGCGGCGTCCGCCCCACGTGCGTACAAGGGGCGCCCGCCCCACGTGCGTACGAGCGGCGCCCGCCCCACGTGCGTACGAGCGGCGCCCGCCCCACATGCGTACGAGTGGCGCCCGCCCCACCCACGTACGAGCGGCGCCCGCCCCACCCACGTACGAGCGGCGCACCCCCACCTACGTACGAGACCGAGGCCAGGCCTACCCCTCCAGCAGCCTCTGCCCCACGTACTCGCCCTTCGCGGCCCCGCCCGGTACCGCGAAGAGTCCGCTCGCCTCGTGCCGGATGAACTCCGACAGTGCGTCCCCCCGGTCGAGCTTGCGCTGCACCGGCACGAAGCCGCGCAGCGGGTCCGCCTGCCAGCACACGAAGAGCAGTCCGGCGTCCGGCTCCCCGCCCTTGTCGAAGCCGTCGTGGTACGAGAACGGGCGGCGCAGCATCGCGGAGCCGCCGTTCTGGTCGGGCCGGGTGATGCGGGCATGGGCGTTGAGGGCGATGACGTACTCGCCGTCCGCGCCCGCCTTCTCCAGCTTCGGCTCGGTGGTCTCCGTGCCGCCGGTCAGTGGTGAGCCGTCCGCCTTGTGGCGGCCGATGACCGCCTCCTGGTCCTTGACGCCGAGCTTCTCCCAGTCGTCGAGAAGCATCCGGATGCGGCGTACGACGACATACGAACCGCCTGCCATCCACGACGGGTCCCCCGTGGCGGGCACGTAGATCCGTCGGTCGAAGTCCTCCTCCGACGGCTTCGGGTTGTTCGAGCCGTCGATCTGGCCCATCAGATTGCGGGTCGTCATGGGCTGCGCGGTCGCGCCGGGCGAGCGGTTGAAGCCGTTCATCTGCCAGCGCACCCGTGCCGCGTCGCCCGCCTCCTTCTGGAGCGCGCGCAGCGCGTGGAAGGCGACGAGCGGGTCGTTCGCGCCGATCTGCACCCACAGGTCGCCGTCGCTGCGTGCCTTGTCGAGGTGGTCGGAGGAGAAGTCCGGCAGCGGGTCGAGCGCCGACGGGCGCTGCTTCTCCAGGCCGGTGCGCCCGAAGAAGCTGTGGCCGAAGCCGAAGGTGACGGTCAGGGACGACGGGCCCGCGTCCCTGGCGACATCCGTGTCCTCGCCCGCCGGGGCCTCGCCCGCCATCAGCCGCTCTGCCGTCGCCGACCAGCGGCGCAGCAGGGCGGCCGCTCCCTTGCGGCTCGCGCCCGCCGCGAGGTCGAAGGCGACCAGATGGCCGCGGGACTGGACGGGCGTGGTGATGCCCGGCTGATGTTTCCCGTGAAACATGACCGTGTCCGCGCCAAGGGAAGCCAGCGAGGCCGCCTTCTCGGGAGTGTCCGAGGGCGCCGCGGCATATCCGGCCGCACCACCCGCCGCGCCGAGCGCGAGACCGGTGGCGCCTGCGGTGCCCAGCAGCCGCCGCCTCGAAATCCCGTTGTCCGCCATGGTGGTTCCGTTCAGCCGATCTGCACGTTCTTGTTCACGGTCACTTGGTCGATGTCGGACGTCCGCACGGTCACCGCGATCTTCCACTTGCCCGCCATCGGAATCTGGACCCCGTTCGAGCTCCAGTGTCCGGTGGCGATGTGGTCGGGGGCGACGGGCAGCGGGCCGAGGTCCTTCGACTTGAGGGTGAAGGAGACCTTCACCTCGGGGATGTCGAACGCGCTGCCGTTCGGACGCTTCACGAAGATGTGCATCTCGTTGCTGCCGGTGCGGCCCGGGTCCAGGTCGAGCTGCAGGGTGCCCTTGCCGTCGTCGGAACCCGTGTCGAAGGGGATCTTGAGGGTGAGCGGTCCTGACCGCTGTGCGGCGGCTGCCGTCTGCGAAGCCGCCGCTTCCTCCTCCGTGCGTCCGGGCTCGGTGGAGGTGAGGACCGTGGTGACGGCGAGCAGGACGACGGCGACGCCCGCCTCGGCGAGCACGGAGCGCCGCAGACCGGACCGGTTCGGGTCGGCGTCGCGGATCCGCTTCTCGCGGGCGGTGGTCATGGCGGCCTGCTGGCGGGCGATTTGGGCAGAGCGTTTGGAGTCGTCTCCCGTGCCACCGGCGGGTACCGTCACCGGCTTCTTCTCCACACGCTTGGCCGCCGCGTGCTTCTCCGCGTGCTTCTCCGCACGCTTCTCGACGACGGCAGCCGCCGCGGCCTCCGGAGCCATGTCACCCGCCTGGCCCGTGATCCGAGCCGTCCAGCGCCGGGAGATCCAGGCGATGCCGACGAGGACGGCCACCAGGCCGACCTTGATGAGGAGCAGCTGTCCGTACCACGTACCGGTGAGCGCCGACCATGAGCCGACCTGCCGCCACGTCTGGTAGAGCCCGGTCGCGGCCAGGGCGACGACGCTGCAGAACGCCACGCGCGAGAAGCGCCGCACCGCCCCGGCCTCCACCGACGGCGCGAAGTAGAGGGCGACGACGAGCGCCGCGAGCCCGCCGAGCCAGGCGGCTACGGCGAGCAGGTGCACGACGTCCACGGGCATCGCGAGCCCGGCCTGGATACCGGTCGACGCGTGCTCGGCCATGGCCCAGGTCGCGCCGAGACCGACGGCGACGACGCCTCCGCCGATCGCGAGCCCGAAGGTGAGGTCCTTGCGTTCCTTGGGGTCGGTTCGCTTTTCGTACGCACCGAAGAGCACCGCGATGAAGAGCGCGGCGGCGGCGAGCAGCAGCAGCCGTGAGACCAGCGCGGCTCCCGTCTTCGTCTGGAGCACGTCGCCGAGCTTGGCCATGTCGAAGGCGTCGGCGATCTTCCCGGACCCGGTGTAGGGCGCGCGGAACAGCAGCATCACGAGGGTGGACGCGGTGAGCGTGACCCAGCCGGACACCACGAGGCGCTGCACGGGGCGTACGCCGGCGCCACGCGGCCAGCAGCCGAGCACGAAGGCCGCCCCGCCGACGACGAGGATGAATCCGGCGTACGAGAGGTAGCGCGCGAAGCCGTAGAGCCCGCCGACGAATCCGCCGCCCACATCCTGGTCCGGCAGCGCGACCTTCGTGTCGGACGGCGCTCCCACGGAGAAGGTGTAGGCCCCGGAGATGGGGTGGCTGTCGGCGGAGACGACTTGGTAGGCGACGGTGAAGGTGCCGTCGGGCAGCCCCTTGTGGAGCTTCACGCCGTACGTGTTCGACCCGAGGTCACTGGTCTTGCCGGTGTCGACGCGCTTGCCGGCCGGATCGAGCACCCGTACGGAGCCGTCGGACATGGCGACCTTCTCGGAGAAGGTCAGCGACACGCTGGTGGGCGCCTGGTCGACCACCGCCCCCTGCTTGGGGTCGCTGCCCGTCAGCGCGGCATGGGCGGAGGCGGGGGCCGCCGTGGCCAGCAGAGCGCCGAGGAAGACGGCGACGACGAGCAGGAGCCGTCCGACGCCGGGGGTTATCCCGAAGCGGCCGGCGGCCCCGGAGCGAGCTCCACAGCGGGGAGCGATGGTCTGCATCAGCGATCAGTCCCTCAGTGCGACGCGTGCTTGCCGGGCTTGGGGTTGTACGTGGCGGCCTTCACCGGAACCTCAATGTCGACGGGGTCCGACTTCTCGAAGTGCAGCGTCACCGCGACCCTGTCGCCCTGCTTCGGCTTGTGCTTGAGCTCCTCGAACATGAGGTGGTTGCCGCCCCGTGCGAAGTCGAGCTCGCCGTTCGCGGGCACGTCGAACGACTTCTGCTCCTTCATGGCGTTGCCCTTGGTGCTGTGCAACGTCACCTTTCTGGCGAGGGAGCTGGTCACCGAGGTGAGCTTGTCGGCGCCGCCCTTGTTCGTGACGGTGAAGAACCCGGAGGCCATGGTGTCCATGGTCGGCTCGGGCATGAAGGCGCCCGCGACCTTGAGTTCGGGCTTGTCGGCGGCCTTGCCGGCTTTGTCCGCGGACGCCTCCGAGCAGCCCGCGAGGGTGAGCCCTGCGGTCAGGGCCAGGGCGCCGGCTACGAGAATGCGGTGGTTCACGGGGTCGCTCCCTTGACGATCTTGGGGAGGTCCTTGGTGTAGTCGTCCACGGTGGCGTCCTCGCCGTACAGGACGTACCCCTCGTCGTTCTTCGGCGAGAACGCGATGACCTGCGTGCCGTGCATCGAGACGACCTTGCCCTTCTCCTTCTTGGAGGGCTCGATGCTGATGCCGAGGGTGCGTGCGCTGCCCTGGATGGTGTCGAAGTCACCGGTCAGACCGATGAAGTCGGTGTCCTGGGCCTTGAGCCACTTGCCGAGGGCTTCGGGGGTGTCGCGCTCGGGGTCGGTGGTGACGAAGACGACCTGGAGCTTGTCCTGTTCGGCCTTGGGCAGCTGCTTCTTGGCGACGGCGATGTTGCTCATCGTCAGGGGGCAGACGTCCGGGCAGTTGGTGTAGCCGAAGTAGATGAGCGTCGGCTTGCCCTTGGTCCGCGCGCGCAGGTCGTACTTCTTGCCGTGCGTGTCCGTGAGGACGAGGTCCGGCTTCTCGAAAGGCTTGTCGAGGATGGTCGCGGCCTTGTCGCCGTTGGACTCCACGGAGACGTCCGCGACGGGCTTCTTGCCCTCGTCACCGCCGCCGCAGGCGGACAGCGTGAGGGCGGCCGCGGCCAGCATGGCGGCGGCGAGCAGCTTCTTCTTGCGCATACGAAAATGTCCCAGATGTGAGGGGGCCCGGGCGCACCGGGGGCGGGTGAAACGCCCGCCGGTGCGGCCCGAAGGGTGGCTCAGCTGTTGACGCGTCGACGTCCGGCGAGCACGCCGAACGCCACGCCCGCGGCGCCGACGACGATGCCGACGATGCCGAGGACGCGGGCGGTGGAGTCGCTGCTGTCGGAGGCGGCGGCGGACTCGCTCTTGTCGCCCGACTTCGCGTCTTCCTTGGCGTCGTCGTGCGAGGCGGCGGCGCCATGGCCGTCCTCGGACGCGGCGGTCAGCGCGAGGGCGGGCGCCGGGTGCTCCGGCTCCTCCTGGCCCTTCTGCTGCGGCTCGATCCAGCGGACGACTTCCTTGTTGTCGTACGTCTGGACGGCCTTGAAGACGAGCTCGTCGGCGTCCTCGGGCAGTGCGCCGACGGAGAGCGGGAACTTCTGGAAGGAGCCCGGCTGGACACCCTTGCCGTCAGCGGTCCAGGTGACCTTGGAGACGGCCTCGTCGATCTTCTCGCCGTGCATCTCGAGCGGCTTGTCGAGCTTCGTCTTGGTGACCTTGGCGGTCCAGCCGGGGACGGGCTGCGTCATGACCGAGGCGAGCGGGTGGTCCTCGGGGAAGGACACCTCGAGCTTGTTGGTCGCGGCGTCGTCCATCTCGTTCGGCACCTTGAAGTTGACCGTGGCGTAGCCGCCCTTGGCGGCCTCACCCTCGGCCGTGACGCTGACGTGCGCGAAGGCGGGGACGGAGAGCAGCAGGACGGCGGAGGCGGCGACGCCACCGACGACGGAGACGCGGGAGGCCTTCACGGTGGACAGCGCAGACCGAACGGACGCAGACAGAACAGACATGGCGGAACACTCCACTTTCAGCGGTGGTGATCAGCAGTGCCGAACAGGGTCGGCAGCGGTGATCAGGGGAGAGGGCGCGCGGCGACGAACCGAGCGGGCACGCGCGCGTGGACGCCGCCGGCCGTGAGGCACCTCTCCGTAGTGCTGCGGTAGGAGTGCGTCGCGTCAGGCAGCGAGTGCGAGTGCGGCGGCGGCCGGCGGACCGCGCCTGATCACCGAGTGCTGGAGCGCGGTGGTGTACGGCTTCGGCGGACCGAAGAACGCCGTACGGGGTGCGCGCATGCGCACGCCGGGCGCCCCGGGCAGTCCGGCGCGGAGGGCGCGTACGAGAGCGAGCGCGCCGCGCAGAGAACGGACGAGCGCCCCCTCGGCGACTCCATACGCCCCGTGCGCCGAGAGCCGCACAAGTCGGAGCAGCGCGATGTCACCGCGGCGCAGCAGCCATCCGGCGGCGACGGCGGCGAGAACGTGCCCCAGGAGCATCGGGAGCGACGGGAGCAGCGACATCGAGTCCATCGCCGTGTCCGCCGCCGTGGCCGGGGCGCTGTGGTGCACGGCGTGGCTCGTGGCCCCGCCGCCCGGCTCCACGCCGGCCGTGGTCAGGATCCGGTGGGCCTGGGCCGGGCTGAGGTTGGCGGCGCCGGCCCCGCACACCAGGCGCGCGGCCCGCTCCACCAGGGAGGGGGCGGCGGACGCCACCGATGTGCCGCCGTGCTGGCCGACTCCGAAGAGCGCATGCAGGCCCACCTGCCCGGCAGCGAGCGCGGCTGTGATGCCCGGCAGCGAGCGCTCGCGCCCGGCGAGCGGCGCCGCGACGGCGAAAACGGCGAGGAACCCGACGCCGAGCGTCCACAGCGGGACGGTGGCGCAGGAAGCGAGCACATGGCCCCCGGCGGACAGCACGACGCAGAGCACGGCGAACACCGCGGCTCTCAGCAGCCGGAGGTCGACTCCGGCGCGCGCTACGCGCTGGTGGGGGGCAGTCATGGCCGGAACATCATTGCACTGGGCTTACCCGCCGCATACGGCAGGTCCGCAAGCTCCCATGGATGCCGATGGGTGCCGTTCGATGCCCATCGGCACCGAATGGGTGCCTTTCGGGAGGCGTGAAAGTGGCTTGTGAGCGGCATGTCTACACCGTCCCGAGCCGTCCGCGCGTCCGCCGTATGGGCGGCATCACGTCAACTGCGCGCTTATACACGGGCGCTTGCGGCAATACGTATCGGTATGTCGAGCCGCGGCCAGGAGGCTGGAGCATGAGCATGTGGTGGTCACTCCATTTGCGGCGCGAAGCTGCGAGCGTCCCGCTGGCCCGCCGGTTGCTGATGGGCACGATGGAGACCGCGGGGGTGGATCCTGACGTCTCGTACGACCTGTCGGTGGCTCTCAGCGAGGCCTGTGCCAACGCGGTGGAACACGGCGGCGCGGCCGTGCCCCCCGAAGGGGCGGCCGGGGCCTATCGGGTGACGGCGTACCTGGACGGCGAGAAGTGCCGCATCGAAGTGGCCGATTCCGGCCCGGGATTCGTCCCTGCCGCGACACCCGCGTCCGACTCGGCCGAGCACGGACGCGGGCTGTATCTCATCCAGGAGCTCGCCGACCATGTGCATTTCGGGCAGCGCCCGGGTGGCAGGGGCGGCGCGGTGATCAGCTTCGACAAGATCCTCAAGTGGCGCGAGGACGCGCCGCTCGTGACGGCCTGAAGGTGCCCGTGACCGACTGGAGCCCCTGAGGTTCAGTCGGGCGGCAGCGCCCGGCACAGGGCCTCGAGCGCCGCTTTGTAGGCGTGCTCGGGCGGAGTGGAGTAGCCGACGACCAAGCCGTCGGGCGAGGGCATCGTGGCCTCCGGGTGGCGGAAAGCGGCGAGCCCCTCCACTGCGAGGCCCTGCCAGGCGGCCGCCTTGACCGCGGACTGCTCGGTGCCGGGCGGCAGCCGCAGGACGGCGTGCAGGCCCGCGGCGACTCCGGTCGGGCTGATGTGCGGAGCGTGCGTGGCGAGGGCGGCGACGAGCTGGTCACGGCGGTGTCGGTAGCGCTGACGCATACGGCGGATATGCCGGTCGTATTGGCCCGACTCGATCAGATCGGCCAGCGTGAGCTGGTCGATGACGCTCGCCCATGCTTCTCGTTCGCCCTTGGCCGCGAGCACCCCGTCGATGAGGTGTTCGGGCAGAACAAGCCACCCAAGGCGCACACCCGGAGAGAGGCTCTTGCTGACCGAGCCCATGTAGATGACGCGTTCGGAATCCAAACCCTGTACGGCGCCCACGGGCTCACGGTCGTAGCGGAACTCGCCGTCGTAGTCGTCCTCCAGGACGAGGCCGCCGTGGGCGCGCGCCCAGTCGATCACCGCCGCGCGCCGGGTCGGGTGCAGGGGGCCGCCGGTCGGGAACTGGTGTGCGGGCGTGAGCAGTACACCCCGGATTCGCTGACTTTCCGTCAACTCCTCGATGAGGGCGCCCTTTTCGTCGAGGCCGAGCGGGACAGTGCGTACGCCCGCGGTCGCGAGGATCGACCGATGGAACCCGAGGCCGTACGACTCCACGGCGATGGGGTACCCCCTGCTCGAGCGAAGCCGAGAGCTCGGGGAAGGCCCTCGCAGCGCCCCGCCTCCCCCGCTGCCGAACAGCAGCCGCAGGGCGTGGGCGAACCCGGAGCACACCACGATCCGCTCGGGGTCGGCGCGCACCCCGCGGGCACGCCCCAGGTAGCCGGCGAGCGCCCGGCGCAGCTCTATGCGTCCCTGCGGGCCCCCGGGCCCGAAGGCGTCGTTGGGCGCGGAGTTGAGGGCACGCCGGGCCGCGGCGAGCCAGGCGGTGCGCGGGAAGGAGGCCGCGTCCGGCTGGCCCTGGCGCAGGTCGTACGCGGGCGGGGCGGGCGTCGCGGGCCGGGTGGGCGCCCGCTTGGGGACGCGGGAGCGGGCGGGAGGAGCCGCCCGGTCTGCCACCCGGGTGCCGGACCCCTGCCGTGCGGTCAGCCAGCCCTCGGCGACCAGCTCGGCGTAGGCGTCGGCGACCGTGTTGCGGGCGATGCCCAGATCGGCGGCGAGCGAGCGGTAGGGCGGAAGCCGTGTTCCCGGAGCGAGCCGCCCCTCGCGCACGGCGTCACGCAGCGCACGAATGAGGACGGCTCGGCGGCCACCCGCCCCGGAGAGCTCCAGGTGCAGGTCACTCCCGATGCGCTCGGCCAGATTGACCCATGATTCCACCATGGGAATGCACCCTATCCGAGGTCTATTCCACCCGTAGATTCATGGTCATGACGAACAACGAGAACGCCACGCAGACCGCCGTGCAGAACACCACGACCGCCGCCCTGCCCCCCACGCAGACCCTCGCCCCCACTCCCCGCCTCAACTTCGCCAAGGCCGCCCCCAAGGCCTTCAAGGCCGTGATCGGACTCGACGCCGCCGCCCGCGACGGGCTGGACCCGGCCCTGGTCGAGCTGATCCAGATCCGTGCCTCGCTGCTCAACGGCTGCGCGTACTGCCTCCACATGCACACCTCCGACGCGCGCAAGGCGGGCGAGGACGAGGCGCGGCTCCACATGGTCGGCGTCTGGCGCGAGGCCAGGAACTTCTTCACGGAGAAGGAGCAGGCGGCCCTCGACCTGACCGAGGCCGTCACGCTCGTCGACCGGGGCGGAGTCCCCGACGACGTCTACGCCCGCGCGGCGGCGCACTTCGACGAGACGGAACTGGGCCACGTCCTGGCCTTGATCTTCACCATCAACACCTGGAACCGCATAGCCCTGAGCACCGCCAAGGTGGCGGGCGAGGACGAGCGCCAGGCATGAGCCTCAGGTCTTACGAGTGGCAGGCCCCGGGAACGCGAAACCGGGCACCTTCTTAAAGAAGAGGCCCGGTTCCCGAGAAGGCTCTCAGCCCTTGAGCTCAGCCATCCACGCCTCGACGTCACCGGCACGCCGCGGCAGCGCAGCCGACAGGTTCTTGTTGCCGTCGGCCGTCACGAGGATGTCGTCCTCGATCCGCACGCCGATGCCGCGGTACTCCTTCGGCACCGTCAGGTCGTCCGCCTGGAAGTACAGGCCGGGCTCGACGGTCAGGCACATGCCGGGCTCCAGGACACCGTCGGCGTACGTCTCACGGCGCGCGGCCGCGCAGTCGTGGACGTCCATGCCGAGCATGTGGCCGGTGCCGTGCAGGGTCCAGCGACGCTGGAGACCCAGCTCCAGGACTCGCTCGACCGGCCCCTCGACGAGGCCCCACTCCACGAGCTTCTCGGCGAGCACGCGCTGCGCGGCGTCGTGGAAGTCGCGGTACTTGGCACCCGGCCTGACCGCCGCGATGCCGGCCTCCTGGGCCTCGTACACGGCGTCGTAGATCTTCCGCTGCAGCTCGTCGAAGCGGCCGTTGATCGGCAGCGTCCGCGTCACGTCGGCGGTGTAGTACGTGTGCGTCTCCACGCCCGCGTCGAGCAGCAGCAGCTCCCCGGCGCGCACGGCGCCGTCGTTGCGCACCCAGTGCAGCGTCGTGGCGTGCGGGCCCGCGGCGCAGATCGAGCCGTAGCCGATGTCGTTGCCGTCGACACGGGCGCGCAGGAAGAACGTGCCCTCGATGTAGCGCTCGCTGGTCGCCTCGGCCTTGTCCAGGACGCGCACGACGTCCTCGAAGCCGCGGGCGGTCGAGTCGCACGCCTTCTGCAGTTCGCCGACCTCGAACTCGTCCTTGACCAGACGGGCCTCGGAGAGGAAGACGCGCAGTTCCTCGTCGCGCTCGGCGGTGACCTTGTCGGTCAGCGCGGCCTCGATGCCCGCGTCGTAGCCGCGGACGACCCGGACGGAGCCGGTCGCCTCGCGCAGCTGCGCGGGCAGCTCGCGCACGTCGGACGCCGTGATGCCGTACAGCGTCTCGGCCTCGGTGAGGGAGTGCCGACGGCCGACCCACAGCTCGCCCTGGCCGTCGAGCCAGAACTCGCCGTTCTCGCGGTTGGAACGCGGCAGCAGGTAGATGGTGGCCTCGTGGCCGCTCGTGCCGTCCGCGAAGTCCGTCGGTTCCAGGACGAGGACGCCGTCCTCGGTCTGGTTTCCGCTCAGGTACGCGTACTCGACGGAGGCGCGGAAGGCGTACTCCGTGTCGTTCGAGCGGGTCTTGAGATTGCCCGCGGGGATCACGAGGCGCTCGCCCGGGAAGCGCGCGGAGAGCGCGGCACGGCGGGCGGCGGTGTGCGCGGCCTGGGCGATCGGCTGCAGGTCGTGCAGCTCGGTGTCGGCCCAACCGGACTTCATGTTCTCGGCGAGCTCGTCGGAGACTCCCGGGTACAGGCCGTTCTTGCGCTGCTTGATCGGCTCTTCCTCGGACTCGATCTCCAGGTCTTCCGGGGTCTCCCGGGTATCCGGATTGAGCTCCTCCGACACGATTCTGCCTCCTATGTACGACACTGGGCCCCTCCATCGTACGGGCGTACGGAAGGGGGCCCAGAGCCGGAAGGCCCATTACATGCCGTATTGCGGAGGTCACGCGAAAGAGCGGGGGTCACTCGAAACGGGCCGCAAGGAGCACCACGTCCTCGTCGTTGTCGACGGAGTCGAGCCCGTCGGGCAGCACCGTCCGCAGGATGTGGTCGACGAGCGCGTCCGGGTCGTCGCGCACCGACTTCGGCACGCTCGCCGCCGCAGCGTGCAGCCGCGCGAAGGCGCGGTCCATGGCGTCCCCGGTGCGGTGCAGCAGGCCGTCCGTATAGAGAAGCACCGTTTCTCCGGGCTGCGTCTGGAACTCCACGCTCGGCGCCTCCCAGCAGGCGAGCATCCCCAGCGGTGCCGAGAGCGAGGTCTCCACGAACTCCGTGCGCCGCTCCCCGATCACCAGAGGCGGGCTGTGTCCCGCTCCCGCCAGGACGATCTTGCGCAGCGCCGGTTCGCAGTAGGCGAAGAGGGCCGTGGCCGACCGCGCGGGCTCGGTGAGCCGCAGCAGCAGCTCCAGATCGGACAGTACGGCGACGGGGTCCTCGCCCTCCATCACCGCGTACGCCCGCAAGGAGGCCCGCAGGCGCCCCATCGCGGCGACGGCGCTCGGCCCGGACCCGGTGACGGACCCGACGGCGAGGCCGAGCGCGGCATCGGGCAGCGGCAGCGCGTCGAACCAGTCGCCGCCTCCCGGCGCGGAGGTGCGGTGCCGCGCGGCGAGCCGCACCCCGGCGACCCGCGGCAGGCGTGAGGGCAGCAGCTCTTCGCGCAGGGTGGCCTCCGTCGTGCGGGCACGGTCCAGTTCGATCAGCCGCGCCAGGTGCTCGGCGGCCTGGCGTGCGTAGAGACGGACGAGGTGGCGCTGGCGCTCGCCGGGCTCCGCCGGCTCGTCGTACAGCCAGACGGCGGCGCCGATCCGGCCCGCTGTCTCGGTGGACAGGGGCAGGGCATAGCTCGCGGCGTAGCCGAGCCGGGTGGCCACCTCGCGGTGCCGGGGGTCCAGGGTGCTGTCGGCGAGCAGATCGGCGTTGACGATCTCGGTCTCGGCGCCCGGGGGCGTGGGCGGTGCGTCGAGGAGCCGCCCGAAGGCGGTGGCGGCGCGGGGGACCGTCTCGATGTGGCCGAGGTCGGCGCGGGTGAGGCCGAGGCCGACGGTGGTGTCGGGGCCGAGCCCGTCGGCGGGCTCCAGGACGAGCAGGCCGCGGCGCGCGCCGACGAGGGCGGCTCCGGCGCGCAGCAGTTCGTGCAGGGCCTCGTCGAGGACGGCCGTGCGGGCGAGGCGCTCGGTGAGCTCCTGCAGGGTGGTCAGATCGGAGATCCAGCCCGCGAGTCGGTCCTGGATCATGAGGGTCGGTGCGCCCTGGGCCTGTGGGGTGGGCGTGACAGTGTGGTCTTGTGGCGGAACAGTTGAATCGATTCCGGCCACTTTCGGGAGGTGCGGAGCGTTCATGGCTGACGGCTTTCCGGCCGGTGCGTATTGCTCAATAGCATCGCAAACCCCCATGTCATTCTGCGCCGCTAGCAATGTTCTCCACATCTACACGCACTGGTTAGGGGATGTCCAGCATTGTCCAGCTGGGATTCCTGGTGTCCGTGGGAATTCTGTGGCGTATCGCGATCTTGGTAACTTGGCTCAAAAGTGCCCGAGGCGACGGCCTATTGCGATCGACTGGGATTGTTCAACAAGGGGCACTCCCTGGCCCTCAGGCACGGGAGGCGCGTCACAGCGGCCGTGATGGGTACGTACTCGGTGATGACCAGGGGCAGTTGAGATCCGCCCGGAACCTGGCGACGGACCCGGGCGTCTTAACTCACGACGACCGTGCCCCATCCTCCCGTGGGGGAGGCGGCGAAGAAGTACGCGGGACAGCAAACGCCAGGCACCGCCACCCCACGCCACGCTAACGCTCGGCCCTTAGGGGTTCCCCATGCCGCAGGCTGGGGTGTGATGCGCCAGTTCTACGCACAGCGAAGTGATCCACACATGGTGTGATGTGGCCCGCCGTGTTCCTCGGCGTGTAAACGGAAAGGAACGAGCGCTCATGCGCGAGATCCTCGGAAGGCGAAGCAGGCTCCTGTCCAGGCTCATCGGCAGGAAGTCTGACCAGAGTCCTGGTCTGATCGGCGCGGCCCTGACCTTTGCCACGGCATGGAAGTGGTCCGTGGTGCCGGGTGTCGGACTCGACCGGCGAGACGGCACCCGCTGCGCCTGCCCCGACCCCGACTGCACGGTGCCAGGAGCTCACCCCCTCGACCCCGGTCTGCTGACCGCGACGACCGATGAGCGCATGGTGCGCTGGTGGTGGACCAACCGCCCGGACGCGCCCATCGTGCTCGCCACCGGCGCCAGCGCTCCGTGCGCCGTCAGCCTGCCCGCGATCGCGGGAGCGCGCGCCCTGGCCGCGCTCGACGAGATGGGCATCAGGCTGGGCCCGGTCGTGGCGACCCCCGCCCGCCTCTTCCTGCTCGTCGCGCCGTACTCCATGGAGCAGTTGGGCGAACTGCTGTACGCCAAGGACTACGTACCGGGCTCCCTGCGCTTCCACGGGGAGGGCGGATATCTCGCGCTGCCGCCCTCCGGGACGGGACAGGGACCGGTGCGCTGGGAGCGGGCTCCGCTGCCCGGCTCGGCGGCGCCGTGGGTACCCGATGTCGAGGCCGTGGTGGACGCGGTGGTCGACGCGCTCACTCGTACGGGTGTGAGCGCCCCCGAGTTGTAGGGGAAATGGGCGCGCGGCGAGCCGGGCGCCCATCAAACCTCGTTAGTGTCAGGCCTCATGAACCCCCGCCTGATCGCGCTCATGGGCGTCGTGGCCATCACGGTTCTCCTGCCGCTCGCCGGCGCGTCCGCGGGGCCTGTGGGCGACGGTGACGCCGAAGCCAGGCCGCCGGAGCGGCCGGCGGACGCGGCACCGGCGGTGGCGCCGGATTCCGACGCGAAACAGCCCTCCACGGAGAAGCCGACTTCGAAACGGCCCTCTACGGAGGGCGCCTCTTCGGGCAACCGGGCGTCGGACGACCCCTCGCTCCTCACAGCCCTCGGCCTCGACAGCGCCGCACAGTGCGGACCCGAACTCACCTCCCCCAAGGGCATCGAGGCCCAGACGTGCGTCCTGAGCCAGGGGCACGACACCTGGGGGCGCACGTACTACCGCAACACGACCGGCGATGAGCTGAGCGCCGTACTGACCGTTATGGGGCCGGGCGGACGCAGCGTCCAGATGCATTGCGAGGTCGGCGCGGCGGACGAACCGGGGGCGTGCGAGACGCCTCGGGAGCGTACTGCGGGAGATGCCGACGCGTACGCGGCGGTGGCGGAGTTCGCGGACGGGAGTGGCGGGCCGCTGCTCCTGCGCTCCGGGAGTAACTCCGCGCGGCCGAAGGCCAGTTGAGTCAGCAGGTCAGGCCGGGCGGTGGGCCGGGCATGAAAGCGCCCGGTTGCTGGCGACGGGGGATGCACCAGCAACCGGGCTACCTGAACGGTAACAAGAGATCTGCTCTGGGCAAATTCGATCTCGGATATCCGGACAGGGATTTACCTGCGACGACGGGGAGTTGTGACGGGAGTCACCCCTTCCGTCCGACTGACTGGTGGGTCAGCTAAGAGTCACCTGGCGGTTGGTGAGACCGCCGCGTGCCCGGCGCTCCTCCGGTGTGAGCGGGGCATCGCTGCCCAGCACCTTCGCGAGCCGGTCGGCGAACTCAGCGGCGGGCTTCTCGATGTCCTCGGCGCCCATGTTGCTCGGCAGGTCCCACACCGGGACCGTCAGACCGTGCGCACGGAAGGAGCCGACCAGACGGGTGCCATCGCCGAGGCTCGACGTGCCGGCCGCGTGCAGCCGGGCGAGCGCGTCGAGGAGCTGCTCCTCGGGGTGCGGCATGACCCAGCGCAGGTGGTTCTTCTCCGGGGTCTCACACCAGTAAGCGCAGTCGACGCCGGAGAGCCGCACGGTCGGGATGGCGGCGGCGTTCGCCCGCTCCAGGGACGCGGAGACCTCCGTGGACGCGTTCTCCGAGTCCGGAACCCAGAACTCGAAACCAGCGTGCACGATCGGCTCGAATGCGCCGTCGGGGTCGAGGAGATCCTGCAGCCGCGGCCCGTCGGCCGGGGCGCGGCGGGCCTGGACCGGGGAGCCGGGCTCGGCGGTCAGGGCGCGCTGGAGGGTGTCGGCGAGGTCGCGGCTGATGTCGCCGGACGCGGTGTCGTTCTGCAGGCCGAGCAGGACCGAGCCGTCGTCGCGGCGCAGGGCGGGCCAGGCCATCGGCAGGACGGTCGCCAGGGAGACGGAGGGCACGCCGTCGGGCAGCCCGTCCTTGAGGGGCAGTTCGACGGTCGCCGCCGGGACGAGCTCGCGCAGGGCAACCCAGTCGCCCTCGCCGGGCAGGCCTTCGAAGGGGCGCTGCACGAGCTCGGTCACCGCGTGCGCGGCGGCCCGGCCGTGACAGGCCTTGTAACGGCGGCCCGAACCGCAGGGGCAGGGTTCGCGGGCACCGACGACAGGGACCTGCCCGTCCGTCAGCTGCGGCTGCTTGCCCTTGGTCTGAGGGCGCTTCTTGGCCATCTTGGGTGTCTCCCGGATGCGGCTTTACAGCGTGGCTCTTCGTACGTCTTGGGCGTACGGGCGCGAGCCTAGCCGCTCACCCGGAGGGCGTCGGGATTCGGCCTGAGTCGGCGGAACTCGCCAGTCGCCGTTGTCCCCGGCGCCGTTGTCCCCGGCACCGTCGTCCCCGCCGTGGTCGTCTCCGTCGCGGTGTCTCAGTCGCGGTCGTCGAAGGGGTCCGCGTACGCGAGGTCCGGTATCGCGGAGCCCGCGGGGGCCGCGACGCGCGTAGCGAAGTCCTCGTGGCACTGCCCGGCGTGTACGACGACCCACACCGTGACCTCGCCGTGGGTGTCGTCGCGCACACCCCATGTCTCGGCGAGGGCCGTGATGATGTTGAGCCCGCGTCCGCCGTGCGCGGTGACCGAGGGCGTGGCCGGAACGGGGCGGGTCGGGCCACCGCCGTCCGTCACCTCGACCGTCAGCCTGCCTGTCGCGTCCACGCGCCAGGCGGCCCGGACATCACCGTCGCCGACCATTCCCTGGCCCAGCGGCCTGCCGTGCCGGCAGGCATTGCTGAGCAATTCCGAAAGGATCAGTACGGCATCGTCGACGACCGATTCCGGCACCCCGTTCCCGCGCAGTTGATCGCGCATCCGGTGCCTTGCTTCTCCCACGCCCGCCGGGCCATGGGGTACGGCCATACTCGACGACGCGGGCACCTCCCGTGCCACCACCAACGCCACCCCCGAGACCTCCTTCGCCCCACGCCACGGTGTGAATGCCCCAATGGACTGGACCGGAAACCGGCCAACCCTTGTGCGGTGACGCACTCGTAACGATCAAATACGGACCGAACGCGCCGGTGTACACCCCGTAACCGACGGGATGGGGGTTAGCGACGGCCCAACTGGGACAGCACCTGCTTGGGGCGATTGGTGATGATGGCGTCGACGCCGAGTTCGGCGCAGAGCTCGACGTCCTCGGGTTCGTTCACGGTCCACACGTGCACCTGGTGACCCGCGCGTTTGAGTTTGGCGACGTACGCGGGGTGGTTGCGGATGATCCGCATGCCGGGTCCTGCGATCCGAACGCCTTCGGGAAGGCGGCCGTCGCGGTGGCGGGGCGAGACGAACTGCATCAGATAGACCGTCGGCAGGGTCGGTGACGCGGTCCGCACGCGGTGCAGGGAGCGCGCCGAGAAGCTCATGACGCGTACGGGAGAGGGGCCGTCGGCGGGTGGGGAATCCAAACCGAACCGCTTCAGTAGAAGAAGCAGCCTCTCCTCGACCTGGCCCGCCCAGCGGGTGGGGTGCTTGGTCTCGATGGCCAGCTGGACGTCGCGCCCCGAAGCGTTGCTGTCGGCGACCAGCTCGAGGAGCCGCTCCAGGGTGAGGACGGAGGTCTCCGCCCAGTCGGGGCCCTCGTCGGCCTCACCGTGGTTGTTCTTCCAGGAGCCGAAGTCGAGGGTGGCGAGATCGGCGAGTTCCAGGGCCGACACGGCTCCCCGGCCGTTCGACGTCCGGTTCACGCGACGGTCGTGGACACAGACGAGGTGCCCGTCCGCCGTGAGCCGCACATCACATTCGAGAGCGTCGGCACCGTCCTCGACCGCCTTCTTGTACGCGGCCAGCGTGTGCTCGGGGGCGTCTTCGGAGGCTCCGCGGTGGGCGACGACCTGGATCTGTTGCTGTCGTGCGAGGGTCACCGCGTCATGGTGCCATCACGGGGTACTCGAAGGCTTGCCCAAGGTGTCGCACACAAGGCCGGATACACAGGATCGGCTTATGGTGCCCTGACAGCCCATGGGAAAAGCTGACTGCAGACACATGCACAGTTGGGCACAGCCAGGCCGTGACCGAGAACGACAGCGTGGACCGAGGAGAAGAGCTGTGAACACCGAGAACGAGGGCAACGAGGTACCCCCGGCCCCGTCAGCACCCCCTGTGCCGGTGGAATCTCCCGCTGCTTCCACCGACCCGTCAACCCCCTCCGCCGCGCCCGATCCCGCGGCGCCGTCCTCCGCGCCGGCCGCCCAGGAACCGGCGGCGCACGCCGCTCCCGCACACGCCGGAGCCACCGCGGGCACGCCCCAGCACGCCGCTCCGCACGCCTCCGGCGCCGGCGCCGGTGCCGGCGCCTGGCCGCCTCCTCCGGCGCCCGCCGTTCCCTCGTACGCCCAAGGCTCCGGCTCCGGATGGGGCGCGTCATACGCGGCGCAGCACCCGGAGGGGCCCAAGCCCGCGGGTCGCCGCGGGGGCCTCATCGCCGCGGTGCTCGTGGCCGCGCTGGTCGCGGGCGGTGTCGGCGGCGGCATCGGCTTCTGGGCGGCCGACCGGAACGACAACAGCACGGGCTCGACGACCGTGTCCGCGTCGGACACCCCGGCCGACCTCAAGCGCGACCCCGGCACGGTCGCCGACATCGCGAACAAGGCGCTGCCCAGCGTCGTCACCATCGAAGCCCAGGGTGGCAACGGCGAGGGCGGCACGGGCACCGGGTTCGTCTACGACACGCAGGGCCACATCCTCACGAACAACCACGTCGTGGCCTCCGCGGCCGAGGGAGGGAAGCTGGCGGCGACGTTCTCCGACGGCAAGAAGTACGACGCCGAGGTGGTCGGCCGCGCCGAGGGCTATGACGTCGCGGTCCTCAAGCTCAAGAACCCGCCCTCGAACCTGAAGCCGCTCCCCCTCGGCAACTCCGACAAGGTGGCCGTCGGCGACTCGACGATCGCCATCGGTGCGCCCTTCGGCCTCTCGAACACGGTCACCACCGGCATCGTCAGCGCCAAGGACCGCCCGGTGACCTCCAGCGACGGCGCGAGCAGCAAGAGCTCGTACATGAGCGCCCTGCAGACCGACGCCTCCATCAACCCCGGCAACTCCGGCGGCCCCCTGCTCGACGCGCGCGGCGCGGTCATCGGCATCAACTCGGCGATCAAGCCCGCTGAGAGCGGCGGCGGCCTCGGCGGAGGCGGCCAGTCCGGCTCCATCGGCCTGGGCTTCGCGATTCCGGTCAACCAGACCAAGTACGTCGCCCAGCAGCTGATCAAGAACGGCCAGGCGGTCTACCCCGTGATCGGCGCCTCGGTCGCCCTGCAGGAGAAGGCGGGCGGCGCCACGATCTCCCGGGAGGGCGCGAGCGGTTCGCAGGCGGTCACCCCGAACGGCCCGGCGGACAAGGCGGGTCTCAAGCCCGGCGACGTCATCACGAAGCTGGACGACACGGTGATCGACAGCGGTCCGACCCTGATCGGCCAGATCTGGACCCACAAGCCGGGCGACACCGTCGAGATCACGTACAAGCGCGACGGCAAGGAGCACACGGTCGACGTGGTCCTGGGCGAGCGCAAGGGCGAGAGCTGACCCGCTACTCTTGTCCCCGCACCGCCCTGAACGGCGGCGCGGGGTGGGTTGCCCGAGCGGCCTAAGGGAACGGTCTTGAAAACCGTCGTGGCGCGAGTCACCGTGGGTTCAAATCCCACACCCACCGCAGTGATTGAGAGCCTCCGACCAGCGCGATTGGTCGGGGGCTCTCGCGTTTTCAGGTCCGGGAGCCGCCCTCGGCCGCCCGTGGTTCCCCGGCCGTCCGGCAGGCGAGGGGCGCGGCGCCCGACTGGGCCGCGCCATGGATGAACCCGATACTCCACGTGGACGCTGTCCGGCGAGCCTAGGCGGAGGTGCGGGGCGAGTGCGGTGTTGTTCTACAAGATCACTGGATTCGTCTCCAAGGAGAAACTCGTGTTGAAGCGCATCGCATCTGCTCTCGCCGTGGCCACCGTGGCCGGGTTCCTGGCTGCCGGCACCGCCGTCGCCGACGACCCCAGCACCACGCACAGCGAGGGCCGCTACGCGGGCCAGGTCGCCGGCAACATGGGCGGCCCCTACGGGATCACCTACTACGGCCAGGCGGACGGCGGGCACCGGGACGGAACCGCCCTCCACGGCTTCGGCCTCGACGGCTGAGTCCGCGGATCGAAGGGGTGCCTCTCGCTGAGAGGCACCCCTTTCTCGTGGGGGCTGTCTCACTGCTCGGCCGGGGTGGTGCCAGCAACACCTCGGAGAGGGCGGGCCACCGTATGTCCCGGGCCGCTCGGATTCGCGAACGTGGAGGACGTCAGCACGGCACGTCCCCAGCACGTCCCCACCGCGAAGATTCGAGGCCCTTCATGAGCACCAGCGAACTGTCGTACGCAGCCGCTCCCACCGCTTCCTCCTCCGAGCGCCCCGCGGGTGCGCCGGGTGCGCGCTCCGCGGGTTCCCCGGGCTTCTGGCGTGCGCCGTTCGCCGCCTCCACGTACCGGGAGATCGGCTACACGGTGGCGTCGCTGCCCATCGCCATCGTGGGATTCACCTTCGCCGTGACGATGTTCTCGCTCGGCATGGGGCTGTTTGTCACCGTGCTCGGACTGCCGGTCCTCGCGGCCGCGTTGGCCGGGGCGCGGGGGCTCGGTGCCGCCGAGCGCGGGCGGGCTCGGGCGCTGCTGGGACTCGAGGTCACCGGGCCCGCTGCCGTGAAGAGGCCGGGGGAAGCGGGTGCCTGGGCGAGTATGCGGGCACGCCTCTCGGACGGTGCCGGCTGGAAGGCGCTGCTCTTCCACGTCGTGATGTTCCCGTCGCGGGTCGCGTCCTTCGTCCTCAGCGTGACGTTCCTGATCACCGGCTGGGTGGTCGTGCTCCTTCCGGCGTACTCCTGGGTGTTCCCGCGCTACCTCGACTGGCCCGGTTACCGGGTGTTCGACTACACCTCCGGCGGGGAGCGCCACGAGTTCTACCTGGAGTCGCCGGTGCAGATCGCGGGGGCGTCTCTGGTCGGCCTCGCCATCGTCTTCCTCACCCCGAAGCTGGTCCGCGCCCTGACGAACATCGACCGTGCGGCCATCCGTTCGATGCTCGGGTAGCCCGTCACGGTTAGCGGTAAGGGGCGTCCGCCCTAGGCGGACGCCCCTTACCGCGCGCTCTTCGGCTTTCCGTCACGCGTGCCCCGTCAGCCGCGCCGCCGAGGCGATGGTCGAGCGGGCCTCGTGTTCCGTGAGGCCGAGCCGGAGCGCGGCAGCGGCGAGTTCATCGGCCAGGGATTCGCCGATGCCGTTCTCGTAGGCGCGGCAGGCGGCCCAGAACAGACGGGTGTTGCGCTGGCCCTCGTGCGCGGCGAGCACGAACTGCACCAGGCCCTGACCTCGTTGGGCCGGAACGGGCATCTGCGGGAGCGTCGGGTGGTGGGCGCGGGGCGGGGGCGTGAGCAGGTGCAGGAGAGCGGGCGGGCAGCTCGCCGGTGGGAGATGGGCGGTGCCGGCCACGGCGCTGTAGACGCCGTGCTCGGTGCGCGAGCCGGGGCCGACGAGGTAGCCGCCGGCGCCCCTGATGTCGATGCCGGGGGCCAGGCGTCCCGCGGAGTTGGGGACGACGACGTCGGGCGGTCCCGCGAGCCAGATGTGGCGGCCACCGCTCGGGGTCGCCACGACGACCGTGGCCGGGATGGTGAAGAGGTGGCGCAGCGCCAGTTCCCGAAGGGCCGCCGGAGCGTCCGTACCGGACTTGGTGTCGAGGTCGACGCCGATCAGTTGGTGCGGCGGCAGCCCGCACGCGATGCCGTAGCCGGTGGCCCAGGGGGCGGCGGCGAAGAGCTCGCGGATGCGCCACGGATCGGTCGACGCGTCGTACACGCCGTGTCCGGGACGGCCGCAGTCGCCGTGGCAGGGGGTCGGTTCTGGCTGCTCGTGATGGGGGGAGCGGAGCGCCGGCAGCTTGGTGCGGGAGAGCGGGATGACGGCGAGGCCGCGCTCGGCGGCGGACAGGGCGTGGGCGAGTACGAGTGCGGAGGCATGGCGGTCGATGGTGGCCATGCCTCCATGTTCGTACAAGCGTTCGAAGAAGGGAAGGGGGGTGGGTGCGGCGCGCGGGCGAAACGCGGGTGCGCCCGCCGATCTTCATGAAGTGGCGGAACGCTTCAGCGCGTGCGGCGCCTGGGTTTGAGGCGGTTCACAGGGGCTGAACTGGGGCTCAAGGGGGACGAGGCATGTTTATCGACTTGTACTCACGCTTGCGGGGGAATCGGGGCTTCCGGGGTGGTTCGCCGGGGATTCGGTGGGCAACTCTGGACTCGCGACGTCGTGCAGAACCCACAAGGCGGTCGGCCAACCACCTTGTAACAAGCGGAACTTCAGGTACGCCCGGCACATCGCCGATGCGTATCCCCGTAACGGAGGAATTGACATGGCAAGCATCCGTACCGCCCGCGTCATCGCTGCAGCCGCGGCCCTGCCCCTGGCTGCCGCACTCTTCTCGGGTGTCGCGACGGCTGACAACGGCGCCTTCGCGAACGACGGATCGAACGCGGGCGTGGCGACTGTCAACGGCAGTGGCGTCGGCGGCAACAACAGCGGCAACTCGTCCACGTCGCAGCAGCAGGCCGTCGGCTCGGGCGCCTCGAACCAGAACAACACCGCCCAGGTGAACGGCTCGGCGTTCACGGCGATCGACCAGTCGAACGAGAACATCGCCGTCAACTTCACCCACCTCTGGTGAGGTGACGGCCCTCCGGGACACTCCCCCGGGGCCTGCTCGATGGGGTGTGTGGCGTTCTGCGCGGCGGTGCATCTGCACCGCCGCGCAGGCGTGTTCGGGGCTGCTGGCGCGACCGGAACCCGCATCCGGGGCGATCTCTTGACACCGCGACAGTTTCTGACGGACAGTCAGAAACCACTGTCGGTGCGACGCCCTTACGCGAAGGAGAGGCCGCCGCCGTGCACCTCGCCCCCACCGAACGCCAACAGCAGCTACGCGCCGAACTGCGCGCCTACTTCCGCGATCTGATGCCGGGAGGGCCGCCCGGAGGGGACGACCTGGAGGCGCAGCGCCGACTGCTGCGGCGTATCGGGGCGGACGGCATGCTCGGCCTCGGCTGGCCGGTCGAATACGGCGGGCAGGGGCGGGGGCCGGACGAGCAGTTCGTCTTCTTCGACGAGGCCTACCGCGCGGGCGCACCCGTATCGATGGTCACCCTGAACACCGTCGGGCCGACCCTCATGAAGTACGGCACCGAGGAGCAGAAGGCCGCCTTCCTGCCGCGCATCCTCAGCGGTGACCTGGTCTTCGCGATCGGCTACAGCGAGCCGTCGGCAGGGACGGATCTGGCCTCGCTGCGGACGCGGGCGGTGCGTGGGACTGCGGGGCCGGAGGGGCACGAGGGGTACGAGGGGTACGAGGGGTACGAGGAGCCTGCGAAGTCCGAGGAGCCTGCGGAGACCGGGGAGCAGCCTGCGGAGACCGGGGAGCCTGCGGAGACCGGGGAGCGGGCGGGGTCCGAGGGCACGTGGGTCATCGACGGGCAGAAGATCTTCACGTCGAACGCCCAGAACGCCGACTGGATCTGGCTGGCCTGCCGCACCGACCCCGAGGCCCCCAAGCACCAAGGCATCTCGATCATCCTCGTGCCGACCGACGCGCCCGGGTTCTCGTGGACGCCGATCAGGACGGTGGGCGGTCTGACGACGACGGCGACGTATTACGACGGAATCCGCGTGCCCGCCACGAACCTTGTCGGCGAGGAGAACGGCGGCTGGGGGCTCATCACCAACCAGCTCAACCACGAGCGGGTGGCACTCGCCGCGATCGGCATGCAGGCCGAGGATTTCTACGCCGCGGCCCTCGCCTTCGCCCGTACACCCGATCCGGTGACGGGCGAACGTCGGATTGACGCCCCGTGGGTCCGATCCAGGCTGGCCGAAGCACAGGCGCGGCTGGCGGCAACGCGCCTGCTCAACTGGCGTTTGGTGGGGGATGTCGGGGCGGGCGCGCTGGCGCCGGGAGACGCGAGCGGCGTGAAGTTCGTGGGAACCGAATCGGCGGTGGAGGTGTACCGAATATGTCAGGAAGTCGCGGGCGATGCGGGTCTGGTCCGGGCCGGTTCACCCGGGTCCCTGACGCTCGGCACGGCCGGTGAGGGGGAGTTGGAGCGGATGAACAGGGCGGCACAGATCAATACGTTCGGGGGCGGGGTGAGCGAGGTGCAGCGGGAGATCGTGGCGACGATGCGCCTCGGGATGCGGAGGGGACGGCGGTGACCGGTCTTTCGTACGAGACGTTGAAGGCATTCGAGGGGCGGGCGGCCGCCACGTCGGGCGTGGGCAAGGACCCGGTCAACGAACCGATGATCCGGCACTGGTGCGAGGCCATCGGTGACACGAACTCGGCCTATGCGGGGGCGGATCCGATCGCGCCGCCGACCATGCTCCAGGCGTGGACGATGGGCGGGCTCTCCGGACACCAAGGACGTTCGGCGGCGTACGACGAGCTGTTCGCGCTCCTGGACGGCGCGGGGTACACCTCGGTCGTGGCCACGGACTGCGAGCAGGAGTATGTGCGTGCCCTGCGGCCGGGGGACGAAATCACCTTCGACGCGGTCATCGAGGCGGTGTCGCAGCGCAAGACGACCAAGCTGGGCACGGGCCATTTCGTCACGACCCGGATGGACGTCAGAGCGGACGGCGAGCCGGCAGGCACCCACCGCTTCCGGATCCTCAAGTACGCACCCGCGCAGCACAGACCCCGGGGCAAGCGGCCCCGACCGGTGGTCAATCGGGACAACGCAGGGTTCTGGGAAGGAGTGGCCCGGCACCAGCTCCTGATCCAGCGCTGCGGCGGGTGCCACGCACTGCGCTTCCCCTGGCTGCCCGGCTGCAATGCCTGCGGATCGCTCGCATGGGACACGGTCGAAGCGAGCGGCGAGGGCACGGTGTACTCGTATGTCGTCATGCACCACCCGCCCTTCCCCGCCTTCGATCCCCCGTACGCCGTCGGGCTCATCGATCTGGCGGAGGGCGTGCGCATGGTCAGCAATGTGGTGGGCGTGCCCAGCGACAAGGTGCGGATCGGGCAGCCGGTGCGGCTCGAATTCCAGCAGGTGGACGCGGAGTTGGAGCTCCCGGTCTTCCGAGCCGTCGAGAGCATGGCGGGGGGCGGGGTCTGACATGGACTTCACACCCACGGAGGAGCAGGCCGCCGCACGGGACCTTGCCGGAGAGATCTTCGGGGACCTGGCCACGCCCGAGCGGCTCTCGGCGGCGGGAGCAGGGCCGGACGCCGAGCTGTGGAAGGCGATGTGCGCGGCGGGGCTGCCGGGTGCGGTGGAGGATGTCGGGTTGCTCGGTCTCGTGCTGCTGCTGGAGGAGCAGGGGAGGGCGACGGCGCAGGTGCCGTTCGCGGCGAGCTGTGTCTACGGTCTGCTCGCGGTGGCGGCGCACGGCACGGAGGAGCAGCGGGGACGGCTGCTGCCGGGGCTGCGGGACGGTACGGCGATCGCGACGGGGGCCTTCCCGGCGCGGGGCGGCGTGGTGGCCTCCGTGGAGGGGGCGCCGGGCGGCGCGCTCGCCGCGAAGCTGACCGGGGTCGTGCCATGGGTGCCGTGGCTGCGGGATGCCACGGAGGTCCTGGTGGCGGTGCGCGACCCGGGGCCGCGGGGCGGCCACAGCCTGTGGAGAGTACGGGCGGCCGACGCGGCAACCGAGCCCGTGGAGCTGACCGCGCCCTGGTCGGCGGGGCGTTTGGTCCTGGACGGGGCTCCGGGGGAGCGGATCGGAGGGGAGAGGGCGTACGAGGACGTCCTGGCGAGCGCGCGGACCGCCTTCGCCGGCCTGCAGGCCGGGGTATGCGCGGGGTCGTTGGCCCGCGCGGTGGCGCACACGAACGAGCGGGAGCAGTTCGGGCGGCCGCTCGCGGCCAAGCAGGGAGTCCAACTCCGGGCAGCCGACGCCCATATGGACACCGAGGCGATACGGGTCACGGCGTACGAGGCGGCCTGGCGGCGCGACGCCGGCCTGCCGTACGGCACGCATGCGCTGACCGCCGCATGGTGGGCATCGGAGGGCGGAAAGCGCGTCGTGCACGCGGGCCAGCATCTGCACGGCGGCATGGGTGCCGACCTCGACCATCCCGTGCACCGGCACTTCCTGTGGGGACGGCAGCTGGACGCGTACCTGGGGTGCGGGAGCGAAGCCCTGGAGGAGATGGGCGACTTGATCGCCCGAAGCACGCAGGAGGGGGCGGCATGAAGAGGGGACAGGGCGTCGTAGGAGGAGACGGCGTGACGGGGAGACGGTATGGCGCAGGAGGAGACGGTGTGAGGGTCGGTGACGAGCTGCCGGAGCTCACCATCCCGGTCACCCGGACGCTGATCGTCTCCGGCGCCATCGCGTCGCGGGACTACCAGGACGTGCACCACGACACGGCGGCGGCCAAGGAGAAGGGCTCCCCCGACATCTTCATGAACATCCTGACCACGAACGGCCTGGTCGGTCGCTACATCACGGACCACTTCGGTTCCGGGGCGACCCTTCGCAAGGTGGCGATACGGCTCGGGGCACCCAATTACCCCGGGGACACGATGGTGTTGACGGGTTCCGTGGAGCAGGTCGACGGCGATACGGCCACGGTCAGGGTCGTGGGGGCCAACGGCATCGGCAAGCACGTCACCGGCACGGTCACGGTGACTGTCCCGGGCGGCGGAGTCCCGGGCGGAGGGGACCCCGGCGGGGCTCCGGCAGGGGGCGCGGCATGAGCGTACGCACACGCGACCGCCTCGGCGGGAAGGCCGCTGTTGTCGGGATCGGGGCCACCGAGTTCTCCAAGGAATCGGGGCGCAGTGAGCTCAGACTCGCCGTGGAGGCGGTGGGGCTCGCGCTCGATGACGCCGGGTTGAGCCCCGCGGACGTCGACGGCATGGTCACGTTCACCATGGACACGAACCCGGAGATCACCGTCGCCCAGGCGGCCGGGATCGGGGAGCTGTCGTTCTTCTCGCGCGTTCACTACGGGGGAGGTGCGGCCTGTGCGACGGTCCAGCAGGCGGCGCTCGCGGTGGCGAGCGGAGTGGCCGAAGTCGTCGTCTGCTACCGCGCGTTCAACGAGCGTTCGGGGCGCCGGTTCGGTTCGGGCGTGCAGCACCGGGAGCCGTCGGCGGAGGGCGCGGCGCTCGGCTGGGCCCTGCCGTTCGGGTTGCTGACCCCCGCCTCCTGGGTGGCGATGGCGGCCCAGCGCTATCTGCACACCTACCGCCTCACCCCCGATGCCTTCGGCCATGTGGCGGTCACCGACCGGAAGTACGCGGCGACCAACCCGGCGGCCTATTTCCACGGGAAGCCGATCACGCTCGCCGAGCACGCCGCCTCGCGCTGGATCGTCGAGCCACTGCGGCTCCTGGACTGCTGCCAGGAGACCGACGGCGGTCAGGCGATCGTCGTGACGAGCGTGGAGCGGGCCCGGGATCTGCCGAAGCCACCGGCCGTGATCACGGCGGCGGCCCAGGGGTCGGGCCGGGCGCAGGAGCAGATGACCAGCTTCTACCGCGACGACCTGAGCGGGCTGCCGGAAATGAGTGTGGTGGCCCGGCAGCTCTGGCGCAGCTCCGGTCTCGCGCCCGGCGACATCGACGTGGGCATTCTCTACGACCACTTCACGCCGTTCGTGCTGATGCAGCTGGAGGAGTTCGGCTTCTGCGGACCGGGTGAGGCGGCGGACTTCGTGGCCGGGGAGATGTTGCCGCTGAACACGCACGGAGGGCAGCTCGGGGAGGCGTACCTGCACGGGATGAACGGCATAGCGGAGGCGGTCCGACAGGTGCGCGGCACATCCGTGAACCAGATACCCGACGCGGCACGCACGCTGGTCACCGCGGGCACCGGTGTCCCCACATCAGGGTTGATTCTGGCGGCGGACGGCTGAACGCGGCGCGTGTCACGGCTGCGGATCAGGCCCTGGGCCCTTCACTCGGCGTATGCGCTGTCAAAAGCTGATGATGGGACTTGTCCTCGCAGTCGCCCTCGCCACCCTGGCCGTGGGCGCCCCGCCGACGGGCGCCGTGAGCAGAGCCGAGGCCGGGGGCCGTGCCGCCGGGGCGGAGGGCGGTGCGGCCGGGTGGCCGGCCGGGGTGTCGACCTTCCGCGGCCGGGCCTTCGACACCTGCCTCGCTCCGTCCGCCGACACGATGCGCCGCTGGAAGTCCTCCAACTACGGAGCCGTGGGCATCTACTACGCGGGCCGCGGCCGGGCGTGCAAGCGCCAGCCGCAGCTGACCCGCGGGTGGATGCGCGCGGTGCGGGGCCAGGGGTGGAAGGTGCTGCCGGTGTACGTCGGGTCGCAGTCGCCCTGCGTCATCGCGAAGCACAAGAAGCACGTCCGCATGGGGCGCTACCCCGTGCGGCAGGGAACACAGGAGGGACGTGACGCGGTAAGGAAGGCCAAGGCGCTCGGGATGCGGCGCCTCAGCCCGCTCTATCTGGACATGGAGGCGTACACCTACCGGCAGAAGGCGTGCGCGCACGGCACCCTGGCCTTCGTGCGGGCCTGGAACCGTGAGGTGCGCAGGTTCGGTTACATCCCGGGGTTCTACAGCAGTGCGAACTACGGCGTACGGCACATGGAGACGGCGCGGCGGGCGGGGGCGCGGGATCTGCCGTCGGTGATGTGGTTCGCGCGCTGGCACAAGCAGCCGAACCTGTACAACGAGCCGGTGTTGCGGCGCGACGCGTGGCGCCCCGAGCGGCGCATTCACCAGTACGCGGGGAACGTGAAGGAGCGGCACGGCGGGCGCACGCTCAAGATCGACCGCAACCTCGTGCACGCGCCCGTGGCCAGTATCAGCTAGCCCGGGAGCGCGGTGCTCTCGCCGTGCTCTCAGGGATGAACCCTCAGGGGTGTGCTCCGCCTCCTCCACCTTCAGGAGGTGGGGCTACCACCCCGCGTACAACCTGAGGCGGACACTGCTTCGGGACCTGCGGCCGATCCGCTGAAGTAGGGGGCGCTTCTAGCGTGGAGCCATGACCGTATCCATGGTGCCCATGTGCACCAGCGCATCGAAGGCCGCGACGCGGACAGCGAGTCCTTCGGCGTATCCGTCGTTCGCGTCGTACGTCCGGGCACGCCAGCCCGTGTTGCTGCGCACCGCGCGCTCGCTGACCGCGAATCCCAGCGATGCCGAGGATCTGCTGCAGACCGCCCTCACCAAAACCTATGTCGCGTGGGACCGGATCGAGGACCATCGGGCGCTCGACGGCTATGTGCGCCGGGCCCTGCTGAACACCCGGACCTCGCAGTGGCGCAAGCGCAAGGTCGACGAGTTCGCGTGTGACGAGCTGCCCGAGCCCGAGGTGACGCCGGTCGCGGACCCGGCCGAGCAGCAGGTGCTCAGGGACGCGATGTGGCGCGCGATCATGAAGCTGCCCGCGCGGCAGCGAGCGATGGTCGTCCTGCGGTACTACGAGGATCTCAGCGAGGCCCAGACGGCCGAGGTGCTCGGGGTGTCCATCGGCACCGTCAAGAGCGCGGTGTCGCGTGCGCTCGGCAAGCTGCGCGAGGACCCGGAGCTCACACCGGTCCGGTGACGGCCCGGACGACCTGGTGATCGGCGCAGCTCTGCCGGAACTTCGGGGGACCGTTGCCGTGCCTCTGCCGGAACTTCGGGGGACCGCTGCCGTGCCTCCGCCGGACCTTTCTTCTCCCGCACTAGTGACATACCGTGCGGTATGCGGCAAGAATCTGGCGAGCCCTACTGCCAGGTAGGTCATTCGGGAGCCGCCCCGGATGAATGCCGCGCGCCCACCGGGAGGACGCCGTGCTGAGCACGATGCAGGACGTACCACTGACCGTCACCCGCATCCTCCGGCACGGGACGACCGTGCACGGGTCGTCGCAGGTCACCACATGGACCGGTGAGGCCGCCCCGCAGCGCCGCAGCTTCCGCGAGATCGGTGAACGCTCGGCCCAGCTGGCGCACGCGCTGCGCGAGGACCTCGGGGTCGACGGCGACGAGCGTATTGCCACCTTCATGTGGAACAACGCAGAACACGTCGAGGCCTACTTCGCGGTCCCCTGTATGGGCGCCGTCCTGCACACCCTCAATCTCCGGCTGCCCGCCGACCAGTTGACCTGGATCGTGAACCATGCGGCCGACCGCGTCATCATCGTCAACGGCTCCCTCATCCCCCTGCTCGCGCCCCTGCTGCCGCAGCTGCCGACCGTCGAGCATCTGGTGGTCTCGGGCCCCGGCGACCGTTCGCCGCTGGCCGGAATCCAGGCGCGGGTGCACGAGTACGAGGACCTGATCGCCGCCAAACCCACGACGTACGAATGGCCCGAGCTCGACGAGCGCACAGCCGCCGCCATGTGCTACACCTCCGGCACCACCGGCGACCCCAAGGGCGTCGTCTACTCCCACCGCTCCATCTACCTGCACTCCATGCAGGTCAACATGAGCGAGTCCATGGGCCTGACGGACGCGGACACCACCCTCGTCGTCGTCCCGCAGTTCCACGTCAACGCCTGGGGTCTGCCGCACGCGACCCTGATGGCGGGCGTGAACATGCTGATGCCGGACCGTTTCCTGCAGCCCGCCCCGCTCGCCGAGATGATCGAGACGGAGCGGCCCACGCACGCGGCCGCCGTCCCCACCATCTGGCAGGGCCTGCTCGCCGAACTCTCCGCGAAGCCGCGTGATGTCAGCTCGCTCGGCCAGGTCACCATCGGCGGCTCGGCCTGCCCGCCCTCGCTGATGGAGGCGTTCGACAAGCTGGGTATGCGCGTCTGCCACGCCTGGGGCATGACGGAGACCTCCCCGCTCGGCACGGTCGCCCGTCCGCCGGCCAAGTCCCTCGGCACCGACGACGAGTTCGCCTACCGCCTCACCCAGGGCCGCTTCCCCACCGGCGTCGAGGCCCGCCTGGTCGGCCCCGGTGGCGAGTACCTGCCGTGGGACGGCGAGTCCGCGGGCGAGCTGGAGGTGCGCGGGCCGTGGATCGCGGGCGCGTACTACGGGGGCGCGGGCGGCGAGGAACTCAAGCCCGAGGACAAGTTCAGCGCGGACGGCTGGCTGAAGACCGGCGACGTCGGCGTGATCAGCTCCGACGGCTTCCTGACGCTCACCGACCGCGCGAAGGACGTCATCAAGTCGGGCGGCGAGTGGATCTCCAGCGTCGAGCTGGAGAACGCGATCATGGCCCACCCGGACGTCGCGGAGGCGGCGGTCGTCGCCGTCCCCGACGACAAGTGGGGCGAACGCCCGCTCGCCACCGTCGTGTTGAAGGAGGGCGCGAACCTCGACTACGCCGCCCTGCGCGACTTCCTCACGGGCACCATCGCCAAGTGGCAGCTGCCCGAGCGCTGGGCGATCGTGCCGGCCGTGCCCAAGACGAGCGTCGGCAAGTTCGACAAGAAGGTGCTGCGCAGGCAGTACGCGGACGGGGAGCTGGACGTCACGAAGCTCTGACGGCACGTACGTTGCGGCCTACGTTGCGCCGCTCCCCCGTGGGAGCGGCGCAATGCGCTGCGAGCCCTGGAGGCTAGTTCGTACCGATCTTCGCCAGCAGATCCACGATGCGGCCCTGCACCTCGCTGCTCGTCGACCGCTCCGCGAGGAACAGCACCGTCTCCCCCGCCGCGAGGCGCGGCAGCTCCGTCTGGTCGACGGCGGCGGTGTAGACGACGAGCGGGGTGCGGTTCAACTGGCCGTTCGCGCGCAGCCAGTCGATGATCCCGGCCCGGCGGCGGCGCACCTGCATCAGGTCCATCACCACCAGGTTCGGTCGCATCTGCGCCGCGAGCGTCACCGCGTCCGCGTCGCTCTCGGCCCGCGCCACCTGCATGCCGCGCCGTTCGAGCGTCGCGGTCAGGGCGAGCGCGATCTCCTCGTGCTCCTCGATGAGCAGGACGCGCGGCGGGTGCTGCTCGCTGTCGCGGGGCGCGAGAGCCTTCAGGAGTACGGCGGGGTCGGCGCCGTACGCCGCTTCGCGCGTCGCCTGGCCGAGTCCCGCCGTCACGAGCACGGGGACCTCGGCGGCCACGGCGGCCGTGCGCAGCGACTGCAGGGCCGTACGCGTGATCGGTCCGGTCAGCGGGTCCACGAAGAGCGCGGCCGGGAACGCGGCGATCTGGGCGTCGACCTCCTCGCGGGAGTTCACGATGACAGGACGGTAGCCGCGGTCGCTCAGCGCCTGCTGCGTGGTGACGTCGGGCGCGGGCCAGACCAGGAGGCGGCGCGGATTGTCCAGCGGCTCGGGCGGCAGTTCGTCGTCCATGGGCTGCGGCTGGGGCCGGTTGGCGACCTCGACGGCGCCGCCGGGACCGTCCAGCGGCTCCGGGCCCTCGTCGGCGTCCTCGTCCGGTGCGCCTATCGCGTACGAGCGGCCGGTGCCCTCCGTGGAGGAGCCGATGCGGGACTGCGGGTGACCCTGCGCCTGAGGGTGCGGGCGTGCCGCGGCCTCGGGGCGGTCGTCGCCCGCGGGGTCGGGGGGAGTGGACAGCCGGCGGCGACGCCCCGAGCCGCCGACGGAACCGCCGAGGGAGCCGCCTCCGAGGGTGTGGGACTGCGACTGCCCCGGAGCCGCGGGCTGCGCCGGTGCCTGCTCAGGCAGCGGTCCTGCGGTTGGCCGCTGCGGGGCGCCCGGGGTCGGGGCGGGCGCGGAGGGCTGGGACTGAGTCGGTACGGGCGCCGGGCCCGCCGCCTCGGATGCCTGCTGGGGCTGCGGGGGCTGCTGGGCGTGTTGTGGCTCAGCAGCCTGGGGAGACTGCTGGGCCGCGGGAGACTGCGGGGGCAACGGAGGCTGCGGGGCCTGCGGGATCTGCGGATTCTGCGGCGGCTGCGGTGCCGTTGCCGGGGTGGCCGAGGACGCCGGGGGCGCCGGAGTGGCCCCCGGGCCCTGGCCTTGCTGCAGCCCGAGCCGACGCTGCTGCTGCTCGGCGATCTGCCGGCCGAACGGCACGCCCTGCCCGAGCGTGCGCACGCTGATCGCGCGCCCCTGCGTCGAGTTGGGGTCACCGGGCGCGGCCTCGGCGGGCAGCGGCTGCGCGGCCCGCCCCTGGGCCCCGCGCTCGGGCGGGAGGGCGACGCCCCTGCCGGGTGTGTGGACGCCCCGCGCGGGAGTGCCTTCGGCGTACGTGGTGGGCTGCGAGGGAACACCTGCGGGCGGGGTGCCCTGCGCTCCCCCCGCCGGACCGGCGGCTGCGGGCGCCGCGGATGCCGCAGAAGCAGCGGGAGCAGCAGAAGCGGCGGGAGCAGCGGGAACGGTCGGCGCCCCCGGCGCTGCGGGCGCCGCGGGAGCCTGCCCCGGGACCTGCCCCTGACCCTGCCCGGATGCCTGACCCTGCCCGGATGCCTGCCCCTGACCCGACGCCTGGCCCTGCCCCTGCGCCGGACGCGAACGGCGGCGGCCCGTAGGCGCCTCCGCCGGGTGAGGCTGCGGCGGGGTGTGGTCGTCGGCCGGGTGGTGCAGGGCCGCTTCGTGCTGCCCCGTGTCGTCCTGGTCGGCGGAGGCGGGCGGCAACGCGAAGACGCGCCCGCTGGGAGCCTCCTCGGCAGCGGCCCGCTCCTTGGCGGCGGCCAACGCACGGCGACGCCGCCCCGTCGGACGGGGCGAGGCCTCGCCCGCGTCACCGGCGGAGACACCCGAACCGGCGACAGCCACAGCCATCCCGACCCCGGAGCCACTGCCCCCGGAATCACTGCCCCCGGAGCCCCCGGCGGCAGCACCCTCCTGCCCACCGCCGCCCGAAGGCAGAGCGGGCGGCAACGCCAACTGCTCGTCGTTCCGTCGAGCCCGCTGCCCGGAAGCGGCAGGGGCCACCGCCCCCGCGGGAACCGGCACGCCCTGCGGCGGCACCGTCTCCCCCAGAGCCGCGGACCCGGCCGCATACTCGGCAGCCGTCACCACGGAGCCCACGGAGCCCACGGAGCCCACGGAGCCCCCAGCGCCCGCGGAACTCTCCGCGGCGCTGGGCCGCCCACGCCGTCGTCCCGTACCGCCGGACGTCTGTGACTGTGAAGCACCCTCGCCCCGCGCGGCCGCCTCCGGAGCAACCGACGCGACCGATGCCGCGGCCTCGGCAACCTGAGCCGCCGCGGCCTGCGCCGCGTCGGCCTCGGCCGCACGCCGTCCACGCCGTCGCCCGGTCCCGCTCGGCGAAGCCCCGCCCGCGGAGTCGGCGCCCTCAGGCGCGGCGCCTGACGAGGGGCCACCTTCAGGAACCGCACTCTCCAGGAACGAGTCCACCGAAGGCCCGGCAGCACGCCGGGCCCGCCGCCGGCCGCCGGCCGTGGCGGGCGAAGCCTGGGCGGGCACCACGACCGAAGAGCCGACAGAGCCGGCCGGCGTTTCGGGGGCCGGCGAAACCGCCCCGCCCCCCGCACCGATCGGCACTTCAAGAACGTACGCACTGCCGCTCATCCCCGGCACCTCATGCGTCTGCAGGACGCCGCCGTGCGCCCGCACGATGCCCCGGACGATCGGTTCGTGCACCGGGTCTCCCCCGGCGTACGGCCCCCGCACCTCGATACGGACGACCCCGCCGCGCTGCGCCGCGGCCACGACCACGGTCGAGTCGACGTACCCACCGGCGGTCATGGCCGAAGGGCCCGTACCGGCACGCGCGTTGCCCGTGGCGTCGATCCCCGCCACGTCGGCGACCAGGTGGGCGAGCGCCGTGGCGAGCCGCCCCGGGTCCACCTCGACCTCGATCGGCGGCGCGTGCACCGCGAACTGCGCGCGTCCGGGCCCGATCAGCTCGACCGCACCCTCGACACCGCTCGCGACGACGGCATCGAGCATGACCTTCACGCACGACAGCTGATGCTCACCCGAGTCGAGGAGCTGGAAGCCCAGCACGTTGTCGACGAGCGTGGTGATCCGCGCGTACCCGGCGGAAAGGTGATGAAGGACCTGATTCGCCTCGGGCCACAACTGCCCCGCGTCGTCCGCCGCGAGAGCCGACAGCTCACGCTTCAGCTCGTCGAGCGGACCCCGCAACGACGAACCGAGGACGGCGAGGAGCTGCTCATGCCGCGCGGCCAGAGCGTCGTACCGCTCCTTCTCGCGCTCGGTGAGCTCCTCGAACCGGTCCTTCTCGCGCTCGGCGAGCGCCGCGTACCGCTCCTGCTCGGCGGCGACCTCCTCGGCGCGCTGCTCGGCCGCGGCGGCGAGTTCCGCCGCGTGCCGCTCGGTGGCCGCCCGCAGCTCCTCCGTGCGCCGCTCCGTCGCGGCCTTCATCTCCTCCGCGTGGGCCGCGATCGCGGCTTCGTGCTCCTCGGCCAGCGCGTCGTAGGGCCGCCGGTCGGTGAACGTCATGACCGCGCCGACGAGCTGGTCCCCGTCCCGTACCGGCGCCGTCGTCAGGTCGACCGCGACCCGGTCACCGCTCTTGGACCACAGGACCTGCCCGCGCACCCGGTGCTTGCGCCCGGACCGGAGCGTGTCCGCGAGCGGGGACTCCTCGTAGGGGAAGGGCTCGCCGTCGGCACGCGAGTGGAGCACCAGGTGGTGCAGTTCCTGCCCGCCCAGATCGCTGGCCCTGAAGCCCAGTATCTGCGCGGCGGCCGGATTGACGAGGACGACCCGCCCCTCGGTGTCCGTCCCGACGACGCCCTCGGCCGCGGCACGCAGGATCATCTCGGTCTGCCGCTGGGAGCGCGCGAGTTCGGCCTCGGTGTCCACCGCGCCCGAAAGGTCGCGTACGACGAGCATGAGCAACTCGTCACCGGTGTAACCGTAATTGTCGTACGCGTCCCGGATGTCCTCGAGGTTCGAGCTGGTGACCTCGACGGGGAACTCGCTGCCGTCCGTGCGGCGCGCGGTCATCCGCGTCGGCTTGGTCCGCCCGCGCTCGTCGATGGAATCGGGCCTGCGCATCGATCCGGGAATGAGCCGGGAGTCGAACTCCGGCAACAGATCGAGGAGCCCGCGGCCCACGAGGGCGGTGCCCGGTGTCTCGAACGCCTCGAGCGCGATCGCGTTCGCGTTCACGACGGTCCCGTTCGCGTTCACGAGGACCAGCGCGTCCGGGAGCGCGTCGAGTATGGCTGCGAGGCGAGCAGCGCCTCGGGATGGCCTGCTGCTCACGACGACGCTTCCTCCCTGGTTACTGCTGCTTGCCGACTCGCCCAGGCCATCTTGCCCCGCGGCCCGCGGCGTGTCACGGGAGGGAGTCTACGGGGAGAGGTTGTGCGCGCGACGCCGGATGAGAGGGAGGTCGCACGCAGAAGATGTGAGGCTTCCGTACCGCCTGGTCACGAGGAGGTGGCGGCCGGACGGTTTCGACCGTGGCCGGTAACCCACTCGGAAGTGGCCGGAACGGATCGTCCGGAGTCAGGCACTGGCCTCGGGCAGCACCGGCACGAGCTTGTTCCACCGGGAGATCTCGCAGCCGTTGCTGCGGTTGTACGTCGCGTCGACGGGCCGGCCGTGCCAGGTTCCTGTGATGCGCGCGGTGGCGGGTCCGCCGTACTGCATGGTGCAGTTCGCGTCGGCCAGCGTGGGCGCGAAGGTGTCCCGGCCCCAGGTGCCCTGGTCGAGCTTCGAACACGCTTCTTCTGCCTGCGGGTGCGTGCCGCCCGCAGGGTGACATTCCAGCTCGAACGTTCCGTCCCGGCCTTCCCCGGCGCCGGTGACCTCCACCGTGAGCCGGTCGGAGGTCGACTCGGTCAGCGGCGTCGGCAGGGGAAGGGGACCCGTGTCGGCGTGGGCGACGACGGGCGCGACGGACAGCGCGGCGACGGACGCGGCGGCGGTGAGGACGAGGCGGCGCAGCATGACGGGCTCCACTGGGTGCGGGATCCGGCCGGGTACGCGAGACACGTACGGGCTCTACCGCGTCTAACGCCGTTGACGCCGTGACGTTGCGGGCGTGGAAAGACGCTTTGCTCTGCGGGCCGCCCGACTAGTACCGTGGAAGCCGCGATTGGTGACACGCCGCCCGGCTGTGTCATCATCTGCACGCACCCCTCGCGCTCGCGCATGGAGTGCAAGCTGGAGGCGTCGCCTAGTCCGGTCTATGGCGCCGCACTGCTAATGCGGTTTGGGACTTACATCCCATCGAGGGTTCAAATCCCTCCGCCTCCGCTGCAAGATCCCGAAGCCCCGGTCCACTGGACCGGGGCTTCGGCGTTTCACCGCCGTGAAGCGCGTTTCCGCAGGTCGCAAGCGGTGTGGCAAACGGATTTCACATGGCGGCGGCGGTCATGTAATGTTCTTCCTGTCGCCGCGAGCGGGCCGAAAGGCCGGGGAGCGAAGGCAAACAAAAGGAAAATCAAGCACTCGTAGCTTAACGGATAGAGCATCTGACTACGGATCAGAAGGTTGCAGGTTCGAATCCTGCCGAGTGCACAGCAGTCCAGAGGCCCTGTGGAGAGATCCACAGGGCCTCTGGCTTTTGGCTTGACGGCAGTCGTTGACGGCAACCGTGCTTCAGGTGACGGTCCCGCTGCGTTCTCTCCGATCCAGCGCTTCCGCAGTCGCGAGACCGAAGCGCTAGGCGTAGAGATCCATCGGCTCAGCGGCGTACGTGTCATCGGGTAGCCGAGCGTCGGTCAGTTCGAACCTCTGCCTGCGACCGCCCGCATCTACGTTGATCACCGAGCCAGGTCGGCGCGTCGTGACGATCTGCGCCGGATTCCCGTCCGCGCCGACTGTGCCTAGCAGGGTGTAACAGCGGAGCCTGATCTTCCGCCGATGTCGGATGAGCCACGTACCGAAGATGATCACAAGGGTGGCTGTCACTTCTGCGAGGAACGCCGGCAGCGCTTGGCCAAGGACACTCATGCTGCCCTCCCCCAAAGTTCCGCGGCGAGACGTTGGACCTTGCGGCGCACTTGATCCCCGGTGCGGTGAGGGTCGGGAGCGTTGGCGAACGATGCCGCACCGCTCCAAGTCGTTGTCCCGAGCGTGCACCGCGCATGCAGTACCTTGCGCTCCTCAGCCGTAAGGCAGTTCAAGAGGGTGCCTACGCGAGGATCCATCAGCCGAAGGTCGGGCCCCGAGGTTCGCTCGTCACCGGAGACTCCGTCGACACCAGGGGGACGGAGGCCGTCGTACGTGAGTACCGGTTTCTCGCTGGCCTGGTGACTCCACGAGGGGCGCCCCTCTTCCTCGTCCTTCAGGATTCTGCGCACGAGTCCGGGTAAGGCGCGAACGTTCGCGCGATCCAACTCGCCCCTGTAGAGCCAGAAAACCTTGGCAACCTCGACGCCTTTTCCGGGACTCAGATGGAGGCGCGTGCGAGCGAAGTCCTCGACGGCTTCGATGTCGGCCCTATCTGCAGCCTTACGGGCCTCGCTCAACGCGTCGTGAAACCGGATGCCGTGGACGGCGTTCAGAGCCGCTTCGCGCTCGGCCGTCCAGACGATCGGTGACCCTTTGATCCTGTCTACGATGCGCTGAAAGCTCTCGCCAGTCCATTCCTGGAGTTTTCTGGCGTCGAGCTTACGCCTGCGGTGCTTGACCACGAGGTCGTCCTGATTCCGGCGTGGCGGTCCCGTGACTCCGCATGCCTATAGGGCCGCTGAAGTCACAGGATGCGGAGCACCTTCGGGCCGTTGTCGCTGTCACCGGTCTCACGGGCACCGGGCAACTAGGCCAAGGCCGCTGTACGGCCAGGAAACCAGAGTAGCGGGGCAGCCGATGGATTCGTCAAGAGGGGGCGACCCTCTAGAGGTCGCCCCCCACAACACGCGCATCGCCGGAGTAGATCAGTTAACTACCGGGGTGCCTGCCGTATCGTCGTCATCGTCCGGCTTGTCATCGTCACCCCTCAACACGTCTCCGACGCGTTCAAAGGCAGATCGTTGGGAGTCGAGCCGCACGAAGGTGTAGATGTCCATGGTCACGCGGATCGAGCTGTGGCCCAGGACCTCCATGATCATTCGGGCGTCGGCGCCCTGTTCGTGGAGCAGAGACGCGCAGGTGTGCCGCAGGTCGTGGAAGCGGACCTTGCGGACTCCGGCACGGACGCACAGCACCTCGAAGGACCGGTTGAGGTTGCGCGGCTCGATGGGGGTGCCGTTTTTGGTGGTGAAGACGAGGCCATGGCCCGTCCCCTTCCAGCTGCTGTCTGCGCCCTTCTTGTCGGCGATCTGCTGGGCCCGCTGGGCGCGGAGCGCCGTCACACACTCGGCCGGCAGGGCCACGCGACGAGCAGAACGCTGAGTCTTCGGCGCGACGATCAGCAGCTCACCTCCGACCCGCTGAAGAGCCTGCCGGACGGTAAGGACACCTTCGTGAAGGTCCACGTCCGACCAGCGCAGCCCGAGCAGCTCCCCACGACGTAGGCCGATCCGGACCGCCAGCTCGTAAGCGGCCCACAGCCGGTTCTCGCGGGCCGCCGCCAGGAGCAGGCGTCCTTCCTTGGCCGTGAGCGGTTCGATCTCGCGCTTCGTTCCCATGCTCAGCTCCACGTTCCGGGCCACGTTGCGCGGCAGCTCGTCTTCACGCACGGCGTGCTGGAGAACGGCACGCAGGATCACCAGTAGGAAGCGCACGGTCCGATCGGACGGGAGTTTCGTGCAGCACCTGCCGAGGGCGCAGCAGCGCCGCTTGTGCTCCGGCCGCTTCTTGTCCTTGCCCTGCGCGCAGCACTGGCACGTGGCGGCCGTTTTCACCAGGAACGCCCGGATGTCGCGGGCGGTGAGCCGGGCTTTTGGCTTGCGTGCGGGTTGTCTTTCGCGACGGCGTGTCTTGCCGAGGGCTTGGCGAGTAGCCTTCTCGATACGGAACGTGGCCGTCTTTCGAGAGCTGTCCGTCTTCGGGGGCGGGGGCTCGGCGATGGAGTACCGGGTGTCTGTGAAGGAATTGCTCGTTGGTCTCGCGCGGGCCGTGGGGCCTGGGGAGCACCGTCTGTGGGCGGTGCGGTGCGCGCGGGCGCTGGGGTTGGAAGGGATCGCGGTCTCCCTGCGATGGGGGGCGGAGCTGGTGTGGTTCAGCGACGACGTCAGTGCGCGGCTCGAGGATGCGCAGTTCACCTTGGGGGAGGGCCCCGGGGTGGCGGTGGACTTCAGTGAGGTGCCCTGTCAGGTGCCGGATGTCGGCACGTACGCAGGTGAGCGGTGGCCGCAGTTCGCCGTGGAGGCCCAGGCCCTGGGCGTGGCCGCGGTGTTCGTCTGGCCGGTCAGGTCGGGAGTGGCGCGGTTCGGGTCGCTGACCGGCTACCGCAAGTCTCCGGGGCCGCTGACGGCGGGGCAGGCGGCGGACGGGCTGCGCGTGGCCGACACGCTGACCGGCCGCCTGCTGGATTGGAAACCTGGCGAGGAGGCCTTTCACGACGGCCCCGGAAGAGCGGGCGCGGTCGATCTGCACTGGGCGGAAGTGCATCAGGCCACGGGCGTGCTCAGCTGCCAGCTCGGGGTGCCGGTGGAGGAGGCGCTGGTCCGCATGAGGGCCCGGGCCTTCGCCTCCGGCCGGCCCCTGACCGAAGCCGCCCGCGAAATCCTCCGGGATCTGCCATCGTGAACCTGCCGTTAGGCGCCGCCCCCTGGAGGGTGCCTGGGCGCCGAGGAGTTGAGGCATGAGCCGAGAACGAAAGATCGCCGAGACCTTTGTAGAACTGGCCGACACCCTTGTCGCGGACTTCGATGTCATCGACTTCCTCCAGCAACTGACCGTCCGCTGCTGTGACATCTTCGCCGTCACCGACACGGCGGTGCTGCTCGCCTACCCGGGCCCGCAGCTCTACAGCCCCGCCCCGTGCGACCCCAGCCCCGCCCTGCTCAGACTGCTGGAACTGGCGGTGGCCGGCGGTCCGGCCCTGGACGCCTATGAAGCCTCCGCCGCCGTCAGCCCCGGCGATCTCTCCGACACCCATGAGAGCTGGCAGGACTTCAGCAGGCTGGCCCGCCAGGCCGGTTACACCTACGCCAGCGCCGTCCCCATGCGGCTGCGCGAGGAGACCATCGGCAGCCTGCTGCTCCTGCGCGGCACCGACAGCCCGCTGCCGGCCGACGACCTGGCCATGGCCCAGGCCTTCGCCGACGCGGCCACCATCGGCCTGCTGCACGCCCGCTCCCTGCGACGCACCGAAACCGTCAACGAACAGCTCAGCACCGCTCTGCACAGCCGCATCACCATCGAGCAGGCCAAGGGCTTCCTCGCCGCCCAGCGCGACATTTCCGTCGGTGACGCCTTCACCGCCATGCGCCGTCACGCACGCCACCACCGTCTCCTGCTCACCGACGTCGCGCGACACGTCGTCGAGGCCGGCAGTCTTCCCGAGCCGCCGCCCGCGTCCCCTGCCCGACTCTCCTCCGAGGGTGCGTCGAAGAGCGAGTAGGCCCCCGGACGCGGGCCCGGCCGTGCAGGACGGTTTCAGGCCGAGGCCTCGACGGCCTCGACGGCCTCGACGGTCGCGTCCGGCCGGGCCGTCTCCCTCTCCCGCACGACAGGGCGGGCCTTGCTCGGCATGCCGAGCATCGGGTGGGCGACGCCCCAGGCCGCGCCCTTGCAGACCAGTTCCTTGTAGACGGCGGCGAAGCGTCCCGTCAGGGCCGCCTTGACGGAGCGGTCGTCGGCGGTGACGTACTGGATCAGACCGTTCTTGCGGCCCAGCGAGATGCACTGGTTGAAGTAGCGCAACGGCGTCTTCGGGACCTTCCCGCCGGTCAGGCGTGCCGCGATGGCGTCGGCGGCCTGCCATGCCATGGGGGTGCCGGTGGCGCACGACATCCGCAGCGGCTTGTCGCCGGGGCCCATCGCCATGGCCGCGTCGCCGACGGCATACACGTCCGGGTGCGAGACGGAGCGCATGGTCCGGTCGACGACGATCTGGCCGGTGTCGGTGCCTTCGAGGGCGGTGGCCTCCGCGATCGGGTGGACCGCGAAGCCGGTGGTCCACAGGGTGACCGCGGCGGGGATGGCCTCGCCGTCGGCAGTGGTGACGCGGTCGGCCTGTACGCCGGTGACCTCGGCCTGCTCGTGCGCGGTGATGCCGAGCCCGGCGAAGACGTCCCGTACGTGGCCGCGGCCCTTGGGCGAGAGCCAGTCGCCGAGCTCGCCGCGGGCGGCGAGGGCGACGTCGAGGTCCGGGCGGGCCTCGGCGATCTCGGTCGCGGCCTCCAGGCCGGTGAGGCCACCGCCGACGACGACCACGGTCTCTCCGGCGCCCAGGCCGGCCAGGCGCTCACGCAGCCGGAGCGCTCCGGGGCGGCTCGCGATCTGGTGGGCGTGCTCGGCGGTGCCGGGGACGCCCTGGGCGTTCCAGCCGCTGCCGAGGGCGTACACGAGGGTGTCGTACTTCAGTTCCTCGGCGCCCTGCGCACCGCTGCCGGCGACGGTGACGGCGACGGTCTTGCGGTCGACGTCGACGGCGGTGACCTTGGCGAGCTTCAGTTCGACGCCGGTGTCCGCGAACATCTCGCTGAAGGGCCGGGGCGTGAGGTCCTGGCCGACCGTCAGCTGGTGCATCCGGACGCGCTCGACGAAGTCGGGCTCCGGGTTGACGAGGGTGATGGCGACGTCCTCGCGGCGCAGCCGCTTGGCGAGGCGCCCGGCGGCGATGGCTCCGGTGTATCCGGCTCCGATGACGACGATGCGGTGCTGCATGTGGTGCTGCATGTCCTTGCTCCTGTCATCAGCTCTTCAGCGGGTTTCGCCACTTGAACCGGGCAGCCCGCCGTTTCCTGACAGAAAGCAGATGTGAAGCAGCTCACACCCCATGCACGCCTCACGCATCAGAAGGCCTGGAGCAGGGGTTCCCCGTGGTCGGTGGCCGCCCATCGCCGGGTCGCGCGCTCGAGCTTGTCGGGGTTGACCTGATTGCGGAACGCGACGATGCCCTCGGCGGTGATCTCCAGGCACATGACGCCGACGACCCGGCCGTCGACGGCCACCACGAGGGCAGGGCCGCCGTTCGCCGTCGCGACCCAGACATCGGGGGAGCCGCCGACGTAGGCGCGCTTGACCTCGCTCGGCTTGAACAGGCCCCGCATGAACTTCGCGACCGCGAGAGCGCCCTCGAACGCCTTGGCGCGCGCCGGGACCTTGCCGCCTCCGTCACCGATGGAGATGGCGTCCTGCGTGAGCAGCCGCACGAGCGGCTCGGTCCTGCCGCTGGTGGCGGCCGCGAGGAACTCCTCGACGATCCGCTGGGCCGCGGCCTCGTCGATCTCGGTGCGGGTCTTGCCCTCCGCGACGTGCTTCTTGGCGCGGTGGAAGATCTGCTGCCCCGCGGATTCGCTGATGTCGAGGATCTCCGCGATCTCCCGGTGCGAGTAGCCGAAGGCCTCCCGCAGCACGTACACCACCCGTTCGTTGGGCGACAGGCGCTCCATGAGGGTGAGGACGGCGTACGAGACGGATTCGCGCTGCTCGGCGGTGTCGGCGGGGCCCAGCATCGGGTCCCCGGCGAGCAGGGGCTCGGGCAGCCACTGGCCCACATAGGTCTCGCGGCGGGCGCGGGCCGAGGTGAGCTGGTTGAGGCACAGGTTGGTGAGGACCTTCGTCAGCCAGGCCTCGGGGACCTCGATGCGGTCGACGTCGGCGCTCTGCCAGCGCAGGAAGGTGTCCTGCACGGCGTCCTCGGAGTCGCTCGCGGAGCCGAGGAGGCGGTAGGCGATGGCCTCCAGGCGGGGCCTGGCGGCCTCGAAACGGTCGACGTCGTTCATGGTCAGAGCCATGCTCCGGATCCTAGCTCTCGCGGCGCGCGAGGGTCCGGCCCGCTCACCGGACGGGCGGACAGGCGGAGTTGTGAGCAGTGGTCGGGGAAGGTTGCGCGAGACTGGCTGCATGGAGTGGCGCAGTGCGGGGTTGAGCTGGTCGGACAGTGAACGGCCCGCGCTCGTGTGGGAGCGGGGGGACGTCAGTCCGCTGGTCGTGGGACGGCGGTTGGGGTTCCGGGCCGTCGGGCAGCGGGTGTGCGTCGGGGCGCGGGGCAATCCCTGCCCGGTCGCCGCCGTCGTGCCGGGCCGCGGGACGCAGGCCCGATGTGCGGAGTGCGCGCGGCTCGACAGGGCGCACTCGGTGGCCGCCGACACCATCGCCGACGATCCGCGGACCTACCGCGTGTATCTCGCGTGGTTCGGCGTCGGGATGGTGAAGGTCGGCATCACTCGCGAGGAACGGGGCCCGGACCGGCTCCTCGAACAGGGGGCCGTCGCCTACACCTGGCTGGGGAGTGGGCCCTTGATGGCCGCGCGGCGGGCCGAGGAGCTGCTGCGGGTCGCGCTCGGGGTGCCGGACCGGATCTCGTACGCCAGGAAGCGGGCCGTCAGGGCGAGTCTGCCCGCGGCGGACGAGCGCCGGCGTGAACTGGAGCGGCTGCATGGCTTCGCCCTCGGGCTCGACGGGTGGCCCGAGTCGCTGGAGCGGGTGGCGCTCGGCGTCGTGGATCACGGGAACGTGTTCGGGTTGGAGCGTCTCGCGGGCGTTGGGGCGGGGGTCGGGGGCTGCGCCGGAGCCGGGGTCGGCGTCGGCGCCTTCGCGGTCACCGAGCTCGTCGACGGTGGCGTGGTGCGGGGGGATCTCGTCGCGGTGGCCGGGCCGGACATCTGCCTGGACGACGGCGGCCGGCTGATCGTCCTGGACAGCCGGCTGCTGCGGGGGTGGCGGCTCGAAGGGGCGCGGGAAGCGGCGCGTACGACTGTCCCCGTGCGGGAAGTGCCGACCGTTCAGGCCGGACTTTTCTGAGCACGGAGGGCCGTGGCCTGCGGACCGTGGCCCGCTGAAGCCGACCGGGTTCGACCGCGCCGGGTTCGACCGCGCCGGATTCGACCGCGCCGGATTCGACCGCACCGAGTTCGACCGCACCGAGTTCGACCGCGCCGGATTCGACCGCGCCGGGTTCGACTGCGAGGAAATCCCGGTCACCCGCTGGTTCCGTGTACGCGTCGTGGGACTTTCCTGCAATCGGCGGCTCAGCGCAGCCCTGGCCGGAGCCTCCGACCCAGCCCCGGCCGGAGCCTCCGACCCAGCCCCAGCCGCGGCCTCCGACCCAGCCCCGGCCAAAGCCATCGTCTCGCCGCGGCCAAAGCCATCGCCTCGCCCGTTTCTCAGGGAATTCACAGGTCGCGGCAAGAGCTCTCTCAGGGCCGCGGCGCAGGCTCTGTGCCATGACTACGACCTCGCCCCAGGGGCGTACCGAACTGCTCAGGGCGGACGGGAGCCCCGTTCGCGTGCTCGTCGTCGACGACGAGGTGTCGCTGACGGAGCTGCTCTCCATGGCCCTGCGCTACGAGGGCTGGCAGATCCGCAGCGCGGGGGACGGCGCCGGTGCGGTGCGGGCCGCCCGTGCCTTCAGGCCCGACGCCGTGGTGCTCGACATGATGCTGCCCGACATGGACGGCCTCGCCGTGCTCGGCCGGCTGCGGCGTGAGCTGCCCGACGTGCCGGTGCTGTTCCTGACGGCCAAGGACGCCGTCGAGGACCGGATCGCCGGGCTCACCGCCGGGGGCGACGACTACGTGACCAAGCCCTTCAGCCTGGAGGAGGTCGTCGCGCGGCTTCGCGGGCTCATCCGCCGGGCGGGGGCCTCCGGGCGGCGCAGCGAGTCCGTCCTCGCCGTGGGGGACCTGACCCTCGACGAGGACAGCCATGAAGTGACGCGGGGCGGGGACTCCATCCACCTCACCGCCACCGAGTTCGAGCTGCTGCGTTTTCTGATGCGCAATCCGCGGCGCGTGCTCAGCAAGGCGCAGATCCTCGACCGCGTGTGGAACTACGACTTCGGGGGCCAGGCCAACGTCGTCGAGCTCTACATCTCGTATCTGCGGAGGAAGATCGACGCCGGGCGTGAGCCGATGATCCACACGCGGCGCGGCGCCGGGTATCTGATCAAGGCCGCGCCCGCGACCGAGGCGGCCGCCGTCTCATGACGCGGCGGCGGCAGCCGCGGTCGCTGCGGACGCGGCTCGTCGTCTCGGCGGTGGCGCTGATCGCCGTCGTCTGCGCGGTGATCGGCACGGTGACGACCATCGCGCTGAGTTCGCACCTGTACGACCAGCTGGACGGCTCGCTCGGCGCGGTGGCGATGCGGGCGAAAGGTCCGCAGCCGAAGCCGGGGGCCGACGGTCACGGCGGTCTCTCCGCGGAACCGGGCGATCCGCTGCGGTTCGTCTCCAAGGGGCCCCAGGAACTCGGCACCATCGGGGCCGTCGTCGAGAGTGACGGCTCGGTCGATCAGGCTCTCATCAGCACGGACAACGAGAGCGGCGGCGTGGACCCGCGGACCGAACAGCTCGACGCGGCGCAGTCCGCCGCGCTCGCCTCCGTCCCGCGTGACGAGAAGCCGCACAACGTCGACATCCCCGGTCGCGGCGAGTACCGCGTGGAGTACGCGACAGGACCCAACGGCGACTTCCTCGTCGGCATCCCCACGGCCAAGGTGCAGAACACCCTCGAGACGCTGATCATCGTCGAGGTCAGCGTCACCGCCGCGGGCCTTGTCGCCGCCTCGCTCGCCGGTGCGGCCATGGTCGGCGTCGCGTTGCGCCCGCTGCGCCGGGTCGCGGCGACCGCGACCCGGGTATCCGAACTCCCGCTGCACAGCGGCGAGGTGACGCTGTACGAGCGCGCCCCCGACGCGGAGCCGAACACGGAGGTCGGGCAGGTGGGCGCCGCGCTCAACCGCATGCTCGACCACGTGCACTCCGCGCTGCACGCGCGCCAGGAGAGCGAGACGCGAGTACGCCAGTTCGTCGCGGACGCCAGCCATGAGCTGCGTACGCCGCTCGCCTCGATCCGCGGCTACGCCGAACTGACGCGCAGGGGGCGGGAGTCGACGGGCCCCGATACGCGGCACGCCCTTGGACGGATCGAGTCCGAGGCCCAGCGGATGACGGGACTCGTGGAGGATCTGCTGCTCCTCGCGCGGCTCGACGAGGGACGTGACGGCGGGCGCACGGGAGGCGGTGGGCCCGGTGCCCGACTGCCGCTCTCGTATCGGAGCACTGATCTCTCACCGCTGGTCGTGGACACCGTGAGCGACGCGCGGGCCGCGGGCCCCGAGCACGTCTGGTCCCTGGAGCTGCCGGACGAGCCCGCCCTCGTCCTCGCCGACGCGGCCCGGCTCCACCAGGTCGTCGTCAACCTCCTCGCCAACGCGCGTACGCACACGCCACCGGGCACGAAGGTCACCGCACGCGTGCGGCGGGCAGGACCCGCCGTCTGCCTGGAAGTCGAGGACGACGGCCCCGGCATCGCCCCCGCACTCCTCCCCCACGTCTTCGAGCGGTTCGCCCGCGGCGACGCGTCGCGCTCCCGCAACGCCGGGTCCACAGGGCTCGGACTCGCCCTCGTACAGGCCATAGTCGCGGCGCACGACGGCGGTGTGACGGTGGACAGCGTGCCGGGGCGGACGATCTTCGCGGTGACGCTTCCTGCAGAATCCGTGCAGGTCAGCGGCCCTGGACGGCACTCACAGGCGGGCCACAGCCTCACCACACAGCCCTGACAGACCACTTGGCGAATGTCGGTGCCATGCAAACCGACTCTTCCCCGGGCGGCGCTTGCTCGGTCCCTCTGCCGGCGCGGGCCCACCTCCCCGCCGGACGGCGCGATGTGCCCGTCCTGGACATCGTGATCCCCGTCTACAACGAGGAGAAGGATCTGGGGCCGTGTGTGCTGCGCCTCCACGACCATCTCGCCCGCACCTTCCCCTACCCCTTCCGCATCACCATCGCGGACAACGCGTCCACGGACCGCACCCCCGAAGTGGCGGCGCAGCTCGCGGCGTCGAACGAGGAGGTCCGCTGCACGCGACTCGAGCAGAAGGGGCGCGGGCGTGCCCTGCGCGCCGTGTGGTCCGCGTCGGACGCCCCCGTGCTCGCCTATATGGACGTGGACCTGTCCACCGACCTCAACGCGCTGCTCCCGCTGGTGGCGCCGTTGATCTCCGGGCACTCGGACCTGGCGATCGGCTCCCGGCTCGCGCGCAGCTCGCGCGTGGTGCGCGGCCCCAAGCGGGAGTTCATCTCGCGCGGCTACAACCTCATCCTGCGCGGCTCCCTGAACGCCCGCTTCTCCGACGCCCAGTGCGGGTTCAAGGCGATCAGGGGTGACGTGGCGGCGGTGCTGCTTCCGCTGGTCGAGGACACGGGGTGGTTCTTCGACACGGAGATGCTGGTGCTCGCCGAGCGAGCGGGCCTGCGCATCCACGAGGTGCCGGTCGACTGGGTCGACGACCCGAACTCCACGGTCCACCTGGTCAGGACGGCCACGGACGACCTCAAGGGGGTGTGGCGGGTGGGCAGAGCGCTCGCGGTCGGAGCGCTCCCACTCGACCGCCTCGCGCGCCCGTTTGGAGACGACCCGCGAGACCGCCAACTGACCGGCGTACCGGGCGGCTTGGCCCGCCAGCTGGTCGGCTTCTGCGTGGTCGGCGCGCTCTCCACGCTCTTCTATCTGCTCCTGTACTCCGGCTTCCGTACGTTCTCCGGGTCGCAGGTGGCCAACGCGCTCGCCCTGCTCGTGTCGGCGGTGGCCAACACGGCCGCCAACCGCCGGCTGACCTTCGGGGTGCGCGGCCGTGACCGCGCGATGCGTCACCAGGCACAGGGCCTGGTGGTCTTCGCCATCGGTCTTGCCCTGACCAGCGGTTCGCTGGCGGCCCTCGGCGCGGCGTCGGGCGACCCGTCCCACTCCACGGAACTCGCCGTGCTGATAGCCGCCAACCTCGCGGCGACAGTACTGCGGTTCCTGCTCCTTCGGGCCTGGGTCTTCCCGGAGCGCCGCTCCGAGGCGCCGCCGCCCGACGCCTCGCCCTCGTACGAGCTCACTCACGCACACGACCCGAGGAACGCACGATGACGACGACTTCCCAGGCGCCACCGCCCCCGCCCGTGCCATCGCCCGTGCCCGCGCCCTCGCACGCGGCTCCGGGCGCGCGAGCCCACCGGGGCCGGGGCCCGCGCGCCCTGCCCGCGCGGCTCTGGCGCGGGCGCCCCGACGACCCGCGCTGGGCCCGCCCCGCCTTCCTGGGGCTGCTGCTCGCGACCGCGGTCCTCTACCTGTGGAACCTCAGCGCGTCCGGTTACGCCAACTCCTTCTACTCCGCGGCCGTCCAGGCGGGCAGCCAGAGCTGGAAGGCGATGTTCTTCGGCTCGCTCGACGCGGGCAACGCGATCACCGTCGACAAGCCGCCGGCCGCGCTCTGGCCGATGGCCCTGTCCGTACGCCTCTTCGGGCTCAACTCCTGGGCGGTGCTTGTCCCGCAGGTGCTCATGGGCGTCGCGACGGTCGGCGTCCTGTACGCCGCCGTGCGCCGCCGCTTCAGCCCGGCGGCCGGGCTCGTCGCGGGCGCCGTGCTCGCGCTGACGCCCGTCGCGGCGCTGATGTTCCGGTTCAACAACCCGGACGCGATCCTCGCGCTCCTGATGACCGTCACCGTGTACTGCGTCCTGCGTGCCCTGGAACACGGCCGTACCAAGTGGCTGGTGTGGGCGGGCGTCGCGGTCGGCGTCGCCTTCCTGGCCAAGACGCTGCAGGCGTTCCTGATTTTGCCGCCGCTCGCCGTCCTGTACGCGGTGTGCGCGCCCGTGCGGCTGCGCAAGCGCTTCGGGCAGCTCGCCCTCTCCGGACTCGCGATGACCGTGGCGGGCGGCTGGTGGGTCGCGATCGTGGAGCTGTGGCCCGCGTCATCGCGCCCGTACATCGGCGGGTCGCAGAACAACTCCTTCCTTGAACTGACCTTCGGTTACAACGGCCTCGGGCGCATCAGCGGCGACGAGACCGGCAGCGTGGGCGGGGGCGGCGGCCGTGGCGGTGGCGGTGGCGGCGGTCAGTGGGGCGAGACCGGGCTCGGCCGGATGTTCAACTCCGAGGTCGGCAGCCAGATCTCCTGGCTGATCCCCGCCGCTCTGATCCTGCTCGTCGGCGGCATCGTCCTCACCTGGAAGGCCCGCAGGACCGACACCACGCGCTCGGCGTTCGTGGCGTGGGGCGGCGCCCTGCTGATGACGGCGGCCGTCTTCAGCTTCATGGCGGGGATCTTCCACCAGTACTACACGATCGCCCTCGCCCCCTATGTCGCGGCACTGATCGGCATGGGCGCCACGGTCCTGTGGGAGGAACGCGCCAAGTGGTGGGCGGGCGCGCTGCTCGGCGCGAGCGTCGCGGGCACGGCCTGGTGGGGGTACGTCCTGCTCGGCCGGACGCCCGACTACGTGCCGTGGCTGCGCTGGGCGGTGCTCGTCGGCGGCCTCGTGGGCGCGCTCGGCCTGCTGCTCGCGGCGCGGCTCGGGCGGCAACTCGCCCTCACGGCAGTGGGTCTGAGCTTCGCCGCCTCGGTCGCGGGTCCGGTCGCGTACACCCTCTCCACCGTGAACAGCGCGCACACCGGGTCGATCGTGACGGCGGGCCCCGCGTCGGCGGGTCGGCTGGGCGGCGGCCCCGGCGGGGGCGGCCGGGGCGGCGGCGGTGGCGGAATGCAGCCGCCGGGCCAGCAGGGCCAGCAGGGCCAGAACGGCCAGCAGGGCGGCAACGCCATGCAGCCCCCCACCGGCGGCCAGAACGGCGGCGGGACGGGTCGGCCTCCGGGTAACAACTCCCAGGGCCAGCCGGGTAAGCAGCAGGGCACGCAGCAGCCGGGCAAGCAGCAGGGCAACATGCCCGGCGGTGCCACGGGTGAGCGCGGCGGCGGGGGCGGAGGCGGCGGCATGGGTGGCCTCCTCGACGGCGCCCAGGTGAGCAGCGAGGCGAAGAAGCTCCTGGAGGGGAACGCCTCGGACTACACCTGGTCGGCGGCGGCCATCGGCTCGCAGAACGCCGCGAGTTACCAACTCGCCACGGGTGACCCGGTGATGGCCATCGGCGGCTTCAACGGTAGCGACCCGTCCCCGACCCTCGCCCAGTTCAAGCAGTACGTCGAGGACGGAAGGATCCACTACTTCATCTCGGGCGGCGGCATGGGCGGCGGAGGCGGACGCGGAGGCGGAGGCGGCATGGGCGGCGACAGCGGCACCTCCTCCAAGATCAGCTCCTGGGTGGAGGACACCTTCAAGAAGGTCACGGTCGGCAGCGCGACCTTCTACGACCTGACCCAGCCGAAGAGCTGACGCGACCCGCACGACGAGGGGCCGACCGCCACCTGCGGTCGGCCCCTCGCCCATGCCTTCCGGTAAACGTATTGTACGCCGTACGGGAGATGCTTTACGGTGTACGTCGCTGACCCCACGTACACCGTATAAGCAGAAGGAGAGGGAGGCATGACGGCAACGACGGCCGCCGAGACCCCCACTGCCCCACAAGGGCACCCCCAGCGCTGGCTGATCCTCGGCGTCATCTGCCTCGCCCAGCTCACCGTCCTCCTGGACAACACCGTCCTGAACGTCGCCATCCCCTCCCTCACCGAGGAGCTGGACGCGTCCACGGCCGACATCCAGTGGATGATCAACGCCTACTCGCTCGTCCAGTCCGGCCTCCTGCTCACCGCGGGCAGCGCGTCCGACCGCTACGGCCGCAAGAAGATGCTCACCGCGGGCCTCGCCCTCTTCGGCATCGGCTCGCTGGTCGCGGGCCTCGCCCAGTCCTCGACGCAGCTCATCGCCGCGCGGGCCGGGATGGGCATAGGCGGAGCGCTGCTGATCACCACCACGCTCGCCGTGATCGTGCAGATCTTCGACGACTCCGAGCGGATGAAGGCGATCGGCCTCTGGTCGACCGTCAACTCCCTCGGCTTCGCCGTCGGCCCGCTGATGGGCGGGGTCATGCTCAACCACTTCTGGTGGGGCGCGATCTTCCTGATCAACATCCCCGTGGTGATCGTCGCGCTCGCCGCGGTCGTGAAGCTGGTCCCCGAGTCCAAGAACCCCCAGGGCGACCGTCCCGACCTGCTCGGCGCACTGCTCTCCACCATCGGCATGGCCTCGGTCGTCTACGCGATCATCTCCGGCCCCGAGCACGGCTGGACATCGACGCAGGTGCTTGCCGCGGCCGCGGTGGGCGTGGTCGTCCTCGGCGTCTTCGTCGTCTGGGAGCTGCGCATCCCGTACCCGATGCTGGACATGCACTTCTTCCGCAACCAGCGCTTCATCGGCGCCGTCGCGGGCGCCATCCTGGTGGCATTCGGCATGGGCGGCTCGCTGTTCCTGCTCACCCAGCACCTCCAGTTCGTGCTCGGTTACGAGCCGTTGGAGGCGGGTCTGCGCACGGCGCCGCTCGCGGTCACCGTCGTCGCGCTCAACCTCACCGGCCTCGGCGCGCGGCTCCTGAAGAAGACAAGCACCCCCGCGACGATCGCCATCGGCATGAGCCTGCTCTCCGCGGGCCTCGCCGCGATCGCCGTGCTCGGCGGCGACAACTACGCCGGGATGCTGGCCGGTCTCATCGTGATGGGCGCGGGCATCGCGCTCGCCATGCCCGCCATGGCCAACGCCATCATGAGCGCGATCCCGCCGGAGAAGGCGGGCGTGGGCGCGGGCGTCAACGGCACACTCGCGGAGTTCGGCAACGGTCTCGGGGTCGCCGTGCTCGGTGCTGTCCTGAACTCTCGCTTCGCCTCGCTCGTCACCGTCTCGGCGGTCTCGCTGCCCGCGGCTCTTGCGGCCGCAGGCTCGGACGCCGAACGCACGAGGATCGCCGACGCGTTCTCCTCGGGCCTGGAGACCAGTCAGCTGGTGGGCGCGGTGGCCGTGCTCCTCGGGGGCATGCTGGCAGCCGCGTTGCTGAAGCGTGCGGAGAGGGCAGACTCTGCGAAGTCGGACCCGGCCGCGGCGTCCGCATAGCATCGACGGGGTGGGCGGCGGACTGGCTGATTCCGGTCTTTCGCCCGCCCCGGACCACCGGTATCCGGTACTCGGTGTCCGGTACCGCACAAGAACTCAGGACCAGGAAGGTGCGCCATGGCGAAGGCAGCCGACCGCGCGAAGCGCCCCGCGCGGACCAGCGTCTGGCTGGAGGGCAAAGCCCCCCGCAACGGCGCGGCCCGCAGGAGTGATCAGCCGTCGGGCCTCGACCGGGACCGCATCACCGAGGCCACCGTGAGCCTCCTGGACGAGGAGGGCCTCGCCAAGTTCTCCATGCGCCGCCTGGCGGCGGACCTGAACGTCACCGCGATGTCCGTGTACTGGTACGTCGACACCAAGGACGACCTCCTCGAACTGGCCCTGGACGCGGCCGCCGGGGAGATGGTCCTGCCGGATCCGGACACGGTCACACCGGACCGGTGGCGCGAGACGCTGCGCGAACTCGCCGAGGAGTACCGGGGGTTGCTCGTCCGCCACGCCTGGGTGTCGCCGCTCGTCGGCAACTTCCTCAACATCGGGCCGAACTGGATCAAGTTCTCGCTGGCCGTACAGGGAGTGGTCCGCGGGACCGGCCTGCCGGCGGCGAAGCAGGCCGGTGCGATCGCCGCGGTCTTCCAGTTCGTGTACGGGTTCGGCACGGTGCAGGGGCACTACATCGCGCGGTGCGCCGCCGCGGGGCTCACCCCTGAGGAGTACTTCAAGGAGGCCATGGGGGTGGTCAGCGACCATCCGAGCCTGGAGGAGACCCTGCACAGCTCCGCCGACATGATGGAGGCGCGGGGCGGGGCCACGGTGGAGGAGATGTGGGAGCTGGACTTCGCGGTGGCGCTCGATCTGCTGGTCGCGGGCATCGAGGCGACCCTGTAGCGGGCCCCCGGGGCAAGGACCGCTAGTCCTTGGCCGGCGGGAAACCCCCGGTGGCCACCGGCCCCCACCGCTGGGGAGTGATCCGGATGATGGACTTGCCCTGCCGCACCATCGCCGCGCGGTACTCGTCCCAGTCGGGGTGCTCACCGGAGATGTTCCGGAAGTACTCGACGAGGGGCTCCACCGAATCCGGGGAGTCGATGACCTCCGCCGTCCCGTCGATCTGGACCCACGGCCCGTTCCACTCGTCGCTCAGCACGAGAATGCTGACCCGCGGATTCCGCTTGGCGTTGCGCGTCTTGGCCCGCTCCGGGTACGTGGACACCACGATCCTGCCGGAGTCGTCGACCCCGCAGGTCAGGGGAGATCCCTGCGGGGCCCCGTCCACGCGCGCGGTCAGCAGGACGGCGCGGTGCCGTGGCCGGACGAAGTCGAGCAACTCATCGATCGAGACCGTGGTGTTGGTAGCAATGTCGGGTGCCATGACCGCACCCTAGTTGCCCACGAACCGCTAGACCTGGGGCAGCGATTCCCCTTGGACCGCCTGGATGTCCAGTTCCACCCGGAGCGTTGTGCCGATCGCGGAGATGCCCGCCTGTACCACCTGGTTGTAGTTCATGGCGAAGTCCTCGCGGCGCAGCTCCGCCGTGGCCCGGAAGGCCGCGCGGGTCCCGCCCCAGGGGTCCGCCCCCGTACCGAGGTAGCTGAGGTCCAGGTCGACCGGGCGTACGACACCGTGCATCTGGAGTTCGCCGTGGACCGTCCAGCGGTCCTGGCCGGCGGGCGTGAGGCCGGTCGAGCTGTAGGTCAGCTCCGGGTACTGCTCGACGTCCAGGAAGTCCGGTGACTTCAGGTGGCCGTCGCGCATGCCGTTGCCGGTGTCGATGGACGCCGACCTGATGACCGCCTCGACGCGCGACTTCTCCACGTCCTCGGCGATCTCCACCCGTCCTCCGAACTCGGTGAACCGGCCGTGCACGCTGGTGATCCCCAGGTGCTGGGCGACCGCGCCCACGGTGGAGTGCGCCGGGTCGATGGTCCACGGACCGGGCGGCGGCAGCTCCGTGCCGCCCTGCCGGGCCAGGACGATGTTGCCCACCTCGGCACGGCCGCTCGCCGTGACGAGCGCGGTCGAGGCCACCGGTGCGTAACCGACCGCGGTGACGATCACGGTGTACGGGCCGGGCGGCAGGACCGTGGCGTCACGCACGGCACCTTCCTGGTCCGCCGCGGCGCGCAGCACCTGCGCGCCGGTCATGTCCGTCAGGGTGACGACGGCGTGCGACACCGCCCACCCGTCACGCGTCCGAATCCGAGCGCTGAGTCCCATCCCGTTTTCTCCTTGCCAAAGCTCAAAAAAGTTCACAAGCTCAAAAGCCCGAAAAGAGTGCGGCCCCCGGCGGCGGTGACACGGCCGTCCCCTGCCGTGTACGTCACCACCGGCCCGGGGGCCCTTTCCCCAACCGGCCCGTACGCGCGCATCCGCTCGAAGCGCGCGCACGGGCCGGGGTCAACTACTCGCCGGGGTGGGCGAGTTCGATGTCGTGGTCGCCGACACCCTCACCGGCGACGGTCAGGCCCGTCGCCACCGGCGGGTAGCCGGTCGCGATGACCGTGTACTCGCCGCTGTCCAGGTCGGTGAAGGCGTACGCCCCGTCCGACCCGGTGGTCGCGGTGGCGACGACGTTGCCCGCCGCGTCCACCAGCGTGACCCGGGCGTCGTTCAGCGGGCCGCTCTTGGCACGCACGGTGCCGAGCACCCGCGAACCGGAGTTGAGCTCGACCTCGACCCGGGTGACGCCGACCGCGCCGACCTCGACGGGCAGCGCCATCGGACGGTGTCCCGCGGCGTTCACCGCGATGGTGACCTGCCCGGGCACCAGCTCGGCGAAGGTGAACTCGCCCTGCTCACCGGTGAGCCCGGTGGCCAGGACATCGCCGCGCACGTCGGTCACGATGACCATCGCGCCCGCGACCGGCAGCTTCCCGTCGGAGGCCCGCACCACACCGCTGAGGCCGCTCGTGCCGCTCAGCAGGATGTCGTACGTGAGGGCCTCGTCGGCGACGACGATCGTGGAGGCCTGCGGCTGGAAACCGTCGGCCGAAGCGATCAGTACGTACGATCCCGCGCCGGGGGCGTCGACCGTGTAGGACCCGTCGCCCTGCGCGACCGCGCGGCCGAGCTGACGGCCCCCGAGGGAGATCAGCGTGACGGCGGCCCGCGGGACCGGAGCGCTCTCCGCGCCGCGGACGAAGCCGTGGACCGGAGTGCCGCCGCCGGTGGTCTGCACCGGGGCGTCACCGGTGGCCGACGAGGCCACGGCGGCGAGCTTCTGCGTGCCCTCGGGGCCCGTTTCGGTGTGGGCGCCGACGGAGGCCAGAACCGGCTGCTCGTCGGTGGACGCGGCGGCGGCCGGGGTGGCCGCCGGGGCACCGGCGTCCGAGGACTCACTGGCCTGGGCCAGCGCACCCGACGTACGCAACGGAACCTCCTTGATGAAGATCGTGATCAGGAAGGCGAGGAAGGCCAGCGGGGCCGCGATCAGGAAGACGTCGGCGATGCCGTGCCCGTAGGCGCTCTCCATGACCGTGCGGAACGGAGCCGGGAGCTTGTCCAGGTCCGGGATGGCGCCACCGCCCGTGCCGCCGTGACCCGCCTGCGCGGCCTTCGGGCCGAGGTCGGCCAGGCCGTCCTTCACGTAGTCGGTGATGCGGGTCGACATCACGGCGCCGAGCGCCGAGACGCCGATGGCGCCACCCAGGGAACGGAAGAAGGTCACGACGGAGCTCGCGGAGCCGAGGTCCTCGGGAGCGACCTGGTTCTGCGTGGCGAGCACGAGGTTCTGCATCATCATGCCGATGCCGAGACCCATCAGGGCCATGAAGATCGCGATGTGCCAGTACTCGGTGTCGTACCGCATCGTGCCGAGCAGGCCGAGACCCGCGGTCAGGAGTGCGCCGCCGGAGACCAGCCAGACCTTCCACTTGCCGGTCTTGGTGATGATCTGGCCCGACACCGTCGAGGAGATGAACAGGCCGCCGATCATCGGGATCGTCATGACACCGGACATCGTCGGCGACTTGTCGCGCGCCAGCTGGAAGTACTGGCTGAAGAACACCGTGCCCGCGAACATGCCGACACCCACGAAGAGCGAGGCGAGCGAGGCGAGGGTGATGGTGCGGTTGCGGAAGAGGCGCAGCGGGATGATCGGCTCGCTCGCCTTGGACTCGACGAGCAGGAAGAGCAGGCCGAGGACGATCGAACCGCCGACCATGGCGCCGGTCTGCCAGGACATCCAGTCGTACTTGTCGCCCGCGAAGGTCACCCAGACCAGGAGCAGGCAGACGGCCGCAGTGATGAAGAAGGCGCCGCCCCAGTCGACCTTGACGTTCCGCTTCACGACGGGGAGCTTCAGGGTCTTCTGCAGGACGATCAGGGCGATGATCGCGAAGGGCACACCGACGTAGAAGCACCAGCGCCAGCCGAGCCACGACGTGTCGGTGATGACACCGCCGAGCAGCGGGCCGCCGACGGTGGCGACGGCGAAGGTCGCGCCGAGGTAGCCGGAGTAGCGGCCCCGCTCGCGCGGGGAGATCATCGCGGCCATCACGATCTGCGCGAGGGCGGAGAGACCGCCCACGCCGATGCCCTGCACGACACGGCAGGCGATCAGCATCTCGGCGCTCTGCGAGAGACCGGCGACGACCGAACCACCGACGTAGATGATCAGGGCTATCTGGACCAGGGCCTTCTTGCTGAAGAGGTCCGACAGCTTGCCCCACAGGGGCGTGGTCGCCGTCATCGCCAGGAGCGACGCGGTGACGACCCAGGTGTAGGCGGACTGGCCGCCGCCCAGGTCGCCGATGATTTCAGGCAGGGCGTTGGAGACGATCGTCGACGACAGGATCGCGACGAACATGCCGAGCAGCAGGCCGGAAAGGGCCTCCATGATCTGGCGGTGCGTCATCGGAGCACCGGCGTCGTGCGACGCCGCTCCGTGCTTGGCGTGGCTGCCCCGCACACCGGATGGTGTGGTTGTTGCCATGGGCTTCCTCTTCGTTACGCGGGTGTACGGGTGGTCTCTTCCAAGGGGAGCCGGGCCGAAGCCGCACGGCAGTCCCCGAAGCTGTCGCGCAGTCGCGCGAGCAGTGTGCTGAGCTGGACGACCTCGGCGTCTGACCAGTCATGCAAGTAGTGGGTGAGGGTCCTGATGGACAGGTCGGACAGCTCGTTGACCTTGGCCTTGCCCTCGGGGGTCAGGCGCAGGATCCGTGAGCGCTTGTCGGCGGGGTCGGGTTCCCGGAGGATCCATTCCTTCTCGGCGACATGGGCCACGTGGCGACTTGTCACCGACATGTCCACGGCGAGCAGCTCGGCGAGCCTGCTCATCCGCATCTCTCCGTGCCGGTCGAGCAGGATGAGTACGGCGGCCGACCCTCCCGGGCAGTCGTGCGGCAGGCCTCTGCCGAGGCCACGCTTCACGGCACCGATGGCGCTGAGCTGTCGGGCCAGCTCCTCGTAATGACGCTGCGCGGCCACGGCACCTCCTATGTTGTTGCTTAGGGCAACGATAGAGACAGTTGGTTGCCGCAGGCAAACTAAAACCGGACCAACGCCTTAAAGAGTCGGCAAAGGTCTGGGGCTCGCCTCGTAAAGTCCGTGGTCAGCGGGGGTTGGGCCGACCCCGGTTGGTTCGCTAGGGTCCTGCGCTATGGCACACAACCCCCAGGGCCCTCAGAACACCCCCGACCCCGCCGGCAGCACGCAGATGTTCCGCGCCTTCGTCGACGAGTCCCCGCAGAGCGGCCGAGCCCAGCAGCCGGCGACAGCGTCCGCCGGCCCGCGCATCGGCCTGATCATCGGCGTCGTACTGGCGATCGCGGTGGTGGCGGGGGTGGCTTGGCTGGCCCTCAAGTAACTCAGGCAGGGGGCGCCCCTTCAGGGGCGCGGGGAACTGCGCGCTCAGCCACAGCGGACTCGCAGTACGAGAACCCAGCTACTTCCACTTCACCGAGACGTCCCGGGTCTCCATATGCATGCCCAGGGGCACCCGCCACGGGTCCACGCAGACAGGCCAGGTCTTCTCCAGCCGCTGACCGGCGTCCAGCGAGGGCAGCTTCTCGGTGGATTCGATCGTCGCCCAGTCCACGCCAAGGGCACCGATAACGTGCGTTCCGAAGGTGATCGTGCCGGACCGCACCGGCGATCCGCCGGTGTTCTTGAAGGACACGGTCACTTTCTCGCACCAGCGGTCCTCCGCGGGCTTACGCTCCGGTTCGCCGACGCTCAGCTTCGCGGGCCCACTGGGCCCACTGGAGCCGCCGGGCGCGGAGGGAGAGCCACTCGGGCTCCCAGAGGCCCCAGAGCCCTCAGGGCGCCCCGCTGAGCCGCTTCCCGAACTGCTCTCCGTACGACCGGTCTTGGCACCGTCAGCCGGGCCGCCACTGCTGCCCGAGTTGGTCGGAGAGGTGGAACTGGCGTCGCTACCGGGAGACTTGCTGGAGGAGTCGTCGGCGCCGGACTCCGATGGCGCGGCGGAGTCACCCTTGCCGACACCCTCGCCGGGAGTCGACGTACCGTCCAGCGGCACCAACTCCACGGCCCCGGTAGGGGCAACGCCCTTGCCGGGAGCCCGCTGAGGCCCCGCGGCAGCCGGCCCCGTGGCCACGTACCCGTCGCCGTCCTCGCTGCCGCAGGCGGCCAGCAGCCCGCCCAGGCACAGGGCAGCCGTGGACGCACCCAGTACGTTCCGTATGCCACGTCGCATCGCGCCAGTGTGGCTGACGGGTCGTCAATTAGGAACCCCGTCAGCAACTCCTGTCCTGCTGCGGCAACTCCCGTCCCCCCGCGGCGCATTGGGCTGCAGGGGGACGTCCGTCAGTCCGCGATGAGACCTTCACGCAGCTGCGAGAGCGTCCGCGTGAGCAGGCGCGAGACGTGCATCTGCGAGATGCCGACCTCCTCGCCGATCTGCGACTGCGTCATGTTCGCGAAGAAGCGCAGCATGATGATGCGGCGCTCGCGCGGCGGCAGCTTGGCGAGCAGCGGCTTGAGGGACTCGCGGTACTCGACGCCTTCGAGCGCACTGTCCTCGTACCCCAGACGGTCCGCGAGTGAGCCCTCGCCGCCGTCGTCCTCCAGGGCCGGGGAGTCGAGCGACGAGGCCGTGTACGCGTTTCCGACGGCCAGGCCGTCGACCACGTCCTCCTCGGACACCCCGAGCGCCTTGGCGAGTTCGGGCACGGTCGGCGAGCGGTCCAGCTTCTGTGCCAGCTCGTCGCTCGTCTTCGTCAGTGCGAGCCGCAGTTCCTGGAGGCGGCGCGGGACGCGCACCGACCAACTGGTGTCGCGGAAGAAGCGCTTGATCTCACCGACGACCGTCGGCATGGCGAACGTCGGGAATTCCACGCCCCGTTCGCAGTCGAATCGGTCGATCGCCTTGATCAGGCCGATCGTGCCGACCTGGACGATGTCCTCCATCGGTTCGTTGCGGCTGCGGAAGCGCGCGGCCGCGTACCGGACGAGGGGGAGATTGAGCTCGATCAGCGTGTCTCTCACATAGACACGCTCCGGGCTGTCCTGGTCGAGCGCGGCGAGCCGCAGGAACAGGGAGCGGGACAGGGTGCGGGTGTCGATGGCTCCGGGCGCCCCGGAAACTACTGAACTCACAAGCGCGTCGGGCGCCGGTTCGCTCTTCGTGAGCGTGAGCACCTTCGAGCTGCCCTGGTCTGCGGACATGCCACCCCCTTGAGGTCGCGGACGGTCACGGCGGACGCTCCCGTCGGAGGAACGCAGCCTCCACCTGAATACCGGACGTGGGGCTGCGGCAAACGCGGTTCCAGCAGAATGTCACATGTCGGCAACACGCTGTAGTTACATGTCGACAAATAAGGGTGACATCGATGCAGGAAAGAGGGGGTCTGGGGCTTTTCTTCTCGTGAATCCGTCGGGAACTGCCGTCGGGGCAGTCCACTCGATACGGTTACGCCTCGATACGGTTTGCGGATCGAAGTCGCGCGAAGCTTCTGGCCAGCAGTCTTGACACATGCATCTGGGAAACGCCCAATTCGGCGCTGATCTGTGATTGCGTCAGATTGCTGTAGTAGCGCAGAAGCAGGATGCGCTGTTCGCGCTCGGGCAGTTGCACGAGGAGATGGCGGACGAGATCGCGGTGCTCGACGCCGTCGAGCGCGGGGTCCTCATAGCCGAGCCGGTCGAGCAGGCCGGGCAGGCCGTCGCCCTCCTGGGCCGCCTCCAACGACGTTGCGTGGTACGAACGTCCGGCCTCGATGCAGGCCAGGACCTCCTCCTCGGTGATCCGCAGCCGCTCGGCGATCTCCGCGGTCGTGGGCGAGCGCCCGAACGCCGTGGTGAGGTCCTCGGTCGCCCCGGTCACCTGCACCCACAGCTCGTGAAGGCGGCGCGGCACATGGACCGTTCGTACGTTGTCGCGGAAGTACCGCTTGATCTCGCCGACCACAGTGGGCATCGCGAAGGTCGGGAACTGCACGCCGCGGTCGGGGTCGAAGCGGTCGATGGCGTTGATCAGGCCGATCGTGCCGACCTGGACGACGTCCTCCATCGGTTCGTTGCGGCTTCGGAAGCGGGCAGCGGCGTACCGCACCAGCGGCAGATTGGCCTCGATGAGCGCACCGCGGACGCGGCCGTGCTCGGGGCTGCCCGGCTCGAGCCCCTTGAGCTGGCCGAAGAGCACCTGGGTCAGGGCCCGGGTGTCGGCGCCCCTGCTGCTGGGGGTGCTGGGGGCGCTCGGGGCCGGCTGCGTGTCCTGCAGGCCCGGCGCGCTCGGTGGGCCGGGGCTGCTCGCCTGCGGGGTCACGGGTGGTGCTTCGGGCGCAGTACTGGCCGGCACGGTCAACGCCACCCCTTCTCGGTCAAGCGCAATCAAGTCCTGTCGAGCTCAGTCAAGATCAGCCGACCCTGGTCAACTCATCCGTCAAAAGCGGTCATAGCATCACAAGACATGTGCACTGTGTGCAAGCACCCGATAACTACGTGTTGAGGGGCAAGTTGGGCCATAAGACGCATAAAGGCCCCTCACTGTTCCAGTGAGGGGCCGCTTTTCGCGGGGCGGCTGAGCCGCGTCGCTCAGAACTCGTAGTCGGCGATCACCCACGTGGCGAACTCACGCCACAGGGCGACGCCCGCCTGGTGGGCCGGGTGCTCGATGTACCGCTTCAGCGCATCGGTGTCCTCGACCGCGGAGTTGATGGCGAAGTCGTAGGCGATGGGCCGGTCGGTGATGTTCCAGTCGCACTCCCAGAACGTGAGCTCCGGGATCTGCTCGCCGAGTGCGCGGAAGGCCCTGACGCCCTCGACGACGCGCGGCTCGTCGCGCTCCACACCGTCGTTGAGCTTGAAGAGGACCAGATGGCGGATCATGCGCACTCCTGAGAAGCGGGAAGAGGAGAGTCGGGACGGCGGGCCGAGCCGCTCAGTCCTTGCCTCCGTTGGCGACCCAGGTCATGAAGTCGCCGATGCTCTGAGCGGCATCCGAAACCGCCTCGAAGCCTATCTGCACATAGTCGGCGGCCTTGGCGGGGTCAGTGACGATCACGTAGAAGACGAAGACGACGAGCGTGAAGAGCCCGATCTTTTTCCACTGCACCGCCATGCTCCCGGCCTCCCCTTACCTGCTGCGCCCTGTGACCCCTGTGACGGCCGTGAGTCTAACCCGGCCCATGCTCACAAGGTTTTTAAGGACCAACGGCCCGGCAGCAGAGGCCCTTTGCCGTCCCGTTCCGGGGAGCGTCGGACGCAGGATTGCTGATGTGCCCCAGCGGATCTGGCAGGAATCCGCGGGCAAGGGACTGGCCCCACTGCGGGGTCACGCGCCGTCGGCTTCCCCCCGAAAGGCGGCGCTGGCCAAGGGGTTCCAGTCCTCATCGGGGGGAGCGGTTTGTCCCCCCGATGCCGCTCCCCCCGTCCTATCGGGACAGAGCCCCGGCGCCTTCGCGGTGCCGGGGCTCTCGCGCGTCCGGCCTTTCGGCAGGTGCCGGAAACGACGAAGGCCCCGTCCTCGCGGACGGGGCCTTCGTATCAAGAGCGGTAGCGGTGGGATTTGAACCCACGGTGAGTCTCCCCACACTCGCTTTCGAGGCGAGCTCCTTCGGCCGCTCGGACACGCTACCGAGAGGAACTCTAGCCCAAAGAGGGCCGTGGTCAGAAATCCGTTCTTCCAGAGGCTCCCCTGCGGCCCCCGGCGGCTCCTCAGCGTCCCCGGAAGAAGCGGGTGAGCAGCCCCGCGGTCTCCTCGGCGAGGACGCCCTCGATCACCTCGGGGCGGTGGTTGAGCCTCCTGTCGCGCACGACGTCCCAGACGGAGCCCGCGGCGCCCGCCTTCTCGTCACGCGCTCCGTAGACGACGCGGTCGACCCGGGAGTGGACGAGCGCGCCCGCGCACATCGTGCAGGGCTCCAGGGTCACCACCAGCGTGCAGCCGGTAAGGCGCCACTCCCCGAGCGCTGCCGCGGCCCGGCGGAGGGCGAGCACCTCCGCGTGCGCCGTCGGGTCGCCCGTCGCCTCGCGTTCGTTGTGGCCCGACGCGAGCACCGTCGTGCCGTCCGGGGACAGCACGACGGCGCCGACGGGCACATCGCCGCCCTGTGCGGCCAGTTCGGCCTCGGCCAGGGCGAGCCGCATGGGCGCCCGCCAGCGGTCGCGTACGGGATCGGTCGTGTCGGTCGTGTCGGTCGGATGGCCGGTTTCGCTCACACCGGGAACCTAGCGGACGGTCTCGAGCACCTCCGCCGCCCCGAGGATCTCGGCGATGTCGCTGAGCGCGTCACCGGGCTCCAGGCCGAGCAGCTCCTTCTCGGGCACGCCGAGGTCGGTCAGAAGCTCCGCGTCGCCCAGCGGACCCGCGGGCACCGCGTCGCCCGAGGCGTCCCCCGTGTCGTCGTCATCGGCGGAATCGGGGGCGGCGTCGGACGCGGCGGGTTCGCCGTCCTCCGTGCCGTCCAGGTCGAGGGCGTCCAGATCGACACCCGGGTCGTCGTTGCCCGGCTCACGGCCGAGCATCTCGTCGGTGAGCAGGATCTCGCCGTACGAACTCCGGGCGGCCGCGGCCGCGTCCGAGACGTAGATACGAGGATCCTCCTCACCGTCCACGCGGACGACGCCGAACCAGGCGCCTTCCTGTTCGATGAAGACGAGGACGGTGTCGTCCTCAGCGCTGCCGGCCGTGGCCTCGCGGGCCAGGTCGGTCAGATCCGACAGGGTCTCCACATCGTCGAGCTCCGTGTCGCTCGCTTCCCACCCGTCTTCGGTGCGCGCGAGCAGTGCGGCGAAGTACACCGTGACTCTCCCACTGGTCATAGACAGTGCCGGTTGACGGTTTGGGTGTCCCCCCGGCGAGTTCGGGGAGCGGGGGAGTTGCTGTTCCAAGCCCCGCCCACTCGGAATCGTGGCAGAAACCACGGCCTGAGGAGAGGTCTTCCGCCCGCTGTGTCCGCGTCGCGTTTCCCGGACGGCTCCCCGATGCCTGCGTGAGAGGTGGCCGCTACCAGCGGAACGTGCGCATACGCATCTGCTGACGCATGCGTGCCGCCCGGGCGCGGCGCGGCTTCACCCGGTCGCGAAGCTCAAGGGCCTCGGCCCTTTCGTGCAGGAACTGGGCACGGCGGCGCCGGCGCTCGGCTTCGGTCTCGCGGTCCGGCTCTCGGCCGCCGGGCTCTCTGTCCGGCATGGGCAACACCACCCAAGGTCGTACGTCCACTTTCCCCCGTACGGCGGGTTTGATGCCAACGAGGGGTCTTCCCGGGGCGGGGTCGAAGCGGGGGTTCGAAGCGGTCGTCACGGGGGAGACCAGGTGGTCCCGCGCGCGGTTACCGTTGACGGCATGCGTATCCACGTCGTCGACCACCCGCTGGTGGCGCACAAACTCACCACGCTGCGCGACAAGCGCACCGACTCACCGACCTTCCGGCGCCTCGCCGACGAGCTGGTCACCCTGCTCGCGTACGAGGCCACCCGGGACGTGCGCACCGAGCAGGTCGACATCGAGACCCCGGTCACCCCGACGACCGGCGTCAAGCTGTCCCACCCGCGCCCCCTGGTCGTGCCGATCCTGCGCGCCGGGCTCGGCATGCTGGACGGCATGGTGCGGCTGCTGCCGACCGCCGAGGTGGGCTTCCTCGGGATGATCCGCGACGAGGAGACCCTGCAGGCGTCGACGTACGCGACCCGTATGCCGGAGGACCTCTCCGGGCGTCAGGTGTACGTCGTGGACCCCATGCTGGCCACCGGCGGCACGCTCGTCGCCGCCATCCAGGAACTGATCAAGCGCGGCGCGGACGACGTCACCGCCGTGGTGCTCCTCGCCGCGCCCGAGGGTGTCGAGGTCATGGAGCGCGAGCTCGCGGGCACGCCGGTGACGGTCGTGACGGCTTCGGTCGACGAGCGGCTCAACGAGAACGGCTACATCGTGCCGGGGCTCGGCGACGCCGGTGACCGGATGTACGGGACGGCGGAGTAGGGCTCAGCGGCCCCTTTGGGGAGCAGCGCTCAGCAGTCCTTCTTGCCGTGGGACGTCGAGGACGTCGGCTTGGGTTTGGCGAGTACCGCCAGAGCCTTGTCGGCGTCCTCTTTCTCTGCCAGATCCTTGAACTTCGTGCCGATGATGAGGTCGACCTCGCCGCCCTTGCGGGCGTCGGTCCGGTTCTCGGTGCCCGCGAGCTGCGTCCCGAGGACCGGCAGCGCGGTGTCCGTGGCGGACTTGGGGCCGAGCAGGATCCCGGTGCCCTTGACCTTCTTGTCGTACGCCTTCGGGGCGTTGTCCACCTTGCCGATGGTGAAGCCGCGCTTCTTGAGCTCGGCCGCGATGTCCTTGGCGAGGCCGGCGCGGGGCGTTGCGTTGAAGACGTTGACCTTGATCTGGCCCGGCTTGGGCAGCGCCGTGGGGGCGGGCTCGGCCGAGGGCCCTGGCTTCTTGGCCGCGCAGTCGCTGCGCGAGCTTGCCGCCGTGGCCTTGCCGCCCCCCGTGAAGACGTCGATGAGCTGCAGGGTCCCCCAGCCGATCAGGCCGACCGCCGCGACGGACGCGACCACCGCGAGCACGATCCTGCGGCGGCCACGGGGGCGGCGCATACGCGGATATTTGGCCCCCGTGATGCGGTACTTGCCGCCCATGCCGGGGGGAGTGAGCATGCTCATGGGCGCAGCGTAGTGCGACGACGCCGTGATGCCTACTAAATGATCATTGACTTGGGGTCAGTCCAACCCGAAAGGGCCAATGAGGTGTGGGCGGGGCGTGGGCGAGGCGTGGGTGACGGGTGAGCGAGGTGTGAGCAGGGCGTGGGCAAGGCCGGGGCGAGGGCATGGGCGCCCGGCCTCGCGGCTGTGCGCCGCGTCAGCCCGGTTCGGTCAGCCCGAGTTCGGGTCAGCCCAGTTCGAGGACGCGGGCGTGCAGCACCTGGCGCTGCTGGAGCGCCGCGCGGACCGCGCGGTGCAGTCCGTCTTCCAGGTAGAGGTCGCCCTGCCACTTCACCACGTGCGCGAAGAGGTCGCCGTAGAACGTCGAGTCCTCCGCGAGGAGCGTCTCTAGGTCCAGCTGGCCCTTGGTCGTCACGAGCTGATCGAGGCGGACCGGGCGCGGCGCGACGTCCGCCCACTGCCGGGTGCTTTCCCGGCCGTGGTCGGGGTACGGCCGGCCGTTTCCGATGCGCTTGAAGATCACACGGAAAGCCTACCGGGCAAGGCTCTCCGGGCGCAGCCATGGAGACGGAGTGCGACTCTGGGAAATGACGCTGGAAATCGGGGCAAATCGGGAACACGCAAGCCGGGAACAGGGGCAGAGAGTGAGCGACAGCCAGCCGATGCCGTCCACGACGGGGCGCGCGAACCCCTCTAACGAGTTTTCGTCGGTCGCGGGGGTGACGACTGGAGGGGCGGGTTCCGGTGACGCGGGCAGTGGCGGTGCGGCGCTGCCTCAGGAAGCCATGGAGATCGTCTCCGGGTATGCCTTCGCCGGGCCCGCGCTGGACCTCGGAGCGCTCCTGTGGGACGGGCGGTGTCTGCCCGACGCCCAGATCCGCATTCCGCTGGCGATGCTCAACCGGCACGGGCTCGTCGCCGGGGCGACCGGCACCGGGAAGACGAAAACCCTCCAGCTCATCGCCGAGCAGCTGGCCGCGCAGGGAGTGCCGGTGTTCCTCGCCGACATCAAGGGAGACGTCTCCGGCATCTCGGTGCCCGGGGCGAGCGGCGAGAAGATCGCGGAGCGGGCGCGGGACGTCGGCCAGACGTGGGAGGCGACGGGCTTCCCCAGCGAGTTCTACGCACTGGGCGGGATCGGCACCGGGATCCCGGTGCGGGCCACGATCACGAGCTTCGGTCCCGTGCTGCTGTCGAAGGTGCTTCAGCTGAACCAGACCCAGGAGCAGTCGCTCGGCCTGATCTTTCACTACGCCGATCAAAAAGGACTCGAACTGGTCGATCTGAAGGACCTGCGGGCCGTGGTGACGTTCCTGACGTCGGACGAGGGCAAGTCGGAGCTCAAGGGGATCGGCGGTCTCTCCACGGTCACCGCGGGCGTCATCCTGCGGGCGCTGACCGCCTTCGAGGCGCAGGGCATGGGGGACTTCTTCGGGGAGCCGGAGTTCGACACGAGCGAGTTCCTGCGGGCGGCGCCGGACGGGCGGGGCCTGGTGTCGGTGCTCGAACTGCCTGCCGTGCAGGACAAGCCGCAGCTCTTCTCGACGTTCCTGATGTGGCTCCTCGCGGATCTTTACCACGACCTGCCCGAGGTGGGCGATGTGGAGAAGCCGAAGCTGGTCTTCTTCTTCGACGAGGCGCATCTGCTCTTCAACGGGGCGTCGAAGGCCTTCCTCGAAGCGATCACGCAGACCGTGCGGCTCATCCGCTCGAAGGGAGTCGGCGTCTTCTTCGTGACGCAGACGCCGAAGGACGTGCCCGCCGATGTCCTCGCCCAGCTGGGCAACCGCGTGCAGCACGCTCTGCGGGCCTTCACCCCGGACGACCAGAAGGCGCTGAAGGCGACGGTGCGGACGTTCCCGAATTCCGCGTACGACCTGGAGGAGACGCTCACCGCGATCGGCACGGGCGAGGCGGTGATCACCGTACTGAGCGAGAAGGGGGCGCCCACGCCGGTGGCGGTGACGCGGTTGCGTGCGCCGGAGTCGTTGATGGGACCGGTGGAGGTGGGAGCGCTCGACGCGGCGGTGAAGGGTTCGCTGCTGTACGGGCGGTACGCGGAGGCGGTGGACCGGGAGTCGGCGTACGAGAAGTTGACCGCGCGTCAGGCGGAGGCGGAGGAGGCGGCCGCGGCGGTGGCGGCTGCGGCGGAGGCGGAGAAGGCCGCGGCGAAGGGGGCGGCGCAAGGAGCCAAGGCGGGTGGCTCCGGTTCCGTGGTGGACCAGGTGGTGGGGAGCGGGATCTTCAAGTCGCTGGCGCGGTCGTTGGGGACGCAGATCGGGCGGGAGATCTCGCGGTCGGTGTTCGGAACGGCTCGGCGCAGACGCTGATGCGGGCGGGGGCGCCTTGAGCAGCTGCGTCTGCGCCGGTTGGGGGCTAGCGGCCGTTCTGCTCGGGGTTGAGGTCCTTCTCGAGGTCCTCGTCGTCGGTCTGTGACGCGGTCGTGCTGGGTGCGTCGGGGCTGCTGGGCGCGTTGCGTACGGCTTCGGCGCGGAGGAGGGCGTGCAGGGCCGCGTAGGGGTCGATGGGCATGGTTTCTGTCCTCTTCTTCGCTGCTGCTGGGGGTGGTGGAGGAGGTGTTCAGCCCGAGTGGGGCGGGGCTGTCAGCAGCGGAGGACGACGGAGCGTGGGGCGGGGCGGTGGTTGAGGACGCGGGTGGGAAGGGGGCGGCTGCGGCGGGGGTCGCGGGGACGTGCGGCCGGGGCGGAGGCGCGGGTGGGGCGCCTTGTGGGTACGCGGAGCGCGCTCTCGGCGGTGTCCTGGTGGGCCTCGCCGGTGAGCTCGGTGGAGACGGCCGCGGGTGGGGCGGGGGCGGCTTCGGTGGGGGACGCGGGGGCGAGGACGGCGCCGAGGAGGGCCAGAAGAATGAGGGCAGCTCGAAGCCACGCGGGGCGGGGCGAGGCGGCGCGGCTCATGAGGGGTCATGTCCCCCGACCACCACCGCTTGCCATGGCCCACCGCCCAGATCCCCCCTCTTGGGCTAGGGCCAGGCACCCGCTGCCAAACGCACTCAGCACCTACCCCACCCGCCCTGCCAATCCCCCCCGGAACCCCGGGCAATCGGGTGGGTGGGTGGGATAGGTCTGTTCGTTCAGGAAGGCTGCGGGGTGATCGGGTGGCTGGGTGGGGAGAAGTTTGTTCGGCAGGGGCGGATGCGGGGGCCCGGCCCGGCCCCGGGGCTACTTGCCGGAGGCCTTCGCCGCCGCCTTGAGCTGCTGCTTGTGGGCGCGGACCCTGTGGAGGGACTCCGGGCCCGTGATGTCCGCGACCGAGCGATACGCGTCCGGCTCTCCGTACGCCCCCGCCGCCTCCCGCCAGCCGGCAGGACGTACGCCAAGCTGCTTGCCGAGCAGGGCCAGGAAGATCTGTGACTTCTGCTTACCGAAGCCGGGGAGGTCGTTCAGGCGCTTCAGGAGGTCCTTGCCGGAGGCGGCCCCCTCCCACAGGGCGGTGGGGTCACCCTCGTAGTGCTCCACGAGGTACGCGCAGAGTTGTTGGATTCGCTTCGCCATCGATCCCGGATAGCGGTGCACCGCCGGCTTGGCGGAGAGCAGCGCGGCGAATTCGTCGGGGTCGTACGCCGCGACCGCGTGCGCGTCGAGATCGTCCGCGTTCAACCGCCGCGCGATCGTATGCGGGCCCGCGAACGCCCACTCCATCGGAACCTGCTGGTCGAGCAGCATCCCGACGAGCGCGGCCAGCGGACTGCGGCCGAGGAGCTCATCGGCCTCCGGTTCCTGGGCCAGGTGCAGGGTGACGTCCATGGAGTCGATCATCCCGCCTGGGGATGCGCTTCGCACGCCCGCACCGGACGCGGAAATCCGCGTGCGGCCACGGTCCCGGTCTCGTTACCCTCGCCGTATGTCTACGCCCCGCATCTCCTAGCCAGGACACCGGTCTCCACGTCACCCGTGTGTCCATTCGCTACTGCGGAGCGTTACCTCATGATCACCGCCCGACGCATCGACGTCCGCGGCGGCGCCCGGCTTCTGCTGGCCGGCGCCTCCTTCCACATCGCCCCCGGCGACCGCATCGGCCTAGTAGGCCGTAACGGCGCCGGCAAGACCACTCTGCTCAAGACCCTCGCGGGGCAGACCACCCCGGCGGCGGGGACCTTCACCCGTAGCGGTTCCGTCGGCTACCTCGCCCAGGATCCCGCCGCCGCCGACCCGCACAGCACCGTCACGGCCCGCATCCTCTCCGCCCGCGGTCTCGACCGCGCCGCACAGGACCTGCGTAACGCCGAGAGCGCCATGGCCGAAGCGCAGAGCGCCGCGCAGCAGCAGCGGGCCATGGTCGCCTACGCCCGCGCGGACGACGCGTTCCAGGCGCGGGGCGGGTACGCCGCCGAGGCGGAGGCTGCCCGCGTGGCCGCCGGTCTCGGGCTCCCCGAGCGCATGATGGACGCGCCGGTCGGCCACCTCTCCGGCGGCCAGCGGCGCCGCGTCGAGCTGGCCCGGATCCTCTTCTCGCGCCACGACACCCTGCTGCTCGACGAGCCGACCAACCATCTGGACGCGGATTCGGTGGGCTGGCTGCGGGGGTATCTCGGGGGCTATCCCGGTGGGCTCGTTCTCATCAGCCATGACACTGAGCTGCTTGCGGACACCGTCAACCGCGTATTCGTCGTCGACCCCGGCCGTGCCGCCCTGGACGTGCACAACACCGGCTGGCACACCTACCTCGCCCAGCGCGCCGCGGACGAGCGGCGGCGCAGCCGCGAGCGGGCCAACGCGGAGCGGAAGGCCGCGTCGCTGCGCAGCCAGGCGGAGAAGATGCGCTCGCACGTCGCCACCGCCACCGCCGCGAAGAACATGGCCCGCCGCGCCGACCGGATGCTCGCCGCCACCGAGCCCGTCAGGAGGGGGGAGCGCGTCGCGCGGATCCGGCTGCCCGAACCCGCGCCGTGCGGGCGTACGCCGCTCGGTGCGATCAGTCTGGAGAAGGCGTACGGGGGTCATCGGGTGCTCGGCGGTGTCGACCTGGCGGTCGACCGGGGCAGCCGGCTCGTCGTCCTCGGGTTCAACGGCGCCGGGAAGACCACCCTCCTGCGTATCCTCGCCGGGGCCGAACTCCCGGACGGCGGACGGGTGGTGCACGGTCACGGAGCCAGGCTCGGCTACTTCGCGCAGGAGCACGACACCCTCGACGGCCGCATGACGGTGCGGGAGAATCTCGCCGCGGCCGCGCCCGGCCTCACGGACGGGGAGGTGCGGGGCGTCCTGGGGTCCTTCCTGTTCCGCGGGGACGACGCCGACAAGCCCGCCGCGGTGCTCTCCGGCGGCGAGAAGACCCGGCTGGCGCTCGCCGGGCTCGTGCACTCGGGGGCGAACGTGCTGCTCCTGGACGAGCCGACCAACAACCTCGACCCGGCATCGCGCGACGAGGTGCTCGGCGCGGTGGGCACGTATCCGGGCGCGATCGTGATGGTGACGCACGACGAAGGGGCCATCGACGCGCTGCGGCCCGATCGCGTGCTGCTCCTGCCGGACGGGACCGAGGACCTGTGGAGCCCGGACTACCGGGAGTTCGTCGCCCTCGCCTAGCCGGTGCCGCGTGTGGCGCTGAGGTTGCGCGGCGACTGTGCCCGCAGCCTCAGCGCAAGGAGCGGGAAGACCAGCACCGACACCATCCCCGCCCGCACCGGGCAGCAGAAGCACCGGTTCGTGAGGGGGCGTTACACCGCGCCGGAGTCGGAAGCGTGGCCGGCCGCGTCCCGCAACGCGTCCAGGAGGCCCCGTACCGCCGGGCGGTCCGGCGCAGGACCCCGCACCGCCGCGTAGATCGACCGGATCGGCACCGGGTTGCGGACCTCGCGGACGACCACTCCGGAGTGGGGTGTGTCCAGGCCGAGTTGCGGTACGAGGCTGACGCCGAGGCCCGCGGCGACGAAGCCCTGCGCCGTGGCGTAGTCCCCGCTCTCCACCACGAAGTCCGGGCCGAAACCGGCCGCGCCGCACGCGTCCAGGATGGGATCGAGACACGGACCCGGCGTCTCGCTCGCGACCCACGGCTCGTCGGCCAGGTCCGTCATCTCGAGCGGCTGCTTCGCGGCGAGGGGATGTCCCACGGGGAGTACGGCGTGGTACCGGTCGTCCAGGAGGTGCTCGAAACGGACTCCGTCCAGGGTGAGTTGGCCCCGAGGGCGGACCACGAGGGCCAGGTCCACCTGCCCGTCACGTACGTCCGGCATCGAGTCCTCGGGATCCGACAGCTTCAACTCGACCTGCACACCGGGCTGCGCGCGCCGCAGCGCGGCCAGCGCCGGGGCGACCAGCGTCGCGCCCGCCGTAGTGAAGTACCGCATCGAGACCCGGCCCGTCCGCCCCGCCCGCAGCGCGGCGAGCGCGGTCTCCGCCTCGGCGAGCTGCTTGCCGATCGCGACGGCGTACTCGGTGAGCAGCCGCCCGGCGTCCGTCGCCCGCACCCCGCGGCCGGTGCGCTCCAGGAGGGCGATGCCCGCCTCCTTCTCCAGGGCCGCCATCTGCTGGCTCACCGCGGAGGGCGTGTACCCGAGGTTGCGTGCCGCGGCGGTCACGGAGCCGCTGGTGACCACCGCCCGGAGGACTTGCATGCGCCGCGTATCAAGCATGCAGTACAGCTTAACTCTGCCCATGAACCCTTACGTACAACTAACAGGGTGAGTGGGTGACCTGTGGATAAAGTCAGCACACAGTGAGCGCCGACCGGCCGCCCCCATCTGGCCACGTCAAGGGGCCCCGTCAAGTGGCCGCGTCATCAACGAAGGAGTAGCGCATGTCCTACCCGGAGCCCCGCTATCTCGGCGAAGAGGGCGAAATCAACGCGGTGTTCAGGCCGGCCGACCAGGAGCCCGAGCTGGTCGGCCCCGGTGGCAACCGCACGCACTACCTCGCGACACACGCCTCCACCGGCGGTGAATTCGGCCTCTACAAAGTCGACTTGGCCGCGAAGTCGCCCGGGCCGAGCACCCACTTCCACAAGTCGATATCGGAGTCGTTCTTCGTCCTGTCCGGCCAGGTCCAGCTCTACGACGGAGACCGCTGGATCACCGGCGGCCCCGGCGACTTCCTCTACGTCCCCGTCGGCGGCCTGCACGCCTTCAAGAACGACAGCGACGCCCCCGCCTCCATGATCATGCTCTTCTCGCCGGGCGCCCCGCGCGAGGAGTACTTCGAGCAGGTGGCGGAGATGGCCCAGAAGGGCGGCAAGGAGTTCGGCGAGTTCCTCGTCAAGCACGACAGCTTCTTCGTCGAGCGCTGAGGACCCCGCGTGAGGATCTGCCTGCTGGGCCCGGTCAAAGTCACCGCCTCCGCCACCGCCTCCGACACCGTCACGGCCTCCGCCACCGTCACCACCTCCGAAGCTGCCGACGACGTAACGCCGGTCGCCCTGGGCGGCGTACGGCTGCGCATGCTGCTCGCCAGGCTCGCCATCGAAGGCGGGCGCCCGGTCTCCGTCGACGCGCTCGTCGACGGTCTGTGGGGCGAGCATCCGCCTGCCGACGCGGGTAACGCCCTGCAGGCGCTGGTGTCCCGGCTGCGCAAGGCCCTGCGCGGTGCCGGGACGGTGGACTCGGTCGCGGGCGGCTACCGGGTCTCGGTGGACGCCGACGACGTGGACGCGTTCCGCTTCGAGGAGCTTGCCGGGCAGGGCAGGCGTGAACTGGCCGCGGGTCGCCCGGACGAGGCCGCGTCGACACTCGGCGCCGCCCTCGCCCTGTGGCAGGGCGCCGCCCTCGCGGACGTACTGGAAGCGCCCTTCGCCCGCGCCGCCGCCACGCGCCTCGACGACCTGCGGTCCGCCGCCGCGGAGGACCGCTTCGACGCGGAACTGCGCCTCGGACGGCACGCCGACGTTCTCGCCGACCTCGAAGCGGCGGGCATGGAGCGCCCGTTGAGCGAGCGCGTGGCCGCCCTGCGGATGCGCGCGCTGTCCGCCGGGGGCCGTAACGCCGACGCCTTCGCCGTGTACGAGGAGATGCGGGGCAGGCTCGACGACGAACTCGGCGTCGACCCGTCGGCCGAGCTGAAGGACGTCCATCTCGCGCTCCTGAGAGGGGAGTTGGGGCAGCCGGCGGCCCGCCCCGAGCCCGTCGCCCCCGCGCCCAACCGCCTACCCGCCCGCCTGACCAGCTTCGTCGGCCGTGACGCCGAACTCGACCAGCTCGCCGCGCTCCTGGCCGCATCCCGCCTCGTCACGCTCGTCGGGCCCGGCGGCGCGGGCAAGACCAGGCTGTCGCTCGAAGCCGTCACCCGGCACCGGGCGTATCAGCGGGGCCGGGTGTGGTTCGTGCCGCTGGCCGGTGTGGGCGCCCCGGACCAACTGGCCGACGCGGTGCACGCCGCGCTCTCCAGCGGCGGCGCGGACAGCGGAAACACTCGGGTCGACCGCGTGACCGAGGTGCTCGACGTCGGTGAGGCCGTCCTCGTACTGGACAACTGCGAGCACCTGGTGGAGGCGGCGGCGGACCTCGCGTACGAACTCCTCGACAAACTGCCGCACTTGAGGATCCTCGCCACCAGCAGGGAACCCCTCGCCATCACCGGCGAGGCGCTGTGCCACCTGGGCCCGCTCGGGGTGCCCGCGGGGACCCCGGAGCTCGCGGATGCGGCCGGCTCGGCTGCGGTGCGCCTGTTCACCGACCGGGCGTCCGGAGTGCGGCCCGGCTTCACGCTGGACGCGTCCACCGTGGACCCGGTGGTGGAGATCTGCCGCCGCCTCGACGGGCTCCCGCTCGCCCTGGAGCTGGCCGCGGCCAAGCTGCGCTCGATGAGCGTCGGCCAGATCGCGCGCCGCCTCGACGACCGGTTCCGGCTGCTCACCTCGGGCAGCAGGACCGCGCTGCCGCGCCAGCGCACGCTGCTCGCGGTCGTCGAGTGGAGCTGGGACCTCCTCGATGAACCCGAGCGGATCCTCGCCCGCAGGCTGTCGGTGTTCCCCGGCGGGGCGACCGTCTGCGCCCTGGAGGCGGTCTGCTCGGACGAGACGCTGCCGGTCGACGATGTTCTGTACGTACTGGGCTCCCTGGTGGAGAAGTCGCTCCTGGACACGGCCGACGACGCGGACGGCGAGCAGCGCTACCGGATGTCGGAGACCGTGCGCGCCTTCGCCGCGGGCCGCCAAACCGAGGCGGAGGCCGCGGACGGTGACGGTGGCCGTCGCACGGCGGACCGCCTCGCCACCTACTTCCTCACCCTGGCCGAGCAGCACGAGCCCGCCCTGCGCACCGGCGACCAGCTCCGCTCGCTCACGCTCTTCGACGCCGAGCACGACAACCTGGTCGCCGCCCTGCGCGCGGCCGTCGAGGCCCGGGACGCGGCCCTCGTGTCCCGGTTCGTGCGCGCGCTGTTCTGGTACTGGGGGATCAGGGGGATGAGCACCCAGTTCGAGACGTTCCTCGCCGAGGTCCTCACCTTCGACGAAGCCCTGCCCGGCCGGGCACGGGCCGCCTTCCGCGTGGTGCGTCTGATGGCGGGCACGCCGGGGGCCGCGGGCAGCGACGACATACCCGTGCGGACGCTGATCGAGGACTGCGAGCGGGCCGGGGCGGCGGAGTTCCACCCGGCGCTGCTGCTGTGGATCCCCATGCTGGCGTTCTTCACCGGCAACGCCGACCTGGGGGAGAGCGGTCTGCGACGGGCTTCGCAGCGGCCGGATCCCTGGGTGCGGGCGAGCGCGCACTGGGCGCGGGACTTCGTGCTCACCGCGCGGGGCGAGCAGCCCGCGGGCGCGGAGTCGCGCCGTGCGGCGCTGCGGGGCTTCGAGGCCGTGGGCGACCGATGGGGCATCGGCCTCGCGCTGCTCGCCGTCGGCGGCGACCACTCCCTGCGCGGGGAGCACGGGGAGGCGATCGCCGCGTACGCGAGGGCGGTGACCGTCAGTACCGAACTCGGCGCCGAGGACGATCTGTTCAACAGCAGGGCACGGCTCGCGGCGGAGCGGCTGCGCGGCGGCGACCGGGAGGGCGCCCTGCGGGACATCCACGCGGCGCAGCGGCAGGCCAAGGAGCGGGGGTATCGGCGGATGGAGGCCGAGATGCTGTTCAGCCTCGCCGATCTGCACCGCAGGTCGGGCGAGCCGGAGCAGGCCGATCTGATCCTCGACCGCCTGGAGACCGTCGCGGACCGTCTGACCCTGCCCGAAGACATGGCCCGCGACCTGATCGCGGGCGCCCGGACGGCGAACCGGCTCGCGCAGGGCGACGCTGTGCGGGCGCGCGAGCTCCTGCCGAGGGCGGTGGGCGGTGCGTTCGCCCGGGGCGAGGTCGCGGACATCGCGCGGGCCGCCGAACTCCTGGCCCGGCTGCTCCTGCTGGAGGGCGACGCGGACGGGGCGGCCACCGCCCTTGGGATGAGCCAGGTGGTCCGGGGCGTGTTCGACGAGGGGGATCCGCAGCTGCGGGAGCTGGTCGCCGAAGTCGTGGCGCGGCTGGGGGCCGCCGGGTACGAGGCGGCGTACGGGCGGGGAGCCGGATTGCCGAGGCCGGACGCACTGGACCGTCTCAACCGGCTGAACCAGCTCAACCAGCTCAACCGGCTCAACCAGCTCAACCGGCTGACCGGGGAAGCCGGTCAGCCGGTGACGTAGTAGGAGTCGTGGAAGGGGGGAGGGGGGGCGCTCAGGCGGCGCGCTTGCGGTAGGCGCGCATCGCGAGAGGGGCGAAGACCGCGATCACGCCGACCATCCAGGCCAGGCTGCCGAGGAGCGGTCCCGCGACCTCGCCGCCGTTGAGCAGGCCGCGCATGGTGTCGGACATCAGGCTGACGGGGTTCACGTCCGACCAGACCTGCAGCCAGCCCGGCATGGTGCTGTCCGGTACGAAGACGTTGCTGGCGAAGGTGAGCGGCAGGACCAGGACGGTCATCAGGCCCTGTACCGAACCGGGGGTCTTGACCAGCATGCCGACGTACACCGACATCCAGGAGAAGCTGACGGCGAAGCCGATGAGCATGACGAGCGCGGTCAGCGCCGCCGCCGGGTCGGTGTCGGTCCGGTAGCCCATGACCAGGGCGAGGGCGACCAGCGTGGCGAGGCAGACCACGTACCGCACGACGTCGGCGAGTACCGCGCCGATCAACGGGGCTGAGCGGGCGATCGGCATGCTGCGGAAGCGGTCGAAGATGCCCGTGCCGGAGTCGGCGTTGAGGGAGACGCCGATGCCGATGCTGGCCTGGAAGACGGTCATCACCATGATGCCGGGCGTGATCATCTGCAGGTAGGCGTCGGTGTCGCCGCCCGCGATGGCGCCACCGAAGAGGTAGACGAACATCAGGAGGAAGACGATCGGCGTGAGGACGACATCGATGAGCCGGGCGGGCGACTTGATGAACTTGGTGACGCCGCGCCCGGCGAGAGCGAGGCTGTGCCGGGCGGCCTTGGCCGGGGTGATGCGGAGCGCGGGGGTGTCCGACCGCGGGGCGGACGCGAGGGTGACGGTGCTCATGACGGAGGTCCTTTCGGCAAAACGGCTGGGGGAGTCGGGGGCGCGGCAGTGCCGCGGGAGGCCTTCGAGGCGGCCCTTCTAGGCGGCCTTCCCGGAGACCTTCCCGGAGGCCTTTCCGGTGAGCGCCAGGAAGACCTCGTCCAGGCTCGGCAGGCGCAGGCCCAACTCGTCGGCAGTGATGCCGGCCCCGTCGAGGCGTCGTACGAGGGCGGAGACGAGCATCGGGTCGTCGACCGGCACGGTGAGCAGACCGTTGTCGGCGTCACGCTGGGGCGCGGCCCCGGTGAGCTCGGCGAGGATGCCGCTCACGGCGTCCAGGTCACGGGCGACGGTCGGCCGCACCTGCAGCGTCTGACCGCCGACCCGCCGCTTGAGCTCGTCGGGACGCCCTTCCGCGACGACGCGGCCACGGTCGAACACGGTGATGGAATCGGCCAGTTGATCGGCCTCCTCCAGATACTGCGTGGTGAGCAGCACGGTGGCACCGTCGGCGACAAGGCGACGCACGACCGCCCAGACCTCCTTACGGGCGTGCGGGTCGAGCCCGGTGGTCGGCTCGTCCAGGTACAGCACCTCCGGCCGGCCGACAAGGCTCGCCGCGAGGTCGAGGCGCCGCCGCATCCCTCCGGAGAAGGTGCTGATCGGCCGCTGGGCGGCCTCCGTCAGCTCGAACTGCTCGAGCAGTTCGAGCGCCCGTGCCTTGGCGTCCCGCCGCGACAGATCGAGCAACCGCCCGAGGAGTACGAGGTTCTCGGCGCCGGACAGCTCCTCGTCCACGGAGGCGTACTGCCCGGTGAGCCCGATCAGGCTCCGGACCCGCACCTGATCCCTGACCACGTCATGACCCCCGACGGTGGCGTGCCCCGCGTCGGGCCGCAGCAGCGTCGACAGAATCCGTACGGTGGTGGTCTTCCCGGCACCGTTCGGCCCGAGCACCCCGATCACCTTCCCGGCCGGAACCTCCAGGTCGACACCGTCCAGCGCGACGAAGTCCCCGTACTTCTTGACCAGTCCTTCGGCCTTGATGGCGTACGACATCGTGGTTCTCCTCCGCGGCCCTGACCGGGCCCTCGTCTCGTCCTGCTCGCTTGTCCTTCTCGACGAGCAAGACGATGCCGGGGGCCGCTGACAGGGAGCGGCCAGCACGCTGACAGAAGCCGGCGGGCCCTGTCAGGGAGGATCAGTGAGCGGCGCTGGTGCCTGCGCCCGCGCTTCGCGGATCGGAAACGTCGAAGGCCCCACTGCGAACAGTGGGGCCCATCAACCTCGTGCCCGGTGAGGCACTGGCGGAGGATACGAGATTCGAACTCGTGAGGGGTTGCCCCCAACACGCTTTCCAAATGTTCGCCTGGGAGTTCGGGAAGATCAGATGCGTCCTGACCTGGAGCGGAGTGGGCGCTGGGCGGGGCTCTGAACCGTGCCGGACGTAGGTGGACGAGACCAGGACTGAGACCACGGAGCCGGTGATTCAGGGATCTCTCATGGCTGTCCGTGCGGTCTCGCAGGTCCAGCCCGACTTCGGTTCCAGCGGTGGGTGTTTGATGAGGTCGAAGCGATCCGGGTGGCTGGCGAGAATCGCGTGCACTGACCAAGAGGTGGACGCATCGCGCTTACCCCGGGGCCAAGCGGCTGCGACTCGGCGGTATCTGGCCAGAGAGCCCGGCCGCATGCCCACGGCTTCGGCGAGTTCACCGAGCAGGTTGGGGTCCTGGATGGGGCCCTCGCCTAATGGCTGTAAGTCAAGGGCGAGGTCTCCTAGCTCGAACTGGATCGCGCGGGCCCGCTTTACGAGCTCGGTCCCATGGCTGGCGAGCTCGGAGTGGCGCTTGCCGGCTGTCGGCGGCTTTTCTGCGGGACGTTTCCGGCGTTCCCAGTCCACGGCCCGGGCCGCAGCGACTCTCTCTTCTGGCGTGTGGGTGCAGTAGGGGCAGCCGCCGACTGCCTCGAAGGTTTCCCTGGCGGCCAGGTGGTTGAGGTGGCACCTGACGATTACTGCCGTGTGCCCTTCTTCGCTCCAGAAGAGTGGGACGTCGTCGGGGCCGTCGGCCTTCTCCATGAGGCAGTCACCTTCTCTCCCTAGCCGTCGCCGCGAAGGGCAAGCTCTGCGGAGAAGCCCGCGTCGCGCAGACGGCGAGTGGCTCGCAGGACGCCGCTAAGGGTCTGGTTGATCACGATGATCTGGGGGGTCTTCTGGTCGGCCGGTGCGAGCGGTGCGATGGCGCTGCGCTGGAGCCGGGCGATACGTTTGTCGATCAGTGCGACTTCGCGGGTGACGGTCAGCACGGACAGTTGGGGATCGCGGGTGCGCATGTACTGGGAGAAGAGGTACAGCAGGCACTCCTCCTCCGCGACGCACTTGTTGTCCTTGGCCCAGGCTTTGGCGATCTCGAACTGTCCCTCGGCCATCTTCGCCAGCGCGTCTTCACGCGCAATCGCCTTGTTGTCAGCGGTTCCGATGAGCTCCCACAGTTCCTCGCCGAGGTCATGGGGGGACCTCCGGTCCGTCGTCATCGGTCCTCCCCGCCGGCCTCGTCCCGGAGCATCTCGGCGAGTGCGGCGTCCATGTCCGGTTTGCCGGTGGTGGCGACGTGCTCGCACCAGTCGCAGACAGCGCGGACCTTCTGCAGGCTGTCGGTGATGGCTTCCATGGCGGTGTCGTCACAGTTCTCCGTCTGCAGCAGGACCACGGCGTTCTGCATGGACACGCAGAAGCTGGTGGCGACCCCGAGGATCTTGAGAACTGCTGACGGGGTGTCCTTGTAATTGACGGCGGGAGGCTGTTGCGCGGAGGAGGGCTCGTGCCTTTCGGCCTTCGGGGATGGTTCGTTCAGCCCTGCGAATGCGTGTGCCTCGTGTGCCCGTTCTTCAAGCTTCTTTCCGCGCTCGCGATTCGCGTCACGTACGGCCTTCCGGAAGCGTGGGTTGTCGACGGCGGCGTCGATCACCTCTGTCCGTTCTGCCAGCCGAGCGAGCGCTTCTGCGGCCTCGTCGGTGTCGCGCAGGATGTGTTTGACCTTGTCGATGCGCTCCTCTGGCGTCTTGGGGTGCATGGGCATGAACTCCCGGGCGCGCAGGGCTTCGTCCTGCGTCCACGGCACCGTCTCTTCAGGGGCGGTGGGGTCCGGTGGTTCGGCGCGGATTATGCGGAACCGATCGGGTTCGGCGGCCAGACGCACATGTACGGACCAGGAGACGTCAGGGCGCCGCATGGCAGCCGGCCACGCGCGGGAGACGTACCGGTAATGCAGAAGGGTGTTGGGCCTGGCCCCGATCTGCTGGGCGTAGACCTCAACAATCATTTCCACATCGCCCTGACGTTCGGGGGAGTCGAGCATTTCGACGAGTGTGTCGCCCAGTTCGAACTTCGCATCGCCGATCTGTTTCACGAGCCGGCGCCCCTTTTCTACGTACGCCTGCCACTCGTCTTCCTTGAACCCGAGTGGAGGGACGGCACTGACCATGGCAGCCTCCAGCTGTCTTGTCCGGGCTGGCCGGGGAGCGCTGGAGGGCCGCTGGTCGCGCGGTCGCGGCGCCGGGTCGGGTCCGGCCGCTGTTCCACACACATCGTGGCGTCCCGCAACGAGAGAGAGGAGGGCGAACTACCTGCTGAGAGAAGCACTCACGTTCGCCTTCGAGCGCCCCTCCAATCTTGTGAGCGCTGGGGAGCACCGTAGAGCGTGCGCGATGGCCGAGCGCCCATCTCTGAGCCTGAAGAGGCTACAAGCGAGAGGCGTGGACATTGATCGCGCGGGTCGCCTTGGCGCGTGTCATGCAATGGCGGTGAGAGACAGGATAGGGGCCAAATCCGTCCATCTTTGCCTCAGTTCGCATGGAGTAGACAGGAATGATCGAGAAACGGCTATGGCGCCGTTGGGTGTCGTCTTCGCCATTTGCCGGTATCCCTGCTTGTCTGCCAGTGGGCAGATATGGAGAGTTCATGTTCCGACATCGTGCTCGTGCCGCCGACCGTGCCTCCAGCGAGGCCCAGTCGGCTAGTCGATGCTGACGATGCACGAACAGTAGTCGTGGCCTGACGATTCCGGACGGGTCGCTGCTTCGGCCAGACCATGCCGAAGGTAGCGATAGAGCCCGACTTCCTACCGCCGGACTTTCGGGCGCCGCCTCGTCAGGACTGCGCCGGGTTCATGATGCCCTGGGGCGCCCGCTCGTCTTCGACGGCGAGATCCGTTCCAGTCGTCCAAGGCCCACTGGGTGTCGGCCCTTGAATCCAAGCCGTGGACTCCTTGCGGGGATGTTGGGACTGCGGCTACACCAGCGGCGAGGGGGGAAGAGTCTCTAGAGTGCATGATCGTTGGGTAGTTCGTGCCGGGCGCTGTGAGGGGTCGAGGGGGCTGTTGTGAGGGTCGAACTTCCGCCGGAGCCGGTGTACTTCGTGAACCGCGACGACGAGCGGGAACGCGCCTTGCGAGCCGTGGCGGACTGGCGGAGCCGAACCCGCCCGTTGGTCTTGGCGCTGAGCGGGCCGGGCGGTCTGGGAAAGACAGAGCTGGCTTATCTGATCGCTCGTACGTTGGGTGACCGCTTTCCGTACACGGATGGTGTGCTATCCGTCGACCTGGACGACTTCCGGGCGGACGGCGTGCTGGACCCCGGTGATGTTCTCTCCCAGTTGCTGAACTCTCTCGACGTGGCGCCGGACCAGGTACTGGCGCCGTACGCCGCTAGATGTGGGCAGTACTGGAACAGGACCTCCGACGCGAAACTGGTTCTCCTGCTGGACAACGCCCGCTATGCCTCGGAGGTTGTCCCCCTGCTCCCGGCGTCGGGGGCCAGCGTGGTGATCGTCACGAGCCACGGGCCGCTCCACGACTTCGAAGCTGGCGCGGCGGTGGATTTGGCACTGCCGCCACTGGGCGAGGGGGCCGCGACGGAGCTGCTGGAGCTGATCGTTCGTGACCACCGATTGGCCGCAGACCCGGAGGCGGCGCGGGCGGTGATCCGCTTGTGCGACGGTCTTCCTGCCGCGCTGCACGTGGCCGGCCGGTGGGTGCGCATGCACCGACTGCGTCCACTCTCCCGTCTCCTCGCCGATCTCAGGGCGGAGCTGGATGAGAACGGCGTTTCCGGGGTGGAGCGGATCTGGGATTCGGCCTACGCTGATCTGCCTCGTCCGGCGGCTCTCCTCTACCGGTTGCTGGCGCACCACCCTGGTGAGACGTTCACGCTCCACTCAGCAACCGCATTGTCTGGGCTGGAGCCGGAGGCGTGCCAGGATGCCCTGGAGGATCTGGACCGGGCCGGGTTACTAGATCTGCGTCTGTGGTCGCTTACGGAGACTGGCCAGATGAGACTGCCGGGGCCGCTGCGCGCGCACGCCCTGCGCCGGTCCCGTCAGGAGTCGGCGGAAGGCGAAGTGGTCGAGGCGCAGATGAGGCAGCTGCGCTGGTTCGTCAGGCAGGCTCAGCTGGCCGACCGGTTCACGGCTGGTCGCCGGCTGACCGTCGTGGATCTCCTCGATCCCCTTCCCGGTGTGCCGGACGTTCCACTGGAGGATCCGGAAACGGCCGGGGACGACGAAACCCGAGCTGAACGTGCCGCGCGCGCCGCCCGCTGGCTGGACGAGGAACGGCATGTGGTGTTCGCGTGCTCGCGCCTGGCCCACGGCCTAGAGATGGACAACGAGACAGTGGCCCTGTCCGAGCCTGCGTGGACGCATGCCCTGGACCACCCCCACCAGTCCGAGGTCATCGAAGTCTTCCGGCGTGCCGTCGACTCAGCAGTTCGCCACGGCGGGAACGTCGGGTGGCTGGTGCGCACGCGCTGTCAGCTGGCCAGGCCGCTGTGGGAGTCGGGAGAGTTGAACGAAGCCCAAGAGCAGATCGACGGCGCGATGTCCGCCCGCGAACTGCTGGGAGACTCCGAACGGGATCGAAAGCTCGCCGCATCGGCCCTCGAACACTGCGGCATGCTCAAGGGCGCGCAAGGTCAGTGGAATGCTGCTCTGGTCGATTTCACAGCCTCCCGAGACATGCACCGGTTGATCCCCAACCTCTACGGCGAACTGCTCCAGACCTATCGGATGGGAGAGGCGAGCGCGAAGGCGGGTGACCTTGAGACAGCCCATGGTTTGCTTGCCGAGGCGCACATGGGGTTTGTAGCGGAGAAACGAGAGAGGCTGATCGGACGCTCGGCGTTCGCCCTCGCAGGCGTCCTGTACCGCATCGGCCGGACGAACGAGGCCCGTGAGATGTACCACCAGTCGCTGGGGCAGGCCGACAAGAGGCGCTCGGGTTTCGACCTGGCACGTGTTCACGATGCTCTCGCCGAACTAGACACGGCCGAAGGGCACTTGGCGGAGGCCGAGGAACACCGCGTGGCGGCCCAGACCTTCCGACGGCGCAACGGCCTTGGCTAGATCACTTGCGCGGCTTCGGCGTTGGTGGCAGGGCGGACGGTGACACAGAAACTTCGCTCTCCGACGAGGCAGTTCATCACGGTGCGACTGTCCATGGCGGGCTGACCGGAGACCAGCTGGGCGTGTACGGCCGACAGCGCGATGGCTGGGTCGATCTGCACGATCTGGCCTGCTTCGGAGACGGGGTCGACCTGGGCTGCGTATGTCCGTTCGTGACCGCGGGCTCTGAGCAGGAACCCGCCGGATGGCAGCACGGCTGCTGCAGCACGGCAGCCCGGGTAGGCGAATAGTGCGTGGCGGGTCCAGCCGTCGGCGGTCCAGGCCAGGTCCACTGGGGCGGCGGATACCGGGAGCGGACGGCGATACAGCAGGCCCGCGGAACGGGCGAGCCGCTCGCTGGCGGCACCTTGCTCCACGGCCAGGTGGTGGCCGGGCAGCCCGGCGCCAGCCGGATATCGGGTGATCCGGACGCCAGCTGCGGATGTCGTCACATGGACATCGAACGCTGCAGGGACACGGGCGGCTGGCCTGGGCAAGGGCAGCAACCGGGGTGTGACGCTGTAGGCAGGTGGTGCAAGGTCGAGAAGGGCGTAGACCTCGGATCTCAGTCGATCCACGGCATCACCAGCCTGAGCAAACGCGGCCTGAGCGGCAGCCCGCCCAGGACCCTCGCGATAGGCCCGCAGTGCGTCCGCCACCCCCTCAGCCCCTCCCAGCAGCGGTATGCGGTCCAGAAGTTCACCCATCGGGCTTTCGCGGATCAATTCGCCGCCACCTGGGTGGACGTTAACGATGGGGCGATCTTGGGCGGCGCAGTAGTACAGGGCGGCTGATCCGTGGTCGGTGACCAGAGCATCTGCAGCGATCAGGACGGAGGCCCATTCCTCGTGCGGATCCGGAAGGATCATTCCCGCGTCTAGGGCTGGGGCAAGACGTTCGGCCAGCTCGTACTTACCCAGCAGGCTGCGCTCATTGGGGTGGAGCACGAACGCCAACTGGTACTCATCGTAGGCCAGTTGGCCAGCCAGCTCGGCGGCCAGTTCGGGGCGCTGCCGGACGAGGGACTCAGGGCCCCAAGTGGAGACCATGACCAGCAGCTTGCGGGCTCCAGTGCCCAACACCCTCCGGTAGCGGTCACGCAGGGACGTCGAGGCCAGGACGCGTTCCAGAGTGAGATCGCCGATCACCTTCGCGGGCCGGGCCAGTGGGTCCGCCGCCGCCAGCCGCGCGACCTGATCGGGGTGGGCCAGGGCGTGCAACGCTATCTGGCCGCGGCCGTCGGGCCGTCGCAAGAACATCGGGTCCAGTCCGGATGCCGAGTCCGCCGAACCTTCATTGTGGAGCGTCTTGTTGAAGCCCGCGCCGTGAGGAAGGAGGACATGCGGGCCGCTCAGCATTCTGAGGTCCCCTTTGGGGCTTGCGGTGACGATCAGGTCGTACGACCGAGCACACGCTTCGCTCCACGGTATTGTGCGGCCTCCGAGGGCGTCGATCGCAGAGAGCGCGTCGGATCCAAAGTCGGAGCCGGGAATGAGTGTGAACTGGCGCGTGATCCTGGCGTCTCCCGAGAAGACGGGAAGAGCATCTAGCAGGCGATATAGCGCAACCGCAGACCGAGCTGCGAACAGGACCGCTCGCCCGTCGCCCGTCGCCCGTCGCCCGTCGCCCGTCGCCCGTCGCCCGTCGCCCGTCGCCCGTCGCCCGAAGTCTCAAGTCTACCGGAATCCGGCAGACCGACACTGGCGTTTCCGCTGGTCGAGATAGGTGCCTTCGCGTCGTCGGGCGACATGATCCGATCCTATCGTGAGCTCTTCGGAGATAGCGGAGAGTGATCCACGCCGCACATTTGGCGAGGGAGTGCGCGAGCCCTACCTGATCGCGAGGATGACGACATGAGTGACTGGGGAATTGCCCTCATTGCTGCGGGCTCGGCGATCGCGGGCAGCGTTGTGACCGGCTGGTACTCCCGCAGCGCAGGCATCCGACAGGCTGCCGCCGCACGTCATGCGGGGGATCGCCAGGCGGATGCACTGCTCGAATCAGTTCGCATGACGCTTCGAGGTGAGTCGAACCACCGCGAGTTCGCCCTTCGACGCCAGACCTATGCGGAGTTCCTCGGAGCCGCAGAGGCGAGGATTTTCGCCGAGCGAAGTGGGCGGGGCCCAGCCGTCGATGATGCCCTGCTGCAACGTGCCTTGAGCGGGGTACTTCTGGAAGGCCCGCCCGATGCCGCTGCCGCGGCGCAGCACCTCGTCGACTCCCTGCGCCGCCATGAGAGGCCGGACGAACTCAAGCGAGCGAAGGCGGCTTTCATCTCCGTGGCGCAGGAGTGCTGCCAGTCCCGGTGACCATCGGTGGCCTGTGGCAGGTTCGGGGATCGCTGCTTGGCCGTTGTGGACGCCGTAGCCCTCCCAGTGCAACATTCCACCGCACTCGCGGGACCCCCACAGAACGGCTGCTCGGCGCTGGAGAAGCTCGGCGGCAACGCGGCCACTGGGTCCAGTTGGTGGTCTTGCCGCCGGTGCCGGTGTATTGACGGGCCACACCGGCGAAGGCGTCGCCGTCCTTGCAGAAGCCGGGTGTCGCCGGTGATCAGCGCGGTCGGGTTCAGGGCGCGGTGTATGCGCCAGGCCAGGCCCCCAGGCGGGCGGCCACCCACCGATTTGCGGCCGCTTCCGGTCATCAGTCCGCGCAGGTAGTCCAGGCCCCAGGGGCGCTGGTCCCGGCGCGTGAACGGTTCGAGCAGTTCGATGGCGGGGTCGGCCAAGTCGCCGAAGCAAGCAGCTCCTCGATAACGGCCACAGTGTCAGAGAGGTGGCCATGAGGATGCCGCTGCTGCTCAGGCTGTCCTCGCGCGCTGCCGCAGCCGTATCCTCGCCGCGTGACGACGGTTAAGGGCGCGTACAAGCTGGCCGAAGCCCTGCTGAGTGAAAGCCTGCCGCGACGATGGGCGCACACACAGGGGGTGGTCGCCTGCGCCAGACAACTCGCGCCCCTCATGGGCAGCGGAGCCGAGGGCCTGGAAATGGCAGCCGTGCTGCACGACATTGGGTACTCGCCGTCGCTTGTCGACACCGGCTTCCACCCCCCTCGACGGTGCACGTCACCTTCAGGCACTCGGCACTGTGAGCGATCGAGTCGTACGCCTGGTGGCGAACCACTCCTTCGCGCTCCTGGAGGCTGAAGAGCGCGGTCTGCGGACAGAACTGGCCGCCGAGTTTCCCTTGCCCGGCGATGTCCTGTTGGTGGACGCCTTGGTGTACTGCGACCTGACCACCACGCCGGACGGAGAGCGCACGACTTCAGAGGAGCGGGTGGGCGAGATCTTGGGCCGGTACGGCGCGGACAGCATCGTCGGACGATTCATCCGACGGGCCGCACCCGAGATCCACGCCAGCGTGGGACGGGTGCGGGCTGCGGCGGACGACCTGGGCGTCGTGCTCTGATCAGCTATCCGAGGTAGGGATAGGTGCCGGCCAGGTAGTCGCCGATCTGCTGGCGCATGCTGGGGTGGATGTCGTAGTCGTCGAGGTCGTCGGGCTGGACGAAGCGGACTGAGGCCACACACGAAGAAGGGCCCCACCGCGAACGGTGGGGCCCTTCGACATCGTGCCCGGTGAGGCACTGGCGGAGGATACGAGATTCGAACTCGTGAGGGGTTGCCCCCAACACGCTTTCCAAGCGTGCGCCCTAGGCCACTAGGCGAATCCTCCGCCGCAAACAATACAAGACGTTGAGGAGTGCTCGCGAACCAGATCGCCTCCGATCCGAAGATCGCTACCGAGATCGTTCCGAGGCGGGTATCGGGGTGGGGTCCGCCGTCGCTTCCGGCCCCGGGGATCCGCTAGGGTGGGTGTCAGCCCCTCACGTGGCGCTATCTGACTGAACTCCCCCAGGGCCGGAAGGCAGCAAGGGTAGGTTGGCTCTGGCGGGTGCGTGGGGGGCGCTTTGCGTTCGCGGTAGGTGTTGTCAGTGGGCGCCATTAACCTCGTATGTGTGTCGTCTCTCGCGTTGTACCGCCGCTATCGCCCGGAGTCGTTCGCCGAGGTCATCGGGCAGGAGCATGTAACTGACCCGTTGCAGCAGGCGCTGCGCAACAACCGGGTCAACCACGCCTACCTGTTCAGTGGTCCGCGCGGCTGCGGCAAGACGACGAGCGCGCGCATCCTGGCCCGCTGTCTCAACTGTGAGCAAGGTCCCACTCCGACCCCCTGCGGCGAGTGCCAGTCCTGCCGCGACCTGGCGAGGAACGGCCCCGGTTCGATCGACGTCATCGAGATCGACGCCGCTTCGCACGGCGGTGTGGACGACGCTCGTGATCTGCGCGAGAAGGCCTTCTTCGGCCCGGCGAGCAGTCGGTACAAGATCTACATCATCGACGAGGCGCACATGGTCACCTCGGCGGGCTTCAACGCCCTGCTGAAGGTGGTCGAAGAGCCGCCGGAGCACCTCAAGTTCATCTTCGCGACGACGGAGCCCGAGAAGGTCATCGGGACGATCCGGTCGCGTACGCATCACTATCCGTTCCGTCTCGTGCCGCCGGGGACCCTCCGTGAGTACTTGGCCGAGGTGTGCGGCCGGGAGCAGATGGCCGTCGAGGAGGGTGTGTTCCCGCTGGTCGTGCGGGCCGGTGCCGGGTCCGTGCGTGACTCGATGTCCGTCATGGACCAGCTGCTCGCGTCCGCGGCGGACGACGGTGTGACGTATGCCATGGCGACGTCTCTTCTTGGTTACACGGACGGGTCGTTGCTCGACTCCGTGGTGGAGGCCTTCGCTTCCGGGGATGGCGCTGCCGCCTTCGAGATCGTCGACCGCGTGATCGAGGACGGCAACGACCCGCGGCGCTTCGTCGCCGACCTTCTGGAGCGGCTGCGGGACCTGGTGATCCTCGCGGCGGTTCCGGACGCGGCGGAGAAGGGGCTCATCGACGCCCCCTCGGACGTCGTGGAGCGGATGCAGGCGCAGGCGGGCGTCTTCGGCGGCGCCGAGCTCAGCCGCGCGGCCGACCTCGTGAACGAAGGCCTCACGGAGATGCGGGGGGCGACGTCGCCCCGGCTGCAGCTGGAGCTGATCTGCGCGCGCGTGCTGCTTCCGGCCGCGTATGACGACGAGCGCTCGCTCATGGCCCGCCTCGACCGGCTGGAGCGTGGCGGCAACTTCATGGCGGGGGCGCAGGCGGGGGGCGGGTCTGGGCCTGGGTCCGGTCCCGCGATGGCGTACGTTCCCGGGCCCGACGCCCATGCCGGGGCGCGGCAGGGCGGCGCCGAGGCGCAGGCCGCTCCGGTTCCGCCGGGGGGCGGGGTCGCGGCGGCGCGGGCGGCTGTGCGGGGCGGGGGGCAGGCTGCTGCTTCTCCGGGTGCTGCGTCTCCGGGTGCTGCTTCTTCGGGCGCTGTTTCGTCGGGTTCGGGCTCTTCGGGCTCTTCGGGCTCTTCGGGTCCTGAGCCTGTGGCCCCGCCGGTTGCTCCACCCGTTGCTCCCCCGGTGCAGGCGGCTCCGGTTCCGGAGGCGGGGCAGCCTGCCGCGGCTTCCGGTGAGCGTCGCCCTGGTGGGTGGCCCACGGCCTCGGCGCCGGGGAGCGGCCCGAAGCAGGCCGAGCCCACCGCTTCGGCTCCTGCTCCCGCGGAGGCCCCGCGTCCGGGTGGCTGGCCCACGGCTGCGGCCGCGGGTGTCGGTGCTGCGGCTCCGCAACAGCCGGCTCCGGTGGCACCTGCACCTGCACCTGCTCCGGCGGCAGCTCCGGCTCCGGCGGCGGGCGCGGTGGGCGGTCCCGATCCACGCTCCCTGTGGCCGAACATCCTTGAGGCGGTGAAGGGCCGCCGCCGCTTCACCTGGATCCTGCTGAGCCAGAACGCCCAGGTGGCGGGCTTCGACGGGACGACACTGCAGATCGGCTTCGTGAACGCGGGGGCGCGGGACAACTTCGCAAGCAGCGGTAGCGAGGACGTGCTGCGGCAGGCGTTGTCCGAGCAGTTCGGGGTGCAGTGGAAGGTCGAGGCGATCGTCGACCCCTCGGGGGGCTCGGCACCGCCACCCGCGGCGGGCAACTTCGGGGGCAGCGCGCCGCCGCCCTCGCGGCCGGCTCCGCCCCAGCAGCAGTCGCCCCCGCCCGCGCCGACCGCCGCGAGCCGGGCGCCGGCTGCCCCCGCGCCGACCTCGGCCCCGGCTCCCGCTCCCGCTCCGGCCTCGGAACGGCGCGTCCCGGACCATGTCTCCCCGGAGGACGACACCTGGGCGGACGACGACCCCGACCTGGTCGAGTCGGCCCTGTCCGGCCACGACCTGATCGTCCGGGAACTGGGCGCAACGATCGTCGAGGAATACAACAACGAACCCTGAGGCCCTCGGTCAGGGACCCTGAGGCCCTCGGTCAGGGACCCTGAGGGCCCTTGGCCAGGGACCAAGCCGGATAACTGCGTCCGCCCCGAGCCGGACGACTGCGTCCGCCCCGAGCCGGACGACTGCGTCCGCCCCGAGCCGGACGACTGCGTCCGGCGCGCAGTCGAAGGCGGGGCGATCGCAGCGTGGGGGAGCGGGCTGGGCGTCGGGCGCGGGTCGCCCAGGGCCAGGCCTTAAGGCGAAGCCCCCGCGGCGAAGAGCACCCCGGTACCCCCGCCCCCAGGCGAAAGCACGAGCCGCGGAGAGGGAGGCAGGGCAGGCCGCGGCTGGAGGAACGTACAAGCCAAGGGGCCCCCGCGGCTGGGGCTCCCGTACGAAGGTACTGGTCTGCGGCAGCTAGGCTGGCGCCCGTGAAGGTCCTCGTCATCGGCAGTGGTGCCCGCGAACACGCCCTGTGCCGCTCTCTGTCCCTCGACCCCGACGTCTCCGCCCTGTACTGCGCCCCCGGCAACGCCGGCATCGCGGACGTGGCCGAGCTGCTCCCGGTCGACGCCCTCGACGGCAGCGCGGTGGCCGCCCTCGCCACCCGGCTCGGCGCCGAGCTGGTGATCGTGGGCCCGGAGGCGCCCCTGGTCGCCGGAGTCGCCGATGCCGTGCGCGACGTCGGCATCCCCTGCTTCGGCCCCTCCGAGGAGGCCGCCCAGCTGGAGGGTTCCAAGGCCTTCGCCAAGGACGTGATGGCGGGAGCCGGGGTGCCCACCGCCCGGTCCTACGTCTGCACGACCGCAGAGGAGATCGACACGGCGCTCGACGCCTTCGGGGCGCCCTACGTCGTCAAGGACGACGGGCTCGCCGCCGGCAAGGGCGTCGTCGTGACCGACGACGTCGAGGCCGCCCGCGCCCACGCCCTCGCCTGCGACCGCGTCGTCATCGAGGAGTTCCTCGACGGCCCCGAGGTATCCCTCTTCGCCATCACGGACGGCGTCACCGTGGTACCGCTCCAGCCCGCGCAGGACTTCAAGCGCGCGCTCGACGGGGACGAAGGGCCGAACACCGGCGGCATGGGCGCGTACTCGCCGCTCCCCTGGGCCGACCCGAAGCTGGTCGACGAGGTCATGCAGAGCGTGCTGCAGCCCACCGTCGACGAGTTGCGCCGCCGCGGCACCCCCTTCTCGGGGCTGCTCTACGCGGGCCTCGCGATCACCAGCCGCGGCGTACGCGTCATCGAGTTCAACGCCCGCTTCGGCGACCCCGAGACGCAGGTCGTGCTCGCCCGCCTGAAGACCCCGCTCGCCGGAGTCCTCCTTGCCGCCGCGAACGGCACGCTGATCGACCTGCCCCCGTTGCGCTGGAGCGACGACGCCGCGGTGACGGTGGTCATCGCCTCGCACAACTACCCGGAGACTCCGCGCACCGGCGACCCCATCGAGGGGCTCGGCGATGTGGCGGCACAGGATGCCCCGCACGCGTACGTCCTGCACGCGGGGACGAAGCGCGACGGCGACGCGGTGGTCAGCGCGGGCGGCCGTGTGCTCTCCGTGACGGCGACCGGTGCGGATCTCACCGCGGCGCGCGAGAGGGCGTACGCGGCGCTGTCCCGCATCCGCCTCGACGGCTCCCAGCACCGCACGGACATCGCGGCGAAGGCGGCGTCGGAGGCGACGGCGCAGGCGTCGGAGGCGTCGGAGGCGTAACCAAGGCCGCACATGCGCGACCCCCGCGAACCCGCGCGCCACCCGCGAACGGCCCACAGGCCCCGGATCCGACACTGGATCCGGGGCCTGGTCGTCATCTCCTCGTCACCCCCCTCGTCATCCACCTTTACCCAAAGCCATTCCATCGAGTGACCGCTGGCCCATCCGGCTGACGATGCCCGGCACCCCAACTAGGGTGCGGCGCAAGCGGTTCAGGTGCCCAGAGCCAAACAGACCACCGGCATTGCGATGTCAGTGGCGGGTGCCACAGTGGGGGAGTGAGCAAATCCATCGGCGGCTGCCGTCCGCCCGTCGTCCCGGCCCCCGGCCGGGCCGCAGGCGGCACAGGCAGCAGGGGGTGACATCGGTCGTGTCAGGTACGGGTGTGGAGGTGGGCGTGCAGTCCGCGCGTTCCCAGGCGCTCGCCGTGCTGCGCATCCGCAGCAGGGCGCTAGCCGTCGCACTGCTGCCCGCGGCCGTCGCCGTCGTGCTGATCGCGGGCGGGGTCACGGGCCATATGACCGGCGGGAGTTGGGACGTCGTGCGCGGCGTCGTGACGGCCGTCGCCGCTGTCGTCCTGCTCGCCGCCGCGGGCATCGCGCTCGTGGTCGCGCGTTCCAGGCCCGCCGTCAGCCCGACCGTCCCGATCACCGAGAGCTCGGCCCCCGATCTGTACCGCCTGGTGCGGGACCTCGCCGACCGCCTGGACGTGCCGGCCCCGTCGGCGATAGCGCTCACCCCGGACTGCGACAGCTGGCTCGAGGACCGCACGCACCCCGCGCACGGCCCGCCCGCGGAGTCCCCCTCCCCGGCACCCGCAGAGGGCAATGGCGTACGGGACAGTCGCCCCGCCCCGCGCCGCCAGGCACCCGTCGCTCCGGTGCTCGTCATCGGCTCCCCGTTCCTGTGGTGGATGCGGGTCGGCGAGCTCCGCGCGGTGCTCGCCCCGGTCGTGGCGGGCACAGGTCCTTCGGCGCACCCCGACATAGCCGCGGCCCGGCGCTTCATCCGCGGCCTCGACGCCGCGGTGGCGGTCACCTCCGCACCGGGGCGCGGTCCACTCGTGCGCACGGTTCTCGGCGGCGCCGGCTGGGTGACGAGGCTGCTCCTGCGCAGCTGCCGGGGGCATGCCGGTGAGATGGAGCGCGGGGTCGCGGCAGCCGCCGCCGAGCGCGCCCAGGCCGTGGACTACGGGGTGCGGATCGTTGCCCAGGAGCAGGTGGGCCTGGCGTATGCCGGGTGGGACCGGCTCCTGACCAAGGTCGCGCTGCCCGCCTGGCGGATGGGCCGCTGGCCGTCACGCCTTGACGCGGGCGTCGTCTCCGCGCTCACCGAGCTCTCCCGCAGGGACCGCCTGGCCGAGGGCTTCACGTCCCGCCTGGGTGAGCGCCCCGCCTGTGATCTCCTGGAGGAGCCGGGCTCGGTCGACGAGGCGGCTTCGCTGCTCGCCGCCCGCCTCTTCCACGGCGGTCCCGCCGAGCAGAGCCCGGACTGGGCTCCGGTGGCGTGGCAGGAGTATCCGGACGAGGTCGTCGACCGGAAGTGGCGCATGGACGCCGCACGCCTCCACCGCGTCCTGGACTCCCTGGGCATCAGCCACGCCGCCGACCCGACGACACCCGACTCCAAGGGACCGACGCTGGGCCGCGTGCTGGACCATCTGACATCGGAGGGCTCCGCCCCGCCAAAGGCGCCCCTTCCGGCCCCCGCTGCCGGTGACGAGGCCTCCGCTGCCGGTGACGGGGCCTCCGCGTACGAAGAAGAATCCGAGCCCGACGAAGAATCCCTGCCCAGCGAAGAGCCCCCCGCCAGCCCCGAAAACCCCGCCAGCTCCGAAAGCCTCGCCAGCTCCGAACACCTCGACGGCTCCGAAAGCCTCGCCAGCTCCGAACACCTCGACGGCTCCGAAAGCCTCGCCAGCTCCGAACACCTCGACGGCTCCGAAAGCCTCGCCAGCTCCGAAC